>JAIXQD010000019.1 GCA_027485855.1 Rickettsiales bacterium | reverse complement strand
ACTTGCGCGGCGGTGCCGCCCGAGGCCACAATCCAATAACCCGCCGCGGTGCCGGTAAGCAGGCGATTAATTTGTTGGCAGATAATTTGAGTCACGCGCAGTGAGGCAACCAGATCGGCACCGGCTGCTGTGGCGTTGCTGCTGCGGTCGGCAGGGGTGCCGGTGACACCCACGCCAAGCAAAAAGGCGGTATCGATTGTCCAAGCATTAGTGGCGGGGGTTGTGCCACCGGGTGGGTTTTGTGGTGGCACGCCACCACCGGCTGCGGTGAAAATGCCTGCGCCCGTGGCGTCGGTTGTGCCTGTGCCGACTGTGCGGATTTGCTCTGCCGTGAAGTTGCCAGTTAATACACGAGCAGTACCACCGCGAATATTATTGCCTTGGGCAATAATGGCGCCGGCATTGGTACGCGCCGCATCGGTTGTGCTTGAAGCAGTAAAGCCACCCGAGCCTGCGGCTAAGGCTGCTACCAGCACGGCCAAAATGGCCACAACAAACAGAATGGGGCCAATGGCGATACCCGCTTGAGAAGATTTTCTGTTGCGCTTATTTAACATTTTAGGATTCCTTACCTGCTATGAAATATCGTCTTAATTGGCCAAAAGCAACTGAAAATAATACCAAGCGGTGTCGGCCTGATTAGCCACGCAGCCTTGTGCACGACCCGTAATGGGTAAGCCGCTAAGGTTGCTGATATTGCTGGTGGTATCAAAGCGTGTGTCACCCACTTGTGAGGAGGTGCCGGCCGAGGCCACAATCCAATAACCCGCTACACCGGTATTTTGCCGGTTTATTTGCTGACACACCGGTTGTGTAACCGAAATCAGCGCCACAAGATCGGCGCCCGATGCACCCGCTGTAGTGCTGATATCGGCAGGCGTGCCAGTTAAACCAACGCCGCCAAGATAGCCCGTTGCAATAGTCCAGTTATTAAGCGCGCCCGCGCCAGCCGCGCCACCTGGGGGGTTTTGCGGCGGCACACTGCCGCCCGCTGCGGTAAAAATGCCCGCGCCCGATGTATCGGTGGTTGATGTGCCAACCGTGCGGATAGAATCGACCGCAATCGCGCTGTTTGATAAAACGCGCTGCGCACCCATACGAATATTTGTGCCTTGCGCCATAATAGCCGCGCCATTGGTGCGGGCCTGCTCGGTGCCCGGCGCGTTTTGAATGCCGCCCGAGCCTGCGGCTAAAGCTGCCACCAGCACCGCTAAAATGGCGACAACAAATAAAATGGGGCCGATGGCAAGGCCCGCGCGCAGGTGAGATTTTTGGCGTAAGGCAGATTTCATTTTGGCCTCGAAGAGTGTGGAAAAATCAATATAAGCGATTCTGTGGGCTGATAAAATGACCCTACTGAAAATAGAGATAAGTTACTAATTTTCGATTGATGCCGCCGATTTTGGCGGAATGGCCATCACTTTATCGATACGACGGCCATCCATATCTATCACTTCAAAGCGCCAGCCGGCATTGATAAAATAATCGCCCGCCACCGGAATGCGCCCAAGGCCTTTAAGCATAAATCCGGCCAGCGTATGAAAATCATCCTCGCCGCGTAAATCGCGCAATTGCAGCGCTTTTTCGGCGTCTTCAATGGGCAGTGTGCCATCCAGCAGCCAGCTGCCATCATCGCGGCGGGTGGCGCCAGCCTCATCGCTATCGGCGCCTTCGGGCATTTCGCCGGCAATGCTGGTGAGAATATCGGTAATGCTGACCAGCCCCTCAACACTGCCATATTCATCGGCAACCAGCGCCACATGCAGTTTCGATTGCTTAAATAAATCGAGCAGGCGCAAAACGGGCATGCCATCATGCACAATAAGCGGCTCATGCAGGCAGGCGCTTAAGTCAAGCGGCTGCTGCGAAAAGGCTCGTTCTAAAAGGTCTTTGGCGTGCACAAAGCCCAGCACTTGGTCGAGCGCGCCCCGCGCCACCGGAAAGCGCGAATAACCGCTGGTGCGGATAGCTTGCATAATATTTTGCGGCGCGTCCTCTACATCCAGCCAAACAATTTCAGGCGTGGGGGTCATAATGGCGCGCACGCTGCGGTCGGCCAGGCGCAACACGCCTTCCAGCATTTGCTGCTCGGCGGGGGCAAAAACACCACTTTGCGTGCCCTCGGCAATCAGGGTTTTGACTTCTTCTTCCGTGACGGTGCCGGCCTTAAGTTGATGCAAGCCCAAAAGCCGCAGCAATAATTCGGATGAGGTTTCAAGCAGCCAAACCAACGGCGCCCCAATGGTGGAAAGCCAATTCATCGGGCGGGCCACCATCATGGCAATGGCCTCGGCCCGCGCTAGGGCAAGGCGCTTGGGCACAAGTTCGCCAATAATCAGCGTGAAATAAGAAATAAGCACCACCACTATAGCAAAGGCAACTTCATGGGCGTGGGCGGCCAGCGCCGGCACGGTTTCAAAAAAGAGTGCCAGCCGGTCAGACAAATTGGCGCCACCATAGGCCGCCGCTAAAACGCCGGTTACGGTAATGCCAACCTGCACCGTTGATAAAAACCGGCCTGGATCTTCGGCTAAATCGAGGGCGCATTGTGCTGCCGGATTATTTTCCTGCTCGGCCTCGGCTTTAAGCAGGGCTTTTTTGGCCGACACCACCGAAAGCTCGGCCATGGCAAAATAGCCATTGAGTACCATCAGCGCAAAAATAATGAATAGTTCAAGCAGCATGGTTGTTCTTTTGGTGTAGTGTGGGTATGGCGTTTATACAAGATGTTATTAAAGCTGACAAATAGGGCAATGCCTGCACCAGCATGAGGCTGGCCCACAGCATGGCCTCTTGGTTGGCTGTGCCATAAACTAAAATTGTAGCAATGCCGCCACACCAAAGCAGCAGCAGCAGCAGAATTTCTTCCCACGCCATGAGTAAGCCTTGAATCAGCGCCGGCGCATTTTCGTTTTTTGGTGTGCGGAAAAACGGCTTACCATTGGTAAAAAGCCCTTGCAGCATAGCGCGGCCCACCGTGTGCGTCAGGCTCATGCCGGCAATGGCGGCGCCAATGCGCTCGCTCAAGGTGCATTTAACCTGCTTTTTATAAAGCCAAAAGCTGGCCAGCACCTTAAAGCTAAAAGCTGCCAACGACGGCACCAAAAAGGCCAAGGGCGGAAACTCAACCCAACCCAGCAGCAGCAGCATGGTCCAGAAAATGGCGGCCAGTGCAAAAATAAAATGCGCGGCATCGGCCAGCCACGGCAGCCAGCCTGCAAAAAAGTGAAAGCGCTGCCCATGCGTCAGGCTTTTGCCACCCGGTAACAAGGCCTGCGCATGACGCTTCATAATTTGCATGGCGCCATAGGCCCAACGAAAACGCTGCGTTTTATAAGCGGCAAAATTATCGGGCACGAGGCCACGCCCCATACTGTGTTCAAGGTAAACCGCCTCATGCCCTTGCGCAAAAAGGCGCAGGCCCAATTCGGCATCTTCGCAAATGCACCACTCGGCCCAACCGGGTGCGGCCAGCAAGGCGCTTTTACGAATGATGGTCATAGTGCCGTGCTGAATAATGGCGTTGCGGTCGTTCCGTTGCACCATGCCGATATGGAAAAAACCGGCATATTCCCAATAAATCATGGTTTTGAAGCGGTCATTCTGCCAATCGCGGTAATCTTGCGGGCCTTGCACAATGGCAATTTCGGGCTTGGCAAAAAACGGAATGGTCGAGGCCAGCCAATCGGGTTGCACTTGGTAGTCGCTATCGATAACTGCGACAAATTCGGCATCAGGCGCTGTTTGGCTGAGGCCAAAATTAAGCGCACCCGCTTTATAGCCCGGCCATTTGGGCAAATGAAAAAAGCGAAAGCGCTCGCCCAGTTGGGTGCAGTGTTCTTCAAGTGGCTGCCACACGGCGGCATCGCGCGTGTTGTTATCAATCACCAGCACTTCAAAGTTAGGATAAGCGAGTTGCGCCAAGGCATCGAGCGTGGCAATCACCATTTCGGGTGGCTCGTTATAACAGGGCACATGGATGGAGACTTTGGGCGCATCGGGCGGTGCGGGTAAATTAAAGGGCGTAAAAGCCCGCAGGCGCTGTTTGGCAAAAACCATCTCGGTAAATTCCAACCCATCGGTGAGCAACACCGACAGCAGCACCAATTGCGCTAGCATCAGTAATATCCACGGTAAATGCGCCCAGCTGCTGGTGGCCTCTTGCAGCAGGGCCAGCACGGCCAGCACCAATAGCGCCGCGATAGTTTGAATAATGCCACAATAAAAAAACCGCCCCAGCCATGACACATGCCCGCTGCGTCTTAGGAAATAAATCATAAGAGGCAAAGCAAGGCCGCTGGCCACCAACATGGCGCCCCACCAGCTTTGCCGCTCGCGCACATCGCCGCTCATGGCAAATTTGGGTGTGCGGTTTTCATCCCATAGGCCCCAGCTGGCCCCAACCGAGCCTTCTAAGGTGCGTTTCCACGGTTGGTCAAAGGCTTCCATTAAATAATAATCCCAGCGCTTTTCGGCAGCTTTGGCCAAAAAGCCACGGATAAATTGTGCCTCATTGACGAGGCTCGGTTCGGATGCTTCAACCCAGGGGCCATCGCTGGGCCAGCCGACCTCGCCTATGACAATATGCTTATTGGGGTAGCGTTGCTGTAATTCATTATAACGCATTTCAAGATAGGGGAGTGCACCGGCAATATCGACGCCCTCCCAATAAGGCAAAAGATGCACGGTGATAAAATCAACCGCATCGGCCAATTCAGGATATTTAAGCCAGATATGCCATGGCTCGGCCGTTGAAACAGGTATGGCTAATTGTGCCGAGGCTAAACGCACGGCGGCAATAAGATCGGCGGGGCTCATATCCTCGCGCAATAGCACTTCGTTGCCAACCATCACCCGCTTAATATTGCGATTATTTTTTGCGGCACGAATGCCGGCATCGATTTCGGCTTTGTTGGCTTCTTTATCGCGGCTTAGCCACATGCCTAAAGTCACTTCAATATTATAAGGCGCGGCGAGTGGCGCCACGGCATCTAAGCCATTGAGCGATGAGTAGGTACGCAAGCTGCGCACATGCGGCGCCACAGTATCAACATCTTGCGCCAGCTGCTGCCTTGTGGGAAAGCGCCACGCCGTGGGGTCGGTGCCGGTTGGAAAGGGGTTAAACGCCAAGCCAACAATTTGCCCGCCAAAAAAGGGCTGCGCTTGCGGGCGGTTGAAGGCGGCCCAGCCCAGCGCGTGCAAACTCAGCACCAGCAGTAAAATAATCGCACTTGATAAAAAAACCGGTATGTGGCGCATGGGCTTTGGCTTTGTTGGGGGCTTTGTTGGGGGCTTTATCTGGGCTCTGGGTTTATCTGAGTTTGGTTTATTTGGGCTTGGCTCATCTGGGTTGGCGGCGGCAAGAGTTTTTCAGCGTCGGCCGCACTGAGGGGCTTGGCAAAATAAAAGCCTTGGCCAAATTGCACTTGCATGTTGCGGATAATAGCAAGGTCACTTTCTGTTTCAATGCCTTCAGCCGTCAGCTCTAAATTAAGCAACTGCCCGAGTTTGGCAATGGTGCGAATAATGGCAAGGTTGCTGTCATTTTCGCGCATGGCCACCAAAAATGAGCGGTCGATTTTTAGGTCGTCCACTGGCAGCTTGTGCAAATAAGATAAGGACGAATAGCCCGCGCCAAAATCATCAATCGACACTCTAAAGCCACGTTGGCGCAGCTCAACCATTTGCTTGGTGGCATAGGCGGTTTCTTCCATGATGTGGCTTTCGGTGATTTCAAGCTTGATCAAGGTGGGGTCGGCGCCGGTCATGGCCATGATACCATCTATCACCCGCAGCAGCCCCGGCAGAAAAAACTGCCGCGATGACAAATTAAGCGACACAAATATTTTATCGGCCCGGGCGCTGTTCCATTGCACTTGCTGACGCAGCGCGCGCAGCATAATGACTGTCCAAAGTGGCACAATCAGGCCAGATTCTTCGGCCACATTGATAAAATCAAGCGGGCTGACCAAGCCGCGCTGCGGGTGCTGCCAGCGGGCCAGCACTTCAAAACCAGCCAGACGGTTATTGTCCAACTGATAAATCGGCTGATAGACATTAAACAGCTGCTCGCTTTCAAAATAAATGGCGCGGCGCAAATCGGTTTCTAGCAATTGCCGTTGCTCAAGCTTTTCGCGCATGGTGCGGTCAAAACACACCACGCCGCCAAGCTTGCTTTCAAGCGCGGTTTGCGCGGCAATTTCGGCATTGCGCAGTAAATCTTCGGCGCTGTCGGGCGCAAAAATTGTGCTGGCCAAGCCGACGCGTGCCGGCACTTGCACCGCTTGTGCCTCGATGTAAAAGGGGCGCAACATGGATTGCAGTAATTGGTCGGCCAGCTCGTTTGCTTTTTCTAAATCGGGCGGACCCACAAACAGCGCAAAGCGGCTGGTGCCCATGCGCGAAAACAGCGCGGTGATTTGCCGGCTTTGTAAAATTTCGTTGATGCGCTCAACAATGGCCAGCACGGCGCGGTCGGTGAGGTCTTGTCCAAGCGAGCTGCGTAACATCGGAAAACGGGTAAATTGAATAAATAAAACAGCCCCGCTTTTATTGCCCTCCATGAGAGCGCTGGCTCTGCGCAAAAACCATTCGCGCTGGGCAAGGCCGGTGAGTTTGTCAAAATGCGCCAGGCTTTCAATGCGCGCCTCGCTGGCTTTAAGCGGGCGCAAATCCTGACCAATAAAAATAATGCCCAACAATTTATCTTGCCGGTCCAGCATGGGGTGTAGGGCCAGATTAAGCCATAATTCTTGGCCGTTTTTGCTGTAAATCAGCATTTCGCCCTGCCACACAAGGCCTTGCTGCACATGGCGCTGTAACTCTATGAGGGCCGCCTTATCGGTCGAGCTGCCGCAGAGCAACTCATCGAGCCTGCGATGCATGGCGTCACTTAAAAGCTGCCCCGTAAGGCTGGTGAAGGCTTGGTTGACCCACTCAACGCGCCCGCTGCGGGTTAAAATGGCAATAGCATTATTAGTGGTGTTGGCCACCAAGGCTAAACGCTGCACCTCAAGTGCGCGGTTTTCCAGGTGATCTTCAAGGGTACGCCCATGCCAAAGCTGCCTTGCCAGTAGCATGACGGTCAGCACTAATAATGTGAGCATGCCAAAATCTGAAACAAGCCGCGACCATGGCACCAGCGCCAGCGATTGAATAGTGTGCAGATGTAGCCATAGCAAAGCCAGTGCCAATAACGGAATCAGCAGCAGCAACCACCAGCGCCAGCGCTGTTGTGCGGGGAGACGTTTCAGAAAGTTTTTGGAGCGGTGCCACATGAAGCTGAGATTATGCAATAAAATGATTAAGTAGAGTCTAAGTTAAATGATACCCCCCCCACTCATCACCCATTAGCTAGCCACCCTTTATTGGCCCCCCATGGCCTCGCGCATGAAAAAACGTTTGAGTGGCGGAATCTGTTCAACCAAAGCCAGGCCTGCGCGCCGCGCCCATTTTATCGGCGGAAGGTTATTGCTAAACAGCCGGTCGAGAATATCGGTGGTGAGCAGCAATTTCAGCACATCGGCTCTGCGCTGTGTGGTGTAGCGGCCCAGCAATTCGGCATCACCCGGGTCTGATGCGTTTGCTAAAAGCTGCGCCAAATAGGCCATATCGCGCATGGCAAGGTTAAGCCCCTGTCCGGCAATAGGGTGCATCACGTGTGCGGCATCGCCCAATAAGGCAAGGCGCGTATCATGGTAGCGCTCGGCATTTTGCAGGTGCAAGGGCCAGCTTTGCCGCTGGCTGACCAGGCGCATTTTACCAAGCCAGCTGCCTAACAGCGGCTGTAATTCGGCAATAAAATCGGCCTCGTTTTGTTGCAGGCGCGTTTTGGTGGCGCGGGCGCTATCGGTCCACACCAAGCCCACGCGATTATTACGCAAAGGCAAAACTGCCAGCGGCCCGCCGGGGCGAAAATCTTCTAAGGCCCAATCGCCATGGGGTTGGTTGTGGGCGAGCGTGGCCACCAAGGCCGATGCTTGATAGGGGCTGGCCGTGATCCGAATGCCCGCATGCTCGCGACAAAAAGATGTGCGGCCATCGGCGGCCAGCAGCAATTTTACCGTAAGTTTTTGGCCATTATCGAGCGTGGCATTTATCTCGCTTGCAGAGTTATTTGCCGAGAAATCTTTTAATGTGTGACCGCTATAGAGTGTCAGGTTTTTTTGGGTTGCTGCCGCACGCCATAAACACTGCATTAAAGCGCCATGCTCAACCATGGCACCAAAACTATCGGCTTTTATATCTTTACTGTTAAATGACAGGCACCATGGGTGCGCCGCATCGGTCACGCGAATATCACGAATAGGATTTGCGCCCGCTGCCAAAGGCTGCCACAAGCCGCAACGATTGAGTAAATCCAAGCTTTGTTGCGCCAGTGCTAATGTGCGCAAATCGGCATTTTTTTGCGGGCTATATGGCTGCGGCTCGATAAGAGCTAATTTATAGGACAAGTCGGCCAGTAGGCTTGCCATTAATAAACCAACCGGCCCGCCGCCGATGATAATAATATCGTAACTCTTAGCCATTAGGCTGTTGGCCTTGTTGATGGTCTTTACAGGCTGGGCAATTTTGCCACTACTGACTTTTTTACGTTTGAGCATGACTAGACAAATGGCGCTAAATTACGGCAAAGTCCACTGTATTTCTTTTTTTTACGGATTTCTTTTTGGGGCGGGTTTACTTTTCTAACTTTTTTCTAAGGAGCATGGCATGAAATGGGTTGTCGCAATTATCAAGCCCTTCAAACTCGAAGAAGTGCGCGATGCTTTAACCGGCATTGGTATTCAAGGCTTGACCGTGACTGAGGTTAAGGGCTTTGGTCGTCAAAAAGGCCAAACAGAAATTTATCGTGGCGCTGAATATGCCGTGAGCTTCTTGCCCAAGGTAAAAATTGAGGTCGCCGTTGATGACCCCATCGCCGAGCGCGTGGTTGAGGTTATTGCAAAAACTGCCAATACCGGCCGCATTGGTGATGGTAAGGTCTTTATCATGCCGATTGATTATGCCGTGCGTATCCGCACAGGCGAAACGGGAGCGAATGCCGTTTAAAATTCTTAGTGGTCTGATTAAAAGCCGCCTTAGTATAGACTTTTCTGGCTCAGTTTAGTCTATGCTTTGGGCGGCTTTTGCATTAGGGCAGGCGCTGTTTGGCGCGGTGTGGGGCGAGTGGAATGCGCGCTTTCGCTTGCCCGGGCGGCAAATGGTGCTGTGGCGTGGGCTGGTGCCCATGCTTATTTTATTGCCGCTGCTGCTGTTGCTGCCGCCGCCCACAAACTGGCACTTTTATGCGGCCGTTATATTAAATGCCATGATTGTGCGCTTTACTGATGCGCGTTTTTTTGATGCGGCCGCTCGCTTTGGCGGTGCCGTGCCGATGCGCCTTGCGCCGCTTTCGCTGCTGTTTACATTTTTAGGCTGGCTTCTCTACGATCATTCGCAAATGCGCGGCTTTATCGAGCAGCCGCAATGGCTGGCGGCGATGCTGGTGTCATTGCTTATTATGGTGATGGCGCTCATGCGCATGGCGCGCTGCGAGGTTAGTCGGGCGGCACTTGTTTTTATGGCGCCCGCCATTTTTGCGGCTGTCGCCATTGATTTGCTCAATAAATATGCCATGGCGCAAGCGGGCCATGTTGTGGCGGGCGCGCTTTATTATGGCGCGATCATGTCGGGCATAATTTTTGTTATGGCTTTGCCAGCAGGACTAAATAAAACCATGCTGCAAGCGCAGTGGCGTGCCGGTTTAGGCATTGGCGCACTCACCGTGGGGCTAACATTTTGTAAAAACCTTGCCATGTATTATACGCCTAATCCGGCTTATGTTGCGGCGATTGGCATGTCGGCACCCTTATGGTTGATGGGCTGGCATAAGCTGAAGGGCCGCAAAGACGATGCCGATGTTGTAGCAGGCTTGCTTTTTGTAGTGGGCGCTATCACTCTGGTTTTGGTGGGCGCACAGGTTCATTAACGGGAGCCATTGACTGAGCCATTAATAGGGGGGGACATTAATGCGTGGTGGCATACGTCTTGAGCGCAAACAAGAAGCGCGGTTGCCTTTGCTGCCCCAATCTTTGCGGCGCTGGCTGACCTCTATGCTGACACAAAGCATGGCCTTGCTCACGGCGGTGGCGGCCGTGGCCCTTATGCTGGCGCTGCTCAGCTATGATATGCAAGACCCCTCTTGGAATAGCGTGGCGGGTGCCGAGTCGGTGCATAATATTTTGGGCCGCTTTGGTGCCATTGTTGCTGACATTGTGCGGCAGGGCTTGGGCGTGGCAGGATTTTTTGTGTGCTTTGTGCTGGGCGCGTGGGCGGTGCAATTATCGCGCACGGGTCAACTCACCGGCCTTGTGTGGCGCTTGCTGTTGGCGCTGTTTTCTATGCTGGCGCTTTCGGTTGTGGTGGCAATTTATTGGCCCGCTCCGGCCAATTCTGTCACATCGCCGCCTGCGGGGGCTGTGGGTGAGCTTATTTGGCAAGCACTACAGCCGCATTGGCCCGATGCTGTGCCGGAAATTGTGCTGCCTTTGGGGCTGCTGTTCTTTGCCTTTGTGGGGTTGTTATTCGCGGGTGCCGTGCCGCTGGCCGATTGGCGCTTGGCGGGCTCTGCGACGAAAAACGCCTTTCATACGGCGCTGGATCGCATTGCTTTATTGTGGCAGCAGCATGTCTTGCGCTTTGTTGCGGGGCTCATGCGCGGGCTTGCTGGTTTTTGGCGCAATGATGAGCAGCGCACCCTTGTGGCCGAAGACGTGCCCGAGGAAGAAGAGGATAATATTCCTGACGATGCGCCGCCAGCTCAGCGCCGCCGCCCAACGCCGCCGCGCAAAAAAGATAAGCCCAAAGACAAACCCGCTAAGCTGCCGCAATTACCCCTTGATGACAGCAACCCCGAGCTGCCGTCGCTGAACCTGCTTTATAAGCCCGATGTGGTGCGGCAGGAAACACAATCGCCCGAAGCATTAAGCAAAGCGGCACAAAGGCTAGAGGCCACCTTGGCCGATTTTGGCGTGCGCGGGCAAATTGGTCAGGCACATCCGGGGCCGGTGGTGACATTGTTTGAGTTAGAGCCAGCCCCAGGTACAAAAACAGCGCGGGTGGTGGCGCTGTCCGATGATATTGCCCGTGAGGTTGGTGTCACCTCGGTGCGGGTGGCGGTGGTGCCTGGGCGTAATGCTATTGGTATTGAATTGCCAAATACTAAGCGGCAAACCGTGTGGCTGCGCGAGTTGCTGGCCGAGCAAAAATTTACCAGCAATGAGCATAAATTGCCGCTGGCTTTGGGGCGCGATATTGGCGGCACGCCCATTATTGCCGATTTAGCGCGCATGCCGCATTTATTGGTGGCAGGGACCACGGGCTCGGGTAAATCGGTTGCGGTGAATGCGATGATTTTATCGCTGCTTTATCGTTACCCGCCCAGTAAGTGCCGCTTTATTATGGTCGATCCAAAAATGCTTGAGCTTTCAGTTTACGAGGGCATTCCGCATTTATTGGCGCCCGTGGTGACCGAGCCTAAAAAAGCTATTGTGGCGCTAAAATGGGCGGTGCGCGAAATGGAAGAGCGCTATCGCTCCATGGCCAAGCTCGGTGTGCGTAATATCGAGGGCTATAATTTGCGCCTTGCTGAAGCGCGGGCGCGCGGCGAAGATTTGCGCCGCCAAGTGCAAACCGGTTTTGATGCCCACACCGGCAAGCCCATTTTTGAAGAACAGCCATTTGATTTAACCGAGCTGCCCTATATTGTGGTGATTGTCGATGAAATGGCCGATCTGATGCTGGTCGCAGGCAAGGATATCGAGGCCGCCATTCAGCGCTTGGCGCAAATGGCGCGGGCGGCGGGCATTCATTTAATTATGGCCACACAACGCCCCAGTGTGGATGTGATTACCGGCACCATTAAGGCTAATTTTCCGACACGTATCAGCTTTCAGGTGACCAGCAAAATTGATAGCCGCACCATTTTGGGCGAGCAGGGCGCCGAGCAGCTTTTAGGGCAGGGCGATATGTTGTTTATGGCGGGCGGCGGGCGCATTAGTCGGGTGCATGGCCCCTTTGTGCGCGACGAAGAAGTGGCGCAAGTGGTTGAGTTTTTGAAAACGCAAGGCACGCCCGAATATCTCGATGCTGTTACTGAAGATGTTGAGAGTGACGAGGGCGGCGCTGTGGGCGGCAATACCAGCTCGGGCGATGCGCTTTACGATAAGGCCGTTGATATTGTGCTGCGCGAGGGCAAGGCCAGCACCAGTTTTGTGCAGCGCCATCTGCAAATTGGCTATAATCGCGCCGCAACATTAATCGAGCGCATGGAAAAAGAAGGCGTGGTCAGCGCGGCTAACCATGTGGGCAAGCGCGAGGTTTTGGGCCGCAGAGATTAACGCCCGCAGCGCCGCCCTATTAATAAACAATCCGGTCTCTTTATTATTTGCACAAATAAAATGGCATGCTAGGCTTGGCCAAGCTAAATAGGCGTCTATTGTCCTATAGCGACTTCTATTGGAGATTTTTATGGCCCAATCCGCAAAAAAAGCTGCAAATAACATTGGCTCAAATAACAATGGTCCCGCGTCAAACGATGCGGCTAAACCAAAGCTGAATATTTGGCAGCGTCTTGGCCGCAGCACGGTGCGGTTTTCAGTGCGGCTGTGGTGGATTGTGGGTTTTGTCACGGTGGGTTCGGCAGCGGTAGGCGCGCTCAGCACCACATTTAATGACTCGCCAGAAAATGAGCGCCTGCCTAATCGGCCCGATGCTGTGGCAACGGTTGATGCCTTCCGCGATAATTTGGTCGTAGCAACCGCGCCTTATAATATTCAGTTTATGGATGTTGACCGCGACTCGCTCGTGAGTCGCACGCTTAAGGTTGGTTATGTTATGCCGGGGGCCATTTTAAGCCCATGGGGCGACGGCACGCTGAATACGGCCGATTTATCGCCGCTGTGGTTGCCCTTCGATATGCTGACCGCGCCGATGATGGCCACTCAAGATGGCTATGCTTTACCAGGCGGCTATGCTTGTGTTGCCACGGGCGCATCCGACCGGCTCACGCCCACAACTTTTCATGATATGGCCTGGGGCGGGCTTGCGCCGCTGGTGCCCAATGATGGCGCGGCCCAGCTGGTGCCCTTCCGCAATTTTGTGCTGGCGCATGAGGCCATCCATTGTATGGATTTTATGACCTTGCCCGCAGCCACAGATCGCGGCGGCAATTATGAAACCGCAATTGGCGAGCGCACGGCTGATGCGGGTGCCGCGCTCTATATGATTCAGCAAGCCAAATCGCCAGCCGAGTTGCAACAAGTGCGCGATATGTTTGCCAAAGTCTATGAGTGGCGGCTGATGCGCAGCGATCTCAGCCACGACACGGCGGCAGTATCGGCCGATATTTTGCGCAATTTTGACAGCTATCGCACGCAAGTGCAGGGCAAAAGCTTGGAGCAAATAACCGCCATGGCCCGCACCATTGCGCTAAACAACACCGTGTCCGATGCCGAATATCAAATATATGAAGCGGGTTTGCCCTTTGTGGTTGATGCCACATTTCGGGCGCCACGTAGCGAGCAGACGCGTGATTATCTGCGCTATGTTTTGCATGAAAGCCCGGCTTTGCGCGAGCGTGCTGCTGAGCTCGTGCGTGTTTATGAGCGCGGCCTTAAGGGTAATTATCGCTCGCCGCTGCATGATTATCTGGCCCCCAGCGCCACACCCGTAGAGCCAGTGCTACAGCCATTTCGTTTGAATGTGCCAGAGCTGCGGCCCATGCATTTAGACGCCGGAAATACAAAAACCGCGCGCCTAAAATTTGGTTAGGTAAATTTAGCTAGGACTTGTATTGAGGGGTTGGGCTATTTTTGTGTGGCGGTTGTGGCCGCTTGGCAAAAATAAACTCGCCCTGCCACACAAGGCCGCGCAAATGGGTGCGCACCTCTTGCCCGCACCACATATAATGGCATTGCGCCAAAGCGCGTGCGGCTTTTCGGTTGGGGCTTTGCAGCAAAGCTTCAAGCCGTTTGTGCTGATAGGGTTTTAAGCCGGTGGCATTATCGCCAAGTTCGGCCAGCAAAGTGAGGCGCATATCTTGCCAGCAGGCTTGCAAAGGTAATGCCCCATGACAAAGCCAAACATAGCTGCCAACACCTTGCGCCGTAAAGCGCATATGGCTGATGCCTTGGGCTAGGCAATATTGGCGCACATTATTTAGTAACGTGACGCTGGTTTTTTTACCGCGCAAATGTGTGGGCAGTTCGGCATGTAATAGCAGCGCCTGTTGCAATTGTGGCCGAAACTCAAACAACCAATATTGATGCAAGCTGCTGCCGGTAAAACGAATTTGCACACGCAAATGGCCCTTTACCATACGGCTCGTTATGCGGGCATCGGGTAAATTTTGCCGCAATATTTCGGGGTTTTGCGCATTTTGCATAAGCCATTTTAACAAAATGGCCTCGCCAATGCCATAATCAATGTCTATATTTGCCTTATGAAAAAACTTTTTGCCGCTTTGTTGCTTTTCGTCTTTATTAGCGCGCCGGCTTTTGCCCGCCCCGCGACCGAGGCCGAGCTTGCGCCGATTGAAGAATATTTAAACAGCCTCACCACCTTGCAGGCTGACTTTATTCAAAGCAATGATGAGGGGCAAACCGCCCGCGGTGAGTTGCTGATAAAGCGCCCCGGTAAAATGCGCCTGCAATATGCGGGTAAAAATGCCAGCCTCTTGGTGGCCGATGGCACGGCCCTGCATTTATGGGATGGCGAGATGAAAAACGCCACCAGCGCGCCACTGCAAAGCTCACTGGCATGGCTGATTTTGCGCGCGCCGGTAAAGCTGAGCGGCGATTTAACCGTAACCGACTACCAAAAAGATGCGGGTGTGGTTGAGGTGAGTGTGGTTGAAACGGCCAATCCAAAAGCGGGGCAGCTTACTTTGGTGTTCTCGACCGCACCCATGGCGCTGCGTCAGTGGCGCGTGGTGGATGCGCAGGGTTTTCTTACCCGCGTTGGGTTGCAAAATGTGCGCTTGGGTGAGGATCTTCCCAATAAAAACTTTGTTTTTGTTGATCCGCGCTTTTTAGACGGCGACCAAAAATAAACTAAACCAAGCTAGTTCAATGGTTTATTAAAGGCTGTGCAAAACGTTTTGCGTATGTATGAATTTGCTTTACAGTATATTTACAATCACTGTATACATTTAGACTATTCCCCCGAAGATTTCGATCTGCGGGCGCACGGCCGCCGAAAGGCGGCCGCTGCATTTTGAAAGTATGAATCTCATGTCAATCAGAACAATCGCATATATTGACGGCTATAATCTCTATTATGGCGGCTTAAAAGATAGTCAATATAAATGGCTTGATGTTGAACAGTTAATCAAAAGATATGCAAAGCAAAATGATGTTCTTGGAATTAAATATTTTAGTGCACCAGTTGTATCAAGACGTCATGACCCTAGCCAGCATATAAGACAGCAAATCTACTGGCGGGCGCTCCGAACTATATGCAATTTAGAAATTATAGAGGGGCATTTTCTATCTAGACCAAGACCAATGCTAGAGGTCGATAACAGGGGCGAACTCACAGGAAAATATGTGAATGTTCTGCATACTCAAGAAAAGGGGTCGGATGTCAATCTTGCTAGTGAGTTGCTTTTGGGTGCATTTAAAAATGAGTATGACTTAGCTGTCGTTTTGTCGAACGATTCCGACCTGCTGATGCCTATCAAAATCATTCGTAAGGAATTTTCAAAAAAAGTAATGGTGCTTAATGCACACAAAAAAAATCCAAGCTCAATACTTAGCAAAAACTCTGATTTTTTTTATAGTCTAACTGTAAGAGACTATGCAGAGTCACAATTCTCAGAAACTTTGACAGACTTAATAGGTAGGTTCAAAAAACCGGACAGCTGGTAACAAGCGGGTTTGGGCATTAAGCGAAATCAAACTAATTTTATTGCCAATCCTAGTTGTGGCGCTTTTTTCGTTTCCTGTTTGGCTTTGCCTGTGCAAAGTTTTTGTATGTTAAATCCTGATGCATCTTCAGCACATTCTGGGTCTGGTCATTGTGGTGCGCCTCAGCTCGCCGCAATTTTTGGCGATTGGATTTTAGCTGCGCCGCAATTGCCCGATATGGGCAAAAAGGCCGAGCGCCGCGCCTTACAAAATGCCAGCCATTGGGCGGCTAAGGCTATTGTATTGGGGCCAAAAGCTGCTGGCTCGCCACCGGCCACACCTATTTATGCCGATGCGGCAAAAGCCTATGGCCGTCTTATTGTGCGGGCCTCGGCTATGACGGGCGGCAGCACAAAAATTTTACAACTGCCCGAGAAAAAGCTTACGCAAGCCGAGCTCGCCAAGACTTTAACCGATATGCTGCAATGGCAAGATGTAGATGATATCCTTGAAAAACCAGCGCTGCGGGCTGAAGCAAAAAAATATGCGAAAGCCGCCCGCCAGCATATGCGCATGCCCTTTATCAATGGCACTTATATTTCTGACTTTTCTGATCGGCAAAGCAGCTTTGTGCCAGAGCAACGTTGGATTTTTGTTAATCGCATGGCCAAAAGGCGCCATGTGATATTAATGCGGCCTAATGCCCCACTCACCGCCACCGCCTGGGTGCTCAAAGAGTTTACACAAAACAAGCAAGATATTACCGCGCACAAGTTTGAGACGCTAAGCACCTTGCTGCATGAATATGGCCATGCGCGTATTTTTACGCCCACAGCAAATACCAACGAAAAAAAGTTTATGAATAAAATCCGCGACGAAGCCAGTGCCGAAACTTTTGCCGCGCTCAATGGCTTGCTGCTGCTGCGTCAGCCGCAAAAAACCTTAGAGCAGATTTTTGCGCTGCATCTTGATATTTTATCGCCCAGCAGTTATGGCAATGGCTATTACACAGCGCTGCCGGCTTTTTATAATATTTTGGGGCGTCGCCAGCCTGCGCCCGAAAAACTTATTTATGCCTATACTGAGGTTTGCGTTGCCCTTGGCCTTATGGGTGCAGATGGCTTGCCGCCCGCAGAAGATGACGGGCCGGATTTTGTCTATGACGGCCTTAAGCAAAACTTGCCCAAATTATTGGCCAAAATGCCCGCGCTTTCAGCCCATGGGCAAGATGTGGCGCAGCTCACATTTTTGGCCGTGGCCCATTATTGGCCAGAATTAATCAATAAAAATGAGGATTTAAGCAAGGCGGCGGCAAAGGCCGATCAGCATTTTTCGGCCATCATGCGCAAGGCTAATCAGCGCCTTGGTCATGGCTATGCGGGCCACCAACCTCTGGGTTTGGTAAATAACAATTTAATTTAGCGTCTGGTTAAGTTTGTTGGGTAGAGTGGATATGAGTGGAAAAGGCTGGAGCACTTATATGCCACCAAAGAAAATTGGTTCATCAAAAATGCGCCTGTTGCTGGGCGCGGTGGGTTTAGCCAGTGCGGCAATCATCAGTGTTCAGTCTATAGCGGCACCCACCTTTGTGACGAGCGCGCCAAAGGTCAAAGCGCCTGATGCTCCTGCAAAAACACCAGCGCCACCGGCGGCTACCACACCAGCGCCACCAACCATTGCGGTCCCTGGCCCACAAGAGAACAAGCCCGCACCCGCCCTCAGCAATTGGCAAGAGGCGCGGCAATTAAGCATCGATTTTTTAAGCTTTTCGCCGCAAACAAGAGGGCAAAAAACCCCTGATGCAGCAAAGCCAAGCTTTAGAGCGGTGCTGGTTGAAACCATCGAAAACCCCTTAGAGTTTGGCATTTGGAGTTACAGTAACTCGTACGATGATAACCGGCATTTGCGCGCATCTTCAATTTCGCTTTATAGCCAATTGGGCAGCAGCGCCGCACAAGGGCAGGTTTTTTCAATACCGGGCTATTCGCTGCAGGCCGTAAGAAGTGATGCCGAGCGCTTGCGCGCCGATAAATTTGATACACCCGCCGCACCAGATTTTTTATTAGAGGCGAATATTATCTCATCGTCTGAGATGCTCACGGGCGCAGACCGAGCCTATGATAGCAAAGCCTTGCGACAGCTTTTTAGCGAGAGCGTGGCCATTATTACGCAAGCCGCCGGTAATAATGGCCATTTGTTTAATGCTGCCATAGCGCCAACAGATAGGGGCTATGGTTATGGTGGCGCGCGCGTCGATGATTTTGCCGATACGGCGCTTATTGTGGGCGAGAATGAAGATTGCACGGTGGCCGAGCATAGCAGCCGCAGAGTATCGGTTATTGTGCAAAACCCTTATCATCCTTCAGTGGCGGGCCCTTTGCTGCAAACCGATTATTACCGCAGCTATGATGCTTTCCAGCTTGACCTCAACCAGAATTACCTTGGCTTTATGCAGCAAAATCTCGGTATAGACCAAAATTTTACCAAGCTTGCTATTGATGGTGTCTGCCCAGAACGCATGGTGCCACTGCATGGCGAATTATGTGTGTCGATTAATAGGGCAGGCGCGGTGGCCTATAATGCATTAGCCTATTTATCAAAAGTCGTGCCCGACAAAGAAGCAGAGCTCGCCGCTGAAGCAAATGCTTTGCGCGGCGGTTTTCTAGACGTAGTAGGTGATACGCTTGAGCGCAGCGATATCCCCGCAATTACGGATTGGACTAAAACCACCGCGGTGCCGTCGCTCTTGCGCACTTTGCCACAAATTTTAGAGCATCGTGATGCTCTCATTGCCTTGGCCATGCGTGATTATTTTGCCATGCAGGTTAAACAAAATGCTTTGGATGGCACGACGGTTGATTTGCGCGGCACATCATTTTCAGCGCCAGCATTAGCAGGGCAATTAGCGCGGCAATTTGACCAGCATAAAAAAATGCACCCTTATACCGCCTATGCCGCCGCCCTGTTGGCCGCCATGCCGCTAAAACAGCGCATGAATGAAGACGTGCCCGAAAAACTAACAACCATTGTCAATGCCGCAGGCCGCACATTCGCGCCGCATTTTGGCGGTTTTGGTTTAGTTGATAGTGACCGGCTTGATGCTTTATTGGGGGCTGTGCCACAAAATGCCTGGCAAGCCGAGGGCGCGGTGCGACCCATTTGGCCAGAAGTAGCGGGCGCGCTGTTTGACGGTAGCTGGCAATTTAGTTTACCTGTTGAAAATACCAATAATGGCCTTGCGCTGCGCGTGCAGCTCAGTTTTTCAACCGCCTTGCCTGCAGGCACCGAATTGACTTTGGTGTCGCCTAAGGGCACGCGCATACCGCTTGATATGGGCTCTTACGTAGAGGGTAAGGCCGATAAAAATAATAGCAGCATCGGTGTCAGCGAAGGCTTTATTGGCGAGCCAATGACCGGCACATGGCGCGTTGTGGCCAGCAGCAAAAAAACAACTTTGCCGATTGATATAACAAAAGCCGGCCTTACCGCAAAATTGGCCGTGGTGGGTGATGCGGGTAGTTTGCTGCCACAGCTCCTCATATTGGCTAAAGATAAACCACTGCCAGTGCCGGCAGTTTGCCGCGTGTCGCCTAAGCGCAGTGGTGTGACGCCCTAAAAATTTGGTGGCCCGTAAAATAGCGCCCAAAAACTAGGTGCCAAAAACTAGGCAGCCTTACTATTTTGGCTTTGGCCATTCATGCCGCGCACCACAAAAGCGGGCAAGGCAAAACAAGCTTGGTGAATCTCTGGCGTGTAATAGCGCGTCGCAAAATTGGCGGCATTAAAGCGGGCTTGCAGCTCGGGGAGCGGCACTTGCCTTAAAGCGGGTGTATCGCTGGCCCAAGCCAAGGTCATAAAGCCACCATAATAAGTGGGCACAGCGGCCACAAAATACCATGGGTCGGCAAACAGCGCACGTCTGCGGGCATGGGTGTCGGCCAGTTCTTCAGGCTGGAAGAAGGGCACGCCATTTTGTGCCACCATCACGCCGCCCGCGTTAAGCAGCTTTTGGCAATCGCCGTAAAACTCTTGCGTAAACAGCACCTCACCAGGGCCGATGGGGTCGGTGCTATCAATGATAATCACATCGAAGCGCTCTTGGGTGTTTTTTACAAATTGGCAGCCATCGGCAATCACCAGCTCAAGGCGCGGGTCGCTGAAGGCCCCTGCCGAAATTTCAGGCAAATGGGCCAAGCTTAAATCAACCACGCCTTGGTCAATTTCAACCATAACACAGCGCTGCACTGTTTTGTGCTTGAGCACCTCGCGGGCAATACCACCATCGCCGCCACCAATAATCAGCACATTTTTTGGCGCACCATGGGCGAAAAGCGGCACATGGGTGAGCATCTCATGATAAACAAACTCGTCCGCAGTGGTGGTTTGCACCACGCCGTCAAGTGTCAGCACTTTGCCCAAGGTGCTATTGCGGAAAATAATCAGCTCTTGCACGCCGGTGTTGGTACGAAACAACACCTCATCCATAGCTAAGCGTTGGCCATGTTTGGGGTAAAGTGTTTCGTTAAACCATTCTTGCGGTGTTGCGTTATTTTGGGTCATGGTTATTCGGCCGCCTGTTTGCATGGTTGGACTATTTCGCCGCGATAAAAAGTGCTGACCTCGGTGCGGTCAGGGCTAAAGGCTTGCTCTAGCACCGGCACGGCCACTTCAGGGCGGCTATCGCCGCACATAAAGACATCGAGTGCCGCATAGCCGCGCTCGGGCCAGGAGTGGATGCTGATATGCGATTCTGCCAACACGGCCACGCCCGAAATACCGCCATTGGGGGTAAAATGATGCAAGTGAATATGCAGCAAAGTGGCTTTGGCCGCAGTCACGCAATCGCGCAAAGTGTTCTCAACATGCTCAAGCTCATCAAGGCGGCTGGCGCCCCAAAGCTCGATGAGCAAGTGTGTGCCAGCAAAAACCCGCCCATCACGCGTGATGAAATGGTCTTTGTTGTCGTCAAGCGTTGCCAAAGTGGCCGCAACTGCAACAGGCGCCGTTTTAGGTGTGCGTTTTGTTGAAAATGCAGACACGCCAGAACCATTAAGTTTACCAGCTTCCACTCGGGCTTTTGTTGGGTTTGACACCAACGCCATCCCCGATTGAAAGAGTGCAGCCTTTTTGGGCATCAGCTCCCCCTATCAGTGCGGATGGTCCCATAAGCAAGCCTTGTGCCCACTCATGCCATCCTAGATGCGCTTACCCGTGCAAAGCCTAAGGCAAGCGTGAGATTCGTGTATGATGGAATCTGACCCCCGATGCAACACCTATCTTACTTTCGGGGCAAAAAACTTTTTGCGCAAACGCCTGCCGTTTTGGGCAACGCAAAGACTCTTTCAAAAAATCTTGCCGCAAATCTTGCCGCCCGCTTGCACAATGGCCGAATATGCGTAACTCTAATTTTATGGTTTTATCGCTTAAAACAACACCGATTGTGGCTATTCCTTGCTGTGTGCGCGAAGTGGCGCATATGCCGTTTCATATGGCGGGCGACAAATATGTGCATGCCGTGGCCGAAGGCGCGCAAGCTCTGCCCATTACTTTGCCAGCCATTGGCGGTCGTTATCCGCTCACTGAGCTGGTCGAGCGCTTGGATGGCATTTTGCTGACTGGCAGCCCCAGCAATATCGAGCCGCGCCACTATGCCGGCGAAGATTCGCGTCCAGGCACACCGCACGATCCTGCGCGTGATGCCACCAACCTGCCGCTGATTAAGGCCGCCATTGCGGCGGGCGTACCCATTTTTGGCATTTGCCGTGGCTTCCAAGAGCTGAATGTGGCCTTGGGCGGCAGCCTGCATCAATATGTGCATGAAGTGCCCGGCAAGATGGATCACCGCGAGAATAAAACCCTACCCGCGGCCGAGCAATATGGTTTAGCCCACCCCGTTATGGTGCAAGCGGGCGGTTTGTTAGAACAGATTTTGGGCAAGAGCGGCGAAATCATGGTTAACTCGCTGCATGGTCAGGGCATTAATCAGCTGGCGGCAGGCTTGCAGGTTGAGGCGGTTGCGCCTGATGGTTTAATTGAAGCCGTCAGCCTGCCATCGGCCAAGGCTTTAACCATGGCCGTGCAGTGGCACCCAGAATGGCGCTTTTGGGAAAACCCGCATTCGCTGGCAATTTTGCAAGCCTTTGGTGCCGCTGTGGCCGCACGAGCGGAAAGCCGGCGCTAAGCGCATGCGTATTCTCACTTGGAATATAAACTCGGTGCGTTTGCGCCTGCCGCTTTTGCTTAAATTATTGGCCGCGCAAAAGCCCGATATTGTTTGCCTGCAAGAAACCAAAACCCAAGATGCGTTTTTTCCAAGCGCAGCTTTGGCCGATGCAGGCTTTCAGCATCAGGCGATTTGGGGCATGAAAAGCTATAATGGTGTGGCTATTTTAAGCCGCACCGCGCTTGCTGATATTACTATGCATGAGCGTGTGGGGCGCGCCGATTGCCGGCATCTGTCGGCAAAATTAGCCAATGGTCTTGTGCTGCATAATTTATATATTCCGGCGGGTGGCGATGTGCCCGATACCGCGCTCAACGATAAATTTGCGCATAAGCTGGCCTTTGTTGATGAGCTGACGGGCCTAGCCAAAACATGGCGCAAAAAGGATTTTATCGCTGTGGGCGATTTTAACATTGCCCCTTACGAGCATGATGTGTGGTCGCACAAACAGTTGCTTGATGTGGTCTCGCACACGCCGATTGAGGTTGAAAAATTATTGGCGTGGCAAAAAGCGCTTAAGGCCACCGATGTGGCGCGGCACTTTGTGCCACACACCGAAAAGCTTTATAGCTGGTGGAGCTATAGAGCGGCCGATTGGCAGGCCTCTAATCGTGGGCGGCGGCTCGATCATATTTGGGTGGCCGATAGCTTAAAGCCGCAGCTAAAAGCTATTACGCATCTTAGCCCAGTGCGGGGCTGGCCACAAACCTCTGACCATGTGCCGGTAATTGCAGATATAGCGGCTTAGTCGGGTTAGCATGCAGCACAATGGTGGTGACCAGTGGCTGTCTTGCTTTCGGTGTTTGCGCTTTTGCTGAAGCTGTCGCAGCATTTGGCGCATCGAGCAAATCTAGCAATTCAGGCTTCAGCCCCACCAGCAAATCATAGAGGGTTTCGTCTGTTTCAAAATAGGCGCTGCCGTTTTTTGCACCATTCTTTGCTTGCGGTATATAGGGCGAATTCTCGGGCAGGGTTAGGCTATAAACCATAACACGGCCGCGCTCGGTGCAGGGCATCACCCGGCTGGCACCACGATAAATATATTCGCGGATATCGGCATGGGTGCGATGCACGCTGTGACCGCAATATTCGGGGCTTTCGCCAGGGCGACGCTCATACCAAGGAATTACGAAAAGCTTTGTCGTGCCGCAGCTCATATCTTTGTCCAACCCTGTTGTGGTGTCATTGGTCATGCACCAAGATTGCCAGAAGGGCTTGAACAAAGTTTTAATTACTGCGCCGGAATTAGCTAAAATTTTAGTGATATTGCAAGCGTTTAGCGGATAAGCCCGTTATGTGCGGGCTTAATCTTCGCGGCTGCCCACCACCACATGCAGCGCCTGAATGCTGGCTTGTGGTAACTCAAACTCGCGCATTTGCGGCTGATATTCGCGCAGCCGCACAATTTGCGCATTGGCGCGCACAAACTCTTTTATCAGCACTACTGAGTCGGGCTGATAAACCACCACACCACAATTTGCTTTGGGCTTTATGGCGGGGTCAATAAATAATAATTGCTGCGGCCGATAGCGCGGCACCATTGAATGGCCCACCACATAAATGGCATAGGCTTCTGCCGCGAGCGCCAGCCAAGGCGGGCTGGGCACATAATCGAGCGGGTCGTCGGTAAACATCATTTGGCCGGCTTCACCTGCAAGGCCACCGCGTGCGGCCCGCACTGGCACACGGCCCACATAGGCGCTGGGCGGCATGCGACCGAGCGGGCGAGCGGGTGCCGATTGCACCTCGGCCGCTTTGGCGCTGCTGCTGAGTATGGGCGGCAATAAATCGGTGGGAGATACGCCAAGCGCGCTGGCCAAGCGCGTCAGCCAATCAACCGTAAGGCGGCGATGGCCGGTTTCTAACTTGTTGATTTGCGCCTTGGTGGTGCCCGAGCCCTCGGCCAATTGCTGTTGTGACCATCCGCGCTGATGCCGCCATTCCCGAATACGATTCATACGCTGGTAACTTTCCGCTGTTGATAGGAATATTTCCCTATACTTTGTTGCCAGATTAGTGTATCCAATAAGGATACGCTTTTTGGGCACGAAAAGCAAGCGCAAAAACCAGCAGGGGGAAAAATGAGCAAGCGGCGGCGGTGGCGGGTAGCCACAGATAAGCGGTTAAAAAACAAGCAATATGGTGGCGCTGGCGGCAAGGCTGATAGGCCCGACCATGGCCCAGCCGAGCGTTGGCAGCACAGCCATAAAACAATGATACCAACCGAGCAAAGCGGGCGCATGGCAGCGCGGGCCGAAAATGCCTGTGTGCTTGATATGCTTTTAGCGCAAGCGCTGATCGATGATCAGCAGCATGAGGCGGGCTTAAAATTAAAAGGCGATGCTTTTTTAGCAAGGGTTGAGCCACGGCAAATTATGAATTACGCGCCGCAATTATCCAGCAACGGCGTAAGCCTGGCCGAAATCAGCGCCGTACGCGAGGCCGCGCATGCCCGCTTTGTGCGCGCTGTGCGTATTGTTGGCATCTGCGCAAGCGATGCTGTGGTGACGGTCTGCTGCCTCAACCAGTTGCCACGCCGAATACACGACCTGCAAACAGGCCTCACGCGCCTTGCCGCTTATTATGCGGGGCGTTTGCGGCCACATATGTCGCCGGACGCGCCCATAAACTATTAATAAATATGGCGAAACTATTTAGCAGGGAGTGAAAGTATTTTCTCGTAGTAAGATAAAACATGGACATAACAACGGAGCTTAAGATGCAAAAACAATCTGGCCCCCAATTGCCGGCTTTTGTCAGCGGCGTTAGTTATGCCAATCAAATTTTGTGGCAAGCGGGTAAACAGGGCCAAGATATTTCGGCTTTTTTGGCGATTTTAGGCGATGATAAAAACAACCCTTTAAAAATTGCTCACGATAATATTAATAAAAGCGCACCAAAGTTAGATTATTATTCATTAAGAGATAATGCTAAATCTGGCTTTGGTGTTGATACGCCTTTAGGCGCCTATCTCGATAATTTAAAAATCACGCATCATCACCCAGAAATAGCTGCAAAATTAACAGGCTTGCTGGGAATGGCGCGGTCTGAACGTCTTTATGGTGATTCACATAAGGACTTAGCGCACAGGCTCAACAGCATCATCCATAAGCCTGAATATGCCGATAAGGCAAAGCAGCTGCTCGCCCCATATTATAGCTTTATGAAAGATTTAACTCCTGACGAAATTATTTTTATTGCCCTTAATAAAAAACACGAAAAAGTTGCTGATTTTTTCAAAGATATATCGGGTGATGCTAAATTGTCGCCTGGGCGTTGGCTTGAAACAGCTCAGCATTTTCACCCCGATATGCTGACCACTGAAAATGTTTGTCAGCGTTTATTAGAGCTGGCCCGTGATAAACAATGGCAGGGCGTTTTAGCTTTAGTCAAAGAGTGGCCAGCAACAGCCAACGGCCAAGCACCATTTTGGCATGAGTTGTGGCAGGTTGCGATCGAGCAAAAAAACGTGGAAGAGGCGGGGCAAATTTTTGAAGCCATTAGAGAGGTAGCCGAGCGCCAAAAAGATATTTCAGCCGATAGCTTGCATAATTACCTCGAGATTCACGGCAATCCCATTCAGGCCGCAGAAGGGCAAGCCTTTACGCATGTGACAAAGAGCTATAAGGAAATGTTGCTGCAAGAGGATTTAGCTAAAAAAATAAATAAACCCACACATGCCGCGGTTTTGCAGCATCTGGCGCCAAAGCCACCACAATTGGGCTTTGCCACCTGTGTGTTTCTGGCCGATAAGCTGCCCGAGCTCAAAGCGGCCATGCAAGACCATATGAACGGCTCGCCATTAACAGATATTTTGGCCCCACTGCGCCCCAGCGGTGTGCGGCTTGGCTTAACTTTGCCACAAAATGCACGGTAATAGGCATATTTACCTAAATTATTTTTGGCCTGCTTGCTTCAGCCCAGATTACCGCTGATTGCACCACATATCCCATGCGTTGTTGTTATTGAGTATCTGGCGGGCTGTGTTGGCCGTCAGCAGGTCGGCCGTGTTCACAACAATTGGCGACAGAAACGCACATACCGGCTCGCTCATCGTGCTGTGTCCAGCGCTGGTGCAGCTGGTCAAGCACAGCAGCATCGCTAAGGCGAGCGGTCTCGGCCTCAATGAGGCGGCGCTCTTGCGCTTTGTTGTTTGGTTTAGATTGTTTGTCATTTTGCCATTCTTGCCAAAGTTGCAGCGCAAAGCCAAGCAGCGCCTGCGCTACTGCCCAAAGGGCGCTCATTGTGGCTTATCGCTGGTAACAATAGCAATGCCACCCGCCAGCGCCACGCCCATGGTAATAATAGCCTCACGCATAGCGGGCTCAAGCGTAATGCCCACGGCCGATAAAACCCCAATCAGCCCCAGCCAAGTTGAGCGTTCTTTAAGGCGGGCCAAGCTCCAAGTCAGAAAGTTTTTTAGCATGTTACTTCTCCTTTGTGGGACGTTGAAAAACAAGTTTTACCGCTTGCGCATAAATCGCATCCTCATACCAATCACGCGGGGCATCGGCGGGTGGGCGGCCATTTTCATAAGCAGTAATAGCGCGGGCCATGGCCTCAATCGTGGCGGGCGCGCTTATATTAAGTGGCTGGTCAAGCGTAACGCCAAGGCGCTTACCCATAAAAGCAGCATAGCTGCCGGTGTCTTGTGTATAGCTGTGGCCTTGGGCATCTTGTCCTATGGGTGGTGCCCAACGATTAACAATAGCCCGCACCGTATTAAGCCCATGCCGCCGCGCATAAGTGAGCAGCACCAGCATCAGCGCACGCAAGCCCCATTCGGCGCTGGCAAAGCAGAGAAACTGGCTATCCATTTGCTGCTCGGCAAGGCCACGCCATGGGGTTGGCGGCGCAGTGCGGCGCAAATTACCGGGGTTATTATTGCGAATGCCGCGTGGCAAATCAGCTCGCAAATGCAAGGGCAGGGAGGTCAGCATATTTTTTCTCGTAAGTTTAGGGGTGCGGGCGGGTATCAAAAAAACATTCAATGCGGCTGAGGCGGCGCGCCTGGTCTTCTAGCCTTTGGTCAATGCGCGCCAGCACCACATGGGTTTGATGATGGCGGCGGCGTAGTATTTTCAGCTCGCGCCACATCTCGGCTCCCAGAAAAACCAGCAAAGCCCCCGCCAAGGGCGCGGCTAATAAGGCCAGCACATTATTGATAGGCGTTAGAAAATCTGTTGGGTTATCCATTAGGCCTCCTCTAATTGCGCCACACGCGCCGATAATTGCTGCACGGCTTTTATCAGTATCGGAATCAGTTGCTCGGTGCGCATGCCTTGGCGGCTATCGGGGTTGTTTTTGTCATCTAGCGTCCAGATGGCGCAATTGCCGGCATTGGCGGCATCGAGGGCGGCTTTGACCTCTTGCGCCAAAAGGCCAAAATGCGTGCGGCTGCCTTCATGCTCAATAATAGTTTCTTCAATAATCGGTTGCTGCACTATGCGGGTTTTTTCAACCGCAACCGAGCGGTAAATGGTTTCGCCATTTTCTGTAAATGGCTGCATTTCATTTTCGGTGTAACTTTCTTCTATGGCTTCATGGCCAATAATCTCGGCTTTTACTTCGTTGCGCGATATTTTCCACTTATAGGCTACGGGTCGGAGTGCGTTGATAAAATCTAGGCCCAAGCCCAAATCGGCAATAGCGGTTTTATCGCGTGCGTCTGAGGTATTAATCGTGCCACTTACGGCAAAAACTTCGGTCCAGCGGCTGCCACTAAGACCACAGCTCATGGCATTATCGGTGAGGGGACGAATAGCGGCGGCCCTTATACATAAACGCCCAGTGGTGACGGTGCTACCGCTGGCCGCAGCGCCAAAGCGTATTTCAGTTTCCGAGTTTGTCGCGCTGTAATTGCTTAAAGCCACCGCGGCAAAAGATGCGCCGGCTTGCATTGTGGTGCCATCGCTGCCACCAAAGCGCACCGAGCCAAGCACATCGTTAGCTTGCACCGCAGAATGCGTGCCAATGCTGCCACCCCGTGATTTGAGGATTTGAATTGCGCCACCAACGGCATCGTTAGCCCAATAGGTGAGCGATTGTGTGGCGTTGGCTTGTGTTGCGCCATGCGTTTGCACCCGCGGGGTTAAAGCATCAGCGCCCGCAAGGGCAGCACTATGCCCAAACAGCATACGGCCCGTGCTATCAAGGCGCATAATTTCGGCATTGTTTGTGGCAAAAACCATTTCATGCGCTGTTTCGGTTGATAGCACCAACCGGCCCCACACCGCATTAACACCAACAGATTGAGCAATATAGGGGCCATAGGTGGTGGCGGTTGAGCCAAGTTTGTTAAATGACAAAACCGAACCCACGCCCGAACCACGCCCATCGGTGGTGTTCCAAATTTGTATGGGCGTGCCATAAGTTGCCGCGCCAGAAACCCCAATATCTAAGCGCCGGGCGCCGGCTGTAGCCGTTGCGCTGCCCGTGCCAATGCCCACTACTTGCGCATTGGCCCTTATTAACTCGGCCCCATTCACAGACACACCCAACACATTAGTGGCAATATTATAAAAACCAGCGCCTGTACCAAAAACCGCACTGGGGCTTGCCGCACTACCCGCCGGAAAGCTGAGTGCGCCCGAAAGCGTGTCGCCTGCTTTGGCCACGGCGCCTAAATTTGTGCGTGCTGCACTGGCGGTAACAGCGTCCGTGCCGCCATTGCTGATGGGCAAGGTGCCGCCCATAAAACTAAAATCAAAAATCTGCCAGCTGGTGCCATTATGCAGCAGCAATTTGTTTTCATCTTGCATAAAAGCCAGCCAGCCTTTGGCGGGCGTTTTAAAGCGCCAGCCATTATACCAAGCGGCAATTTTACCATCTTGCCCGTTCCAAGCGCCGGTGGCGCTGGCGGCAATAATATAGCGGTCGCCTAAATTGGGGCTGGCGGGTGGTGCGGTTAAATCACGATCAAGCACGCTGATTTGCATCAGCGTGTCGACATCGTTCAGCGCTTCGTTGTGCGTCACTTCTTTTTGCGCCTGACCCGATAAAATATAAGGCATATTACAGTTGGGTGTGTTGCTCATGGCATTATCCTTGTTGTGTCGTTAGCTGTTTTAAAGAGAGGCGCTGGCAGGCCAGCCGCGACCAATGCGGCCAGAAATCTGATATAGCCGAATATCAACAACCGTTTGCGCTGCGCCAAAATCAGCGCTTTGTTGAGCCGCGCTATAAAGCTGCGTGTTGCTGGCGCTGACATTAAACAGCCGCACCACAGCGCCACTGCTATTGAGTATTTCAATTTCATATTGCTCTTGCGCTTCATCTAGCGGCACGTCGCTATGGTCATTCCAGCTGGCTTGTTTTCGTGCGCGCCTTACCCAGCTGATGCTTAGATTGCCGTTGTCATCGCGTGTGCCGCTCACATGCACGGGTGCAAAGGGGCGCAGCGTGTTAAAGGCGTAGGTGGCGTTAAAGCTTGGCGTGTCGTTTATGGCAGCGCCCGTGCTGACCGCCCTAAAATAATATGTGGCGCGATAATCGCTAAAATGAGCTGCGGTAAATTGCACACCGCCTGCCGATAGCAGCACAAATTTCTCGCCCACATTATGCGTGCTGGTGGCCCACTCAGTGCCCCGCCTGCCGCGCAGCAATGAGCGCAGCTCATAAAGTCCGGGCGCTAATAAAACAGCTTGGCGAAATTGAATAATCTCATCGCCCAACAGCGCAGTATTGGCGCCCGACAGCAAAGCCAGCTCGGCCACGTTGTTAAGCTCACCGCCATTCAGGCTGATTTGCACGCTGTTGGCATTATCGTAAAAGGCTGTGGGGCCATCGGGCAAAGCCGTCATCGCCTGTCCGGCAATGGGGGCAATGTTACTTTGCGCAATCGTGCTGAAGCTTTGCCCATCGAGTGCGCGCAACAGGCTGCCGCCGCGCCACCCCCCTGCGCCAAACAGCGTTACATAAAAGCCGGCTTGGTCATCTTCATCGCGCAGTAGCGGAATATCTAAAATTTGTGCGCGGGTATCGGCAGGTGTGGCTAAAAACAAACTATCTTGCGCTTTGTTGCCACTCTCGGCATTGGCTGTGCTGCTCAGGGTTAAATCGGCAATGGGCGCGGCCACACAGCGCAAAATTTGCCCCGCTTGGGTGATTTGCTGTAAGCGCAGTTTTTGCCCATTTATGCTGACAACATCGCCCGCCTCAAGCATGAGGTAGCGGCGCGACAAGCTAAACTCATAGCGATTACGCAAAAGCCAGCTGTTAAAAAGCTGCTGCTCGGCGAGCTGCTTGGCCTCGGTGGCACTCAGTGCCATGGGCAGCGATACTTTATTTACCGCCAGCGCCATGCCCGCTTGTCGCCGCGCCCTTTGACTGCCCGGCAGATAATCGCGGCTATCGTCAATGTAATCGAGCACCAGCTCGTGCGGTAATTCGCGCTCTTGTGTGCGGCGAATAGTGAGTGCCGCCGGTAAGGTCTCGCCTTCAGTGGCACAGCGCAGCTCGGTTGGCGCGATAGTTATATCGTGGCTTTCCTGCTGTAAGCGCGCGCGCAAAATACCGCCATGTTCGATAAGGTCGAAAGGCGCTTTGGCGCGCAGTGGCTCTAGCGCGGCTCTGGCGGTGCTTGCATCGCTCAGCAACAGGCCGCGCATATTGGTGTTTTGCAGGGCGGTTACATCAATCTCGCTTGGGGCATAGCCAGCACGTTGCAAAATATCGCCAACAATATGGGCAAGGCTGCTGCCATTTTTGGCAAAGCGACAATCCGTGAGCCACATTTGCAAGCCAGAGTAAATATAGGCCAGCAGGCGCTGCCCAGTGATACGACAAAATCGGCCCGTAACAAAGCCAATGCCGGGCAGCGTGCCCAGCTCTTGCCAATCTTGCAAAATGCTAAAGCCTGTTGGCGTCAGTTCAATCGTGGCGGTGTATATTTTTGTGTCGTCAACCGAAAGCAGCATAAAACGCTGAGCGGCAATGGTTTGGATATCCATCTGCGTAAAGCCAGGCGTGAGCGGCACAATTTGTGGCAGGCGCGTTTCTATAAGGGCGTTGTTGTTCAGCACTAAAGTTGAAAAATAATAGATGCTGGCGTTAAGTTCGAGCCGCAAATATTCGCCCGCACCCAAGCTGCGGATAATGCGCTGTGTTATGTAACCGCTGATTGACGCTGGCAGGCTTAACAGCGCCCCTTGCACCAACTGGTCATTTTGCCAGCTTAAATTTTGCGCATAGTAAATATCATTCACCACATCAAAGGCGAAAGCGGCAAGGCTGTTATCGCTGCGTCGTTGTAAGGCGCCATCGGGCCATAATTCGGCCGCGCCCGCCCAGCCATTGCTGGCGGGCAGGGGCAACAGGTCTTTGCCGACGCGGCGATAGGGCTTTAAGCAATCTATTGTGCCGGCGCCCGCCACAAGAACAATATCATTATTCAGCCAGGCCGCCACGCGGTCGAGCGGTGCATCGGGGTTGGGCGTCAGCACCGCGCCAAAGCTGCGCGTTTGCGTATCGTAAAGCAGCATGTCGTTCAGGCTGTTGCTATAGCAAAGCAGCCAGCGCCGATCGGGGCTAAGAGCAATGCCAAGATCATTGCGACTATTTAGCACCGTGCTGCTCACCGTGCTGAGCTCCGCTGGCGCGGCATCAGTGAGCCCATAATGCTTTATAATAATCTCGCCGGTGGTGGGCGTGGCCGCAGTATATTGCACGATAACATATTCGTTATCAGACAGCGCTAAGGGCTGCGGCTGCATATTGTCGCCGCTGGCAATATCGGCGCCCGTGGCAGTGCTCGCGAGCTGCGCTGTGCTGCTGGGCGCTGTGCCGCAAAGCTCAAAGGTGATATTCGGCACACGATTGCCAAAATGCCGCAGCTGCAAGCCCTCAATCACAATATAGGCCACGCCGCGATAAGCGGGCGTGTTAGCGCTGCCTTCAAAGGCTTCTATCAGTGTGTCGGGGTTTTGGCTGTTGCTGCCATGGTAAATGCGCGCATCTTGCACATAGCCCGCAATCCAACCCTCATCGTAGATGATTTTACTATCGGCCCAAATGCGGCGTATTTCGCTGACGGGCCCTTGCGCTAAGGCCACAGCTAAATGCACATCGTAGTAATATTTTTCAACAGTGCCGCTGCTGCCACCACCACCGCCTTTGCCGCCACCGCCCGCATTCTCGCGCACTACGGTTTCGCGAATGGGGCTGGCCCAAATCATTTGTCCGGCAAGGCGCATGGTGCCATATAGCAAAGGCAGCGCCGCGCCATAGCGGCTATCTTGCACGCGCAAATTATCAAGCCGCGCACCACGGCCAACTACAGGCGCACCAAAAATAGCATTATCAATGCTGCTGCCAAGCATGCTGCCCAAATAGCCACCAGCGGCGGCCCCAAGCGCACTCGCCACAACGCCCGTAAACAGGCTGCCGCCAACGGCCGAGCCTGCAGCGGTAAGAGCAATCACTGCCATGTGTTTAATCCTTCAAATAAAAAATATGCAGCAGCCGACTTTGCCAGCTGGCCGATAAGCGGCTTTCAACCACGCTGCCTTGCGGCGCATAAGCATGAATCATCTGCCCGTCACCTGTGGCTAAGGCACAGTGCTGCGGCTGCTGATTAAACCTAAACAGCAGCAAATCACCCGCTTGCGGGGGGTAATGCCGTGGCCGCTCGCCTACTGCATGGGCGCGAATGGATGCAAGCATATGCGCGCCATTGGGGCTTTGCGTATAATCGGTTTGGTCGTTCACGCTATAGCCACAAGCACGCAGCGCGCACACCACCACGCCCAAGCAATCAAGGCCAATTTGTGGTTGCCGTCCTTGATGATGATAGGGCGTGCCAATATAGGTGCGCGCCACAGCAATTATGGGTGATATTATTAGATGGCTCATTTGCTGTCCGGATAATCATAGATGCGGTCAACACCGGGTAAATGCGGAAAGCCGCCAAAATTAAGCGCATTGTTAAAGCGCCCGGCGCATGTGGCTAAAGTTTTATCGCAGCCCGCAACGAGGCTATAAGTATCGCCAACTGCTATGGGCGCAGTCATGGGCAGCCATAAAGTAAATACGCCACCTGCGGCATGCTGCTTTATTTCAATGGTGGTGCCGGCATTTTCACCGCTCAGCCACGTCAGCCGCCCATAAGAAAAAATACCTGCAGCTTCGGTGCGGGTGCTATCGGTAAAACTATAGAGCGTGCTGCTGGCCGTAACAGTGCCGGCAACCATATGCGCCGCAAGTGCAACCCCACAGGCGCTATCACCCAAATTATGCCGGCATTCAGGCGTGATAAACACGCCAAAGGGCTGCTGAATGGCATCGATAAAGCCGCGCAATTCGGCCTTGTAGCGCGGGCCATCGCGGGTGATTTCGCCCAGCCAGCCGCGCTTTAATTGCATAGTGCCCATACTTAAATCGGCCCAGTTGCACACAAAAATATCAACCCGTGCTTGGTCATAGCGGCCCGCGGCAATATCGGCATCATTTATTGCCGCGCTCTCTAAAATGCCGGCCAGCTCAAGGTTGTCTGTGGCAAGATCGGCGCCGCTCTCAAGCGATGACAGCGCCAAACTGTTGCTGGGCAAATAGTCGGTCGTATCGATACTGATGCGCTGGTCATGTGTGGTAAAGCCCAGCACCTGCCCATCAAGGCGAGTGATTTTAAGCAAATAAGCAAGGTGGCTCAGCTCTTGCTCAAGATGCTGCGCTAAAGCAGCCGATACATCGCGCATGGCTATATCCGTATTTCAACAAGAGGTATTTGCACACTGGCCAAAGCAAAATTCTCAACATTCAGGCTTAGTTGGTCGGTGTCAAAACGCACCGGCACATCAAACTCAAACCCCGCCGTAATGCTCACGCCCGCGCTTGGTGCGCTGGCAAAAGTAATAAGGCCGCTATTGTGGTCTATGCTCCAGCCGCTATTTTGCAAAACGCCATTAAGCCCAATCAGCACTGTGCCTGAAACAGGCTTGCTGATTTGCCTTTGGTGCGTGATGTTGCCGCTGCTATAATTTTTGCGCAGTTGAAATTGTGTGGTGGTGCCATTGCCGGTGCCAATATTTTGGTCGGTAAATGCCGCACTGCCAAGGCCATTGCTGGCGCTGGTAAAATCGCTCCAATCTTTTAAACGAAAGCCGCGCGCTTTGCCCGCCCGCGCTAAAAAAAACGCCTGCAAGGTTGCGGCATCAGCAAGAGTGCGCAAGCCGGTGGCGGCATCATATTTGCGCCGCGCTTGCGCCCAGTTTTGATTGCGCCGCTCATAGCCGCCATCAATCTGCACAATATCGGTTGAAAAAGCCGGGCCGCCGCTAGTGCCAAAACCAACACGCAGCGGCAGGCGTACATCATCAAAACTCATGGGTCACCTCTTGTTGTTTGGCCTCGGCCGCTTGCAGCATGGCTTTTAGTGCATGCAAATCCTCGGCGGGCGTATCTGTGTGCATGCCGTGCGCTTTTTGCCAGCCTTGCAGTGCTAGCCATAATTCGGGCGGGGTTGCGGCCCAAAATATCGCTGGCGGCCACAGCAACGCACCCATGGCGGCTTGTTGAATCTGCTGCCACGGAAAATGCTGTGTCATTTACTCGCTCAACTGTTGGCTGTTCTGCGCGCCCGAAAGCGCATTCAGCAAAAACTGCAAACAGTTTTCTTGAATAAGCGCCAAGCCCAAATCTTGAAAAAGCACATCAGGCTTGGGTGCGCTTGTTGCTGTGGCCCGTAAACCCGCTTGCAGCACGGCCAGCATGTCGCGCTGGGTGGCATCACCCGTGGCCATGCGTTTGGCTAAAGCAATAATGCCGGTGTTGAGCTCGCCCTCAATTTCGGCAAGGGCGGCAAAAGTTGGCCGCAAACACAAAGCCTGGCCACCATAATGAAGAATAACTTCGCCACGATGCGTATTCATTTTAGGCCGCCGCGGTAAAGGTTATGGCGCCCGCACTTTCAAGGCTGATATTATAGGTCTGCTCTTTGTCGTATTGGCCGCTGGCTTCAAAATTGACAATCTGGAAGCTGCCTTCCAGCACATCGCCATTGTCAAATTCTAGCCGATAAACATTGCCGCTGCGATTAAGCGTGCGCGTAATCAGCGTATGTGTTTGGCTGTTGCCATGCAAAAGGCCGCTGGCACTGATTGACACACTCACCACGCCCGCGCCGCTGAGCAATTCACGAAACTGGCTGGGGCTGTCTTTGTCGGTTACATCCACACTATCGCCCGAAATAGTAAAGCTGGTGCTGCGCAATGCGGCAATAACGGGCGCGCTGCCGCCGCTGCCATCGCGTAATAAAAATAACCGGCCCGATTTGGCGTTGCTGGTCATGGGGGTGCTCCTTTGTTGGGTGTGCGTTGTTACAAAAAAACCCGCCATAAGGCGGGTGCTGTGGGTAATAGGATTAAAAACTTGAATTATCGGGTTCGTTGCCCGCGGCGCACGGCATCAAGCAAGGCTGCGGCAATTTGCCCTTGGCTTTGCGCAAAGCTTTGCGGGTTGGGTGTTTGAATATTAATGGTAATCTGCGCCGCCGCATTGCCGCTGGCGCCATGCGGCACAATGCGCCCCGCCGCACTCGGCACAAACAGCTCGGGCCCGCGCTCGCCCACCATATAGGCACGACCTGTGCCAACGGGCCCGCCAGCAGCGCGCATGCCGCCAAAAAAATTGCCCAAAAGACCGCTTAAAAATCGATCAAGCCCGCTTTGCGCAGGGCTGGCGGTGTTCTTATTATTGCCCGAAAAAACGGCGCCGCTAAAACCCGCCAGTGCTTGTTGCAAGGGGTTAATAACGCCAAGGCGCAGGGCGGTTTGCGTAAGCTCGCTTCTGGCGCTACTGAGCACATCCTCAAGGCTGCGGCCCTTGCGTATAAGCCCATCAAGGCTTTTGGATAATCTGTTCTCAAGTGTGTTGTTAAGGCTGCTGCTCCATTTTTGCAGCGGCGATAATATGTTTTCAGCTTTGGCTTTGGTGCTGGCAATGCGCCGGTCAATATCGGCAAATTGCTGCTGGGTTTTTTCGTTGTTGATGTTTATGGGGTTGTTTGTTTGTGTCATGATTAGCTCCTTTGGCAAAAAATGCGGCGTTTAAAAATAATCTTCGGCCATTTCTGTATGGATGTTGCTGGTAATTTTAAAATTGGCCGCTAAGCTTTTGCTAAAAAATTACTTAATCAGAAAGCCCGGTAAAAAACTCCAGACCGTGCTGATAACGAATATGGCAAGAAGAAGCCTGCACAGGGCGTTGTAAAATGAGAAAGCCACAAAAGACGCAATGACAAGAAAAAAAGTAATATTAGACAAAAAGGGGCCGTCGGTAAGTGCAAAAAAAGCTATTAAAGAAAAAATGTAAAAGATAAAAGGGTGAACGATGTACAATAAATCAATGACGCCTTTAACACTTTGGGGTTTTTTGTCTGCGATCCAGTTGCAGTGTGCACTTAAGCTACCAATAATTTTGTCGCAGTCTAAATCGGAAGAGAATGCTAGACCGCCGCAAATGGTAATTAAATGCAGCGCAACAATATATATATTTACAAATTTTATAGAGCCTTTCGGCCAATCGCTGGGGCGGCGGGCAGTTATAATTTGTTTGGTCGAACTTAGGGCGCGCCTAAACTTGCTTGGTGCTTGTTGCATAGCAAAAGGCTAGGACAACCAAGGGTTGCTGTCAACATAACAATAGCATAACGTTATGCGCTGAGGCTTAAAAATAATCCTCAGCCAATTCTGTATGGATGTTGCTGGTGATTTCAAAATTGGCCGCCATGCCATATTTTTGTAAATCATCAAGCTCCGAGAAATCCATCATGTTGCCCGAAGTCAAATCAATCGGGTTAAACGTAGCCCATCCACTGGCTATAAAACCAAAAGCTTGGCGAGCAGCATTTTCACCGCCTATTCTAATTTTGCTCCACATATCAGCATTTATTTCAGGCTTTAATAAGTCAAAATCATAATAGTCGTGAAACTCGTAGTTTACTGTACCGCTTAGTTTTATGTGGCCTCTATGTTTGGTTATAATAATTTGTGGATCGGCTGAAATATTTGCTGTGCCTACAGCGCCTGCTAAATCCATGGCTCGCGTAAATGGCACCCAACCAAGATAGTAGGACTCAACAAAGCTATAGGGTAGCCCATTACCTTCTTTATGTGGCGGCGATATATCAGCTGCTTCTACACTTAAAACTGTGTCGTTACGCATGCCTGTGGCTTTTAATTCAACCGCTTTTTTTATGCGTCTTTGTAATAGATAGTGTGATAACTGCACGATGGGGTGGCTTAGTAATTCTTCATAGTTAAGCTCCATCGGGGAGCCTTTGCCATACAAATAGTGAAACAACAATTCACTTGCCAACCCAAAGCCCCATCCAGACAGCCAAGCTGACGTCTCATGGGCGACTGCTGTATTAGCTTGGAGATTTGGTAGTTTGCTGTTGCTCATGGGTGAGCCTCCATTAAAGTAGAGGAGCTTTTAGTCGCATGCAAAGATGCAGCATCGGTAAGCTAAGGTTGGCTGAGTGCGTTTCTGGCGAATAGATGAAAACTATTAAAACCTGGCCAACCAAACTTACTTAAAAACACTAATATCCAAGAGCTGAAACAAAATATGTAGCACTGGTGATACGGCCAGCCAAAAAAAGCAAATAAAAAGCATAATCAGAAAAAACCTGAACAGCGCATTGTAAAAAGCGAATGCTACAAAAAGCCCTAGAATTAAAAACGCAGAAACAGCCGCGAATAAAGGTTTAGAGGCAAGGAAAAATAATGCTGCAAATAAAATTATAACGGGGTAGATAATTATAAAATGAACACCGTATAAAACAAACAATATGCTATATACATGCGTAAGCAACCCACCTCCATCTGTGATACAGGGATAGCGGTCACCGCCAATTACTTCGCCGCAGCCGATTTCCTTAAAGAAGATGGGTGTGCCAAAAGCTGCAATCAGATTTAGCAGTACAAGGTATATTTTTATAAATTTGACAAAGCCCTTCGGCCAGTCGCTGATGCGGCGGGCAACTATAATCTGTTTGGTAAGGCTTAGGCCGCCCTTGAGTTGGTTTGGCAATAATTCTTGCATGCTAAAAACTAACACAACCGTTAATTGTTATCAATGCGCTTATGTGGGCGTTGCATTGGCATGCAAGTGCGGTGGCGGTTTGCTATTGATCATGGGTGGGCCCCCATTAAAATGGGTGCTGGGCGCGGAAGTTTTAAATTTTATATGTCTGTAAACATATGTTTAAGCGCTGATTAGTCGGACTAAAATATATGGAGTGTAATTTGGGACTTCGCTAAGAAGGCAATCAAAGCCCTGTTTATAAATAGGCTTATAATAGAATGAAGCGTGCGTATTGAAGCGCAATACTGCTCCAAACAATGCTGATAACCAGAACAGCAAGAAAAAATTTGCACAAGGCATTGTATAAAGAAAAAACTATAAAAAACCCCAGAAGAAAAAGCAAAATGAACATAGGAAAGAAAGATCCACTAGTAAGAATAACAGTAGAAATAAGCAGAATCGCAAAGGGAATGGCACCCTGAGTGAAGTACAATATAAAAAGTACTATATACACATTAGGGAGCAGCCCCTCTCCATCTGTGATGCAGGGCATGCGGTCACCGTCAAGTACTTCGCCGCAGCCCAATTCTGAAATAAATATTGGCGCACCAAAAAAAACAATCAGATGCAGTAGAATAATATATATGTTTATAAATTTGATAAAGCCTCTCGGCCAATCGCTGGGGTAGCGGGCGGTTATAATTTGTTTGGTAGGGCTTGGGCCGCCCTTGAGTTGTTTTGGCAATAATTTGTTCATGCTAAAAACTAACACAACCGTTAATTGTTATCAATGCTCTTAGACGTTTTGTGTAACAAGGCGCAGGCGAATTTGTGCTTCAGTTGTACGTCTATCAGACAGGCGACGCGTTGACACGCTCAGCATCTGGCAATTAACCAGGGCCTGCCCATCTATGGTTATATCCTCGGCTCGATGTAAAATGCTGTATATCTCGTCGGTGATTATTTTTAATTCTTTGTGGCCATGACCTTGGCTAAAAACATTCAGGCTAATATTTTGCTCATAGCCGCAAATATCGCTTGTGTCATAGGGGCGGGCATCAACGCCGCCCAGCATAATATACGGAAATTGCGTATCGCTTGGCACATAATCAAAGATACGTGCAGGGTTGCCCAGCAGTGCCTGCAAAGCGCTGCTTTGGCTCAGCCGTGCAAATAGCGCATCTTGCGCCGCCCATAAAGCCTGCGTCATCGGGTGCTTCCTTGTTGTGGGTTAAAAAAATGAGGTTATATGGCGCTGGCGCAATAAATGTCGCCAGCTGTGCTTGAGCGGGTTTGTAGCAGTTTGTGTTTGTTTCCCGCCTGCGCTTCTTTAGAAGCCCAATTAGCAAGTTTTTATATTATGAAAAAACAGAAGAAGGTAACTATATAAGCCCAAATAATAAAATGCCATGCTTGAAAAATGAGTGCAAAAATGTAGCGCCAGAATGACCACTGCCAAAAAAACTTGTAGCAAATAAATACCAGAAAAGTTGTTGGCAAGAGCAAGATAGGGATAAAGATAAGACCAAAACCAATATTGAATAAAAAATATATGGATAATGCTTCACCCAAGCTCGGTAAATTTTGAAAATACTCTAAATCTTGTGCTTTAATCCACGGAACAAAAAATGCAGTGCCAATGCTATAGAAGATTTTAATCAGTTCAGAGCATAGCCTATAGGCAATAGGGGTGTTTTTAACGATTATTTTATCGTATAGGCTTCGATACATAAAATCGGAATCACTGGCCGATTTGCTTGCTTTGTCTTGGCTCATTTTGCACTTATCTTTGACCTTGTGTTATTTAACGATTTTATTGCTTTGAGGGGCGGCGCTTAAATCAGAAGATGGGGTATGATAGGGTTTATCCAAATGCCGTTTAGTTTCTTCAAATGATTATACGATATGAATCAATGCGGCGCATAAAAAGTAAACTAGGTAAGCCCAAATGATTGAGCACCAGATTTGATAAATGAGCGCTAACACATAACGCCAAAATGATTGCCGCCAGAAAATGCTGTAGCAAATAAATGCCGTAACAGTAGTGGGTATAAGCAAAGCAGGAATGGCTAAAAGGCTCCCAAGCCCAAATAAAATGAAAAGTATAATCATTAGGTTCTTAATGTGAGCGATGTCGAAGAGTCCAAAATATCCCAGCTCGCTTGCTTGCCACGCGGGCATAAATAGCAGAATGCCAAGGCTGTAGTAAATTTTAATTATTTCAGAACACAGCCTATAGGCAATAGGGGTGTTTTTAACAATGGCTTTATTGTGCAGGCTTCTCTTGGCAAAAACATAATGCCGCTTGAGGGTGGTTGTGCGGACTTGTGGCATTTGTGTCAGTTTCGCCGTGGTGTGTGTGCTATGGTTGCTTTATGTTTAGTCATGCTAGCCTAGTGTTCTGCAATATAAAATAGATGCATGATGCAAAAGCATATAAAGCTCACCAAGTAAGCCCAAATAATAAAACACCAGGTTTGGTAAATCAGCACAAAAACATTGCGCCAAAATAGCCGCTGCCAAAAAATGCTGTAGCAAATCAGCGCCAAAATAGTTGTGGGCAAAAGCAAAATAGGCACAAAAATAAGGCCGCCAGCGACAAAGCTAATAAATAGCCCCAGCATTATATCATTAAAATGCGGCGTGTAGAGTGGCCGCAAATATCCTAGTTCGCTTAATCGAATGGCGGGAGCAAACAGCAGTATGCCTGCACAATAGTAAGCCCTAATAAACCATAAGAAAAAGTGAAGTGCCTGGCTAGCATTGTTAAGTGTGCTTTTATCGTATAGGCTTCTATTGGCTGAACTAAAGTGCTGTATAAGAGTGTTTAAGCGGGCTTGCTGCACTTTATGTTTGTTTTCAGCCTGCATGGCATTAATAGTCTAAATTGAATGGTGCAACTTTTTCAATCTCACTATAGTCTGCAGTCCAGTTGCTGACAACCGTAAATTGTGCGGCCATTTTGTTTTTTCTCAATGCATCGATTACGCTTGGGTTAAAATTTGTGTATCGCCATAGCGCGTAATTGGTAAGGTTTTACAGCACCGCAAAAGCTAAAAAGAATACAAAATAAGACACTATGTAAGACCAAATAATAAAATGCCATGCTTGAAAAATCAGTGCAAAAATGTAGCGCCAAGATGACCACTGCCAAAAAAATTTGTAGCAAATAAATACCAGAAAAGTTGTTGGCAAAAGCAAGATAGGGATAAAGATAAGGCCGCCAGCGACAAGGCCAATAAATAGCCCTAGCATTATATCGTTAAAATGCGGCGTGTAGAGCGGCTGCAAATATCCTAGTTCGCTTGCGTGCAACGTGGGTATAAATAGCAAAATGCCAACACTGTAGTAAATTTTAATCAACTCAGAACATAGCCTATATGCTATGGGGGTGTTTTTAACGATTATTTTATCGTATAGGCTTCGATACATAAAATCGGAATCACTGGCCGATTTGCTTGCTTTGTCTTGGCTCATTTTGCTGGTCTGGTTTCTGCTGTTCAGCACTTTTTTATCCGGTTGTGTCGTCTAGGTTATGGCTACTTTGTTTTTGAGTGTGTTGCCTAGTGCCTCAACCCAATAGAAAAAGTGATCAAATATAAGCATATAAAACCGACAATATAAGCCCAAATAATAGAACACCAGATTTGATAAATCAGCGCTAATATATAGCGCCAAAATGGCGGCCGCCAAAAAATACTATAGCAAATGAGTGCTGCACAAGTTATGGGCACCAGCAAGATAGGAATAAGAATAAGGCTGTTAAGCAAAAAGGATTTAGAAAAGACTCTCACCGCCTCGCCGAATTGAGGCATAGAATCAACCAGCGCTCTTGCGTTCAATATTGGCAAAAACAGCAAAATGCAAAGACTGTAGTAAATTTTAATTATTTCAGAACATAGTCTATAGGCAACAGGTGTGTTTTTAGCGATTGCCATACTGTACAGGCTTTTGGCGGCAAAATTATAATGCTGCTTGAGCGTGATTGAGCGGGTTTGCTGCATTTTTTGTTTGTCTTGCCGTGGCGCATGCGCAGTGGTTTCTTTGCGATTAGTCATGCTGACCTAGTGCCTAGCCCAATTAAACAGAAACCAAATACAATAGCCTAAAAAAGCCACAAAATAAGACCAAATAATAAAGTGCCAAGCTTGATAAATGAGCGCTAACACATAACGCCAAAGCGGCAGCCGCCAAAAAATACGGCGGCAAATGAGCGCCACACAAGTTGTGGGTACAAGCAAAATAGGAATAAGTAAAAGACCAATCGCAACAAAAGATACAAAAAGTTTAGGCATTATATAGTCAAGCAGAGGGGTGTCGTAGAGTTTAAAATATTCTAGCTCGCTAACACGCAATGCGGGGACAAATAGCAAAATGCTAATACTGTAGTAAATTTTAATTATTTCAGAACACAGCCTATAGGCAATAGGGGTGTTTTTAACAATAGCTTTATTGTACAGGCTTCTCTTGGCAAAAACATAATGCCGCTTGAGGGTGGTTGTGCGGACTTGTGGCATTTGTGTTTATCTTCTGCTGCATAGCATTAGTAAGTTATAGGAGAATATGCGGTTTGTGCAATCTCATTATAGTCCGCAGCCCACTCGCTGACAACCGTAAATTGTGCAGCCATTTTTTTTATTCTCAAAGCATCAATTATACTAAAAGTTAGCCAGAGGTGACCAACGCCCCACCCCGGTACTACGGTAAAGGCTTCTCTTGTCAATTCACCTTCTCGTGGATTAAAGTTGTAAGTATCTCTAATTTCAAAACTGATAGAGCCTTCTGTGAGCACACCTCCATGCTTGATAACTTTTGAGGTTAATTTGCCGTGGGCTTGTATCCCTGCGGCACCAAGCACAGCAGAAACATCATAAAAAATACTTTCTGAATTGGAAAAGCTTAGAGCGTTAAATGGCTCTCTCTCACTTATGCTTGTTTGAATGACGTGTGCTGTGCCTGAGCGTTCATTTAGAGCTTCGCTTACACGATTAACTATTCCCAGACAAACCTTTTTGTAGCTTTCACTTATAATTGGAACCTCCAAAACTTCGTTTTTGAACAACTCAAGTTTTTCCTCATTTTTGCTTATGTATTTGCTGAGTGCCTCGGCTAGTCGGTCGACTTCTAAAACTGAGGCCACTACACTGATGCGCCGCAAGGCCTGCCAAGCTGCCACAAGTTCGTCATGGGTGTAGTCGCTCATGTGGCAACGCCTTGCTCGGCATCGATAATCAAAAAACGCTGGCGGCCATCGCTATCGCGCACTGCACGAATATTCAAAATCTCGCCGCGCCATAAAAGCCGATGGCTTGGGCTAATATCGGGCCGATAGCGCACCCGCACCCGCCATTTTTGTGTGGCTTGCATGCGCTCGGCAAAAACTGTTTCTTCGCCATTTTGCGGCTTAAGCTCGCCCCACAATGTGGCGATATCGGCCCATGAGCTGGTAAAAGTGCCGCCGCCTGCGGGTGTCAGTGTTTGCTCTTGTAAAATCAGCTTTTGTCGCAGCGAGCCTAAAATCATACCAGCCTCCGCAAAATATAGGGTGCGTAAAGTGCGCTGATGCTGGCGGGCATGGCGGGTGGGTTGGCAAGGCCGCCCATGGGGTCGAGCAGGTCGCCGCGATGCTCATATAAAAAGGCAATATGCAGCAACATGCCGTGCCGCAATTGCGCCGGCACCGCGCTGGCGGTGTTGCCGTAGCCGGCTAAAAACTCGATGCGCACGCTGTTAAGGGCGCGCATAGTGCTGGGCAAGCTTGCGCCTTGCCGCAGCGCTAGGCGTGCGGGCTCGCTGGCATTATCAACAAAATAAAGGTTGGCACTTAAGGTGCTGGCATAATCGCTGGTATCAAAAGTGGTGATGCTGGTCAAGCTGATAACCGGACTTTTAGGAATATAAACACAAGCGGTTTCCGCCAGCCATGAAAGCGGGGCTTGCCCACGGGTCAGCGGCACGGCGGGCCAGCCATCCAGCCACAGGCGCCAGCTTTGCTGAATAAAAGCGCGGTTCGTCAGGCGCTCGGCGGCTTCGCGCACCACGGCAATCAGGTTGGTGAGCAGGCTGTCATCGTCATTGTGGCTAAGCCTGAGCCAGGCTTTGACCTCGGCCAGCGAGAGCGGCTCGGTTGCGGGCGGCGTATTTAAAATAAGGGCGGGCATAGAGATTTCTCCGCAAAAAGAAAGAGGGCGGCGCGCATAAATACACGCCGCCCTCTGGTGCAGGGGCTATATTTTGGGCTGATTAGAGGGGGCGACGATGCGAGTCGCCGCGCAGCACCAAAGCTGTGCACAGGGCGCCGGTTGTGGCACCACTGACACCAAGCAGAGCGCGAATATAGCGCCTGCCGCCGATATAACCTACTTTCTGCACGCTGTTGGCCCCGCCTGCACCCGTGACAGCGGTGAGCGTGCCATTCAGTTGCGCTGCGGGCACAACCTCATAGCTGCTACCATCGTGCGAATGCTCGATGCTGGGCGTATGTGAACCATCAGTGTAAGCGCCAAAAATGACGGCCACCATGGCGGAGTCATGGCCTTGTAAATCAACCGTGGTGCCAGTGGCATTGGCATTGCGCGCGGCAGGAGCCAAACTCACCACGGCACCAAGATTATTTTCTAAATCACGAATAGTCATAAAATCCTCCTTAGGCCGAAAAGCGCAGCAGCTTAATGGCATCAAAATTTGTTACATCGCCACCCACGCGTTTGCTGGCGCGAAACTTGACAAAGGGCGCTGCGGTATAGGGGTCGCGTAGCATGCGCAAGCCCAAGCGATCGACAATGGTGTAGCCTTCAGCAAAATTGCCAAACGCCACCGAAAGCGAACCACTGGCTTTGGCCGGCATGTCCTCGGCCAATATCAGCGGAAAGCCCAACAATGTGGCGGGCTGGCCAGCATTAAGGCCGGGCTGCCAGATATAGGCATTGCTGCTGGCTTCTTTGAAGCTGCGGATTTCTTGCACCAAGGCGCGCGGCATTAGCCATGTGGCTTTGGGCAAATATCCGGCTTTCAGTTTAAACATCAGCTCAATCAGTTTTTCGGCCCCATTTTTGCCCGTGCCAGTATCGAAGGCACCATTGCTGCCGGTGTTGACATGCTCGAGCACACCCCAAGCGCGGCTGGCGTCAGCCGTGGCGGCGGTGGCATAGCTGGTAAAGCCGCGAGGTTGTGCAACACCATCACCTTTAACAAACGCCTCGTTTTCACGACGCGCAAAGCGCTCGGCAATTTTGGCGGTAATCCACTCTTCCACATTGATGCTGCTGTCATCGAGCAGTTTTTGCGTGGCTCTGGGTTGGGCATGCAGCTCGTGCGCGGTAATACGAATGCGGCCCAATTGCGGACTATTCGTATCGGCGCGAGTGTCTACTTCGTTCAGCCACTGCGCTTCTGGCTCATCAATGTCGCGCAGCATTTCAACCGCATCACTATTGATGGTCATGATATTGGCAATTTGGCGCATGGGCGTGGTGTCAAACTGACGGGTGACAATTTGCTGCGCCATATCTTGCGGCAGCAGGTAACCGCCATCGGGGTCGCTGCCAACGCTCATATCTTTGGTCTGCCAATCTTGCAGCTCGCTGTCATTGCCCTTGCTGAGATAGCGCAAAAACGCTTGCTTATGCTGCGAGGCGGGCTCGCCTAAAGTAACGCCGCTCAATGCAACGCCGCTAGCGGGGCGCAATTGCGCGGTGCGCAGCTGTGTCACCGTATCTTGCAGGCGCGTCATGTCAGTATCAAGCCGGCGTAGCTTGTCGCTTACCACCACATCGACACTGCCTTTGCGCTCAAGGCTGCTCAGGCGCGTATCGTTGCTGTCCTTATATTCGGCAAAAGCTTGCGCCAATTCTTGCGCGGCTTGTTGCATTTCAAAATTATCACTCATGCGTTTCTCCAATTTAGGGTGTTTGTAAAATGCGGGCGGCATTGCGTAACTGACCGATGATCGCCCGCGCGCCATCGGTTTTTTGCTTCACCGCTTGCACCCGTGCAGCGTTGTTGGCAGGAAAAGTCACCAGCGACACTTCAACCAGTTCGATATCGGTGAGCAGTTTGCGTTTGTTGATGCGGTCAAGGCGCGCCCCTTGCACGCGATAGCCAATAGAAAGGCCGCTCACCGCGCCCATTTTGAGCAGCTCGTAAAGCTCGGCGGCTTTTTGCCCGCGCAAAGCCAGCTGGCCTTCCACCCACAGGCCTTTGCGGTCTTCGTAAAGCTTGTGCCAAACGCCAATCGGTTGTTCGGGGTCGTGCATCCACAACATGGCGGGCAGCACACCGCGCTGCTGCGCATTTTTTATGGCGCGCGCAAAAGCGCCGGCCTGCACCGCTTCGCCTTGGCTATCGGTGACATTAAACACGCTGGCATAGCCGGCAATAAAGCCCGTGTCATTTTGTGTGGTGGCGCCATGCGCCTGCCCCTTACGAGAATTCATGCTTTGTTCTCCTATAAAAATAGTGCTGATGATAATTTTCCTATTTGCTTATGCGGTCGCCGTCAGTGAGGGGCTGATAACCCAAGGCCGCCCGTTTTTCATTGAGGGTTAAAAAATCGCATTGCTGAATTTTTTGCCATTTGGCATCGCGCCTTGGGCCAAGCGCCGAGATTTCGTCCTCGTCAATGGCAAGGCGCAAACCTGCGGTAAAAGTGGGGCACAACCAGCGGTTTAGCTCATTCACGAGTTGGCGCAGCAAGGGCAAAATGGTTTCTTCATAAAAAGCCAAACGCGCTTGCTCCATATTGGCATAGGTTTGGCTATCGGGCAGGCCCAATAGCTGCGTTGGCACACCAAAAGCCATGGCAATATCGCGTGCCGCAACATTGCGCCCATCCAGCCAATCCATATCTTTGGGGTTCAGCGATAATTCCTGCCATTGCAGGCCACCTTCTAAAATAAGCGGGCGGCCAGCATTGCCACGGCCTTGATAATGCTCAAGCAGCTCGCCTTTAAGCCGGCTAAATTGCTCATCGCTCAGCTGGCTTGGCCCTTCTTTGGGCGCATAAACCAAAGCGCCGGCCGGACGTGCGCCATTATTAAGCAGCGCTTGGTTCCAACTACAAGCCGCATTAAATTGGTCAATGCTGGTCAGCGCGGCCTCTAATGGGGCAAGACCATACCAATCATCGCCCGCATGAAAAGCGCGCCAATGTAATATGTGGCTCGCGCCTGTCAGCGGGTCGGTAGGCCAGCGCACGCTGCGCCCGCCCGCGCTATATTCATAGGCTTCAGCAAGGCCCTGCGCGCCAGGGATAATTTTCATAAGGTCGGGTCTTAGGGCATAAAGCTCTTGTGGTGTTGTGCCGCTGGGGCGCACCATTTCAAGATAGGCATTGCCCGCAATCAACCGATAAGCCACCAGCGCATGCAGCAGGGCAGCGCCACTCTGCCGCGGATTGGGCCTTGCCAGCAATTGCAACAGCGGGTGATTGCTAAGCTCAGCGCCGCTGTCATCGTAAAGCACAAGGGGGATCGTGCTGGCCGCTTCAGCAATTAGCGTAATGCAGCGATAGGCCACAACATTACGCCGAAAGCCTTCTTCGGCCAGCATGTCATAGCGGCGCGGCGTCCAGCGCGGCAGGCCAGGGCCAGTGACCGTTAACAGCGGCCCCACCTTGCTGCTTTTTTCCGCCACTGGCGCTTTACGCGAAAATAAAGTGCGTAGTTTCATTGTTTCTCCTATAGGTTTATAGTCCTCTTATGCGCGGGGGCGCTTGTGGCTGCAACAGTAGGTCGGTCAGCGCCCATACCAGCGCATCAAGCCGGTCGGGCGAGCCGCCACCGCTCAGGCCCTGCAAAGTAAAACGACAAAGCTGGTCCTCAAGCTCGGGCAAGCTCCCCACATGGTGTACAAGGCCACGCTCATAAAGCGCGGCTACGGGCAAAGCGCGGCCAACCTTGCCTTGCACGGCACGCACCGGCACCAGCGGCACATGTGCCGACATGCTGTGCAGCAATGCGGCAATCAGTTCGCCGCCAGCATTGACTTCGGCCACTAAGCGCGTGGCTTCATACTGCTTTAGCAGTGCCACGGCTTTGTTGGCCCAGCTTTGCGGGCTATAGCGGCCCGAATGATCGGCTAAAATATAAGCATGACCATCAACACCCAAAGCCGCCACAATAAGGCCGGTTTCGTCATTCTGTTTGCCGCCCCCTAAGGCGGGGTCGCAGGCCAAGACAATGCGCTCAAGTGGGGTTGGTGCTGCACTTACACGCAAACTGTCAATCTGGGCGCGTTGCCACAAAGCGCCTTCAGCATCTTGCAAAATATCTGCAGCCAGTTCTTGCCGGCCAAGGCGTGTGCCATCATAGCGAGCCCGCAGCTGCGCCATGGCGGATGCGGCTAAATGCGCGCTGTTATCAAAAGTGTGGCCACGCGTTAAAAAAACATCCTGTCCAGCGCGGGCTAATAGCTCAAGCAACAGCGGTTTTGGCTTGGGCGTAGTGGTAATGACACATTGCGGGTTATCGCCCAAGCGCAAACCAAACAGCATTTGGTCGAAAGCATCAGGGTTGGCCCAAGCGGCTAATTCATCGGCCCAAACACGATGATGTTGCGGGCCGCGCAGCCGCTCGGGTTGATCGGCCGAAAAAAGTTTAATGCGACTATCGTTAAATAAAATCAATTCACCAAGGCTGCGGTTCCAAGCGCTGATACAGGGACGGGGAATTATTCCTAATAGCCCTGATTGCCCTTCAAGGCAGGTATCGCGGGCATCAGCATAAGTGGGCGCCACCACAGCACAGCGACTGCCTTTGTGCCACAGCGCATAATGGGCTAAATCTTCGGCGCCGGTGCGGGTTTTACCCCAGCCGCGCCCCGCTAAAATAAGCCAGCTTTGCCAATTGCCTTTAGGGGTGAGTTGTGTCGGACGGGCTGTGCACAGCCACTCCAGCCGCGCTTTCAATGCCTGCCGATAAGCGATCGGCAATTGTTGCCATAAGGGATTCAATTTCGGCCAGCCATTCATTTTGCTCTTGCTGGTCGGTTTGGTCATGGGGCGGCAGATAATCCAAAAGCGCCTTAGCCGCAGCAAGTTGCACGCGGGCGTCGTCACTGTTGCGTAATAGCTGTTGCAAAGTCTCAAGCGGGCTTTCGCTCGCATTGATTTTGGCTAAATCAAAGGCGCGTGATTTTTGTGTTTTTGGCTTTTGAATTTTAGCAGAGGTTTTTTTGCGAGTGGGTTTTTGTGCTGCGGTTTTGTTTTTAGTCATGCGCCGCCCTCACAATGTCAATGTATCCATAAAGGATACCCGCGTCAAGCGTTATTTTACATTAATCAAAAAACGCATACACTTTGCGAGGTTCTTTCGATTCGTACGAAGAAATTAAATAGGAGAATGAGCACCATGGATAAAACTTATCAATATTGGGTCACGCTGACGGCGGCAACATTGTCGCTGATATTGGTGTTGGCCACCGGCATGATGGTCAGCAGCAATCGGGTGCTGCAAATGCAAGTGGCCGAGCGCAGCCGCACCATCGATGAAGGCATGCGTTTATCGCAGCTTAATTCGCAAATTGCGCAAGCAATGGCTGATGTTGCCGTCAGTCAAAAAGACGAACAGATCAGAAATCTGTTGTCTGAGCACGGCATCACCATCACCGCTAATAACGAAAATGCCAATGGCGCTGCGGGCAATGCTGCCGGCGCTGCTGCAAGCGAAAATCGGAGATAATCACCATGGATAACACACATACAACAGCACCTCATTCATTGGGCTTACCGCTTATGGTTTTGGCCGTGTCATTTGTTTTGCTTATGGGCTTTAATGCCACGCAAGTTTGGCAAGACAGCAAGATGCTCAAAGAAAACTTCAACAGCCAAGAGCGTAATGTCACCCAATCGCGCAAAGTTGCCGAGCAATTGCAATCTTTGTTGTTGGGCGCCAATAAACTTGCCGAAGCAGGCAATAAAAACGCCAAAACAATTATTGCCAACCTTAATCGTGCGGGCATTACCATTAGCCCCAACCGCGAAAATGGTGCAGCACCCGTCGCGGCCGAGCGTGTTGGTGCCCCCGAGGCACCAGCGGCACCCGCCCAATAAGTTTTTACTAAATTTTGCTCGTTACCAAACCGTGCAGCTCACCCCTGCACGGTTTTTTATTAACATAACTTTACGGATACAGCTGGCGATAAATTATAACCACACTATATAAGACCTAGCTTTTTCACATAACTTATTAACGCTCATAGTTTTACACTCGGCCAGTGACGCAAAACAGGAGCCCGCATGTCTGCCTTTTTTTCTCGCCCCACAGCATGGAGCACCAAGCGCTGGGTGATAACTTTTGGGTCGCTGATTTTGCTGTTTCTTATTGGCTGGCGGCTTTTCGGCATGTGGATGATGATGCAAGGCGGCATGGGAGGCCCGGGCGCCGACTTTAAGGTGCCGGTTATTGCCGCCCCCGCACAGGCTGAAACCATTCGCGATGAGCTGGCGGCTGTCGGTGCCCTATCGGCGGCGGCCGATATTCTGCTGGTGCCAGAAATTGCCGGTAAGGTTGTGCAAGTGAGCGATGCTGAAGGGCAGCAGGTCGAGGCCGGCACCATGCTGGTGCAGCTAGATGATAGTATTTTGCAAGCCGAACTCGCGCAAGCCGAGGCCGATGTGCGTTTAGCGCGCGCCAATTTTGCCCGCGCGCAAGAGCTTTTGGCCAGCAAAGCCATGTCGGCGCGCAGCCGCGATGAGGCCGCAGCGGCGCTGGCGCGCGCTGAAGCCAGTGTGGCCTTGGCTAAAGCACAGCTCGATAAAACAAAAATCACCGCGCCTTTTGCCGGCGCACTTGGCGTGCGGCAAGTCAGCGTGGGCGATTATGTGCAAGTGGGGCAGGCCTTATTTACTTTGGTTAGCCTCGACCCACTGCAGCTTGATTTCAGCGTGCCCGAGACCGCACAAGCGCAAATCAAATTAGGCGCTGAAGTGATTGCCACTATTCCCGCCTTGGCCGAAAAAAAGGTTGTGGCAAAAATTGTGGCGATAGAGTCTCGCGCCAATGATGCGTCGCGCAGCTTTCAGGTGCGGGCGCGCTTGGCCAACCCTGATGGCCTGCTCAAGCCCGGCATGTTTGCGCGGGTCAGTGTCACCTTGGCCACACGCGATAAAGCGCTCATTGTGCCTGAAAGTGCCATTGTGATGCGCCGCGAGGGCGCCATGGTTTATGTGGTGCGTGGCGATAAGGCCGAGCTGCTGCCGGTGCAAATTGGTGTGCGCCAGCGCGGGCGCGTTGAAATTTTACAAGGCATCAATGCTAATGATGCTGTGGTCAGCGATGGCCAGATTAAATTATTCCCCGGCATGGGCGTGCAGATATTGCAAGATGCCCCCAAACAATAGCAGCAGAATTGTAGGCAGCCATGACCCTTCCTGAGTTTTGCATTCGTCGGCCGGTTTTTGCCATTGTGCTAAACCTGCTGGTTTTGCTTTTAGGTTTTATTGCCTATGACCGCCTCAGTGTGCGCGAATACCCCAATGCCGACGAGCCCGCCGTGACGGTTGAAACATTTTATCGTGGCGCCAGTGCCGATATTATGGAAACACAAGTCACTAAAATTATGGAAGATTCACTGGCGGGTATTGAGGGCATTGATTTTATGTCCTCCATCAGCCGCGAGCAATCAAGCCAAATTACTTTGCGCTTTAAGCCCGGGCGTGATGCCGATGCCGCTGCGGCCGACACCCGCGATCGCGTGGCGCGTGTGCGCGGCGATTTGCCCAATGGCGTCGATGAGCCGATTGTGGCTAAGGTTGAAGCCGATGCGCAGCCCATTATTTATTTAGCCTTTGCCAGCACGCGCCACACACCGCTTGAAATTACCGATTTTGCCGAGCGGCAAGTGCGCGACCAGCTTAAAACTTTGCCAGGCGTGGCCAGCGTGCCCATTTTTGGCGAACGCCGCACGGCCATGCGCGTTTGGGCCGATGCCGATAAACTGGCCAGCTATAATCTGACCGTGGGCGAGATGCTTGCCGCGATAAGACGGCAAAATATCGATATTCCGGCAGGTCGTATTGAAAGCCAGTGGCGCGAGTTTAGCGTGTCGGGCAGTACCGATTTACGTACCCCTGAAGAATTTGCACAAATCATCATCAAGGACGATGGCAAAACGCTGGTGCGCTTGGGCGATGTCGCGCTCATTCAAAAGGCCGCCGCCGACGAGCGTGTGGTGGCGCGTTTTAATGGCCAGCCAGCTGTGGCCTTGGGGGTGGTCAAGCAATCGACCGGCAACCCGCTTGAAATTGGCAGCGCCTTGCGCGCCCAATTGCCAGAAATACAAAAGCGCCTGCCCGATGGCATGCGCATTGAGTTGGCCTATGATGCATCGCTGTTTATTGCCCGCTCGGTTGCGGCTGTTTATGGCACTATCCTCGAGGCGGTTGGCTTGGTGGTTTTGGTTATATTCTTTTTTCTGCGCACGGTGCGCGCTACTTTTATTCCGCTCATTACCATCCCCATATCGCTGATTGGCGCTTTTGCTATTATGGCTTTGCTGGGTTTTTCCATTAACACGCTTACGCTTTTGGCCCTCGTGCTGGCGGTGGGGCTTGTGGTTGATGATGCCATTGTGGTGCTAGAAAATATTTACCGCCACATTGAAGAAGGCATGACGCCCATAGACGCCGCGCTTAAAGGCTCGCGTGAAATTGTTTTTGCCGTCATCGCCATGACCATCACCTTGGCCGCTGTCTATACGCCCATGGCCTTTAGCGAAGGCCGCACCGGTAAATTATTTGCCGAGTTTGCACTCACTTTAGCGGGCGCGGTGGTGGTGTCGGGCTTTGTGGCGCTTACGCTGACGCCCATGATGTGCAGCAAATTATTGCGGCATACCGCATCACCCGCTTGGAGCCAACGTATCGAAGATTGGCTCAATCATTTAGCCAGTAGCTATGCGCAAACTTTGCGCGCCGTGTTGGCCGCACCCAAGCGGGTTGTTGCTGTTATTATTGTCACTGCCGGTATTGGCGCTGGGTTTTTTACCCTCTTGCCGCAAGAATTATCACCGGTCGAAGATCGCAGCATCGCCATCGGCTTTATGATTGCGCCAGAAGGCTCAAGCATTGAATATGTCGATCAATATAGCCGCCAGATTGAAGCGATTTATAGCAACATCCCCGAGCAAATCCGCTTTTTCACCATTAGTGGCGCGCCGCAAATTAATCAGGGCATTTCCTTTTTGGGTCTCACCCCATGGGAAAACCGCAATATGCCGGCGCAAGCCATTATTGGCATGTTGTTTGGTAGCTTTATGTCCATGCCAGGTGTTTTGGCTTTTCCGCTTAGCCCGCCGGCATTAGGTGCTGAGCTGGGCAAACAGCCCTTAGAAATGGTTATACAAACCACCGGCACCTATGAAGAGCTTGATGCACAAATGCAGCAAATCGCGGCTAAGCTTGCGCAAAATCCGGGTATTACCAACCCTGACATTGATTTAAAAATGACCAAGCCTGAATTGCGCTTCAGCATCGACCGCGACAAAGCAGCACTCATGGGCGTTGATGTCGCCGCCATTGGTGAGGCCTTGCAAACACTTGTTGGCAGCAGCGAGGTTACGCGCTTTCGACAAGATGTTTTCCAATATGATGTCATTGTGCAATTGGCGCCCTCAGCGCGTGAGCGCCCGCGAGATCTCACTAATATTTATGTGCGCAGCAAAGACGGGCAAATGGTGTCGCTCAGTAATTTGGTCAATGTCGCTGAAGTGGCCACCGCTGGCAGCCTCAACCATTTTAACAAATTGCGTGCGGCAACCATATCGGCCGGCATGGCACCAGGCATGGCTATGGGTGACGCGCTTGATTTTATGGAGGCCACCGCCAAAGAAGTGATAGGCGAAAAAGCGCTGATTGATTATACCGGACAATCGCGCGAGTTCCGCTCGGCCTCGGGCGCGCTCATGATGGTGTTTTTACTGGCGCTGGTATTTATTTATCTGGTGCTTTCGGCGCAATATGAAAGCTTCCTTGATCCGCTGGTGATTATGTTATCAGTGCCATTGGCTGTGGCCGGCGCTTTATTCACCTTGTGGCTTACCGCAGGCAGTATGAATGTTTATAGCCAGATAGGCATCATTACCTTGGTTGGCCTTATTACCAAGCACGGTATTCTGATTGTAGAGTTTGCTAATCAGGCACGGGTTAAGGGCAAGGACGCCAAAGAAGCCGTCATCGAGGCTGCGTCTGTTCGCTTGCGCCCCATCTTAATGACTACGGGCGCCATGGTGCTAGGTGCATTGCCACTGGCTTATGCCGCAGGCGCTGGCGCTGAAAGCCGCCAGCAAATTGGCTGGTGCATTGTGGGCGGCATGACATTTGGCACATTGCTCACCCTTTATATTGTACCCTCGGCCTATATTTGGCTTACCAAGCGACGCCGCTATGTGGCCACCGCTTAAATTTTTACTGTGCGCTATTATCTTTTATGTGGGCGTTTATTTTGCGCTGTTGTGGTTGGCGCAGGCGTTTATACAGCAGCAATTTCAGCCCGCCCGCATCAGCTATAGCGGCTTTCCGCTGGCGTGGCATTTTGAGCTGCAACAACCGCGCTGGCAAAATCAAATACTAGAATTTTCTGCCGATAATCTTATTTTGCACAGTGGCCTTGCCGATATTGTGCAATATCGTGCGCAGGCACGTTGGGAGAATTTGGCTGTTTCCTATCAGCAGCAACCCGTGCTGACGGCTTTTATGGGGCAGGCGGTGTTGCAATGGCATGGCGGGCAGGATTTTTCGCTGCGCTTGCCGCCATTTTTCAGTCAGTCGCCAAAATATCCACAACTTGGCCTGTGGCAAAATGAGGGACTTATTTTACTGGGTGATAATAAAATCAGCCCCGACATTAAGGCCGCACTCGCTTTAAGCAATATTCGTATTTGGGGTCAGCTGAGCCTTGCGCCAGCCATAGCGGGCGATGTGGCCATTTCACTACAAGGTGTGCGCCCATTTTTTGATTATTTAACGGCAGTGCGTTTGTTAACACCTATGCAGGCCGGTTTAGCCGAAGCGGCCTTTAGAATTAAAGCAGGCGCCGGTAACAATTCAGCCGCAACGCTTATTACCACAATAAATTTGGGCGCTTCCCAGACAAGTCAAGATGCAAGTAAAGCGGGTTTAATTTTTGGTCATTAACTTTTAAGAGCGTGCAATTATAACCGATTAATTAGATGCGCGGGCGCAACCAACGGCTGTTAATGCGACCAATATAAAAAACTTATATTCTTAACTGGACATTCGCCTGCATAAGTATATATTCCTTCAGTGCAAAAACTATGCAGATGCACCTACAATCATAGGTTTAGTCATTTGCAGTTTATGCCCCTTTTGCTGGAGCCTGCTTCATGAAAAAGAAAAATAATAATAAGCTGGGTGATTCACCGGTGCAAAAAATCGACCACACCCCACAAATTAAACGGCTAAACCGTGTGGCCGGGCAAATTGAGGGCGTCAAAAAAATGATTGCCGACACCCGCGCCAGTCGTGACATTATTATTCAGCTGGCTGCCATCAGGGCGGCTTTGCGTGCCGTCGAGGCCGAAATTGTCGAGGCGCATTTAAGGGCGGCCACTTTGCGGCTGTTGCAAAGCTCCATCGAGGAGCGCGAGCAGCAGATCCTTGATTTGGCGGATTTATTCCGGCGCCGCCTCGGGTAAAACAGGTCATGGGTAAAATGGCCATTCGGTAAAATAAGCCCCCCCTTTGTTGCAGGGCAGCACATCAACTGCTTGCACATAACCAAAACTTGCGGCACAAGCTGAGCTAGAGTTTTCTAACCAGCGAGGCTTTCATGAGTAGAGTGGCAATTGTAACGGGCGGTATTCGTGGTATTGGCGCTGCCGTTGCTGAAACTCTGCACAAGGCCGGCTATAAGGTTGCGGCAGGCTATGCGCAAAGCCATGATCGCGCCAAAGCTTTTTCGGCGGCAACAGGCATTGCTGCCTATTCTTGGGATGTGTCTAATTTTACCTCCTGTCAAACGGCTGTGGCAAAAATTACTGCCGATTTGGGGCCAGTTGATGTTTTGGTTAATAACGCCGGCATCACCCGCGATACGACTTTGCACAAAATGACCCCCGAGCAATGGCAAGAAGTGATTGCCACCAATCTTACCTCTTGTTTCAACATGTCGCGGGTGGTGATCGATTCTATGCGGGCGCGCAATTTTGGCCGCATTGTGAATATTGGCTCGGTCAATGGTCAGGCTGGGCAATATGGTCAGGTCAATTATGCGGCGGCAAAATCGGGCATTCATGGCTTTACCAAAGCCTTCGCACAAGAGGGCGCGGCCAAGGGCATCACGGTTAATGCCATTGCCCCCGGCTACATCGATACCGACATGGTGCGCGCCGTGCCACCCAATGTGCTTGAAAAAATTATTGCGCGTATTCCGGTGGGCCGTCTTGGTCAGGCCGATGAAATTGCCCGTGGCGTTATGTTCTTGGTGGCCGATGAGGCGGGCTTTATTACCGGCTCGACCCTATCCATCAATGGCGGCCAGCATATGTATTAAGACGGGTTTAAGTGACAGCGCGCAAACGGCAGCAACAAGGCATTGCCATCGGCCCCATTTTATTTGTTGTGGCGATTTTGGCGGTGTTGGTTGCCGCCCTTGCCTCTGGCAGCGGTGGTTTTACGGCCAGCAACACAACCGAGCAGGACAGAACCACGGCGGCCGCCGTCATGGTCATTGGTAATGATGTCAGGCTTGGGCTGCAGCGCGTGCTGGGCAATGGCTGCGATTTTTCACAAATCAGTTTTGCCAATCCTTTGTCGCGTCAGGATATGACCAATGCGAATGCGCCGGCCGATTTTAGCTGTCATGTCTATCGGCCAGAGGGCGGCGGCGTTATACCAAAAGTGTCGCCAGCAGGAACAGGTTTGGAGCAAGTAGGGTACTGGACAATTACCCGAGCGATTTACAGCGAAATGCTGGTCACCGCAGGTTTTGTGGGCACTGGCATTGGCACGGCTGCTAATGATTTAGTCTATGTAACGCCCATTACGCGGCAGAGCCTGTGTATGGAAATTAACAACCAGCTCGGCAACCCTAACCCAAGTGGTGCACCACCGATTTTGTCACATACCCATTCTCATGCCCCATTTACGGGGAGCTTTGCCTATGGGTTTCCAACGGCATTACCCAACCCATCGCGTATGGACAGAGGCTGTTTTGATTACACCAGCCGCGAGGCAGGCTTACATTTATACTATCAGATTTTGCTGGCGCGCTGAGTGTGTATAATAAGGGGGATGAAACTACAAAGATCTCACCAACAAGGCATAGCCATCGGCCCCATTTTATTTGTTGTGGCAGTTTTGGCGGTGTTGGTTGCCGCCCTTGTCTCTGGTAGTGGCGGCTTTACGGCCAGCAATACAACAGAGGAAGACAGAACCACAGTTGCCGCCGTCATGGCCATTGGCAATGACGTCAAGTTAGGGGTGCAACGTGTGCTCGGCAATGGCTGTGATTTTTCACAAATCAGTTTTGCCAACCCTTTGGCTAATCGGGACCATACCAATCCAGATGCGCCGGCCGATTTCAGCTGTCATGTTTATCGTCCAGAGGGCGGCGGTGTTACACCAAAGTTTTCACCCCCGGGCACAGGATTTTTGCAATTGCCCGCTCCTTCTACTGCGGCATGGTATAGCCAAATGTTGATAACCGCAGGTTATCGAGGCACCGGCATTGGCACATCTGCTAATGATTTAGTTTATGTAACGCCCATTATGCGGCAAAACCTGTGCATCGAAATTAATAATCAGCTGGGCAACCCTAACCCAAGCGGCGCGCCGCCGGTCGTGGGTGGCACCCATCTTCATTCACCCTTCACGGGCAGCTTTGCCTATTCTTTTCCTCAGACGATACCCAGTGCATCTGGTTTGGACAGAGGTTGTTTTGACTATACCAGCCGCTTCCCTAACCTGTATTTATACTATCAGATTTTACTGGCGCGCTGATGCTGCCGACGGTGTTCAGCTAATCTAAGCCGCTATGGCATAGCCAGATGTTGCTGGGCTTTTTGCTGTAGCTGGCGCACATAGCGTGCAGCCGCGGGCTGTGCCGCTAATTGGCTTTCAGCCTCTTGTAGCTCTTTTAGCAAAAAGTCGCGATGTTCGGGCTGGTTACCCGATAATTTTATAATGTGCAAATAATCGCTCAGCCTTTGCGGCAAATCTTGCTGGGCTTGGTAAATTATTTGTGCGTCACTGGCGCTTAATTCGCCAACTGCTGCGGGGCCAAGCGCCTGCATCAGCGCCTGCGCAAAACCCTGTTGTGCTAGATCAAGCCGCAACTGGGTGTGGCGTTGTTTAACCTCTGCTTGTGTTTGCGGCTGCAACCAGCCTTGCGCTAAAATGGGCCAATGCTGCTTAAGCCAATTATCGGTAAGGTAACTGCGCCCAAATGGGTCGCGCATCATGTCTTGCAAAAACTCGCTGCAGTCGGCGGGCGTATGTTGCTTGCGGCGCATCAGGTGCGTGCGTTGAAAGCTCAGTTCGGCATTGTCGTAATAATCAATCAGCTCATCTCGCGCAAACCATAACAGATGCAGCTTTCTGAGCGTGTTTTGGCTGATGATATTGGGCTTGCTCAAAATCATTTGCGCTTTATCGCCAAAACCATCAGCTGTTGTGTTGCGTTGGCTCTCTAGCGCTTGCGGGTAGCCAAGTTTGGCCAGCGCCACGGCCGTAATCAGCTCTTCGCTGGTGGCTTGTGCTTCAGCAAAACGATTGATGACGATACTATTCGCAAGGCTTTGTGGCTTATCGTTTAGCCCATAAATATCTTGCCAGGCATGGGTCAGCTCATGCGCTAAACACACAGCATTGACGGATGCTGAAAAATGATTGGTCAGATAAATAGTTTTTGTGGCTGTATCGCACAGCGCCATAATATCGGGGTGGCGGTCGGCGCTGGCCACCGACCAACCATAGGCCGCGGCTTTTTTCAGCAGCTGTTGACCGCGTTGTGTGCGTGCCAGTAAATCGATGGTTTCGCCCAGCCATAATTCTTCGCTGATATTCTTTAAGCTGGCATTTTTTGGGCTATTATTTTTTGGCGCCTTTTTGGTCAGGGCCGCATTTTGCGCCCAAGTCGCTTTGATTGTGGCTGTTTGCGCAAAATAACAATCAAGCCGCAGCATAACAGCCTATGGCTCAAATAAATCATGCAGGCCAGAGCGCGGCAAGGTGCGCAAGGTCAGCATATTCACCTGCGCTAAAACCGCGGGGAAATCAACCTGCGCCTGATAGGGCGCGGGCACACCCGCCCAGAGCTGGCGCAATTCAGTGCTGCGTCCTACCCATAATTGTGGGCGGAAAACCATTTCTAGTTTTTCCTCATGACCAAGCGACGCAATAACCGTTTGGCCATCGGCTTGCGGCAAAAGCAAATCGGCCGTGCGCAGGGCCTCACCGCTTTGCTGCAACAGGCTTAAAACCTTATCAAAATTATTGCTGTTGGCGGCCACCAATAAATAATTGATGGGCTTGTGACCAATATTTTGCCGCAAATCGGCCAGCGTAATTTTTTCGCCGCGTGCGGCAAGGGCAACAGCAATTTGGTCCATTTTTTGCCAAACGGCGGGCAGGGCTAAGGGCTCGCGCCGCTGGCCGCCCTTGCTTTGCACCGTTTGCATCGGCTGAAATAAATAGGCCTTGCTGATATTGTTAAGGTCTAACCCTTTGGCAAAAGTCAGGTCCTCTACTTTTTGTAGGAAGCTGGCAAAATCAAAGGGGCGGCCATCAAGCGCTAACACATCGGCGCGTTTGCTCGCGGGGATAAGTTGCCAAAGGTCGGTGACCTCTTCGGGGTAGCCCACCCAATATTCGGGCACAAACAGAAAATACAAAACATCGCGCGATAAACACAGCTCAAACGCTGAAAGACCATCACCCGTATGGCGCAGCAAATCATCGCGGCTGAGGCGCTCGCCCCGACTTTCTAAGAAAGCATGGATAGATTTAAAGTTGCTCCAAGCCGCAGCAAATAAAAACACGCCTTCGCCGATAGAGTCATCGAAATGGGTCAGGCAGGGCATCAGAAAATCTTCTTTTTCAATGCGCTGGCCTTTAGCCTGCATTTTAGCATCAAGCGCGTGCAGCGCTTTTGCATCGGTGGTTTCAAAAAACTCACGCTTCAGGATATTGACCAAATCATCATGCTTAAGGCCGGCGGCCTCATAGGCATCTTCACGAATGGTTTTGTTGCTTAAATTGGCAATGTCGCGGCGTAGCGCTATGCCTTTATGCTGCGTGCGCGATTCAGGCCGTGTGCGGTAATAAATATCCTCAAAGGCTTGTAGCTCGCCGCGCCATAAATCGGCAACAAAGATATTTTTAAGTAGCTCGCGCTGGCGCTCGGCATAATGCAGCAAAGTGTCGTTGACATTACCACCCGGAAGCGGGCTTAGCAAAAGGCTATGCAACGCCGATTGAACGCCGGCTTTTTCCAGCTCGGCTTTTATTTGTGGCAGCGCCAGCCAAAATTTTGCACTTTGGTGCAGATATTTGCCGTTGGCCAGCGGTTGCAGCAATGCATTAACAGTAAGAGCCGGCAAGGGCTGCGCTGTTTGCGCCACATATTCGGCGGTGTGCTGCGCTTGAATGCGCTGCGTGAGCGCGGCGGTATCTTCATAGCCAATAAGCTGAGCAAGCCAAAGCTGTTGCGCAAAATTGGGTGGGTTTGGTTTTTGGGTCATCGTCTATTCGTGGTTTGTCTATTCGTATTTTGCAGGTGACACATTTTTGCTGGCGATACTTATTTTGGGTGGTGCGGCAACCTCTACCACCACAATTTTATCAAGACTGGCTTTGTGGCACAGGCTGGCAATGAGTGCGGGGTTAAGCTGAGCCTCAAGCGGGCAAAATAATAAATCAGCCATGCTGTCGGTTAAAGCATCACGCAAGGCAAATTCATCACGAATAAGAAAGGCGCCTGCGGCATTGCGCAGCAAGGCGGTCTCCCACCCTGCGGGCACATGATAAACCATAACCGCACCACATTGCTGCCGCGCACAGCGCCAGATATTTTGCTTGGCCGCGGCCAAAGCAAAATCTGGCGGCACCATGATGGCACCATGAGACGCCATCTCATGGCCCTTCATGTCGTGCGCTGCGGCAAATGGGGTGTTGCTACCAATCATTAAGCAACCTTCGGCATGTTAAGATGCGCGTTGGGGGCTGTGCCAGCTTGTGGAGCCTTAATGTAGTGTGGCAAGCGGCACTCAACTTCAGGCGAGGTGAGTAATTCTGCCAAGGTTAAGGTGCTGTCCACTTCGCCATCACCATGCAGATTGCGCAGCAAAAATGCCTGACGCATCCAGCCAGCATCGCTCAGCTTTTGCCCGGGCTTGCCGGTGTCGGCGCCCAAAACCGTGTGACGGCTTTCTTTGCCAAGCATCAGCGCCAGCTCACGTGCCACGGCTTGTGTAGCACCCGGCAGGCTGCGGTCGATGTAGCTGATGCCGCGATAACGCAATTGCGCAATGCGCTCATCGCTGGCGGCATCGCCCACCAATAAGGTGCGACCATTATTGCGGTTCATGACAACATGCACGGTGCTGGCCTCGGCCACGCCAAAATCATTGGCGCGCTGCACTTGAATGCTGGTCACCGCCAAGCCTTTGCCATGCACATTTTCGGCAATTTGCGCGGCCTGATCGGCATGTTCGCCCTCACCAATCACCACCAGACCCGAGCCAGACAAAGCGCGGTTCCAAAGGGCGCCTAAATTATAGGTGCCGATGCGTGGCAAGGTAAGGCTAAACAGCAAACTATCAAGCGTGGCAAGCTCATCGGCGGGCACTGTGGCGGTGGTCATTTCATCGCCCAGTACAATTGCATCTTGTGTGGGGGCCGTTACCATCGGGCTCGATAAAACCTTATCGAGATCACTGGTTGGCATCACCAGCACATTGCTGCTGGCCGAAAGAGCGCTGGGCGCATTTTCGCGCAGTGTGCGGAACAGCTCAAGCACCAAACCAACGCTGACAATTTCGTCATTATTGGTTGAGAGCTCGGCATATTGACGACGCAAATTATCGCAAAGCTGCTGTTGCACAAGGCGCGCTTGGTCCATCTCCATCGCATCATCAACATAGGGGTTGATGTTGAGCAAATCGCTCACCAGCTTGCGCTTAGCGGCGGTGCCTTCATGCAAGGTTTTGCCAGTAAGCGCGCATTTTTCAGCTTCGCCCATGAGTTTTTCATAGAGCTTGCGCTTACCCAATGCTTCGGTTGTGGCATAAATCAAATTCAGCAAGCCTTCAACATAGCGTGTGCCGAAATTGATTTGTGGGTCCTCACGATAGCCAGTGCGCGTGGTGGGGGCGCGGCTCCAATCATCAAGGTCGGCAAAGCCATGGCTTTGCTCGGCAGTGATAACAGTGGGCGAAACAAACATGGCGGTTTCAACATGGCGAATAACCTTACGGAAATCGACCGCCATTTTTTTGTAATATTCTTCGCTCACTTCAAGCGACAATTCGGGCGAACGACCCACCGCATCCGAATTGGGGTTCACCAATTGGCTCCAATTATAATAGAAGGTGGAGAGGCGACCCGTGGCTTCCAGCAGTTTTTCCCAATTGCGGATCAGCGCAAACTGCACTGCGGGGATATTTTGCTGCTCTTGCGCACTAAGGCCAGTTTTGCGCACATTCATGAGAAAGCGCGTAAAGCCTTCTTTGTCGTGACGCCATTGGCCTTCGCCCGCACGATAGAGTGTGCTGATGGGCACGCCGGTTAAAATTTGGCACAAGCGGTGCTGCCAATCTTGCTCGGTGGGGTTTGGCACAATCTCGGGGTTGAGACGCGAATAAACCGAGGCATTGAGCGAGCGCGTGGTGCTGCCATCGTCCAGCTCGTTACCGGTGAGCGTGACAAAGAAGCCCGCCTTCATCTCGCGACGACGGAAAGTGTAGGTTTGGGTGGCAACATCGCCCTTTTCTTTGAAGGGGCTTTCAACGGTGCATTCGTCAATTTCGCCGGCGATAAATTGCAACACAGTTTGCAAGCGGTCGTCGGTGCCTTCTTTCGACTTGTTATATTCGTCGAGCACCAATTCGCGCCCTTCTTTAAAGGCTTTAATCAACCAGCCTTCTTGCACGCGCAGACCCAGACTGTTGCTGGCATCAAGCCCTTCCATGCTGGCAATGCGCTCAATGATGGCTTTGCGCCGCTGTAATTCAGAACGCACTTCATCAATGCTTTTGGCCGCACTGCCATTGCTGGTATCTTGCTGCACTTCGGCCACTTTGTCCCAATCAATGCTGCGATTGGGCGCATCACCTACCATGGCAAAGCTAAACTCGGCCTCTAATTGCGCCCGCGATAAGGGGTTGATGCGGCCCGATTCAAAGCGACGATTAATTTCGCTCAGCAACACGCGGCCTTTATCGGCGCTGATATCCAACACCATTTCAAACAGCAGGTCGTTCAGGTTTTTGCCGCCGCAATCTACTTTAATGGCGCCATTCTTACTACGCATGCGGGCAATCAGCTCAGACATGTAGGTTTTACCAATACCAGGCGCACCCACATAAAACTTGCCACGATTTTTATTATCAAAGCGGCGCGCTTCGAGGGCCGCTTTAAACATCGGCAACATGCTGGGCGTGACCATTTCACGATAGGCACGGCCGATCACATCGGCATAATCGCGCTCTGAGGTCAGCTCTAATGTGTTTTGGTCGTTCTCGATAACGCCCAAGTGATATTTTGCCGTGACTTCGCCGGTTTTTTCATCGACATCTTCGCCACGGGCGGTCATGGGGTAGGGACGGCCGCGGGTGCCAAGCGGTTTGCGCAAATCTGCTTTTTGCGCTTCAGTCAAATCGGTGATGCGCTGTTGCAGCAGGTTGGTGTTGGTCATGGCTTTCTCCTTCGGCTTAAAACTACATTCAAATTATTTACTGTACTTAATTACTTCGGTTGTGGGCGTTTCATGGCACCCACCGCCCGCTTAAACTCTTGACGCTTGCGGCCTTTGGGTTGCGCCACAAAGCTGCCCGCAATGCGCATTTTGTGAAACAGCACCCCAATGATGCTATCGGCCACTTTTTTCTCATCAATTTCGTGCACCAAGCCCACCTTTTGTGCTTTACGATTGGCTTTGGTGTTATTGGCTAAATTATCCATGCCGGTATTGGTGCGTGGGTCAATAATGGCGACATCCACGGTAATTTTATCGGTGTGGTCATAAAGCGTTTCTAATTTTTGCCGGCTTTCGGCCTCATCAAAAATATCGCCATCGGTGATAATCATCAGGTGCGTATAGCCAACCAGTTTGTCGGTGGGCTCACGCGCATCGGCCAATGTCTGCACCATTTTAACAATACCTGGCGCAAGATCGGTGCCGCTGCCCATGCCTTTGCGTGCGGCATCCAGGTTTTTGCCGGTGGTGGCAATATCAGTGCCGGGCACCGCCAAAATGGGCGGGTCTTTGGGGCCAAACATGCCAATATAAACATTGACGCCTTTCACTTGGCGTGCGGCCTCGTATAAAATAATGGCGGTGCGCATGGCCAATTCCATATTGGTCATGGTTTGCCGTTTGCTGCTCATACTGCCCGAGCCGTCAATAAGAATGGCAATATCAATCTCGGTGGGGATTTGCTTATCGCGGTCGGTGCGGAAGCGCTTAAAGTCGCTTTCTTCCAGCGTTTGTCCGGTTTTTTGTTTGATAATTAAATCGCGGTGCGCGCCGGGGTTAAGCCGGTCAATCTCGCCATCTTCGGGCAAAACGGTCAGGCTCTTGCCCACCGTGCGCTTGGTTTGCAGCTGATGTTCTTGAATGCGGCGCAATTGCTGCGCCACCTGATTGATGGGGCCAGTAAGTAAGCGCACCAGCTCTTGATAATTTTCAAGCGTGCCTTGGCTGAGCTCTTCTTTGGTAAAGCCACGGCCGCCGCTGCCGGCGCTGCCGCCGCCACGGCTGACGGCGTCGCTTTCTTCGCCCTTGCCTTCAGAGTCTGACTCAGACTCTTCGCCTTCACCCTTTTTGCCTTTGCCCATCAGGTCTTTTACTTTTTGGCCCTTACCTTGGCCTTCACCTTCGGCGCCTTCACCGTCGGCCTCTTCGCCTTCATTTTCGCCGGGGCCGGGCATGTCGCCAGCGCCTTCTACGGGCACATCATCTTCATCGCCGCCTTCGCCGCCGCCACCACCGCCGCCTTGACCTTGGCCCTGTCCTTGGCCTTGACCATCGCCCTTGCCTTGGCCTTCATCTTCATAGCCTTTGGGGCCTTTGGGACCCTTTTGACCAGCTTTATCGTCAGGCTTATCGCCGCCTTCTTTATCGCCGTCTTTTTTATTGCCTTCTTTATCGCCGTCCTGTTCGTCGCCAGCTTCATCATCGCCGGGCTCGTCAGATTTTTCGCCATTAGGGTCGGGCTCGCCGTTTTTATCTTTTTTGCCCTTCTTGCCCTTATCTTTTTTATCGCCGTCTTTCGAGTCGTTACCTTCTTGGTCGCCGTCTTTGTCGCCGTCCTCTTTGTCGCCCTCTTGCTTATCGCCCTTATCTTTATCGCCTTTATTTTTGTCTTTATTGGCGTCTTTTTTCTGCTGCTGTTTTTTCTCAGCTTCTTTGAGCTGTTCTTCTATTTCTTCGTCCAGCAGTTTTTTCAGCTCTTGCCAGTGCGGCTCGGCGTGAATATTCCAGATTTCATCGATAATTTCGTTGCGTGTGTCATTGGTTGACAGCACGCGCTTATCCCAAAATTGCCGCCCATAAAGACGATCGCGGCCTTTGGGCTGCGTGTGTTCAAGCCCTTGCAGGCTGCCGCATAATTTGCGCAGATAATCAAAGCTCTTTTTGTCGGCTTTAATCGCGTCAATCTCGGCTTTGGTGGCGCCAGCGGGGGCTGTTTTGCTCCAAGGGCCAATGGCGGCAATATCGGCGCCCGATTGTTTCCAACCAGCGGGTGTGTCAGCAAACAAACCATTATTGCAAAAGAACGACATATTGGCCGCATGACCAACATTGTTGATTTTATCTTGCAGCGCCTTGATTTCCTCGGCGCGTTTTTGCGCCCGATCAATCGCATCGGTTTTTTTCGGCTTTTTGCTTTCCTCGCCAATGGCATTTTGCTTGGCCACAATGCCAACGCCCGTCAGCGTGTAAGAAATATGGTTGAGCGACACACCAAATTCTTGACCAATCGCATCGCTCATATTTACGGCATAGCGGTTGACGCAATTATCCTCGCAGGCATTCCATAATTGGTGCCGCATATTCAGCTCAATTTGCAGCAGGTTAAGCTGCTTATATTCGTCGCGGGTGAGGTCTTTCTTGTTTTTGCGCGCAACCTTGGCCTTTTCCATCAAGGCTTTGAATTCTTCTTGCAGCTCAAGCCATTTTGGCCAGCGCTTTTTAGTTAGCACCGCGTGACCCAGCTCATGCATGGTGACCGAGCGCGTATGCTCGAAGCCCGCAATAAGCGTGTAAAGAAAGTCCATATTAACGACTTTGCCCTCAGGGTCACACCAGAACCAGCTGCCGGGTTTGCCCCAACGCATGGTAAACTCGTCGTCGCGCACGGCTTCAAAGGTGGCAAAAGCGTTTTCAACCAATTCACGCTTGGCTTTGGGGCTTTCTTGTAGCTGCTGCCACAGCGGCGTTTCGTGCAGCATCAGCGGCTTGCCACCGGTCTCGGCCCAATTGCGCATCACACCAGGGTTGTTCAGCACAAAGCAGAGTGCGGCAGCCCATAGCAGCTGCATTTCTGGCAGGCGCAAATTGGGCGTTTCGGGCGCTTTGCCATGCAACAGCGCATATTTGATTTTGATAATCTCGCGCTGAATAAGGCTATCGGTCGGTTGTTCAGCTAAAAGGCGCGTTAAATAGGCGGCGTCCACTCTGCCCTGACGCAAGCGCATAGCCAGCTCTAACCGCTCCGAAGGGATGGGCTGTTGCTCTAGGCCAATAAGGTTAGCAGTGCGCGACATTCAGAAATCACCTAGGAAACACAAGAGGTTAAGAAAAACAGCAGGAAGGGGTGATGCTCTTAGCCTAACTCGAAATGATGCCGTCTCGGGCTAAGAAAATAAAGGTTAACAAAGATTTAACAGAAAACTGACTAAGGAATTAGTGCACATAAAAACAGACCCGTCCATACCAAAAACAACCTTAAAACAGCCCGAGCACTATTTTTATTGCGACTTAAGTGCAAAAACCCAATGCCTATGGTTTTTATCATTGCAACAATTGCCCAAGCACAAAAACCCTCCACGCCCCGTAAGAAAACGTTTGTGTTTTGTTCTTTTTGAGGGCGGGGCGGTTTTGGGGCTGGATGGCGCGTAATGGGGGCGCGATGGGTGAGGTGGCGGGGTAATACAAAAGAGATGTTTTATAACCTCAATGAGCACTTTTGCTGGATGTTTCGTCGATGAATGCATAAAGTTAAGAAGCTGAGAGGGCAGATGTGGCTTAAATCTATCAACGTTACGAATTACAAAGGTTTCAAAAATTGTGCAGTCAACCTTTCGTCCGGCATGAACATTATTGTTGGTAGAAACAATGCCGGCAAAACAGCATTGCTAGAACTGCTGTCACTTCGCTTTGAAAACCGCCCCCATAGAGACGCGAACGAAAATCCGAAGCTCCCCGCTGGCGGCAGTTCGGAAGTCAAACTTGTTGCCTCAATGACAGGCCACGACTTATTAAGATATTACGCATTGAGTGGCCAAGTTATGTATTTGACCTATGACCCGAGGGATACATTAGCACTAGACGCCAATAGCTACTTAGAGCAGATCGGAGGTCGGCACGAGATTGAGTATTATGCGCACAGATCAGAAAGTGGTTTTCATTACCTAGAGCATCCTTCAGTTAAACTCCCGTTTGTTAAAAACGGTAATACGTACGCTATTTACGCTTACCAATTTCAACGTGAGGCGCAGAAATTTTTATATCAGGCCAACTCTACAAATGTAGTGGACCTTCAACAGGCTGGGTTATTAGGACAAATAATCAAAGATATTTATTTCTTTAAAGCTGAGCGTCTAAATCTATCAGAGTCTGCGAGTGGCGCGAACAGGACGCTTGCTGCGAATTCTGAAAACCTCCCTGAAGTATTAGGTAAACTTCAAGAAGACCGACTACTATTCGATAAGTATGTTAATGATGTTAATAAAATACTACCAAATATTAGGGATGTGCGCGTTGAAAATATGGGTGGCAACCGCAACAAAATTCTTATCACCGGCTCCGATCCACAGCAGAGAAGAAGCCATCTTTATTTTGAATTGAAAGAGTGCGGAACGGGCATAGGGCAAGTGCTTGCCATAGTTTACGCCGTTACGAGTCAAGAGCAACCCTGCGTTCTCATCATCGATGAACCAAATAGTTTCCTTCACCCCGATGCAACGCGAAATTTAATTGAATTCTTCAACGAAAATCCTAGACATCAATACATTATTTCCACTCACTCAACAGAAGTTATAGCGGCCGCAAAGAAGAAGCAGATTACTATAAGTAGGTGGAATGGAAACGAGTGTACCGTTGAAACACACAACCCGGAAAGTGTTAACGCAGCGCAAGAATGTTTACTTGAAGTTGGCACACGCCTTTCAGATGTGTTCGGAGCAGATAAGGTCTGCTGGGTAGAGGGAGAAACCGAACGTTTGGCTTTCCCTAAAATCCTAGAAGTCTCTTGCGCCGAATATAAAAATGCAGGCATCGCATTTGCTGCCATACGCGCCACTGGGGATTTAGAAGGGAAAACACGGCAGGCTTTTTTGGATATTTATCAGCGAATGTCGCAAGGCGTTGCCATTCTTCCTCCAACTGTTCACATTATTTTTGATAACGAAACTCGGTCTGAGAGCGAACGAGCAGATCTAACTCGGCAATCGAAGGGACTTCTAGACTTTCAGCCTCGACGCACCTACGAAAACTATTTGCTAGACTCAGAAGCTATAGCGAGTGTGATTAAGAAAAACGCACCAGATAGCACAGTGACTGCTGAGCAAGTCGATGTATATATTTTATCTAAGCGAGGAGATGCTATTAACTATTGCGGCGAAGCACCGGATCTATCTGACCAACGATGGTTATATGAGGTAGATGGGGCTCGTTTATTAGATGATCTTTTTTGGACTTTAAGCAACGCCACAATTAAATTTAGTAAAACCAAGCATTCCTTAGAGCTCACTGAATGGTTGCTTCAAAACAGACCAGAACATTTTAATGAGTTGGCCGACTTCCTTAAGCGTGTTTTGTTTAACCCGGCTGCAGCGCAAGAAAAATCGGCATAACCAAAGTGAGGCTCGTTAAAGGCTCCCTTAGCGATACAGAAATCGGATTGGTAATACATTTTTCTGAATAAGATGACATAAAGGGCTGATGAGCCATATTTCGGGTGACAAAAAATGGTGCCGCTTAAGAGACTCGAACTCCCGACCCTCTCATTACGAATGAGATGCTCTACCAACTGAGCTAAAGCGGCACACCACAATGCTTTTATTCTACACGACAGCGCCAAGTGAGGTCAATTATGAAAGGGTGTCACCAAAGCTCGTTTGCGCAAAGCTAGGGCCACAAAGCCGCTTTGGCGCTATTTTAAGATGCTTTAAGCAGTTTTTTTTGGGGGGTGGCTTTAATTGGCTGCTGGTTTTTCTGGTGCGTGACCCACCCAAGCGAGCGTGGCAAAATTTTTGCATGAGGGGCAATCGGCCGACCAGCTTTGCACATGGTGGCCACAAGCAGCACAGCTATAAAAACCGGCATCAAGGGCGGTTGCTGCGGCTTCAAGCGCGATGCGCTCGGCGCGCACATCGTTGCGGGCGGCGCCAATGCGTGCGGCCAAGCGGTAAACGCGGCGCGTTTGCTCTTTTGTTTGTGCCTGCGTAATTGCGGCTTGCGCCTGACCGCTTAGGTTAGCCTTTAAGCTAGCCTCGGCCAAAAGCAACCAGCCTTCAATATGGTCATCACTCAGCTGCTGCCACTCTTGCGCCTTGGCCGCCAGCGCCAATGTGTCATTGCCAAAAAATTTGCTTAAAGCCGCGCTGAGCTCAGCATGCGGCGCTAATTGCCAGGTGCGGGTGAGGGTGGCCAAAGCCGCCTTCGGCTCGCCAATCTGTTGCTGATAGTGCGCCAGTGCAACTGCGGCTGGCGCCCAATTGCTGCGCAGTTTTAGCGCTTTTTCGGCCAGCGCAATGGCCTGATAATAATCTTGCTCTTGCGCTTCTTGTGCGGCCTCGGCCACAAATAAGGCGGCTTCAAACTCGATGCATTCTTGCTCGGGCAGGGCCTTGCGTTTGCGTGCTTCAGCCAAAGCATTATGTGCCGCTACCCAATTGCCCGCCTTTGCCTCTAAAGCAAAGCGTGTGGCCAAAAGCCATGGCGCTTTTTGCAAAGCGGTTGCCGCATCACTGCTGGCCAGCTGCTGCGCTGTTTGGTGCTGACCTTGCGCCACAGCGCCTTCAATCAGGCCGCGCAGCCCCAACGCGGCTGTGGCGGGGTTGGCCTGCAATTGGGCATAGGCGTCATTTGCTTGTTGTGCGTCGCCATTTAATCTGGCGCTTTCAGCCGCAAGCCAAACCGACAAAGCATGCGGGCCCAAAAGGCGCGCCGTGGTTTTTGCTTCCTTGCTGGCATGGGCTTTGTTGCCGCTGGCAATGGCCACAAGGCCACGCATCAGGCTGGTTTGCCCTTGTTGCAGACGGCGCAGGCGGCGCTCGCTGTTGGCCCGCAAAATCATAGCTTGTGCAGTCACAAAAAGGCCGGTGAGCCACACGGTGCAAGCCAATATCACTAATAGCAATAGCGCCAAAACCGCCAGCGACGTATCAAGCTGCCAATCGCCCCAACGAATTTGCACCGCGCCCGGATGGTTGGCCAACCACACGGCCGCACCCACAAACAGCGAAAGTTTAAGCAAAAACCATAGGCCGCGTCTCATGGGTTTTTATTCCTTATCGCTGAGGCGGCTGAGCGCCAGCTGCCACAAAATTCGGGCATTTTCTATGGCGCGCACACGTTGTGCGGCGTCCCCGCGCCAGGTGGCCAGCATTTGCGCTTGCGCTTCAGGCAGCGCATCAATGCTTTGCAGCGCTTGGTTAAGCCTGCCATGGCGCATTTGCGCTTCGGCCTCGTTAAGGAGGGCCGCGACATCAGTGCTGGGGGTGCCATCAATTTTACGAATAACCACAAGGGCGGCAAGGTCGTTTGCAGCGCGCTGCCACCAATTTGCGGGCGGCTCGGCGGCGTTCTGGCTAGCCAGTAATTTTGGCAAGAGGGCTTGAAATTGTAACAGCAGCTCGCTGTGGCTGATAATGCCGATGCCTGCATCAACTTGCAACGCTGCCATGGCTTCGGTGGCTCTGCCATCAACGGGGGCTAAGGCGGCCAGTTGGGTGAGCTCGTCGCGGTAGGCTTCGGCATTTTCGATTTTGTGCAACAAGGCCATGCTGGCCAAAGCAAAGCCAACGGCGCGTTTATCGGCAAAATTTGTGGCACTTGGTTTTTGCTCAAGCCCCGTTACTTTGCTGGTGAGGTTTTGCAGCTCTTGCAGCATGGCACCTAAAGAACCATCATTGGCAGGAGTAGGGCTGGGTAGGGAGGTGGGAGGCTCGTTAGGAATATTATCAGCTTGTGCCGCTTTTGCCTGTGCCACTTGCGCCCGCAGTGCCTCAAGCTCTTGCCGCAACGTATCAATGGCGGTGCTGTCAGCCGTAACAACCGATGCCTCGCCTGTGGGCTGCGATAATTCTTGCCGCAATTGCGTGGTAATCACCGCCATTTCCTCTTTGGTGGCAAGGCTTGGTGCATAAAGCGCGGGCGCCAAGCGCGGCGCCAGCAAGGCCGCGCTAGCCGCCACAACAGCAATTACCGCTAAGATAAGCGCCAGCCACGCCACCATAGGCGTCATGGTTTTTGTGTTGGGCGCAGCTGATAAGGCAGGCATTTTGGGCGGGGTTTTATTTTCGGCCATGGGGCGGGGCTTTCTTTGGGTCTTTTTGGGGCAATAAGCGCAGCAGCGCGGTTTCATTAGGTTGTTTGGCGCAAATCATACTGGCAAATGCTTTTGCGGCAAAGTCTGGCGTAAAAACTTTGGCAACGGCCGGCGAAAGGCACAAGGCCAGAGCGGCTTTGGGCCACCGGATTTTCTTTTGAGCGCTTTGCCACAAGCGTGCGGCACTGGCGGCATAAAACATTATGGCATAGGCGCCTTTGGGTGCGGCCATGTGCGCCAAAGGCTTTTGCAGCGGGCGCGCCTCGTAAACTGGCCATGCTTTATAGCGCAAAGTACGTTTGCTTAAAGCGGTGGCGAGTGCGCTTGGTGTATCAGCCGCACATAAATGCAGCACATCTGTTACTTTGGCGGCCACTAATAAATCGGCTAAGGCCAAAGCATCGCCCTTGGCATTGATAATTTTTTTGAAACCAGCAAGTTGAGCGGCCTTGGCGGTGGTGTCACCCACCACATAAAGTGGCCGTTTAAAATCGGCCGCGCTAAAATGCTTGTGCCACGTAATAAAACGAAAAGCATTGGCGCTGGTGGCGGCCAGCACGGCGCTATCGCTGGTTTTTGGGCGCGGTGCCTTGTGTGGGGCGATAATTTGCAGCGGCAATAAAACCGGCTCATAGCCCAGCTTTTTAATTTTAGCAGCCGTGCTTTTTTGGGCGGGAAGAGGGCGCGTGATAAAAACCTGCATCAGGACACCGTAAAAAAATCAAGCGGCAGGCGGCGCTTTAGCTCACTGCCAGCATCGCTGCCCATAGCGGCCGCACTGTGCGCGGTGCCCATGCGCTCGGTGGTGTATATTTCGCTGCCATCGGGCTTGGCCACAAGCGCACGCAATCGCAGCTGACCATTGGCCATATGCTCGGCCAAGGCCGCAATCGGCGTGCGACAACTGCCATCAAGTATAGCCAGCAAGGCGCGCTCGGCATCAATTTGCTGCTCGGTTTTGCGGCAATGAATGGCAGCCAGCAGCCCCGCTACGCGCCCGTCATTAATGCGTGCTTCTATGCCAATGGCGCCTTGGGCCACGGCGGGCAACATCACTTCGGGCTCGATAACGCTGGTGATTTTATGACTAAGTCCCAAACGATCAAGGCCGGCTTTGGCTAAAATGGTGGCATCGACCATGCCCTCGGCCAGCTTGTTTAAGCGTGTTTCAACATTGCCCCTAAAATTGACCACGCGCAAATCTGGCCGACGATATTTAATCTCGGCCGTGCGGCGCAGGCTGCTGGTGCCCACAACAGCGCCCATGGGCAGCTCATCGAGGGTTGGGGCAATATTGCTAAAAAACGCATCGCGCATATCGGCCCTTGGCAATAGCGCCACAATCGCGGCTTCCGGCGGCAACACAGTGGGCACATCCTTCATGGAGTGCACGGCAATATCCACCTCGCCTGCCAGTAAAGCCTGCTCGATTTCTTTGGTCCAAAGGCCTTTATTGCCAAAAGCCATCAGCGGCTGGTCAGAGGCTTGCGTGTTATCGCCGGTGGTTTTTATGGCAATTATCTCAACGGCAAGGCCAGCATGTGCCACAAGCAGGGCCTGCTTCACCTGTTCGGCCTGTGCCAAAGCCAGCGGACTGCCTCTTGTGCCGATTTTAATTAATGCGCTCATGCCGCTTTATAGCCTTGTATAAAACAGATATAAACAAAAAATGCTTGTTCTTGGAATTGAAACCAGCTGCGACGAAACAGCCTTGGCCCTTGTCGATAGCCAGCGGCAGATTCGTGCCAATTTGGTGCGAGCGCAGCTTGTGCAGCACGCGCCTTATGGCGGCGTTGTGCCTGAAGTGGCCGCCCGCGCACATTTAGAGCTTTTGCCACCTTTGTTGCAGCAAGCCTTTGCCGAGGCGGGCTGCGACTGGCCCGATATCAGCGCCATTGCGGCCACCGCTGGCCCCGGCCTTATTGGCGGGGTGATGGTAGGGTTGGTTTTTGGCAAGGCTTTGGCGGCAGCGCGGCATTTGCCTTTTATTGGGGTTAATCATCTAGAGGGCCATGCGCTTACGCCGCGACTATCGCATAATGTGGCCTTTCCTTATTTGTTGTTGCTTGTGTCGGGCGGGCATTGTCAGCTGCTGTGGGTGCGCGGCGTGGGTGATTATCAGCGCTTAGGCGCCACCATCGATGATGCAGCGGGCGAAGCCTTCGATAAAAGCGCCAAGCTTTTGGGCTTGGGTTATCCGGGTGGGCCCGCTTTAGAGCAAGCGGCCAAACAGGGCGATGCAAATGCCGTGCCCTTGCCGCGCCCATTTCTGCGTAAGCCGCATGCTAATTTCTCATTTAGTGGTTTAAAAACTGCGGTGCGTCTGGCGGTGGCACAAGCGCCACTTACGCCGCAATGCATTGCCGATATTGCTGCGGCCACACAAGCCGCCATTGCCGATTGCTTGGCCGACCGCACCTTGTCGGCCCTCACGCAATTACAAGCCGAGGGGCAGACTGTGCCAACGCTTGTTGTGGCGGGTGGCGTTGCCGCTAACATGGCCGTGCGTGCCTCTTTGCAAAATGTCGCAGCAGCGCAGGGCTGTGCGTTTGTGGCACCACCACTGGCACTGTGCACCGATAACGCCGCAATGATTGCCTGGGCCGGCCTTGAGCGCCTACAGCTTGGCGCGCCCGATGATTTATCGGTCGGTGCCCGCCCGCGCTGGCCACTCGATGAAACAGCCCCACCCTTGCGCGGCGCTGGTGTTAAGGCATAATCACCGCTATGAGCATAAATCAGCAGCAAAAAAATTATCATATTGGCATTATGGGCGCGGGCGCTTGGGGCACGGCTTTGGCTGTGGCAGCGGGGCGTGCGGGCGCTAAAACCACGCTTTATGCGCGTGAAGCCAAGCTGGCTGCCGCTATCAACAGCACAAAGCGCAACAACATATATCTGCCCGAGCTTGAGTTGCAGCCCGCGCCTTTGGCCACCCATCATTTAGCCGATTTAGCCTTGTGCGATATTGTGCTGCTGGCCTGCCCCGCGCAATTTTTGCGGAGCAGCTGCAAAGCGCTGGCGGCCATTTTGCCAGCAGCGCGGCCCGTGCTGATTTGTGCCAAGGGCGTAGAGCAAAATAGCTTGCTGTTATTGCACGAGGTGGTGGCGCAAACTTTGCCACATAATATTTGCGGCGTTTTAACCGGCCCCACTTTTGCGGCCGAGGTCGTGCAAAATTTGCCCACAGCACTTACTTTAGCCATGCCCAATTTAGCACAAGCGCAAGAGTGGGCGCAGATTTTGGCCAGCCCGCATTTTCGCCCCTATGCCAGCGATGATGTGATTGGCGCACAAATTGGGGGTGCTGTTAAAAATGTTCTGGCCATTGCCTGTGGCATCGCTTTGGGGCGCGGCATGGGCGATAATGCCAGAGCCGCCTTGGTAACAAGGGGTTTGGCCGAAATACTGCGCCTTGGCCTGGCCTTAGGTGGCCGCGCCGAAACTTTAATGGGGCTATCGGGCTTGGGCGATCTTACACTGACCTGCAATAGCTTGCAGTCGCGCAATATGAGCCTTGGCGCGGCTTTGGGGCGCGGGCAAACAGTGGCGCAGGCATTAGCCGGCAAGGCCAGCGTGGCCGAGGGGCTGCATAGCGCCAAAGCCGTGGTACAGCTGGCGCAAAAACATGCGGTTGATATGCCTATTTGCACGGCGCTGGATGCGATACTGAATCACGGCGCACCGGTCGAGCAAATGCTGCACACATTGCTAACCCGCCCACTTAAAGCTGAATAGGTAAATTGTCCTATGAATTACTGGCTCTTAAAATCAGAACCCTTTGTTTACCCCTGGTCGCAACTGGTGCAAGAGCGGCGCGGCCGCTGGGATGGCGTGCGCAATTACCAAGCGGCCAATAATTTGCGCGCCATGGCAGTGGGCGATTTGGGCTTTTTTTATCACTCGAATGAGGGCGTTGAAATTGTTGGCGTATTAAAAATTGCCAAAACCGCCTATGCCGACCCCACCGACGAGAAGGGCAAGTTTGTCTGTGTCGATGTGGTGCCAGTGGCGCCCATGCCCAAGCCCGTCACGCTTAAAGCCATTAAAGCTGTGCCACAATTAGCCGGCATGGCTTTGCTTAAACAATCGCGTTTGTCGGTGTCACCCGTCAGTAAGGCCGAATGGCAAATTATATGCAAAATGGGTGGGTATAAAGACTAGAGTCTACAGTTTTTGCGTAATAATCGGCTGGCCATTATCTTTGGCCACATAAACAGCGGGGCGTACCGGCGCGCTTGCGGCGGCCTCTAGTGCGGCGGCCTCCTCAAGTGGGTAAAAATCCATAGCGCGGATGCGGGCAACTTCGCCCATGCTGTTATAAAAGGCTTCTACCTTGCCGCTACCGGTCATTTGCGCGCGCACTGAGGGTGGCATGGCAATGCCTAAAGTCACCATAGCGGCCTGACAGGCGCCATAAGCATAAAATAGCCCAGCACAATAATGCTGCGTGGCGTTTTTGTGTTGTTCTAACAGTGGCTCATCGGGCGCAATATAGCCTTCGCCCCGCAGCCATTTTTTTTGCAAATCGCGCACCCCGGGGTAAAGCGCAAAAGCAGCCGTGCGGTAGTCGGTAAGAATTTCATGAATCTCCAAAATGGCATTGCGCGCCATTTGGTCGTCGCCTTTCAGTAAAATATCGCAGCGCTCCAGCATAAAATCGAGCGCGCTGGCGCGGTGTTCTTCAAGGCCAAACATCTGCTGGCAAAGGCTGCGATGCGCCCTTTTGCTAAGCTTGGCGATGCGTTGAAACACCTCTTTATCGTCAATATCGCGCAGCGTCGATAAAAAGCGCATTATGCGCTCTTGCCGCACTTCGGGCTTTAACGATAGCTGCGCCCAGAAACTATCCGGAAAATTATCGGGCAGGCCGTCTAAAGCGGGTTTTTCAGCAAAATCCATGCGCGCCCAACCCCAGTCATTTTATACCAGTTATTATTCGCCGGTTATTTTTCGCCAAATATAATTTTGGCACTTATGCTTTTTTTCTTATTATTATTTTTAGTGCACGCGCTCATCATCCGGAATGGCCGAGGCCACTTCTTGTGCGGCACGGCTGACGCGCTCGGCAATGCTGCGCACCCGCTCGGAGGCTGTGCCAAAACCGGCCGTCACTTGGCCGGGGCCCGTGCGCTTAACCGCAGTCAGTGTTTTATGCAGCGCCACCATGCTGGTTTGATTGGTCATCTGCACCAATCTTTCCAAAGTGTCCTCTGGGCCTTCCATATAGGGCGTAAAGCCATAATCCTGTCGCATTGTAATTCCCCCCTGTTTCCCCTCGTGAGCAGCATGCTGCTTACAATCTCAACAGTAAGGCCAAGCGACTAAAAAGCTGTTAATTCCAAAAACAACACAAGCAATTGATAATATTGGGAAATTAAGACTTTTTTCACCATATCTGTGCTAAACCGCAGGCGGATTATTCGGCGATTTGCAGCAAAGTTGCGCGCAATTCAGCAAAACCAAGCCCCGTTTCAGCGCTGGTGGCAATAATATGGGTCAGTGCGGCCGGGTGTTTGCTGATGGCGTCTAAAGTTTTGTTGGCGCTGTCTTGCAAAGCTTTGTTGCTGATTTTATCGGCCTTAGTCAGCACAACTTGAAATGGCACCGCCACTTCGCGCAATAACTCTAGCCATTCTAAATCGCGCTTGAGCGGGCCATGCCGCCCGTCAATCAGCAGCAATAAGCGGCGCAGCGTGGTGCGTGTTTGCAAATAGGTTTTGAGCAAATCTTGCCAATTGGCTTTTTTGGCTTTGGGTGCTTCGGCATATCCATAACCAGGTAAATCCACCAACCACAAACGATTTTGCACATTAAAAAAATTAAGTTGCTGTGTGCGCCCTGGGGTGTTCGACACACGCGCTAAAACTTTCTGGCCGGTCAGCGCATTAATCAGGCTTGATTTACCCACATTAGAGCGCCCCACTAAAGCCACTTCAGGCGCCCCCACAGGCGGCAGCCGCGCTAAGCTATCGGCGCCCGCAAAAAACTGTGCGCCTTCAGCAAAGAGCAGCCGACCGGCTTCAAGCGTGGCGCTGTTGTCGCTCATGTGCGCTTATATTTGTGGCTGTGTTTTTTCCAATGGCGCTTCAGCCACCATTGCTGACCAATCGAGAGCGTGTTGCTCCATGTCCAGTAAATGACCAAGCCCGCCGGAAAGCCCGCTAACATAAACACAAATAGCCATGGCAAAAAGGCAAAGACCTTGGCTTGAATGGGGTCGGTTGGGGTGGGGTTCATTTTTTGCTGCGCCCACATGCTGATGCCCATCAAAATCGGCCAAATGCCAATATGCAGGAAGGTCGGCACATCGTAAGGCAATAGCCCAAACAAATTGAACGGGCTGGTGGGGTCGCGCGCCGATAAATCGGCAATCCAGCCAAAAAATGGCGCATGGCGCATTTCAATGGTAACAAACAGCACCTTATACAGCGCAAAGAAAATCGGAATTTGCAGCAGCATCGGTAAACAGCCCGAGGCGGGGTTCACCTTCTCGCGCTGGTAAAGCTTGATAATCTCCATTTGCATATCTTGCTTTTTATCCTTGAAGCGCTCTTTCAGCTTTTCCATTTCTGGCTGCAGCTCTTTAAGCCGGTTCATGGCGATGTTCGATTTTTTTGTCAGCGGATAAAGCAGCGTTTTAATCACCACGGTAAACAGCAAAATGGCCAAAGCAAAGCCATAGCCCGTCTCGCGGAAAATGCCGGCCAGATAATCAATCGCATAGAAAAATGGCTTAGTTAAAAAATAAAACCAGCCAAAATCGATAGTCAGATCAAAATGCTCAATAGCCAGATTTTTTTCATATTGGTCAATGAGGCGCACTTCTTTAGCGCCGGCAAAAAGCCGTGTGACCTGCTCGGCGGTGGCGCCAGCGGCCAGCACTTGTTGCGGGGCGCGCAAATCAATCTGCCAGCGGTCAGGCGAGGTGGTGGTGTTTTGCGCCGACACACTATGCACTACGCGCATCACACTATTTTGCGCTTGGTCGGGGATGAGGGCCGCCAGCCAATATTTATCGGTGATACCCACCCAGCCGCCATCGCTATTACGAATATTTGGCTCGGTGCCGGTTAGCTTTTTATAAGTAAACTCTTCAAGCCGGCCGTTAAATACGCCATAAGGGCCTTCGTGCAAAATGGCATAACCTAAGACATTGGGTGTGCCATGACGGCTGACCAAGCTATAAGGGAAGAGCTTGACTTCAGCCGTGCCGCTATTAATCACGCGCTGCTTTGCCGTAAACAGGTAATTCTCATCTACGGCAATTTCAATCTCAAAACGCAAGCCCGCGCCATTATCCCAATTTAATGTAACGGGTTGGTTGGGGGTGAGCTGGTCGCGGTCGGTTTGCCAAACTGTGCTGGCATCGGGCACTTTCACGCCATCGCCGCTAATCCAACCAATTTCGGTGTAATAGCCCATATCGGGCTTGGCCGAACCTGCGGGCGCAAACAGCACAATTTCGGGGCTTTGCGGGTCGATGCTTTCGCGATAGCCGGCAAGGGTTAAATCATCAAGACGGGCGCCTTGCAAATTGATGCTGCCATGTAAGCGCGGTGTGTTGATAGTCAGACGCGTGCCAGCGTTGCGGCCCTCGGCAATAATCTCGGTACGCGGGCGCGCCTCTTGCGCGGCGGCGGCGGCGGGCGCGCTGATTTCGGCTTGGTTTTTGGCACGCAGCTGCATTTCACGGCGCTGCTCAATTTGTGGGCGCTCATAATAATAATGCCAGCCCATAATAATGAGCACCGACATAATAATCGCCATAATCAGATTGCCATGAGTTTGCATTGCCCAAAAATCCTCTATTTAATTTACTGACAAGATGGCGGCACCGGATCATAGCCCGATGCGCCATTCGGCCGACAGCGGCAAATGCGCTTATAGGCCAAAACACCGCCGCACCATGCCCCATGCAGGCGCATGGCTTCAAGCGCATAATCAGAGCAAGAGGGTAAAAAACGGCAAGACCGCCCCCAAAAATAAGACAGGCTATATTGATAGCACCGAATAAGCAGGCTCAGCCCTTGCACCAAAAGTCGGTTTACAAAGGCGCGCATAATCTATCAACACCGTTTTTAAGCTGCGCACATAAAAGTGTAAAAGGCGTCGTCAGCGTGCCGGCGCGGGCCACCAGCACTAAATCGCCTTGTGGCATGGGCTGTTGCTGTAATTGCTGCTGCTGCATAAACCATTGTATAGCCGCCCGCAGCCGCCTTTTGGCCCGATTGCGCACAACAGCACCACCTAATTTGCGTGTAGCCGTAAAACCAACCCGAAAGGGCGCGGTGGTAAGGTCTGATTTAGTGGGGGCGGCGGGCGCTTGTGCCAGCCACTCAAGCGTTAAAGCGGGCAGCACCGAGCGGCGGCCACGCTGTTGCACGGCCAAAAATTGGGCGCGCTCAGTCAGTTTTAGCAAAATTCAAAAGCGCGTCTATTTAGACGAGCTCGACAGACGCTTGCGGCCTTGTGATCTGCGGCGGGCAATAAGTTTGCGGCCATTTTTGGTCTTCATGCGGTTACGAAAACCATGACGACGCTTACGGACAAGCTTGCTGGGGCGGAATGTAGGTAACATTGTAACACCTTAAATAAGTTATTTCGCGAACGAGGGCCGTTTATACAAGCAAGCAGGACTAAAGGTCAAATAGATAAATGATGCTCTTGTGGGTTTTCTGCTGGGCTTTCTGGCAAAACAGCGCATCCGCTTGCGGTTTGTTACATTTCTGCTATAAAGGCTGGCTTGCCTTATGGTGCATCACCCCGTTTCTCGTAAAATAACCAGCAAAAACAGAGCCCTAATATCATGTCCTATAGAAACCCGTCTAATAATCGCGATAAATCATCACAACGTCCGCCGGCTAATCCCAATAAGACACCGCAACAAAATCCGGCCGAAAAAATTCGTACCGCCTTAGAAAAGCTCAAAAAAGACCTGGAGCCCACGGCACAAAAATTTGAGCAACATGCCGATAAGGCCATTGATAATATCGAGCGCGGCATTTTTCAGGCCGTTGATATATTTGACGAAGTGCTGGTTCGGGCCAAAAAACAGCTGGCCCCACGCCCGCCCGCTCATTCTGCTTTGCCGCCGCCGCTGCGCCCCATAGCGCCGGGTCATACTGGTACAAATAATTCTGGCGCAAATAATAATGGCACAAAAAACGACCCGCATGCTTCTAGTGCGCAAAATAATATTGGCCAGCCCATAGCGGAAAACACCATCATCAGCGATCAATATTCAGAAGAGCTGTGGCTGTTGCTGCTCAGCAAACCCACCGACCTTGCGCAAGCGCTTAAAGCTAAAAACCTAACCCTCAGCAAAGATTGGTTGCTCGCGGCCAGCTTGTCGCCCGCCAGCGTTACTTTTATCCGCAAGCCCATATCGCCCTTGCTGCATTCAAGCATCGCCCCGCAATTGCCGCAAATACAAGCCGTGCTGGCCGCGCAAAATGAGCGCTTCGAGCTGCTTGAGCTGCGCTCTTTGCCTTTGCGGCAGGGCAATTTTCTGGCCGATTTATTGGCGGTTGATAGCGCGCAAACGCCCACACAAATTGCCGAGCAGCTGAATGGCAATTTAATCGCCGAAGATTTTTTAACACCCGTTACATCTGCCACTGGTAACAAGACGGCGCTTATGCTACTAGCCGAGCGTGGCCGTGTGGCAGAAGCGCTAAAACCCAGCTTGTGGGTTGGCCGTGTCGGGGAGATGCATAAATTATGGGCCCAAATCGAGAAACGCTATCAATCACAAGTCGAGTGGCCCTGCCTTTTGGCCGAGGCCAATCATTTGTCGTTGCGGCATTTTTCAAGAAAGCCGCCCCAAAATCCTGCCCCTTAACCTTGGCCGCTCCATGAGCCGCTATAAAGTGCCGCAGTCGCGCTTTAAGAAGTCGGGACAAAAACCAAGTACATCAGTGGGCGCCCCTAAAAACGGCGGCCCTAAAAATGGTGTGGGTAAAAAAAACCCGCGCGAAAAATCGCCAGAGCATAGAGGCGCATCAGGTAAAAATTCCTCTGGCCAAAATCCGTCACATCGCCGCGCTACAGGCGATAAAATTTGGCAGGTCTTTTGCGAATTCCCCAAAGATTTGCCAGGCGCTTTAGCGCAGCAAAAGCTCAGCCTTGATAAAGATTGGTTGTTGCGCCCGCTGCGCATTGGTGAGCCGCCCCGCCTGCAGCCGCCTTTGGTTATGCCGCAAGTGTGGTTGCAGCAACAGCACTGGTTACCCCTTTTGCCCGACCCCCTCACGCTGGCCGATTTGTGGCAAGAGACCGGCACCGCCATAGCAGCGCGGCCGCTGTTGCATTTGGCCGCACAACGCGGCTCTTGGCTTTATATACAAAATTGGCTGAAACAAACCGGCCAGACCTTAACCGTCGATGATTATCTGCGTGAGCATAATGACCAATGCCTCATTAAAATCCTCGCCGAGAGGCGCGAGCTGGCCTTGGTGGTGAGCGCAACTTTTCCGGATAATGCGGCCGATCTTGAGCGCTTGTGGCAGGCTGTGCCGCCCAAGCATCGTGGCCAAGTTAATGTTGCGTCTATCCTTGCGGCCCATAACCAAAAAGCCATGCGTGCAAGGCTGACCAAGCAAAAACCTGCCGCGCCCCAGCTATAGTTTAGATTATAGACTTTGCCATTTTCGCTGAATGGCCCCCGCTTCTGCGCCAATTTTTTGCGGCGTCATCTGCCACTTATGTTTACGGCGCTGGCCTTGGGCGATGGGCGCATAAATTTGCTTGCTCACTTCAACAATCAGCACGCCGCCAAAGGCAAAATGTAATTTGCGCGCCCCGCGCTCAAGCAAGTGCGCCAGCGGGCGCAGCGCTATGGGCAACATCAGCGGCGGCGTAAACAAGCAGGGCTCGCTGCGCTCAAGCACAAAGCCACTGCGCCGCAACAGCCGTTTAAGCTCACCCATAGCAAAAGCCTGCCCATGGCCAAAGGGCGCATGCTCGGCGCGTGACCATAACCCATGCCGGTTAGGCACCACAATCAGGCCGCGCCCTTGTGGGGTTAAGCAGCGCCACACCTCATCCAGCAATTGTTGTTTATGTTCGGCATGTTCAAGGCAATGCACCAATAGGAATTTATCCACAATATCATCGGGCAGCGGTAGCGCCGTCTCGTCACATAGCAGCGCTATATTATTTTGCTCGGGCGGCCATGGCCGCACCCCTTGCTGCTGCGGCATCAGCACCAATGTTGTGCGTGCGTCAGCCTCAAACGGGCGTAAATAGGGCGTGGCATAGCCCAAAGCCGCCACACATTGCCCTGTCACATTTGGCCAAAAATATTGCAAGCGCTCGCGCAAAAGTTTGCGGGCAATGCGGCCAATACCGGTGCCATAAAATTCGTGCAGGTCGGTGACGTCCCAATACATTAGGCGTGTCTGCTAGCTTTTCTGCACGGCCGCCATAATGGCTTCAACCGTAATGCCAAAATGCTGATAAAGCTCTTGGTATGGCGCCGATGCTCCAAAACCATGCATGCCAATAAAGCTGCCGTCTATATTATTGCCCGCAAGCCAGCGCTCCCAGCCAAAGCCGGTGGCGGCTTCAATGCCAATACGCTTGGCGCTGCCCAGCACTTGCGCTTGGTAGGCAGGGCTTTGCTTGGCAAAGAGCGTCCAGCAGGGCATAGACACTACCGCCACATCAATACCAAGCGCGGCAAGCTTTTCACGCGCGCTCATGGCGAGGCTCACTTCCGAGCCGCTGGCAATCAGTGTAGCAGCGCGTGCCTGTTTGGCTTCGGCCAAAACATAAGCACCCATTTTGCTGCGATTTTCGGCTGAAGTGTCGGCCCTTAAAGTTGGCAGAGCTTGCCGTGTGAGTGCCAAAAGGCTAGGGGCATGGGCATTGCTCAGCGCCGCTTCCCAGCATTCAGCGGTTTCAATGCCATCGGCCGGGCGAAACACATAAAGATTAGGGATAGCGCGCAGGCTGGCTAAATGCTCAACCGGCTGATGCGTTGGGCCATCTTCACCAAGGCCAATCGAATCATGGGTCATCACATAAATCACCCGCTGATGCATAAGAGCAGCCAAACGAATAGACGGGCGGCAATAATCCGCAAAGCTTAAAAATGTACCGCTATAAGGAATAAGCCCGCCATGCAGCGCCATGCCGTTCATGGCGCTGGCCATGCCATGCTCGCGCACCCCCCAATGAATATATTGCCCGCTAAAATCACCGCGCTTGATAACCGCTTTGCCTTTTACTTGGGTGTTGTTCGAGGGGGTCAAATCGGCCGAGCCGCCCACCAAATGCGGCATAACCGGCACCAGCGCTGCCAGCACCTCGCCACTGGTTTGCCGTGTGGCGAGACTCGGTTTTTCGCTGGCATATTTTTGCTTAAGCGCGTGTAGGGCGCTGCTTGCTGCCGGGCTCAGCTCATGGCTATGCATGCTGTGCCACAGCTCTTTCAGCTCTGGCGCGGCAGCGTTAAGATTTTTTTCCCATTCCAGACGTGCGCTTTGGTGCTGCACGCCAAAACTCTCCCACGCCGATTTTATTGGCGCTGGCACAACAAACGGTGCATGCGGCCAGTTAAGCTGGGCGCGGGCTTTGGCAATTTCGTCGGCGCCAAGGGGGCTGCCATGACAATCTTTGCTGCCTTGTTTGTTGGGCGCGCCAAAGCCAATAATGGTGCGGCAGGCAATGAGGCTGGGGCGTTTGTCGGCTAAAGCGGCTTTAATAGCCGCGCTAATCTCGGCGGGGTTGTGCCCATCAATGCGCTGCGTATGCCAGCCGTAAGCCGCAAAACGTGCCGGAATATCCTCGCTAAAAGATAGCGCCGTTGGGCCATCAATCGAAATTTGGTTGTCATCATAAAGCACAATAAGCCGGCCTAATTGCCAGTGACCCGCAAGGCTGGCGGCTTCGTGGCTGATGCCTTCCATAAGGTCACCGTCAGAGGCAATCACATAAGTATGGTGTTGCACCAGCTTTTCGCCAAAACGGGCGGCCAGCATTTGCTCGGCCAAAGCCATGCCCACCGCATTGCCCAAGCCCTGCCCTAGGGGGCCGGTGGTGGTTTCAATGCCGGCGGCCACATCATGCTCGGGGTGGCCGGCGGTTTTGCTGCCGAGTTGCCGAAACTTTTTAAGCTCATCAAGCGGCATGGCTTTATAGCCGGTTAAATAAGCCAGCGCATAAAGCAGCATCGAGCCGTGACCTGCCGATAAAATAAAGCGGTCGCGATTGGGCCAGTGCGGCGCTGTTGCATCAAAGCGCAAAAATTGCTGCCACAAAACTGTGGCGACATCAGCCATACCCATGGGCATACCCGGATGCCCAGACTTTGCTTGCTCAACCCCATCCATGGCAAGGGCCCGCAGGGCATTGGCAAGGTCGTTATGGGTCACTGTTTGGGGGCTGGTGGCGGCAAGGCTCATGGAACACCTCTGGGGTTAAGGCTGAAAGATAAAAGTGGGAAGAATTGACAAGAGCGCCATTTTAAGCCGACAATGCGCTGAAGTCGAATCAAACGGAGTTGCCGATGAACCGCCTTAAAGCCGCGCTTGAACAGCTGGATGAGGCCATTGATGCCCTAGAGCAGGCCAGCGAACTGCGCGAAGCCCGCCGTGCACGCCGTGAGGCCGAGCTGCAACGCCAAAGCGTACAAAATGAGGCCCGCGCTAATAAGCAGCGCGCCGTTGAGCAATCGGTGGCGCGCCGCCTGGATGACGCCATTGAGCGCATCGAAACTATTTTACAGCAATAGGAGCCGCATATGCCGCGCATTGATATTACCCTTGCCAGCCGCGTTTATCCGGTCACCTGTGACGCTGGGCAAGAAGGCCGCGTCGAAGCGCTGGCGGGCTATGTCGATAGCAAGGTGCGGCAAGTTTCGGCCACGGCGGGTGCCAATGCCAGCGAAGCCCGCGTGCTGGTGCTCACCGCCTTGCTTCTGGCCGATGAGCTATTCGACCTTAAAGGCGAGGCACAGGCGCTGCGGCAAGCGCAAAAGGGCCTTGATAGTAAAGACGAAGATTTGCTGGTAGCGGCCGTTGAGCATCTTTCTACCCGCATTCGCGATATGTCCACCCGCATGGAGCGCGGCTAAGCTGCACCACAAGCCCAGTTAAAAACGTGACTTTTTCAACAAGGCCGCGTATAATAAGCGCGGAAGGTTGCTGCGTGGTTCGATAGGCAACAAATTTCCCTGGGGCCAATGATCTTCACTCGGGAACTGTCCCTGACTACACCGTGGTGTAGTTACACGGTGCCCACCTGCTCTGCAGGCCACAGTGGGATGTTCAGCCACCGGCCAAGGCGGCCCTTCCAGCTTTTTTCTTGGCAGCTTTTTAGGCAGAGTCCATGCCCGCCGAATTTGTGCCCCTCGATAAAACCACCCTTCGCCAACAAGCGCGGCAACAGCGCCAGCATTTGGCGCAAGCCGCCTTAAATGCCGCACCCAAACTTGCGGCACATTTTTTTGCGCATTTTCATAAAGCCGCAACGCTCGCAGCCTATTGGCCGCTCAGTGGCGAGGCCGATTGCCGCGCCATTATGCAACAGGCTCATGCGCGGGGTTGGCGCGTTGCTTTGCCGATTGTGCTTGGTCATGCAATGCCATTGCAATTTCGGCAATGGCAGCCCGATATGGTTTTAACCATGGGTGCGCATGGTATTTTAACGCCGCCTGCAACCGCGCCCTTGCTTACACCCGATATTGTGCTGGTGCCGCTTTTGGCTTTCGATGCCAAGCTGCGGCGTTTGGGGCAGGGCGCTGGTCATTATGATGCAACCTTAGCGCAATTGCGTGCGGCGCGTCCAAATATGCTCGCCGTGGGCGTGGCATTGGCAGCGCAGCAAATCGCCGAAGTGCCAACCGAAGCCCACGACCAGCCGCTAGACTTGACTATCACCGAGCAATCTGTGCTACAAAGACACTCATGAATAGTGGCACACACAAACCGCTCAAGCTGCTTTTTCTGGGCGATATTGTTGGTCGCTCTGGCAGAGAAGCCGTATTAGCCCGCCTGCCTGAAATTAAGCAGCGCCTTGAGCCCGATATCATTATCATCAATGCCGAGAATGCGGCGGGTGGTTTTGGCACCACCGTTAAAATTGGGCGCGAATTGCTGGCAGCCGGCGCGCACGTTTTAACCAATGGCAATCATGTGTGGGACCAAAAAGAGTTTTTATCCGCCATTGATAGCGAGCCACGTTGGCTGCGACCCATAAACTTACCAAGCAGCAATCCGGGGCGGGGTTTTTATATTCATCAGCTGGCCGATGGCCGCCGCATTATGGTGGTCAATGCTTTGGGCCGCGTTTTTATGGATTTATATGACGACCCCTTTGCTGCGCTGGATGCTTTGTTAGAGCAGCATAAGCTTGGCCAAAATTTGGCGGCCATTTTTGTCGATTTTCATGCCGATGCCACCTCCGAAAAAATGGCCATGGCGCATTATCTTGATGGCCGCGTGAGCGCAGTTGTCGGCACCCATACCCATTGCCCCAGTGCCGATGCGCAAATTTTCAATGGCGGCACGGCCTATCAATCCGATGCGGGCATGTGCGGGGATTATAATAGTGTTATTGGGTTTTCACCGGTCGTGCCCATTGTTAAATTTACCAAGGGGCTGAACGTTGATAAAAAATCCTCCGCCGAGGGTGAGGCCACTGTCTGCGGCGTATGGGTAGAGGTGGGGCAAAATGGCTTGGCCACGCGCATTGCGCCGTTGCGCATCGGCCCGCGCCTGATTGAAGTTTGGCCATAATCATTTGTAAAAAACACTTGCAGCCATGCCAATAAGCATGGTTGGATAATTTATGCGTTTTTCTCATTCCGCTTTTGCTCACTCAAAACGTCCGGTCGCGTAGCGCACGGCTGTTCATGCCGTTTGCGGGCGCGGCCACTCAAATTTCTTTCCCGCCTCATTGAGTGACATCAATTTAACAATTCCTTTAACAGGGCAAGCGCATGAGCATCGATTTTTCAATTTTTCAGCCCGCACAGCTTTTAGCCAATATAACTTTGGCCAAAACAGCACAGCCCGCACAAATCAGGCTGCTCACCTTGGCCGATTTGCCGCAAATATTAGCGCTGCAGCAAGAGGTGGCGCAAAATCTTGGCCCTGCCGAGCAAAAATATTTTTTGCCAAAAACGGCGTTAGAGTTTCAACAGCGTTTAACGGGGCAAAGCCGCATGTTGGGCGTTGTTGTGGCAGGTAAGCTTGTGGCGCAAGCCATGCTCTCGGCACCCATTGCCGGGGCTTATCATCAGCATGTAATAAACGCATTACAGATTTCGCCGCATTGTTTAATGTTTGATGGCTCTTTGGTGAGCCCCAGCATGCGAGGGCATAATCTTATGGCGCAGTTGTTACAACAGCAGCAAAAAATGGCCGCGCAATTGGGTGTCACGCAGCTTGCTGGCACAGTTGATATTGCCAATCATCATAGCTGGCGACTTTTTACCGCGCATGGTTTTTGGCTGGGTGCGGCAGGCATTGACCCTGATGATGGCGGGCATATTTTTTATGTGGTGCAGCGCCCCGATTTTGCGCCCGATAATGCCACGCCGCCTTTGGCCAAACAGCCCGTTAGTGGCGCGGGTGCTTTGCCAGCGTTGCAAGCACTGTTTGCGCAAGGGCTGGTGGGTACAGCTTGGGATAGCGCCACACAATGCGCTTTATTTCATAAGCTCGAGCCACGCCTGTCTACGAGAAGTTGGCCTGCTGCACGGCCAGCAAACACTTTAGCGAAACCGCCTCAATCTGGTCCCGCCCCATCTTGACCCCCATCTTGACCATGACGTTACGCTGCGGCAGTGTGTGAGCCATGAAAATAACTGTCACGGCACCAGCTTTGGCAACGCAAGGCCAACTCAGCTTTGCGGGCAAAAACTATGCTTGTGTTTTGGGGCGCGGTGGCATCATCAGCGCTGCACAAAAGCAAGAGGGCGATGGCGCCACGCCTGCGGGCATCTGGCCGCTGCGCCGTGTTTTTTACCGCCCCGATAAAATGGCCGCCCCACAAACGGCCTTGCCAGTGGTGCCAATAAACCCCAGTAGCGGCTGGTGTGACGACCCCACCCACCAAGATTATAATACGCTTATCAATTTGCCGCATCCGGCGCGGCACGAGCAAATGTGGCGCATCGACGATGTTTATAATTTAATCATTGAGCTGGGCTATAACGACCAGCCCATTATACCCCATAAGGGCAGCGCTATTTTTATGCATCTGATGCAACCTCAGCGTACCCCTACAGAAGGCTGTGTTGCATTGTCTGGTGCCGATTTGCTAGACATTGTGCAGCGCTTAAGCGCCGATAGCATTATTGAAATTCTACTCAGAGATTAAGCATGGCCGGACATTCGCAGTTTAAAAATATTATGCACCGCAAGGGCGCACAAGATGGCCGCAAAGCGCGGCTGTTTAACAAAATCGCGCGGGAAATTACCGTGGCAGCAAAATTAGGTATGCCTGACCCAGCGGCTAATCCGCGCTTACGGGCGGCCATGAGCAAAGCGCGCGAAAATGATATGCCACGTGACCGCATTGAAAAAGCCGTGAAGGCCGCAACCGCCGCTGCGGGTGGCGAAAATTACGACGAGGTGCGCTATGAGGGCTATGGTCCTGGTGGCACGGCCATCATTGTTGAGGCGCTCACCGATAATCGCAACCGCACCGCAGCCGATTTACGCACCTTGTTTAGTAAAATGGGCGGCAGCCTTGGCGAATTAAATAGCGTGGCCTTTATGTTTCAGCGCTGCGGGCAGATAATTTATCCCGCCAAAATTGCATCAAGCGATGCCATGCTTGAGGCCGCTATCGAGGCGGGTGCCGATGATGTGCAAAGCACGCCCGAGCAACATGAGGTGCTGTGCGCCTTCGAGGCTTTGGGCGCCGTGCGCGATGTATTAGAGCAAAAATTGGGTGCGGCCCAATCGGCTCGTTTAGCCTTTAAACCACTTACTTTTGCAACACCCTCACTCAGCGATGCCACCGATTTGTTAAAACTGCTCGATGCGCTAGACGAGCTCGACGATGTGCAGGATTTTACCACCAATGCCGATTTACCCGCCGAGCTTTTGGCGCAGCTTGGCTAAGTAAAGCGAGCCGTCTATAATTTGCCCTCTTGCATTTTTTTAAGTGTGGTTTGCGCTTGGGCTTTTATGGCCGCTTGTTTTTCTGGGCCAAATTTATCGAGCGTTGCATAAACATATGGCATGCGCTGATTGCGCCGAAACTCTTTTTCGTGCCGCATTAAAAAATCCCAATAAAGCGCATTAAAGGGGCAGGCTTTTTCGCCCAGCATAATTTCGGCATCATAGGGGCAGTGCTGGCAATAATTGCTCATGCGCTGAATATATTTGCCACTGGCCGCATAGGGCTTGCTGGCCACAACTCCGCCATCACCAAACAGCGCCATGCCTAAAGTGTTAGGCATTTCTACCCATTCATAGGCATCGGCATAGACGGCCAAATACCATTCCTGCACTTGTTTTACATCGAGCCCCGCCAGCAGCGCAAAATTGCCGGTAATCATCAGCCGCTGAATATGGTGCGAATAGGCGTAATCCCGCGTGTGGCTAATGGCTTCGCGCATACAAAACATTTTTGTCTCTGCCGTCCAATAAAATGCGGGCAGGGGCGTTGTGGCCTTCAGGCTGTTGCGCTCGGCATATTCGGGCATGAGGTGCCAATAAATGCCGCGTATATATTCGCGCCAGCCTAATATTTGCCGGATAAAACCTTCGGTGGCATTGAGGGGTGCGTGCCCCGCCCGATAAGCCGCTTCAGCCTTGCGGCATATTTCGAGTGGCAGCAACAAGCCCGCATTAAGATAGGTGGAGAGCAAAGAGTGATATAAAAACGCTTCGCCACTCACCATCGCATCTTGGTAATCGCCAAAATGCGGCAACAGCACATCGATAAAATGTTCAAGCTCTAACAGCGCTTGTGCGCGCGTGACCGCATAATGAAATGGTTCAAGCCGGCCAAAATGCCCACCCAGATTTTGCCCAAAGCGTGCTTTAACCAGCGCCAGCACCTCTTTAGTGATGGCTGATTTTTTATGGCTCAGGCGAGCAGGCGAGGTCATGCCAGCTTTGGGCGGGCGGCGATTTTCTTTGTCGTAATTCCATTGGCCGCCGGTGGGCTGACCATCGCTTTCCATGAGAATATGATATTTGCGGCGCATCTCGCGGTAAAAAAACTCCATACGCAATTGCTTTTTGTTTTTTGCCCATGCGGCAAACTCTGCGGCTGTGGCTAAAAACCGTGTGTCGGTTCTTATCTCAACCGGCAAGCCATGACGGGCCTGCCAGTGTTGCAGCATTTGTTGCACACGCCATTCGCCCGCTTCAGTCACAATAATTTTTGTGGGTGATAGGGCTTTAATGGCGCGGGCCATCTCGCCATCAAAGCTGCCGGTATTTTCGGGGTCGTCGAGTTTAATGTAGCGCACGGTAAAGCCCTGCTGGCGCAATTCTTCGGTAAAGTGGCGCATCGCCGCAAATAAAAAGGCAATTTTTTGCTGGTGATGTTTTACATAGGTCGCTTCAGCCATAACCTCGCACAGCATAATGGTGTCTTGCTGTGCATCGGCATCAGCAAGGCTGGCGAGCGACAGGTTAAGTTGATCAGCCAAAATAAGACGAAGAGCGGACATTTTTTTCACATGCGCAAAGTTGTTTTAATTAAAGCTAGGCCGCCCAGCGCGCAAAACAAGTTTTGTTTTTAGGCTTTATCTTTGGGCACATTACCGCTTTGGTCGCGGGCGGTGTTGCCGGCGCTGCGTGCTTCATCGGCCGCTTGCCCGGCTCTGCCGGCGCTGCCGCCAGCATCACTGGCAGAGTTGCCGGCAAGCCCCGCAGCATTGGCCGATGTGCCACTGGCCGAGCGTGCCTCGCCTGCGGCCGCTTGTGCTTGCGATAACAGTGAGCGCATCTCGCCGGTTGATTCACCACCACCACCGCCACCAGAGCCACCACCAGAACCACCGCCGCCGCCCCCAGAACCACCACCACCGCCAAGTTCACCACCTATATTTCCGGCATTGCCATCGCCGCCGCCATCGCTTATGCCCGCCGCCCGGCCCCGTCGGTCTTTTATTCCTTTACCTATGGTGCTACCAATGCTTTTACCAGCACCGGCGCCAGAATTAAGCATGCTGCTTACTTGGCTTGCTGCCGAGAAGCCGACAATACCACTGACCGCGCCCATCGCTGCATCCATCTTGCCGCCTTCATCAAAGGGCGCGTCTTGCACGCTTTGGCCCAGCCAGCCCATCACTTGCTTGGGAATAATATCAATCAGGCGGGCGCATTGCATGCAAATAGTATAAGCCAGCACTAAAAAGATAATGGTAAAAGTATAGCGGGTAAATATTCCTAAGTCAGAGACATCGCGGCGCGCGCCCGACACGGCAAAGTCAAAAGTAACGGCCAAAAGCCCGACCATGGCATTGATCATAATAATCACCAGCAGCAGCGAAATCACCATCAGCACCGGCCGCAGAAAGATTTGGAAGATTAAATAATAGCCGCGTTTGGCCGCATCCGGCACGGCGCCCTCGCCATAGGGCGTCAGGTGCGCCAAGGCAAAAACAGGCATGGCCACCACAGCCTCTACTACAGCCACCACCCACGTTAATACGCCAAACAGAAAGCGCACAAAAATAGCTAAGGGCAACACAAAGGCTAACAGCAAAGCCGGCAAGAACGCCACAAAGGCAATCAGTCGTAAAAATCCGGCAACAGCACCTGCGGCCCCGCTCAAAAAGCCCATCCCCATCGAGGCCCAAAATGTCAGTGGTGTGCCAACAGCCTCGGCGCCTGAAGCCAATGCTGCCTGTAAGGCTTGTGCCGCCATAGAAAATCCAACTAACCACCACATCATGCTCAGTTTATGAATGCCGATATTGATGAGCGAGCCCAGCGCATTAGAATAATCAAATCGGTCAAAGCCAAACAAGGCGCTGCCAATACCGGTTAGGCTACCATCACTATTGGCGCCATCAACCCAGCCGGCATCACCCGTATTGGCCCATAGCCCCGAGCGATAAGCGGCGCTTTCTAAATAATAAGCTGAGGTTGAGTCGCCGCGCCTGCCGGGCTTGGTGCTGCCACTGGCAACATCAAAGTTTTTGGCAATGGGCTGGCCGGCATTTTCCTCATAAAGTGTGCGGTAGATTGAATTGACGCCGCGCAAAATAGCGCCTGCGGCTTTTTCGGCCTCTTCATCAACGCCCATAGCCTCGGGCGATTGGTAGCGCGCAAGGTTAGTTACGCTTGAGCTGGCCTCTTGCTGCGATTTTGCTAAACGTGTGGCCCATGCGCCAGCCGACACCCAGCCCGCGCTTTTTTGCACAAACGGAAATGCGCCCGCATCTGCTTCACCGCCACCCCGCTGCCCTTCAGCCATGACAGGAATAAGCCGCTGCATTTCTTTTTGTTTGTTTTCAAGCTGTGTTTTGAGCAAGTTTAGTTGGGTTACCGCGCCTATAACATTGGCGCGGTTGCTGGCGGTATTAACGCCAATACTGATGGCGCTTAAGTCTTCGGTGTCATTGCCACAGCCAAACCAGCGGCCTTCTGACACACTGGCAGCGGCAGTAATACGATAAGCCTGATCAATGGCCAGCGTGACCATTTGATAATAGATTTCACGATACTCTCGTGCCAGACGATTAAAGTCTTGGTTGGGAGTCACATCAGATGCAGCGGGTATGGTAAAGCTGCCGCATGTGCCGGTATCCATAATGTCGGCATTTTTGCTATTATCCGGTATAACGCTCATGGCAGCGGTGCCATTGCCAACCCATGCGCCATATTTATAAGCGCCATCACCATGAATACCAATTTCACCACCACCAGGAACGCCACCATTAAAGCGGTTAAAGCTTAAAATATCGGTGCCTTGCTCGGCGCCTGCGTTAATTCTGGTGCGTTGCAGTGCCACCACAAAGGGATTGTTATAATTTAGGCCGGGGGCATTGCCGCTGGACTGACATAAAGCTCTTGAGTTAAACCCCGCCGCGCAAGATGTGCTTTGTAAGGCAGCATAAAGCAGCTCGCCGCCACTATCAGGGGGCGGCAGGGTGTTTTTGCTGTCGCGCAGTGTATCTAAAACTCTGTCCCATGCGTTTGAAGCAAAGTAAGAGCCCCACTCGGCCACTTTAATCACGGCATATTGACCGGAATTTAATCCTGATTGCAGCGGCACAATCAGGCCAATGGCGATTACGAGCCGCAGGGGGGCCCATATTTGATTGGCTCTGCCCATGGGTTTGCCGGTATGTGCGGTTTCGGCAATCATGGTGACGAGGTGATACAGCAAAATAAACGCACCAATCACCAAAATGCCATTGCTGTAAAAGCGCAAAACTTCTAGCAGCGCATCTTGCAACACAGTTGCGGGCAGGCCCAAAAAGGTTGTCTCCGACCTGTCGCCAGCTTTGAAAATATGCCTAATCCATTGCGCGCCGAGATCTTTTTCGGGCTCGCTGCGCTCAAACATGCTGGTCGATTGGGCCATGGCCATGCCCGCCCAAAATAGCCCGCCCAAAAGACTGGCCATAAAGACCATTATGGTTTTGATACGCCCCAGCACAGATCTTAAATCGCTTATAACCATGATTTATTTGCCCATATAATATTCAAGACATGCTTAATATGGCCAAAGGATAGGCAATGGCTTGGTAATATAATTACAAAAAACAACTTTCTGCTTGCGCAACAAGTAGCTAAAAGCTAAGAGTTTATCGATAGTATTGCTAAAACGAAATCATTTGATATGCTTGGTGCAGGGTCAATATGCTAAAAATAAACGAAAAACTGCTGGAAAATCTCAAAGCCATAGCCGAACAGGCCGGCGATTTTGTGCTGCAATCGCGGCCATTGGCTATTGCCCAAGCGCTCAATAAAAATGACGGCTCACCCGTGACTTTGGCCGATATCGAAGCCGAAAGAATGATTACTTTTGCCTTAAAGCAAATTGCCCCAACCGTGCCGGTTATTGGCGAAGAGGCCGTGTCTGAAGGGCGCATCCCACAAGGGCCGCTCGAGCAGTTTTTTACCATCGACCCCATTGATGGCACGCGCAGCTATATTCAAGGGCGCGATTCTTTTGCGGTGTGCATTGGTTTGGTGCAGTTGGGCCGGCCCGTGGTGGGCATTATTCATAGCCCTACACAAAAAAGCACCTGGCTTGGTGCCAATGATGGGGCGGGCTTAAAGCTGGCTAAAAAATTCACCCCACAATTAGAGCAAAATATCAGCGTGGCGGGCCAGCCCAAAATGGGCGAGGCCCTGCGCGCCATCGCCAATGATTTTGAAAAAGACCCCACCACCCATAATGACACCAATAAGCTGTTGCAAGCCATCCCCTATACGCGGCTAGAGCTGAGTGAATCCGCGCTTAAATATGTGCAGCTTGCCGAAGGGCAGCACGATATTTATCCGCGTGGTAAGGGCTGCATGGTGTGGGATATTATGCCCGGCCAAGCGATTTTAGAGCCAGCCGGTGGCTCGGTGGTTGATGCGGCAACGGGTAAGCCCATCCGCTATCATCAGCCCTTGCAGCGCACCGCGCCCTATATTGCTCGCGGCTGGCAATAATCTATAGCCACTAAAAATCAGTGCAGCGGCCTTTGTGCTGCCAATCACCATAGCGTGTGGGTTCGGGGCCTTTAGCCCCACCTATTTCAACATCCGGCGCGGCAAGAGGCTTGGCGGCGGGCGGCTGTTTGGTGTTTGGCTTTTTGGGCGTCTCAAAAACTTTATCTTTATCCATATATTTTATATGGGTGTGTTTGTCGATTTTTGCCAATTTTTTTTGGTCTTTTTCCGGTTTTGCTTGCACTTTTGTTCGTCACCGCCACATATAAGAGCGAAATACACAAAACCAAAGGGAGGTCACGATGAAGGGCATTGTAAAAACTTTTATGTTGTTGGCCGGTATGACCGCATTATTTGGCGGCGTTGGCTTTATGCTGGGCGGTGCGGCCGGTCTTGGCATTGCGCTGGGCATTGCGGCTATTACCAACTTTGTCGCTTATTGGCACTCGGATAAAATTGTGCTGCGTATGTATAACGCCAAGCAGGTTGATGCACAAACCGCGCCCGAATTTTACAACATGGTGCAAGATCTGGCGCAAAAAGCCCAATTGCCCATGCCCAAAGTGTATCTGATTGAGCAAAGCCAACCCAATGCTTTTGCCACGGGGCGCAATCCACAAAAGGGTGCGGTTGCAGCCACCACTGGCTTGTTGCAAACACTCAACCGCGATGAAGTGGCCGCCGTTATGGCACACGAGCTGGCGCACATCAAAAACCGTGACACGCTTATTATGACGGTGACCGCCACTATGGCGGGCGCTTTGTCGAGCATTGGTAATTTTGCCATGTGGTTTGGTGGCAATCGCGAGTCGCCCATGGGCGCGATGGGCGTTTTGCTGATGGCTATTGTGGCACCCATTGCGGCCGTTGTGGTGCAAATGGCCATTAGCCGCACCCGCGAATATGAGGCCGACCGCGTCGGCGCCGAAATTCATGGCAAGCCCGAGGCCTTGGCCAGTGCGCTCAATAAAATCAGCGGTGCTGCTAAGCAAATTGATAATCACGCAGCCGAGGCCAACCCCGCCACGGCGCATATGTTTATTATCAACCCGCTGCATGCGCATAAAATTGACGGCTTGTTTTCTACGCACCCTAAGGCTGAAAACCGCATTGCACGGCTTATGGAAATGGCGCAACAAAATGCTGCCGATGCCGCCAGCCCCATAGCGCAGCGTGCGCCAGAGCAAAGCCCAGTTGTGCGGCCAAAAAATGCGCAAAAGAGCCTGCCCATTCAGCGTCGCTCGGGGCCCTGGGGCTAAGTGGTGCGCGGCGGGGCAGCAACCAATACGCCAACTGCATCGCCCGCTCGCATCGAGGCCTTGCGTCTGCTGCATGCGGTTTTAGTGCAGCGGCAGGCGCTGGATGAATCCTTGGCTACGGCCAGCTATGCGGCTTTGCCTGCTCGCGAGCGCGGCTTTGCCCGCCTGCTGGCCGCCAGCACATTACGCCATATCGGCCAGATTGATGCGTTGCTGCGTAAGCTTCTGCGCGAGCCGGATAAAATTCCTGATTCTGTTTGGCTGATTTTGCGCTTGGGCGTGGCGCAATTATTGTTGCTTAAAACGCCTGCACATGCGGCAGTCAGCCAAACCGTGGGCCTGTTAGGCGCAAAAGAGCAGGGGCTAAAAGGGCTGGTCAATGCGGTGTTGCGCAGGGCCAGCGAGCAATCGGCCAGTTTTGCCGCACTCGATGCGCGGCTTAATATGCCCGAATGGCTGTGGCAAAGCTGGGTTCAGGCCTATGGCGAGCCCGCAGCGCGCAATTTGCTGCAAGCCTTGCAGCAAGAAGCGCCGCTTGATCTCACCACCAAAAAACCAGCAACAGAATGGGCGCAAATTTTGGGCGGCACAGTTTTGGCCGAGCATAGTGTGCGCTTAACACAAGCCGGCCTTGTCGAAGAACTGGCCGGCTTTAGCGATGGCGATTGGTGGGTGCAAGATTACGCCGCCCAACTGGTGGCGCGCTGTGTGCCAGCACAACAAGGCCAAGCGGTCTTAGATTTATGCGCGGCCCCTGGCGGCAAAACCGCGTGGCTCGCGCAGCAGGGCGCCACTGTAACCGCGCTTGATAATTCGGCACCGCGTTTGCAGCGTTTGCAGCAAAATATGGCCAGACTCAAACTTTCGGCCGATGTGGTGTGTGCCGATGCGCTGGCTTGGACGCCAAGCAAGACTTTTGATGCGGTGTTGCTCGATGCGCCTTGCAGCGGCACTGGCATTATTCGCCGTCACCCAGATTTGCCATGGCTGAAAAGCGCGGCCGACATCACCCGCTTGTGTGCCATGCAGCAGGCTTTGCTTAAACGCGCTGCTGGTTTTGTGGCACAAGGTGGCAGCTTGGTTTATGCGGTCTGCTCTTTGCAGCCCGAGGAGGGCGCGCAGCAAATTGCGGCCTTTTTAGCGCAACACCCTAATTTTAGCCGCAGCCCGATTATGCCCGCCGAAATTGACGGGCGCACGGCGTTTTTAACGCCTTTGGGCGAGTTGCACACCCGCCCCGATTTATTGGCAGAACAAATCGGCTGCGATGGTTTTTATGCCGCGCGCCTCAAAAAGCATTAGTCAAAAACATTAGTCAAAAGAACTAAGCCTGCCCCAGATTCGCCCCCCAGATTCGTCTCTTAGATTCACTCTTTAGTTACTCTGGGCAGAATCGATAAGAGCGGCTAAACTTGCGCCATGTCTGCTTACTCACCACTCATCGCGCCCTCTTTGCTGGCTTACGATTTTGCCCAGCTTGGCGCAGAAGTGCGCGCGCTCGATGCCGCCGGCGCTGATTGGCTGCATCTTGATGTGATGGACGGCCATTTTGTGCCAAACCTCACTTTTGGCCCGCAAATGGTGAAAGCGCTGCGCCCCTTTAGCCAAAAACCCTTCGATGTGCACCTGATGATTGCGCCGGTCGATGGTTTAATTCCGGCCTTTGCCGCAGCGGGTGCCGACCATATCACCATTCACCCAGAAGCGGGGCCGCATCTGCACCGCTCGCTGCAACTGATAAAATCGCTCGGTAAAAAAGCCGGTGTGGCGCTTAATCCGGCCACCAGCATCGATAGTTTGGCGCATGTGCTGCCTTTATTAGATTTGGTTTTAGTCATGACTGTCAACCCAGGCTTTGGCGGGCAGGATTATATTCCGCTAGAGGCAAAAATTACTGCCTTGCGTCAGATGCTGAATAGCACCACACAGCCTGTCGCCATTGTGGTTGATGGCGGCGTTAATCTTGCCAATGCGCGCAGCCTTTGTGCGGCAGGCACCGATGTGCTGGTGGCCGGCACAGCTTTAGTGCAGGGTGGTGCCACCCATTATGCGCAAAATATCGCCGCACTCCGCCAGCAAGGCGCTGGCTAATGGCGTTGCTGGCAGCCTTACCCGCACATTGGTTGCGGCCAATTTTTCAATCAGGCTTTTATCAAAGCTGGCTTGCCGCAGGTGCCACGGGTTTATCTGCACATATGCCGTCCGACCCATGGCCGGGTAGGGCCGATGCAGCAGCGCCGCTTTTAGATAACCCTATCTCGCCTGCCGAATGGCCGGAAAATTCACCGCTTCATCAATTTGCTTTCCTGCGCGATTTGCGCGCCGAAGGCAGCCTTGCGGCAAAACAACAAGCGCAATTACTGGTGCAGCAATGGTGGCAAAGCCATGGGCGCTTTAGCCCCACTTTGTGGCACCCCGATATTTTAGCGCAACGTCTGGCGCATGGTTTGTGCTTTGCCGATTATGCGCCCATGCCGCTGGCGGCCTTATGGATGCAGGCGCGTCATTTGGCGCAAACTTACAATAGTGCCAGCCCAGGTCTGCCGCAGCTTGATGTGGTGCGCGCCTTAATTTATGCGGGGCTGGCTTTGCGTGGGCTTGAATATTGCACGCATTTGGGGCTGCAACTTTTGCCGCATGCGCTTAATCAGTTGCTGCTGCCCGATGGCGCGCCGGCCTCGCGCAACCCACAAGATTTATTGCTGATATTACGGCATCTGGTAGAAATACGGCTTAATCTGCGCCAAGCGCGGCTTGCGGCACCCAGCCGGCTTGATCAAGCCATTCATCAAGCAGCACCGGCCTTGCGCAGTTTGCGTCATGGCGATGGTGGCCTTGCGCTGTTTCATGGCGCGGGCAGCAGCATGGCAACGGATGCCGTGCTCATCGATGCCGTTTTAGCGCATGCCGCACATAGTGCTAAAACTGTGCCGCAACTTTTATTGGGTGGCTGGCAGCGTTTAGGTGCGGGCGCGGCCGTGGCGATTATCGATTGCGGTTTGCCACCACAACAGGGCTGGCCCCATGCCAGCACCTTGGCCTTTGAGTTTAGTCTTGGCACCGAACGGCTTATTGTGAATAGCGGCGTGCACCCAAAAAGTGCGGGCGATTATCACAGCTCTTATGCGCAAGCGCTTGCCACCACGGCGGCGCACAGCACCATTTGCCTTGATGATACCAACGCCTTCCCGCTTAAAGACAACAACCTGCACGAGCCACCCCTGCCACCGATTGTGACTCGCAGTGCTGAAGCAGGTGGGCAAAGGCTTGATGTCAGCCATGATGGGTATGCCGATAATTTTGGTTATCGTGTGGCGCGCAGCTTAAGCCTAAATCATGAGGGCACCTGCCTTTCCGGCGAGGAGCGTTTACAGCCGCTGCAAGATGTTGGGGGTGCGCCCAGTTTACTGGTTGCTTGGCGCTGGCACTTTGCGCCAAAAATAAAATTATCATTAGATACAGAAAATCAGCGCTGTATCTTAGCAATGCCCGATGGGCAGATTTGGCACTGGCAGATTGTGCCCGACCATAATAAAGAGCATCATCAGACCATGCTGCAAGCGCAGTTAAGCCTTGAAACTGGCCTCTATTGCAGCGGTGGCACGGTCGAGGCTAACCAGCATTTGCTGGTGTCGCTACGGCACACAGCACAGCAGCCTTGCCTTTGGCGCTGGCAATTACTGCGCATTAGTTAAACCCGCAGCTTATTTAAGCATTTTGGTTATTGCGAGATTGAGGCGTGGTCACGGCTAACGCGCCGCTGGCTAACTGCGTTTGAAACAGCGGCACTGCTTGCGCGGGATAGTCATTATCTTGCGGCAAAACAGCAGGAGCAGGCGGCGACAGACGCGGCAATAAAAAAACAATAAAACATAAGGGCGGAAACAGCAGCGCCATACCAGCATGCAGCCACGGATTGCGATAAGAGTCTTTAGCCTCTGCCCACGCCAGCATAACGGCAATGCCAAGTATAATTAAATAAAACATACAAACATCATAACAGAAACAGTCCAAAATTTTTGCAAAAAACAAAAGGCTCTTAGGTGTAATCGTTCTTGGCCGGACGCGTTGGGGGCAATATAAATTAAGCGCCATTAACCATAATTGCGCAATTTTTAGCAAAAAGCCGCCGCATGGCTTTAATTTACGCCTCTTTAATGCGTTGCTGTCAAAGATAGGACGATTATTTCCGACCAATCTTCGGCTTATTGGGTTCATTCATGCCAAAATTGCAGGGTCTTGCACTTTTTTATAACGTCCCCACACGAAAGTATTACACTTCCGGAAAAATAGTGTATAAAACCCCGTGTGGCCATTTTTTTGGCAGAGCTATGCGCATTGCAAGGGCTGGTATATTTAGCCCCCCCTTGTTTTAGGTAATTGAAGCGTATGGCCCTTAAAAATATAACCCAATGTTGCAAAGGACATAAAAATGATTAAGCAAATTCTCAAGGCTCTGAGTGTTGTTTTGGTGCTGTGTACAGCCGGCACAGCTTATGCGCAGAGCAACGGAGTTCCTGTTTATGTCAATCGCAACTGGGTCGGCGAGCGTCCGGCCGGCACAGGCAACCCACAAGGCCCAAGAGAAGCTTGCATCACTATCACCAATAGCTCGGGCACCCGCTTTTTGACCATGTCCTTTGGTTCCACCGATGATTTCAACGCCTTCAAAAATAATCAACCCGCTGGCACCACCGTTGATTTTTGCTGCGTTTCAGCCACAACCCAAATTTGCGGCGCACCACAAACCTTGCCCCGTGGCGCCAAAGGTCAGCTTGCCACGCTGCGTGGTGGCACCAATAACGGCTTTACCGCAAATTATAGCTGCGATGGCGGCGTCTGGCTGCTGACCAGCGAAACCGGCAGCTGCAACGCTTGCACCGTCAGCACCGAAGACCGCACCTCAACACCATGCCCACAAGGCGAAAATGGTGTCATCACTGAGCGTCGCACCCTTAATGTTGGCACTGTTTGCGGCGTGAACAGCGCTTGGACGGTAGTCAGCAACACTTGCGCGCCCATTCCGCCCTCATGCGTCGAAGACGAAGAAACGCGCAATATCGGCGCTTGCCCACAAGGTCAAACCGGCAATGTCATCGAGCGTCGTACAACAAGCGTTGGCAATGTTTGCGGCGTTAACGGCCCATGGACATTCGCTGGCAGCACCTGCTCACCGCAGCAGCCTTTGACACTCACCATCACTGGCCCGTCAACCTCAACCGACACAGGCCGCCGCAACTTTGATTTTATCGTTGGCGGCAATCGCTGGCCGGTCACCAATGCGGTGATTACGCCCATTAACAACAACCCCAGCAATTGCGGTACGCTCAGCTTGTTTACGCAAGGCAGCAATACCGATGTTGCCAACCCCAATAGCGGCAATGCCTCGCTGAATGGTTTGTGGTTTGGCCAAACACGCCCCTATGCCTCGACCAATAAGCCCAATTGCGCTTGGCGCGTTTGCGTGACCAATGGCGTCAATGAAAGCGCTTGCGATACGCTGCGTTTCCCCAATGCCTGCACTGAAGGCACTGAAGATCGCACCAGCACACCTTGCCCATCGGGTCAGCAAGGCACCATCACCGAGCGTCGCACCACCAATGTTGGCACTGTGTGTGGCGTCAATGGTGATTGGGCCGTGGTCAGCAACACTTGCGCGCCCATCCCGCCCGCATGCGTCGAAGATACTCAAACCCGCACCAGCACGCCTTGCCCATCGGGTCAGGCTGGCACCATTACTGAAACCCGCACCATCAATGTTGGTAATGTCTGCGGCACCAATGGTAACTGGTCGGTGGTGAGCAACACTTGCGCCCCCGTCTGCACCGAAGGCACTGAAAACCGCACCAGCACGCCTTGCCCCACGGGTCAGGCTGGCACCATCACCGAGCGTCGCACCACCAATGTTGGTAATGTCTGCGGCACCAATGGTAACTGGGCCGTGGTCAGCAATACTTGCGCCCCCATCTGCACCGAGAGCACCGAAGATCGTACCAGCACGCCCTGCGCAGCAGGCACCACTGGCACCATCACCGAGCGCCGCACGCTTAATGTGGGCAACCAGTGCAACGTCAATAGCGCTTGGTCCATTGTCAGCAGCACTTGCACACCCATCGTGTCAGTGCCACTGAGGCTGACTGTTGGCACCCCCACAGGCAACACGCCAGGGGCACGCGTGCCAGTCACCGTGACCGGTGGCGATGGCCCTGTGACAAACGCCACCTTTGTGCCTTCAGGCAGCAATCCGGCTTATTGCGCCAGCAGCCCATTGGCCAGCAATGTGCTGAATGGTCTGTGGAATGGTCAGCAGCGTGAAGTGACTGTGACCAGCAGTCAAAATAATGTGGTTGGCAATCTGGCCGGCTGCGTCTATCGCACCTGCGTCACCAACGCCCAAAATCAGGAAGATTGCGATACGCTGTCCTTCCCTGGTTCGCCCGCACCGCTCACTTTAGACCTGGGTACACCCACCAACGATAATGGCAGCGGCCGCACAGTGCCCGCCACTGTTGGCGGTGGCCGTAACCCAGTGACCTCAGCTACGGTTGAGCGCTTCTTTGGTGAGCCTGCCGATTGCCCCGCCGAGCCCTTTGTCAATGGTGCGACCAGCGCCTTGCAAGGTCTGTGGAATGGCGCCAGCCGTGTCACCAACCTTAATGCGAATATCGGCACATGTAACTACTGGGTGTGCGTGACCAACACCGCCCAAGAGCGCGCCTGCGATAATTTGCTCACCGCCAGAACTTGCCGTGAAGGCAGCGAAGAGCGCGTGCGCACCGATGCTTGCCCCGCAGGCCAGCAAGGCACTGTGACCGAGCGTCGTACCACCAATGTTGGTTCGCAATGTGGTGTCAACAGCGCTTGGACGCCGGTGAGCAACACTTGCACCCCCGTGCCAACCGATCCGCTGCGACTGACTGTGGGCACACCCAGCGGTTATCAGCCTGGTTCAACGGTACCCTTTAATGTGAAAGGCGACATTGGCCCCGTTACCAACAGCTCTTATGCGCTGCGTAGCGATAGCCCCAGCACTTGCCCATTCAACCCATTCCCCTTGAATGCATTGAATGGCCTGTGGAAAGACCAAAGCCGCACATTGACTGTGAATACGCCAGTGCAGGTTATCAACACCACCAGCACCAATTGTAACAATGGTGTCTGCACCACGGTGAATAGCAGTTCAACAGTTGGCGGCCTTGCGGGTTGCGTGTATGCCGTTTGTGTCAGCAATGATGCGGGCGAGCAATCATGCGGGCCATTAGCATTCCCACCGGCACCTGTGCCTTACTCGGTCGATGTTGGCACACCCACGGGTAGCAATGTTCCGGTTACTGTTGGCGGCGGCAGAGGCCCCACCACCAGCACCGCTGTATCACGCGTGCCCAACAGTCCCAGCTATTGCCCCGCCGATCCATTTGGCAGCACGGCGCTGAACGGTTTGTATAACGGCCAATCACGCAATATCCCTGTGTGGATGCATGTCGCCGGGTGCAGTTACAACATTTGCGGCAGCACCGCATTTGATGAGACGGATTGCGACCAAGTCACCTTCCCGATTAGCTGTGCACAAGCCACAGAAGATCGCACCAGCACGCAATGTCCGTCTGGTCAGGCTGGCACCATCACTGAACGTCGTACGGTTAATGTTAATAACCAGTGCAACGTCAATGGTGAGTGGGCCGTGGTCAGCAACACCTGCGCCCCGGTTTGCACCCAAGGCAGCGAAACACGCACCAGCACGCCTTGCCCATCAGGTCAGTCTGGCACCATCACTGAAACGCGCACGACTAATGTGGGTAATCAGTGCAACGTGAATGGTGAGTGGACAGTCACAGCCAACACCTGCACCCCCATTATTGTGGCCGTGCCGCTTGGTATTGATGTTGGCACACCCACCGGCAATAATGGTACAGTCACTGTAACCATCACGGGCAACCGCGGTCAGGTGACAGGCGCTTCGATTGTTCCTGCAAACAACAACCCTGCTTATTGCAGCGCCGATCCCTTTAATGTCGGCGGTATCATTGCCAACGCACCAGCTTTGACCGAATTCCCGCTTGCCTATTGGAATGGCTTGTGGAAAGGCGCCAACAAAACTGATGCAGTAAGCAGCGGTGGCAATGGCTGTGCATACACAATCTGCGTCACCAACCGCGTGGCCTGGGCTGAGCCGCATTCATCACAATCTGCCGAAGGCCCACAAGGCACATCGCTAGCATTGGTTAATGAAACAGCGTGCGATGACCTGGTCTTTGGTGGTCAGCCCGCGCCTTACACCGTAAGCACAGGCACGCCTACCAGCACGGGTGTTCTGCTGGTTGTTGAAGGCGGCAGAGGCCCCACTACCAGCACCGATGTCACGCGTACGCCAAACAGCCCCAGCTATTGCCCGGCCAACCCCTTTGGTAGCAATGCGCTGAATGGTTTGTATAATGGTCAGTCACGCAATGTCGCCATCTCGGTCCATGTGGCTGGTTGCGGCTATAGCATCTGCGGCAACAACGCTTTCAATGAGCGTGATTGCGATGATGTGCGCTTCCCCATTGTCTGTGCACAGGCCAACGAAAACCGCAACAGCACGCAATGTCCGTCTGGTCAGGCTGGCACCATCAGCGAGCGTCGCACGGTTAATGTCAATAACCAGTGCGGTGTCAATGGCGAGTGGGCTGTCACCAGCAACACCTGCGCGCAGATTTGCAACGAAGGGAGCGAAACACGCAACAGCACGCCTTGCCCTTCGGGTCAGGCTGGCACCATCACTGAAACCCGCAGCACCAATGTGGGCAATCAGTGTGGCGTGAATGGCAACTGGACGGTGACCAGCAACACTTGCGCACCGGTTTGCGTGCAAAGCACTGAAGTGCGCGCCCGCTCTGGCTTTGGCGCCTGCCCCAACGGTATGGTTGGCAGCGTGACTGAGCAGCGTGTGGTCAATCGTGGCGGTCAGTGTGGTAACAATAGCGACTGGGAAATCACCAGCAGCGCTTGCGTGCCCATGAATACGAATACCAACACCAACACCAACACGAACACCAACTCGAACACCAGTACGAGCTCGAATACCAATAGCAATACGAACTCCAATATCAACACCGTTAACAATACTAACAGCAACAGCAACACGGTCGTGGGTGGCAACACCAACGTCAATGTCAGCAATACCAACACCAACAGCAACACGGTCGTAGGTGATAACACCAACGTCAATGTCAGCAATTCCAATAGCAACACCAACACAAACACTGGGTTTAATTGGAATATCTTCGGTTGGTAAAAATCTTGGGGCTTTAGGCTTAGGCCTATCGCCTAAAAAGTTGGTACAATAATTGAGCCGCCCCGCAATGGGCGGCTCTTTTTTTTGTCCTGATTTTGCCTGTTTCTTTTAAGGATTGGGCTAGGCCAAGGCACATTTAGCTCAAATGCCCGCCTTAATTTTATATCTTTATTCTGTGCCTTTATTTTATCTCTTTATTTTGTGGCATTGCCGGCGCATTTCTGCACAATAAAAATATGCTGATGTTTATCGATACCGAATTTAGCGATTTCACCTTCCAAAAGCTGATAAGCCTTGGGGTGCTCAGCGAGTGCGGGCAACATAAATTTTATGCCGAGCTTCCGGTAAACCCTGAAGATTGCAGCCCCTTTGTTAGAGAGACAGTGCTGCCGCTTTTGGGCAAAATACCGGGCGCAGCTTGCGCCAATAAAGACGAGCTAACCCAGCGCCTTAATAGCTGGTTGCAGCAATTCGCCGCCGACAAAATTTATATCTGCTGGGATTATGAGGGCGATTGGATTTTGTTTTGCAGCGTGGTTGGTAAGTCGGCGCCACAAAATATTCGCGGCTGTAATGTGCGCGACAAAATTGATGCACAAAAACTGCATGATTATTTTCAGCATAGCGGCAATCCGGTGCATCATGCCCTGCACGATGCCGAGGGCAACCGCCTTGCGGCCGATCATGCCGCCATTCGTCGGGCTTTGTTGAGCGCACCCATGATGGCCCGCCCGCTTATTGGGTATCATCGCTAATCGTGGCGTAACGTTAATCGTGCCGTAATGCTAATCGTGTCGTAATAGGGGCGCCACTTTTTGCCGCAACATTTGCAGCGATAAGCCAATGCCAAAACATAAGGCAAACACTAAGCCAATAGCCACCACAGCCAGCGCCACCATTGGCGCAAAGCTAAAGGGTATATTCATCACATAGGTTTGTGTGGCATAGGCCGCAAGTGTGCCAAGGCCAATTGAAAGCACGGCCACCATTATGCCTAGCAGCGCAAATTCAATGGTGAGGATACGCAAAATATCGCCCCTGGTGGTGCCGAGGGCTTTTAAAATCACCGCATCAAGCCGCCGCCGTTTTTGGTCGGCCGCCATGGCGCCCGCCATTACCAGCCCGCCCGTTATCAGCGTTAATAGCGCAATCACCTGCACGGCTATGCCCATTTGCTGCAAAAGTTTTTGTGCGGCACTCAGCGCTTCTTTAACGCGCACGGGGGTGATGTTGCTAAACTTGTTTATCACCGCTTGCTGCACTGCTATGTCTGCATCAGCGGTTGTGGTTTGCACCGTTGCCAGCCATGTATGCGGCGCATTGTCTAAAACGCCGGGCGAAAAAATTACGGTGAAGTTCAGGTTAAAAGTGCTCCAATCAATTTGGCGGATAGAGCCAATTTTAGCGGTGATGTTGCGGCCTAAAATAGTAAAGCCCACCTCATCGCCAATACCAATGCCAAAAGCCTCGGCTAAATCTTTGTAAACCGAGATCAGCGGCGGGCCTTGATAATTTTCAGGCCACCATTGGCCAGCAATAATATCGCTATATTTTGGCGGCTTGGCGGCATAGGTAATGCCCCGATCCGAGCGCAGCATCCAGGCGTGGCGCTCGGCGGTGAGCGCTTGTTCGGCGGGCTTGCCATTGATGCTGGTAATGCGCCCGCGCAAAGACGGCACTTCATTCAGGCCGGTTACATTAGGCAGGCTGTTTATAAGGCCGTTAAATGGCGCTAATTGCTGTGGCTGAATATCAACAAAGAAAAAACTGGGGCTATCTGCTGGCAGCGAGCTGCCTAAACGTGCCGATAAATTATGCTCTATTTGCCCCACAGCCACCAGCGCGGTCAGACCCAGCCCCAAGCTGAGAGATAATACACCCACAGCATTGCCCGGCCGATAAAGATTGCCCAAAGCCAGCGCCAAATGCAGCTGCCTTGCGCGCGGCAAGTGCTTGGCAATATTTGCGGCCAGCCATACCAGCATTGCTGCCATTAAACGAAACAGCAGCAAGGTCACAAGGCTGCCGACAATAAAAGCCACCGCATAGATTTTTTGGCTGGCGCCCATCACTGCAAGTGTGGCCAAAGCCAAAGCCGCCAGCGCGGTGAGTAAAATTAAGCTGCGCTGCGGCCAAGTGGGCGGCAGGCGCAATAGGCTTCTAAATAATTGCTGCGGCGAGATGCGCACCGCTTGCCCCAATGGCCACAAACAAAAGGCAAGGCTGGTTAAAAAACCAAACAAGGCCGCTTGTAATAAGGCTGCGGGCTGCGGCGTTATGGTGAGCGGCAGTGGCAAAATATTTTGCAACACGGGCGCGGCCATAAGCGGCAAGACAATGCCCAAGCCCAGCCCCAGTAAAATACCCGCCGCGCTCATCAGCAAAAATTGCCAGCCAAACACCAGGAAAACCAGCTTTTGCTCGGCGCCCAGACTTTTTAAAATAGCCAGATGCGCCAGCTTGTGCAGCAAATAGGCACGCGCCGCATTACCAATGCCAATGCCACCAATTAACAGTGAGGTCAGCCCAACAAGGCTCAGAAAAATACCAAATTGCTCAACAAAGCGGCGCAGCTGTGGCGCGGCATTATCAAGGTCGCGCACTTGCCAGCCTGTGGCCGCAGGGCGGGCGTTTATTGCCTCGCGCATGGCACTAACATCTGTGCTTGCCGGCAGCAGCAGCCGATAATGATATTCAGCCAAACTGCCTTGCTGCAACAACCCCGTTTTAGCCAGTGCCTCGGTGCTGATAATAAAGCGCGGGCCTAAAGCAAAGCTACCACTGCCGGCGCGGTCTGGCTCGGCTTGCACAATGGCGCGTACCTCAACCTCGAGCGTGCCAATTTTGAGGCGCTCGCCAATTTTTATCGATAAACGTGTCAGCAAAGTATCTTCAAGCACCGCGCCATAAATACCGTCTTTTTGTGCCAGTGCTTGCTGCAACTCTAAGGCAGGCGCCAAGATAAACCCTGTGGTCAGCGGATAATTTTCGCCCGTGGCTTTAAGCTCAACCAAGCTGCTGCGTTGCTCATCAAGGCTGCGCACCAGGCTACGCATTTCAATAAATTGTGCTACACGCCCTTGCTGCGCAAGCCAGCTTAAATCTTGGCTGGCAATCGGCTCGTACAACACCCGCACCGAAATATCGCCCCCTAAAATATTGCGGCCATCTGCTTTCAGGCTTTGCAACACGGTTGCTGTGGTGGATAGCACAGCGGCAATAATCGCCACGCCCAGCGCCAAACAAATTATAAATAAACGCAAATGCCCCCAGCCGCCGCCCATGCGCGGGCGTAATTCGCGGAGCGCCAGTTTAAAGGCGAGGGGCGAGAATAGGCCGCTCATGCCACAACCCGACCATCACGAATGCGTATCTGCCTTTGGCAGCGTGCCGCCAGCGCGGCATCGTGTGTGACCAGCACTAAGCTACTGCCAAAATCGGCGGTGAGTTCAAATAACAGCTTAATCACTTGCTCGCCATTGGCTGCATCAAGATTGCCGGTTGGTTCATCGGCCAAAAGCAGGCGCGGCCGACTAACCAAGGCCCGCGCCACCGCCACACGCTGTTGCTCGCCGCCCGATAATTGCGATGGGTAATGCGTGAGTCTTGCCGCCAGCCCCACTTTTTGCAGCAATTCTTCGGCACGGGTGGTGGCGTTAGGGTCGCCCAGCAGGTCTAGGGGCAGCGCCACATTTTCAAGCGCGGTCATGCTGGGGATAAGGTGAAAGGCCTGATAAACAATGCCAATATTTTGCCGCCTAAAGCGGGCCAGCGCATCTTCATTGAGGCTGGTGATGTTTTGCCCCGCAATAGTAATGGTGCCGTGACTGGCCTGCTCAAGCCCACCCAACAGCATCAGCAAGCTGGTTTTGCCCGCGCCCGATGGCCCAATAATTGCCACTGTTTCGCCGGATTTTATTTGTAGATTTATCTCACGTAGGATATTGACGGGGCTGCCTGTGCCACCCATGGTCAGGCCAATATCTTTAAACTCGACCAGCGCATCAGACACAGTCTGGTTTATTTGGGGGGCGGCATTATGCATCATGGTTTTTCTCCTAAGTCTTTATATGGGGCGCTGCGTGCCTCTGTCCAATTATTGTTGCTGTTGCTCACGTTATTTTTGGGGGGAGGCTATGCCATGCCAGCCACGGCGCAAGTAAACGCAGAAGCACCAATAAAAATTATGGCCTTTGGTGATAGCCTTACGGCAGGCTATGGCCTTGCCCCGCAAGAGGCGTTTCCCGCGCAGTTAGAAGCTTTGCTGCAAACGCAAGGCCGGGCGGTGAGCATCGAAAATGCCGGCGTATCGGGCGAAACAACAGCCGGCGGCATAGCAAGGCTCGATTGGGCTTTGGCCAGCAACCCACAAATTGTGCTGTTGGCTTTGGGCGCCAATGATGCGCTGCGTGGCTTATCGCCCGCTGAAGCTGAAAAAAATCTGGCCAGCATTATTGAGACGCTGCAAAAAAAACAAATCAAAATTTTGTTGGTGGGCATGCAAGCGCCGCGCAATTTGGGCCCAAGCTATGCTGCGGCCTTTGACCCGATGTATCAAAGGCTGGCCGATAAATATAAAATTGCCCTGTGGCCTTTTATGCTAGAAGGGGTGGCGATGCAGCCGGCGCTTAATCAAGCCGATGGTTTGCACCCTAATGCCGCGGGCGCCAAAATTATGGCCGAGCGCGCCGTGCCTTATTTATTGCCGCTCTTAGCCCAATAAACGCCCAAAACTAAACGCCCAAAACTAAACGCGGCTTATACGCTGCGCTCACGAATGCTCAGCACCTTATCGCCGGTGGTGGTAAGGCCGCGCATAATTTCAAGCACGCTGCCGCTGGCGCCATTCTCAACGCCCGTCACGCGCCCATAAATCGATGGTGTGGTCTCCATAATCTGGCCTTTGCTGTCGCGGGCGGTGATTTGCAGCTTATAAAGACCATCGGGCATGGGCTGGCCATCATCATCTTTGCCATCCCATTTTACTTCATGGGTGCCGGCGGCTTTATTGCCAATAAAACTGCGCACCAAAATGCCATTTTCGTCGGTGACATTGACACTTATATCTTTGGCAACATCGGTGAGTTTATATTTGAAGGCCGCTTCGCCATTTTGCAGCGGCAAGCTGCTGCCGCTCAGTTCAACATTGCGGCCCAGATAGCCCAATAACGCCCCAGCATCGCTATTGCCAAGTTTGCTGAGGAGCTGATCAAGTTTTTTATTGGTCGAAACCTGTTGCTCAACGCCGCTATATTGCACCAATTGCTTGGTGAATTCGCTGGGGTCGGCGGGCGAGGTTGGATCCTGATATTGTAATTGTGTGGTCAGCATCTTCAGAAAAAAGTCAAAATTCGCATTGAGCTTACTCAGCGTATCCTTGGTGTTGCTGCTGGTATCAAGCGTTTGTGGCTGCGCTTTATTGGCAGTGTTTTTTGCCATAAGCACATTATTGCTGATTGTGTTTAGATCCATGCTGCTCTCCTATACTTGTACATCAATGCGGCCAGGGGCCACATAGCGTGTTGCTATATGCGCAAGCTCGGCCGCGCCATCGTCAATATTATCATTGCCGGTGCTAAATCTGCCAAAGCCAGCACGGCTGTCATCGCCGTCATTTTGTGTTTGCCGCTGATTTTGCTCGCGCAAATTAAATGAGAGCGAGCCCGCATCGGTGCGCAGGCCGGCCTCTTGCAAGGCGCGCTCAAGACCGCGTGCATCTTTTTGCATCATATCAAGTGTCACGGCATTGTCGGCCATAACCGTGGCGCGCACGCGGCCATCGGCGGCAAATTCGAGCTTCACTTCAATCTTGCCAAGATCGGCAGGCTTTAACTGCAAGGTGAGCGTGTCCTCGCCATTGCGGATAGCTTTATGCAAGGCCACGGCCACTTGTTCAGGAATATGCGGGAGTTGGGCGGGCCTTCCTGCACGTGTTGCGCCCGAAAGCTGGCTGGTTTGCTCATAAAGCTGCGGCTTTTGTGCCTCGGTTACTGTCAGCTGTGGCTTATGCTCGGGCGCAGCATTGTTGGCCGCTTGCATTTTTTGCAGCTCGGCTTTTGGCTGCATTGCTTGTTGAAGCTGTATTTGTGCCGCATCGTTATTTTGTGGCGGTGGTGGGGGTGGTGTTTGCGGCTGCAATTGTGCCAGCGCATTGGGGCTGGCGCGTTGCTCGGTTTTTGTTTCGCCGTCTTTTTTGTTGCCGGCACTCAGCTTATCGGTGTTTTTCTCTTCGCCATCGCCTAAAAGTGCGGCCACAGCTTTGCTTTGCGTATTAACAATGGTTGCAGTTTTTTCGGCCAGCGCTTTGCCGCTGGGCTTTTCGCCCTCGGCTTTGGCGGTGTCTTTCGTGGCCGCTGCCGCAAGCGCGGTTTGTGCGGCTAAGGTTGCGGCGTCCGCTGCGGCATCGCTGGTGGGGGCGGTGCTGGTGGTGGCCGCAAGTGTTACGGCAACATCGTCCACCTGAGGGAAGGCAGACGATGTTGCCTTACTGTCCTCCGACAAAGTCGGCGGCAGCAAGGGTTGCGCCAAAGCTACAGCATCATCGGCAGCTTTGGGCTTATCGGAAGGGTTGTTGTCTGTTTTGGCCGTTTGCGCCGCATCTTGCGCTGGTGCATCTTGGTTTTTTTCTTGATCGGGCTCGGCATTTTCTGCCGCGGCTTGTTTTGGCGCATCGGCAGCATCGGTGGCGGCGGGTGTATCTTTTACATTCGTGTCGTCACGCTCGCTTTGCGCTGTAATATTTTTGCTGCGGGCTTTGTCTGGGCTTATGTCATTGCGGGCGACATCACGCTTGGGCTCGGTTTTGCTATCGCGGGCTAAGAGGGCGTCAAAATCTTCGCTGCGCTCGCGGGCCTTTTCGGGCTTGGTCGCCGTGCCAAAGTTAGAGCTAAGCAAAGAGATGATATCGAGCATTGTAAACCCTGTTCTGTTGTTTTTACGCGCCGTTAAAAATGAATGTGCAAGACTGGTGCCAATTTCTGCTGCCAATTTTTAGAGCATACGATTAACCGCCACTGGCCCCGCCGATTTATCGCCCTTAATGTGCTGACTACTGCCAGCGCTATAAGGATTAAGGCTTTGCTGCTCGCGCCGAACCGCTTGCACAATAATATGCAGCAAGCGTTCATTGGCATTGGCCGCCGCTTTTAGTTTAAGTGCATTGGTGGTGGTGGCTTCATCGAGACGGCCACAGAGCTGGCGCAAATGTTGCCGATGTGCCTCGCTGAGCAAGGCGCGGCTTTCTGGTGTGCCAACAAGGCCGGTCATGGCGGTTTGATAGTCGCGCACCAACAGTTGCTTTTTTTTCACGAGTGGGTTGAGCGCCTCGGGGTTGGTGCGCTCAATTAAAATGTTTTCCTCTTCCATGAGTGCCACCAGCTCATCGGCGATTTTAGCAAGGCTCACCAAGCGCTTTTCTAAATAGAGCAGGGCATCATCGGCATTGGCTGTGGGGGCGGGTGGCGGCACTGGCTTTTGGCTCATGCTATTTCTCCTGTAACCGTAGAAATTCTTTGGTCAAAATGGGCGTCATGCCTAAGCCACCGCGGGCGGCAAAAACTTTGCCATATTCTTGCAGCATGAGGCCGCGATAGCTTTCTTCGGCGCTGCCGCCGCCACCGGCCTCTGGGTCGGTATCAAGGCCGGCAAACATCGGTTGCAGTAATTGCGTGATAAAAACGGCTTCATAGTCCTTGGCCATTTTTTGTAATTGCTCGGGGCTGGCTTTGTGCTTGGCCAGCAAATTGCCAATGCTGGGCGATGTCTCTGCCTTTGCTTGCGCTTGCGGCGCACTACGCGCGCGCATTTGCGCAATTTCAACATTTGGCAGGCTGCCCAGCGCATCCATTACAGCACCTCAATGTCGGCTTGCAAGGCGCCGGCCGCTTTAATGGATTGTAGGATAACAATCATATCGCGTGGGCCAATGCCCAAAGTATTCAGGCTTTGCACCAAATCCTGTAAGCTCACACTGCTTTGCACAATGCCGAGTTTTTTATCGCCCGATTCATCAACCGAAACTTCGGTGCGCGGCACGGTGGTGGTGGTGCCGCCACTGCTGAGTGCGTTGGGTTGCGATACTTGCGGCGTTTCAGTAATGCGAATAGTGAGGTTGCCTTGCGCAATAGCAACCGTGCTGATGCGCACATTCTCGCCCATAACAATCGTGCCGGATTGCTCATCAATAACCACTTTAGCCGGCTGGTCGGGCACCACGGTGATTTGCTCTATTTTGGTCATGAGCCCCACCATGTCGGCGCGTTTGTCGGCGGGTAGGTCAACAACAATGGTCGCGGGGTCGGGGGCTTGTGCCACATTGGCGCCCAGCCCCTTATTAATGGCTGTGGCCACGCGCCGCGCCGTGGTAAAATCTGGGTTGCGCAAGGCCAGGCGCAAATAGGGCAGGTCGGCCAAAGAAAACGGAATCTCGCGCTCAACTACAGCGCCACTGGCAATGCGGCCCGATGTGGGCACGCCTTTGGTTATGCTTTGGCCTTGCCCCTCTGCCGAAAAGCCACCCACCGCAACCGAGCCTTGCGCCACTGAATAAACCTCACCATCGGCACCTAAGAGCGGTGTTACCAGCAAAGTGCCGCCCAACAGGCTTTTGGCGTCACCAAGGGCCGAAATGGTCACATCTACTTTTGAGCCTTGGCTGGCAAAAGGTGGCAGCATGGCTGTTACCATCACGGCGGCAACGTTTTTAGTTTTAAGATTATCGCCGCGTGTGTTCACGCCAAGGCGCTCTAACATACCAATCAAGCTTTTTTCAGTGAAGGGCGAGTTGGTAAGACTATCGCCTGTGCCATTCAGGCCAACAACAAGACCATACCCTACCATCAGGTTTTCGCGCACGCCCTCAACATCGGCGATATCTTTTATGCGCACGCCGTTGGCTAAAGCGGGCGAGGGCATGGCCAAAATCGCCGCTAAAGTTAGAGCCAAAAAACGCTTTAAAATGGTCACTCGCATGTTTCCCTCCACATTGCAGGGTGTGTTATGCAAGCCGCGTGCCAGTTTTGTAGCAGAAACAATCAGCCGAATATTAAGTTAGCGTGGTGTGTTGTTTAACCCCTGTTAAGCCAAATCGGTTAAGTGTATAAGCATAGTAAGGAGCAAAAATTGTGACTAAAATTGAAGGCGGCGTTGGCGGCACGCGCAGTGGCGCTCCAGTCAGCCGAAGCAATGCCAGCAGTGGCAGCAATAGCAAAGTTGAGTTTGCCAAGCATTTAGATGCGGGCAGCAAGGCTGGTGCCGCGGCTGCAGCCACAAGTGCAGGGCCGCTCTCAAGCGTTGATGGGCTTATTGGTTTGCAGGAAATCAATGAGCAAACCGAGCGCCGGCGCAAGGCGCGGCAGCGTGCCAATGAATTGCTCGACCGCCTCGAAGATTTGCGCGTGCAGCTGCTGATGGGCGGCCTGTCGCGCGATAAATTGCTGCAATTGGCACGCTTGGTGGCCAGCAAGCGCCCCGATCTTGCCGACCCAGAAATGAGTGCACTGTTGGATGATATCGATCTTCGGGTTCAAGTTGAGCTTGCGAAACATTATTCCTTATAGCCTCGCTAGACAGACGCGCTTGGCTTTTCTATAATTTGGCACCTACCATCTTGTGAGGCCTCCATGACCGCCACTAAAATTTTGCCGCCGCAATTGCCGCCCGATTATCGCCCCAGCGAAAAAGAGCCCTACATGAACCCGATGATGCTTGAGTTCTTCCGGCAAAAACTGATGCTCTGGAAAGAAGAGCTTTTGCAGCAATCGCATGACACGCTCGAAAATATTGATGGCGGCGGCATGCAAGAGCCCGATATCGCCGATAGAGCCAGCGCCGAAACCAGCCTTGGTCTTGAGTTTCGCACCCGCGATCGCGAGCGCAAATTATTGGGCAAAATTGAAGAAGCCTTGCTGCGCGTTGAAGATGGCAGCTATGGCTATTGCGAAGAAACCGGCGACCCCATTGGCGTAAAACGCCTTGATGCGCGGCCAATCGCCACACTCAGCCTTGAAGCGCAAGAGCGGCACGAGCGGCGCGAGCGCACCAAGCGCGACGAGCGCGAATAGGCCAATCTTATGCGCGGGCTTGGTTTTTATACATTGATACTGCTTGTGTTGTTTGCCCTGCCCGCTTGGGCGCAAGAGGGAACCTCGCAACCCTCGGCCCGCGATCGCACCTTGCCGCCTTTATGGGGTGTCAGCGAGCTGGCCATGGCCGATTTAACCTTGCGTCCAGTCGGTAACGCCGAAGATTGCCTTGTTTCAGCCCAAGAAGTGGCCGAGGCCATGCGTGTTACTTTACATGGCGAAATGCTGGCGGCCTATGATGCGCGCACGGCCCCTCCACAAAAGGCCGATGTGCTGCGCCTCACCCTGTTTCCGGTTTTGGCGGTGGTAAAATCTGCCCCGCTCGAGTGTGTGGCTTGGCTCTCTTTGTCGGCGCAAGCGGCGCACACGGTGCGCTTGCCGCCCAATGCACGGCGCAAAACAATTACGGTTAATTACTGGGAGCGCGGCGGTTTGGTGCGCACCAGTGTGCAAAATAACCGGGCAGAAGTTTCTAAAAACTTCTCTGGCCTTATCAGCGCCTTTATTAAAGACTGGCGCACAGCCAATGCCGACCGTCTTGCACCCAAATCTGCGGTGCCAGTTGCGCCGCAATAAGCTGTATAAAAACGGCTGCAAAACAATTAAGGTTGCTTTAAGCATAATCAGCCATAAATGTAAGGCTAAATGTTTAAATTTCGCGCGCCAATGAATAATTGTGTGAAGAATCGTGTGAAGAATCGGGAGAGGCCCATGTTGCTACGCTCATTTATTCTGACCTTTGCGTTGCTCTGCGCGTTATTTGTATTTGGGATCTCGCCTGCTATTGCCACACCAGACCGAGTGATTGGTGGCGGCGTTGCCGCACCTGCAGCGCCAGTTATATCTAATCCGCGGGTTCCGGTGAATCCTGCGGATGAGCCGCCTTTTATTGCTGATGGCATAACAACCGGTAATTCGCGCGGTACGGCAAATATTACCACAACTGGTAACACGGGTGGCAATACGGGCGGCAATACGGGCACAACCGACCCCGACCCATCGCCCGTGCCAACAGCCAGCGAAGTAACCAACCCCAAAGAGCTGAGCAGCGCGCTTGATAAAGCTGCCGCACAAATGACAGGTTCGGGGCCAGTGCCAGGTGTGCCTGGCAGCGATAAAGCCAATAAGGCCGCAACCGATTATGGCAATGCCGCTGCAAAAGCCATGTCCACCGAAGATTGCTTAGACCCTATTCAAGATGCCATTGTCGCCGGCAGCGAAGCGCAAGCCACCAACGCCTTGGCGGCCAATATGAACGCCTTAGGCGAGGGCCCCCGAAAAATCGAAGACCGCTTTTGCCTCGTGAAAATGTTTGCGGCTTTCGACCTCATTAAAATTTTGAGCGACCCGCTGGGTTTAGTGCGCGCGCTGGCCGATATGATTTTCAAACAAATCATTGATGCGGTCATTAATGCGGCCTGTCAGGCCCTTCAAATGGCGGTTGATTTTATCGCCAATTCAATTTGCATTCCTGGGTTAGATTTTCTCAATATCGGCCCTGACCTTAATCAGCTCGGTAATGTGCATGGTGGTTTCTGTGATGGCTGGGCGCCGCTGCGTGATGGCGGCGATATTAGCGGCCTGTTCCGTGGGGCGCGCATTTTTGGCGTCGATCTTTCGGCACAAGATATTATGGACCCACGCAGCCTTGAAGCACGCAATGCCAATATGCCTTCGCGTGGCGTGACCTTCCAGTTCCGCACGAGAGATACCGATAAGGAGATAGGCACAACACGGGTGCCGGGTATAACCTCGCCCTTTGCGCCGCGAGGGGGTAACTAATGCACCAGCTTATGCAAAATAGCGCGGGGCAAAATCGGCGGCAAAATCCGCAAAAAAATCCGCGAAAAAATCCCTTGGGGTCTTTAGGCAGGGGCGCGGCCACTTTGTTGCTGGCGGGTGCTTTGTTGTTTGGCACGCCGCAAGTGGCACAAGCGCAAGCGTTGGTGGGCGCGGTTACGGCTGTTGGTGCTGCGGTCACAGGCGTGTTAACTGCCGCTATCACTGCTATGCAGCTGATGCTCAGTTTTATCACCAGCGCGGGCAGCACGGCCAAAGTTTCGGCGGTGCAGTTGCAAGCACAAATTGACGCTAAAATAGCCAATGCCAAAATTCAGAATGATTTTGAAAATCTGCAGCGCGAAGCCAAAATGCGGGTGGCGCAGCAATATGCCCCATCCACCAATAAAGATGCGTGCGTGCGCGCATCGGGTGCGCAAGCGGCAACAGCAGCGGCAGCCAATACGCGCTTTTTAGCCAGTGTGGCTCGTGGCAATGCATTAAAGCGCAGCACTAATGCTGCAGGCCCCGCCCAGCGCGGCACGCAGGCCGATGCGTCGGCCAGTGTGGTCGCTTTGGCCAAGGGCGGCTATCTTGATTGCGATCAGGTTGACCCCAAAAATCCACGCTGCCAAGATGACCCCAACAAGAGAAACACCGATATTCGCGCCGATATTCTGCTGTCCGATAATTTGGGCTCGGGCGATGATGGCCATGTGGGCGCAGCTCAGCTTTTTTGTAGCCACATCAAAGACCCCGTTGTGCCTGATCCCGTCACGGGCCAGTTGCTGAATAGCCCGCAAGGTCGGGTCTATCACATGCAGCGTCGTGGTGTGGATGCGCGCCTCAGCTTGGTCGATCTCGTCTGCCTTGACATAATGACCACGCGCACGCCCGCCAACGAAGTGACGCGCGGTGGCGCACCAGTTGATACCAGCAGGCTTGAATGGGGCAAAACCATTGCCGCCCGTGTTGGCCGCACCGTGCCGGAAAATGCTTCAGAGCAAGATATTTTGCGCACGCTTTACTACGATATTTTCAAGGATGTGGCCTTTTACGCCAATAGCGAACCGAAAGACATGCTGACCTCTATCAACCAGTCTTTGGCGTTTGTCTCGCAGCAAGAGTGGCGCGAATATGAAATGCTCGAGCGTTTGGCTATGTTGCGTGCAGCGCAGCTTTCGGCTGTGTTGCAGGATAATCCGCCGGTCTTGCCCGCGGGTGCCACGCCCACATCGGCGAAAGCGCCGTGGGAAAAATAAGCAAAGGAGGCACTTATCAATGCTGTCTCTTGCTGGCGCAGGTACTCGTATGGCGCGCTGCCGTTTTGGCGTGATGGCGTTGCTGTTGGTGGTGGGGCTGGCCCTGCCGCCGCGCGCCGCACAGGCCAGCGCCGCGATGGATACTTGCCCTGGTTGTGCTGCGGCCATTGCACCCACTGTTGCTGTGGGTGGCGCTTTGACTGCGGTGGCCACAGCCATTCAAGCAGCCTTTGTGGCTATTATGCAGTTTTTAGAAAGCGCGGGCAGCACGGCCGAAGTATCGGCGCAGCAGCTCAGTGCGCAAGTCAGTGCAAAAATCGCCAATGCCGAAAATCAGGCAAGTTACGAAAACATGCAGCGCGAAGCCAAAATGCAGGTTGCGCAAAATTTCACGCCGGATGTTGGCCGGCAAAGCTGTGTTGCGGCCTCGGGTCAGCAAGCGCTGATGGCGGCCGAAAATAACTCGGCGCTGCAAGCCGTGCCGATTGAAGCTGCGGTCGAAGACCGCCTGGTTAATCGTGATTGCGGCTCGGCGCATGAGCGCTTGCGCCAAACGGCTCGTTTATTGGGGCTTGATATTCCGGCGGCAGCCGATAATGACAGTGCCTGCGCCGAGGTGGCCGCCGCGCGTGGCATGCTGGCCGATGTGAATGAGCGCTTTGAAAAACGCATGCTCAATTTCCAAAATTGTAAAAACACCGACCCCAAAAACACTGAATGCACCGATGGTGCCTTGGCCGATTTTGATATTATGCCGCGCACTATTTTAACGCACGATATTTTGCGCCTGCGCTATCAAAACCCAAGCGAGCCCGATTGGGCCAAGCTGGCCGCGCTCACCTATTGCGAAAATGTGATATTGCCCGTCACGCTGGATCCGGTGCGGGGCAATTTGGCCAACGCCAATCCGGTTTACATGATGAAACTGCGCGGCTGGCAGGCGGCCAAACAGCTGGCGGGGCATGTTTGCGCGCAGATTGCCGCACGGCGCATGCCCATTTCGGCCGAAGCGGGCGGCAATGCTGCAAGCCCGCTGAACTGGGGCAAGGCGCTGATGCAAGAATTTGGCTATGATATTCCGGCCGATGCTGTGTTGTCCGAGCATAAAATTATGGAATTGCTGTTTCGTGAGCGCTTCAGCACCAGCTGGAATATCGCCGCCGCCAGCGCCCCTGACAGTGTAAAACTGCGTTATATCAGCCAAACATTTGGCACTTATAATCAGCTGAAATGGCGCAAGCACGAACTGCTTGAGCAACTTGGCCTGCTCGAAGCGAGCATTTTATCCAGCGATAAAAACAAAATACCACTGCCACAATTAGCGCCAGGTGCAACTCCCACCAGCTTACCGCTGCCCACGGGTGTTGGCGAGATTCTTGATTTAGATGTCAATGCGGATGGCGTGAACGACGATGTGCGCTATGTCGATTTTGATTTAGCCGAAGCCTCTTTTGCCGAACTGCAAGGCGATAATATTGATTTTGATGGCACGGGCGGCGATGTTGCCGAGGGCGGCGGCGGCCTATCTGGCATTCAAGTTGTCAGCAACGATCTTATGGCGCTTGCGCAATCTTTAGTGGGGCGGCCCATTCCGGGTGGCTATGCCGATGCGACTAACTGCACCAGCGGCCGTAATGGTGCGGTGGTGTGCGGCCCTGCCTATACGGGCAACCTTGGCTGCGCCCAATATGTCAATTATTTGCTGGCCGCATCGGGGCGCAGCATGATTCCTCCCGGTGGCACGCTCAGCGTGGCCGGCATGCAGAATTATTTACAAAGTGGCGGTGGCACACGCGTCAGCCCCGGACAAGCGCAGCCCGGCGATATTGTGATGATACGTGGTGTGGTGGGCGGCCGTATGTATAGCCATGTGGGCATTTGCGCCAATGTGGGCTGCACGCTGGCCTATAATAATAATGGGCGCGGTGCCAATGTGGGCTTGGCACGTAATGGCTATTTTAACAGGTTTGGTGGTGCCACACAAATTTATCGGCCCCGTGGGTAGGAGACACTATGAAACATAAGCGCATCTTTTTTGGCTCGTTCTTGGTTTTGGTTTTAACGGTGTTTGGCATCGGTAATGCCGCCCAAAGCGCGCCGGCAAAATTACCAGCGGGTGTTGAAGCGGCCGACCAAAAAATGCAAGCCGTGGCCGAGGGCTTGCTTAATCCCGGTAAGGTTGCCGGCATGGAAATTAGTGTTAGCCGCTCGGTGCCGCCTTATGTATCGGGCTATTGGCAGGACGAAGTGTCGGCGGGTCCATTTGTACTTAAGCAAGATAAGGGCAAATGGTCGGTGCTGTATTTTGATGGCGGCGTGCCCAGCGAAAGCGTTTTGCGTAGCAATGGCGTGCCGCGAGAAACCGCACTTAAGTTATTTGATAAATTAACACAGTAGTGACAACAAACCGATAAGGAGCATTTGTGCAATCAAGCCGTAAGCTTAATATTATGAGGCTTACTCGCCATATGATTTTGGCGGGCGTGCTGGTGCTTGTGCCAGTGCGTGCGTCGATGGCTGTTGTACAATGTCCCCCCGCTGAAGCCGAATGTAATGCGGCCGCAGCTCCCATGGCGGCAACCGGTGTGGCTATTGGCGGCGTTGCCACCATATTGCAAACGGTGTTTGCGGCTTTAATGCAATATCTAAAAAGCGCGGGTGCTACGGCCGATATCACCGCCGAGCAATTGCGCGCACAAGTTAAGGGCAAAATTGCCAACGCCGAAATTCAAAATAAATACGAAAATTTACAGCGCCGCGCCAAAATGGATGTGGCCGAAAAATTTGCACCCGATGTGGGTCGGCAAGGCTGTGTTGTGGCCTCTGGCCAGCGCGATTTAGCCGCCGTTGAAACTAATACCGTAATGCAAGCAGCGTTGCTGGCAGCGTCAGCCGAAGATCGTTTGCTTAATCGCACGCAAGATAGTAGCGCCGAGCGTATGCAGCAAGTGGCGGCCTCGCTGGGTGGCGGCAATAGTGGCGGCAATAGTGGCGGCGTTAGCAGAGTGGGTGGCGCATCTGCAAACCCAGCTAGCGCAAATCCAGCTTCGGCAGTGGCCGCAGCTCCGGCAGGTGCAGCACCCGCCGCAGGCCAGTCTCGCTCTGGCCAAACTAGCTCTGGTCAATCTAGCTCTAGCCAGCCCGCGCGCGAAATTGCCGCAGCGCGTGGCATGTTGGCCGATGTGAATAAGCGCTTCGAAGACCGCATGCATTCTTTCCAAGATTGTAAAAGCACCAACCCGCAAGACCCGCGCTGTCGTGGCGCTGATGCAAAAGAAATCAATGGTGCTTTGCCCGATATGGATATAAATCCGCGCTCCATTCTGGTGCATGATATTTTGCGTTTGCGCCAGCAAGCGGCGGGCGAGCAGCCTGACTGGGCGCGCGCGGCCGCCAAAGCTTATTGCGATAATGTGGTACTGCCCACCGTGCTTGATCCGGTGCGCGGTAATTTAGCCAACGCCAATCCGGTCTATCTGATGAAATTGCGTGGCTGGCAGGCCAGCAATCAGCTGGCTTTTTATACCTGCCAGCAAATTATTGCGCGCCGTATGCCGGTGGCACCCCAAGCCGGCAGCACCGAGGGTATTCTCACTTGGGGGCGCGGCATGATGAAAGAAGCCGGCTATACCATTCCGGATAATGTGATGTTGTCCGAGCATAAAATTATGGAATTGATGTTTTCTGAGCGTTTCAGCACAAGGTGGCACATTGCCGCGTCGTCCGCGCCGGACACAGTGAAATTGCGTTATATCAATCAAAGCCTCGGCACGCTTAATCAGCTTAAATGGCGCAAAAACCAGCTGATTGAACAAATCATGCTGCTTGAGGCCACGCTGATGTCGGCCGATAAAAAACGTATTCCGCATCCCGTTTTACCTGCGGGGGCACAGCCCGTGCAGCGGCCTTTGCCTAAAGGCTATGGCTCGGTCTTTGATGTGCCCGACGAAAATGGCGTGATGGCTGATGTCGAATATATCGATTTTGCTTTGGGTGCTTTGGCGCGCGTGCCCGAGGGCTTTGATTTCTTCACGGGGCCGGGCAGTGGCAGTGGCTTACCTATTGATGCATGCCGCCTTGGCACGATTACCGCTCGCTATGAATCGAACGGCAATCCAAACTCGGTCAATTCCGATGCTGCGGCTTTGCGCGATCGTGGCGGCAAGTCTTTTGGGAGCTATCAATTGGCTGGCGCCGCGGGCAGTGTACATGCTTTTGTGCGGGGCCTTCCGGCCAATTCACCGGTTCGGCAAAGGCTTGAGCCGCTCTTGCCGCCCAATAATGGCCGTGGCTCAACCCCCACAACGTGGCGCGCCTTTGAAAATGCATGGAAATCTATCAACGACCCCAATTTTGCCGAAATGCAGCACGAATATATCAGGCGGGTTAATTACGGTAACGCCGTTAATAATTTCCGCCGGCAGGGTGGCTGGGATATGAATGATATTCGTGTGCAGCAGGCCATGTGGTCAATTGGCGTGCAGCATGGTAATGTTGGCGCCTTGCTCAGCAAATTTGAGCGCGAAAACCCCAATTGGCGCTCAATGGACATTGAATCGCAATTGCGGGCATTGTATCGTTCGCGGGGTGGGTATTGCTCTGCGGCAACAGGTGGGTGGTCATCGGCCTGTCAGGGGCGCTACACCCGCGAGATTGAGGATATTGTTCGGGCAAGCTGTCCGGCTGCAGCACCCGCAGCGCCAACAAGACCAGGAGGCTAAGTCATGCAACAGCAAAAAAAGAGCATCATGCGCATGCGCTTGCTTATCACCGCCTTGGCCTTATTTGGCCTTATCACGGCGACCTTTGTGCTGCCGGCGCATTCGCAAACAGCAGCGCCCGTGGCCGCAAAGGCTGCACCCGCAGCATCCGAGGCAGCCAATAGCAAAGCCCCCAATTTAAGCCGCTGCGAACAGCTAGAAAATATTTTAGCCCAAACCGATTGCATTTTCGAAGAAGGCGCCAAGCTTGATGCTGTGCTGTTAGCGCAGATGCAATCGATGCACAGCCCCACTCAGCAAAAACCCACCGAGCAAAAGCCCACTGATGGCACAGCCATAAAAATCGACCCTGCCGTACAAGCGGCTTTTGATAAATTTGTCGCGGCGCGTGATGCGGCCTGCAATACGGCCACTGCCGATGAGCAAGGCGGCAGCAATGGCAGCCTTAGCTATGGTTTGTGCCAATATCGTAGCAGCGAAAAAGAGCTGGCGCGTTTGCGTGCCCCACAAGCCACAACACCCTCTTCTGTGCCAGCTCCTGCAACTGCTCCCCTTATTCCAGACAAAAGATAAAGCTCTATGACCGCGCCCGCCCCCTCGCAAAATATAGACACCGCAATCTCGGCCGACACGCTGCGCCTGCGGGCGCTGACGGCCATGTTGCAAAAACTGGCAGCGCCGCTCTTGGCCGCTGTGTGTGAGGTGTCGCCCACCGCCGGGCAAGATGAAGCTACCATCGCCAATGCCAGCAACACCATTGAAGAGCTGGCCGATCGTGTTGCACAACTCAGCGAGAGCATTGCCGCAAATTTGGGTGCGTCTGGTCAAGGTGCCGATGATTGGGCGCGTTGGGCGGTGACGGGTGCCGCCAGCCAATGCGTTGCCGCACATTATCGTGCGTCGGGCCGCCCGCTTGAGATGGCCGAGGCCGATGCTGTCGTGGCCCTGCTGCTCAAGCTAGAGCAAAAATTACCCCAGCTGCACAGCGCCGATGATGATGTGCCTGCCAATAGTTTGGCCACCTTTAGGGCGCGCATGCTTGAGGCTTTATCGCCGGTGGTGGGCGCAGTTGCGCAATATGCCTTTAACCGGCAAGAGCATGCCCTGCTTGCCGACATTGCCGAGCGTTTGGTGCTGGCCACCGACCAACTTACCCGCGCCTTGGCGCCTGCCGGTTGCTCTGCTGCCGAATGGCGGACATTGGCCTATAGTTTTTTAAAAGCCGCAGGCCAGCTCTACACTGAAAGCCATTATGCCGAGGCCGATCGCTTGCTCTATATGAACCCAGAAGAGCGGGCGGCTTATTTCACCCAGCATGGCAATGTCGTGCCGATGCAGCGTGTCTGGCAATTATTTGATCAGCGCATGGCAATGCTGGCTACGCTTGCGGCTTATGTTGATCCGCCCGCCACAGCCCAGCTTGATGATACGGGGTTAAGCTAGCCATGGGCGTTGTCTCTACACTTGCGGCATGTATTGTTGCAGCAGCGCAGCTCTATAGCTTTGAGCCCGCCTATTTGGTGGGCATTTATCAAGTTGAGGGCGGCAGAGTTGGGCAAGAGGTGGGGCCTAATACTAACGGCACCTACGATTTAGGCCCCATGCAAATCAACACTGTGTGGTTGCCGCAGCTTGCAAAAATGTGGGAGGTCGATGAGCGCACCGCGCGGGCTTGGGTGCGCGATGATCCATGCGTCAATACCCATGTCGCGGCATGGATTTTGAAAACGCACATAAAAAGCACCGGCTCGGTTTTTGGCGGCTTTGCCCGTTACCATTCGGCCACGCCACAATTGGGTTATGCCTATGCGCGTAAGGTTGTTTTGGCCATGCAGCGCAAGGGGCTGATTAAAGACTACCCCCCAACAACTTCAGTGGGGCCAGTCAGCAAAATTGCGCCCGAGCGTTCAGTCAATGGTCAAGTTTTGGCGATGCGGTAAGGTATCAGATAATTTTCCTAAGGGGTGCAGCCATGGTTAAGCGTTTATTGCCCGTTTCTTTTCTGGCTTTGTTGTTCGGCCTCTTGCTGCCGGTTATGGCCATGGCACAAACGGCCGATAACCCTTTGGCTGGCGCGGCACTCGGCAAGCCCGACCCCACCGCCCAAGCGCTCATTGAAAAAATGGTGCAGCCGGGCACCAATGTTTTTTATCTGGGCGATGAGTATGGCATGCCCGGATTTTTATTGCAGCGCGACGATAATATTCAAATCCTTTACGCCACGCCCGACCGCCGCGGTCTGATGAATGGCGCGCTTTATAACGATAAGGACGAGCTGGTCACCGCCCAGCAATTGCAGCGCTTGCGCGATAGCGACCCGCGTGTGGCGGCCTTGTTTCAGCAAGGCATGAACCAGATGCAAGATGCCTTCGGCCAAGTCAAAGACGATGTGTTGCGTCAGCAAAAACTGAGTGCGGCGGCGGTCTCGCCAGGTGAAAAACTTTTACGCGAACTCGTGGCAGCGCACGGCGTGACTATTGGCCAAGCCAATGCGCCAGAACTGACCATGGTGGTTGACCCACTCTGCCGTCACTGCAAAAAAGCTTGGGGGCAATTTGCCGAGCCTTACCTGAAAGCGGGCAGCGTGAAATTGCGCCTCGTGCCGGTGGATATTTTGGGCGAGCGCTCGCGCAATATTGCCGCCCATTGGCTTGAAATGGCCGACAAAGAAGCCGGCTGGAACCGCATTGTCGATGGCAAGCTTGATGGTCTCACCGATAACCCGCCCTTACCCGGTTTGCAAAAAGTTATTTCTAATCGCGCTTTGTTCGATCGGTGGAAACTGCCATCAACGCCTTATATTGTTTATCGCGATAGAGCAGGCGTGGTGAAAGTGGTTGATGGCGTGCCCGAGCAAATCAGCCAAATCATTGCCGATTTGCCGCCACCGGTAAAAGTTCAATAGCGGAGCCACAAAAGCATGACCGATAAAAACCTGCCGCAAAAAACCAGTGCCGCGCCGCCCGCCATGGTCAGCAAAAAACCACAAGGCCTTGCGGGTCTTGGTGGCCTTACGGCGGCCAAAAATAAATTATGGCTGGGCCTACCACCCGGTGTGATTATTTTTGGCTTGGCATCGGGCGGGGTTTTTATGCTGGCTGTGGTTGATGTAATAGAGGGTCGTTACATTAGCGGGTTAATAAAATTACTGCCTGCCGCAACGCTGGCTGGTTTTGCTTGGCTTTATAGCAAGTAGCGCCAGTGAGTCATGATGGTGTTGAGGCATGGTAAGCTTAAGTAATGGCGAGGTGTTGCTGCGAGGGCATAGCCAAGTTGGGTGTTTTGCTTTATCTTTTGTCTATAAGAAAAATTTTGTAAGGAAGCTTTGATGCGCCACATTATTTTACTGCCGCTGTTATTAGCATTGGTCGCTTGCGCCAATCCTAATGCGCGTCGCCCGCCACCCACACCCACTTTGGCTGCGGCCGATTCGGTGTCGCTGCGTATAGCAGAGGCCGCTAATAAAGCGGCGACAGCCTTGCAAACTATTTCGCGCGTTGAGCAAACCCGCACGCCGCCCATGCCCACCGCCTTTGATGATGTGGCTTCAGCGCCCAGCGCCTTGCAAACGCCCACAACTATTCGTTGGAGCGGGCCTGCCGAGCAAATTGCCGAGTTATTGGCCATGCGCGCAGGCTATAGCTATCGCACTTTAGGCTCGCGTCCGCCCGTGCCGGTGGTGGTCAATATCGATGCTTATGAGCAACCGCTGGTGCATGTCTTGCGCGATGTTGGCTTGCAGATAACCAATCAGGGCGATCTCACTGTTGACCCCAACCGCAATGCTATTGAAATTCGCTATGTTGCCAAAAACAGCCTCTAAAAAACTGCAGCCAACTATTCTGGCGCTGCTGCTGGCGGCTTTACTGTTTGCCGCGCCCATGGTGGCACAGGCACAAGATGTTCTTGATACGCCCAATGTGGTTGAGCCTTCACCGCCACCGCCTGCGCTGGTTGATATGCTTAATCTTGAGCGCCGCGGCACCGATGAAAGCACGATTGGCAACACTATGGGTTTGCAAATCCGCACCGATGGCCTGCGCGAGGCCGCTTTATCTTATGGCGCACGGGCTGGCTTGGCGTTGCGCACCTTCGAAATTCAGCGCCGCTTAGCCGAGCAAGATAGCGCGCTCAGCCGCACCTTCGATTTTCGGCAGCTTTTGGTGCAAGCGCCATCTGGCTTGCTCATTGAGCCGCCCGTAGTAAGTGAGGCGCAGCGTGCCGTGTTAGTCACAGCGGGCGGGCAAGCGGCAGCCACGGCCGAGCGCGTGCTTAAAATTAATCGGCAAGCGCGTATTGTCACGGCCGCCCGTGATTGGCGTCTCTATTTAGAGCGCGATTGGGGTAAGGTTTTGCCGCCGCCCGATTTATTGCTGCCCAAAAATGCCGAGGAAAAAATTCTTTGGCAAAAATATCTGCGCCAAGGCTGGGAAGCTGGCCGCACTCAGGCCGATGAGGTTTTTCAAGCCGATCTCGACCGCTTGACCGCCGACTTTGTCGGCATGGTGCGTTACCGCGAATTATTGCAGCAAGGCATGATTAGCGAGCCTTTTGCGCTGTTAGAAGAGCGCGGCGTGTCGGGTGATGGCACTGAAATGCGTGTGGGTGATCGCGCTGTGACCATCACGGGTCAGCCACAATTCAACACGCGGAGCGAGCGTTGGCTGCCGGCCCCACAACAATAGACCCAAAAGACCTCGATATCGAGCCAGCGCCCGGCGTTTTCTGGCCCGATGAGCCGCCGCGTTTACGCGAAGATCTCGTTGATAGTATGTTGCTGTGGTCGGTGCGCGAGCGCGCCTCCGATATCAACATTCAGTCAGACCGCCCCCTCATGATTGAAGTTGATGGCGGCTTGCGGGTTGGCACACGCCGCCCGCTCGATAGTGCGGATATGGCCGCCTTGCTCAATCGGCTTTATGGGCCAGATGCTTTGGCCAAACTGGCCTCGGGCCGCGACCTTGATTTATCCTACGAAATAAAAACCGACCGCAATACGCGCATCCGCTTTCGGGTGAATATCACGGCGGTGTTGTCGCGTGGCAGAGATGCTGTGCAAGTCACCTTGCGCACCTTGCCTAATCTGCCGCCCACTTTATTGGATTTAGGTATTGAAAAAGACATCATCGAAAATTGGGCGCCACGGCAAGGTTTGGTTTTAGTCACGGGGCCCACGGGCAGCGGCAAAACCACTTTATTGGCCGCGGGCTGTCGTATGTTGGTTGAGCGCCCGCAAGGCTGCGGCAAGCTGCTGACTTACGAAGCCCCCATCGAATATGTTTATGACAGCATCAGCAGCCCGCGCAGTCTTGTTTCGCAAAGCGAAATCCCGCGCCATTTGCCCAATTTTGCTGCCGGTGTACGCAATGCTTTGCGGCGTAAGCCCAGTATTATTATGGTGGGTGAGGCCCGCGACCGTGAAACCGTGTCGGCCGCCATTGAGGCCGCGCAAACGGGCCACACAGTTTATTCAACCGCACACACCATTGGCGTTGCCGCAACTGTGCGGCGGATGATTTCGGTGTTTGAGCCAGCCGAGCGGCTTGAGCGCGCCATGGCGCTGATGGAAACTTTGCGCTTGGTAGTGACGCAAACCTTGGTGCCCAAAATTGGTGGCGGGCGCATCGGCCTGCGTGAATATATGGTTTTTGACGATAACCTGCGCGAAAAAATGCTGGATATGCCCATCGACCGCTGGACCTACGAAATTCAGCGCGTTGTGCCCGATTGGGGCTGCCCCATGGAGCGCAGCGCCCGTAATGCCTTCGAGCAGGGGCTTATCGAGCGGCGCTGGTATTTGCTGTTATCCAAGGGCCTCTCGGCGGAGTTAGACTGATGGATGTTCATTGGCGCAACAGTATGAAACCGGTGCGCTTTTTGGGCTTTGATGCGCGCGCAGCCGTGCCGTTTTTGCTGCTGGTTTTGCATTTAAGGCTTTACACTCTTATTTTTGCGTGCCTCTGCACTTTGTTATTTTATTTATTCGAGCGAAACGGTCTTGCTTATGATGCCGCATGGCGGGCTGTGCGACGCCGGCTTTTGGGCGCACGACGACCAGCACACCGGCACCAAAGAATCCGCAGGTGGTATGATTATCAGGCAAAATAAACTGTGCGGCTTTTTTGCGGGCAGTTTTCTGGCCAGCTCTCTGATTGCCGGTTTTGCCCGCTGCATGGTGCAGTTAAGTCACGAGCGACATCTGTATCGGGGCTAAAGGCTTTTAGCCATTGTCTGGCAGCCACTGTTCTGTCAAAACAATATATTAACTGCTTTCATGCACGAATCAGCTTTTACTGGTGCTTGCAAGCGACAGCGTTTTACATTTTGCCGGAGTGGTCATGCCTGTTTTCAAAATGTACATAAAACAAAAATTTTTAAGCGGTGCTGTTGCGGCGTTATTTTGTCTTTGCCTTGTGGCACCAGCGCAAGCGGGTTTTAAATTAGTGCCGCCTGATGCGCAAAATAATGCCAGCTCTGGTCGTTTGCCGCAGCCTCTACCTTTAGCTGGGTCGCAAAATAATTTACCGCCAGTTATGTCATCACCCAGCATGGCTGTTGTGCCGCAGCCACTTACTGCGCCTGCGCTTTCGGCTAGTGGTGTTGCCAGCGATGGCGCCATCTTAGAGGGTTTTGCCAATCGCATTCCACTGGGCGCCATGTTGCGGCAAGTGGTGCCGCCCGATCATGGTTTTTCGGTCGCCGAGTCGGTTGATTTGGGCACGCTGGTCAGCTGGCGTGGTGGGCAATCCTGGCAAAATGTTTTGCAACAAAGCCTGTCATCTGTGGGTTTGTCGGCCAGCTTCGCCACCGGCATGGTCAATATTGCCCGCGCGGGTGAGGCCTTTGTGCCACCACGCGCGGCCGCCACCAGCTATGACCAGCTCAGCGCCACAGGGCCTGATGCCACACCCATGACGCTTACGCCTAAAGCGACTATGGGCGGCAGCACCTCGGGCATTTTGGGCGTCTTGCCCGCCTATGAAAATAATCCTATGCCAATAAGTGGCACCGATGCGCTTAATGGCGCCGCCGTGATTGAGGGCGACGCCGCCCCGCTCTTGATCGAGGGCGAAAATGCGGCGCTGTCCAGCCCCACCACCATTGAGGGCGACAGCAGCACAGCTTTATATGTGTGGCGGGCCGAGCGCGGCGATACGTTAAAAAGCGTGTTGCAAAATTGGTCGGATAAAGCCGGCGTCGAGCTCAGCTGGGACGCTGAATATGACTATCCGCTACAAGCCACCTCGGCCTATACCGGCTCTTATGAAGATGCGTTGCGGCAAATGCTGGCAGGCTTAGCTGATGCTGAGCCACAACCAATGGGCCGCCTGCATAAAAACAGCACCGCTGGACAAGCAGTGTTGGTGATTACCACGCGCGGTAACCAGTATGGCCGTTAGGCCGCAGAACTTTATGGTGCGCTTTGTGGTGCGTTTTATAGTGGGTTTCTTTGGGGCTTCTTTCGGGGGTTCGGGGTTTTGGTGGAGCGGAGAGTCAATATGAAAAAAATCCTATCACTGGGGCTATCGCTGGTTCTGGCCGCTGCAACTTTGGCGGCCTGCAACACTGAGCGCCTTGACCGCGATTTTGAGCAGCGGCAAAAAACGGCCGTGACCGAAGTTGATACCGCCAAGCGCCCCGCCGAAATCGTGCGCCATGATTCGCTGCAAATCACCGATCAGGTGTGGACGGGGCAAAAAGCGGTGCGCACGCGCCGTGGCCAAGCCCTGCCCGAGCGCTTTGAAACAACCAATGCGTTTGTGCTGTCTTCGGCAAAGCCATTAACTTTGCGCGAAATTGCCGACGAAATCGCCCAGCAAAGCCGCATTCCGGTGCGCCTCGCTGATGGCGCCGATACTGCGGCCGCCGCCCCAAGAGCGGGCGCTGTGGGTGGTGCTTCACGTCCAGCCGCGGGTGCGGCCAATAATAACGATGCCATGCCCATACAATGGCAAGGCCCGCTGTCGGGCTTGCTCGAGCGTGTGGCGGGTAATTTTGGTCTGTCGTGGCGCTATGATGGCGCAGCCATTGTTTTCTCGCGCTTCGAAACGCGCATTTTTACCATTTACTCCATGCCCGGCACGGTTGAAATCACCGATGGCTTAACCGGCGAGCTTGAGGGCGGCGTGCAAGGCGGCGGCACCACGGCCAGTAATAATGGTGGCGGCATTAAACAAAGCGCCGATTTATCCGCTAAAATTGAGTTTTGGAGCGAGCTTGAAAAAACCATGCAGGCCGTTTTGGGCGGCGTGGGTTCGTTCCAGGTGGCGCCGTCTACGGGTACAGTTACGGTTATCACCACGCCCGAAATCATGCGCCAGGTGGCCAGTTTTATTGACGACCAAAATGTGCAGCTCACCAAGCAGGTGGCCATTAATGTTGAGGTGTTTAGCCTTGATCTCAACGACGATGTCGATTTCAACTTCGACCTAAACGCCATTGTGCGGCAAACCAGCAACTTCCCCAGCTTTGAGTGGACGGGCGCAACTATCCCTGGCGTTTCAGCCGCCGAACGCGCGGGCGGGCTTGGCGTGACAATTCTGGGGCGCAACCGCGCGACCACGGGCAGTGATGCGGTATTGCGTGCTTTGGCCACGAAGGGCAAAGTGTCACGCGTGGCGCAATTGCCCGTAACCACACTGAATAACCGCCCCGCCACGCGGCGCATTGGTGTTGACCGCGCTTATCTTGCCAGTGTTGAAACCAGCACTTCGCAAAGTTTCCAAAGCACGTCACTTGAGCCTGGCATTATTCGGCAGGGTTATTCTTTGCAGCTCACGCCGCGCATTTTGGATGATGGCCGTATTTTGCTGCAATATTCGCTGTCGGTGATTGATTTGCTGGGCATTGAGCCCTTTTCATCGGGCACGGGTCAAAATAGCTCGTCTATTCAGTTGCCCGAAACCGCCAGCCGCATTTTTGTGCAGCAAGCCATGTTGCAAAGTGGGCAAACTTTGGTGCTGAGCGGCGTCGATCAAAACGACATCACCCAAGACCGCTCGGGCGTTGGCAGCCCGTTTAACATGTTGTTGGGCGGCAGAAATGCTAATACCGAATCGCGGCGCATGTTGTTTATCTCGATTACGCCGCAAGAGGTCGATATCGGTCAGCCATCTGCTGAATCGCGAGGCTAGGCGATGGCGGGCGGTGTCGTCAGCATTGGGCGGCGCAAATTTGCGGTTGGCCTTTATTGGCAGCCCAGCCCATCAGGGCGCGTGGCACAAGCCGCGCGTGAGGCCGCCCGTCAGCAAGGGCAACCAGCCGATTATTTTGCCGTAAGGGGTGCCACCAAAAGTGGCCGGGTGGCACAATTTGGTTTAGGGCAAAAATCCTATGGGCATCGCCAAGGCATGCCCACGGGTGCTGCCAGCATGGCCGACCAGCAGCCCGGCTCGTGGGTTGGCGCTTTTCGTTTAGATGAAGGCTATTGGGTTTGCGTTGTTCGCGATGACCTGATTGCGCCCGATGGCGACCATCTTTATGCCGATGAGCGTGAGGCGCGTGAGCGTCTCATGCACGAAATTGGCTTGGGCGGCTTGCAGCGTATTTATGCGCCCGATAGCTGGACCATTCCGGGCGCCGATCCCGTGCCGCTCTCGCTCTTGTTGCAAGGCCGGTCGAGCGGTATTTTGCGTCCTGTTACCATACCGCGCAATATCATTTTGTTTGTGCTGCTGGGCGTTTTGGTGGTGGGTGGGCTGGCTTATGCTGGCCTGCAATGGCAACGCGAGCGCGATGCCGCACAAGTGGCGCTTGAGCGCAGAAATAGCCAAAAGGCCCGCGAGCAAAGGCTGCGCGAAGGGCTGCAAACTGTGCCCTCTACGTTGTTGCCACAGGCCAATTTGCCCGAGCCGCCCAAGCGTGTTTGGGAAGATGCCCCATCGCCTGAAATTTTTATGACTGCCTGCCGCGAAGCCATGAAAAATGTGCCGGTGGTTATGGCGGGGTGGAATTTGGCCACTTTTTCCTGTGCGGGGCGCACTTTAAGCGTTGAATGGTCGCGTACATCGGGCGTGGCCATTGTGCCGCCCAATGCCCGCATGGATGATAGCCAATCGCGTGCCAATAGCCAATTTACCTTAGAAAACCTCACTCGTCGCGGCACCGAAGTTATTTTAAACAAAGATGATGTCACGCAAATTGCCCTGCGGCGCAACTGGCGGGCCGCGCTTAAACCTGTGGTCGAGCCGCCCCCCCCGCCACCAAGGCAAGGGCAGCCGGCTCCACCCCCGCCGCCGCCATGGGTTAAGAGAAAAGTTACCTTAAACAGCGACACTGCACCATGGCACCAGTGGCAAGGCTATGCGGGCCTACCCGGCTTTGTGATTGAAAGCATCAGCTGGTCTAATGGTTCGTGGAAGACAGAAGGGGTTATTTATGAAATGCGCTAAACCCATACCCAGCCATAAACTCATTGGCCATCAACTTATTGGCCATAAACTCATTTTAATGTTGGGTGGTTGTACGCTGCTGGCGTTTTTGAGCAGCGCGGCTTTAGCCCAGGTGCCGCAAGCAAAATTGCCGCCGCCTGCACCAAGCCTGACCGATGAAAAAAATTCAACTGCCGATAGCGCCAGCCCCAGCACAGTAACAAGCACAAATAATAGCGCCAGCAACAGCGCCTCAGCTGTGTTGCTTGATGGCGCGGGCAAGCCTTTGGCAACGCAAGGGGCTGTGCCCAGCATGCCGAATGCTGGCAGTGCTAATACCGGCAGCGCAACCGCTCAAGCTGGCGGCAGTAAAGCGCGCTCGGCCGAAGATATTGCTGCCGTCAATAAAGTGCTCGAGCGCCTGCGCAACGACCAATCGCGCATCAGCCTTGATGATATCGCCGCCGCTGAAGACGCCTTAAAGCGCCTTGAGATTTTGAACAGTATTGAAAAACAACTTACTGAGATCAGCAAAATTCGTGATGCGCGTGAGCAAAAATCTCGCCCCTCTTTTGGTGGCGCGGGTGGCTTATCGGGCATTCCGGCAGTGCCAGCCAGTTCGCTTACGCCCTTACCGCCACCGCCTGCACCATCAAATCCGCAGAGCGTTTCCACCAATATTTCGCCGTCTTTTAATTCATCGGCAAATATTGCGCCCACCATTTCGCCGCGCCGCAACCCCGAGGGCAAAGTTGAAATTGAGCGCATTTCAGGGGCTGAAGGTTCGCTGCGGGCCACCGTCAGCAGTGGCGGCGAGCGCAAAAATGTCGGCATTGGCGATAGTTTGGCTGATGGTCAGCAAATTGTGTCCATCTCTGCCGATAGCGTAGTTTTGCGCAATAGTAAGGGCAAAGAGCAAACCGTTACCCTTGATAAAAATTAGCGTGTGGTTGGTGCTCGCGCCATTAAAACTTTTTCGCATAAAATTTTTTCGCAACCGATAGGCAATTTATGTTTGATGGGTTGATGCAAAAACTGAGCAATCTCATGAGTGGCGAGGCATCAGCTAAGGCCGCGCTTAACCCAAAAAAAGCCAGTAGCAACAGCGGCGAGCGCAAAAAGAATCCTGCATTGGCCGGCGCCGGCAATAAAAATAATCCCAATAAAGATAACAAAGAACAGCCAACCAAAGAACAAGCCGCCATCGAGGCCGCCGCGCCCGTCGCCGAGCCAGACCGCGCCGCCGAGGAAATGACCACCGATGGCGGTGGCAATAAGCGCATTATTTTTGTGGGGCAGGTTTTAACCTCGCCCAATGGGCCGCTCAAAATTGCACCCGACTCTCGCGGTCTTTGCGTGTTGTTCGATAGTGGCATGTGGCTGGTGTCAGAAAGCCATAAAAACTCGCCGCTGATTACTTCGGTTGCGGTGTCGGCGCGGCGGCAGGGTTTTCGGGTTAATGACCCAACCTATGTGACGCCCGATATTATTCGGCAGGCCTATTTTTATGCCGAGCGTGCCGTCTCATCAAGCAAACAAGATGATAACTCGGTTCGCCGTAAAATAAATGAGACTTTGCAAAAAGCCAAAGAGTTTGGCGCCAACGATATTCACATCGAGGCCAGCGCCGGCCGTACCAAAGTTGAGTTTCGGGTTGATGGTGCCTTGCGCCTGTGGGAAACCTGGACCCAGCGCGAGGGCGACCAGTTTCTCTCATCGGTTTATTCGCACTCATCGGTGCAGTCGGGCGCCACCGCAAATTGGCTAGAGCCCATGGCGGCCATGCTGGTGCCACAAAGCGGCCTTGATGCTATTCAGTTTCCCGATGGTATTTTAAGCGTGCGCTGCCAATGGATGCCGCTGGCTGATGGTGGGCGCTATCTTGATATGCGCTTGCAATATGATGGCCTGCATATTTTTGGGGCCAATTTTATGGCGGCCGATGTTGACCAGCTGGGTTTTTTGCCCGAGCAAATGGAGGCGGTGCGCAGCTTGCGTAACACGCCGGGCGGTATGCGCATTATTACCGGCCCGGTTAACCAAGGTAAAACTACCACCTTGCGGGTGATGCTTAATCGGCGCATGGCCGAGACCAATTACCAATTGAACTGCCTTATGATTGAAGACCCGCCCGAAGGCGGCGTTTTAGGGGCGCGGCAAATTGGCGTGGCCGCCAGCGCTAAAGATGAAATGCGCGAAAAAACCTTCATTGAAATTATGCGCTCGGCCTTGCGCCTTGACCCCGATATTGTGATGTTGGGCGAAACCCGCGATTTAACCACGGCGAATTTTCTGTTTCGTTTGGCGCTCACGGGGCGGCAGGTGTACACCACCTTGCACGTTTATTCGGCCATTGCGGTGCCGCAGCGTCTGCGCGATTTGGGGCTAGAGCCTTATTTGGTTTATGACCATCATTTGGTCAAAGGCATGATGTGTCAGCGTCTCATGCGTCAGCTTTGCCCGCATTGCCGCATTCCGCTTAAAAAAGCCGTGGCCGATAGCCCCGAGCTTGATCCTTTGGCGCGCCGTATCAGGGCCGCGCTGGCCTTGCTTGATGCCGAGCGCGACCCCAAAGCCGATGAATTATCCGACCCGCTCAACCGCTTGCGCGAGCCCGATCTGTCAGAGGTATTTTTTCCTAATATTGAGGGCTGCCGCCATTGTTTTAAGGGGCGGGTGGGCCGCACCATTGCGGCCGAGGTGATTGAAACCGATATGCGCCTGATGGCGCTGCTGTCTGAAAACCGCATGGAAGATGCGCGCAAATACTGGCTTAGCCCGCATGGCCTTAATGGTATTACCATGGCCGGTCACGCGCTTTATAAAATTCGTAAGGGCGAAGTTGCCCCACAAGATGCCGAGTTTGAGCTGGGGCCACTCATTAGCGATCGCGGCCTTAAAGATGTTGAGAGCCTTCTAGGCATGGGGGGTTCATGGTAGATACGGCACGCAGTCTGGCGCAGCTCAGTTTTCGGCTTAATCGCAGCGAGCGTTTTCGCATTTATCGCAAGCTGCAAGGCATGATGGCCATGAATGAGGCGCTGTCGCGCTGTCTTGAGCGGCTTTACAATAATGTCACCGAGCGCGGGCGCTATCCGCGCAAGGCCGCAGCTTTGGCGCTCAAAGAATGGTTTGAGCGTGACCGTGCGGGTGAGAGCCTGTCTGAAGCCATGGTGGGCTGGGTGCCGCTGTCTGAGTTGTTCATGATAAAAGCGGGCGAAGAAGCGGGGCAAGTTGCGCTGGCCATGCAACAGATTCTTGAAATGGGCGACCGCAGCAAAGAAATGAAGGGCGCTATTATTCAAGCCGTCGGGTATCCGGTGTTTATGCTGATGCTGTTGGGGGCGGTGTTGTGGTTGTTTGGTGTCAATATGATTGAGCCAATGCGGCAAATGGCCCCACCACAAGTGATTGCCAGCATGGGCAGCCTTGCCAGTGTGTCCGATTATATTCGCTCATGGGGCTTGCTGACGCTGGTGTTTGTTATTGGCCTCATGGTTGGCCTTGCCATGCTCATGCCGGTTTGGCGCGGGCATGTGCGTGCGATGTTTGATATGTTCCCGCCTTGGTCATGGTATCGCTTGTGGCAGGGCAGTGCGTTTTTGTTGTCCATGTCGGCTTTGTTGCAAGCGCAAGTGTCGCTTAAGCGTGCCTTAGAAGTGCTCGAGGTGCAGGCTAACCCGTGGCTCAAGCAACGCATTGCCGCCACGCGCGAAGAAGTGATGCGCGGGCGCAATTTAGGTGAGGCTTTGCGGCAAACCAACTACAACTTCCCCGACCCGCAGCTGGCACTTGATTTAGAAATTCTGTCCGAGCGTTCGGATGTGGCCGATGTGCTGCGCAAAGTCACCGATGAGTGGATGCGCGAGCAAATCGATAAACTACGCAGTCAGGCCCAAATTGTGCGTTATGTTGGTTTGGGCTGTGTGGGTGCCATTATTGCTTGGGCCCTATCCAGCATTGTGGGCATTACCACCACACTCAGCTCTGGTGGTGGCGGCAAGTTTTAGTCAATATCTTAGCCGTGCCGTAAAAAGCACATAACAATAGCGTAATAAATATAATGAATCGACAAGCAACGGCTTAAAGGTTTATTTACCCTAACAGGCGATAATGCTATTCGTAATTTCAATTGATTTTTATTCAACTAGATGAGGGGCTGCTATGCGTTTACTGTCTCGTGTTCAATTGCAGAAGAACCAAGATAAATCGGTGTCGCTGCTGCGCCGTGGTTTTAACCTCATTGAGGCGGCCATCGTGCTGGCCATCGTTGGCTTGGTTGTCGGCGGTATCTGGATTGCCGCCGCGAGCGTTTACGAAAATATGCGCGAAACCAAAGGTCACCAGCAGCTGCTGCAAATTGTGCAAGGCGTGCGCAATCTTTATGCCGGCTCCAATACTTCAGCCGGCCTTAATACGGCGGCGATGATTGCGGCACGGGTTATCCCCGCCGACATGATTGTCGATGCCACTAACGCCACCACCGCTTGGGGTGGTGCTACCACGCTTTCGGTTGATGCGGGCACATCGGTGAATGAGTTCACCGTCAGCATGACCGGCATTCCGGGTGCGGCTTGCATTGAGCTGGCCACGCGCGCCCGCAACCTTGGCGCCGATGTGGGCCTTGTTGGTATTACCGCAGGCACAGGCGCTGAAATTGTTTTAGCCGGTCTTGCCGACCAAGCCGCTATTGATGCTGCCTTCAGCCCCGCTGCGATTGCCACCGATTGTGGCACAGCAACGGCTGATGTGGTTTGGCGCTTCTTTATTCGCTAGGCTTTGCTGTTAAGGCAGCATTGCTGGTTGCGTAAAACTATCAGGCTCGCCACAATATTATGCGTGGCGAGCCTTTTTCTTATGTGCTGATATTTTGGTATCGGGCAAAGTTTTTGGGCCCAGTTTATATTTTTGAGCGCTTATTTTTGGGCATTTATTTTTTGGCGGGCAGGAGGGATAAAGCATGTTTGCAGTTGCTTTTATTGCTTTGTTGCTTGCCATCAGCAGCGGCGTGCTGGTTACAGTCACCAGCGATGTTTTAGCGCGGCAAAGCCTTAACCCACCCACAATTTATGGCCAGCAAATGGTGCGCTGGCATCAATCCGCCATGGCTGCCGTTGGGGCAAATCCGGTGATTGTCGCTAACCCAGGCGATGTGCAAGTGCTCGACCCCGCTTTAATTTTGCCGCTTTATGGGCCGGGCGGGGTCAATAATAATTTATGGTTTTCGGTGGCGTTTAATCGCGGCGGCACGCGGCACACTTTTACTTATAGCAATGTTATCACGCTTGATGCGAACGGCGAGCCGCAAGCTAATTTTGCGCAATATCTGGGTGGCGATTTAGTCAGCGAGCTTGAGCGTATCATGGGGCGTAGCGTACAATATGGCATGCTAGAAGATACCGGCACGGCCTTCACCATGGATGTTTTTGCCTACGACCCCGCCAGCAATGGCTTTGCGCTCAGTAGCAACATAGATTTATCAGAAGTCAGCGGCATCACGCTTACACCACCGCTTGAAGCTGGCGAAGCGGCAATCCTTGATGGGGGCACATAATGCGCGCTTTTTGGCATAGCAAATTAGCGCTCAGCAAAGCGGGTTTTTCGTTGGTCGAGATGGCCATTGTGCTGGCGGTGGCGGGCGTGGTGATTACCTCTATTTTGCAGCTCACCACCAATGCGGGCCGCCAAGCGCAAGATAGCGCCATGGCCGCTCAGCACATGATGGTGCACAGAGCGGCCGAGGCATATATTCAAGCGCAATACACCGTGCTGGTGGCGACAGCTGGCTTCACAACGGCCGCACCCATAGTTTTAGATGCTGCACAAACAACAGCGGCCTTGCAAAATTATTTGCCGCCTGGTTTTACCTATACCAATGTGCAGGGGCAAGATTATCGTATTGCTATTCGGCGTCAGGATAACACCACCGATACGCGTATTGATGTTTTAGTTTACACGGTTAATGGCACCGGCTTTGGTATCCCCGAAGATCAGCGCCTCGGCAGCATGATAACGCAAATGGGTGCCGCGGGCGGCGCTATGTTTGCCAACCCCGCGCTGCGCTGTGCGGCCGATAGTATTAGCGGTGCATTTAGCGGCTATTGTGTAGCCTCTTTACAATTTGGTGTGGCGGCCGCCACAATCAGCGGCCGGTTGGTGAGTGTGGGTTTTTACTCGCCTGATTTGGGCTTTAGCTCGCAGCGTTATTTGCACCGCCTCGATGAGGTGAGCGATAACCCAGCCCAAACGCTCAACACTATGGAAACAACCTTACTCTTTACTGGCGTCAATGGCATCACCATGGCGGGCGGCCCCATTCTGACCAATGGCGGCACAATTTCTACTTTAGCGGGCAATATCGATATGCAATCGAACAGCGCGGCAGATGGCCGCATTATTAATGCTGGCACTGTGGCCTCACGCGCACTCGATGTCAGTGGTAATGCCATTATAAATGGTGCGCTCACCATGGCCAATGGCGGCATTGTTAATACTGGCGACATTGCCACGAATGGCGGCAATATAAACATGGCCGCTGGCACAATTACTGGTGGTGATGGCACCTTTACCGGCACCTTGCAGGCGACGTCATTTGTTTATACCTCAGATGGCCGATTAAAAGAAAATATCGAAGACATAAATTCGCCCTTAGCACGCTTACTGACCATCAAGGGCGTCAGCTATATTTGGAAAGACGGGCAAAGGCCAGATATGGGCGTGATTGCGCAAGATGTGGCCAAAGCCTTCCCCGAGCTGGTGCGCGCCATAGATACCAACGGCACGCTGGGCGTTGAAATTGGCAATCTGATTGCGCCTGTCATTGAAGCGATCCGCGAATTATCGCAACAAAATGCCGAGCTGCGGCATATGGTGCAGCAACAAGCGGCCGATATTGCGACCTTGCGTGATGAGCGCGCCAACTAACAGGATGTACCCATGCGTTTTATTCTTTTTGTTTTAGTTTTTTTGTGCAGCGGTTTTACTCAAGCTATGGCGCAGACCGAGCAGCGGCCAGCGCCGCCGGCTAATTTTACCAGCATCTCACCCTTTAGTGACCGCGCCAGTAATTTGGGCGATGCTACGTGCCCCTTTAGTTTTAACTGCACCGATTATGAAAACCCCGAGGCTATGGTGCAAGAGGCCGGCAAATGCGCAAAAATCATTTATGGCTTTAAGCCCGATATTTTTGTCGATTTCCAATATGAGGGCGCCTATCAAGCCTGCGCTTTACCAGGTTCCTACGAGCCTAAGAAAAAGGGCATGGCCGGCACCGCCAATTGGCCGATTTGTTGCGCCGAACAGCGCAGCGAAGAGGTGTGCGGCTTTCGTTGTTATTATTACTTCACTAACTAGGGGTTTACGATGAGTCTACGTGTCGCAATAAATGGGTTTGGTCGCATTGGTCGTTTGGTGTTGCGGGCTTTAGCTGAAAGCGGCCGCACCGATATAGAAGTTGTGGCCATCAATGATTTGGCCGACACCCACACCAACGCCCATTTGCTGAAATATGATTCTGTGCATGGTCGCTTTGCGGGTGAGGTGAGCGCCACGGCCGATGCGCTGCTGCTCAATGGTCGCAGCATTAAAGCCTATCAGATAAACGATCCCGAAAAATTGCCATGGGGCCAGCATAAAATTGATATTGCCTTTGAGTGTTCTGGCCGCTTCACCAAAAAAGCCGATGCAGGCAAGCATATAACCGCTGGCGCCAAAAAAGTGCTGATTTCGGCCCCCGCCACCGAGGAAGATCTTACTGTGGTTTATGGTGTCAACCATACGGCGCTTACGGCGCAGCATTTGGTGGTGTCTAATGCGTCTTGCACCACAAATTGCTTGGCCCCTGTCGCCAGCGTGTTGCATGCGGCGGTTGGCATCGAGCGCGGCTTTATGACTACTATTCATAGTTACACAGGCGATCAGCGCATTGTTGATACCATGCATAGCGATTTGCATCGGGCGCGCGCGGCAGCATTAAACATGATTCCAACCTCAACTGGTGCGGCCAAGGCCGTTGGCAAGGTTTTGCCGGCTCTGCAAGGCAAGCTCGATGGCACGGCTATCAGGGTGCCAACGCCTAATGTGTCGGTGGTTGATTTTAAGTTTGTCGCCGCCAAAGATACCAGCATTGAGGCCATTAACAATGCTATCGAGGCCGCAGCCAAGGGCAGTTTGCGCGGCATTTTAGCTTGCTACCGCGAAGAGCTGGTCAGCACCGATTTCAACCATGATGCGCATTCAAGCATTTTTGCGCTTAATGAAACTAAAGTGGTTGACGGGCGTTTAGTGCGCGTGCTGAGCTGGTACGATAATGAATGGGGCTTCTCCAACCGCATGCTCGACACCGCAGCCGCCATGGCCGCTGCCAAATAACGCAGCGCGCTTTATCGCTTTTCGCACTTTGGCCGAGGCCGAGTGTGTGGTGGCTGCTGTCACGCATGAGACAGCGCCGCCCTTAGCTTTGCTCAGCGATATTGGTGCTGGACAAAGCCTTGGTGCTTTGTGGTTTGCCGCTTTGCAGCCGCGCTTGCACAGAGTGCCGCTGATAATTGATTGTGCTGATTTTGCCGGTGCGGTTATGGCTTGTTTGCACCATGGCTTGCGGCATTTTGTTTTTACCGGCAATGACGTTGTGGCGCAAAAACTGACCGAGCAAGGAGCGATGTTGTGGCGCACCCGCCCGCCCGCATTCGAGCTATGGCGTTATGCGCCCGATAAGCAACAAGCCGCTTTGCAGGCGCATTTAACCGCGCATTTAACTACGCATTCTGGCCGCAATGCGTAGCATATTGATGGCCGCCGCACTGGCCAATAAAGGCGTGTAGTGATTATGCCATAAGCCGGGTTGGCCAAGCCCGCCATCAACCAGCCACACATGGCTACTGGCTTGTGGCGCCATTTTTTGCAGCAGTGCCAAAGCGGCTCTGGCCGAATCGCCATCGGCCACAACGGGTATTTTGGCCAAGCGTGCGGCCAGCATGGCGCCAAACAGCGCGGCAATTTCAGTGCCGCCATGGCTAAAAAGTGTGCTTAGCCCATCATCGCTGGTGGCCAGCGCCACTTCAAGCCGGCGGGCGGCTTTGGCGGTGCCGTCGCCATCAGCGGCCAGCGCAATAATATGTAGGCCGCTTTCAACCGCAAGCATGCCGTAGCTAATGGCGCGCAGGCCAGCATCTTCAGTCATAGCGGGTGGGTTAGCCGCATGGGGCTTGGCTAAATCAAGCTCGTAAAGGCGTAGATCGGCCTCAAGCTGGCTGGCCACGGCATAAATGGCGCCATTTTCGGCGGCGGCATTTTGCAATAAGGCTTGGCTGTTTTTACTGGCTTCATCGGTGCCATGTGCACCAAAATAAAGCGCCAGCCTTGGCCAATCGATATCGTTGGGGCGCAGGCTATGTTCAAACAGCCAACGTTGCAGCTCGGGCAGTTCGCCGTTTATTGGCGCCGTGCCGTTTTGTGGCAGCTCGGCGAGCAGCGCAAAAATCTCTTTGCGGCTAATTTCGGCGCTGGGTTCAGATGCGGGGGCTAATTTGGGGGCGGGGCTGGCTTCAGTCATGGCTATGATGTAACGCAGCTCAATAAAAAATGCCAGTAATGATGATGGGGGGCTTTATTGTCGGGCGAAGCTGGCTTATAGCTAACATATGCAGCACGAGCCACTTTTGCCCCTTCCACAAATTGAGCGCGGCTTTTTTGCCCGCCACGCCCATGATTTTGTGCTGGCGCTGGCCTTTTTAACGCGCTTTGCCCGCAAAGATGCCGTGCCCATGGCCGAGCATGGCGCGGCTTTGGTGTGGTTTCCGTTGGTGGGTTTGTTTTTGGGTGCCTTTGCTGCCCTTGTAAATTGGCTTGCGGCAGAAATGGTGCTGCCGCCTATTTTGACTGCAACTTTAGCCGTGGTGGCTTTGGCGTGGCTCACCCGCTGCCGCGCCGAAGATGCGCTGGCTGACTTTGTCGATGGCGTGGCGGGTGGCAATAATCCGCAAGCGCGCTTGGCCATTATGCGCGACCACTCGCTTGGCACAACCGGCATGATGGCATTGCTTACTGTGCTGCTGGTTAAAATAAACGCTGTGGCAAATCTCACCACCACTGAAATGGTCTTCGCCAGCTGGATGGTAGCGGCCTGTTTATCGCGTGCCATGATGCCCGCCGTAGCCGCTTGGCTGCCGCCAGCGGATGCCGAGCCGACCAGCCAACCCATTGGTGACCCATCGGGCGCGGTGGTGCTGATAAGCCTAGCGCTGGGTATTGTGGCCACCTTGTTATTGCTTGAGCCAACCGAGGCCGCCTTAGCTTTGGGTGCGGCTTTTGGCTCGGCTCTTTGTGTGGCCCTTTATGCGCAGAAAAAAATTGGCGGCGGTAATGCCGATGTATTAGGCGCCTTGCAACAAATCAGCGAGGCGACAATTTTAACTTTGCTTGTGGCAGCGCAAGTTCAATTTGAATAGGAGTCATATTATGCGCTTTCTGACGACAGGTTTTTCGTTCAATGCACTGACCGTGGCTGCGGCAGTTTTTTTACTGGCGGGCTGCCTTGGCAATGATACCCCACCCGCAACCGAGACCGCGCCCAGCAGCAGCAGTTCAGCCTCAGGCAGTTCAGCCCCAGGCGGCACAGCATCGGGCAATACGCTGATTACAGCCACAAGCAAGCCCGAGAACATCATCGAGAAATCGCGCCTCACGGCCGAAAGCATGTTCAGCAACAAGGATTATGCAACTTTGCTCAACCTTGCCAGCCGGGCGAAGGCCATTTTAATTTTTCCTGATATGGTCAAGGCCGGCATTTTCATTGGCGGCCGTTTTGGGCGCGGTGTGCTGTTAGCGCGTGATGCACAAGGCAATTGGAGCGCGCCGGCTTTTTATAGCTTAGGTGGATTATCCTATGGCTTGCAGCTGGGTGCCTCACAATCAGAAATTATTATCGCCATCATGACCGATAAGGGCCTTAATGCCATTTTAGAGCGCTCGGTGACTTTGGGCGCCGATGGCAATGTGGCGCTGGGGCAGTTGGGCACGGGTGCACAAGCGGCAACAGGTCTTGGGGCCAGCGCCGATATGTATGCTTTCGCCCGTTCAGAAGGGCTGTTTGCCGGCATCAGTATCGATGGTTCGGTCTTAGCGCCTGATAACGACCTTAATGAAAAGCTTTATGGTGCGGGTGCCAGCCCCAGAGCAATTTTGGTTGACCGCAGCTATAGCTCGCCCGCAGCCAGTGCTCTTATTGGCGCATTACCATAAGGCGTTGCCGTTTAAACTGCCCTTAGGCGGTTTTGGTATAATCAGTCGCGGGGCCGCCCGCTGCCAGCGACAGCTCTTCGGCCACGGGCTCAAGCACGGCTTGCAGCTTCGCGAGCGCCGCATCAGCATTAAGGCCTGGGGCAATGGCTGGCAAAATGCGCACGGTGATGTGGCCTGGATATTTCCAAAAACTATGGCGCGGCCAAAAGAGGCCGGCATTATGCGCCACAGGCAGCATCGGCACTTGCAATTGCTCATAGAGCACCGCCACACCCGAGCGATAAGGCCGCCATTTGCCAATACCCAAACGCGTGCCTTGCGGAAAAATCACAATCGTGCGGTTTTCGGCAATGCAGCTTTTAGCGCCCTCAATCATGCTGCGCATGGCGGCGGCCCTGCCACCGCGATCAATCGGGATTTGCCGCGATTTACGGCACAGCCAGCCCCACAGCGGAATGGCGTATAGCTCACGCTTAAGCACCACGGCAATGTCGCCCCATAAAATATGCAGCTTAAGCGTTTCCCAAGTTGATTGATGTTTAGCCGCCACAATAAATTTATGGTCGGTCGGCAAATGCTCGCGCCCTTCAACGCTATAGGTAATGCCAGCCAAATATTTTTCTAAAAAGGCCACGGCATGCATGTAAAAATACACGCCATACATCATTTGCCGCCGTGGCACTAAAATAAGCGGCAAAATGGCAAAGCAGTAAAGCGCATTAAAGCTAAAAAATGCCGTATTAAACAGCAGCGAGCGGATAATAACCGTGGGCGTCAGTTGCGGGCGAGTTTGTTGCATGTATATATTCCTATCAGAGCAGGCCGCGCACAAAAGCGGCAATTAATTTATTATATTCGCCTACCAGCAGGCGCGCAGTTCCGGGTTGTTGCCACCAATCGGTTATGCGCACATGTTTGGGGGCCACGGCAACGCCTATAAGCTTAATCTGCGGCATTTGCGTGCGGAACTCCCACAATGTGCGGCGCAAATGATAATGCGCGGTCACGACGGCCACGCTTTTATATTGGCGCTGCTGCACATAATCGGCCGCTTCCGTGGCGTTGCTGAGCGTGTCGGTGGCGGTAGTGCCCAGCGTGATACAGCAATCAAGCCAACGCTGGGCAATGCCGTAGCGCTTGGCTAAATCCTCGGGCGTGGCGCCAACGCCCGATATGAGTAATTGCGACGCATAGCCACTTTGCAAAAGCTGTAAGCCCTGCTCAATGCGGTCACTGCCACCCGTTACCACAATAATGGCCTCGGCCGGGGCGGTGGGCACATCATCAAGCAAGGCGGCATCGGTGGCAAAAGCAATCAGCCCCAAGAGCCAGAGCAGTGCCGCTAAGCTCAGCCAGCCAATAAAACGCCGCTTACGCCCTCTCATGCGCTGCGCTCCAAAAGATGTAAGCAGGCAAAGCGGCCAACCAGCGCCGCGCCACCTGCCACCAGCAGCGGCACAGCCAAAAGCAGCAGCAGCCATAAGGCGCTTTGCAACCAATCAATGCCCGATTGCGTTATGGCTAAAGGCGGCAGCAGCGCCCATAGGGCCAACAGCACCAACAGGGCCAAGGTAAAGCCCATGGCCGCCCCAAGACGTGCCAAGCGCCAAGCATAAAGCTGAAATTGTTTGGCAATATAAATATCGGTCGCGCCCATAATGTTAAGAATAGCAATGATATTGGCATGTGCCAATAATCCTGCGCGCACCACCAGCACCACGGCCAGCAACGCCGCCGCACTCACTAAAATAAGAATAGAAAAAGCCACAAGCCGCAACAGCGCCAATAATTGCCGTGCCTCATGCAGCGCGGCATTGTGGGTGTCGATACTCAGACCCGGCACGGCCTGTTGCAGCCTTGTGGCAAGCTCGGTCAGCGCCTGGGCATCGGTTCTGATTTGTACATCAATCAGCACGGGCAGTGGCAGCGTATCGAGCATGCGCAGCGATTGCAGCCACGGCCCCAATAGGCTGCGCATTTGTGTGGGGCTGAGTGCGCTTGCGGCAATCACCACATCGCTATCGCGCAAAAGCTTAAGCGCGGCATCGGTGCGCGCCTCAAGGCTGGGTGAAGACTCTGGCAAAAGGCGTAATTCAACCGTCCACCGGCCAGAAAGATTATTTTCCCATTTATGGGCAATGTGCTGCAGCCCCATTTGTGCTGCCAGCGCCAAGGTTGCCAGCAGCACCATCACGCCAATAATGCTGGAGAGCGACCAGCCAAAGCGGTCGGCTTCGAGCGGGATATCTTGCCATTCTTTGTGCGGGCGGCGCCTCATGCCTCACCCGCCATTTGCTCTGGTACTTCTTCTGGCGGTTTTTCTATGGTAAGGCGGCCATCGGCTAATATCAGCCTTGGTTTGGCAAAACGCTCTAACAGCTGTTGGTTATGTGTGGCGACCACCACGGTGGTGCCAAGCTTATTCAGCTCAATAAATAAATGCAGCAAGCGCAGGCCAATGGCATCATCGACATTGCCGGTGGGCTCATCGGCCAAGAGCAGGTCAGGGCGGTTAATAACAGCCCGCGCAATGGCCACGCGCTGCTGCTGCCCGCCCGACAGCTCGGACGGATGCGCGGCAAGAGCATTGCCCAAACCTACCCAGCGCAACAGCTCGCTGGCATGTTCGCGTATTTTTTGCTCTTCGGCGCCAAGATTATTGCCAAGATTATTAGCTAAGTTTTGTGTGCCAAGGCGCAGTGGCAGCATCACATTTTCAAGCGCGGTTAAATGCTCAATCAGCCGAAAATCTTGAAAAACCACGCCAATGCGCCGCTTGAGCGCGGGCAAATCGTGGCGCTTAATGCTGCTCACCTCGCGCTCAAATACATAAAGCTGGCCGCGGCTGGGCTTGATGCCCAAATACATCAGGCGCAACAGGCTGGTTTTACCCGCCCCCGAGGCCCCCGTTAAGAAATGGAAAGAGCGCGGCGGCAGATTAAACGACACATCGCGCAGCACCGGCTGCCCGCGCCCATAGCGCAAAGAGACCGAGTTAAAACGGATCATTTGTGACAAATTTTTAAATAAATCATCAGGATAAGCCGGCCAGTAAGAAAATCTCTTCGATTATACTTGCTTTTTGGCCTCTGTCAGCGTTAAAAAGCATCATTCTATTTGGTTTGCTATAGCCCTTTTTGGGGCTTTGGCATCACAGCGCTTAAGATGTTGGGCTTACTTAAAGTAAAGCTTACCAACCTCGATGGCGGGATGCTCGGTCAGTCGGCGCAAGGCGCTCACTGGCCCCGTTATGCTGTGGTTTTTTTGTATTCTGTAGTGTGTATTTTTTGGAGTTTACTATTTTGTTTGAAAGTTTAAGTCAGAAACTCACCGGCGTTTTCAGCCGTTTGTCCCGCAAGGGCGCATTAAGCGAGGCCGATGTCGTCGATGCGCTGCGCGAGGTGCGCGTGGCCCTGCTTGAGGCCGATGTCGCCTTGCCGGTGGTTAAAGATTTTATCGACAAAGTTAAAGAGCGCGCCATAGGGCAAGAGGTGCTGCGCAGCATTACGCCGGGGCAGCAAGTCATTAAAATTGTGCATGATAATTTGGTGGCGCTGCTGGGCACGGACGCTGTGCCGCTTACACTCAACACCACGCCGCCATCGATTATTTTAATGCTGGGCTTGCAAGGCAGCGGTAAAACTACCACCAGCGGCAAGTTGGCGCGCCGTTTAAGCATGCTGGAGCGCAAAAAGGTTTTGCTGGCCAGCCTTGATACGCGCCGCCCCGCCGCACAAGAGCAATTAGCCATATTGGCGCAGCAAGTGGGCGTTGATAGCCTGCCCATTATTGCTGGCCAAACGCCATTGCAAATTACCGCCCGCGCCGTCAGCGAGGCGCAGCTTGGCGGCTATGATGTGCTGCTGCTTGATAGCGCCGGCCGCTTGTCGATTGATACTGAGCTGATGGACGAAATCAGCGCCATTAGCGCGCTCGCCAAGCCGCATGAGCAATTACTGGTGCTTGATGCCATGACCGGACAAGATGCGTTGGGCGTGGCCACGCGTTTTCATGAGGCGGTTGGCGTGACGGGCTTGGTGCTCACAAGGCTTGATGGCGATGCACGGGCAGGCGCGGCACTCAGCTTAACCGCAGCCACGGGGCGGCCAATAAAATTTTTGGGTGTGGGCGAAAAACTGGATGCGCTCGAGGCTTATCATCCGCAGCGTTTAGCTAATCGTATTTTGGGCATGGGCGATGTTGTGGCGCTGGTTGAGAAAGCCGCAATGGAAATTGACAAGGACGAGGCCGAGGCGCTGACGCAAAAAGCCCTTTCTGGCCAGTTCGATCTCAATGATTTAGCCAGCCAGCTGAAGCAAATGCGCAAAATGGGCGGTTTGTCGGGCATGCTGGGCTTTATGCCGGGTGGTGGCGCACTGAAGCAAAAGCTGCAAGATGCCAAAGTTGATAACAACATCATCCAGCGGCAAGAGGCAATTATCAGCAGCATGACTAAAGCCGAGCGCCGTAATCCCGATTTGCTCAATGCCTCGCGCAAACGGCGCGTGGCGTTGGGTAGTGGCACCGATGTTGCCGAAATTAATCGCTTGCTCAAACAATATGTGCAAATGCGCGATATGATGAAACAAGTTAAAAAAATGGGCAAAACAGGCCGTTTAGGCGGCCTTATGAACATGCTGGGCGGGGGCGGCGCCAACCTTGCACAGCTAAAAAACCTAATGGGCGACAAAACCAACCGGAGAGAGTAATCATGGCATTAAAAATACGTATGACCCGCCACGGCGCCAAAAAGCGCCCCTTTTATCACATTGTCGTGGCCGATGGCCGTGCACCCCGTGATGGCCGCTTCATTGAAAAACTGGGCGTGTATAAACCACAATTAGAGCGCGATAACCCACAGCGCGTTACCTTAGATGCCGAGCGCATTAAGCACTGGCTGGCTTCAGGCGCGCAACCTTCGCCACGCGTGGCACAATTTTTATATGCGGCTAATCTTGGTCCCAAGCCCCTGCAAAATGCCACGCCGATTAAATCAGCGCCCAAAGCCAAAGCGCAAGAGCGTCTTAAAGCTGCGGCTGCCGCGGCTGAAGCTGCCGCTGGCTAAAAACCCGTGGCCACATCCGCACTTATCCTGATGGCCGAGATTGTGGGTGTGCATGGGGTGCGTGGCGCCGTCAAGCTGAATAGCTTTGCCACACAGCCCGCCGATTTAATTGCCCTGTCGCCTTTACAAAATGCGGCAGGGCATTTTTTTACCATAACGCAAGTGATGGCGCCGGCGCGTAGTGTTGTGGCTTTTGTGTCTGGTGTTACCACGCGTGATGCCGCCATGGCTTTGCGCGGCGAGCGGCTTTATGCGCCCCGTGATAAATTGCCGCCTTTGCCCAAGGGGCAGTTTTACCGTGCCGATTTAATCGGTTTATTGGCGGTAAGCACCACGGGCGATATTTTGGGCAAGCTCACAGCCTTCGATGATTATGGTGCAGGCCTTATTATGAATATCAGCGGCAAGGCTGAAATGCTGTTGCCCTATAATAATAACATTGTCACCGCGGTCGATTTGGCAGCAGGGCGCATTATTATCAACCTTCCCGTTTTTGTTGATGAGCGCGATGAATCACCCGCTTAGCGCCCCGCCGCTTTTGGCGGCCAATATCATCACACTTTTCCCCGAGGCGTTTCCGGGGCTGTTGGGTGTGTCGCTGGCGGGTAAGGCTCTGCAAGATGGGCTATGGCATTTGGCGACCACCAACCTTCGCGATTTTGGCGTGGGGGCTCATAAAAATGTTGATGATACGCCCTATGGTGGCGGCGCCGGCATGGTGTTGCGCGCCGATGTGCTCAGCGCGGCCTTGGCACAGGCGCGAGCCTCCCTGCCAAAGCCCGCCACACCCAGAAGGACTATTTACCTATCGCCCCGCGGGCGGCCACTCACGCAAAGCTTAGCGCAAGAGCTGGCGGGCTGTGCGCGCTTGGTGTTGTTGTGTGGTCGCTATGAGGGCGTCGATCAGCGCGTATTAGAGCATGACGCGATCGAGGAAATCAGCATCGGCGATTACGTGCTCATGGGCGGCGAGGTCGCGGCCATGGTGCTGCTTGAAGCCGTGGTGCGCTTATTGCCGGGTGTGCTGGGCAATAGCCACACCACCAGTGAGGAAAGCTTTAGCGCGGGTCTGCTAGAATATCCGCACTACACCCGCCCGCCTGAATGGCAGGGGCAGGCTGTGCCGCCGGTTTTGCTTTCGGGCAACCATGCCGAGATTAAATTATGGCGCCAGCAACAGGCCGAAAAGCACACACAAGGCCAACGCCCTGATTTATGGGCAAAATATCGCCGCCAAACCTAGCGCGGTGCTTTTTGCGCGCCTTGCCGGAGAGGGGGCCGAGGGGTGCCCATGGTGGCGGGGGTGGCCCTAAACCCATGATTAACCAGTAAAATGGCCGATTTATGCTAAAAATCTTTGCTTTAGCGGCCTTTTTATGCTTATTACTGCCTCCGCACCATAAATGGGCGGTTACGGCCGCATAATCGAGTAAGGATAGTGTCATGAATAGTCTTGAGCAATTTGAGCAGCGCGAACTGGCAAAAATTATGCCAACCAAAAATATTCCTAATTTTGGCCCGGGCGATAGCGTCCGCGTCAATGTGAAAGTGGTTGAAGGTACGCGTGAGCGTATTCAGGCCTTTGAAGGCGTGTGCATTGGCCGTAAGGGTCGTGGCTTGGCGTCTTCCTTCACCGTGCGCAAAATCAGCTATGGCGAAGGCGTGGAGCGCGTGTTCCCACTTTTCAGCCCCCGCATTGAGAGCATTGAAGTTGTGCGCCGCGGCGAAGTGCGTCGGGCCAAGCTTTATTATCTGCGTGCGCTGCGTGGTAAGTCGGCCCGCATCGCCGAGAAAATGGTCAGCCGCGATACTTCAAGCGCCGTGGTTGCTGCCGAATAAGCATAATTTTTGACGATTAAGGGCGCGGCTTGGTGTAGTTCACCTTGCCGCGCTTTTTTTATGCGCTAAACTAGGGCCATGAATAGCCCTAATACGAGCACCAATATCTTCCCGCCTCCTTATGCCAGCCTGTCACGGCGTTTTATTGCCATGCTGCTCGATGGCTTTATTGTGTCGATATTTCTGGGTGTGCTCGCTGTGCTGCTGCATGTGCCGTTTTTAACTTATGAACATAGTCCTATTAATGGCATGGGTGCGGTGCTGCATATTCTGTATATGGGTTTTAGTTTAGCCTCAAAGCACCAAGCCACTTATGGTAAGCGCCTTGTGGGCATTTATGTGGTTGGCACCGATGGCCAGCCTTTAACCTTGGGTCGCGCTTTGTGGCGTGGCTTTGGTTTTTATGTCAGCGGCATTGGCCTTGCCTTTGGTTTTTTGCTGGCACTGTTTACTGCCAAAAAACAAACGCTCCACGATTTTATGGCCGACTCCGTGGTGCTGTTGCACCCTAATCGTTTGCCGCCGCCCACAGACCAAGACCCCAACCCGATTATCAACCGCAGTTAAACCGAGCGACCATGACCCACCCACGCCCCAATAGCCTTGATGCTTTTTTTATGCCTTTCTCCATGAATAAGCATTTTAAGGCCGCGCCACGCCTGCTTACTAAAGCCAAGGGCATGTATTATGAAAGCGCCGATGGCCACAAAATGCTTGATGCGATTGGCGGCTTATGGTGCGTCAATGCGGGGCATGGCGCCAGCCGCGTCGTCGAGGCCGTGCAAAAACAAGTGGCCGAGCTTGATTACGCGCCAACTTTTCATTTGGGGCACCCGCTAGCATTTGAGCTGGCGCATCGCTTGGCTAAAATGGCGCCTGCCGATCTTGACCATGTGTTTTATACCTCATCAGGCTCTGAAGCGGTGGATACGGCCTTAAAACTGGCTTTGGCCTATCATCGGCAAAAAGGGCAGGGGCAGCGCCAGCGTTTTATTGGCCGCGAGCGCGCTTATCATGGCGTTGGCTTTGGCGGTATTTCGGTGGGCGGCATTAGCCCAAACCGCAAAATGTTTGGCTTGGGTTTACCCGGTATCGATCATTTGCCGCACACTTATAGCCGCGCCGATATGGCGTTTAGTCATAGTCAGCCGCAATGGGGCGCGCATCTGGCCGATGAGCTGGAGCGTCTGGTGCAATTGCACGATGCCAGCACCATTGCGGCGGTGATTGTCGAGCCCGTGGCGGGCAGCACGGGCGTTTTGGTGCCACCGGTGGGTTACCTAGAGCGCCTGCGCGCCATTTGCGATAAGCACGGCCTGCTGCTGATTTTTGATGAGGTGATAACTGGCTTTGGTCGTGTGGGCGCCAGCTTCGCCGCCGAGAAATTTGCAGTCACGCCCGACATGATAACTGTAGCCAAGGGCATTACCAATGGCACCGTGCCGATGGGGGCAGTGCTGCTGCGCCGTGGGCTTTACGAGGCATTTATGCAAGGCCCCGAAACGCAGATAGATTTTTTCCATGGTTATACCTATAGCGGTCACCCGCTGGCTTGTGCGGCCGCCATGGCCACGCTCGATACCTACGAGCAAGAGGGTTTGTTTGCGCGGGCCGATAATCTGGCACCCTATTGGCAATCGGCCATACATAGCCTGCGCGATGCACGGCATGTGGTTGATATCCGTAATATCGGCTTGGTTGGCGCTATCGAGCTTGACCCGCGTATATTTGCTGCTGGCACCACGGGCCTCACCCGCGCCTATGAGGCTTTCCTAAAAATGTGGGAGCGCGATATTGTGATACGCCCCACCGCCGAGATATTGGTTTTCTCGCCCAGCCTTATTATTGAAAAAGCTGAGATTGACCGTATCTTTACCGAGCTGCGCGCTGTTTTAGCCAGTATCGACTAAGCGGCGTGAATAAGCGCGCTTATGCCAGGCAGCTCTTTGCCCTCAAGCCATTCTAAAAAGGCGCCGCCCGCGGTTGAAACATAGCTAAAGTCCGCCACGGTGCCAGCGGCCTCAAGTGCGGCCACAGTATCGCCGCCACCGGCCACGCTTAAAAGCGTGCCGGCTTTGCTGGCTTCAGCCACACTCTCCGCCACTTTTATGGTGCCCACGGCAAAGGGCGGCAGTTCAAAAGCGCCTAAGGGGCCATTCCACAGCACAGTTTTAGCGCGCTGTACTGCTAAGATAATATTCCTAATACTTTGTGGGCCAATATCCAGCACCATGTCATCGGCGGCAATGTCGGCATTGCGCACTTCGTGGTGTGGCGCATCGGCGCTAAAACTTTTTGCCACCCTGCCATCGATGGGCAAAATAATTTCGCAGCCTTGGCTTTGCGCTTTGGCCATAATGGCGCGGGCTTGCGGCAACATATCGGCTTCGACCAGCGATTTACCCATGGCCACGCCCTGTGCGGCTAAAAATGTGTTGGCCATGCCGCCACCCAGCGCCAGCATATTCACTTTACCAACTAAATTGCCCAGTAATTCAAGCTTCGTTGATATTTTGGCGCCACCCACCAGCGCCAATAGCGGCGGCTTTGGTGTGCCAAGGGCCTTGTCTAGCGCGGTAAGTTCGGCCTCCATCAATAGCCCCGCATAAGCGGGTAAAGCCTGCGCCAAACCAACAATACTGGCATGCGCCCTGTGACTGGCCGAAAACGCATCATTGACAAAAACTGTGCCCAAAGCGGCCAGCTGCTGCACAAAAGCGGGGTCATTTTTTTCTTCGCCGGCATGAAAACGCAAATTTTCTAAAACACAAAGGCCGCCTTGGGGCAGGTTTGCCAAAATATTTTTTGGTGCGTCACCAATACAGTCTTCGGCAAAAGCAATATTTGTATGCAGTAATTGCGCTAAATGCGCGGCAACAGGCCGCAAAGATTGCGTGACATCAACGCCTTTTGGCCGCCCAAAATGCGATAAAATCGCCACCCGCACCCCTTTGTTTTGCAAGGCTTTAAGCGTGGGCAACAGGCGCACAAGACGGGTGTCGTCGCTAACCGCGCCGTCTTTTACCGGCACATTCAAATCGGCGCGCAGCAGGACAATATCGCCATCTTGGGCGGTGTAATTCGCTAATGTTTGGTAGGTTTTCATTCCTTAACACTCCATTAAGGTTAAGCAAAGGTAAATTAACGCAATTGCATCTTTACCCGTTTGTTAACATGTTTCGGCTAATCTTACAGCTAGAATTTAATGCTTGGTTTTAATGCTGCGGAGGCACCTATGCCCAATATAAAAAATAACCGCTCGCCCAGATTAGCTATGAGAGCTGGTTTTGCGCTCGCGCCTATTTTATATATTTTGGCGCTCGCAGGTATTGGTGGCGCGGTGCTGTTTAGCGGTTATACGCAAGTGCTGCGCAGTAATGTTGAAGTCACCTCCGAAAATCAAGTGCGCAATCAGTTGCTGGCCGCATCGCAAAGTTTGGCCGCCAGCACCTTTCTTAATGGCTCGCTTAATCAGTTAGAATACCCCGCCACCATCGATGCGGCGGCTTGGCCCACCGGCGGTGAAGCGGCGCGCATGCCATCGGTTGCGGGTCAAACAACTGGCAGTGCCGGCTGGATTAGCGCCATTCAAAATGGCAGCACGCCATCAAGTACGGGTGTGTTGCCGGTAGTGGCGGGCGTGAAGCAGATCGACCCATGGGGCCGCTATTATGTTTATTGTAACTGGGACCGCTCGCGCAATAACGCCTCGTCTGCCTCGATGATGGTGATGTCCGCTGGTCCTGATGGCGTTTTGCAAACCACCTGCGCCAATACCAGCGCTGTGGGTGATGACCGCGCAGAGTCGCTCAATGTGGGTCAGGTGGTGAGCCGCGCTAATGTGTGGCAAAGCCAAAGCGACAGCAAAATTAATTTTGGTGTTGATCCCAGCGCTGTCAACGTTGGTATCGGCACCAGCGACCCGCAACGCCCGCTTGACGTTGCCGGTAACTCGCGCTTTATGCAAAATGTCGAAATTGGCGGTAATGTCACTTTTACCGCTGACGCCAACCAAGCGACCGATCTAGCCGCCACACGCACCTCTTTGGGTTTGGGCAGTGTAGCCACACAAAATGCTAATGCTGTGGCCCTTACCGGCGGCACTATTAACGGGGCAACTATTGGCGCCACCACACGCAGCACGGGTGCGTTTACGTCGCTTGATGCTAATAGCGCGGTTACTTTTAGCGCGGGTGGTACGCTTACGGGCACTTTTACCGGCGGCACATTAAGTGGCAGCACGCTTACGAATGTTACAGAGACCGGGACCACCACTATTACCGGTGCCACTATTGCTGCTGGCGCGGGCGCTACATTAACCGGCAGCTTGCTGGGTGGCGGCAGTGCTAATATTGGTACAACAGCATCGCGCGTAAACGTAAATGCGGCCACGCTGAATACCAGTGGCGCCGCAACCTTAGCAGGTGGTGGCACGCTGACTGGCACCTTTGCGGGCGGCACCTTAAGCGGCAGCACCTTATTAAACCCATCTTTAAGCGGCACGCTTTCGGCCGCTGGCGCCACCATTAGCGGCGGTACTTTAAGCGGCAACACTTTGTCGGGCACCATTGCCGGCGGCAGCGCCACTTTGGGTACGGCGGGCTCGCCTGTGTCGGCCAGCACCATAACCACGGCCACCATTGGCACGCTTAATGTGACCAGCATGAACTTTAGCGGCAACTTTGCCGGTAACTCAACCAACGTGACCGGCGTTGTGGCAGTGGCTAATGGTGGTACGGGCGCCAGCACAGCTGCGGGTGCGCGCACCAATTTGTTTAGCGATGTCTCGGGCGATGGCTTTGCTCGCCGCAATAGTGGCACTTGGACAGTCAGCGGCCTTGTTAACACTGAAATTCCGCCCTTTACGGGTGCCACGGCCGGTTCGGCAGGTACGCGTGGTGGTGTGCCAGTGCCAGCGGCGGGTCAAACTAATTTGTTTTTACGCGGTGATGGCACGTGGGCGGCTGTAGCCAACTCATTTAACCAGATATCGCAGGGCAATAGCGCCATTAGTGTGACCGATAGCGGCACCGACGGCACTGTGCGTATTAACACCGAAGGCCAAGACCGTGTCGTGATAGACCAAAGTGGTAACACCACTATAAATGGTGGTACCACCATAAATGGCAATGCGCGCGTTAACGGCGCTATTGGTGCAGTTAACAGCACAACCCATGGTATTATTAGCAATACAAATTATGGTGTCGGCAATGTGCCTCACTATATTGCTACGTTTGCTCGTGGCACCGAGTCTTCGCCCACACAGCCACAAAGCGGCGATATTTTGGGTATTTATCGTGGTCAAAGTGCTTTGTCCACTTGGCCGCGTGGCGTCGCCGACATGACTATGTATGCCGATGCTAATTTTGTGGCGGGTTTATCGCAACCCACACGCATTGACTTTTCAACCACACCCGCGGGTGATGCTGCCAGCATGACCAGACGCATGACCATCCGCAGTGATGGCGGTGTTGAGGTTGTTAATGGTTCGCTGCATTCCAATACCTTCTTTGGCTTCCGAACAGTCAATAATCAGGCACAGGATGCAAAAGTTGCTGGCCTCACGGTTTGGAATGATTATGCCAATAATCATCCCACCAATGGCATGATTGTGCAAGGTAATGTTGGTATTGGCACGCCCTCGCCATTTGCACGTTTGCATGTTGTCGGTGGCGATTTGCTCTTTAGCGGTGCCGACGGTTCGGCCACAGCCCGTAATTCAGGTTTGCGCCTTTTTACCGATAACGCTTTCGGTACTGAATTGCATTTGGGCGGTGGTGGCAGCCAAAGCACGGGTTGGGCAACCGCGCTTTATGGCCGCAGCAGCGATAGCGTGGCAATTCGTTTTGGCTCTTATGCTGGCAATGCCACAGCGCAAAATACCCTGAATGAATTGATGACACTCACCACCGCCGGTAATCTTGGTGTTGGCAACACAGCGCCTAACAGCCGTTTGCATGTCAATGGCGCGGTGCAGGTGGCCAATGATGCCGGCGGGTGTAATGCCGCCAAGCGTGGCGCTATCCGTTGGACAGGCAGCGTGTTTGAAGGCTGCGGCACGAGCGGCTGGTTAGGTCTCACGGCGGGGAGCCAGATAAACTCTATTACTGACCCCGGCGGCACCACCAGCGTTTTGGCGGTTTCTAACTTAGTGAATGTTACTGTAGCGGGTGCGGTGCGCGCACAATTTGGCACTGTTGCCAGCGGTACCGCCCTTACGCTGCACACTGACACATCTATAGGTGGCCCCACGCTGAACATTATCGAAAGTACGCATGCCACCAGCCGCCGTGCCAGCGTGCAAACGGGCGATTGGCAATTAGGCCAGGATGTTACCGCCACTGGCATACGCGATTTTTATATATATCAAAACAGCGCGGCCACAACGCGTATGTATTTTGGCACCAATGGTAATGTTGGTATTGGCACAATTGGCGCGTCTTCACGGCTTAATGTAAGCACCACGGGCACCGAGCTTGGCGGCGGCGCGGCCAGCACCACCTTCCGCACCAATGCGGGCAGTTTGGGCGGCACGGCGGGCAATGAGCTAGCACTGGCCAGCATTGGCTTTTTAGCAGGCACAAATAGTAGCTCACTGGGCATAAGGGCCCTGCGTACCGCCACCGGCACTGATTGGACTACAAGCGCCATCGGCCTTGGCATGGATGTGGATAGTTCGGTGCGCGCGGGTGGCAATTTATGGCTGACTGCCAGTGGCCGTGTGGGTATCGGCACCAGCACGCCCGCCAGAGCTTTTGAAGTGAGCAATGTTATGAGAATTACTAATACTTCGGGCTTTGGCGACGCTAACGATGGTGTAATTGGCACCGCACCCTTTGCCCCGGGTTTAAATATTATTGGCAGCAACACCGATAACACCCAGCGCAAAATCAATTTCTGGGGCTCGTTGTTGCAAAATGAAGGCACCAACAGCCTGCTTAACACCAATATTACTGGCAATCTTGGCGTGAGCGGCACCATTACGGGTAACCTCACCGGTAATGTTACGGGTAATGTTAGCGGCAATGCGGCTAATGTGACTGGGATTGTGGCTGTGGCTAATGGCGGCACGGGTGCATCCGACGCTGCTACTGCACGCACCAACCTTGGCCTTGGCACCATGGCCACGCAAAATGCTAATGCTGTGGCCATTACGGGTGGCAGCATTAACATTGGCAGCACCACTGGCACCTGGGCTAGCCTTAATGCAGCTACAATGCAGGCTTCTACCAGCATATATTCCTATGGGCGTATTTGCGCTCTTAATAGTGATGGCCTTTGCACCGGCACGGGTGGTGTGGTTTTGGGGGCAAGTAACACGAGTGCCACGGTTAACATTACCAATAGCGGCAGCAGCTTCTTTAATGGCGGTAATGTGGGTATTAACACAGTTAACCCCACCAGCCGTTTGCATGTGGTTAGTAATAGCGGCACCGCGGGTGGCGCTGCACAATTTAGCTCGGGCGTTGGCGCGGGCACGGCTGCATCGAACCAAGTAAACATAACGGCTAGCACTGATAATTGGGGGCTTATTTTGGGCTCTAACGGGCCAAATGTTGCCGCTACTGCTTATCATGGCCCTAATGCCGCGCATATTGTTAACTTTAATAATGCGCCGCTGCACCTTGGCACCAATAACACCTCGCGTGTAATCATAGCTGGCAATGGCGATATAAGCGCCACGGGCAGCTTTAGCACGGCGGGTAATGTCACAGTGGCCGGCAACCTAAATGTGAGCGGCACAGTGACACAAAGCGGCATGCTGAGTGCACAAAACGGCTTTGAGGTTGTAACCCGCGATAATATCAGCACACGGGTTAATAGCGGCTTTTATCAAACCTCGGCCGCCACTACGGCCAATGGCTGGCCACAAAACAGCAATGCTTGGTATCATATGCTTGCCAGCACGCATAGCAACCAAGGCAATTATTTCTCCATGCAGTTTGCCGGCAGCTTTTATAGTAACAACGATATTTTTTATCGTGCCACTAACAATTTGGGCACCACGGCCTGGAACCGCATTTGGCATGACGGCAATGATGGCGCCGGCGGCGGCCTTGATGCCGACCTGCTCGATGGTATAAGCAGCGCCAACTTTATGCGCGCCGATGTTAATGTTTGGAACACCAGCACCGATGGCCGCCCACGTTTTTGGTTTGGCAATGCGGGCCGCACATTTTTTGGCTCGCCCAATGGCTATGAGTTCCGCAGCTCGACCGATACTAATATTGGCTCGTTAGATAATAGCGGTAACTTTATTGCAGCTGGTACAGTAACTGCAACAGGCAATCAAATGGGTGTGTCTGGCACTAGCCCGCGCGTAAACCTTACTGATACCGACCAAGGTGGTGGCAGCACACGCGTTTTGTATAGCGATGGCGGCCTCATTGGCTTTTTAAATAATGCTGGTAGCTGGTCTTTCCATGTAGCTGACAGCGGCAGCGTAACGGCCACGGGTGGCATTTGGGCTGGCGGTGGTATCACTGCTCAGGGCGGTATATCGGCGAATGGTGGAGGGGTAGGCAGTTCAATTAACAGCAACGAGGGTGGACAAATTAGCCTGCAAAACCCCGCAAAGGTTGGTGCCATTGCCAATAACTGGACCATTTTTAACATGACCGGTGGTTATGGCAACAAGCTGGCTTTTTGGCGCTATTTCCAAAATGGCACCAATTCTGGCTCGGCTTTAGATCTTTTTGACAATGGCAATGTTGGCATTCCGGCAGGTAGTTTAAGTGTTGGCAGCACAATAACTGCCAGTGGTACCATTACCTCGTCAGGTGGCGGTATTAATTCAGCCGGTGATATGGTTGCTGGCGCGGGTAATAATGCTGTGTGGATTAATGCCAGTAGTGGTTCTATTGAAATCAGCCGCGCGGCTGGCTTCCCTTATATCGACTTTAAAGACCTCGCCGCAGATGATTTTGACGTGCGCCTGATGGCCAGCGGCACCACCATGAATTTAACGGGCAACTTGAGTGTGTCGGGAACACTCTCGGTGGGCAGCTTTAGCCCCAGCTCGGTTACCACGGGCACCGATATACGCTTTACCAATAGCGCCTGGACGGGTGAAGCCACAAAAATACAAGCCCATGCCAACAATCTTTATTTCCAAAACGTCAATGGCGGCTTTTTGGCGCTTTTCCGCAACGCTAGCGCGTCAGACGTTGTCTCAATTAACCCAAGCGGTAATATCAGCACTGTGGGCACTATTACGGCCAGTGGCAATATTGCCGCCAATGGTGGCCTTACCTCCAACAACACTGTTAGCGTTAATTCCGGTGCTAACCAGCCCATGAGCCTAATCAGAAGCAGTGGTGGCAATGGCATGGTGCTAGAGCTGCAAACATCGGGTGCTGGCACACAAGTAGCGCCACGCATGTTTTATCACCGCGCTAATGCTAAGGTTTGGGGCACGGGTATCAATAGCGCCAACGACTTTACCATCAATGAAGATGAAGCCGCCTGGGCTGCCGGCACCGAGCGCTTCCGCATTGCGGCGGGTGGTAATGTAACCATTGGCGGCGGTTTAAGCACGGGTGGTGGCATATCGGCAACTGGCAATATATCAACCAGCGGCGTTGTCACAGCTCAGTTCATGTATGATGGAAACGATGCCAGCTATTATATCGACCCCGCCAGCATCAGCTTAACCAACGATATGCGCGCCAATATCTTCTATGACCGCGTCAATACCGGCTTTTACCTGCAACCACGCGGCACCAGCATTTTAAATGATGTGCGCGCCGATATTTTCTACGACCGCATTAATACGGCTTATTATATGCAGCCCCGTGGCACCAACCGCCTTAATAGCGTGGTGGCCGATTCGATCAGCGCGCCCTCGTTTGCGCTTTCCAGCACGGCCCCGCAAATAAACTTTACCGACACCGACCAAGGCACCGGCGGCAGCACACGCTTTATACACAGCAATAGCGGCCTGATTGGCTTTTTGAACAATCTTGGCCAATGGTCGATGAATATGAATGACAGCGGCGATATGGGCGTCACCCGCAACATTTGGGCTGGTGGCAATATAACCGCAGCTGGCAATTTAAGTGCAGCTGGTACGGGCACCTTTGGCGGTCAGGTTACCATAACCAGCGGTGCGGCTGTAACCATGCGCTCAAATGTGGCGGGCCGTTACCCATACATTGAATGGCAGCGCCCCGATGGCCAGCGCGGCGCCTATATGGGTTGGGGCACGGCCAATACCAGCCTTGAATTGACCCTGGAAAATGGCAATGGTCTGGTTATTACTGGTAATACCAGCGTTTCGGGCAATTTATCGGCCACGGGCACGGTAACAGGCACGAATTTCATCGATAGCGAGGGCGGCAATGTTGACCCCAGCGGTGTGAGTTTCGTCAACGATATCCGTTCAAATATCTTCTACGATAGAACTAACACAGGGTTTTATGTGGTGCCCCGCGGTACCAGTATTATGAACCAAATTCGTGCTGATTTATTTGTTGATAGTTCTAATACGGCCTATCAATTGCAGCCACGCGGCACCAACCGTCTGAATAGCGTGGTGTCCGATGCTATTACCAACTATGGCGGTACCACTCTTTCGAATACTTCGCCCACTATAAACTTTACCGACACCGACCAAGGTGGTGGTACTACACGCTATATTCATAGCAATAGCGGTCTGATTGGCTTCTTGAATGCTGGCGGCGGTTGGTCGATGAATATGAATGACAGTAACGATATGTCGGTTGGGCGCAACATTAGCGCTGGCGGCACTATCGCGTCTACCGGCAATATGATTTCTGGCGCGGGTAATAATGCTATATGGATGAATGCCAGCGATGGTTCTATCGAAATCAGCCGTGCTGCTGGCAGCCCTTATATCGACTTCAAAACCACTGCCGCTGCTGATTTTGACGTACGCCTTATGACCTCTGGCAGCACCATGAATTTAACGGGCAACCTTGCTGTGTCGGGCTCGTTATCGGCGGGTAGTTTTAACCCGTCATCGCTTACCACCAGTGGCCAAGTGACAGCCAACGGCTTTACCATGACTTCAGCCGACCCATACTTCACCACCAATGCCAATAACAAGCACATTGTTTTATCAGGTGGCACGGGTTGGACTACAACAGGCGCCACCATGGTGCTGCGCGGTGTGTCGCACGCAAGCTTACCAGGTAATGTTGAGTTTTACGGTGCCGATGGCGCGGTGCGCACGGCGTCGTTTAATAACCTCAATCTTACGGTGCCAAGTGGCAACATCACCACCGGCAGTGATTTGCGCCTTACCAATAGCGGCTGGAGCGGCGAGGCTACAAAAATCCAAGCCCATGCCACGCACTTATACTTCCAAAATGTTAATGGCGGCTCGTTGGCACGTTTCCGCAATGCCAGTGCTACCGATGTAGTGGTGATTGATCCAAATGGTAATATCACGGCAAATAATGGTATTAGCACCAATGGCAATAGTGGTTGGTATAACAATGCCTGGGGTGGTGGTTGGCATATGAGCGATACCACCTGGATTCGCTCAACTAACGATAAAAATGTTTGGCTGGGTGGCGGTTGGTATGGCACGCAAGGTGGCCTTACCATTGGCTATGGTGGCGGCACGGGTGCGAATGCGGCGGGCGGTATCATTACCACAGGTAATGTCTGCTTTGGTTGTAATGACCCCGGTGGTTATAAAATGCAGGTGACTGGCACGAGTAACCTGAATGGCAACGTTAATCTTAATGGCAACCTTACTGCCAATGGTGGCGCGGGCCAGCCTATGACCCTGATTAAAACCAGTGGTGGCAATGGCATGGCGCTAGAGCTGCAAACATCTGGCAATGGCACACAAGTAGCGCCGCGCATGTTCTATCACCGTGGCGCTGCCAAGGTTTGGGGCACGGGTATTAATAGCGCCAACGACTTTACCATTTCCGAAGATGATGCCAGCTGGGGCGCCGGTAACGAGCGCTTCCGCGTTGCGGCGGGTGGTAATATTTTTGGTAGCGGCAGCCTTTTTCTAACCAACACGGTTTATGCGCAAAACTTTATTGATAGCAATGATAATAGCTATAGTCTTGACCCCAACGGCATAAATCAATTAAACGATGTGCGCGCTAATATCTTCTATGACCGCGCTAACACGGCTTATTATGTGGTGCCGCGCGCCACGAGTATTATGGAAGATGTGCGCGCCAATATCTTCTATGACCGTGTCAATACCGGCTATTACCTGCAGCCACGTGGCAATAACCGCTTAAATGCCGTGTTGGCCGACACGCTGACGACCTATGGTGGTGGCGTTACCTTTAACGGCAACCGCGCCCGCGTTGTGGGTAGCAGCCCCGCTATTGAACTGCAAGATACCGACACCAACCATGTGCGCTATGTATTTAGCGACAGTAATTTGATTGGTTTCTTGAATAATGGTGGTGGCTGGGTATTCCGCTCGGATGATTCGGGCAACTCAACCATCAGCGGCACATTGGCCGTTGCAGGTAATAATGTGATGATTAATGGCGGCTCGGGTCGTCGCTGGATCCATGATGATGGCGGTAGCAGCATCGGCTTTTTAACCGGCGGCTGGCAGTGGACCTTCCGAGTAGATGACAATGGCAGCACCTATACGCGCGGCTCAAATTTTGCTGCGGGCTTCTTCCACAGCTCAGACGCCACGCTTAAGCACAATATCAAAACCGCAAGTGGCCTTAGCACACTTAACCAGCTGCGCGGCGTTGAGTTTGTGTGGAACGAAAGCAACAAAGCCGATATGGGTGTGATTGCGCAAGAAGTGCAGCAAGTGCTGCCACAATTGGTGCAATCCAACAAAGATGGCAAGCTGACGGTGAATTATGACGGTCTGTTTGGTGTGGTGATTGAGGCCGTAAAAGAGCTGGCCGCCAAGCTTGAGGGCGTGGTGCAGCAAGTGGCCGCCCTGGCCAAAGAGCAGCTTAATCTGGTGCAGCAATTGGCCAGTGCCAATAGCCGCATCGAGCAGCTGTCGGCCGAAAATGCCGCGCTCTCGCAGCGCATGGCGGCCATTGAGGCGGCTCTGGCCAAGCAAGCCGCAACCGAGCAGCAGGCGCAACCCAAGCTGCAACCAGCCAGCTATGCACATTAAGCAAAATATGGCATAGCTTACTCATGGGTCATGTCTTAAGGGAGCTACTATTATGCGCTTAAATTTTTGTGCCATTTTGTGTGGCATGTTTGTGTCTGTTTTTGTGGTGGGGTCGCCCGCCGCACAAGCGCAATCAAAAATAGAATCGCCCAGCCTGCACCAAACACAAGGCCCCAACGAAAAACAGCTGGTAGCCGTGATGCGCTCGCAAGGCTTTACCGAAATCAAGCCCGATAAGCTGGTGTCTGTAACGGGCCCCGCCAAAAAAATTGAAATTTATGGCACGACCGCAGGCATGGGCGAGCAATTGGCGCTGCCAATCAGCACCGCGGACCTCGCCAAGGCTGGTCATGTGCGCTTTATTTTGCAAGATATTAGTGCGGATACGCTTAAGCAAAAAACTATCGAGCTTAACTTAACCTACGAAAAATCAGGCGAGCAAAAAATCTCGGTGCCCGTGGGTGAAAGCCTGATGGAGATGCAGCGTAAGTTTATCGAACAAAAGCGCCAAGAGCTTGAGGCCAAAAACAAAGCCGCCGCCGAGGCCGCAAAAGCCGCCGAACAAGCTAAGCCAATAGCTCAGCCAGAAGCAAAATAGCAAAATAGCAAAATAGCAAAATATATTGTGTAGAAAGTTTGGTAGCAGCGGAGAGATTTGAACTCCCGACCAAGGGATTATGATTCCCCTGCTCTACCACTGAGCTACGCTGCCGCACCAAACATCTGAATCAAAACACTTAAACACTGGCTCTTTGCATTTCTCGCTTGCGCGAGGGGCACCGAGCTACGCTGCCGCACCAAACACCGGATACTAAATACCAAACACTGGCTCTTTGCTTTTCTCGCTCACGCGAGGGGCACTGAGCTACGCTGCCGCACCAAACACCGGATACTAAATACCAAACACTGGCTCTTTAAATTTCTCGCTTGCGCGAGGGGCACTGAGCTACGTTGCCGCACTAAATATCTAACACCATACAGGGTAAATCTTCTAGCTAATCAGTGCCGTTTTGTCAACGAAGCCAGCCTTGGCGCATAAAATAGGCCTTAATTGGGTAAAAAGTAATAAAAGCCAACAGGCCACCCGCCAAAATATCGGTCAGATAATGACTATTACCAATCACCCGTGAGCAGGCAATAACCACCGCAAAAACCAGCATCGGCCAGCGCCATTTGGGCCATAGCGCGCCAACGGCCAAGGCCAGCGCAAACACCGTATTAGTGTGGCCCGAGGGCAGCGAGTGCCAGTCCCCATTAAGGGTCAGCGGATCAAAGCCATAAAAGCCAAAGCGCTGCTCCAGCACGGGGCGGGCACGGCCAATCAGCACTTTGGCAATATTAACCGCAATGCCACTGCCGGCAACATTGGCAAAAATAAAGCCGCTATAAATGGCCACGCGCCGTGCTTGCGGTTGCCGTTTTATAAAATAAAGCGCCAGCAAAAAAACCACGCCGCTCGGCACCAAATACCATTCAGATTTGCCCAAAAAGGTGATGGCTTTAAAGGGGGCTATTAAATAGTCTGGGGCCCCACGCAAAGCCAGCGACAGCGGCAAGTCGATATACAAAACCGAGACCAGCATGACAAGCATGGCCAGCCCCGCAAATAGGGCAATTTTCCTAATTACGGGCGCGGTAAACATAAAGCTCTAAAGCGTCGCCGCTGCCATAGTTAAAACCACTTATGTGGGTAATGAGTGTGGCTTGCTCGCCCGCCACCGCCATAAAAGCCGCGCTTTGTGCGGCGCTTACCACGGGCACAAGGCAGCGATTATTCAGCATCGCTGCGGCGGCCTTGCTGCCATCATTCAAAAATTCGGTGCGGGTGCCCAAAGCAAAGACAATGCTGGGTTCGTTAAAGCCTGCGGTTACGGCTTGCCAATTGGGGCAGGGGGTATCGGCCTTAATGGCCTGCTGCACTTGTGCCGCCAGCCACAAGGGCTGTAGCTGCGGCAAAACTTGGCCCAGTGCGGTGGGGATAGTCAGCGTGCTGCTGAGCAAGAGCATAAAAACCGCACTGCGATATTCACGGCGGCTGAGGTGGCTTAAAGCCAAGGCCAGCGCAATAAGGGCCACCAGTGCCATGCCCACCAGCATAAAATTAAACTGCGCCGTCAGCAAGACGGGGGCTGAAATTATCGCCACCCACAAGCCAAGGCTAACAATAAAAAATATTAAAAACAGCAGGCTTTTGCTCACCCAATGTTTTTGCCAAAAATCACGCCAGTTGCGGCTTAAGCCATAGGCGGTCAGTGCGGCAATGGCAGGCAGGCATGGCATGGTATAATGCGCAAGCTTGCTAAAAGAGATCTCAAACACCAGCCAGGTTGGGATAATCCACGCCAGTAAAAAACGCACGGCGGGTTCTTGGCGGGCTTGCCAAATGGCGGGCGCAGCTAAAAATGTTAACAGCGCAAAGGGCCAAAAAACCGCATTAAATAATAACAAGTGCAAGCCTGGCGGGGCGCCGCCCCAATTTTGCCCTTGGGTTACTTTTCCTAGTAAGTCATGGCCGACGCTTTCTTGCCAAAAGGCCCCACCCGATTTTATGCTAATAGCTATCAGCCATGGCGCCACCACCAAGGCCACCAGCGCCAAGCAATGCCATGGCTTAAGGGCTTTGAGCCAGCTAAGATTTTTATCGGTAAGCTTTCTGTCGGCCCACCACAGCGCCAAAATGGTGCCGCCCACCACTAATATAATAATCGGCCCCTTAATCAAGATACCCACACCAAGCGCCAAAGCAAACAGCACGCGCCAAGGCCAATTAATATTATGCCGCACATAAGCCAGTGCCAGCGGTATTTGCGCTGCCACAATGCACGCCAACAAGGCCGCATCGGTTTTGGCCAAGCGTGCTTCTATGCCCAGTACAGCGCAGCCCGCCAGCATCAGCCCCGCCATAAGGCCCAACATGCCGCCAAATAAGCGTGCGGTTAAAAAGGTGGTGAATAGCACAGCCAAAATCGCCCCCAACAAAGAGGGCAGGCGATAGGCCCAAATCGCATCAAGCGGTGCATTGGTTATTTTAACGGCGGCCGCTTGTAGCCAGTAAATGCCAATGGGTTTTTTGTGGCGCGCCTCATCTTGAAAGCGAATATCGACATAATCGCCGCTTTCCAGCATTTGTTTGCTGGCTTGGGCAAAGCGTGCTTCATCGCGGTCAATGGCAGGCAGGCTCATTTGCCCCGGTAAAAATAAAATTAAACTGATGAGTGCCAGCAACCAATAGGCTCTTGGTAAAAGTGTGTTGTTGCTGTCAACAAAAGCCTGCGGCAGATTTTTCATGAGGGTTTGCTTTGCTGTTTGGCTTTTTTCTCGCGCCAAATAAAATGAATGTTGCGTAGGTAAATAATCAGGCCGGTGGCTTGGCCTAAAATAAACACCACATCGGCCTTATGAATGGCATAGGCCAGCACAATGAGGCCGCCCACCAGCGAGAAATACCAAAACACTTCGGGCACCACGCTGCGTCCGGCTTTTTCGCTATAAATCCATTGCAGCACAAAGCGCATCATGAACATGCTTTGCCCAAATAGGCCAATCAGCGTCCATAAGGTAATATGCGCCGAGATAAAGCCGCCAATGGCGCTGAGGAGGTGCTCCATTGGCTTAGCGCTCGGTCACTTGCACAGTTTTGGGGGTGCGCCGTATGAGCCAAGCCACGCCAAATAAATCGAACAGGCCCCAAATGGCGCGGCGCCAATTGGTGTATTTCGACACACCCTGCCCACGCGGGCGATGATGCACGGGCGCTAACAAAACTTTTGCACCCATATGTAAAAATAGCGCCGGCTCGTAGCGGTGAATGCCGCTAAAAAATGGCAGCATCAGCCAATCTTCACGGCGATGCACCTTAACGCCGCAGGCACTATCGGGGCAATTGTCGCGCAGAAGGCCGCTTCTCAGTTTGTTGGCAAATTTGCTGGCTAAGCGACGCCGCCAATTATCTTGCCGTTTGGTGCGCTGACCTGCCACCAAAACTGCGCTTATGCCAGCTTCGCCACCAGTTTCGCCCCCAGCAGCTTGCCAGGCTTGTTGTAGCAATTGCGGCAAGTCGGCGGGGTCGTTTTGGCCATCGCCATCAAGGCGGGCAATCCATGGTGCTTGGGCCGCCATAATGCCGCTGCGCAACGCCCGCGATTGACCAGCGGTGCGCTCATGCTGAAGTACGCGCAGCCACGGCCTTGTGGCTTTGGCTTGCTGCAGTTGTTGGGCGGTTTCATCGCGGCTGGCATCATCAATAAAAATAACTTCGAACGGGGCAAGGGCTTGCATGGCTGTGCTGATTTCATCGAGCAGCGGCACAACATTGCCGGCCTCATCCAGCACGGGCACAATGACAGAAACGCGTGGCATATAAAGCCTCTTTTGGCAAAGCATTTTGGGGCAAAAATAATGGCCTCGTTTTACACGAGGCCTGCGCTGCTGTCTATCTTAGTTGGGGTTTGGCTTGTATAGAGTAACCTAGTTATTGGCCTCTTGCCGGTAATCTTGCAGGCGCGTGGCGCGTAAGCCGCGCAGGCCATGCGCATCAACCAGGCGCTGCCAGCTTAAAAACTCTTCCTCGGATAGGCCATAGCGGTTGCAAGCGGCTTCAAGGCTAAGCACCCCTTCGCGCACGGCGGCAATCACTTGTGCTTTGCGGCGCGTGACCCAGCGTTTGGTATCGGGCGGCGGCAAATCGGCTAAAGAAACCGCCTTTTTACTGGCTAAAACGCCATTTAGGCTTGCACTGCGCATGCCGCTTTTAACAATATGATTCATCGTTTGCTCGCATTTCTAACATTTGTGCGCATCATGCCGCGCTCACCACCTCAACAATAGGCCTTCTCATTTAACAAAAAGCTAAATGCAGGCGGCTAAATGGCGCTTTTATTATGGTTAACGCCAAGGGCCGAAGATTAACCGCTTGTGGCTTAATCATATAGTCATTTCAGAGGCATACACTAAAGCAGATGTGGCCGTTAACCTTTATGCGAGTGTAATTTTCATGCGTATTAGTCGGCGCAATTTTATGTCGGGTATGAGCGCGGCCATGCTGCTTGGCTTGCTGCCTAAGCTGGCACGCGCCTCATCGCCGGAGGTGATTATTATTGGTGCGGGCGTGGCGGGTCTTACTGCGGCCATGATGCTGGCGCGACAAGGCATTAGTTTTAGGTTGCTAGAGGGGCGCGGCCGTCGTGGTGGGCGCGCTTACACCAGTACAACCGAATTTGCCCTGCCCTATGATATGGGTGCTGCTTGGCTGCATCAGGGCGAGAGCAACCCTTTTGTGCAAGTGGCTGCTCGTCTTGGCACAGAAATTGTAAATGTCAGCGCGGCCGATAGCTGGCTTTATCTTGATGGCACCGAGGCCAGCTCTGCTCAGTATAAACAATTTGCCTTCCTGCAAAAGCAACTGGCACAGCTGATTGAGCAGCTCGGTGATAATGGGCGCGATGAGGCATTGGGTGCGGTCTTTAAGCCCGAGTCTGGCCTTATGCAACTGGCTGCCAGCACATTCGCCGAGTGGGAGGCGGGCGTTGATTGGTCGGCGCTGTCCAGCCTTGATCTATATCAGCAGCATACGGGCGAGGTTGAGTACCGCGTGCCTAGTGGTGTTGGTGCCTTGCTGCAAAATTGGGCGCGGCTGGTGCCAGCCGAGCTTGATTGTGTGGTATCGGCCATTGATATGCGCAGTAATAAAGACGTGCGCGTTGAAACCAACAAAGGCACACTCACCGCGCAATATGTTCTGCTCACCGTGCCACCTTCGGTGCTGGCGGCCGAAAAAATCAGCTTTATGCCCGTGCTGCCTTTAGCCCTGCGAGAGGCCCACGCGCAAATAAAAATGGGGCACCTCAATAAATTGGCGCTGCAATTTACCAAGCCTTTGCCAGAAACAGCGGCCAACACCACGCTTTATAGTTTGCGCGGCGATAGCTCGGCCAATATTTTGCTGGCGCCCTTGGGGCATTCTATGGCTGAAATTAGCTTTGGCGGGCAGCAAGCTTTGGATTTGCTACAAGCCGGTAAGGATGCGGCCATAGAAGAGTTTATGCCACATTTAACGGCCCTTTATGGCAGCAATGTGAAAGACACACTCAAGGCCAGCCACATCACCAATTGGGCGAATGATGTGTTTAGCTTGGGCAGCTATAGCGCGGCCAAGCCTGGCTTTGCCCGTGCGCGTGAGCTTTTGGCCGAGCCAATCAGTGACCGCGTTTATTATGCGGGCGAAGCCGCCAGCACCGAGCATGCCGCAACTTTGCACGGCGCTTACAACACCGCGCAAGCCGCCGCAAAAATAATTATGAGCAAGCTGAAGCGCTAGTTACTTTTCGGTGTAATTAAGATCAATACCAAAGGTCTCACGAATTTTGAGCACCGCAAAAATCGCTATCGCAAAAGATATGGCGCCCACAATCAGTGCGGCGGTAATCAAACCGAGCGGCTCTTTTAAGGCGCTAATACCAAGGCTAATCGGCAAAAAACAAGCGCGCATAAAATTGGGCACGCTGGTGGCCACTGTGGCGCGCAAATTTGTGCCAAAAATTTCGGCACTGGTGGTGACTTGCAGCGCTAAATAGCCCACCGAAAAACCCATGGCAAAATAAAGCGCCAAAAACCATGGGCGACTATCCCAATGCGGCACTAAGAAATAATAGAGCATGTAAAATACGCCCATCAGCAAAAAGGCCAGCGTCACTTTTTTGCGAGTTTTAAAATATTGGCTTAAACCGCCTGCGGCAAAATCGCCTAAGCTCAGGCCAATATAGGCCCACATAATGGCTTCAGCGCCGGTAATGGGCGTGGTGAGACCCAGCAATTTGGTAATTTCTGGCGCAAAGGTGGTGGTAAACCACAGCACAAACATAATGGGCGGCCCCATCATCACGCACAGGCAAAAGCGCTTTATGCGGTCGGGGTTGGTGAGCAGCATTTTTAAACTGCCGCGTTGGCTTTGCTCATGCTGTTGTGTGGCATAAATAAAAGACTCTGCCACGCGCAAGCGCAACGCCAACAACGAAAAGCCCATGAGCGCACCAATTATATAGCAGGTGCGCCAATCAACATAATGCGCCATAAGGCCCGCCAACACCGCGCCCGAAACACCAAAACCGGTCACCAGCATGGTGCCAAGACCGCGTTTTTCTTTAGGTAAAATCTCCGCCACAAGCGTAATGGCCAAGCCCAATTCGCCCGCAAGCCCAATGCCCGCAATAAATCGTAGCCAGGCATAGTGGCTTACATCTTGCGTAAAGGCATTGGCCAAAGTTGCCAGCGAATAGACGATAATACTAATAAACATCAGCTTGCTGCGGCCATATTTATCGCCCAAAACACCAAAGAGCAAACCACCTAAAATAAGCCCCGCCAATTGCATATTGATAATATAAATGCCTGTGGCAAACATATCGGCTTGCGCCACGCCAAGGTCGGTCAGGCTTTGCACGCGTACAGTGCTGAAGAGCAGCAAATCATACACATCAACAAAATAGCCTAAGGCACCCACAATAACCGGCAGCGACCATATATGTGTGCTTTGTGTGTGTTGCATAGCAGCGTGACCTTTTGTTGAAAGTGGCTATGATTTTAGCTGTGGCGCAAAACGGTGAATCAGCGTTTCCAGCTCGGGGCGCTGTTGCAGTGTGTCTAGCCAATCAGTCGGCAGGGTTTGACTGCCATGTGCAGCCCCTAAAACCTGACCTACAATTGAGGCCACACTATCGCTGTCACCGCTATGGTTGGCGGCAAGGCGCAAGGCATTTTTGAAGCTCTCGGTGAGTGGCGCTTTTTGGGCTGTGGTTTTTTGCGCGGCCTCATAGCGGGCTAAAACATAAATTGTTTGCGCCCATACCGGCACGGCTAAAAATGGGTTTTTGTAGCCAAGCGATTTTGGCAAATCATCGATGGTGGTAAAATCTGTTGGCGCGGCCGCAATGTCGGCGGTGGCGGCTAAAAGCGCAGCGGCAAAAGCCTGGCGCAGTGCAGTGGCGTTCACCGATTGCAGCATGGTGTCAGCACTATTGAGTGCCGCACTGATGCTGCCCGTAACGGCGGCCACATGAATAATCACGGCAACAGCGCCACTGGCATAGATGGCGTTATCATCACCATGGGTGATAGCGGCTATCTCATTGCCCGCCGCAAATACGGCTTGCGGTGTATTATAGAAAAAAGCGGCAGGTGCCACACGCATCATGCCGCCACAGCCCGCATTGGGGCCTTGCATTTTTTTGCCGCGAATTTCGCAATCATAGGTGAGGCGCTGGCTAAGCGTGCCCATCAGGCCTTGTTGTAAGGCGGCAATGGTGCCCGTGCCGGCCCCCGTGCGAAACAGAAAAGGCGCAAGCTCGTTTGGTGCTGCAAAGCTGCCATCAAGATGGCGGGTTAGATTTTCGCCATCCAGCTGTTGCGCGCCCCACAATAAATAAGCCTGCCACAGCGCATGAAGGTTGGGTTTATCATTTTGGCCGATGGCCACTAAGGTTGCGGCGGTCATGGTGGTGTCGTCAGTTACAACGCCAAGCCCGCCCGCGGCACCATCTAGCCAGCTGCTGTCATAATAAGCAGGCTCTTGCAAACCATGGGTGCCATGTTTGCTGAGAATATCGGTAAGTTTACGCAGGCCTTCAACGGGGGCGCCAAACATATCGCCAATGGCGCCGCCCAACAGTGACGCGCGGTATTGGTCAAAGCTGGGTTGATGATTTGTGGGGGCAGCCTTGGACATATGACATCCTTAAAATGGCGATCCTGAGAGGATTCGAACCTCCGACCTCTGCCTTCGGAGGGCAGCACTCTATCCAGCTGAGCTACAGGATCAGACGACCTTTATAGCAAAAGAACAGGGCACAAAACCAGCGGCAAATTGGCCTATTTATGGGGCTGGTTTATGGGGCTGGGCCTGCGGATGCTTGTCCAGCGGCTGTTGGTGGCGCCGTTGGTGCTGTTGGCTCTGCTGTATTCGTCTCTGGCGCAGTCGCCTCTGCTGCGGCAGCTTGTGCCTCGGCGGGCTTGGGCGCAAAGCGTGTAGCAAGGCTGGCGGCATATTCTGCGCCACAAAGGGCGGCTGCGGCCAGCACATCATTGCCGGCATTGTCCTTAATGCTAAAGTCAGCGCCCAGCTCATGCAAACTATCAAGCAGCGGCGTTGCGGCCATGTAAGCCGCTAAAACAGCTGGCGTGCGGCCTTCGCTATCTTGGGCATTCAGCAGCACAGGCTCAAGATGCGCCAAGAGCTGCAAATGGCTGGTGCTATGTGGCAGTGCGGCGGTATTGCTTAAATACCATTGCGCCATTTCTTCATTGCCAAAAACAGCGGCAAAAACAGTCAGCGGCAGCGCCATGGTTTCGGCCTGTTGTTGTGCGGCGGCTGGGTCAAAAGCCGGAAATTGTAAATCTTCAATTTTATGGCCGGCTTTTTTAAGCTCTTCGCCTTTTTCGGTCAGCATTTTGTCGTGCTGGGTTTTGGCTTCTGTGTAGGCCTCTTGCTGTTGCTGCACAAGGGCTGCAATGCGCGCCGTTTGTGCCTCGGGCGCAAATAACTCTGGCGCTTTTGTTTGTGCCAAAGTTACAAAAGCATTGGCCGCCTCATAGCTATTAACAAAGGGGATAGGCAGGCTCGGGTCTTGGTCATATTGTGCGGCAAAGTGGGCCAGCTCTTGCTGTGTGGTATAGGCCTCAATCAGCGCAATATGCATGAGCGTCAGTGTGGCGCCTTCGGCATCGGCCAAATAAGGCGCGGCATTATAATCGCCATCTAGCTTACCGCCACCGGCTTGCATAATTTCCACCATCGTGGCTTCAATATATTTATCGATTGATTTTGTATCTTGGTATTTTTCTTCGGCCTTCACAAAAGCGGGGTTCTTAATAACGGCCGGTAGTAGCGCCAGCGATGAACTCAGGCTAATATTTTTTTCGCCCATCGGGGTTTCTACGGTTTCGGTGCCGCGCTGCATGGTAAAGAGGCGCGACATCACATCACTGCCATCGGCAGACGGCGCATTGGGCTTAGCGCGAATGCGGCTATAGCGATAATCCAACCATAATTCTAGCTTAAGCTCGCGGCTGGGTTTGCCTTCCATATCGGTTTGCACCAAAGGCAGGCCCAGAAAAATCTGCACCATGCGCGGCGTCAGCATTGCATCGGGTTGGGCTAAAATCAGCTCAAGCCCCTTATTCATCACGGCTTGACGGTCTAGCGTTTCAAACATGCGCTCAACGAGGCGGCGATTGCCTAAAAGATTTAGCCCTTGCAGCGGAATGCGCGCTAATTGTGAGGGGTCACGCTCGGCGCGTTTAAAGGTGCTTTCATATTTTTGGAAATGCGCTTGCGCGGCCTCATCGCGCATTTGCATCAGCTCGGCGAGTGGCTGATGCCGCCATTTGCGCTCGGCTCTGGGTTTTTGTTCGTCTTCGGCAACCAGCGCCAGCGCGGCTTCAACCATAAATTGGTCGCGTAGCCCTTCAAGAATTTTTTCCTCACCAGCCATAATGGCTCGGTTTTGTAGGCCCTTAAACATGGCGCACCTCATTGGCGGTTAAAATAACTTTCCACCAATATTTTACCACCTTGGCGCGCAACTATTAGGCTTTTTTTGTTAACCTTATAAAGGCGTCTTCAAGGCGGGTTTCGCTGCTGCTGATATCGTTAACCATAACTCCGGCTTGTTGTAAGGCGGCCAGATATTGCCCAACATGGGCTTGGCGCGGCGGATATTGCACTTTGAGCTGTGTCGCCGAGATTTGACTAAAGCCCAGCGCCGCCAGCGGTTGCGGCAATTCGGTTATGGCGCTGGCCAGAGTAAAGTTCAGCGTTTTGCTGGCAAGATCGGCCAGCAGCTTATCTTTGCTTTCACAGCGCACCACTTGGCCATGATTGATAATGGCGATGGTGTCGCACAGATTTTCGGCCTCTTCTAAATAATGGGTGGTCAGCACAATGGTGGTGCCGCGCTCATGGAGTTTGCGCACATAGGCCCAAAGCTGTTGGCGCAATTCTACGTCAACGCCGGCGGTGGGCTCGTCTAACACTAAAACGGGCGGGTTATGCACTAAGGCTTTGGCCACCATCAGCCGCCGGCGCATCCCGCCCGACATGCTGCGCGCATAGGCTTTAGCTTGCGCCGTAAGCCCCAGCGCCTCAAGCAATTCTGCGGTGCGACGTTCGGCCTTAGGCACGCCATAAAGACCCGCCTGCAAATTAAGCAAAGCATCAGGCGTAAAAAACGCATCAAGGTTCAGCTCTTGCGGCACAACACCAATAGCGGCCCGCGCCTGCCGCGATTGCGTGGCCACATCAAAGCCCCACACTTTGGCCGTGCCATGGCTTTTGCGCACCAAGCCCGCTAAAATATTAATCAGCGTGCTTTTGCCTGCGCCATTCGGGCCCAAAAGCCCAAAGATACTGCCTTTGGGCACCGCGAGACTCACGCCCTTCAGCGCCATAAAGGGCATGTTTTTGCCCTTGGCCGCATAGGTTTTCTGCAAATCGATGGTTTCAATAGCCAGCATGGCGCCTATCCTTTTGCGTAACTTGCATTCTCTTGCTAAGGCGCTATCATGCGCCAGTTTTGTCCGTTTGTCATGAGGCCGCCATGCACCCCACCGAGATAATTTTAGTGCAGCAGACCAATATCAGCTGCGATGGCGGCGGTGGCGCCTTGGGTCATCCGTTGGTGTATCTGGCACTGCCCAAATCAGGGCAGATTGATTGCCCCTATTGTGGCCGCCGCTATGTGCTGGATGCACGCGCCAAGCAAGCGCATGGCCACTAATGGCCGCATCGCTTATTTTAATTGATGCGTCGGGCTTTATTTTTCGGGCCTATCATGCTTTGCCGCCACTGAACCGCCCCGATGGCACGCCGGTGGGTGCCGTTTTGGGCTTTTGCAATATGTTGCTGCGGCTGGAAAGCGCCCACCCCACAGCAACCTTAGTGGCCGTGTTTGATGCCGCCCGCCATAGCTTTCGGCACGAGATATACCCCCAATATAAAGCGCATCGCCCGCCCGCCCCGCCTGATTTAGTGCCACAATTTGCACTGGTACGCGAAGCGGCCGAGGCCTTTGGCCTGCCCGTGATAGAAAGCCTTGGCTTTGAGGCCGATGATTTATTGGCCAGCTATGCCGCCGCCGCACAAGCCACAGGCGAGCCGGTGACGATATTATCGTCCGATAAGGATTTAATGCAGCTTATCGGCTCGGGCGTTAGCCTCATGGACCCGATAAAATATACCAATATCGGTGAGGCCGAAGTGCTGGCCAAATTTGGCGTGCCGCCCGATAAAGTTATCGAGGTGCAGGCCCTTATGGGCGACAGCACCGATAATGTGCCGGGTGTGCCGGGTATTGGTGTAAAAACGGCGGCCGAGCTTATTCAAACCTATGGCAGCCTTGAAAATTTATTGGCCAATACAGCGACCATCCAACAGCCCAAGCGCCGCGAAGCATTAGAGCAAAACCGCGATGCCGCGCGTATCTCTTACCAATTGGTGCAGCTTAAGCGCGATGTGCCGCTGCCAGTGCCGCTTGCCCAACTTCAGCGCGGCAATAAAAATAACCTTGCCGCATTTTTGCAGCAGCAGGGTTTCAAAAACTTGCTCACGCGTTTGCAATTGGGTGCGCCCTTAGATGTGCCTGCTACTTCTGCGCCTGTTGCCGCAAACATTGCTGTGCCAGAGAGCATCACCACCGCTTACGAGCTGGTGCAGGATGAAGCAGCCCTGCAACGCTGGTGCGATAAAATAGTCGCGAGCGGCATTGTGGCCATTGATACTGAAACCACCTCGCTGGTGCCATCCACTACGCAATTAGTGGGCATATCGCTTGCGGTGCAAGCGGGGCAGGCTTGTTATATTCCGCTGCAACATGGCACCGATGCATCACAGCTTGATTTTGCCGCCGAGCGCCCCAAACAATTGCCATTAGCGCTGGTGGTTGAGCACTTAAAACCACTTTTGCAAGATGCCGCCATTTTAAAAATTGGCCATAATCTTAAATTTGATATGCAGGTGCTGGCGCAGCATGGGCTTAAGCTCAATAGCTGCGACGACACTTTGCAAATGTCTTATGTGTTGGCGGCTGGCCTGCATAATCATGCGCTCGATGATTTGGCGCTGCGTTTTTTAAATGTCACCATGCTGAGCTATAACGAGCTTACTGGCAGCGGCAAAAACCGCATCACTTTTGCCGAAGTGCCGCTGGATAAAGCCTTGGCCTATGCCGCAGCCGACGCCGATATCACTTTGCGCTTGTGGCATTTATTTAAGCCACAGCTGCAAGCGCAAGGGTTGCTCGCGGTTTATGAGTATTTTGAGCGCCCTTTAGGTGCCGTTCTGGCCGAGATGGAAAGCGCTGGCATTTTGATTGATGCGCAAGTGTTGGCCGATTTATCGCATAATTTTGCGCAGCGTTTAGCGGTGCTAGAGGAAAAAATTCATAAGCTTGCTGGCAGCAATTTTAACGTGGCCTCACCCAAGCAGTTGGGCGAGGTGTTGTTTGAGCAATTAAAACTACCCGGTGGCACCAAGGGCAAAAATGGTGCCTATAGCACGGATGCCGAAGTGTTAGAAAATTTGGCCAGCGCGGGCCATGCTATTGCCGAAGAGTTGCTGCTATGGCGCGGTTTAGCCAAGCTGCGCAGCACCTATACCGAGGCCTTGCCCAAAGCCATTCAAGCCAAAACGGGTCGCGTGCACACCTCTTTCTCGTTGGTGGGCGCGCAAACGGGGCGCCTTTCGTCAAGCGAGCCTAATTTGCAAAATATCCCCATTCGCAGCAGCGATGGCCGCGATATTCGCCGTGCTTTTGTGGCTGCCAGCGGGCATGTTCTGCTGTCGGCCGATTACTCGCAAATTGAATTGCGCATTGTGGCCGACATGGCCGGCATTCCCGCACTCAAGCAAGCCTTTGCCGATGGCATCGATATTCATAGCCTCACCGCCAGCGAAGTGCTGGGCGTGCCTTTGGCCGAGGTCAGCGCCGACCAGCGCCGCCAAGCCAAGGCCATTAATTTTGGCATTATTTACGGCATTTCGGGTTTTGGTTTGGCCAAGCAACTGGGCTGTAGTGCGGCCGAGGCTAATCAATTTATTGCGCGTTATTTTGCCCGCTTCCCCGAGCTAAAAGACTATATGACCAAAGCCAAAGAGCAAGCACGCGCGCAAGGTTTTGTCAGCTCTTATTTTGGTCGACGCATTCATTTACCGGGCATTGCCGATAAAAACGCGGCGCGCCGTAATTTTGCCGAGCGGCAGGCGATTAACGCCCCCATCCAAGGCACGGCGGCTGATATTATTAAGCTGGCCATGATTGCGCTACCACCCGCTTTGCAAAAAGCTGGTTTAGCGGCACGCATGCTGCTGCAAGTGCATGATGAATTGCTGTTTGAAGTGCCCAAAGCCGAGGCCGCAGCCACCATCGATGTGGTCAAAGATATTATGCAAAATGTGGCGCGTTTATCGGTGCCCTTGCTGGTCGAGGCAAAATGCGCGGCCAACTGGGCTGAAGCGCATTAGATATGTACTATTTTTTTGTATCTTGGGCTTTCTCTGCAACCCTTCCGTCAAAACACTTGTTTTGGGAGAAAATATTAAACCACTTTGGTTTCTCTAGTTGTTCAAGTTTTTCTTTCCACTCTTGCTTCAACTCAAAAGTATATATAAATATCGGCGAGTGATACCCTTCAGCAACAATGGATATTTCCATTTCTATTTTTTCTGGAGCGTCAAATATCAATCTTTTAAAAGCTTCTAGATCGCTCGGTGTTGTCTGGCCAAGAATTGAGTAACCTTTTGGGTCAAACCTAAATAACTCTACTTGGGCAAAAGACGTGATATTTCTTTCAAGTGTGGGTTTTACCTCGTGATGCCGCCAGCTCAGGGGCAGGTTTCCAACCCAAGGGCGACGGTTATTTACACCAAATTTATGCAAATACACGGTGCAGTTTTTTAAAGTTATTCCATGTCCTACGTCAATATGCGCTAGGTAATAGACGGATTTAACGCCTCCTATTTCTTCACTACCATCAGTATGAACCTTGGTAAAATTGTATATAGTAACCAAATCACCATCTTTGCTTACTAGAGACATTTCTAACTTTGGCCTGTTGATCCACCCTATTATTGTACTCTGAAATAGAGCTACAAAAACACCAACGCATGTCGCTATGGGTGTTAGCGCGTCAAAATATTTTTTAAATATAATACTGATCGTCAAACTTCCGGTCTCGCACCACTCTGGTGCGATTGCAATAAGCGGCAGAAGTAAAATAAATAGGAATACAGTCGCTATCACGTACCATGTCCGCTTTGTCGATACATTCATCGTTATTGCTCCATTTCTCGTATCTCGATAAAATCCGGCCAGTTTTGCGTCAGTGTTGTGTGTGCTTGCGGGGCGGTGCTGAGCAGGCTGAGTTGCCCGCGGCCCTGTGTGACATAATGCGGGTGTTTCAGCAAATATTGCCGCAGGCTTTGTGCCACCGCCTGCGGCTGGTTGATAATTTTTATACTGTGCGGTAGTTGGCTTCTAAAAATATGTTCTATCAGCGCATAGTGTGTGCAGCCCAAAATAACGGCATCGGGTGTGGCGCATTGCTGTAACAGCTGCGCACAGCCTTGTTTTATTTGTGCGGCCAGCGCAGCTGCGCTGGCACCAGCCTCGATGCTACCGGCGAGATGCGGCAGCGCCACCGGATAAAGCTGCATTTGCGGCGCACGATGTGCCAGCTCAATTTCATATACACGGCTATGAATAGTAGATGGCGTGGCAAAGAGGCCAATCTGTGCGGCGGGCAGGGGGCTGGGTGTGGTGATATGCCAATTTTGGCCGGTAATGGCCTCAAGCGTGGGCACCACAATGCCCAGCACATTTCGCCGCACATTTTGCCCCTGCCATTGGCGCTGCTGTGGCAACCATTCTTGCTGAAGCCAGCGCAAGCTTATGGCTGATGCGGTATTGCAGGCCAAAACCACAAGGCGGCAGCCTTGGTTAAATAACATTTCAACCGCATGGCGGGTGAGGTCGCGCACGTCGGTTGCAGCCCGCAGCCCATAGGGCGCATGGGCCTGATCGGCCAGATAAATAATATCGGTTGTTGGCAGCTCTTGCTGCACCGCGCGCAAAATAGACAGGCCGCCATAGCCACTATCGAATAAACCTAACATAAGGCTAGGGTGGGCGCGCGCTGCATTGCCGTCAAGCCGGTAAATATGATAGATTTATGCGGTTGTCTCCGTAGCTCAGCTGGATAGAGCAGCTCCGTCCTAAGGAGCGGGTCGGGAGTTCGAATCTCTCCGGGGACGCCACAGCCTTTTAACAGAACTCCCGAGTCATTTGTTCTGCCAGCTTCGCTGGCGGAGTTCGAATCTCTCCGGGGACGCCACAGCCTCTTAAAAGAAATGCCTGAGCTGTATCTTGCTCAGGCCAACACTGCCCACAATATTTCTTGTAACAGAATTGCAAAAATAGAAATCTGCTTTGCGGTTTAGCCACTCGTTAAGCTTTGTGGCGTTAGGCTATTTATATGAGCAAAACAACCGACCCCGCGAACCCTCATTTCAGCCACGGCCAAGCCGATATTTATACCCATGCGGCCTATGATGAGCGCCGCTGCCAGTGGCAAAATTTTGCGGCCGAAAATGCGGCTTTTATCAAGCCGGTTATTGTGGGTGGGGTGCGGGTGCAAGCTGTGCATGATGCCAGCGGCGTGCCGCTCTCGCTGAGCCCCACGCGGGATTTAGCTTTTGCCAGCGCTCGCCAAAACGACCTGTTGCCGCTCAGTGTCCATTAAATTGAGAGTGCATTAGACCGCGCGTGCATTAAGTAGCATGCTAAAAAGCAGCGCGCTAAATATCTAGGCCGCTTCTTGCATATTTTGCGTGAGCAGCTTGTAGATTTCGTCTGCACTATCGGCAGCGCGTAGCTTTTGGCACAGCTTGGCATCACGCAAAAGGCGGCTGACTTTCGCCAGCGCCTTCAGGTGATCCGACCCCGCTTGTATCGGCGCCAAGAGCATAAACACCAAATCAACCGGCTGATCGTCTATCGCTTCAAAATCAATCGGCTTATCAAAGCGCGCAAACAACCCATGCACAGCGGTAAGATTGGGCAATTTACCATGCGGGATAGCAATGCCATGCCCAACGCCGGTGGTGCCCAGTCTTTCGCGCTCTAGCAGCACATCAAAAATGGCCCGCTCATGTTGCAAGGTCAGCGTGGCGGCCGCTTGTGCCAGCTCAAGCAGCGCTTGTTTTTTGCTGGTCACAGCAAGGTCAAGCAGAATGGCTTGCGGCGTAATAAGGTCGTTCATGCGCGTTTTATCATGTAGGGGGCTATCATGGGGGGGCTATTATTCCTATGCGCGTTTGGCAGCCGGTGTGGCGGCCACGGCCAGCGCATTGGCGGGGTCAACCCAGCCTAAATGGCCATCGGCGCGGCGGTAAACCATATTCAGCCCGCCATGCGCCCTGTTGCGAAACAGCAAAGCCGGTAATTGCCCCAAATCGAGGCGCATCACCGCTTCGTTCACCGTCAGTGTTTCAATGGTGTGGCTCATTTCAGCAACCACCACGGGGTTATCGGGCTCTTCCTCGGTTGCGTCGGCCGATAAAATATAATTATTGGCGGGTATGCCTTCATCTTCGTGGCTGAGATGATGATCGCGAATACGGTTTTTATAGCGCGAGAGGCGCTTATTCATGCGGGCCACGGCATCGTCGGTTGCGGCATGGGGGTCGGCGGCGGTGCCTTCGCTTTGCAGCATAAGGCCGCGCTTGGCATGCACAGAAATATCGACACGAAAGAGATGCGCCTCACGGCTGACCACAACACTGCTTTCAATCGTTTTTGGAAAATATTTGCCAACAGCCGCGCTGACGGCCTCTTCTATATATTGGCGCAGAGCATCGCCGACATCGACTTGTTTGCCCTTAATTGAAATTTGCATTGAAGTTTCCTTTCAGCATACGAAATAGACTGCTAAACCAGCAGAGTGTCAAGTGTGGGTCAGCAGAACACCTATCCTACGCGCTATCGCTTAACCAGCTCTTAACGGCTCATTCATTATGTTAAGCGCCTGAAAAATAATGATTAAAAATAAGGAGCAAATATGAGCAGCAGCAATTTCCCCGCCCCCGGATTATCGCTTGGTGGCGCATGGCAGTTAGAGCGCGCCCAAACTTTGCCGGTGCTTAATCCGGCCAATGGCGAAGAGCTGGCGCACCTGCCCATGGCCAATGCTGCCGATATTGAGCAGGCTTTGCAAATAGCCCAGCGTGTTTGGCCACTGTGGCGCGGCACCAGCACACGCGAGCGCGCGCGTATTTTAAAAAATGCCGCCGATTGGATAAGAGCGCGGCGTGAGAGCATTGCCCACACGCTAACTTTAGAGCAGGGCAAGCCGCTGGCTGAAAGTTTGGTCGAGGTAGACTACACCGCAGAAATTTTTGAATGGTATGGCGAAGAAGCCCGCAGGCTTTATGGCCGCATTGTGCCGGCCCGTCAGCCGCTCACAAGGCAAATGGTGCTGCCCGAGGCGGTAGGGCCGGTAGCGGCCTTTACGCCGTGGAATTTTCCAGCCCTCACGCCCGCGCGCAAATTGGCGGGTGCGCTGGCGGCGGGCTGCCCGATTATTTTAAAGCCCGCCGAAGAAACGCCTGCCACGGCTTGCTGGCTGATGCGTGCCCTTGAAGAATCCGGCCTGCCAGCAGGCGCGGCGCAATTGCTGTTTGGTGAGCCAGATTTTATCTCGCGCGCTCTTATTGCCAGCCCGATTATTCGGAAAATATCTTTTACCGGTTCCACTGTGGTGGGCAAGCATTTAGCCGCGCTTGCTGCACAAGGCTTAAAGCGCTGCACCTTTGAGTTAGGCGGCCATGCGCCGGTGCTGGTGTTGGACGACGCCGATATTGATGCCGCCATTGCGCTGTGCGTTATGCAAAAATACCGTAATGCCGGGCAGGTGTGTGTGTCGCCCACGCGCTTTATTGTTACTGAAAAACATTATGCCCATTTTGCGGCGGGCTTTGCGGCGGGCGCGGCGGTGTTGCCCGTGGGTGATGGCCTCAAGCCTGAAAATAAAATGGGCCCCTTAGCCAATGCGCGGCGCGTGGCCTCGGCTGAAAGCATGGTGCAAGACGCGTTGCAAAAAGGTGCAAAATTGCTGGCGGGTGGGCAGCGCCTTGGCAATGCGGGTTTCTTTTATGCGCCCACCGTTTTGGCCGATTTACCCACCGATGCCCGCATTTTGCACGAAGAGCCTTTTGCGCCCGTGGCCCCCATTATCAAAGTGGCCGATATGGCAGCAGCTTTAACCGAGGCCAACCGTTTGCCCTATGGCTTGGCCGCTTACGCTTTTACCAAAAGCCAAAAAAATGCGGCGATATTGGCCGATAATATTGAGTCTGGCATGTTGGCCATCAATCATTTTGGTGTTTCTACGCCTGAAACACCGTTTGGCGGCATTAAAGACAGTGGCTATGGCAGCGAGGGCGGGCTTGAAGGCATTCAAGCCTATCTCACGCCAAAATTTGTGAGTGTGCTCGAGCAGTAAAGATGATGCTTTTATGCTGTGGGCGCGGCTGCGCCTGCGGCCGCCTTTTTGGCTGGAAAAATGCGGCTCAATAAGCTGCGCTTTGGCACGGGCTGGGCCTCTTTACGTAAAACAGCTTTGGTGGCAATGCTGGCCAGCTCCATGCCTTCGGGTGTTTGTGCGGGCAGGCACTGTTCGCCTATATCAATATCCATGGCTTGTAGTTGCTCAATAAATTGCTGCTCGGTGATAAAGCTCTGTTCAATGCCGCGATTATTTTTAAATTTGAGCACGGCAATTTTGCCAGCTTGCAAAATTTCGGTGCTTTCGATGGGCAAAGGCGGCGCGTCGGCTTGCCGCAGTGCGCGGTTAAAGCGGGCAAAAGCGGTGCGCTCTTTTTCAAGGTAGTCTATAGCCACACCGGTTGAGTGCTGCACACTCAGCCAATTTTCGCCCAGCCTGACAATACTGCCTTGCGGGCCATTGAGCGCGCCAAAGGCCCACTCGCTGGGGTTGCGGTCGGCCAAGCCATCGACCCCAACAACATCCCACGGGCGAAAGCCACCTTCCGCAAGATTTTGTAAATCAAGCTTGGCCACAGCCTTGCTGGGCGCATGTAATAAATCATTGAGGCGCGATTTATTGCGCGGTGGTTTTATATACAGCTCAGACTCGGCATTATATTCGCGTGCGCCAAAAGCATTTTTTACATAGGTGGTGAGTGCTGGCAGCAAGGGTTGCACAATCACCGTAAAAAGTGCGGCCACGGGGCCAAGCACCACATAGCGCAGCACCGCTTGCGCCAAATTACTAAAAGTGCCGAGCCAGCGCGTGGGTTTCCACCAGCCGCGCCGCTTAAAGGGCTTAATCACTTCACGCAACATGGCCGCCACAAGATCGGTGCAGCGTTGTCCGGTGCGTATCAGCCCATGCCCCCACCAGCGCAAATGCCATGGCTTGCCAATTTCTTCTGGCTTGAGCGGGTCGCGGCCAGCGGTGACGCGCTTTAGCCTTTCGCTAAAATCTTTGTTGATAAAGGCCTCGGCCTCGGTGCGGCTGAACACGCCAAGCTTCCGCGATGGGTTAAGCCAATCGCGCCAATGTTCGCGGGCACTGCCAATGGCGACAAACTGCGAGTCTTTAAGGTTGTTGGTATAAGCAAAAATTTGCCATTGGTCGGCGGTTTTGCTCTCGCGCAGCGCATAGCTGATAAAGCTCGATTGATAGGTATTTTCGCTAGTTTGATAGAGGGTGTAATCCTCACGCAAGACATCGGCCAGTGCCTGCTGGTGGCTAAGCAGTTTTGGCACCACCCAATTGCGCGGCCTTGTGGCGCTTTCGCCATGCACCACAAAAACGTCAGACGGGTGCAGCAAAATGTTTTTGCCATTCACATCGTGGCTGGCAAAATTATCGGCATCATAGGCAAACAACAAAATGGCCGAACCATCATGGCCCAGTGCTAACTGATAATATCCAATCGGTGCGGCAATGAGGCCACCTGTGAAAAAAGTTGGCATCACTTGCCGCTCAAATTGGGCAAAACGGCCTTGCACGCTGGTGCGGTCAAGCTCGGGGCGTGGTTTTTTGCCAGATGGTTTTATGCTGGTTTTAGGGCTTGCCGGAGTAGTTATTGGCGCGTCGGTCATAGGTTTAATCCTTCAACCTTAGTTTAAGCCCGAAAAGACGCAAATAAAACAGAAACACGCATTAACCAAGACATATTATATTGAACGCTGCGTGTTTGGGGTGTTGTTGTAGGCAAATGAACTGGTCAGAGACTAACGCAAAAATGTTGTATTAAAATTTGGGATTAAAATTTATTTGAAAAATCAACCACAATATCTGGCAGAAGATAACTAACACCCCACCCAGCGTATGGGGTTGGCGGCGCCGCGTTTGATGAGGTGGCGGATGGATTTGTGAAGGTACTGGGCTTTATCGGTCGCCACCGCGCCCTCAAACATCCAACGCTTTTTGTCCTGCCCTGCGAAGCGTGGGTCGAGATGCCAGCTTTTTATAGCATAGACCTGCCGTATCACGCCGTTCTTGACCGACAGAGCGTAGCGGCAGTCCTTGTGCCGTTCTGGGCGGCAGACCCATGAGCATCGGGTATATTGATACAATTCGTCTGCCGGCATACTGGGGTACCATTCGCGGTTGATATTGATAATAATAACGGGGTCAACAATCTCGACCGGCTCGGCAGCATATATGGAGATCATGTCTTCCGCGCTCATCACGCCCGTAAGGCGGCTGTGCTGGCCTTCCACGGCATTGTGGAGGTCTTCGCCAATGAATTCCTGATAGGCATCGATCAGGGCGGCTTCCAGTAAGAAGGCTTCCTTCTCGCTCATCCCATGACGGTGGATGATATGACCGACCTGTAGCCCCGTCGCATGGATATCACGGATGCGCCCCAGCTTGGGTGTATCCCGTGCGCCAGCCAAGGCCTCAGCCACATGGGCGAAAACCCGATTACCTTTACCCTTGCCGACATAGAACGTCTTGTTATCGCGCGGGTCAATCAGCCGGTAAACGTAGTAGCCAATCTGCTCGGTGATCTCGGGAGTGAAGGCCAGCATGCGATATCCTGCAATGATTTAATAACAGTCCCATACATCCATCACTGGCAGGTAAAATCAAGCAAAACTATCTCGACATTGATTAATTAAGAACAGGTTTTAGGCTTCTGGGCAACAAAGCTAATCACAAGCAAAGCAGGGTTTGACGGGCTTGTGCGACTTTATTCAATAAAAAGGCCTGCCACCATCAAGGCGGCAGGCCAATTTAACTTTAAAACAACTTAAGCTAGCAATTAGCCGTTTGTTGGGCCTTTATCGTTTGCGCGTTTGGCCGATAAAGGCGAGGGAGGCAAAATCACCAAAGACCCCGTCTGACCTGGGCGCAGCGGAATAACGCGCTCACCATAAAGCGGGATGCTTTGATTTTCTGGCAGCAGTTTTTTGCCTGTTTCTTTTTCAATTTCTGCCACGGTTTTAACACCAGCCAGTATTTTGCTGCCTGCTGTTGCTGTGGCGCTGTCATCATAATAGCTAAACCACGGATAGCCGCTGTTGGTATAGTCCTTAGCGGTGGGGGGTATGCTGGGTGGCGCTTGGCCGACAACAGCTTGCCACATCCATGAGTTTAAAATGCCGATATTAAAGCTTTGTTGTGCGGCATAATCCCAATCTTCTAATTTGAATTTAGATTGATAGAGCTCTTGCGCCATTGCACCACCAGCGCCTAAGCCCATGCCGCCATCGGGTGCACTCTCGAGTGAAAAACTCGCGAGAGCCATGCCGCGTGTATTTCTTTTTGGCTGATTTTTTAGCCATTCTTCATAAACTTCAGCCTTTAGCGGAATAGCAATCAGTTGCAGGCCGCCATTGGCTTGCTTGGTGAGTTGCTCTTCAACAGTCACGCCAAGGCCCAGCGGCATAGCGACAAACTGCTTAATTGTGCCTTTGTCGGTTTTAAAGCCATCAAGCCAAGGATTAACCGAATTATCCAAATAGTTGAGCGGCTCGTTTGAGAGGGTGTTAGACAAGGCCTCACCACTTGCAGCATTAATGCCGCCCGCAGCGATAATAAGCGCGACAGGATAATCGCGGCCAAAACCGCCAAAGCTTAGCCACATGGCTTCGGCCTGCCACATGGGCATCAGCGCATGTGTTTCATTTTCTATGAAGCGTGCGGGCAAACGGTCTTTGCTGATATCGCCTAAACCTACCAGCGGGAAAGCGCCAAGGCCGGGAGGCAAAGGGTAGGTCTTGCCATCATCTGGAATACGCAAAGTGCGCTGAAGCGTAATCGTAGCGGCCGCATCTTTGTGGGTGTTGGGGAAGGTAAAGCGAATTTGATTTTGTTTGCCAATTTCTACGGGCATGTGGGGGGTCTCTCTGGTTGGGGTTCTTGTTAATGAAAGCCAATTATTGCCATGGCGCGACAATGCCCCGTTTATAGGACGATGTTTATGCCAGCGCAACAATTATTGGGGGCTTGCGCCATGACGGGGGCAAATTTTTTCATAAAGGCAACAATTAAGGCTTTAGTAAGCACAAAAAGTGCATCTTAAAGCATAGAGTGGCGATAACCCCAACAGATGAGATGCGCCCTTAATGTCGCATATAGCCCCATCAAATTCTTTAGCGCGCGCGCCTGAAAATGGCGACAGCCCTGATGCTTTTGCCGAGCTCATCGTCAAGGCCAGCACGCAAGGCATCAGCTTTGCCGATTTGCGCCATTATTGTGCACGACGCTTGGCCACCTTAGAGGCATTTTTTGTGGCGCACCCAGTGATGCCAGCGCCGGTGCAATGGCGGCGGCGTGACGAGCTTGAGCAAATGCTCCAAGCCGATTGTGTGGTGCATCTTGATGCTGTTGAGCTGCATTGGCAGGGCGTTGTGCCGCGCTGTCAAATGCAGTGGCAGCAAGAGTTCAACCGGCAAAAACTCAATGCCTATATCACGCAGCTTTATCAAGACATCAATCTGTTGCAGCGTCGGCTTTGGCCAGCTTGGAAATTGTGGCGCTGGTCGGCACGGCGACAACAAAAATTAGTGCTGCAGTCGCTGCGCGCCGATCGTGCGCAAGCCGAGCAAGCCTATAGCCGTTTATCCGAGCAGTTGCACCGCGGTGTTGAAGCGGCATGGCACCGGCAGCAGCAGCAGCAAGGCCAGCAGCGCGAAATAGAGATGACTTGGCGCGGCCACCATGATGAGCTCAGCCGCCTGCGCCCGCTCACCACTTTTTTGCAAGATAAAAACCTGCAAGCGCGCTTTGCCGTATTGCCCGAGGGCAGCTTTGTAAAACTTAAAATGCAAGAAGATGGTGTGCCAGATTGGGCCGCTCTTATGGCGGTGTCGGGGCAGTCGCTTGATATGCAGCTACGCCAGCTAGAGCAACAAGCGGGGCAACATCAGCGCATGGAGCATGCCAATAAACGCTATGTCGAGATTTTTAATTTAATCTATATGATGCCCGAAGCAGAACTCGTGGCCGCTTTGCTGCGCGATTTACCTGGTGGCTTCACCGCCGATATTTTGCGCCCACCGCCGCCCTCGCGCCTTGCCAGTGAAGATATAACGGGGGCTATGGATTTACGCTATTTTCTAGCACGCGGTCACTATGAGTTGGGGGTCACCAGCATTGCCCGCAATGGCGAGGGCATGCCGCTGGCACAGCTTAAGCTGCGCTGGTGGCCCGATGATCGCAGGCTTGACCTGATTGCGCTGCAAACATTCGGCGATTTTCAGCCACTGGTCGAGCAATTAGACAATAATATGAAGGCGCTGGGGCAAATCTGGTCGGCTGATATCCGCAAAGCCGACCCGCTGGCGGCTTATGGTAATGGCGGTTTTGCCGCGCAGACTACGGCCTAATTTTAATATTATCGCTTTAATGCCGGCTATTTTTTGGTCTTTTGGCCTTTGCTGTTGCTTTCGGCTTTGCTTTTGGGGTAAAACGCCTTTCTAGGCTGCACCCGTAGCTCAATTGGATAGAGCAACGGACTACGAATCCGTAGGTTAGGAGTTCGAATCTCTTCGGGTGCGCCAATAAAAAAGCGAGGACTTGTCCTCGCTTTTTTATTGGCCCGTCTGTTTTATTAGCGTGTCTGTTTTATTAGAGTGTCTGTAAGCAGTGGACGATTTCTTTGGGCGTACCACCGCCCTTTCCGCCGTTATTCTTTGGCTTCTTCTGGTGCTTGCTTGCACTTACCCTCATTACACACGCATGTCAGTGTGGCACGTTTTTGTTGCCATGAGAAAAACTCAATAGTTTCTTTTTTCTGGCCGCGGCGCCTCTCGCCAACTACAGCAATCAGTGTTTTATTGTCCCATGGGATAAGCGCCACGCGCAAGGGTGCCACAACATTGCTTGGCGTTGCTGCGGCAGGCGGGGGCATATCCGCATAAAGGATAACGCGCTGCGAGCCAAAAAACGCACTCATGCAAGCGGCCTCTTCGGGCGAGTCATCACAAAAAATATGCAGCGAAACAGCAATATGGTAACCGCGCCGCACATTGCCTTGAACTAGCCCAGCTTGCACCAGCGTTTCAAGCCGACCATCATGATCAAGATCGGCCTTGATCCAGCCAAAAGATGTGCCAAATTTTTGCAGCTCATTTTGTTGAGTTTGGCTTAGCCCAGAGTCTGTAAGCCCCGCCTGCCAAGTATGGTTTTTATCGACAAGGATAGATAGACCGCCCCCATCAATATCAAATTTACGCAGTGGCTTTATCGCTTGATAGCCCGGGCAAGTTTCGGCAGTGGTTTCAGTCGTGGTTTCGGCCGCAGCAGGCATGGCCATAAGCACAGCGCCAAGCCAGAAAATGCCCAATATTAACAGGCCTAAGCTGCTGCGGCCTTCAGCTCTCAAGCGTTTTGGCATTTTCCCATAGCATGTTAAATTTGCGCTTTTGGTCATCGGCCAAAGCGGCATTACGAATAATCACCACCTGTTGTTTATCGTAAAGCATCATGGCGTAGCGATCGGCAAACACAAAACAAGGCGTGGTGGCTGAAAACATCGCTGCCGGCAAAGCCCGATACCAAGAGGGTGGCCCGGACACTTGTTCGGCTTTTGTACCCTCGCGCACCAACACACGCTGCGATAAGCCCGCGGCCTGCAAACGCTGCACATGCATGGCCACACCGGCAAGCTCGTCATCCGTCAGCAAGGTTGTGTCAACACCACTCACCAGATATTCGCTTTGCTGGTTGGCCACGAGCTTGGCAAAAATATAATCAATCATGGTCAGGCGATAATTGGGGCCACTGATAAATTTTATAAAATCGCTGCGCTCACGCACGCCGCCTTCAATAAATTGAATGCCGGCTGTCTCGCAGGCCTCGCGCAGATGGCGCAAATGGGCCTCGGTGGGGCGGTGGCGCATGGTTTCGATATTGGCGATCGCTGTTTGCGAGAGGCCAGCATGTTCGCCCAGCTCTTGCTGGCTCCAACCCAGAAGGGCGCGGGCGGCTTTAAGTTGTTTTACAGTAATCATCGGCAACGCCATTTGTTTTGCGCATTAAAAAGGGCAGGACGCATAACGCCCTGCCCCTAATATAACGCAAAAACTATAATAGCTAAAGCATTAGCCTAATTTAAATTGGGCTGGCTTTTGCCGTGTGATCAGTGTCGGGCGTGACGCAATGCCACGGGCGGCATCTTGGTCATTTTCGTTGGCGGCTGAAGCCCCACGCGGTGCGGCAGGCGCTAAGGCCAGCGTCATCATGCGGGCATCTTTGCCAAACTCACGGGTAATCCATGAGCGCAAATCATCAACGCCATCAATCATGCCAAGGCGCAAAGCTTCGTCGCCCAAATGCACATTGGCCTCGAAGACTTCGTCATCGCTGCCGGTAATGCGGCTGCCACGGTGTTTTTTGACGTGGTTGATAAAGATTTGGTGCAATTCATCAACGCGTTTTTGCCGCTCGTCAATTTCCTGCTGCTCAAGGGCGCGGGCAGGGCTGCCATAGCCTTTATGCTTGCCGGCGGTAAATTGCGTGACCTTCACGCCTTTTTTGCCAAGCTCTTTGCTGCGATCTTCGCGCTCGGAGATAACCCCAATCGAGCCGATATTCGAGGTGGGCAGGGCAAAAATTTTATCGGCCACAACGGCAATCCAATAGCCGCCTGAAGCACACATATCTTCAACAAACACATAAACCGGAATTTTGCTTTCTTCGCGCAGTTGCTTAATGCGGCGTGCCACCAGCTCAGACTGGCTGGGTGAGCCACCAGGGCTGTTCATCACCAACACCACAGCGCTGGCAGGCTTATTAAAGGCCGCGGTTAACAGCGGGTCGAGGTTATTAATGTTAATGGTGCCGGGGCCGCCATCGCTAATGCTACCCTTGAGGTTCACTACATGAATCACTGGCGGCGCTTTGGTGGCGGCCTTATTGGCGGCAAAATCTTCTTTGACTTGGGCGGGCGTTAAAAAATACCACTGGCCATCATCGCCTTGGATCAGTCTGGGGGGCACAACAGATGGGGCTTTTCTGCCTTCGGGGCTGCCGGAGCGCGGGGGGGTATTTTGGGGTGTCTGACTCATGGCGGCGACTCCAATCTTCTGAGAGTAATTCTGGGCAGTGCAAGAACGCGCCACCCACAGGCTAGAAAAATATTGCTGCACGAAGACGCAAAACTGTAAAGCCCAAAAAGAACATAAAAATTGTTTTTTGCGCATTTTTTTATCGCGGCCGCTTATTGTGCGCCCAACAACACACCACCTGCGCAATAAACCAGTAACAAAATTGCGCGCAATGCGGCTTTGGCCTTGCTCAGGCGGCGCTTTTGCGTAAAAACAATAGACAGAAAATTAGTTCAGCCAATAAGTTCAGCTTTGGGGTGTCTTATGAGCAATAATTTAATCACCGGTACAACCGGCCAATGGGAAATGGTGATTGGTCTTGAGGTGCATGCGCAAATCACCACCAATTCTAAGCTCTTTTCTGGCGCGTCCACAGCTTTTGGCGCGGCACCCAACACGCAAGTGAGTTTTGTTGATGCGGGCTTTCCGGGCATGCTGCCGGTCATTAATCGTAAGGCCGTTGAGCAAGCCGTAAAAACCGGCCTTGGGCTGCGCGCACAAATAAACCTGCACTCGGTATTCGACCGCAAAAATTATTTTTATGCCGATTTGCCCTCGGGCTATCAGATTAGCCAATATAAAGAGCCGATTGTCGGCACGGGCGAAATTATGCTGGATCTGGCCGATGGCAGCACCAAGCGCGTGGGCATTACCCGCCTGCACCTAGAGCAAGATGCCGGTAAATCAATCCACGACCAGCACCCCAACGAAAGTTATGTCGATTTAAACCGTGCGGGCGTGGCGCTGATGGAAATTGTCAGCGAGCCCGATATTCGCAGCGCCGAAGAAGCAGGCGCTTATTTACGCAAGCTGCGCAGCATTTTGCGCTACCTTGAAACCTGCGATGGCAATATGGAAGAAGGCTCGATGCGGGCCGATGTTAATTTATCGCTGCGCCGTGCGGGCGAAACCAAGCTGGGCACACGCTGCGAAATTAAAAACGTCAACTCCATTCGCTTTGTGCAGCAGGCCATAGAATATGAAGCGCAACGCCAGTTGGAGATTTTAGAGAGCGGCGGCAGCATCGTGCAGGAAACGCGCTTATGGGACACCAGCCGTAGCGTCACGCGCAGCATGCGCAGCAAGGAAGATGCGCACGATTACCGCTATTTCCCCGACCCCGATTTATTGCCCTTGGTGCTCGATGCCGCATGGGTTGAAAGCTTAAAGGCCACACTGCCTGAGCTGCCCGATGACCGCAAAGCCCGTTTTATCAGTGATTTTGGCCTCAGTGCTTACGATGCCTCAGTGATGGTGGCCGAAAAAGCCAAGGCCGATTATTTCGAGGCGGTGGCCAAAAATAGCGATGCCAAAATGGCCGCCAATTGGGTGATGGGTGAGTTATTTGGCGCACTCAACCGTGCCGGCAAAGATATTGCCGATAGCCCCGTGAGTGCCACAGCCTTGGCGGGCTTGTTGCAGCTGATTGGTGACAACACTATTTCTGGCCGCATCGCTAAAGATGTGTTTGAAGAGATGTTTGCCACAGGCAAAGCCGCTGCGGCCATTGTTGAAGAAAAAGGCCTGCGCCAAGTGACCGACATCGGCGCCATTGAAAAAGCCGTGGCCGAGATTTTAGCCGCCAACCCCGACAAAGTGGCCGAATATAAAAGCGGCAAAGATAAGCTCTTTGGCTTTTTTGTGGGGCAGGTGATGAAAGCCATGGGCGGCAAAGCCAACCCCGCGGCCCTCAACGACGCCCTCAAAAAAGCTTTGGGGTAAGGCTTTGGATTGGACGGGGCGGCATGGCGCAAGATAAAGTAACTGAAGCTGCCGCCGCGCCCTTTAAAACAGATATCAGCGGCAAAGAAGCTTTTGCCATTAATCTGGAAAGCTATATAGCGCAACATGGCAAAGACGGGTTGGTTATAACAGTCGATGCGCCATGGGGCTCGGGCAAAACCTATTTTGCCGAAGAATGGCAAAAGCGGCTTACGCCGCAAAAATGGCCACATATTTATATCGATGCCTTTGCAAGTGACTATCTCGATAACGCCTTCGACCTCATTGCGGGCGAGATAGTGGGCTTTGTAGAGAAAAACAGCACCACGTCACAAAAAATAAAAAAAGCTGCAAAGGGCTTGGCCAAGATAACCGCGAAGATTTTGGTACGTCTAGGCCCAACAGTTCTGCTTGCGGCGACAAATCCGCTTTTGTCTGGTGTCATTGCAGTGATCGCTAATAGAATTAAAGATATTACTGTTTGCGCAGTAGAAAAAAAACTTAATAAGCGACCTAGCGATAAGCAGCTTTTCAAAGACTTTAAAACTCAGCTGGCAGCCATTGCCGCAGAACTACCAAAGCCACTTATAATTATGGTTGATGAGATTGACCGCTGTAACCCAAAGTTTTCGGTCGATTTGCTTGAGAAGCTCAAGCATTTTTTTGACGTAAAAAATATTGTGTTTATTTTGTTGGTCAATAAAACCCAGCTGCATGCGGCCATTCGCGGCAGCTATGGCAATGATATAGATGCCGAAACTTACTTGCATAAGTTCTGTAACCTATCTTTGCCGTTACCTTTGGTTGCTGATTACGGCCTCCCCGTAGAAGGTTATAAAAAACTTTTTGAGTTTGCAGCGGTAAGCAAGCCTAAGCTTGAAAATTTATCTTTGAAGCTTATGGCAGAATTGTCAGTTTTATATAATGTCGCCCCAAGAGAGGCGCTTAAATTTTACCGTCATGTTAACGATTTGCCCATGAATTACTTCGGTGACTCATTTAGTAATAATTATCAATTTTTTGTGCTTTGGTTTTTGCTGATAAAAACTATAGATGATGCAGCCTTGCTCCGGCTTAAGTATAATAATAGGGCGGAGATAGACAGGCAAATTGAGAAATTGATAGGCTGGCTTAAAGCCGCCCCCGACAATCACAGCATAGGTTCTCATATTCCTGAAATGCTCTTGAGTATGTTTGCTTTTGTTACTGCCGTGGATATTGATGTGCTACATGGGGGCAGGCAAGAAAGACTGGCACACAATGAGTTTTTACACTATTTGGGTGACAAGAGAATATACTTAAGCAAGCGTGAGCACTTTTTAGAGAAAATGATTACTCCCATTCTTAACCCTGGCAGTTTTTGCAAAAATCAGCCCGGCTAAAAAGCCAAAGAATAGACAAGCCTTGCCTTGCCCTTTTTGTGCCCACGCAAAAAGGTTTGCTGCAAAAACTTACCGCCGAAAATTTTCCTAAAGCTTACCCGTACCCAACTTACCCATGATTAGGCGGGTTGTTGCGCTGGGGTTGCTACTGCTGCGGTGGTCTTTGTGGCTTTTGCTGGCGGCGGTTGAAGTCGCGCAGGTCGCCACGGTTAGGCCCGCCACGGTTAGCGCCGCCACCAAACCCGCCCTTATTAAACAGGCCGCCAAAGCCGCCATTTTTGGCAAAGTTTTGCAAAAGGTTGGGTGCTTCAATACGCCCAGGGGGGGTGTTAAAGCTGATATCGCGGCGGTTCTCGTTAAAGCTGCGGTAAAGCACGCCAACCTCTTCGGCTGCGGGCAAAGCATTGGCCGCAACAGTGCTGTTGGCCATGGGCGCTAAACGCGTTTTGGCGTAGTCTTCCAGCACTTGTGTGCGCCAGTCGGTGGGCGGGTGGGTTAGGTATAAATGCTTAGCGCCGGGGATTTTCAAAATCAGCCGGTCAACATAGCCCAATTTCTTTTTGCGGGTTTTTTGCAAATCCAGCACGGCCAATTGATTGATGGCGCTGATTTTGCGCAAAGCGCTTGCCAGTGCCAGCGGGTCGCGGGTGAGGCGCACGGCGCCCTTATCGGCCTCCCACTCTACGCGGCGTGAATGGAAAGTGCCCAGCCAGCCATGCAAAGTCTGCCAGCCTAAATATGTGCCCAGCGCGGCAAGGCTTACCGGCACTGCGCCAAAAAGCACCCCCAGCGGCAAAAGAAAGGCCACAGCCCCAGCCGTTGGCGCATTGATGGGCATGCTCAGCAAGCGCGGCAAGGTGTGTTTTTGTGCAATATGTGTCACCTCATGGGCAATCACGGCGCGCAGCTCGTTTGGCTCAAGCGCTTTGACAATTTCCGGCGTGACAAACACCAAACGCGTTTCGCCCAAGCTGAGGGCTGCGGCGTTGGCAATGGCTGGTGTTTTGCCGTCTTTGGTTTTTTCTTTAGAGAGGGCCGAAAAATCAACCACCAGCAAATGCGGCACAAAGTTTAAACCGGCGCGGCGCGCATATTCGGCCGTTATCGCTTGTAAATCGCCATGTTTAAGAATGTGCGCATAGTCGTTGTCTTGGCCATTTTGCGCAGCGTCGGCGTGTTTTTTAACGTAATTGTCCCATTTATGCTCGGGCTTGCGCACCATGGTGATATCAAAAACTTTGGGCAGCGCATAAAGCATGGCGCTGGTAAGGCCCATGGCGAGTACAGAAAGGCCAATCGCCCAACCCAAACCCAACACCGGAACTGTCACCCCCACAAAAATGGCCGCGCTCATGGCCGCCATGCCGCCGTAACTGACAATCTCTTGCCCACGATCGCGCAGATATTGCAACAGGCTGCGCTTACCAATATCGCGCCCAATAACCTGACCCTCGGGGCTGTTAAAATGGGCCAAATCTTCGTGCAGATTATGTGGCGCAGTGGCGGGCAGGGTTTTGCTCAGAGGGGTTTGGGGGGCGCTGGTCATGAACGACCTCGAGAAGTGAGGAGGGAAGGAACCAGCATCAGAGCATAAACACTTACCGTGGGCAATCTGCTTTTTAGGGCGGCTTTTTAGGGCGGCTTTTTGGGGCATAGTTTTTTTTGGGCATGGTTTTTGCGGGATGGCGGTTTAATGGAAATAACAGGCACAAAAAACCCCGCCATAGTTGCCCATGGCGGGGTTTAATGTTTAAGCTAAGCTTAGTTCAGCTTCTCAAGACGCACGTCAACGCGGCGATCTGGAGCAAGGCAAGCCTTGAGGGCATCACCCTTGAGGCCTTGGCACTCAGCTTTTTTGCTGACGCCAGCGCCGCTGACAATGGCCAGATCCGACTTGGTGCCGAGCTTGCCAAGGAAGCCTTGAACGGCTTTGGCGCGCTTGGTTGACAGAGCAAGGTTGTAGCTGCTTGAACCGATGCGGTCAGCAAAACCAACGATGGTGACTTTGCGGATAGTGGTATCCGATTTCAGCATGTCGGCAATTTTAACCAGCTTGGTTTGCGCGGCTTGTGTCAGGCGGGCGCTGTCAAAGTCAAAATAGACCGACAGATCCATACCAGCGAAAATATCGCCACCGCACTGGTCAACAGGGCCAGTCCAGTAGGTCAGAACGCAGCTGTCATTCGAGATGACGCGGACAGGTTGACCACGGCTATCAAGCAGCGGACGATCATTTTCAGAAGCAAGAGCGGGAGTAGCGAAGCACAGAGCCATTGCCACGGCCGCCAGTTTCAGCAGACGGAGTTTCATAGGTACAATCCTTTCACACATGATGGGGCAGGCACAATTTGCCAACGACACACTTTGTTTTTTTAATGGGCGCAAGTAAAGCAGAATTGCCATTTAAGCAAAAGCGTGATGTTTATTGTTGCGAAAATGCCGCGCTTTTACATTTCTGCCGCGACAAATTAACACCAAGCGTCAAAAATTAACCAAAAAGCGCCTAAAGCCTAGCCCCAAAGCTTGGGCCTAAACTGTGAACTCTACAGTTTGGCTTCGGTGCGTCTTTGCTGCAAAATGCGCCAACGCTGGTAAATGGCTTTGGGCGACAGGCCTTGCGGCAATTCTAAAATTTGCCCCGCCAGCTTTTCTGCCGATAACATAGCGGCATGCCAGCTTTGTGGGTTTGCCAGCTCAGGGTTAAGTGTTACGGCCTCAACAATATTGAGCCGTTCATGGGGTTTGAGCGCAACTTTACGGTTATGCTCAATCATGAAGGCTAGCGCCGCTTCTGGATTTTTTACCCACAAATCCACCGCCTCTTGCTGATAGCGGGCAGCCACCATTATTGTGGCACCTGCCCCCATCATCGGGCCGGCTGGTGCGGCAAAGGACATCGGCACATTAATAACTTGGGCCATGGCTGAGGCCAATTTCTCGGCACTTTGCAAATCAATGCCCAGCTCAGACAGATTGTCCCCCCGACGCAAAGCATACAGGCTCGGCACATTAAGGCTTAAGCCGTGTTTTTGTTTTTGCGGCGCCTGCTTTTGCGGCAATGATTTTTTGCTGCCAGAGCCTGGCTTAAAGCTGCCAAAACCTTTAAAGCGTTTGATTACAGCCATTGCACTTTGACCACTTCATAGGCGTGGCTGCCGCGTGGTGTATTTACCTCAACGCGGTCACCCACACTTTTGTTAATAAGGGCCCGAGCCAGGGGCGAACTGAAAGAAATCAGCCCTTGTTTAATATCGCTCTCATCTTGGCCAACGATTTTATATTTTACTTTTTCGCCGCTATCTTCGTCGGTTAAAAGCACGGTGGCGCCAAATTTAATGACTTTGCCCGATAATTTGGTGACATCGATAATATCGGCGCGGCTGATTTTGTCTTCCAGCTCCAAAATGCGGCCCTCAACAAAGCTTTGCCGCTCACGCGCGGCATGATATTCGGCATTTTCCGATAAATCGCCATGCTCGCGGGCTTCAGCGATGGCTTTAATAATGGCCGGCCTTTCGGTTGTTTTGAGGTAGCGTAATTCCTCTTCAACTTTAACGTAACCTTCGGCAGTAAAAGGCAATTTTTCCATAAACAGGGCTCCTGAAAAACACAATAAAAACCATGCCCCAGAGAATATATGGTAGATATTCAAAAGGGGGGGATGGCTCTTTATCTTTCTAGCTAAGCATAACGGCCAAAAATTGCAAGCATGATTTCGATAGCGGATCGTTTTTGTGCAAAAGGTCAGGGCCTACCCCGCCACGATTAACTAAAGTTTAGCCGTAAGTTTAGCTTTTGGGGCTCTACCAACCTTCGCCCCTTTAACATTGCCAAGGTAATATTGTATCCAGCTATCGCGCTTAGCGTGGGGGTAGTCACGTGGCTTAGCGGGTAACAAAGCGGGCCTAGCCATCAGCACGGGTGCCTTGCCAATAACGCCCACCATAATCTTGGTTACATTTAGCGGGTTGTCCTGCTCCAGCCGGTTGGCCACAGCTTTGCAGATGGCTTGCCACTGATGGCGCTGAATGCGTTTGCCCAAATGCTCAAGGCTATCAAACACCAGCTCGCCTTTTTGCCCGCGCCACACCCAGCTCATGCCAATAATATTTTTATGCTGTTTGTGCTCAATCACATAAAAGCCGCCATGTTCGCTATTAAAGCCATGCAGTGCGGGTTTGCTGCCAGTGCTGGCCATATGCTGACAGCAATGCACCATGGCGCCTAAAAACAAGCCGCGTATATCGCCCTCTTTGAGACGATAAAAGACATAATCATTAAGCCCAAAATCTTTGCCATCAATACGCAAATCTGGGATGTCTTTTTCGGCTTTGGTGCCGCTTTTTTCGTAATTGTCTAAGGCTGTCAGCACGCGCTCGAAGTCGCTTTGCTTATAACGATATTCATAGGCCAAGGCTGCGGCCAAGGGTTGTTCTTGGCCACCAATATATATGTGTGGGGCCACAAGCTGCCTTGTGGCTTTAAGACTGTCACCGGGTTGCGGAACTCTGTCGGCATAAATCACGTAAGGCGCAAGGCTGGGCCCGTGTTTGAGCAGCGCATCGGCCCATGCCACCAAGCTGATATCGGCAGGCGGAGTCATGATACTGCTCAGCAAATGCGTCAGCGGGCGCTCATGCTCAAGGCTGCCATGTTTAGACAAATACTGCCAGCAGCGCTCGGCCGTGTTAAACAGCCGCTGCCCCTGATAGGCCAGCTGCGCTGCGGGTATTTCGCCCGCGCCTTCTTGCATAAGGGCATTTTTTATTTGTGCAAACTCGGCCGGACGAAAGCCAAAAGGCGGCAGATATTCAAGCCCCAAGGGCGGCGCTTGCCGCACCCGTTTTTGCCATAAGGCGGCATTGGCGGCGGCGCGCTCGGGGTTTTCAGGCGTGGGGAGTTTTGGGGTGATTAAACCAGACCAAGATAATTTTGGCAAAAGCCGCTTGCGCCATTTTTGTTTGGGCTTGGCCAGCTGGGCCAGTGCTGATTCATAAGTCAGGGCTTGCGAGATGCTTGGTGTTGGTAAGGCCAAATTGGCTTGTTTTAAGGCATCGGGGCCGCTGATGGCCAATTGCAGCAGGGCCGCGCTTTCAGGCACTGTGCCATGGGCGCGATGATAATTTTGTGCATAGGCCGGCAAAGCACGGCTGATAGCGGCCAGCGTGGCGGCATCAGGATTATGCTGGCTTTTATAAAGCGCTAAGGCCGCCTGTGCCGCAGCAATGGCTGGCGGCAGTTTTTTTTCTGGCTCTGCTTTTTCTGGAGGGGGTGTTTCGCTCATCAGGGTAATTTAGAGCGCGCAATTACTTGCACCAAGCAAATTTATGCTGCACGGCAAAAATTTAGCTGCCTATATCAGTTAGCGATATAGGCCTGTAGCGGGGTGGCGCTCAGCGTTTCGCTTTGCAGGGCCGCTAAAGCGCCGCAGACAGCTTTGGCCTCGGACAGCGTGGTATAATAAGGTATACCCTGCTGCAATGCCACGCGCCGAATGGATAAACTATCGGCTTGGCTTTGCAGGCCCAAAGTGGTGTTGAGCACCAATTGCACCTCACCATTAATGAGTGCATCGACAATATGTGGTGAGCCTTCCAAAACTTTATTCACGCGGGTCACGGCAATGCCAGCCGCCAGCAAGGCTTTGGCGGTGCCATGTGTGGCCATCAGTTGAAAGCCCAAATTGCGCAGGCGACGAGCAATTTCCATAAAGGCGGTTTTGTCGCTATCTTTGACCGATAAAAACACTGTGCCGTCTTTAGGCAATTTGACCCCTGCACCCAATTGCGCCTTGGCAAAAGCGCGGCCAAAATCGCGGTCAAGGCCCATGACTTCGCCGGTTGATTTCATCTCAGGGCCCAGCAGCACATCAATGCCCGGAAAGCGATTAAACGGAAAAACCGCTTCTTTAACGGCTACATGGTTGGGCGGATGTTTGGGCAAAGTAAAATCGGCCAAGCTTTTAACGCCCGCCATAATTTGCGCGGCCATTTTTGCCAGCGGCATGCCGGTGGCTTTGGCCACAAACGGAATGGTGCGGCTGGCGCGGGGGTTGGCTTCTAACATAAAAATCTCGCCATCTTTCACGGCAAATTGCAAATTCATCAGCCCCACCACATTAAGTGCCTTGGCTAAAGCTTTGGCGTGACGCTGAATGGCAATGATAATATCCGGCGGCAACGAAAAAGGCGGCAAGGCGCAGGCACTATCGCCACTATGAATGCCGGCTTCTTCGATGTGTTCCATAATGCCGGCAATATAGCAGTTATCTTTATCGGCCAGCACATCGACATCGACCTCGGTGGCGTCTTGCAAATAACGGTCAATCAGCACGGGCATATCGGGGGCTACGGCAAACGCCTCTTGTAGCGCCGCATGTAGCTGGGCCTTGCTATGCACAATTTGCATGGCTCTACCACCCAGCACATAAGAGGGGCGCACTAAAACCGGCAGCCCCAGCGCCAGCGCTTTGTCTTCGGCGTCTACCATGCTGGTGGCAATGGCATTGGCGGGCTGCTGAATGCCCAGCTGCGATAACAGCAATTGAAAGCGCTGGCGGTCTTCGGCCAAGTCAATGGCATCGGCCGAAGTGCCCAATATAGGAATATTTGCCTTTTGCAATTCATGCACCAATTTTAGCGGTGTTTGTCCGCCAAATTGCACAATCACGCCCAGTAATGTGCCTGCTTGCTGTTCTTTGTGCAGCACTTCTAAAACATCTTCAGCGGTGAGGGGCTCAAAATATAACCGGTCCGAAGTGTCGGGGTCGGTGGAGACGGTCTCGGGGTTGCAGTTAATCATGATGGTTTCAAGCCCGGCCTCACGCAGTGCCATCGCGGCATGCACGCAGCAATAATCAAACTCAATGCCTTGACCAATGCGATTGGGCCCGCCGCCAATAATGGCCACTTTGCGTTTGCTGCTGGGCCGTGCCTCGCATTCGGCTTGTTGCAGCCCCAGCCCCTCATAGGTGGAGTAGAGATAGGCCGTGTCGGCGGCAAGTTCGGCCGCACAGCTATCGATACGTTTAAAAACCGGCCGCACCGCTAAAGCTTGGCGTTGGGCGCGCACCGCGCTTTCGCTTTGTTGGCTGAGCGTGGCCAGCCGCGCATCGGCAAAGCCCATGCTTTTAAGCCTGTGCCACTCGGGCGCACTCTGTGGCAGGCCTTGACGCTGAATTTGTTTTTCGGCGGCGATAATCTCGGCGATGCGCTCAATAAACCAGCGGTCAATTTTAGTGACTTTAACCACCGTGCCTAAATCGGTGCCCATGCGCAGCGCTTGTGCGACAATGCGCAAGCGCTCGGCTACGGGTTTTGCCAAAGCCGCGCGCACCGCGAGTGGGTTGGTGTTGGCATCCTCGCCTAAATCAATCTCATCAAGGCCGGTAAGGCCAGTTTCAAGGCCGCGTAGGGCTTTTTGCAAAGCCTCATTGAAGCTGCGGCCCATGGCCATGACTTCGCCCACCGATTTCATTGAAGTGGTGAGGGTGGCATCCGCGCCCTTAAATTTTTCGAAGGCAAAGCGCGGGATTTTAACCACCACATAATCGAGCGTTGGTTCAAAGCTGGCGGGGGTGGTGCGGGTAATGTCGTTTTTGAGTTCATCAAGGGTGAAGCCCACGGCAAGCTGTGCGGCAATTTTTGCAATAGGAAAGCCGGTGGCTTTGCTGGCCAAAGCCGAGCTGCGGCTTACTCTGGGGTTCATTTCAATCACCACCATGCGGCCATCAGCGGGGTTAATGGCAAATTGCACATTGGCGCCGCCGGTTTCAACGCCAATGACGCGCAGCACGGCCAAGCTGGCATCGCGCATCATTTGATATTCTTTGTCAGTCAGGGTCAGCGCGGGCGCTACGGTAATTGAATCGCCGGTATGAATGCCCATCGGGTCAAGATTTTCAATGGCGCACACAATAATGGCGTTATCGTTTTTGTCGCGCACCACTTCCATTTCATATTCTTTCCAGCCGAGCACGCTTTCCTCGACCAGTACTTCGCCCACGGGGCTGGCCATCAGGCCACTTTGCACAATTTCAGCAAATTGCTGGCGGTTATAGGCAATGCCGCCACCCGTGCCGGCCAAAGTAAAAGACGGGCGAATAATGGCGGGCAAACCAATGGTGCTGAGCGCGGTTTCGGCATCAAAGCGGTTGCGCACAATAAAACTTTTGGGGCTGGCTAAGCCAATCTCATCCATCGCCACCCGAAATTTTTGCCGATCCTCGGCTTTTTCTATGGCATCGAGTGATGCACCAATCAGCTCAACCCCAAGCCGCGCCAATGTGCCATCTTTAGCCAAGGCCAGCGCGGTGTTCAGTGCGGTTTGGCCGCCCATGGTGGGCAAGAGGGCTTGCACTTTTTCCTGCTCAAGAATTTGTGCCACCATGGCGGGTGTAATCGGCTCAATATAGGTAGCATCGGCCAAATCAGGGTCGGTCATGATGGTGGCGGGGTTGCTGTTTATCAGCACCACCCGATAACCCAAAGCCCGCAGCGCTTTGCATGCCTGTGTGCCCGAATAGTCAAACTCACAAGCCTGACCAATCACAATCGGCCCCGCGCCAATAATGCAAATGCTGTTAAAATCTTGACGTTGCGGCATTGGCTAGCATGCCTCCGAAAGTTTAGTGGCCATAAGCTTAGTGAATTGGCTAAATAAATAATGGCTGTCACTGGGGCCGGGGCTGGCTTCGGGGTGATATTGCACCGAAAAAACGGGTTTATCTTTTAGGGCAAAGCCCTCATTGCTGCCATCAAACAGGCTGATATGTGTCACATAAGCATTGGTGGGCAAGCTTTCAGGCAGCACATGAAAGCCGTGATTTTGGCTGGTGATTTCAACCTTGCCGGTGAGCAGGTTTTTTACCGGATGATTAGCGCCCCTGTGGCCCGTAGGTAGCTTCGCGGTTTTGCCGCCCACGGCCAGGGCCAATAATTGGTGGCCAAGGCAAATCCCAAAAATAGGAATATTTGCCGATATGAGTTGCTGCAACACTGGCACCGCATAAACACCGGTGGCCGCTGGGTCGCCCGGCCCGTTAGAGAGAAACACCCCATCGGGCTTAAGTGCCAAAATATCGGCAGCGCTGGTGGTGGCGGGCACTACGGTGACAGCGCAGCCCGCACTCACCAAGTGCCGCGCAATATTGCGCTTTAAGCCATAATCGATAGCCACCACCTTAAAGCGTGCTGTTGGCGCGGTTTGCCCATAAAGCGGCTCGGTAAAAATATAGGGCGCGGCGCAGGTCACGCTTTTGGCTAAATCAAGGCCGTTAAGGCCGGGCCAGTCTTGTGCGGCTTGCAGCAGGCTTGCCAGCGGTATGGTATTATCGGCGCTATGAAAAATCACCGCATTGTTGTTGCTGTTGGCACGAATGCGGTGTGTGAGGGCGCGGGTATCTAGCCCATAAATGCCCACCAAACCATGAAAATTAAGCCAAGGCTGCAAACGGTCGGTGGCGCGCCAGCTGCTGGGCTCGGTCGGTGCATTGCGAATAATGATGCCGCGCGCGGCTGGCAGCGCGCTTTCAATATCATCGGCATTTGTGCCAACATTGCCAATATGCGGAAAGGTGAAATTGATAATTTGTGCTGCATAGCTGGGGTCGGTCAGGGTTTCCTGATAGCCAGAAAGGCCCGTGTTAAAACACACTTCGCCCACCGCTTGCCCCACAGCGCCAAGGCCACGGCCAAAAAAAACACTTCCATCTGCAAAAACGAGTGCAGCATTAGCACCCGCAGGCACAGAGGGAAGAATCATGGCGAGCCTCATTATTGCGGTTGTCCTGTGCTAACATTTTTACAGCGTGCACCGCAATAAAATAATATCAAATAAAATAATATCAATTAGGGCGGGGTTTTTTCGCCCGCGCTGTGCTGTGTACTGTTTAATGCGTCGGCAAGGCTATGTTGTGCTGAGCCGCGTTTTATGGCTTTGGGCTGTGTGGCATCGGGCGCCCAGCCCAGCCACCAATGCAGGTTAAAAGTGGCGGGCAGCAGCCCATCTTGTGTGGCAAATTTTTGCCGATAAAGATTGTCGGTTTCGGCTAACACAGCACGGCCTAGCGTGTGCGCCCTTTGATAAGTGGCGTTGGTGGCGGCCATGGCGCGCAAATCATGCAAGAGGCGCGGCAGGCTTTTGTAATGCACCATGATATTTTCGGTATCCACCACCGGCAGGGCAAATTGCGCGCGCTGTAATAGGGCCGCTCCCGTTTGTAAATCCAGCATGGGCGAGAGGCGCGGGGCCATGCCGCCGGTTAGGGCAATTTCGGCCTCGGCGAGGCTGTGCCGCAATTCAAATAAACTTTCGCCGCCCATAATCGCGCCTAAAAATAACCCGTCGGGCTTGAGCACTTGTTTAATTTGCCATAAGCAACCGGGTAAATCATTCACCCATTGCAGCGCCAATAGGCTAATCACCAAATCAAAACTGGCTGGCGCAAAGGGCAGGGCCTCTTCATCGGTAGCAATGGTGGCGCCATATTGCGCGCCGCTTATGGCCAGCTCGGGCGTAAGTTCGGAGGCTATCACCAGCTCAGTGTTGGGCAGCGTCTGTAATTGCTGCAAAAAAACAGCATCATAGGCACCCAGCAGCAAGATGCGCTTAAAGCTGCGCTTTATCAGCGACAATCGCTCGAGCAACAGCGTCTCTGTTTGCCGCAGTAAAAACAAGGCCGCGCCTTGTTGCTGGGCGCGGTTGCGGCGCTGGCGCAGTAAGCTGCGGTTAAAAATTTTCGCTGTATCGGGGGTTAAGTTTTGCATAGTCGTTTATTGGGGCATGTTATTGGGCGATTATCTCAAACACAGCCATGTTTTTATGTTGCGCATAAAAGCGCACATTGTTTTTATTTTGCCATGCTGCGGCTAAATTTTCTGGCGCAAACACCCAGCCAACAAAATTATCGGGGATGGCGGTGCTGGCGGTTATTGTGTTTTGGTCGATGGGCTGTTTGGTGATGAGTTGCAGCATAAGCCTTGTTCTTCCGGCGCCATTTTTTAATGAGCCCTGCGTAAAAAAGCCGTTCACATATAAAATATTTTGTGCCGCGCTGGGCTCAAAGTTGGTGATTAAGCCGGCGATATCGGTAAAGCGGCTCTCGGTCGAGTTTTTGAGATCGGCCCGCCACACAGCGTCTGCATTGGGCAGCGCCACAAGGCAGCACATGGTGCTTATCAGCATTGCCGCGATAAATTGCGTGGCTGTGCGTGAATAAAGATAAACCGCTGGCAGCAGCATCAGGCCTAAAAACAGCACGGGCATCAGCACTGTTTGCTGTAAAATGGATGGCGAAAAATGAAACTGCTCACGAATAAAGGCGGCAACCCCTAAATCATAAAAAATGAATGTTGCTTCTAAGCCAATAACAATGGGCGCAATAAGCAGCGCTGCCGCACGCGGTTGTTTTATCAGTTCGGCCAAAGCCAGCGCCACCACCAGCATAACCACGCCGTAATTCGGCACCATATAGCGCGGTATTTGCGGCACGCTGCTTGATATAAAAGAGGCCATTTGCAAAGCCGCCACATGCAGCAGCACCAAAGTGCCAAGCAGCACAATCAGGCGGTTTTTATAGGCCACGCCCACCAGCAGGGCGGTAAAAAAGCCGGCGTAAAAACCCGGTTGCCAAAAACTAAACATGCCTTTTATGTAGCTGAGCTCGCTACGCGGATTAACATTTAGGTTTAGCTTTTGCCACGCCGCAATGCTGGCGCCAAGGTCGGTTAGCGGCATTTGCAAAACAAACACAAAAAGCAGCAGCAAACAAAAGCTTGCTATAGCAACGCCGCCCAGCCAAAAGCCGTAAAGCCGCAGCACGTGCTGGCGGTTTGTTTGCGTTTGCAATAGCGCACAAATAAAAGGCGCTGCCAGCAAAAATATATTGGTTTCTTTGCTGGTGATGGCGCAGGCAAAAATAGCCCCCATAAGGGCGCTGGCCCATTCGGGCTTTAATGCTGGTTTTGCATCAGTTGTCGCCGATAAGCACAAACATAATGCAGTCAGGCTAAACAAAAAAGCCGAGGTAAATTCAGCATAGGCAATGCCCAGGCCAGACGACCAGTAATCGTAGGATAAGCTAAACAGCAAAATGGTGATAAAAATAAAGGCGTGGTTTTGCGGCTTCATTTCTTTATGCTGCCAAAAACAAAGTGCGGACGGCAGCAACAAACAAAAACTGGCTAAGGCCGACCACCATATTTTTGCCGCCACAAACGGGTCGGCAAAAAACTGGTTAAACACCCATAGCAGCAGCACATGAAAAGAGCGCAGCGGCGCTTCATCGATAAATTGGCCAAAATAGGCCGCATTCATATAAAGCAATTCATCCCAGCTTATGGGGTTGGCGGCTCTGCTCAGTAAAAACAAAAATACGATAAGACAAATTAAAAATGCCACAACCCCAAGCACGGGCGGCTTCAATTTTGCGGCGGTGGGCATGGTTGCGCTCAACATGTGCGAGAGTGGGTGGGGGCTGGCTTCATCATCTTGTTGTTTCGCGCCAAGATTAGGTGTTAGGCTGGGTAAATGCAAGCTACGCACAAATCATTTCTATCCTTGCTGCTATCGCCATTGCTTAATCTGGTGTTGCCGCCAACCTGCCTTGTTTGCCGCGCCATGGTGAGCGACGCCGGTACATTATGCGGCCCCTGCTGGAGCAAGGTTAAGTTTATCAGCCAGCCTTATTGCCTTCGCTGTGCCTTGCCGCTGCCTTTTGCCGGCACCGATAATATTTGTGCACAATGCACCGCCGTGCCACCGCCCTTTGCTGCGGCCGCCAGTGTTATGGTTTATGATGATATGACCGCACCACTGGTGGCGGCCTTTAAATATGCTGACAGGCTTGATGCCGCGCCAGCCTTGGCCGCCTTGCTGTTGCGTGCAGCAGCGCCCTTGGTGGCCCGCTGCGATATAATGACCGCTGTGCCGCTTAATCGTCGGCGCTTGTGGCAGCGGCGCTATAATCAATCGGCCGTGTTGGCACAGCATTTGGCCCGCGCTAGCGGCAAAAATTACCAGCCGCAATTATTGCTGCAAAAAGCGGGTGCGGCCAAACAAACCACACTGGCCAAAGCGCAAAGGCTGCGTAATGCACAACATATATATAGTGTGGCCAAAACTGCGCCGGCCATTATCGCCGGCAAAAGTGTGCTGTTGATTGACGATGTTTTTACCACGGGTGCCACATTATCGGCTTGTGCAAATTTGCTTTTGCAAGCTGGCGCGGCCGAGGTTTTAGTGGCAAGCTTGGCGCGCACGCCCTTAACTGAAGGAGGCTGATTATGGCCGAGATTATTATTTATAGCACCGATGTTTGCCCCTATTGCGTCCGCGCCAAGGACTTGCTCAAGCGCAAGGGTGCGACCTATACCGAGATTAATCTCAGCCGCCAGCCCGAATTGCGCGACGAGATGCTCGCCAAAAGCAATGGCCGCAAAACCGTGCCGCAGATTTTTATCAATGGCCAGCATATTGGCGGCAGCGATGATTTGTATGCGCTTGATAAAGCTGGCGGCCTCGACCCATTGCTACAAGCATAGAGCCTGTTAGCATGAAAGCCGCGCTTATTCAGCTCAATGCCAGCGAGCATATGGCCGACAATCTGGCCATCGCAGAGGATTATATTCTTAAGGCTGCTGGCATGGGCGCGCAGCTGGTGGCCTTGCCCGAAAATGCGCAGCGTATGTGTTTTGGGCGTAAGGCCATTTTTGCGGGTGCCTTTAGCATGGCCGAGCATCCGGCTTTGCCGCTTTATGCGCGTTTAGCAAAACAATGCGGTATTTGGCTGATGGGCGGCAGCTTAACCATTAAGCTTGGCGATGAGATATGCGCCAACCGCGCTGTGTTATTTGCGCCCACAGGTGAGCTTGTGGCGCAATATGATAAAATACATATGTTTGATGTTGATTTGCCCAATGGCGAAAGCTACCGCGAGTCGGCTGCTTTTATGGCGGGCAATAAAGCTGTGTTGGCCGATTGCGGCGGCTTTAAGCTGGGCCTGACCATTTGCTATGATCTGCGCTTTCCAAAATTATTCAGCAGCTTGGCATTGGCGGGGGCTGATATTATTACGGTGCCCGCGGCTTTTACGGTGCCAACGGGGCAGGCGCATTGGCATGTGTTGCTGCGTGCTCGCGCCATTGAGACGGGCTGTTATATTTTAGCGCCCGCGCAAATGGGCCAGCATCAGATGCGGCAAACCTATGGTCATAGTTTGGTGGTGAGCCCCTGGGGCGAAGTTCTGCTCGATGCTGGCCAAAATTTGGGCGTGCATCTGGTTGATTTAGATTTAAGCAAAGTGGCCGAGGCGCGCCGCGCTATTCCGCAGCTGTTGCATGCGCAAGATTTTGCTGCGCCCCTAAAGACGTAAACTAATCTCGCCCATTAACTTTGCTGCGCCCAAAGCAGATAATTAATAGCAGCGCTATTTGTGGCCTTATAGCTATTATCAAAAGGGTTATAAGCCAAGCCCTGCACGCGTTTAACAATAAACCCATGAGGGGCCAGCATATCGGCAATTTCGGCAGGCTTTAAAAATTTTTGCCAATCATGCGTGCCGCGGGGCAACAGCCCCAAGACATATTCGGCGGCAATTATTCCTAGGGCATAGCTCAGCTTGGTGCGATTCAGTGTTGATATAAAGATGCCGCCCTTGGGCGCCACAAGCTTGGCCATGGCGCCGATAAAACTGGGCACATCATCGACATGCTCTAACACTTCTGACGCGCACACCACCGCAAATTGCGCTTGGCTTTGCGCCAGCTGCTCTATCGACTGCCGTTGGTAATTGATATTCAGCTTATTTTGTGCGGCATGCTGCTTGGCCACGCTCAGTAAATCATCGGCAAGATCAATACCCGTCACCTCGCCGCCCGCACGGCAAAGCGCTTCGGCAAAAATGCCGCCGCCACAGCCCACATCTAAAATAGGCTTTTGCGCCAGCGTGCCGGCTTGCTGCTGCACAAAGTTCAAACGATGCGGATTAAAGCTGTGCAGCGGCTTCATCGCGCCATTTTCGTCCCACCATTGATGCGCCAACGCATTGAATTTGCCAATTTCCGCGCTGTTGTCGGCCTTGTTTTGCGAGCGGATATTTTTGGGCTTGGCCATGATGCAGTATAACTCGTTGATTATGGGGTTGGGCTTGGTTATTGATAGCGCATGTCGCTTATTGTCGTCAAATTTGGTGGCACCTCGATGGCCGATACGGCGCGCATTGCCAATGCCGCGCAAAAAGTGCTGGCCGAAAGGCAGCGCGGGCATCAGCTGGCGGTGGTGGTGTCGGCTATGGCGGGCGAAACCAATAAGCTGGTCGATTATTGTCGTCAGCAACATGGCCAATTTGATGATGCCGAATATGATGCGGTGGTAGCCACAGGCGAGCAAGTGACTGCGGGCCTGCTGGCTTTGGCTTTGCAGCAAGCGGGCGTTGCCGCGCAATCTTTTGCTGGCTGGCAATTGCCGTTGCTCACCAGCAATGCGCATGGCAAAGCGCGTATCTTAGAGGTGCAGACCGAAAAGTTACACGCCACATTAGCGCAAGGGCGCGTGCCCGTCATTACCGGCTTTCAAGGCATCACGGCCGAGGGGCGTATCAGCACTTTGGGTCGTGGTGGCTCGGATACGTCGGCGGTGGCGCTGGCGGCCGCACTTAAAGCCGCCCGCTGCGATATTTACACCGATGTTGATGGCGTTTACACCACCGACCCACGCATAACCAGCCGCGCGCGCAAATTGCCGCGCATTGCTTTTGAAGAAATGCTGGAGATGGCCTCGCTGGGTGCTAAGGTTTTGCAAACGCGCTCGGTGCAGTTAGCCATGGCTTACCGTGTGCCGGTGCAGGTGCTTTCAAGTTTTGCGCCAGAGATTGGCAGTGATTACCCAGGTACATTGCTGGTGGATGAGGGAGACGTTATGGAAAATCAGGTGATTAGTGGCATTGCCTATAGCCGCGATGATGCCAAGATAACGCTGATGCAAGTGGCCGACCGCCCTGGCATTGCCGCGCGCATTTTTGGCCCACTCACGGCGGCCAATGTGAATGTTGATATGATTGTGCAGAATGTCTCCAATGATGGGCGCACCACCGACCTTACTTTTACCGTCAGTAAGGCCGATTTGGCACGGGCGGTGGCAACTTTGCAGCCGCTTGCGGCCGAAATCGGCTTTCGTGAACTGCGCCAAGACCCCGATGTGGTTAAGGTGTCGGTCATCGGCATGGGCATGCGCTCGCATGCGGGTGTGGCGCAAACCATGTTTACCACTTTGGCCGAGCGCGGCATTAATATTCAGCTGATTTCAACCTCTGAAATTAAAATCAGCGTGCTCTTGGCCGAAGAATATACCGAGCTTGCGGTGCGGGCGTTGCATAGTGCTTATGGGCTAGATAGTTAGAATAGGAAGATAATCATGAATAGCATCTCGCCACAACTTCGGCAACTTTGGCAGCGTGGCACGCAATTTTTTGGCAGCGAGTGCGCTTTGCTGGCGGGCGCCATGACCTGGGTGTCCGAGCGCAATTTGGTTTCGGCCATTTCAAATGCCGGCGGCTTTGGCGTGATTGCCTGTGGCGGCATGCCGCCCGATGTGTTGGCAGCAGAAATTGCCGCCACCCGTGCGTTAACCGCTAAGCCCTTTGGCGTTAATCTCATTACCATGCACCCCAAGCTTGAGGCACTGATAGAAGTGTGCGTCGCGGCCAAGGTTAGCCATGTGGTGCTGGCAGGCGGGCTGCCACCACAAAGTGCCATTGCGCAGCTTAAAGCGGGTGGCGCAAAAGTGCTGTGCTTTGCGCCCGCCTTGGTGCTGGCCAAAAAGCTGGTTAAAAGCGGGGTCGATGCCATTATTATTGAAGGCATGGAAGCGGGCGGCCATATTGGCCCGGTCTCGACCTCGGTTTTGGCGCAAGAGATTTTGCCGCACATCACCGAAGTGCCGGTGTTTGTGGCAGGCGGCATTGGTCATGGCGAAGCGATTGCGGCTTATTTAGAAATGGGCGCCAGTGGCGTGCAGCTGGGCACGCGTTTTGTTTGTGCCACTGAAAGCGTGGCGCATGCCAACTTCAAAAAAGCTTTTATTAAAGCCAATGCGCGCGATGCCGTGCCATCGGTGCAGCTTGATCCGCGTTTTCCGGTGATTCCGGTGCGGGCTTTGGCCAATGCCGCCAGTGAGAAATTTCAGCTTTTTCAGCGCGAGGTCATCAATAAATATGAGCGCGGCGAAGTGGACATGAAGGCCGCCCAACTTGAAATTGAGCATTTTTGGGCGGGTGCCTTGCGCCGTGCTGTTGTTGAGGGTGATGTTGATGGCGGCTCGCTCATGGCGGGTCAAAGCGTGGGCATGGTTCAGCGCGAGCAGCCCGTGGCCGAAATTGTGGCCGAACTTATTGCACAAACTGAAGCAGCCTTACGGCGACGGGCGGCACAAGGCTGATGGCCCAGCCCGCCACACATAGTACGGGTCGTGGGCTTTTAGCGGCGTTGCGCGAGCTGATGGCCGCCAAAGGCTCGGCCCAGCAAAAGCTCGATAAAATTGTGCGGGTTATCGCCAGCGAATGCGCCGCCGATGTGTGCAGCTGTTATTTGCTGCGTGCGGGCGAAGTGCTTGAGCTTTTTGCCACGGTGGGCCTTAAGCACCAAGCGATAAACCAAACGCGCTTACGTGTGGGCGAGGGCTTGGTGGGCGAAGTGGCGCGCAGTGGCGAGCCGCTGGTTGTGCCCGATGCGCCGTTGCACCCCAGCTTTGCTTATCGGCCCGAAACCGGCGAAGAGCCCTTTAGTGCATTTTTAGGCGTGCCGCTGCACCGTGGCGGCAAGGTGCGCGGCGTGCTGACTTTGCAGCAAAAAGAAGCTCAGCTTTATAGCCCTGAGCTGGTTGAGACTTTGCAAACAGCCGCCATGGTGGTGGCCGAATTAGTGGCCGCGTCCGAGCTGGTGCCCGCAACCGAGCTGGGTCGTGCGGGTGACCCCATGCTGCAACCCACAAGGCTTGAGGGTTTGGCACTCAATAGTGGTTTGGCTTTGGGCGAGGCCGTTTTACACCGCCCGCAGCTGATTACCACCCGCCTTCTGGCCGAAGATGTCAATATAGAATTGCAGCGGCTGACCAGCGCACTGACCCAGCTCGATGAGCATATATTCCTACTGTGGCAGCAAAGCCCTGCTGGCGAAAGCCGCGATATTTTGCAAACCTTTCGGCAATTTGCCCAAGATAAGGGCTGGCATCGCCGCTTGGCCGATGCTATTCGGCAGGGTCTGACAGCCGAGGCCGCAACCGAGCGTGTACGCACCGAGCTTAACGCCAAGCTGGCGCAAGCCTTAGAGCCCGTATTGCTCGATAAATTGGCCGATATCGATGATTTGTCTTATCGGCTCTTGCAGTTTTTATCGGGCGTCACGCCCAATGCCCGCGCTTTGCCCGAGCAGGCTATTTTGGTGGCCTATAATATGGGGCCGGCCGAACTGCTCGATTATGATGTGGCCAAAATTAAAGCGCTGATTATGGCCGAAGGCTCGGCCACAGCGCATGTGGCCATTGTGGCGCGAGCGTTAAATATACCGGTGGTGGCGCAATGTGGTGCGGCACTCAGCAGCATTGAAGCGCATGACACATTATTTGTTGATGGCAATAATGGCTTGGTCTTTGTGCGCCCCAGCGACGATATTCTAGAAAGCTTTACGCAGGCCATGCAATTGGCCGAGCAGCGCGCGGTTGATTTTGCCCAGCTTGCGGCATTGCCCACCTGCACCACCGATGGCACCACTATAAGCCTGCAATTAAACTGTGGCCTGCTGCTCGATTTTGATGCGCTGGCCAAAACTGGTGCCGATGCGGTTGGGCTTTATCGCACCGAAGTGCCGTTTATGCTGCGCTCAAGCCTGCCCGATCTTGTCGCACAAACCGAGCTTTATAAGCGCGCCCTCGCCAGTGCGGGCGATAAGCCGGTAATGTTTCGCACGCTCGATGTGGGCGGCGATAAAACCTTGCCCTATCTGCCCGTTTTAGGTGAGCCCAACCCCGCTTTGGGCTGGCGCGCCTTGCGCATGGGGTTAGACAGACCCGCATTATTACGCACGCAATTGCGGGCCATTTTGCAAGCCGGTGCCGGAAAAAATATTTATATCATGCTGCCGATGGTGGCTGAACTGGCCGAGTTTTTTGCCGCGCGCGATTTGCTGCATCGAGAGCAAGCGCATCTGTTGGCCAAGGGCGTGGCGGCGCCCAAGCAATTGCAATTGGGCGTTATGCTGGAAGTGCCGTCCTTGCTGTGGCAATTAGACGAGCTGTTGCGTCACGCCGATTTTATCTCGCTGGGCAGCAATGACATGTTGCAATATTTTTTTGCGGCCGATCGCGCCAATGCCTTAACCGCCAGCCGCTATGACTCGCTCTCGCCCAGTTTTTTACGCCTGCTTAAAAATATTGTGCAGCAATGTGCCGAGGCCGGAAAGCCGCTTTCAGTCTGTGGTGAGATGGCGGGCAACCCCATTGAGGCTTTGGCCTTGCTGGGCCTTGGCGTGCGTAAATTATCACTGTCACCCAATAAATATGCGGCGATAAAAATTATGCTGCGCAAGGTTGATTTGCCCAACCTTACTGGGTTCATCACACAGCTGCTTGAGCGCAGCACGCACAGCCTGCGCGGCACGCTCTCGGCTTTCGCCAAAGATAACGGGTTGCTTTAAATCATGACTCCAGCCAGCGCACCCACCCTCATGTATCGCGAAACCTCAGAAGTGCCGCTTCTGATCGAGCGGCAATTGGCGCAAAATGGCCCCGTGCTCAAAGACATTGCCGCACGCTTACAGCAATCACCACCGCCCTTTGTGCTCACTTGCGGGCGTGGTTCATCGGACCATGCGGCCAGCTTTGCCAAATATGCCATAGAAACACGCATGGGCGTGGCGGTGGCCTCTTATGCGCCGTCGCTTTCTTCTATTTATCGGCGCCCGCTATCGGGGCTGCGCGATGCATTATTTATCGCTATCTCGCAATCGGGGCAAAGCCCAGATTTGCTGGCCTCAATGCAGAGCGCCAAAGAGGCCGGCGCACTCGTGGTGGCGTTACTCAATAACGCGCAAAGCCCCGCCGCAAAATTAGCCGATTATGTTGTGCCACTTTTAGCTGGCCCCGAGCAGGCGGTGGCGGCCACCAAATCTTATGTGGCGTCACTGAGTGCTATTGTGCATTTGCTTGCTGTTTGGTCGGGCGATGTTGTGATTGAGCAAGCGCTGCGTGTAGCGCCCACAGCATTGCAGCAGATGCTTGATTTTGATTATGCAGCAGCCCTGCCACCATTGCTGCATGCCCGCAGCCTTTATTGTTTGGGGCGTGGCCTTACTTTTGGCATTGCTGCCGAAGCCGCGCTTAAACTGAAAGAAACCAGCGGCATTCATGCCGAGTGTTTTTCAACAGCCGAAGTGCAGCACGGGCCGTTGGGCATAGTCGAGCCTGGTTTCCCGATGTTGCTGTTTGTGCCCGATGACGAGGCACAAACGGGTTTTGAGGCGCTGCTGCCGTTGTTACTCGCACGCGGTGTGGTGCCAATTTTGTTTGGGCCGACAGCGCCGACGGGTGCGATTCATTTGCCGCTGGCGTCATCGCCGCATGCGCTGGTGACGCCGCTTTTGCATATTAGCGGGTTTTATCGTCTGGCCGAGCGTTTGGCTTTGGCGCGGGGACGCAACCCAGATACCCCACCCGGCCTTACTAAAGTCACCGCAACACATTAAATTTGTTGCGCAAAGAGTGGGGCTTTGCCTTGCTGTGGCAGTTTATGTTATAGCTTGGACATGAAAAATGCCTCTATCCCCTCTGCTGTTGGTGCCGAGCTGCGTGCAGCGCGCATGGCGCAAAATATTTTGCTGGCCGATGCCGCAACACAGCTGCGTATCAAAGAGGCGCATTTGCTGGCGCTTGAGAACGGCCATTTTGATGATTTACCGGGTGCCGCTTATGTGAGCGGCTTTTTACGCAGCTATGCACAGTTTTTAGGGCTTGATGCGCATGCTGTGCAGGCCCGCTTTAAGCAAGAAATGGCGGCGTTATTGCCCGCCCCACAGCTGAGCATGCCCACCCCCATTGCTGAAAGCAAATTGCCCAATAAGGCTATTTTATTTGGCAGTGCGGCGCTGGCCTTGTTGCTGCTGATTGTGGGCAGTGTGTGGCTCTTTCAAGAGCCGACCGCTGAGCCCGCAGCTTCTGCTAGCATTACCGCACCAGCCGCGCCCACCACTGCAACAGCGCCTGTTGTTTCCGCAGTCGAGCAAGCTGCTTCCGAGCCCGCTATTCCGGTAGCCGCGCCCGCTGTATCTGCCGATGAACCCGCTGCTATCCCATCTCAGTTGGCCAAAAAAGAAATTATTCCTATAACTCTGCACGCCGATGGCGATGCCTATGTGCAGGTGCGCGATGGGCAAAATCGGGTTATTCTTAATCGGTTGTTGCGCCCTGGACAAAGCCTTGAATTACCACAAGGCGAGGGCTATCGGCTGACTTTAGGCAATGCGGGTGGTGTTCGTTTAAGTGTCGGCGATAAGGATTTTGGCATTATGGGCGAGGCCGCCGAAGTACGCCGTAATTTGCCGCTGACGCCTGCGGGCTTACGCCGGCAAGCAGCACCAGCACGCGCGCCCGCAGCCGATGTTGATGCCGCGCCGGCGCAATCAAGCGGGCAAGAATCGGGCGGGCAAGAATAACAACGACGTATTATAATACATCTGCCGTCTTGGGCTGCGCTCTGCCAGCTTGTAGCCCAGTGCTTTTGCTGCATCTTCAGGGAACGCCGTGTAAAGCATTTGGCTTAAGCCTTGCGCTGTGCGGGCAATGACGGGTGTGTGGGGCGCGGTTGCTTTTATCTGCTGCATAATGGCTTGTTTTTGCGGCACAAGGCTGGCCAGCCACACTGCGCCCGCTTGCGCATAGTCAAAATCCTCGCCGCGGCAATGAATAAGCTGCACCTGCGCTGTGGCTGAAAGCCGCGCAATAGTATCACGGCCAAGTTCTATGGCGTGCTCATCGCAATCAAGGCCAATAATTTTGCGTTGGGTCAGGTCGGCCAGCATTAAAGCCGTCAGCGGCAGCGGGCCTGCGCCAATAAAAACCAGCGGCGCATTTTGGTTATGTGCGTTGTTGTTGGGTGTTGGCAGCAGCTTCACTTCGCTGGCCACCAGCTCAACATAATTACCATAAAGACTATAGCGATTAAGCGCGGTGCTTGCTTGCAGCAAGCGCTGGGCGTGGCGTGCTTCGCGCAAAGCTTCAGTGCGGCCAAAGTCACGGCGCAATAGGGGCGCTAGGGCGCGTAAGCTGGGTTGCTGCAACAGCTGTTGTTCGTAATGTGGCTCATGCTCGGCCAAAATATTGGCACGCAGTAAGGCATAGGCATGATCCGCCATGCTTTCTTGCCCGTGCTGCAAATAGGCCCGCAGCCAGCGCCAAGCCTGCCATAGCGATAAAATATGCGGCCATGTTTGGCCCGAGTTATTTGTATTGGAGTTATTGTTATGAGCTGGGGCAATATCAGCAACAGGATTGCTTGCCTGCCTTGTGCCACCCCAATCAAGATTGCTGTTGCGCTTATACATACCCCTTCATAGCAAGTTGCGAATAATTATCAATAGCATTTTTGTCTTTTGTGCAAAAAACTATTGCCCCTCTGCAATAAATGGGCTTTGTTTATATATCGATATGCCTGCCTCACCTCTGTTTTTACAGGAAAACCATGACTAAGCCTCGCCGTACACAGCTTTTGGTGCAAGATCCCGCTAATCCGCGTACCGCGCAAAAACCATCGGCGGGCTTGGCTAATGAGCTGGATTTTTCAGAGCTGATGTTAGGCATGCAGTTTCTCAATGATGCTAATCAGGTTTTTCCGGGCCTGCCCGATTTGCTTGAGCAGCGTTTTGCCTTGAATATTCAGCAAATTACCGCGCCTATGGCAGCCAGTGCGGCCACACCCAACAGCGCCACCTATCGTATTGAGCTTGCCGTAGCAGCAGGGCGCGCGGCCGATAGCAAAATAGCTAAAGAGTTTATCAAGCTACAGCAGGACGACCCCAAAACTTTTGCCGCCAAAAAATGGGTGCGCTTTATGAATTTATGGTTTGGCAGTTTTGAAAATGGCCTTAAAGCCGCCGATGGCGCGCTTGATTGGTATGCCGCCAAGCCGTGGAAATTTAACGAGCAAGAGATCAGCGTCAAAAATATGCGCGATGCCAGCGGGGCGCAGGTTTTATATTATGAATTTTCGGGCAATCTTGCTCAGCATGTTGCCAGCTTTATTGGCCATATTCATGCCGTGAGTAATGCCGAAATGGCCGCGCGTAAGGCCAAAATTGAGGCAGCACAAGAGGCCGCAGAAAAACTTGCCGAGAAATCTTCCGGCGCGCTTCAGCCGCAAAAGCCCGGTGCCAATACGCCGCCAGCCGCCACACCCGATACGCCCGCCCCATAAAACTGGGTGGGTAAGCCATAATTGCTAAATACTTTCGGCATTTGGGGCTAAACTAGCCCCATGCGATTATCGAATAATCTTTTGCGTGCGCATTTAAGCGGCTTTGAGAAGGCCATTGTGGCGCTGCGTGCCGCAAATGGGCAAAGTAGGTTGCACGACGAAATTGCCGAGTTATTTAGCCAAAACGTGCAAGTTGCGGGTGATGATGCGCTGCAAGCGGCCATACGCACAGCCATGCAGCAAATCGCCGCTGCCGTGCCAGACTTACCCGCACAGCAAGCCAGCAAATATCAAAACTGGCTGCTTACCCGCTATCGGCAAAACTGGGCAAATCAAACTGAAATAAACCCACCACAGCCGCTGTTGCTGGAAGATTTATCTAAATATGCCGAGGACCTCGCGCTTTATCACAATACGTCCAATGTTATTAAAAAACGCGCCGGTATCAGCACCGACCTTTTTACCATAGACAACCCATTTGAACTTTATCAACAGCTCAAAGCCCTGCGTGGCGAAGTGGCGACTGAGTTTAAACAACTCACCACAACTCAGCAGGCTTTTATAGATAGCAACGAGGCTGTCATCATCGGCCAAACAGCGCAATGGCGGCTGGTGATGCCACTCACCATTGCTGCCAGCCAAGAGTTTGGCGCGGGCACACGTTGGTGCACGGCAGCAAGGGATATAAATTATTTTGAAGATTATTTCCCCAACAATGTTTTGCTTTACCTTGAGGCCAGCGGCCCAGATAAAGCAAGTCGCGGCAAATATGCTTTTGTGCTGCAAAATGGCAAAATCACCGAATTGTTTGATGCCGAAGATACCCAGCAAACACAAGCGCAACGGCACGCGCTGCTCGATAAGCTACCCACACTCGCAGCGCAGCTGCAAAATTTTGATGTCGTTACCTTCCAGCTAAAGCCAGCCATTGATATGGCCAATTTTACCAAAGCGTTTGATCTAACTATCGCTAGCCGCAACCTTGCGCCTTATGCCACTATTAACGACGCGACTTTGGCAGAAAAAGTCGGTCGCAGCAATTTCTCACAAGCAGATAAAGACAAATACTTAGGCAAAGCTGCTGGACACGGCTTGTTGGCCACAACCAAAGCTTTGCTAGCAACAGGCGCTAAAGTATATGCCGATGGTAACTATGCCCTGCGCCTTGCGGCATCTAACGGCCACACCGAAACTGTAAAGCTGCTAATAAAACATGGCGCAGATGTGCATGCCGATTATGACGAGGCCCTTCGTTGGGCAGCAGGATGTGGCCACACCGAAACCATAAAGCTGCTACTAAAGCATGGCGCAGATATACATGCCAATAATGACGAAGCTCTGCGTGTGGCATCAGGACGTGGCAATACAGAGACAGTAAAACTGCTGCTAAAGCATGGTGCGAAGATAAATACTAATGATAACTATGCCCTGCGCAGGGCGGCAGAAAATGGCCACACCGAAACTGTAAGGCTGCTACTAAAACATGGCGCCAATGTGCATGCCAATAATGACGAAGCCCTGCTCTGGGCAACAAAACATGGCCGCGCCGAAACTGTAAGGCTGCTACTAAAACATGGCGCAGATATACATGCCAATAATAACCGCGCCCTAAGCGTGGCTACAGCTTTCCGCTACACCGAGGTAGTAAAAATACTCGAAGCACATATTGCTAAAGAAGCTGCGGCGCAAACATCACGCCCAGAAAAACCTGTGGCAAAACGGGTGGCGGGCAGCGGTCAACAGCTAAATTAGTAATTGCTAATTACTTTCGGCATTTGGGTTTAAACTAGCCCCATGCGATTATCGAATAATCTTTTGCGTGCGCATGTAAGTGGCTTTGAGAAGGCCATTGTGGCGCTGCGTGCCGCGGGTGGGCAGAGTAGGCTGCATGAGGAAATCGCCGCGCTGTTTGCACAAAATGCGCAGGTGGCGGGTGATGATGCTTTAGCAGCAGCGGTACGCACCGCCATGCAGCAAATAGCTGCTTCCGTGCCCGATTTACCCGCACAACAAGCCAGCAAATATCAAAACTGGCTGTTAACGCGCTATCGGCAAAACTGGGTGGCACAAACACAAACTAATCCACCACAGGCCTTGCTGCTCGAAGATTTATCTAAATATGCGGATGACCTCGCGCTTTATCACAGCACGTCCAATGTTATTAAAAAACGCGCGGGCATTAGCACCGACCTTTTTGCCATAGACAGCCCCTTTGAGCTTTATCAACAGCTCAAAGCCCTGCGTGGCGAGGTGGCGACCGAGTTTAAACCCCTCAGCCCAACTCAGCAGGAATTTATAGATAGCAACCAAGCCATTGTTGTTGGCCAAACAGCGCAATGGCGGCTGGTTATGCCACTCACCATTGCTGCCAGCCAAGAGTTTGGCTCGGGCACACGTTGGTGCACAGCAGCGCGGGATATAAATTATTTTGAAGATTATTTCCCCGAAAAAACCTTGCTTTATCTTGAGGCCAGCGGAATTGGTAAGCACGCGTTTGTACTAGAAAATGGCAAAATCACCAGCCTATTTGATGCAGAGGATACAAGGCAAGAGCCCGAGCAACAGCAAGCGCTACTTAAAAAACTACCGACCTTAGCTGCATTTTTTACAAACCTCGATGCTGCACTGCCCTTACTACAGCCCGCCATTGATAAGGCCGATTTAAGCAAAGTGTTTGACCTTATAACGGCCGGCCGTAACTTTGCGCCCCACGCCCCGATGAGCGAGACCGCGCTGATAAAAAAACTCGCGAGCGCCAAATTAACTGCAGACGAAAAAGATGATTACCTGCTTAAAGCGGCAACACGGGGACTAACCAAAACTGCGGCAGCGATGATTAAATTGGGCGCCGATGTGCGTGCCTATAATGATGGGGCTCTCCGCCGTGCTGCTGCTTATGGCCATACGGCTATAGTGAAATTGCTGCTCAAGCATGGCGCCGATGTGCATGCCGATAATGACAGTGCCCTGCGCACCTCGGCACAAAATGGCAATATCGAAGCTGTAAAACTGCTGCTCAAGCATGGCGCCGTCGTTCCTCTCGGCAATAGCTACACTTTGGGTCGAGTTGCACGAAATGGCGATACTGAAATTGCGCGGCTGCTGCTCAAACATGGTGCAGATGCGCGCGCCGACAATGGCGCTGCCCTGCGTTGGGCGGTAGATTATTGCCGCGTTGCTATGGTCAAGCTGCTGCTTGAGCATGGTGCCGATGTGCATACCGATAACGACTATGCTTTGCATCAGGCGTTTCGGTTTGGCCGCTCCGACATGTTGTTAGTCTTACAAACGCATATCGCCAAACAGCAACCCAGAAGGCCGCCCCGCAAAGGCTTTGCTGGCACCACTAAAAAATTGAGCAGCAACCCCTAACTACACCGTAAGCCTACACCGTAAGCGGCGTTGAGGCATCGCCCACACTGCCAGCACCCGGCAGCGAACCACGCTTAGGTGCCGCGCCCATTTTGGGCTGGCTCGGTGCACCATCGCGGTTGATGGTTTCGCCGCGCAGCAGCTGCTGCACCTCATCGCCTGAAAGTGTTTCATACTCAAGCAAGGCTTTGGCAATTTTATGCAAGGCTTCAAGGCGCTCTTGCAGAATCTGCCGCGCTTTTTCTTCGCCCTCACTGACCAGCCTCAGCACTTCAGCATCAATCATATTGGCGGTATTTTCAGAGACATTGCGCGATTGCGCCACACTATGCCCCAAAAACACCTCTTGCTCATTGGCCGAATAACGCACACGGCCCAGTTTATCGCTCATGCCAAACTCGGTGACCATGCGGCGCGCAAGGCCAGTTGCTTGCAAGATATCATTGCCCGCACCGGTGGTGACTTGGTCGGGGCCAAAGATAATCTCCTCGGCCACACGGCCACCAAATAAAATAGCGAGGCGCGATTCCATCTCTAATTTGCTATAGCCATATTTATCGCGCTCGGGCAGGCTCATGGTGACGCCCAAAGCCCGACCACGCGGAATAATGGTTACCTTGTGCAGTGGGTCAGCCTCGGGCACCACCAAAGTAATCAGCGCATGGCCCGCCTCATGGTAAGCGGTGAGCTCTTTTTCTTTTTCGGTCATCACCATTGAGCGGCGCTCGCTGCCCATCATCACTTTATCTTTGGCTGCTTCAAAATCGACCATGCCGACAACGCGCTTGCCACCGCGGGCGGCCAGCAAAGCGGCCTCATTGACCAGATTAGATAAATCAGCGCCCGAAAACCCTGGTGTGCCGCGCGCAATGACTTTTGGCTCAACATCGGGGCCCAGCGGCACTTTGCGCATATGCACACGCAGAATTTTTTCACGACCCTGCACATCGGGGTTGGGCACTGTCACTTGCCGATCGAAGCGGCCCGGGCGCAGCAAAGCGGGGTCGAGCACATCAGGGCGGTTGGTGGCGGCAATAAGAATAACGCCCTCATTGCTTTCAAACCCATCCATCTCGACGAGCATTTGGTTTAGGGTTTGCTCGCGCTCATCATTGCCGCCGCCAAGCCCGGCACCACGATGCCGGCCCACCGCGTCAATCTCATCAATAAAGATAAGGCAAGGCGCATTTTTTTTGCCTTGCTCAAACATATCGCGCACGCGTGCGGCACCAACACCCACAAACATCTCAACAAAGTCAGAGCCAGAGATGGTAAAAAACGGCACATTGGCCTCACCCGCCACAGCGCGGGCAATGAGCGTTTTACCGGTGCCAGGAGGGCCCACCAACAGCACCCCCTTAGGAATTTTACCCCCAAGGCGCTGAAATTTTTGCGGGTCTTTTAAAAACTCAACCACTTCTTCTAATTCTTGTTTGGCTTCATCCACGCCGGCCACATCATCAAAGGTGACTTTGCCAGTTTTTTCAGTGAGCAATTTAGCGCGCGATTTGCCAAAGCCCATGGCCTTGCCGCCGCCCGATTGCATCTGCCGCATAAAGAAAATCCACACACCAATGAGCAGCAACATCGGAAACCAGCTGAGCAAAATGCCCCACAGGCTGGGTGCGTTGCTGTCGTCGGGTTGTGCGGTTAGGCGCACCGGCTTGTCGGCCAAAAGCTGCACTAAATTTGTGCCTTGTGGCATATAGCTGGCAAAGCTTTTGCCATCGGCCAGACGGCCTTGAATATTTTGGCCGCGCACCACAACATCGCTCACTTCGCCAGTTTTGGCGCGTGATAAAAATTCGCTAAAGGGTATTTGCGCGCCCGCGCCACGCTCGGCCGGATTTTGAAACAGATTGAGCAAGGTGGTAAGCAAAACGCCGATAACCAGCCAGAGCACGATATTTTTACCAAAAGCGTTCACAACACTGCTCCTTTGCTGATTTAAAGAATATATGGGGCGCACCACATAAAGCCGCAAGCTCTAGCCACCTAAATTACCGTAATTATATGTTTATTTCATGAATTGGCCATAGCCAAATCAGTGCTGGCCACAAAACCATGGCCGGCCAAACTTTGCCGTGGCGCCCAGCAGGCCTTAAAGCCATGGCCATTATCGCACTCAGCGCCAATCGCCACTAATTGGCCACCGACAAAAAAGGCCGGCAGGCTTGCTCTGGCCCGACCTTGCGGCACTTTGCGTAATAAATCAGGGGCGATGGCTAAAAGCTGTGCTGTGGGCCGCGTGCCTAAGGCCCGCACTTGTGCAAGCACGGGCGATTGCACCATAAAGCGCCCATCCCATAATGTGGCTATGTTGGGCTGTAGCTCAATGACAGAGCGTGCCGCAGCCACAGGCTCACGCAGGATACGCAGTTTTTCGCCGCCTATTGGCCGAAAAAGCGGCTGCAACAGACAACCCGCCAAGCTGATTGTTTTAGAAAAACTTGTTATTTTAGAAAAATCGGGCATTTGTGCTAAGGCGGGCGGGTATTCAGCCCCGCTCACCACCCACAGCAGCTGTCGTAAGAGTGTGGGCGATAAAATATTTTGTGGCAGCATAAGCCAGCCATGCGGCGATATTTCGGCCGATAAAAGCTGCTGGGCAAGGTTGGCTTCAATGCTTTGCCGCTGGGCTATGGCCGCAGATAGGTTTTTTATCTCAACACCCGCTTGCCGCACTCGCGCCCGTGCATAACGCAAATTGCGGTTGCTTGGGTCATCAATGGCGCGCCAGGCTTGTTGTTTTATATAAGCTTGTAGTTCGGCTTGCGGCACATGCAATAAGGGCCGCAATATGCGCCCTTGTGGCCATGCGCGTAGCGCACTCATGCCCGCAAGGCCAATGCCGCTTTGCTGTTTTTCGGCGCGCAAAGCTACGGTTTCGGCCACATCATTGGCGTGGTGCGCGGTTAGTAAATGCAGCACATTTTCGGCCACGCAGGCTTTTTGCAGCAAATGATAGCGTGCGGCCCTTGCGGCGGCATGGCTGCGTTTTGTGTCTGGCACGCCCGCTTTTTGCCCCCCTCTTTGCCAGTGTAGGATTTGGCATGGCCAGCCATGCTGCGCGCAAAATTGTGCCACAAAAGCGGCTTCAGCGGCGCTTTCGGGGCGCAAACCATGATCGACATGCAGCACCAAAACCGTGCCGCCTTGCTGCTGCACCCAATGATGCGCCAATCCCAGCAACGCCAAACTATCGGGCCCGCCCGAGCAGGCAATAGCAATTTTAGGCTTATTTTCCCATGGTGATAAATGCGCCATGGCGGTGGCAAAAGTGGCGGCCAAGTTCGCGGGTGGCGCAGTGGGTGAGGCTGCGGGCGGCATAGATGGCAACAGGGCGCGTTGCGGCACCAGCAAAAACGCTATTTACAAGCCAGCCTGCGACGCTCTTGCTCGGCTCTGGTGCGCACAATGGCGGGCGCCTGCGGAAATTTGCGGCGCAGTTCGGCTAAGGTTGTGCAGGCATCAGGCTTTTTGTTGAGTGCGCCAAGGCTCATGCCCAGCTTCAGTAAATTATCGGGCGCCTTGCTGCCCTCAGGATATTGCTGAAAGCCTGTGGCAAAAGCTTGGGCTGCGGCCTCATATTGCTTGCGCACATAATAAGTTTCAGCCAGCCAATATTGGGCATTTTCGGCCAAGGCATCGCGCGGGTAGTGTTTTAAAAATTGTTCAAAGCCTTGTTGGGCTGTTTCATAATCGGTGCGGCGCAAGGCATTGAGCGCGCCATCATAAAGCTCGGCCGCTGAGGCTTTGGGCTGATTTTTTGCCCCCTCTTTTGCCGTGTCTTTAGCAGTTTCTCCGGCAGCGTCGTCTTCGCCTTGCGGCTCGCTGTCGGTTGCGGCTTGCTCGGGGTTGGCTGTTGGGTCTAGCGCAATGCCGTTGTTGCTTGCCGCAGCAGCGCCACTGGCTGCATTATGTGCAGCGGCTTGTTCGGCATTATTAAGGCGCGTTTCAAGCATGCGAAAGCGCGTGTCATAATCGGCATTCATGCGCTCGAGTTGCTGTTGCAGGCGCATAGTTTGATTTTGGCTTTGCTCTAATTGGCCAGACATTTGCCGCAGCAATTGCTCGAGCTGCGAAAATCTTACTTCAAGGTTGGTGGCTTGGGCTGGCGCTAAAGGCTGCGCTTGGGCTTGTGGTGCCAGCGCCAGCATCACTACAACAAAAAATAATAAGGCTCGCATCGACATTTTGCTCTCGCTCTTTCCGGCACAAAAAAGGGGCGCCGAACTTATGTTCAGCGCCCCTAAAATGCCCTAAACAGGCCGGCAGCACAAGCCGCCGACACTTTTTATGTTTGCTCTTAATGCCTACTGGGCAACCGTCACAGAACGGCGGTTTTGACCCCAAGCCGCTTCGTTATTGCCAACAACAGCTGGGCGCTCTTTGCCATAGCTGATGGTGCTGATACGACCCGAGTCGATACCAGCGGCAACCAGATAGTTTTTAACGGCTTGTGCACGACGCTCGCCCAAAGCCAAGTTGTATTCGCGTGTGCCGCGCTCATCGCAATGGCCTTCAACGGCAACGCGAGCGGTGGCATAACGCTTCAACCAAGCGCTTTGACGGTCGAGTGTGGCGCGGCCTTCAGCGGTGATGGCCGAGCTGTCGAAATCGAAGAATACGCGATCGCCGACATTGACGACCAAATCTTGTTGGCTGCCGGGTGTGGCAGGGCCTGAAAGACCAGCGCCACCTGCACCACCAGCGCCCGCAGCGCCACCTTCAGAGCCGGCTGTTTCGCAAGCAGCCAAGAAAGCCAAAGCTGCAACCAAAGTAAGAACTTTACGCATGATATCCCCCATTGAATGGTCTTGAGTGAAACTGAGGCATTACTTAGGCTGCTAAGCGTAAAAGTGCAACAACAACCGCAAAAAAAGCGGCCAATTCCTTTATGGCTGTGCAAAAATGCAACAGTGCATAAGGAATAACCCATTGCAACGAACGCGCGCCATAAAGTTACAAATCTTTGCCGATTTATGGAATCATTTATGGAATCAGTGGTGACCAGGCCGGGTCAGATGCATCCATCGGCGTTACGATTTGGCGCTCATTATAGCCGGTGAGGTCGATGGTCTGAATACGCGGCTTGCGATTATTGCCGCTCTCTCTGAAATACATCAGCACGCGGCCATTGGGGGCCCAGGTTGGCCCTTCAACTAAATAATCTTCGGCCAGCAAACGCTCGCCCGAGCCATCAGGGCGCATCACACCAATGTAAAAGCGCCCCTGATGCATTTTGGTGAAGGCGATTAAATCGCCACGCGGCGACCATACCGGTGTGCCATAGCGGCCATTGCCAAAGCTCAGGCGCTGCACATTATTGCCATCGGCATTCATGGTGTAAATTTGCTGATTACCGCCACGATCGGATTCAAAGGTAATTCTTTGACCATCGGGCGCAAAGCTGGGCGCGGTATTAATCGATGGGTGGTTGGTGAGTTGTGTCACGCGTCTTGTGCGCAAATCCATGGTGAAGATATTGCTATTGCCACTATTGCTCAGCGAGAAAATCACCCGATTACCATCAGGCGAAAAGCGCGGCGCAAAAGTCATGCCGGGAAAATCGCCCAGCAGCTCTTGCCGGCCAGTATCAATGTTAAATAAATACACGCGCGGCTTGTTGTTATAATAAGCTAGATAAGTGATTTCTTGCGCGGTGGGCGAAAAGCGCGGTGTCAGCACTAGCGTTTTACCATCGGTTAAAAAGCGGTGGTTTTCGCCATCTTGGTCCATGATGGCAAGGCGCTTCACCCGCGCTGTTTCAATGCCAGACTCGGCAATATAAACAATGCGCGTATCAAAATAGCCATTTTCGCCGGTCAGCCTTTTGTAAATAGCGTCCGAAATAATATGCGCCACGCGCCGCCAGTTATTAGGCACGGTAAAATAAGCCAGACCCGTTAATTGCTGCTCGGCAAACACATCCCATAATCTGAATTCAACGCGCAAGCGACCATCGGCCTCAGTGGTCACCGTGCCAGTCACTAAGCCTTGCACATTTAGCACGCGCCAATCCGGGAAACGCGGCTGCACGCGCAAGCTTGCGGCATCTTGAATAAAGGCGCTGCGATCGATGGGCTTAAACAAGCCCGAGCGCTCAAGGTTAGCACTGATAACATTGCTGATATCTTGCGCCACGCGCACTTCTGTGGCGCTTTGGCCCGAAAAGAGCGGCACGGCCACGGGCATGGGCTCGACCGAGCCTTGCGTTACATCTACCCGTAATTCAGCGCGCGCCGGCAAAGCCCCCGAGCAGACCAATAGCACGCACAGCAGCAACAAGGCTAAAGGACGAAGGATAATTGATTGCATGATAGGCCTCACAGCATGTCTCTTGGGTTAAAGAATAAACGGGTGACTCGCCATTGGTCATATTTGTCTTCTGGTACCATTAGCGGGGAGCAGAGGGGGTTGTAAAGAGCGCGTAACGCCGCTTCAGCCGCGGTGCGGAAAAATTGGTCGGTTGCCATGCGCGCCCGATCAACCACTTCGGCTTGGCGCACGGTGCGGTCTTGATTAATTTCTATCACAATTTCAACCACCATATTTTCAATGTCACGCGCGCCAATGGGTACATTCCAACATTGTTGCAATTGGCGGCGCAGCGCATCCATTTCGCTGATGGTGAGGCGGTCGGAGAGGCTCGGCGCATTGCTGGCTTGTGTGGGCTTGGCCTCGGTTGGGCGCTTATCTTGCGTGGGTGTTGGTGGTGTGGGCTGAAGTTTGGCCACATTTTTAAGCACACTCGCCAAGCGGTCGGGCTCGGGCGGTTTTGGTTTGGGCGGCTCTTTGGGTTTTTCGGCTTTTTTGGGCAGGGCCTCTTCCAGCTTTTCAGGCGGGGCGGGCTTGGGCTCGGGCGGTTTTTCGGCCGGCTTGGGTGGCTCGGGCTGTGTTGCAGGCGGCGGCGGCGCCGGCTTGGGTGGCTCTATTTTTTCGGCTTGCTGGGGTGGCGCTGGCGGCTGCTCACGGGTGCGCGTGTTGGTCAGTTCGCCAATATCAACCACCTCAATTGGAATGGGCACCGAAGGCGGCGGCAAAGGCTGCACCCAGCGCGGCAAGCCCACCAGCAGCAAAATGGCCACAGCAATATGCACCGCTAAAGACACACTCAGCGATCGCTCAAATCCATGCGGTAAGGATGAGGACTGCGCCATGGCTTATCTCGCCTGCCGCCCCCCAGATGTGCCCACAGCAGCACCCGAGCTACTGCCGGGTAAATCGGCCACTAAAGCCACCTTGCGGAAACCCGCTGCCGACACTGTGCCCATCACTTGCAACATGCGCCCATAATTTAAGGCTTGGTCGGCACGCACAAAAATACGCGCTTCAGGGTTGGCATTGGTAATGGCCATGAGCCGTGGCGCGAGCGCGTCTAGCTCTAGTTTTTGTTCTTGCAGAAAAATCTCACCCTTGGCGTTGACGCTAATAATGAGCGGCTCTTTATCTTGCTGCAAGGTGCGGGCTTGCGTTTTGGGCAGATCAACCGGCACACCCACAGTCAGCATGGGCGCGGTCACCATAAAAATAATCAGCAGCACCAGCATTACATCGACAAAGGGCGTGACGTTAATTTCGCTCACCATGCCACGGCCCGCGCGCCTGCCTGATCTGCGCCGCCCTCCGCCTAAAAGTTGCCCGCCCATGCTTTAACCCCGCTGCTCTTCAAGACGCCGCGAAATCATGGCGTTAAACTCATTGGCAAAATTATCAAGCCGCTCGCCAAAACGGTTGAGCTCGCTTGAAAATTTATTATATGCCACCACGGCCGGAATAGCCGCAAACAAGCCAATAGCTGTAGCTAACAAAGCTTCAGCAATACCGGGGGCCACCACAGCAAGGCTGGTATTTTGCGCGCCCGCAATGCCGATAAAGCTGCGCATAATGCCCCACACCGTGCCGAACAAACCCACAAAGGGTGCGACCGAGCCTACTGACGCTAAAACGCTCATTTGTGCTTCCAGCTGTTCAATTTCGCGGGCAATGGTGACGCTCATCACGCGCTCAATGCGGCCTTGCAAATTGGCACGCATAGCACCTGTGGCCAATAGCCCCTTATCGGCCGCAATGCGCCATTCGCGCATGCCGGCGGCAAAAGTGGCCGAGAGCGGGTCTGGCGCATCGCCGCGCTTATTAATGCGCTCGTAAAGCGTATCTAAGGGCTGCCCCGACCAGAAGGCTTCTTCAAACAAATCGGCCTTTTGCCGCAATTTGCGCAGGCGCAGGCTTTTATCAAAAATCACCGCCCAGGTCCAAACCGAGGCCAAAAGCAGGCCAAAAATAATAAAGCGGCCCACCCAATCGGCATGCATAAACAAGCCCCAAACGCTTAAATCGATGGGGGCGACCGACCCCGCTAGCTGCACACTATCCATAACTGTTTGCTGCATCACTTGCTCCTGTTGTTACTCTCTTTTAGGCTAAAGAGCTGTCAAAATTAAGGCATAATTTAGTTCATAATCTTTTGGCGTAAATCATCGGGTAGGCGCGTGGCCCGTCCTTGCTGGTCAATGCAGGCAATGGTAACGGCCAATTGCCCCACCAGCCCATCTGCGCGCCATAATTCTTGCCGCAAGGACAGGCTGGCGCGCCCCAAATTTTCAAGCTGTGTGCGTACTTCTAGCGCATCATCTAAATAAAGTGGCTTTAACCATTTGACCTCGGCCTTACTCACTGCAAAACCAATGGCCGATTTTTGCCATAATTCGCTTTGTTGCACGCCCAAAGCGCGTAGCCATTCGGTGCGGCCACGTTCAAAAAAGCGCAAAATATTGGCATGATAAACCACGCCCGCCATGTCGGTATCTTCGTAATAAACCCGCAGATTAAAACGATGTTCAGTCATTATGTTTTAGTCATTCTCGGGGTCGCTGAATAAATCTTTAGCGCGGGCAGGGGCGCTGCGGCCTAAATATTTATAGCCGGTGTCGGTGAGCAGCCGTCCGCGTGGGGTGCGTGCCAGCAAGCCCTGCTGCATAAGGTATGGCTCTATTACTTCTTCTATGACATCGCGCTGCTCGGCCAAGGCCGCCGCCAGCGTGTCGGCACCCACGGGCCCGCCGCCATGATGCTCGGCCATATGCAATAAATAGCGCCGATCTTGTGCATCCAGCCCATTGCCATCAACCTCTAGCCGCAGCAAAGCCATATCGGCCACTTTGGCCGTGACCGGCAAAGATTGCTCGACCATTGCAAAATCGCGCACCCGTTTAAGCAAGCGCACGGCAATGCGTGGTGTGCCGCGTGAGCGTTTGGCAATTTCTAAGGCGCCTTCATCGGTGAGATTAAGCCCAAGCACGCGAGCAGCGCGCTGCACCACAATGCACAGCTCGGCCGGCGTATAAAACTGCAAGCGCAGCGGAATGCCGAAACGCTCGCGCAAGGGGCGGGTCATAAGACCGCTGCGGGTGGTGGCGGCCACTAAAGTAAAATGCGGCAAATCAATACGCACCGAGCGTGCTGCGGGCCCTTCGCCAATGACTAAATCAAGCTGAAAATCCTCCATCGCCGGATAAAGAATTTCTTCTACCGCGGCATTAAGGCGGTGAATCTCATCAATAAACAACACATCACGCGGTTGCAGGTTGGTCAGAATGGCGGCTAAATCGCCAGCTTTGCTCAGCACTGGCCCTGATGTGGCCCTAAAACCCACGCCCAATTCATGCGCCACAATTTGCGCTAAGGTTGTTTTGCCCAAGCCCGGTGGCCCATGAAACAACACATGGTCCATCACTTCGCCACGGCTTTTAGCGGCTTGCACAAACACACTGAGATTTTCGCGCAGCGCCTCTTGGCCAATAAACTCACGCAAGCTTTGCGGGCGCAAGACTTCAGGCGTGTCATCTGCGGGCGTGTCATGGGCAAGCGCCGAGACTAATCGCTGATGAGGTAAATCTTGATTTAGTGGGCTGTTATTCATGCGGCTAACTCGGCTAAGGCGGCTTTAATAAAATCGTTTAGGCTGGCCTCTGCCCCTAAATTTTGTGACAAGCCATTGACCACGGCAAACACATCGGCGCGCTTATAGCCAAGATTAACCAGAGCCGAAATGGCATCACCCGCCACATTTGGCAAGCTTGCGGTTGCGGCAATATCAACAACACGACCACTGCCGGCTTGTGCGGCAATGCCCAAATGGCCGACTTTGTCTTTAAGCTCGGTAATCAGGCGCAAGGCTAATTTTGGCCCCACCCCATCGGCGCGGCACAGGGCGGTTTTATCGGCCCGCGCAATGGCCGCGGTCATTTCTGCCGGTGATAGGCTTGATAAAAGCGCCAAACCCACCTTAGCGCCCACACCTTGCACGGTGGTGAGCAAATTAAACATCGCTTGCTCATCGCGGCTTAAAAACCCAAACAGATTAAAGGCGTCCTCGCGCACAATGGTTTCAATATAAAGGCTGACGGCTTGCCCCTCGGCTAATTGCGCTAAGCTGCGCGTGCCTAAATAAACAACATAGCCCACGCCGCCCACATCGATGATGGCGCTATTGCTGTTGAGATGCTCAACCACACCGCGAAGCTTGCCAATCATGGGGCGGCCTTTAATGCGGCAATGGCGGGTGCAGCTCGGTAATGCGCATGACAAATTGCCACAGCCAAAGCATCGGCCGAGTCATGGTTGTGGGGTGTGACACCCGCCAGCAGCAAACTCACCATGCGGGTCATTTGTGTTTTATCGGCCGCCCCATAGCCCGAAACCGCTTGCTTAATGCGCCTTGAGGCATATTCGGCCACCAGCATATTGCGCAAAGCCGCGGGCAGCAGCGATGCGGCGCGGGCTTGCCCTAATTTGAGCGATGTTTGCGCATTGTTATTCACGAAGGTTTCCTCAATGGCCACTTCTTGCGGGTTCATTTTTAGCAATATCTCTTCAATACCACGATAAATAAGCGCCAGCCTTTGCGGCAGGGGCATGCTGGTATCGGTGGTGAGCGTGCCATCGGCCACATGGCGCAAATGATTGCCCTGCATTTCAATAATGCCCCAGCCCGTGGCACGCAAACCCGGATCCAAGCCCAAAATGATAAGTTTTTCGCGCATAAGCTAAAATGCCGCTGATTTGCCCGCACTGCAAGCTAAACCCACCCTAATTTTTTAGCTAAGCTTTTTGGCGGGCTTTAAATTCGGCCGCTTTGGTATCATCGCGCAAAACCATGGGCAAATGGAAAAACACATCTTCTTTAATCACGTCAAGGCTGGTTACTTCACCGCCCGTCAGCGCCACAATATCAGCCGTCACCGCTTGCACTAAATCTTCTGGGGCCGAGGCGCCTGCGGTAATGCCCACCGCTGGCAGCCCCGCAAACCACTCGGCCTCAAGGCCGCTGGCATCTTCAATTAAAAAACTTTGTGCGCCACATTCGCGGGCAATTTCAACCAGACGGTTCGAATTACTGCTATTGGGTGCGCCAATCACCAGCACCAGCGGCGCCAATTTTGCCAATTCACGCACGGCCTCTTGCCGGTTTTGCGTGGCATAGCAAATATCTTTGGTTTCTGGCCCGACAATTTCAGGGAAGCGCGCTTTAAGTGCGGCAATAATGGCTTTGGTGTCATCAACACTGAGCGTTGTTTGCGTGACATAGGCCAAGCGCTGCGGGCTTTGCACTGAAAGCGCGGCAATTTCGGCGACGCTACCCACCACATGCACCTTACCCGCGATGCGGCCTTTAGTGCCTTCTACTTCGGGGTGGCCTTCATGGCCGATAAGCACAACCTCGCGCCCTTCGCGTGCATAGCGCGCGCCCTCATTATGCACCTTGGTCACGAGTGGGCAGGTGGCATCAATGACGGGCAGCGCACGCGCTTCGGCCTCGGCCACGACGGCATCGGCCACACCATGGGCGCTAAAAATGGTGATGGCGCCTTGCGGCACTTCGGTCAGCTCATCGACAAACACCACGCCCTTATCGCGCAGACGTTGCACCACATGGCGGTTATGCACAATCTCGTGGCGCACATAAATGGGCGCACCAAAACGGCGCAGCGCTTCTTCGACAATATCAATGGCGCGTTCAACGCCGGCGCAAAAGCCACGCGGCTGAGCTAAAATAATCTTCATGGGGGATAATATAATTGGTTAATCGCGCAAAAAACAGCTGAAACTATTAAACTTATCGCTTTTGGGGGCTGTTTTTGTGTATGGTTTTTGAATGACCAACATACCCAATATTCAAATCTCCAGCAAAAAAATGGCCGAGCAATTGGCCGAAGCGCTCACCGTTGATGCCATTATCAGCGTTGGCCCAGAAAATAAAATTAGCCCGCCAGAGGGGCTGCCCTATTTAAATATCGGCAGCTTGCTGAAAGACACAAAAGAGGCATTGGTTTTTGCCGATAATTTTTACCAGCAATCGCCGCAAGGTCATTTGCTGGTGCATTGCACCTATGGCGAAATTCGCAGCCCCACTTTGGCTATTGGCATTGTCGCTTTGCAGCTGATGCGCCAAGGCGAGAGCCTCGATAGCGCCATAGACCAAGCCGAAGAACATGTGCTTGATATTCAAGATATCGCCCGCCCTGATTCAATTGAAATTAGGCATTCTATCCGTCCGGCATTAACCACACTTGCCGCACAATTTAAGCCCCAGCCTTAAAACTACTGCCATAGCCTCATATTTTTCGCGCCTGAATACCGCCATATTTGCATAGTTATTTATAGCCTTGACCGGTGCTTTTACGCTATAAATCTGCTTTCGCATTATGAGGTTGCCCCACTATGGACAATAACACCACCGATAAAAACAAAACCCCGCTGCTCGATACTGTCTCGCATCCATGGGCGCTGCGCCAATTACCGCGAGAGGCGCTGCCGCAACTGGCGCAAGAGCTGCGAGCTGAAACCATCGATGCGGTTTCGGTTACAGGTGGGCATTTGGGCGCTGGCCTTGGTGTGATTGAGCTGACCGTGGCGCTGCATTATGTATTTAGCACCCCCGACGACCGCCTCATTTGGGATGTAGGACATCAAGCCTATCCGCACAAAATTTTAACGGGCCGCCGCGATCGTATTCGCAGCTTGCGCCAAGGTGGTGGGTTGTCGGGCTTCACCAGCCGCCGCGAAAGTCTCTACGACCCGTTTGGTGCCGCGCATAGCTCAACCTCCATTTCAGCAGGGCTCGGCATGGCCGTTGCCCGCGATCTTGATGGCCGCAAAAATAATGTTGTTTGCGTGATTGGTGATGGCTCAATGAGTGCCGGCATGGCCTATGAAGCCATGAATAATGCGGGCGCCAGCAACAGCCGTCTTATTGTGGTGCTCAACGATAATGATATGTCGATTGCGCCACCCGTGGGTGCCATGAGTGCTTATTTGGCCAAGTTGGTCAGCTCGCGCCGTTATCGCAGTTTCCGCAAGGTGGCAAAAAATATCTTTAGCCGCTTGCCGCGCAGTATCATGCAAGCCGCCCACAAAGCCGAGGAATATGCCCGTGGCTTTTTTACGGGTGGCACGCTTTTCGAGGAGATGGGCTTTTATTATGTCGGCCCCATCGATGGCCATAATCTAAATCATCTGGTGCCTATTTTAGAAAAGCTGCGTGATTATCCCAATGGCGGGCCGGTGTTGGTGCATGTCGTCACCGAGAAAGGGCATGGCTATGCGCCTGCCGAGAGCTCGGCTGATAAAGGCCATGCCGTCACAAAATTTGATAAAACTACGGGTGCACAAATTAAAAGCAAAGCGGCCGCGCCTACTTATACTAATGTGTTTGCGAAAGCCCTCATGGCCGAAGCTGCGGCCGATGATAAAATCTTGGCCATTACCGCGGCCATGCCCAGCGGCACCGGCCTTGATTTATTTGCCAAGGCTTTTCCGCAGCGTTGTTTTGATGTGGGTATTGCCGAGCAACATGCAGTGACCTTTGCCGCTGGCCTTGCCACCGAGGGCTATAAGCCATTTTGTGCCATTTACTCGACCTTTCTGCAGCGCGCCTATGACCAGGTGGTGCATGATGTGGCCATTCAAAAATTGCCAGTGCGCTTTATGTTAGATAGAGCTGGCCTTGTGGGTGCCGATGGTGCCACCCATGCCGGCGCGTTCGATTTAGCCTATCTTGGCTGCCTGCCTGATTTCGTCATTATGGCACCCGCCGACGAGGCCGAGCTGATGCATATGGTGGCAACAGCGGCCAGTATTGACGATGCCCCCAGTGCGGTGCGTTATCCACGCGGTGAGGGCATTGGCGTAACCTTGCCCGAGCGCGGCGAAGTGCTGCCCATCGGCAAGGGGCGTATTTTGCGCGATGGCATGGATTGCGCCATTCTGAGCCTTGGCACGCGCCTGCCCGAGTGCCTTTTGGCCGCAGCCGAGCTTGCTGGCCTTGGTATCACCACCACGGTGGCTGATGCGCGTTTCGCAAAGCCGCTGGATACGATGCTGATTGACCAGCTGGCGATGGAGCATCCTATTCTCATTACCATCGAAGAGGGCAGCCAAGGCGGCTTTGGTGCCATGGTGCTGCATCATTTAGCACAAAGTGGCGGGCTTGATCGCGGCCTTAAAGTGCGCACGCTGACTTTGCCGGATATGTTCCAAGAGCATGACACACCACAAAAACAATATGAAACCGCGGGTCTTACTGCGCGCGATATTGTGGCCTTGGTGCAAAAACTGCATAACAGCTCGGCGCAAGAAAATGCGGCTGAAAACATGCGTCAGCCTGCTTAACCGATGAATCTTTACTTTAGGCTCATTGGGCTGTTGCTGCGTTTATGGCTTTGGCCAAAAGCGCGCAGTAATTCATCGGGCACAGTATCGGGCAATTCATCCGGCGCGCCATCGCTGGCGCAAGATTTTTTTGGCACCTCTATTTTGCCACTGCGTGTTTGGCCAAATGATATCGACCCTAATTTGCACATGAATAATGGCCGCTATCTCACCATTATGGATCTGGGCCGTATTACGCTGATGGCCGAAACAGGCATCTTGCCGCGTCTATTGCGGCGCGAGTGGCTGCCGGTGGTGGCCTGCGCCATGATTAGTTTTAAGCGCAGCCTTGACCCATGGCAAAAATATCAGCTGCACACGCGGGTGCTGGGCTTCGATGAAAAATGGTTCTTCATCGAGCAAAAATTTGTGCGGGGTGACAAAACCCATGCCCACGCCATCATGAAGGGGCTGTTTTTAACCAGCAAAGGCCAAAAAGTAACACCGCTTGAGGTGCTCAGCGCGCTTGGTCATGATAACCAGCCAAGCCCCGCCTTGCCCAATGTGGTTGTGCATCTACAGCAAGCCGAACAGGCTTTGCTTCTGGGTCATTAAGCCTGCAAAGTAAATTTACTTCTTCAGCAAATCGCGGATTTCAGTGAGCAGCTGTTCGGTTGCGGTTGGCACAGGGGCGGCCGCGCCCGTTTGTGGGGCTGAAAGCAAGCTGCGCTGTAGGCGAGCAACAGCCTTAACCAGCCAAAACACTGCCCATGCCACAATGAGGAATTTAATCACCGCATTGATAAACAGCCCGTAATTGATAGTGGCCGCGCCTGCATCTTGTGCGGCTTTGAGCGTGCTGTAATGCGTGCCATCAAGGGAGATAAAATAGCTGCTAAAATCCATGCCGCCTAAAAGCCAGCCAATGGGGGGCATAATCACATCTTGCACCAAAGAAGTGACAATGGCGGTAAAGGCCGCGCCCATAATGATACCAACGGCAAGGTCAATCACATTGCCGCGGGCAATAAAGGATTTAAACTCGTTAAACATGGTAGCTTCGCTTTCTGTAAATTTTTAACAAAAATATTTTTGGCTTATGGCATTTTGGCTTATGGCCGTGGCGGCACAAAGCCGCTGGCAATGGGGTAGCGCCAATCGCCACGATCCCCAAAAGAGCGCGGCGATATTTTGACCCCAGGGGCTGCTTGCCGCCGCTTATATTCGGCCACCCGCACCAAGCGTGACACATGCTGCACTTCGGCCCAGCTATAGCCGCCCGTATGTGCCACCACCGCCGGCAACTGTCCGCGCGCGACAATATCGGCTAAACGCATATTATGGTCAATCATGCAATATAAAATATCATCCAGCACCGGATAGGGCGGCAAGCTATCTTGGTCGGTTTGGTTGTTGCGTAACTCGGCGCTTGGTTTGCGCAGTAGCACATTTTGTGGCACAAGCTCGCCTCTTGGCGCAAGGCCGCCCTCAATGACATTGCGGTTGCGCCAATCAACCAAGGCGTAAACCAGCATTTTATAGCAATCTTTAAGGGGGTTATAGCCGCCCGCCATATCGCCATAAAGTGTACAATACCCAACCGACACTTCCGATTTATTGCCGGTGGTGAGTACCATGGCGCCATGTTTGTTTGAATTAGCCATCAGCAACAGGCCACGCAAACGAGCCTGAATATTTTCCTCGGTGGCGTCTTCGGGTTTGGCGGCAAATTCTGGGTCGCGGCGCAAAATATCCAACACGGACTGCACCGAGCCTTCAATGGCAAATTCTTTAATGGGGCTGCCAAGGCGTTTAGCAATTTCGTCGGCATCGGTGTTGCTGACATCGGCGGTATATTGCGAAGGCAAGCGCAAGCAGGTGAGGTTGGCAGGGCCAATGGCATCGGCAGCAATCATCGCGACAGCGGCCGAGTCAATGCCGCCCGATAAACCCAGCACGGCGGTTTTAAAGCCGGTTTTACGCATATAATCACGTGTGCCCAGCACCAGCGCACTATAGATTTTTTGTAAATCCTCATCGCTCCATTTTTGTAAAGGCGGCATCAGCATATCTTGCGACATCAGCGACAAAGACGGATAAGGCTGGTTGCTGCTGCTGTGTTGCAATTGCCAAGTGCCAGCGGCATCGCGCTGCCAATCTAGGATAGACAGAGCGCTGTTAAAGCCGCGCTCTTGCCACACTTGCTTGCCGTTGGCATCAATCGCCAGCGAGTGGCCGTCAAACACCAGCTCATCTTGCCCGCCCACCTGATTAACATAAATCAGCGGCAAGCCGGTTTCGCGCACGCGTTGTTGTGCCACAAAGGCCACGCGGCGCGCTTCTTTGCCCATTTCATAGGGCGAGGCATTGACCGATATGAGCAATTGCGCGCCTTTATCTTTTAGCCCCATGGCCACATCGCTAAACCATGTGTCTTCGCACACCATCACGCCCAGTGGCACGCCTTTAAACATCATCGGCATTTGTGCTGTGCCAGCGGTGAAATAGCGCTTCTCATCAAACACGCCGTAATTGGGCAGTTTTTGCTTATAGACAATATCTTTGATTTTGCCCGAGCTGAGTAAAAACACGCCATTATAAAGCCCATCATCTAAGCGAATGGGCGCACCCACCAGCAAGGCCGGGCCTTGGGCGGTGTCGGCCGCGAGCTGCACCAATTGCTCGGTTGCGACATTCAAAAAATCTGGGTTGAGCAAATGATCTTCAGCGGGGTAGCCGACTAAGCTCATTTCTGGCGTTACCAGTAAATCAGCTTTGGCGGTTTTGGCCTCTTGCCACAGGCGCACAATTTCGGCGCGGTTGGCGGCAATGGCGCCTACGGTTGGGTTCATTTGTGCTGTGGCAATGCGCAGCTGCGTTTTTGGCGCTTTCATTATCGCTCTCCTAATATAAAAAAATTACAGAGTTGGTGCTGAGTCATCTTTGCTGGGTGTGGCTTTTGGCCGGCTGGGCGCGCCATGCATTTCGGCCACATATTCATCAAGGCCAACAACCCGCACCTGCCCCGAGCGAAGTTCGGCAGGAAAGTTTTTGGCAATAACATCATCAATATCGGGGCCGCCGCGCTGTGCATCGCCACCAATACCCGCCGTAAGATCGCGGATGAGGGTTAGTTTATAACCACGGGCCACATAGCCTTTGGCGGCATCGAGCACGCAATAATCGCTGGCAACGCCAATCATCACGACTTCAGTGAGCACGGGCGGCAACTGAAACTTAAACCACAAATCGCGCGAGGTAGAATAAGCGCTACCTTGTGGCTGCGTGGTGATTTTGCCAAGATTGGCATAGCCATCCACATCGGGTGGGTTTTGCGCAAATACGGCCGGTGCCCACATATCAAACTCGTCTTTGGTCATATAGCTTGCGGCCAGCGGCAGTAAATCGGGCTTGACCACCAGCTCCCAGCCTTTGCTGCCATAAACACAATGCGGGGTGGGGAAGGGCACAGCCTCGGGCGTTTTGGCGTAAATGGGCTGGCCATTTTTATCGGTCACAAAATGCGTATCGAGTTTAAATAAAGCCTCGTTAAACCAGCCATGCGGCACCGAGCGGAAAAACTCATTGGTGGGGTCAATCAGCTTATCGGCGCCTGCAACGGCTAACAGACCATCGGGCATAACAAAATCATACTGCATATCCACCACATCCAGCAGGCGACGACGCAGACCATTGGCCGCAGGCGGAAAAATATCTTGCTGCAAATTGGGGGCAACAATTTTTTGCATCGGCAGTAATTCTTTAACAGGCATGTTTCTCTCCTTTATTTAAATTATGGCCGCGGCAGCGCAGACACCCGCGCTTTCGTGGCTAAATTATTGGCGGCCACTCTGGCCTCTTTATCGGCTTGCAGGCCCACTTCAATAAAAGCGGGGTAGGGTGTGGGTCGCACAAGGGCCTTATGCGCGGCAGGCAGTTGCTGCATGCGCTGCGCATGCAAAGCCCGCGCTTCGGCCAAAACGGCAACGCCATCTTGCGCGATATGTGCTGGTTGCACCGCTTGTCCTGCTTGCAATAAAGGCTGCATGGGCTCGTAAAAAGCCATGCCGGCGGCAAAGCTTTGTTTGCGGCCCTTGGCATCAATACCAGAAAGGGCCGTGCGCAGCGTGCCTTGTCCCACATCCATTTCGGCGGGGGCTAAAATATCGGCAGCAAACTTACCTTGCGCATCAAGCAGGCGAATGGTTTTTAAATCGCCTGGTAAAGTGGCTTTGGCAGCGGTGCTGGAAAACTTCATCATCTTGCGCAATTCTCCCGAGGGCTCACGCACATCGGCCACTTTTTGCACAAAGCTGAGGAGTGGGTTTTGCACAGCGCCGGTAATTTGACTGCCAACCCCCAAAGAATTGATTTTAGCCGTGGCGTTGGGCGCACCAATTAAATCATAGACCGATTGCACATTGAGGTTGTCGGTGGCAAAAATCATCGCGTCTTTGTGGCCGGCCGCATCAAGCAGCACGCGGGCTTGCTGCGATAACTCATCTAAATTGCCACTATCTAAACGAATGCCCTTAAGCTTGATGCCATGTTCTTTGCAAGCGGCTATGGCATTGGCAACGCCGCTTAGGGTATCGTAGGTATCGACTAAAAAAATGCCGGCATAGGGCATGGTTTTTGCCCAATTACCAAAGGCCTCAATTTCGCTACTATGCAGCATCACATAAGCATGCGCATGGGTGCCGATAGTGGGCAGCTCGTAGCATTCGGCAGCATACATATTTGATGTGCCCTGCCAGCCGGCAATCCAAATGGCGCGGGCGGTTTTAAGCCCGCCAATATCGGGGCTGCGGCGCAGGCCAAACTCAAATAACGCGGCTTTTTCGCCGCTGATTTGCGTGGCCGCCTCACGGAATTGTGCGGCGATGGTGGCAAGGTTTGCCGAGGGGCCAACAAAATGTAAAAAGGCCGCCTCGACCACTTGTTGCTGCCAAAACTTACCGCGCAAACGCAACACCGGCTGATGCGGAAAAATAAGTTCGCCCTCGGGCACGGCATCGATATCAAGGGTAATTTTTTGTGCACTCAGCCATTGCAAAAACCCATCAGGAAAGAGCCAATCACCCTCGGGGGTTTTTTGCCGTGCCAGCGCCGCTAAGCGTTCGGGCTTGGTGTTGTAATTCCAGCCCTCTAGCCATTCCATCACTAAGCCCAAGCCGGCATTAACAATGTAAGGAATTTTTTCCGCAGCGTTGTTTGCGTTGGCGTCATCGGCGCGCACACCGCTTTTAACCAGCTCGCGGCAAAAAACCAGCGAGGTTGTTTCAATATCGGGGCTTTGTGCGAGGCCCGCTTGCCAGGCCCGCCACAAAGAGCAGGTCATGGTCAGCGCATATTGGTCCACCACATTGGGGCCGAGTTCGCGCACAAAGCTGCGATAGCCGCTTTGCTTTTTTTGTAATAAAGCTGCGCGATAAGGGCTGATAGACCCAGCACTGGCCGATAAGTTAGACATTGCGCCTCACAATTCCGGTTGCGAATTATTGCGCAGGAATAGCAGCAATGACCATGAGATGCAAAGAAATTATTGCATTTTCGATATGGTTAATTTTGCAGGGTTTAAGTTTTGGGAACGCGGCCCAATTTCGCGCATCTAGGGCGCGGGTGCGTCACGGTAAAGCGCGTGGCTTTTAATATAAGCTGCAACTTTGGGGTCAATATTGGTCAGCTCTTGGCCATTGGCAATCATCTCGCGCAGCTTTGTGGCCGAAACCAGCTGCAGCGCGTCATTGCCGTAATCAACAAATTGCCATTGCTCGGGGCGCAGGGTTTGTGCCGCCACCGACTCTGCCGCCAGCAGGTCATAGCCAGCGCGCTTAAAGACACCAAGCTCGTGATGGGCGGCAATCTCTTGCCAGCCATGCCATTTGTGGAAATTGATTAAATTATCCGACCCCATCAGCCACACAAATTGATGCTGCGGATATTCGGCGCGCAAGCAGCGCAAAGTAGAGTAAGTTTCGTTATTGCCGTAGCGCTGCTCATTATCAATGGCGTGTAAGCCCGTTGTGCCCGCCAGCATTTGCCGGCACATGCTTATGCGGTGTTCAAAATCGGCCATGCCGGCCACGGGCTTATGCGGGTTTTGCAAAGCTACCAGCAGCCACACTTCATCGAGGTGTAGTTGTGTCAGCGCAGATTGAGCTAAATGTAAATGCGCTAATGTGGGCGGATTAAACGAGCCGCCATAAATGCCAATACGGCGTTTGGCAATCTGTGTTGGCTGAGTTTGGCGCATTTCTCCATCATATGCCGTAAATTGGCATGAAACTACAAGCTTATTTTTAGTTGCGTAAAATATTCTGCTTTCTTTTTGCGTTGGTTTTCTGCAACCCTAAGGCCACTGAAAACGAAGAGAGAAAGTAAGAGGCACAGATGACCTTTAAGACAAAACAACAACAAACAAAACAACAAGTAAAAGCACAAATCGACGCGCTAGACCTGAGCGATATTAAATTTAAGCTCAAGCAAGACAAAGGCTGGAGCCAAGCCGAAATTGACGCCACCGAGCCTTTTTATAAAGGCTTTCTCACGCTCTGCGCTTTGCACCCGCATCACCAGCTGGTGCCCACAGAAGCGGTCGATGAAATGTGGCATGCCCATATTTTAGATACGCGCAAATATATCGCCGATTGTGATGCAATCTTTGGCTATTATTTGCACCACTACCCTTATTCGGGCCTTAAGGGCGAAGCCGATGCACAAGCCCACCAACAGCTTTGGCAGCAAACCCGCACAATTTTTGCCGATGAGCTGGGCCTTGATTTAAGCCTGAATGCCGCCGATTGCGGTGGCGGCGGCGGTGGCTGCTCGTCTGGCTCATCTTGTAGTTCTGGCTCGAGCGGTGGCTCATCTTGCAGCAGCAGCCCGTCACCCAGTGATAGCGGGCATGGCCATGGCTCTGATAGTGGGCATGGTTCCGATAAAGGATCTGGTCACAGCAAATGCACCACAGTTATTCCTGGGGTTTTTTGCAGCACCACGCCCAACAACAATAATGACCGCAGTAATAATGACCGCAGTAATAATGACAGACGGCGCGATGCTCCAAAACAGCCCGTGACACCAACTCAAAAGACTCCGCCACCTAAGGCACCAGAGCAAAAAACGCCGGTAAACACACCAACCAAACCCACAAAATCACCGCTTACGCCGCCGCCCAAAAAGCGCAGCTGGTGGTGGTTTGCGCAAGTCCAAGATGTGGGCCAGGTTGCAAGCCAACAAGACAGAACGTAATTTTAGGCGTAACTCAACGCACAAAATTGCAGAAAGAAAAAGGCGCGGATTAAAAACCCGCGCCTCATTTTTTGCGGCAAGCGCAAATATTTATCCATACGCTACTCAGCCAATTACTCAGTATGTCGGTAAATTTCTTGTTTTAGGTGTAGCTTCTCGCGCTTAAGATTGGCAATGGTTGAATCATCAACGCTGGGATGCGCCAGCAGACCATGCAGCTCGCCTTCAATACGGGCGTGTTTTTCTTTGAGTGCGCGCAGATGAGATTCTTTTGCCATGCATAAACTCCTATCGCCAATAACAGCTGCCAGACGACCATCGACTGACATAATCTGCCCGCGCTAAAAAAAACAAAAATGCCCAACCGGCAAAAAGCGCCTTGTTGTTACATTCAGTTTAATCAAAAAGCCGCAAAGGCAGAAAAACAGTCTAACAAAACAGGCTTAACTGGCTATTAATCTTAACGATAAGAGTGCAAAGAATACTCGGCGCTTCAGGCGTCACCAAAACAGATGCCTAAGCCGCGTGCGGTTTTAACCAAACTATCTTGCGGATCAACGGCTTGGTAGTTGGCTACCGCTTGCGCCAGTGGCACATCAATCACGCGCCTTTGGCTCCAAGCGACAATCCGATCAAACTTGCCGGCCACCACAAGGTCAACCGCGGCCACGCCAAAGGCCGCCGCAATGACGCGGTCAACAGCGGTGGGCGATGAGCCACGCTGCACATGGCCCAAAACAGTGACGCGTGTTTCAGCCCCGGTAAGCCGTGCCAGCTCATGTGCGACCCAAGCGCCCACGCCGCCATAGCGTTTTTGCCCATCAGCAAATTGCTGGATATGTTCGCTATCGCCCACCGCACGCACAGCTTCTGACACAACCACCAAAGCAAAATTGCGGCCGCGCTCGCGAATGGCTTTTATGTGCTTGGCCACCAGTGTTAAATCGCTGGCAATCTCGGGGATTAAAATCACATCGGCGCCACCAGCAATGCCTGTGGCTAAAGCAATATGCCCCGCATCGCGGCCCATTACTTCAAGCACCATAACACGGTCGTGACTGGCGGCTGTTGGTTGCAAACGATCAAGCGCTTCAGTGGCCACCATAACTGCCGTATCATAGCCGATGGCGTTTTCGGTGAGGCCCACATCATTATCAATCGTTTTGGGGATGCCCACAAAAGGAATATTTCCCTGCTTACTGATGCGCTGCATAATCGATAAACTACCATCGCCGCCAATGCCAATCAGCGCATCGAGTTGCAGCAATTTATAGCCGGCAATAATATCGGCCGATAAATCGCGCACCACCCCATCCATCGGGAAGGCAAAGGGGTCGCCCTTATTGGTGGTGCCTAAAATAGTGCCGCCTTGGCGCAGCATAAAACTATCGCAGCGCTCTTGTGTCAGTGTTTCGGCGCGGGGCGGCCGGCTGAGCAAACCATTGGTGCCTTCTTTTATGCCCAGCACTTCAATCCCAAGGGCCGCAGCGCGATACACCACCGCGCGCAAAGCCGCATTTAAACCGGCGCAATCGCCGCCACTGGTGAGTACGCCAATTCGTTTTACATTCGTATTCATCTGATTTTAACCTTATTGTGGAATATTGCTGCACTTTGAAGTATAATGACCGCTGCCTCAAGGGTGATAATTGCTAAAAAAATTGTGCAAGGTTTAATTTAAGCAAAATGTTTCAAGACCGCGACGATCTGGCCGCCGAACTCGATAAGCTCAAATCCGAACATCGTGATTTGGACGATGTGATTGCGCGTCTGATGGAAAAACCACCCTTTGATGCGCTACAGCTGCAGCGGCTTAAAAAGCGCAAGCTTGGCCTTAAAGACCAAATCAACAAGTTAGAAGCGATTTTAATCGACGATATTATCGCCTGACATATGGGTGTTTATAGACTGCGTCATTTAAATCAGGCCTCCCGTGGTATTGCTATTGCACCAATCTTGTTTGTCGTTGGTATCCTCGCTGTGTTGGTTGCTGCGCTGGCCACAAGCAGTGGCGGCTTTCAAGGCAACAGTGCCAATGAGGCGGCTCGACTTGCGGCCTCGGTTATTATTCAGCGCGGGAATATAGCAGCATTGTCGTTCAATCGCCTGCTCGTCAGCGGCTGCGATATTAGCCAAATCTCTTTTGCCAGCAGCAATAATACGGGCTATGCCAACAGCAACGCGCCCAGCGATAATCGCTGCCATCTTTATGCAGCAGAAGGCGGTAACTTAATGTGGGAGCCACAACGCACCGATTGGTTCGACCAAGCGCAGAGTGCCTCACCTAATTTTGGAGAAATTATTTTTACTGGCTCAAATGGCGTAAGCTTTTTGGGTCTTGCCGGTTCTGGGCAGGTCGGCACTGAGATGCTCATGATTTTTCCCTATCTCACCCGCGAGATCTGTATTGCTATTAATAATCGCCTTGGGATTGCGCTTAATTCTGGTGAGCCTTTTGACGCTAACACCGCCACCGATGCAGACATAGCATTAGATAAATTTACCGGTAATAACGGCGCATGGAATGGCTGGTCGTATCGCGCCGTCATTGATGACAACCGCTATCGCCGACGCTCGCAAGGCTGCTTTGCCAGCCGCCGAGATGTGTTTAGCAATACTACATTCCCAACGGCTTATTTTTATTATCAGGTGCTTTGGGTGCGCTAAACGGTTTCTGGCGCGTCATCTGGCACTTCATGCCCCTGCACTTCATGTCCTTGCCATTTTTTATGCTCGAGTGCGGCTTGTTTTTCGGCTTGCTCTTTTTCGGCCTTGGTGCGGCCAAATTTAAGCCGGTTTTCTTGGGCTTGCTGCTCTTTTTCGGTGCGGGCTTTGGCTTTGCGCTTTTGCCGTAAATTAATCACCTCAGCCATAAACCTGTCCCTTATATTTGGCTGTTACCGAGGCGTGGCCATTTAGCTTGCTTTTTAGTGGCTTATGCAAAAACACCAAAGGTGTGCCGTCGCTGGGGTCGGTGGCTTTGGCGCAAACCTCATAGGCCGCGCTCTTAAAACTATTGGCGCTATGCGCGTTGCCATCGGCAATTTCTGCCAGCAAATGATTGATGCCCAGTGCACCCGAAACACATTCGGCCGCATGCAACATGTGCTGCATCAGCTTGTTGCCCCGAAACTGCGGATGCACCAAAACATTTTGCACAATGCCCACGGGCTCTAAGGGGGTTACGGCAAAATCGGCGCCCGTTGCAGTAAGGCCGGCACCCGGCGCAAAGGCTGCGGCAAAAGTGGCGGGCAGGCCCACAATCATTTGTGCTACCAGCTGGTTTTCAACAAACACGCCCAAGACTAAGCCCTTATGCAGCAGATAATCGCTAAATTGCTGCACGCTTTTGGGCGAAATAAAAGCCCGCTCATCAGGGGTTAAATCATCAATAATCGCCTCTTGCAAGCCCAGCATTGAGTCAAGATTAGTCATGGTTAAAAGGCTCAGGCTAAATTGCTGTGCGGTTTTAGCCAAAACCCCCTCATGCAAAACATGGCTTTGCTGTTCATGGGCGGCAGATATAAGAGCGGTGTTGTTCATGACATTCCCCAAAACTTGAAACAAATTGCAACGTTGGCTATACGGGCAAAATTGTGGGGGAATGGGGTTAAGTTAACCGGCCTTCCGCCACAGCTAAGAGCTGTGCGGTCGTCGTGAGCGGGGAATGATGGCCAAAATGCTGTTCATGTCTTTAGTGAAACATATTGGCCGGCCTTTTGGCAAGCCTTTCTTTATTTACATTGAGATTTTTGGCTAAATGGCCTTATCTTGCGCCTAACAACTCACCTCAAACCAAAGAGCACATCATGAAAGCACAAAGCGCCCTCGTTACCGGCTCCACCAGCGGCATTGGTTTTGGCATCGCCAAAGAGCTGGCTAAAGCCGGCTGCAATATCATGCTGAACGGTTTTGCCGATGCGGCCACCGTCGATAAATGCAAAGCCGAGATTGCCAGCCTTGGCGTAAAAGTGGCCTATCATGGCGCCGATGTGACCAAGCCCGAACAAGTAAGCGAGATGGTGCAAGCCACAGTTGCCGCTTTTGGCCGCATTGATGTGCTGGTCAATAATGCCGGCATTCAGCATGTCGATAGTGTCGAGAATTTCCCGCTCGAGCGTTGGGATGCGGTATTATCTACCAACCTCTCTTCTTGCTTTTATAGCATCAGGGCCGCGCTACCACTCATGCGCGGGCAGGGCTTTGGGCGCATTATCAATATCGCCTCGGCGCATGGTTTGGCCGCAAGCCCGCAGAAAGCCGCTTATGTGGCCGCTAAGCACGGCGCTGTTGGCCTGACTAAAGTTGTTGCCTTAGAAACAGCCGGCAGCGGCATTACCTGCAATGCCATTTGCCCCGGCTGGGTGCTGACGCCCTTGGTGCAAAAACAAGTCGATGCTATTGCCAAGGCCGAAGGGCTGGATAATGAAGCGGCCACCACAAAATTGCTTTCGGCCAAACAGCCCAGCAAGCAATTTGTCACGCCTGAGCAGGTTGGCGGCTTTGTGGTATTTCTTACCACGCCAGCGGCCGACCAAATTACGGGTGCGGCACTCAGTGTTGATGGTGGCTGGTACGCGCAATAATGTCTGACGATATGGCAGCAGACGAAACCGCCGAGAACGGCAACACTGAGAACGGCAACATTGGGGGCGACGCGCTTTTTCCCTGCACGCCACATGTGCCGCCGGTGCCCAAGGGCAGCAAGCTGGTCAATTTGGCGCTGCAAGGTGGCGGCTCGCATGGGGCTTTTACCTGGGGCGTGCTCGATGAAATCCTGGCGGATGGACGGTTAGCCTTTGAGGGCATTAGCGGCACCTCGGCTGGTAGTATCAATGGTGCTGTGCTATGTGCGGGGCTGCGGCAAGGCGGGCCCGAAAAAGCCCGCGAGATGCTGCACACCTTATGGCAACGTGTGGCGCGCTCGGCGTTGTTTAGCCCCTTTCAGCCCAACCCGCTTGAGCGGCTTATGGGCAACCCTAATCTTGAAACATCGCCCTTTTATCAAAGCTATGATTTTTTAAGCCGCTTGCTGAGCCCTTATCAGCTTAATCCTTTGGGGCTTAACCCGCTGCGCACCATATTGGCTGATTTAGTCGATTTTGCTGTTTTGCAAGATAACGCCGCGCCACGTTTATTTGTAAGTGCCACAGATGTGCTGAATAACGACCTGCATATTTTTAGTGGCAAGAGCCTGTCGGTTGAAGCCATTATGGCCTCAAGCTGTTTGCCGCAAATTTTTCAAGCGGTGGAAATTGCCGGCAAAAGCTATTGGGATGGCGGCTATCTGGGCAACCCCGCGCTTTACCCGCTGATAAAAAGCTGCGGCGCGCGCGATATTATTATTGTGCAAATCAGCCCGCTGCATCGGCACCACACCCCGACCACGCCCGCCAGCATCATCGACCGCCTTAACGAAATCACCATGAATGCGGCACTCACCACCGAAATTCGGGGACTACAGCTGGTTAATCGGCTCATCCGTGAAAATCATCTCACTGAAGAACTGTGCGGCATGAAGCAAATGCATATTCATGCGATTGCCGCCGAAGATGCTATGAGTGGCTTTTCGGCCAGCAGTAAATTTAATGCCGATTGGGGCTTTTTAACCAGCCTCAAAGAGCTGGGGCAAGCAACAGCGCGAGATTGGCTAGCCCAACATTTTGAGCATATCGGCAAAACCTGCACTTTTGCGCCCAGTGTAAAGGCAAATGGTCAGCCATAAATTGGCCTAAAATTATGGCGTTGGCGTTTTGCCAGGCTTTTTCGCTGCGGGCTTAGGCGCCTCGGCGCTCGCTTTGGGTGCTTCGCCATTTGCTTTGGGTGCTTCGCCACCGTGATGGCTAACCGCTTGCGCCACACGACCCGGCCATGGCACTTGCGCTGCGGCAAAGCCACCAGCGCGCACCAGATTCACATGATGGCCGCTATCATCTAAAAATAAATCGGCATCTTGCAGCGCTTGCAGAACTTGCACTTTTTCAACCTTGCCGCCATTCATGAGCGCGCTTGAGCTATGCACGCTATCAGGCGCAATGCCCAAAGAGGCCAGCGACCCCAGCATGTGCTGCAACGGCCCACCCTGACGGGCCGTTAAAATATGCAGCGCTAAGGGCAAAGCATCGCTGGGGCGGCTGGCTGCATCCCGCAATTGCGCTAATTTTGCAAAGCTGCCAGCAAAAGGTCCGGGCACGGCAAAATCATCATTGTCGGCCTTTTCTTGCATATGTTGATAATATTTTTCTAAGGCAATAGTGGGGCCATGTTGTTTAATCCAGTCGTTTAACTGAATTTCATCGTCAATGGTGCCGAGCACGCCATCAAAATCAAACCATAGGGATATTTTCTTAGCGTCACCCATGGCGGTTAATGGCGCAGTGCTGACGGTGGCAGCAGCAACGCCGCAATCCATAGCTTGCTGCACATCATCGCTGTCGGTCGACAGAAAAAAATCAACCGCATGTTCGCGCAATAATTTGCTGATGGGCACTTGCTTGCCACCGGTAAAGCTGGCCAAAACCGCTTTGGGCAAATTATTGGGCCATTGCCAGCCATGATGCCGCAAGCTTTGCACAATGCGTAAGGCCGACACTGGGTCATTGCGCGAGATTATTTTAACCGCAACCAAAGCCTGTGCGGGTGTGTTGTAGCTTAAAAACTTATCAATCACGCCAAAGGCCGCACCCTTATCGAGTGGGTTGTTTTTGTTGTCGGCCATATATCTTTTGTAAGCTTCTGCGCCATCGCGCTTAAAAACTTCATCGGCCGCACGCATGTCAAACAGGGCCGAACTGGAAACGCCAATGGTTAGTATGGGCGCCGATACCGGTGTTGTGGGGGCAACTGTTGACATCGCATATCCTTAATTGAGTGGCACAAACGAAGTTTTCTTAGCCGGAACCTTGCCACTACGAAACAATCATGTCAACTTTTATTATTCGTGCGCTTACAGATGCTTAGAGGGCAAAATGGGCTTGCTGCGGCGTTTTTTACCACAACAAGCCCAAACTTTATTATGCCGCACCTCTTATGCAGCGGTTTGAGAGATATTAACAATATCCCCATTTATTTTTATGCGACGGGGCTTCATCGCCTCGGGCACTTCGCGCTTTAGCTCTATGTGCAGCAAGCCATCTTTAAGGCTGGCATCTTGCACCTTGATATGGTCGGCCAATTGAAAGCGCCGCTCAAAAGCGCGGCTGGCAATACCCCGAAACAGATATTGCGTCTCGCCTTCTTCGCGGGGTGGCTGGCGGCCAGACACAATCAGCATATTGGCCTCGCTGGTGATTTGCAGATCGGCTTCGGCAAAGCCAGCAACGGCCATTGAAATGCGATAGGCATCTTGCCCGCGCTTTTCAATATTATAGGGCGGGTAGGCCGCGCTGCTATCATCGGTTTGCGCGCCCTCCAGCAAGCGGGTGAGCCCATCAAAACCAACCGTCGAGCGAAATAATGGCGAAAAATCATAACGTGTCATGTGCTACTCCTTGAAATAAGCAAGTCATGCAAGTCTCAACGTCCCAAAGCGGCAACGCTGCCTGCAATTTTCATGTAGGAAGCATTAATGCATCTTGCAAGTGGGGCGGCATTGCCGAAAAACACCAATAAAAACGGCAGCTTATAGCACGGCCTCATGGCCAATGATGAATTAGCGGCTTTTTAATTTTTGACAGGCAAGGTAGCCCTAAGACCATTGCAGCAAAAGGAAGCCGCACGATGCTGACATCCCTTCCCATTCACGAAAAAATCTTGCGTGACCTCACCAAGCTGGTGGAGCAGTCGCTTAATTTTATCGCTTATCGCGATAAGTTTCCGCATCAGCCGCTCTCGGCCGTGCAGCGCCTTAAAATTGGTCATATCCATACGGTTATTACGGCGCGCCTCACGCACTCGCTGGCATGGGTGATGGGGCGCATTGCGCAAAATCGTGGTGAGGTGCTTGAGTTTAGCCCGGCCGAGCTTGTGTTAGGCGGCGGCGACGAATGCGCCGAGCGTCAAGGCGCCGAGCTGAGCTTTTTGCCGCCGGGCCTTGCCGAACTCGACGAGCGCTCACATGCGGTTTATGTGCAAATTGCCCGACTCTCCGAGCTAGAAACAAAACCAGCAAAAAAGACCGCCAAAAAAGCGTAATTTAAAAGAAGGGCTTTTTATATTTCCCGCTAAACTGAGAAAGGAAATAATAAAATGGGCGAAATTTTAGACCAAGATGTATCCTCACTTTTAAAGCAGATAGCGAATGCCGAAAGTAATGGGCGCACAGAAATAGCAGGGCTTCTGAGGCGTGAACTCGTCGGGGCCTTGGTTAAGGCTTCAGAAAAACTTGAAGTTAGGGGTAGTGGCACGCCATTTCTTACAGCCCTGCGCTATGCGGAAGCAAAAGGTCATGATGGAATAGCGAAGCTACTGCGCGACCAGCTTTCAGCCCTGCAATATGCGCAGGAAAAAGGTTATGATGAAGTAGCGCAGCTACTGCGCAACCAGTTAGCGCGTGGTGAAAGCGGCGCAACAGGCACCACTGTTGATGCAAAGGCAGATGCGCCCACACCAACAGACCAAGGAAAATCTGCGGGGCCTGACGAACAGCCCCGACCCCTTGGTAAGCTTAAGGGTGCCGCGCCTCATTCTTCCCCTAAGCTCTGAAAATGACAGACTTAGCAACCGAGTTTAAGCCCCTCAGCTCAAGCGAGCAGGCTTTAATTGATAGTAATCAAGCAATAGTCATTGGCCAAACACCCGAGTGGCGTTTGGTTATGCCACTCACTAAACTAGCTAGCCATGAGTTTGCCTCGGGCACGAACTGGAGTGCTTCGCCTACAGAGCCAAATACGTTTAGTTTTAATTTTCCTAACAGTGTTGTGCTCTATCTTGAAGCCAGTGGCATGGTTAAGCATTGTCTTATGCTAAGAGAGGGCGCAATCACCCACTTGAAAAATGCGGAAAAAACCTATCTCACGCCCGAGCAAGCGCAGACACTGTTCGATAAGTTGCCTTCATTGACAGCATTCTTTTCCAAGCTTGATACTGCGGTGCCCTTGTTGCAATCCGCTATTGATAAAGCCGATTTTGCTACAGCGTTTGATTTTATAACGGCTCTGCTTAACCTTGTACCCCATGCTGCCATTAACGAAACCGCGCTGGTAGAAAAGGTCAATCGCGTTAACTTAACAGCAGAAGAGAAAGACGATTACTTTCTCAAAGCTGCATGGGTCAAGCTTTTAAAAACTACAGAAGCTTTGCTTAAACTTGGCGCAGATATACATGCGAATGATGAAGATGCCCTCATGTCGGTGGCATGTAATGGAGACACTGATATCTTAAAGTTGCTGTTAGATAATGGCGCAAATGTTCATGCCAATAACGACTATGCCCTGCGCATGGCGGCGATGTACGGCCATGCCGAAACAGTGAAGCTGCTGCTAGACCATGGCGCAAATGTGCACGCCAATAATGACGAAGCCTTGCGGCGGGCGAGAAATTATGGCCACACTGAAGTTGTAAATATCCTTGAAGCGCAGATCACCAAAGAAGCTGCGGCGCAAACGCCAAGCCCAGAAAGACCTGTCGCTAACCCCGTGGCGGGCGCGATTATGGGTAATGGCCAACATCTAAATAACTAATTCTAATAATGTAATTAAATAACAAAGCCTTTACCTTAACGGGTTAGGCTTGACTGATGCGATTATCCAATAATCTTTTGCGTGTGCATTTAAGCGGCTTTGAAAAGGCGGTTGTGGCGCTGCGTGCTGCGGGTGGGCAGAGTCGGCTGCATGAGGAAATTGTTGCGCTCTTTACGCAAAACGTGCAGGCGGCGGGGGATGATAATTTAGCTTTGGCCGTGCGCACAGCCATGCAGCAAATCGCTGCTGCCGTGCCGGAGCTACCCGCACAACAGGCCAGCAAATATCAAAACTGGCTGCTCACACGCTATCGGCAAAACTGGGCAAATCAAACTGAAGCTGATGCACCACAGCCGCTCTTGCTGGAAGATTTATATAAATACGCCGAGGACCTAACATTTTACCACAACACGCCGAATGTGATTAAAAAACGTGCCGGTATCAGCACCGACCTTTTTACCATCGACAGCCCGTTTGAACTTTACCAACAGCTTAAAGCCCTGCGCGGCGAGGTGGCTACTGAGTTTAAACCGCTCAGCCCCAGCCAGCAGGCTTTTATAGATAGCAACCAAGCTATAGTCATCGGCCAAACCGCGCAATGGCGGTTGGTTATGCCACTCACCATTGCTGCCAGCCAAGAGTTTGGCGCGGGCACACGCTGGTGCACAGCGGCACAAAAAGATAATCGCTTTTATCACTACTTCCCCGATAATGCTTTGCTTTATCTTGAGGCCAGCGGAATTGGCAAACATGCTTTTGTGTTTAAAAACGGCACAATCACCGACCTGTTTGATGCCGAAGATACCAAGCAAACCGCAGCACAACAGCAAGCATTGCTTGATAAATTACCCACACTCGCCACACAGCTGCAAAAACTTGATGAGGCTGTGCCATTGCTCCGGCTCATTGTTGATAGAGCCAATTTTACCATAGCGCTTAACAGTGTCATCGCCACCCGCAACCTTGCGCCCAATAAATCAGTAGACGAAGCCGTCCTGTTAGAGAAAATGAGCCGCAGTAATTTAACCCAAGTCGAGAAAGATAATTGCCTCTTAAATGCTGCCAGTGGTGGCCTATTACAGATTATAGAGGCTCTAATAAAACAAGGCGCCGATATTAACTTTGGTAAGGGCCTCGCCTTGGCGGCAAGTAATGCTCATGCGGAAGCTGTGACGCTACTGTTAGAACATGGTGCAGATGTGCATGCCCATAATGACTATGCACTACGCTGGGCGGCAGAGCGTGGCCACGCTGATGTGGTAAAGCTGCTGCTAGAACATGGCGCAGATGTGCATGCTGATAATGACCATGCCCTGCGCTTGGCGGCAACGTTTGGCCGTGCCGATGTGGTGTCACTGCTGTTTGACCATGGCGCAGATGTGCATGCCAAAGATGACTATGCCCTGTGTTTCGCGGCAACGTACGGACATACCAAAGTAGTGAAGCAGCTGCTGGAACATGGTGGAGATGTGCATGCCCAAAATGACTATGCCCTGCGTTGGGCGGCACATCATGGCCACCTCGAAGTGGTGAAATTTCTGCTAGACTGTGGCGCAAATGTGCATGCCGATAAACACTTTGCCTTGCACGGGGCGGTAGAGCGTGGCCACACCGATATGGTAAAGCTGCTGCTAGAGCATGGCGCAGATATACATGCCAAGAATGACCATGCCCTGCGTTGGGCGGTGAGGAACGGACATACTAAAGTAGTGAAACTGCTACTAGAGCATGGCGCAAATGTACATGCCAATAATGACTATGCCCTGCGTTGGGCGGCGAGGAACGGACATACTAAAGTAGTGAAACTGCTGCTAGAGCATTGCGCCAATGTACATGCAGATAATGATTATGCCATGGATTGGGCGATAGGTAATGGCCACACTGAAGTTGTAAAAATCCTTGAAGCGCAGATCACCAAAGAAGCTGCGGCGCAAACGCTAAGCCCACAAAGACCTGTCGCTAGCCCCGTGGCAGGCGCGATTATGGGTAATGGCCAACAGCTGAATCACTAATTTCAATAATGTAATTAAATAATAAAGCCTTTACTTTAACGGGTTAGGCTTGATTGATGCGATTATCCAATAATCTTTTGCGTGTGCATTTAAGCGGCTTTGAGAAGGCCGTTGTGGCGCTGCGTGCTGCGGGTGGCCAAGGCCGCCCAGAAGGTAGGTTGCACGAGGAAATCGCCGAGTTGTTTGCACAAAATGTCAATGCCGCTGGTGATGATAATTTAGCTTTAGCCGTGCGCACCGCCATGCAGCAAATCGCTGCTGCCGTGCCCGATTTACCCGCACAACAAGCCAGCAAATATCAAAACTGGCTGCTTACGCGTTATCGGCAAAACTGGGCAAATCAAACTGAAGCTGATGCACCACAGCCGCTCTTGTTAGAAGATTTATATAAATACGCCGAAGATCTAACATTTTACCACAACACGCCGAGCGTGATTAAAAAACGCGCCGGTATCAGCATCGATTTATTCGCCATAGACAGCCCGTTTGAACTTTACCAACAGCTCAAAGCCCTGCGTGGTGAGGTGGCGACTGAGTTTAAACCGCTCAGCCCCAGCCAACAGGCTTTTATAGATAGCAACCAAGCCATAGTCATCGGCCAAACCGCGCAATGGCGGTTGGTTATGCCACTCACCACCGAAGCAAGCCAAGAGTTTGGCGCAGGCACACGCTGGTGCACGGCCGCACAAAAAGATAATGCTTTTAATCAATATTTTCCTGATAATGCCTTGCTTTATCTTGAGGCCAGCGGCCCAGATAAACTAAGTCGGGGCAAACATGCTTTTGTGTTTAAAAACGGCACAATCACCGACTTGTTTGATGCCGAAGATACCAAGCAAACCGCAGCACAACAGCAAGCCCTGCTTGATAAATTACCCACACTCGCAGCACAGCTACAACAGCTTGAGGCCGCCGTGCCATTATTACGGCTTGCTATAGATAAGGCCGATTTTGAAAAAGCTTTTGAGCTGAGTGTGGCCAGTCGCAACCTTGCGCCACATATATCAATAAACGACATCGCACTGGCAGAAAAAATACACAGCGCCAACTTAACACCGCAAGAGAGCAATAATTATCTTATCAAAGCTGCAGATGGCGGACTGTTAAAAACCACAGAGGCTTTGCTTAAGCTTGGGGCCAATATCCATGCTTATAATGACCATGCACTGCGTTGGGCAGCAAGAAATGGCCACAGCGATGTGGTGAAGTTACTGCTAGACCGTGGCGCAGATGTGCACGCCTATAATGACGAAGCCCTACGTTCCGCGGCAGATAAGGGTCATGCCGATGTGGTGAAGTTGTTATTGGAACATGGCGCGGATGTGCATATAAGACATGACGCTCCCTTTTGTCTTGCGAATGAGAGCGGCCACACTGAAGTTGTGAAAATACTCAGAGAGCATATTGCCAGAAAATACTCTGTGGCTTATGGGCCATTGCTGCAAAGACCCGTGGCGATTTTAAGATCTATCGAAAATATATTGCGGCGCTAAACTATAAATGTAGTTTAAACTATAAGTGGGATGGCACGCTGCTGACCGCCCAAAGGCCTAAAGCCAGCAGCAGCAAGGCCATGATTTGGTTCATCCGAATAATGGTGCGCTCCGACAGGCTATGCCGAATAAGCCGTGTAATGGCACATAAAAACAGCCACCATAACAGTGAGCCAAAAAACACCCCTGTGACTAAAAGCCCCGCTTCTAAATGTTGCGGGTGCCCGCCAAAAGTTGCCACCACCGCCAAAATCGCAATAATCGTCACGGGGTTGGTCAGGGTTAAAATAAGCCCCGAGGCCGTAGCGCCAATAATATCGGCCGCGCCCGTTTCGGTTGTGCTTTTGGGTGGCACGGCTTTCCAAAAACCATAGGCACCCGCCACAATCATAAACACGCCGCCAAACAGGCGAATTTGCCAATCATAGCCATAAAGCAGCGACATCACCGCACTAATGCCAAAAGCCGCTACGGCTGCATAAAATGCATCGGCCACGGCCGCGCCAAGCCCCGTGCCAATGCCAACAAAAATGCCGCGCTCTAAGGTGCGCCTGATACATAACAGGCCAATGGGGCCAACGGGCGCGGCCAGCACTAAGCCTAAAACAACGCCACGCAGCAAAGCTGGCCAATCATCGAGCAGCATAGGTAAGTTCATTGCTGTATCGCTTATAGGGTCGGTGCGGCTGGTGGCGCGCCCTGTGGTGGTGTTGGCGCTGTGCCAGCACTGGGCGGGGTCGGCTTTTGTGGCGGCAGGCTGAAGGCGGCAATCTCGGCCTTCATTTTTGCCAGCAGCTCTTTGGCATGTGCATCACCAGCCCAACGCGATTGCGCCCAGTTTTGCTCAAGCTCGGCAATGCGCTGCTCAAATTTTGCCTTAGTAATCCAGCGCGAGGACGCATCCGCCCCCAAACGCTGCCGCACAAAGGCATCATAACTATGCTCTGGCGGTAAAGATTGTGGCGCATGCTCGCCCACAATACGCCAAGCCAGTGCTTGCATTTTGTCCTGCTGTAATTTGGCAATCAGTTTGGGCCACTCATTTAATGGCTGCTTATGCATTTGGCGCATAAGGGCGGCATCGGCCTGTTGGGCGTCGGTCGGCGCGCTGAAATCATAGAGGCGCTCTTCGGCCTCGGGGTTGGTTTTGGGTTTTTGCCAGCTGGCTGTTTTAAGCGCCAGCGCTTGCTGCAATTTTTGCTGAAAATCGTAATTGCCTTCAATCATGCGGGCGCGGCGCTTGGCCACGCCAAGATTAGTGGCGAGCGTCTCGCTGGCTTCGGCCATGGTTTTGGGCGTAAACACCATGGGCTGCTGATTGCAGCGAATAATTTGCAGCGCATAAGGCGGCTGATCGATGGCGGCGGCCAGCTCGGCCACCGATTTTTTGTAATAATCGGCGGGGTTGTGCGACACATCAAAAGCAATCACCATCGGCTCGTGATGTTCGGCCTTTTTGTCGGCATGGGGCAGGCTGGCCACCGCTGTCAGCCAATGCAAGCTGGCGCTGGTGGCTTGAATGCGCACATGGCCAAATACCGGCTGGGCCTTATCGAAAATAAATTTTTTGGTGTCGCGCTTGATGGTGTTCTCCATCATTTCGCGCCACAGGTCAGGGGCGAGCGTGGCCATGCGCTGCGCCAATAAACGGGTTAAACGCACATCGGTGAGGGCATCGTGCAATTTAGCATCGGGCGGTAAAAGGCCATTGGCCGCACACACATCGCCCAGTTTAAAGCTGGGCACAGTTTGGCCATGTTTATTGATGCGTGTTTTAAACTGAAATAACCCCGGACGCATGGCATTAAGCGCAATCATCATTTTCATGAGGTCGCCACGGCTGGCAAAGCTTTGCGCGGCGTTGGTAATAAAAGGCGGCTGCAATGTTTGATAAAAAGTTTGCCGCAAAATTTCTTCATCAGCCTTAAGGCCGTTATAACTTAAAAAAATGGTTGGGTTGTGCGGGTTGGCATGACGCCACAGCCACTCATAAACCGCAAGGCTGCCGGCATAGTGGCTGGTGATACGGTTTTGAATTTCGTCCAGTGTCACGCCCATAACCAAACAAGCCTCGGGGTCGGGCAAAACATGCGGCATAAGGCGCATTTTTATATCGGTGGCGTTTTGTTCGATGAGGTCGTCATCGCAATAAAGGCCGGCAAATTGCAACAGCTGCGAGAAAGGCTGCACAAGTGCACTAAATTCAGTGTCGTAGATGATATACGGCATGCAAGCCCTGTGGTAAGAATCATCAGAGAGACTACCGCATAACCCTATGAGCTTTAGACTTTGAAAGCAATGCCGCAAAATAATTTCATTCTTCCAAGTGCTGACGCGCTGACATCGCAGCTTTTGGCGCTTTACGACCAGTTTGGCGGCCAGCGGGCCCCCTTGGTTGCTGCATTGCGAGATATAATTAACATGCAGCGAGAGGTGCTTAGCGACCGCTTTACCCAAGATTTGCCCTATATCGGCGCGGGCGAGGCCTATGTTGCCAGCCATGCCGCGCTGATGGATTTGGTGATACAGGCACTTTATGCGGTGATGCAGGCAAGGCTTTTGCCGCCCACACCATTTCCTAAAAAACTATGGTCGCCGGCGCAGACGGTTACAATTATTGCCGTGGGTGGCTATGGCCGTGCCGAGCTGGCGCCCTATTCAGATATTGATGTGCTGTTTCTGTTGCCCAAGGCCGCCACAGCCGCCAGCCGCAGCGCGGTAGAGTTTGTGCTTTATTGCTTATGGGACCTCAACCTAAAACTAGGCCATGCAGTGCGCACATTGGCCGAAACCATCAGCATGGCGCAAAGCGACCACACGGTGCGCACGGCTTTGCTTGAGGCCCGCTTTATTGCCGGCGATGCGCGGGCCGCACAGCATTTGCAGCATAGTTTGCAACAGCGGGTTTTCGCCCATGACCAGACACAATTTTTAGCGGCCAAAATAAATGAGCGCGATAAGCGCATCGAGGCCACGGGCGATACGCGCTATCGGCTTGAGCCCAACCTTAAAGAAGGGGCGGGCGCGCTCCGCGATTTGCATATGTTGTTTTGGCTGGCGCGGCATCGGCGCGGCCTTGGCACTGTGGCCGAGCTGCTTGCGGCAGGCTTGCTTAACAATGACGAAGCACAACAGCTGCAACGGGCGCGCCAATATTTGCTGAAGCTGCGCTGCATGGTGCATTTTGCCGCGGGCCGCGCCGAAGAGCGCCTCACTTTTGATGTGCAGCAAAAATTAGCGCTGCAATTGGGTTATCGAGATGGGGCGGGGCGTGATGGGGTGGGGCGCGATGAGGCAGGCCGTCCGGCAGCCGAGCGCCTCATGAAGCATTACTACATGATTGCACGTAATGTCGGCTGGCTGACCGAGGGCGTGCGCGAGCAATTGGTGCAGCCGCACCCAGAGCAAAAGCCGCTCGATGTATTTCTACAATCCGGCCGGTGGATTTTGGCCAAAGCCGCCACCGATTTTGCCGATGTGCCACAGCGTGTCTTAGATATTTTTGTGTTGGCCGATAAGCACAAGCTCAATATTCATCCACAAACGCAGCGCTGGTTGGCGCTCCAGATTCGTACTTTGGCACCAGCCTTGCGGCTTGATGCTACGGCCAATAAAACGCTGCGCCATTTAATCACCACCGCGCAAAACCCGGCGCGCATTTTACGCGCCATGACCGATTGCGGCGTGCTGCAACGGCTTATCCCCGATTATGGGCGCATTGTGGCGCAAATGCAGTTTGATATGTATCACCATTACACGGTCGATGAGCACACGTTGCGCGCTGTCGATAATATGCATGGCTTGCTGCAAGGCTTGCGCCAAGCCGATTTTCCGTTGGCGCATGAATTGGCTTTGCGCGTGGCACAAGCCGAGCATCCTGTGTTGCTGTTGGCCATTTTTGTGCATGATATTGCCAAAGGTCGCGGCGGCGACCACTCCATTTTAGGGGCCGAAATTGCCTTAAAACTGGCGCCCCGTTTAGGTTTTAGCGAGGCCGAAACCGAGCTTGTGGCGTGGCTGGTGCGCTGGCATTTGCTGTTGTCGGATACGGCGCTTAAGCGTGACCTTGACGATCCGCAAACCTTGGTCAATTTTTTGGCCGTGGTGAATGCGCCAGAGCGCTTGCGCCTGCTGACAATTTTAACCACGGCCGACATTGCCGCCGTGGGCCCCGACCGCTGGACCATTTGGAAAGCCAGTCTCATCCATGAGCTTTACGCCCGCAGTATGGAGCACCTAACCGGCGGGCTTGCGGCAGCAGGGCGTGCACCCAATGTGGCCGGCAAGCAGCATGCGTTATCGTTGCTGCTCAGCGATTGGGAAGAGGCCGAACTTGATGCGCATTTGGCCAATGCGGTGACGGCTTATTGGTTGGCTTTCGAGGTGACCACTTTGGCTTATCAAGCGCGGTTGCTGCAACAGCATCAGCAAAAAGCTGTGCCGCTCACTTTATCGGCGCGGCTCGATAAAAGCCGCAGCCTCACGGAGGTGACCTGCATTACGGCTGACGCACCTGGCTTGTTTAGCCGCCTTGCGGGCGCATTAGCAGCGGCGGGCGCCAATATTATTGATGCGCGCATTTTTACACTGCGCAACGGCATTGCCTGCGATGTGTTTTTGGTGCAAAGCGTGACGGGCCAAAGCTTTGAAGCCGAAGGCACGGTACCGCGCTTGCTGCAAAAAATTGAGCAATATTGGCAAGGTGGGGCGCAAAGCGGGCAAAATATGTGGCCCAAACGAGCTGAAAATATTCCTATACATGCGCGGGTGTTGTTTGACAATGCCGCAAGCCGCATGCACACGGTGATTGAGGTGCAAGGGCGCGACCGGCCGGGGTTGCTGCATGGCCTTACACAAATTTTGGCCGAAGCTGGGCTTGATATTGCCAGCGCAAAAATCTCAACCTTTGGCATGATGGCGGTTGATGTGTTTTATGTGCAAGCCTGTGGCCAGAAAATTGATTTGGGCTTGCTGGAGCAGCCCTTGCGGCAAAAGCTGCTTGCCGTGCTGGAAGCGCGCGAAGGAGTCGTGCTGGAAGCGCGCGAATTACCCGTGCTGGAAGCGCGCATAGATACAAAAGTGGGTGAGGTATGAACCTCGCGCGTGCTTTGTTTACGGTTGGTGGGCTGACCCTGACCAGCCGCATTTTGGGCTTTGTGCGCGATATGTTGCTAGCCATTGTGCTGGCCGCGGGGCCTGTTGCGGACGCTTTTTTAGTGGCGCTGCGCTTGCCTAATTTATTTCGCTCGCTGTTTGCCGAAGGGGCGCTGAGCACCGCTTTTGTGCCACTATTTACGCGTCTGCGGCAAGAGCGCGGGCTTATGGTAGCGCAAGGCTTTATGCAGCAGGCTTTGGCTTGGCTCAGCACCATTTTGCTGGTGCTCACGGCTTTGGGTTTAATTTTTATGCCGCAGCTTATCAATATATTGGCACCCGGTTTTGCCACTAACGCCATAAAATTTGCGCTGGCGGTTGAGTATGGCCGCATCACTTTTATTTATTTATTGCTGATATCGCTGGCAGCTTTGCTGGGGGCGGCCCTCAATGCGGTGGGCCGTTTTGCGCCTTATGCGGCGGCACCCATTTTATTTAATGTGGTGGCAACAGTGGTTTTGCTATTGGCGCTGCATGCCGGTTTAGATGCGGGCTTTTGGTTATCTTGGAGCGTCACCATTGCGGGCATGGTGCAATTATTATGGATGTTGGTGGCGGCAAGGCGGGCAGGGTTGCAGGTGGCTTTTCCGTGGCCGCGCTTGAGTTTAGAAATACGCCAATTATTGCGGGTGATGGGCCCCAGTGCTTTTGGTGCAGGCGCTAGTCAGATAAATGTGCTGGTTTCAACTATGATTGCCTCACAGCTGGCCACGGGCGCGGTGTCTTACCTTTATTATGCTGATCGGCTTAATTTGCTGACCGTGGGTGTGATTGGCATTGCTTTATCAACGGCCTTGTTGCCGCTGCTGTCGCAAAAAGTGGCGGCGGGCGATGTATTGGGTGAGCAAACCACTGCCAGTCGGGCCATCGAAATTGCTTTGGCCTTTAGTGTGCCTGCGGCCATAGCCCTCATTGTGGCGGGCGTGCCGATTATTCAAACGCTGTTTCAGCATGGTAATTTCAGCGCGTTCGATACGCAGCAAACGGCTAAAACTTTGGCGGCCTTTAGTTTGGGCTTGCCGGCCATTTTGCTGGTTAAAGTGTGGGCCACGCCATTTTTTGCGCGGGGCGATACAAAAACACCGGTGCGTTTGGCCTTGTTGTCGATTATGGCCAATGTGGGCTTGTCGCTGTGGCTGCAAAATTATTTTAGCCATACCGGCATTGCTTTGGCCAATGCTTTGGCCAACTGGCTTAATGCGGGGTTGCTTTTGTGGCAATTGCGTAAACAAAAACTGTGGTCGCCCGATGCAATTTTTAAGCAAAGATTGCCGCGGCTTATTTTAGCCAATATTTTTATGGCGCTGGCTTTGTGGCAGTTTTTGCCTTTGTTGCAGGGGCTTTATGCCGCGCATCACAATATCGCCCATGTTTTAGCAACCAGCTTGTTAATCGGTGTGGGCGTTGTTACCTATGCCGCGTCTTTATTGCTGTTGCGGGCGGTGCGTGTGGCTGAGCTGAGGCAGGCTTTTGTGCGCCGGCTGCCCGATAAAACGGATAAAACCCAAGCTTAAGCCGCGCCCTTGGCCTAGCAAAATGTGCGGCTTATCTATATATTCGCTCTGTTAGGAGAAGGTCATGCGTATTTTATCGGGGATGCGCCCCACAGGGCATTTGCATTTGGGCAATTACTTAGGCGCGTTGCGCAACTGGGTGCCTTTGCAAGATAAGGCCGAGCCGGTGATTTTTCTAGCCGATTTGCATGCCCTCACTGAGCAACCCAACCCAACTGAGCTTCGGGCCAATGTGCGTGAGCTGGCGGCGGCCTATATTGCCTCCGGCATGGACCCGCAAAAATGTATCTTGTTTGCGCAATCGGCCGTGCCAGCGCATTCCGAATTATCGTGGATTTTTTCAAGCATCGCCCCGCTGGGCTGGCTTTATCGTATGACCCAATTTAAAGACAAGGCCGGTAAAAACAAAGACCAAGCGCTGCTGGCCTTGCTCAGCTATCCGGTGTTGATGGCCGCCGATATTTTAATTTATAAGCCCACCCATGTGCCTGTGGGCGAGGACCAAAAACAGCATGTTGAATTGGCGCGTGATTTGGCGGGTGCGTTTAATCGGCAATATGGGCAAGAGTATTTTCAGTTACCCGAATTTTACACCAACCCCGCCACCGCTCGCATTATGAGCCTGCGCGATGGCAGCAAAAAAATGAGCAAAACCGATGAGAGCGATTACTCGCGCATCAATCTCACCGATGATGCCGACACCATTGCGCTTAAAATACGCAAAGCCAAAACCGACCCCGAGCCCTTGCCCGACACACTCGAGGCCTTAGCCCCAAGGCCAGAGGCCGATAATTTGCTCAGCATTTATGCGGCCTTGCTGAATCAAAGCAAAGAACAGGCCTTGGCCAATGTGGCCGGGCAAAGCTTTGCGCAATTTAAGCAATCCCTCACCGAGGTGGCCGTGGCGCATCTGGCGCCGATTACCGCAAAAATGCGCGCTCTTTTAGCTGATCCTGCCGAAATTGACCGGCTGTTAGCCATTGGTGCCACCCGCGCGCAAGCCATTGCCGGCAAACATCTGGCCGAAATCAAAGAAATTGTCGGCCTGCAAAAAGGAGTATAATCCTATGTTTATCATGACCGAGCAAACCCCCAACCCGGCCACGCTTAAATTTTTGCCAGGGCGGGTTGTGGCGCAGGCCACCACCGAAATTGCCAAAGCCGAGCAGGCGCGCTCGCCCTTGGCGCAAATCCTTTATAAAATTGATGGTGTTGACAGCATTATGCTGGGCGCCGATTTTATTACCGTCAGTAAAAGCGCCAGCAAAGATTGGACTATTTTAAAGCCCATGGTGCTGGCAGCGATTATGGACCATTTTACTAGTGGCAGACCCGCGCTTTTGGATGATGACGCGCCCCCGCCCGAGGCCTTGCCCGCACTCGATGACGATGATGTCACCGCGCAAATCAGGGCCATTATCGATAGCAGAGTGCGCCCCGCTGTGGCGCAAGATGGCGGCGATATCACTTTCGAGCGTTTTGCCGAGGGTGTTGTTTATGTGCGCCTTAAGGGCAGTTGTGCTGGTTGCCCCAGCAGTAGCGCCACGCTCAAATCTGGTATAGAAAATATGCTGCGCCACTATGTGCCAGAAGTTGATTCTGTTGAAGCGGTCAATTAAGGAGAACAGCATGTCTAAGCCCATTAAAATTGGTTTTATCGCGGGCTCACACCGTCAAAATAGTCAATCAGCGCGGGTGGCCGAATATTTATGTGCACGCGCGGTTAAGCTTATCCCACAGCTCGACACATTCAGCTTTTCGCTGGCGGGCAACCCTTTGCCCTTGTGGGATGAGGGTGTGTGGAAAAAAGGCAGCGAGCCTTGGCACAGCACATGGTTGCCTATCAGCCAAGAGCTGGCCAGCTGCGATGCTGTGGTGGTGGTCGCGCCCGAATGGGCGGGCATGGTGCCGCCAGGGCTTAAAAACTTTTTGTTGCTGGCGGCCGATGGCAGCCTTGCCCATAAAGCGGGGCTTATTGTTGGCGTGTCGGCTGGTTTGGGTGGCGCTTTTGTGGTCGATGAATTGCGCATCAGTGGCTATAAAAACGCCTTTCTCAATTGGCTGCCCGAGCATCTGATTGCCCGCAATGTCGGTGGCCTGTTTGTGGGCGACGCACCCGCCAGCAAGGACGATGAATACATCAGGGGGCGTGCCGATTATGCCCTAAAGCTTTTGGCCGAATATGCCAAAGCGTTGCGTTTGGTGCGTGAGGCTGGGGTGATTGACAGCAAAACTTACCCTTATGGTTTAAGCTAGGCATTTAATCCTAAATACGAGGTTGGCATGAGTAAAGAAAATTGGCTTTATGTGCAAGGTCTGTTGGCGGGTATTTTGGGCGTAGCCGCCCTTATTAAGGCAGGCCGTGACCCCCATTTTTATGATTTGGGTCTTGGCTTGTTTGTGGGGTGTCTGGCTTTTATTGGCTGGCTGGTTAAAAGCAGTCTTGATGCCGCTGATAAAAAATAATGCTGCTCGCCATTGATTGCGCGGGCGCTGGCTGTGCTGTGGCGCTGGCCGATAAAGCCGGCGCAATTTTAGCGCAGCAAAATCTGCCGATGCAGCGCGGTCAAGATGCGGCGTTGTTACCACTTGTGCAAACGCTGCTGGCGGCAGCCAGTGTGCCATTTACCGCGCTTGCCCGCATTGCGGTGGTCACGGGCCCCGGTAGTTTTACCGGTTTGCGCGTGGGCCTTGCGGCGGCACAGGGCTTAGCTGTGGCGCTGCGCTTGCCTTTGTGGGGTGTGACAAGTTTTCAAGCGCGGTTGTGGCAATATGCACATTTACCGGCCGATTTACCAAGGCTGGTTGTGGTTGATAGCCGCAGGGATGAGCTGTTTTACCAGCTGTTTGATGCGCATAATCAGCCGCAAAGCCAGCCTGCTTTTGCCACGGCCCCAGAGCTGGCGCAGCTTTTTAGCCAAAAATTATACCTGCTGGCTGATGTGCCGCTAACCTTGCCGCAAAGCCAGCTGGCCGCGCCGCATTGGCCAGATTTAGCCACAAGCATGGCCGTCAATATAGCGGTCATGCCAGATGCACAGCATGCTGATTTTGCCGCTGTGCCATTTTATCTGCGCGCCCCTGATGTGACTTTGCCCACCACAGCGCGGTCTCATTAATTTATATGTTTAACTTTGCTCCGCTCGCCCCTGCTTTTCTGCCCGATATGGTGGCGCTGCAAAACGCAGCCTTTGCGCATAATCAGTGGAGCATGGCTGAGGCGCAGCAATTGCTGGCAAGCCCGCTCTATCATGGTTTGCTGTGTTTCGAGGAAAGCGTCTTATCGGGCTATATTTTTTGGCAAGCGCTCGATGACGAGGCCGAATTGCTGAGTTTAGCCGTGGCGCCCTTTGCCCAGCGCCGTGGTGTGGCCAAGGCGCTTATCGAGGCCATGCAAGCGCAGCTTAAAGCGCAAGCGGTGCAAATATTGCGGCTGGAGGTGGCCGATAATAATGCGCCCGCCATTGCCCTTTATGAGCGGCTTCGTTTTAGCCGTGTTGGCTACAGGCGCGCTTATTACCGCACCCAACAAGGCATGATTGATGCACGGCTTTATCAGAAAAGCCTTTAAGCGGGCCGCGTTATAAACATTATTTGACGCAAGCTTCAGCCAACGCTATAAACAGACCGAAACGGATTTATGATGAGCCAAAAAGCTGAAGATATTCTGGCACTCACGGCGCAAATTGTGGCGGCCCATTTGGGCCATAATAATGTGGCCGTGGCCGAGGTTCCGCATTTAATTGCTGCGGTTTATCGCAGCCTTGCCGATGCCGGACAGGGCGTGGTGCAAACCGCGCCCTTACCGCAGCGGCCACAGCCGGCGGCCAACCCGAAAAAGTCGGTATTCCCTGATTATATTATCTGTTTAGAAGATGGCAAAAAGTTAAAAATGCTCAAGCGCCATCTTAAAACCAGCTACAACATGACCCCCGAGCAATATCGTGAGCGCTGGGGCTTGTCGGTTGATTACCCGATGGTGGCGCCCAATTATGCGCGTCAGCGCAGTAAGCTTGCTAAACAATATGGCCTTGGTACCGGCAAATTGCCGCAAGGCAAGGCCGCCAGCTAATGCTGATTTATGGCTTACTGAAATTCTCTAGAAAAACGGCTTATGCTCTGTTATGTTGCAGCGCAAAAGAAGAGGGAAGTTGCACATGTTGTCTGCCCGCGCGCTTGTAACGCCAGAATTGGCTCTTGCCGGCATTGATCGCAATTTTAGCATTGTTGCGGGCTCGCAAGAGGTACGCTTGGCGCATTCAAAAGCCGAAATCGCTGCCGCACAAGAATTGCGCTATCGCGTATTTTACCATGAGATGGGTGCCAGCCCCACCGCCGCCATGGCCGCCGCAGGCCGTGATTTTGATGCCTATGACGAAAATTGTGATCATTTGCTGGTGCTCGACCATGCGCGTGGCCCCGATACAGTGGTTGGCACTTATCGGCTTATTCGCCGTAGTATGGCGGCGAAGGCGGGCGGTTTTTATTCAGCACAAGAGTTTTGCATTGATAAATTGGCCGAATATCCGGGTGAGATTTTAGAATTGGGGCGCAGCTGCGTTGATGCCGCCTATCGTAACCGTGCCTCCATGCAGCTTTTATGGCGCGGCATTGCCAGCTATATTGTGCTGCACGATATTCAATTATTATTTGGCTGCGCGAGTTTGCATGGCACCGACCCGCGTGAGCTGGCTTTGCCGCTGTCTTATTTGCATTGGTATCATCAAGCGCCACCCGGTTTGTGCGTCACGGCTTTGCCGCATCGCTATGTTTATATGCGCCACCTTGAGCGCGCCGCTATCGACCCCAAAGCCGGCTTTAACAGCCTGCCGCCGCTGCTGAAGGCTTATCTGCGCGTCAATTGCTATATTGGCGATGGCGCCGTGATTGACGAGCAGTTTAACACCACCGATGTGTGCGTCATTGTGAAGGCCGACCTTATCAACGAAAAATATTTCCGTCATTTGGGTGGTCGCGGCGGCGATCTGTCGATTGTCTAATGTATCAAGGCTCGGCTCTTATTGGTTTGTTGCGCATTGTGGCGCTGGGCTTGCTGATGTTCCCGCTCATGCCGGTGCAAGCCGTACTGGTGGCGCTTAAGCATCCCGCGCAATATCGGCTGTCGGTGGCATTTCATAAAACTTTGCTGCGTTTGCTCAATATGCGCGTGGTGCAGCATGGCGCGCCGCAGCTCGATAAACCCACTTTATTTGTCTGCAATCATTTATCTTACCTTGATATTCCGGTGTTGGGCTCGTTATTGCCGGCCTCTTTTATCAGCAAGGCCGAAGTCAAGCATTGGCCAATTTTTGGCCTGTTGGCGCGGCTGCAACGCACAGTGTTTATCGAGCGCCGCACGGCCCACGCCAAGCAGCACGCCAGCATGACCGCACAGCGTTTAGCCGCAGGCGATAGTTTGATTTTATTCCCAGAAGGCACCTCGGCCGATGGCGTACATGTGCTGCCCTTCAAAAGCAGTATTTTTGCTGCGCTTGATAGTGATGCTACGGCAGTGTCGGTGCAGCCGGTGTCGCTGGCGGTGACGGGTTTGGGTGGGTTGCCTTTGGGGCGGCATGGGCGCAATCTTTATGCGTGGTATGGCGATATGACGCTGATGCAGCATTTGTGGCGCATGTTTAAAACTGGTTTTTTTGTGCTGCAGGTTGAGTTTCACCCGCCGGTCACCTTGGCGCAATTTGCTAGCCGCAAGGCTTTAGCGCAGCATTGCCGCACAGAAATTGTAAGTGGTATGGCTTTGGCCAATGCGGGGCGGGTGCAAGAAGCAGCGCCTCATAGGGCCATGTCAGCCCATGCGGCGGCGGCATAGGATGCGCCATGGATGAAGCACAGCATTTAGAAGGCAGCGATGATGCGGTGATTGCCAAGCGCTCAGAGGCTGCCGCTGCCACAGCGGGCGCTCGCGGTCTTTATCTAAAAACTTGGGGCTGTCAAATGAATGTCTATGACAGCCACAAAATCGCCGATGTGCTCACGCCTTTGGGCTACGCCGCGGTCGATACGCCCGAGCAAGCCGAGCTGCTCATTCTCAATACCTGTCACATTCGCGAGAAAGCCACCGAGAAGCTTTTTTCTGAATTAGGCCGCATGCGTGTGCTGCAAGAGCAAATGGCGCAAAATGGCAAAAAGCTGATGCTGGGTGTGGCGGGCTGTGTGGCGCAAGCCGAGGGCGAGGAAATTTTGCGGCGCGCGCCTTATGTATCTTTGGTGTTTGGCCCGCAAGCCTATCATGAATTGCCAGAAATGCTGGGGCGGGCTTTGCGCGCCGAAGGCTTGGCCATTCTCAATACCGACCTTACTACCGAAAGTAAGTTCGACCAACTGCCCGAAGAATCGGCAAAGCAGGGCCCTGCGGCCTTTATCTCGGTGCAAGAGGGCTGCGATAAGTTCTGCACTTTTTGCGTGGTGCCTTATACCAGAGGCGCCGAATATTCACGCCCCGCCACGCAAATATTGGCCGAAGCAGAAAGGCTTTTGGCGCAAGGCACGCGCGAGATAACTTTGCTGGGGCAAAATGTCAATGCGTGGCACGGAATTGGGCATGGAATTGGGCACGGGATAGGAGCCGATGGCCGCGCTTGGACATTAGCGCAATTACTGCGCGCACTCGCCGCGCTCGATAGCGGCGTGCGTTTGCGTTACATGACCTCGCACCCGTTAGAAATGACCGATGATTTAATTGCGGCCCATGGCGATTTGCCGCAGCTTTTGCCCTTTTTGCATTTGCCGGTGCAAAGCGGCTCGGACCGTATTTTGCGGCTGATGAACCGTAAGCACACCGCCCAGCATTATTTAGATATTATTGCCCGCCTTAGAGCAGCTCAGCCTAATATAGCGCTATCGTCCGATTTCATTGTGGGCTTTCCGGGTGAGACCGAAGCCGACCATGAGGCCAGTTTAGAGCTTATTCGCAAGGTTGGTTTTGTTTCGGCCTATTCGTTTAAATATAGCCCGCGCCCGGGCACGCCTGCGGTCAAATTGGGCAAACCCGTGCCGGACGATGTGCAAAATCGCCGCCTTGATGAGCTGCAAGCCTTGCTGCGCGAGCAGGCACTGGCGTTTAATCAGGCTTGTATTGGTACAGAAATGCAAGTGCTGTTGGCGCAACCCAGCCGCAGGGGCGGGCAGCTTTCAGCGCGCACCGCTTATAATCAGTCGCTGTTTGTGCCGGTGCCCGATGCGCTGCACCCGCGGCTTTTGGGGCAGGTGGTGCCGGTTAAAATTACTGGCGCTACATCTGTCTCCTTGACGGGTGAAATCGCCGCCAGCTATCTTGTTGCAGCATGAATCGAAAAGCCCCGCCGCCGTCCACCGGCCATTCTCCGACAATTCGCAGTGAGCTGCAATTAGACGACAAAAAACTTGTGCCCCTGCTTTGCGGCGATTTCGATCGTCACCTTGAGCAAATCGAGAAGGCACTGGCCATTAAAATCCGTTCACGCGGCAATGTGCTGACTTTGTCGGGCGATGCCGAGGCTGTGGGTCAGGCCGAGCAAGTGCTGGCATCTTTATGGCGCGAGCTGAAAAACACCGGCTCGCTTGAAGCGCGCGATGTTGAGGCGGCTTTGCGTTTTGCGCGCCAGCCCATGACCGTCAGCCTCAGCCAAGATACGCCGCTTAAAAACCGCAAAAAAAATATTATGCCGCGCTCACCCGGGCAAGCGGCTTATTTAGAGGCCTTGCGCCGCCATGATATGGTGTTTGGCTTGGGGCCTGCGGGCACAGGCAAAACTTATTTGGCCGTGGCGCAGGCGGTATCGATGCTGCAAGCCGGTCGCGTTGATCGGCTTATTTTAACACGCCCCGCCGTTGAAGCGGGCGAGCGCTTAGGCTTTTTACCCGGCGACCTCAAAGATAAAATAGACCCTTATTTGCGCCCGCTCTATGACGCCTTGCACGATATGATGCCGCCCGAGCAAATTGAGCGCAGCCTTGAGCATGGCGAAATTGAGATAGCACCACTGGCTTTTATGCGCGGCCGCACCTTGGCTAATGCCTATGTTATTTTAGACGAGGCGCAAAACACCACCCCCATGCAGATGAAAATGTTCCTCACCCGCTTGGGCGAGCAATCACGCATGGCCATTACCGGCGATTTAAGCCAAATCGATTTGCCGCCTGGGCAGCAATCGGGCCTTGCTGAAGCCTATGCCTTGCTGCACAAAACCGATGGCATCACCTTTGTTGAGCTGACCACAGCCGATGTGGTGCGGCATCCGTTGGTGGCGCGTGTGGTGCAAGCCTATGACAATGCCAAAAAGAAAAGCCGCTAAAGCTTTGCAACCCGCGCGCACTAAATCCGCGCCGAGCCCGAAGGGCTCCTTAGCTTTGAGTCGGCGCATGAGTTTGGCGCCGAGTCCGAAGGACTCTTTAGTCCCGAGTCCGAAGGACTCTTTAGCTTTGAGCCCGAAGGGCTCCTTAGCTTTGAGCCCGCGCACTAAATCTGCGCCGAGGCTTATTCTGCACTGGCCTGAAAGCGCCCGTCAGTGGCCCAAAATGCGTGGGCTTAAAAGCAAGCTGCACAAAGCCATTCCGCATATTTTGGCGCTGCCGCCGCTTTGGCCCGGCAAAAAATGGCCAAAACAAACAGAAATCAGTTTGGTGCTGGGCAATGCCAAAATCGTGCAGGCGCTTAACAAAACCTATCGTGGGAAGGACAAGCCCACCAATGTGTTAAGCTTTCCCTTTTGGCAAAAGTCGCAGAAAACCCTTATAAATAAAGGGCAAAAGTCATTTTATGCGGGCGATGTGGTTTTGGCCTATGAAGTTGTGCTACAAGAGCATATGCAAGAACAAAAAACATTGCTGGCGCATAGTGTGCATTTGCTGCTGCATGGCATTTTGCATCTTTTAGGCTACGACCATAAAACCGAGCGGCAGGCGCGTCTCATGCAGCGGCATGAAATAGCTTTGCTGGCCGGTCTTGGTTTTGCTAACCCGTATGTTTCAGAAAAGTGATAGTCCGCCCATGACCGATTCCGCGCCTAAACATAAATTGCGCCAAAGCCTTGAGGCGCTGTGGCAAAAGTTTTTCCCGAAGCGTTCGGCAGCCGATGAAGCGCTGATGGAAGCCGTGGAAGAGCTGATGGAAGGCCCGCGTGCCGAAGATGGTTTTGATTTGGCCGAGCGCGCTTTGCTGCATAATATTTTGCGCTTGCGTCAATGCAGCGTGGCCGATGTGATGATCCCCCGGGCGCATATTATCGGCATTGATGCCGACACCAGCATGGAGCAAGTGGTGGAGCTGCTGCGGCGTGAGCAACATAGCCGCTTGCCGGTTTATCGCGAGTCGCTCGATGAAATTATCGGCATGGTGCATTTCAAAGATGTGATGGCCAAGCTCAGCCATAATGAGCCTTTCACCCTTGAACAGGTTTTGCGGCAAGTGATATTTGTGCCGTCCAGCATGTCGGTGTTAAAATTGCTGCTGCAAATGCGGCAAAGCCGGCAGCATATGGCGCTGGTGGTTGATGAGTTTGGTGGCATTGATGGCTTGGTCACCATTGAAGATCTCATCGAGGAAATTGTCGGCGAAATTGAAGACGAACATGATGATGCCGCAACGCCGCAAGCGGTGCGTCGCCCGGATGGCAGCATGTTGGTTGATGCCGCCATGCCGCTGGAAGATTTTGTTGCCACCATGGGCGGCGAACTCAGCCAAACCGAAAAAGACGAAATTGATACAGTGGGCGGCTTGGTCTTTTCGCTGGCAGGGCGCGTGCCCACCAAGGGCGAGAAATTGGCGCACCCGTCTGGCCTTGAGTTTGAAGTGCTTGAGGCCGATGCTTTGCGCGTGCAGCGTTTGCGCGTGCGCAGCAAGCGTAAAAGCGGCGCTGTGGCTTAATGGGCGTCTTGCACAGGTTTAATTATAGCTTTGCTATCTTTTTAGCGTCTCCACGCTTAGCCGCCGTTACTGCGGGTGCCGTGAGCGCTTTGGCCCTGCCGCCTTTTGGCCTGTGGCTTTTGCTGTTTTTCACGCTGCCACTTTTGTTTTTATTGAGTGTGCATGCGCCCTCGGCTAAAAGCGCATTTTGGCGCGGCTGGCTTTGGGGCTTTGGCTTTTTTGTGGCTGGCCTTTATTGGATTGCGTCAGCCCTGTTTGTTGATATTGCCAGTTTCTGGTGGGTGTTGCCGCTCTCGGTTGCGGCCTTGCCGGCTTATCTTGCGCTGTATCATGGTTTGTTGTCGGCGGCGTTATTCGTTTTGGCACAGCGTGGCTGGAAGCAAACGCAGCTTCTTTTACTGATGCCGCTGTTATGGGTCGCCAGCGAGATTTTGCGCGGCAATTTATTTACCGGCTTTCCGTGGAACCCATTAGGCAGTGTTTTTATTGATGCGCCGTGGTTGCTGCAAGGGGCGTCTTTATTTGGCGTGTTGGGCTTATCGGCCTTGGCCGTGTTGCTGGGGGTGTTGCCGCTGTTATGGCAACAGTCGCGGCCTTTGGTGTTGGCGCTGTTGCTGCCGGTGCTGTTGCTGTGTTTTTATGGCGCACAGCGTTTGACGCACAGCACGCAATTTGTGCCTGAAGTGAGATTGCGGCTGGTGCAACCCAATATTCCACAAACCCTAAAAATCAATGCCAGTGCGCGCGAGCAAATCTGGCAACAGCATCTGCGGCTGACGATGGCACCCGCTGAGAAACCACCCACACATATTATTTGGCCAGAAGCCGCGGTGCCTTTTTTGTTAAGCGAAAATCCGCTGCGCCGCATACAGCTGGCGCCGCTGGTGCCTATTGGTGGGGCTTTGCTGTTGGGCAATATCCGCCGTGAGATAAAGCAAAACCAAGAAGTTTTTTACAATAGCCTTATCGCCTTAGACGACCGCGGCGATATTGTTGCCACATACGATAAACATCACCTTGTGCCGTTCGGTGAGTATTTTCCGCTGCGGCGTTATCTCATGCGTTGGTTACCAGTGAATGCAGTAGCTGCGGCCGATGCAGATTTTTCTGCGGGCGCTGGCGTGGCCTCTATAGCGGTGCCGGGTCTGCATTCTGTCGCCCCCTCCATTTGCTATGAGGCGATTTTCAGCAGCTATGCCATGCCGCCCAACCCGCCGCCGTCGCTATTGTTAAACGTGACCAATGATGGCTGGTTTGGACAGAGTACGGGGCCGTATCAACACGCCTTTGCTGCACGTCTGCGCGCTATCGAAACGGGTTTGCCGATGGTGCGGGTGGCTAATACGGGGGTCAGCTTTGTGGCCGATGGGCTTGGCCGCATTGTGGCAATCGCGCCTTTAGGCGCGGCACAAGTGCTGGATGCCCCCTTGCCAAAAGCCCTGCCAGCCACATTTTATAGCCAGTATCCGCACCTGCCTTTATTGGTTTTTCTGCTGTGTTTGGGCGGCATTTTATTTGCTGTGCGGCACAGCTCTATGGACGAGCGTTTGACAAACGTATAAAATGACGCTACGAAAAAACAACTGCATATTCATGTATGAGCATAAGAAACGCGATGAACGAACAATTTTCAGCTACGAATGTGGCCTTTGGCCAAAAACTGCGTGCCCGCCGTCTTGAAATCGGTATGACACAGCAAGGGCTTGCCTCTAAAAGCGGCATCAGCTTTCAGCAGATTCAAAAATATGAGAATGGCACCAACGCCATGAGCGCCGCACGCATGCAGCAAATATGCCGTATTTTAGGCGTGCCCGAGACATATTTTTATCATGGCGGCTATAGCAGCACACGCACCACCGCACTCAAAGCCGGTGAGAAAAAATCTGTCTGGCAAGCGCCACCCGCCGTGCAGGGCGCGGCGCGCAAATTGCTGGGCATGTTTGAGCAAATTGACAACCCCGCCGATCGCAAATCATTTTTGGCGGTGGCTGAAGCTTTGGCCCAAAAAATGAGCCAAAAAAACACCAAAAAAACCACACGCAAAAGCACAGCAAAAACGACAAAAAGTAAGAAGTAAGCACAGACACTTCGGTTTTGCTGCAATGGCCGCTTGACCTTGCGTTAATGCGCTTTACAATCCGCGCTGTGAATTTTCATATCTTGTTTGCTTTTCGGGGAGAATGGCTATGGCGCTCACTAATTTTTATTTTACCAGCGAGTCTGTGTCAGAGGGTCACCCTGATAAAATCTGTGACCGCATCTCGGATGCTATCGTCGATTTATACATCGCCGCCGACCCCTATGCGCGTGTTGCGGTAGAAACACTCGCCACCACCAACCGCGTGGTGTTAGCGGGTGAGGTGCGTGGCCCTGCCAGCATCACCGCCGAGAAGCTGATTGAAACAGCGCGCGCCGTTATTAAAGATATTGGCTATGAGCAAGATGGCTTTGATTGGCGCACGGCGCAAATTGATTGCTATGTGCATGCGCAATCGGCCGATATTGCACAAGGTGTCGATATGGCCGGCAATAAAGACGAAGGCGCTGGCGACCAAGGCATTATGTTTGGTTATGCCTGCAACGAAACACCCACATTAATGCCGGCGGCCATTTACTATGCGCATAAAATTTTGCGCGATGTGCGTGCAGCGCGTTTTGGTGCGCTCGCGGGTAAGCTTGGCCCAGATGCAAAAAGCCAAGTGACTTTGGTTTATGAGCAAGGTCGTCCGGTGCGCGCCGATTCGGTGGTGTTATCCACACAACATGCCGAAGGGCTTGAGCAAGCCGAAGTGCGTGCCATGGTCAAACCCATTATTGAAAATGCTTTGCCCAAAGGTTGGATGTGCGAAGACAGCAAACTTTACGTGAACCCAACCGGCCGCTTTGTTATTGGCGGGCCCGATGGCGACACGGGTCTTACGGGGCGCAAAATTATTGTCGATACTTATGGTGGTGCAGCGCCTCATGGCGGCGGCGCTTTTTCGGGCAAGGACCCAACCAAGGTGGATCGCTCGGCCGCTTACGCCGCCCGTTATTTAGCTAAAAATGTGGTGGCTGCTGGCTTGGCCGAAAAATGCACCATTCAAATCAGCTATGCCATTGGCGTGGCGCAGCCGCTTTCGGTTTATGTCAATACCCATGGCACCGGCACGGTCGATGAGCAATTACTGGCCAAAGTTTTGCCCGAGCTGGTTGACCTGTCGCCACGCGGCATCCGTGAGCATCTTAAGCTTAATCGGCCTATTTATGCGCGCACGGCGGCCTATGGGCATTTTGGTCGCGACCCTGAAAGCGATGGCGGCTTCAGCTGGGAGAAAACCGATCTGGCCGAAAGCTTGCTTAAAGCGGTTGCCTAAAGCGTGACCAAGGCCGCGGCCACCACAGCTTTGCGGCGGCATTTTTATGGCCGCCGGCAGGGGCGGCCTTTGCGCCCGTCACAACAGCAAGCCTTAAGCGAAGCGCATACCTCTTATGCCATAAGCTTGCCCGCATCTGGGCTTGTGCCGCTCTCTGATTTATTTCCTAAGGCCGAAGGCGTGGCGCTTGAGATTGGTTTTGGCGCGGGCGAGCATCTGGCGCTACAAGCCCAGGCGCGGCCAAATTGGGGCTTTATCGGCGCCGAGCCTTTTGTTAATGGCGTGGCGAGCCTGGCGCAGCATGTGCAAAAAAATAATCTCCATAATATTCGTATCTTTGCCGATGATGCGCGTTTGTTGTTGGCCGCCTTGCCGCCCGCCAGTTTGCAGCAAGTTTTTTTGCTTTTCCCTGACCCATGGCCCAAAAAGCGCCATCATAAAAGGCGTTTTTTAGGCGAAAGCACACTGCCGCTGTTAACAAAGGCGCTGGCCACAGGGGGCGAGTTTTGCTTTGCCACCGACCACCCCGAGCTTGCCGAATATATGCACACCACCATGTTAAATGCTGCTGGCTTTGCGCCGCACCCACACACACAAAATGGCTTATGGGCCGAGCGCCCGCAAGGCAGCGCCACCACCCGCTATGAGCAAAAGGCGCTGGCAGGGCAGTGGCACCAATGGTTTAGTTTTATCCGCCAATGAGCCTGCGCACGGCCTTTTGTTATACCCAGCCGGCCGTGCAAAATAACGGGCAGATTTTTGGCGTTGATGTGGCGGTGCGTAATTTGCTGAGCGCTGTGGCAAAATATGGCACACAAAAAAACCTGCCCCTCATTGCGGGCGATGACGCCAGTTGGCAAGCCGCACAAAACTTAGTTGGTGCGGATAATGTTTTGCAGCGGCGGCGTTTTCAAACCCCCGCTACCGACTATGCCGATTTAGATTGCATCTTCCGCCCCGACCCCGAAGCCACCGAGATTTTGTGGCAAAGAGCCCGAATGGCGCCCCATGGCAAGCCCTATGCTTTTTGTGGCTTGGTGCACACTGTGGCCGGCCGCGAAGTGCTGGGCCTGCTGCAAAATTGGTTGCTGGCCCCCGTGACTGCGGCTGATGCGTTAATATGCCCCTCGCGCGCCATTGCCGATGTGGTGCGGCAGGTGTGGCAAACACAAACCGAATATCTGGCGCATCGTTTTGGTGTGCCGCATCTGCCCGATTGTCCGGTGCAATTGCCAGTGCTGCCTTTGGGCATTGATGTGGCACAACAGCAAGCCCAGCAAACGCCGCAGGCACGTATGACAGCACGAGCGGCTTTAAATATTGCCGCCGATGATATTGTGGTGCTGTGGGTGGGGCGGCTTTCGGCTTTGATCAAGGCGCACCCGCTATCCATGCTGCAAGCCGTTGAGCAAGCCAGTGCGGCGCGCGTGGCGCAGGGTTTATCGCCCTTAGTTTTTGTGCTGCAGGGCTATTTCTATCCTGAAAACCAAGCCGACGATTTTAAGACCATGGCCGCGCAAATGTGCCAAAGCGCCACAGTGATTTTTGTTGAGAGCCAAGATGCACGCCTGCCACAGGGCGCTTGGCCATTGGGGGATATATTCCTATCGCTGATTGATAACATCCAAGAAAGTTTTGGTCTGACCCCATTAGAGGCCATGGCGCGCGGCCTGCCGGTGGTGGCCAGCGCGTGGGATGGCTATAAAGATACTTTGGCCGATACCGGTTTTTTAGTGCCGGTGTTGTGGCCTAAGGCCGATGCGCCCACCAGCCTTGCCGCAAGCTACGCCGATGGGCTTGACAGTTACGGGCTTTATGCCGGCAGAGCCGCACAGCTGGCCGCAGTTGATATTGGCGCGGCCAGCGCGGCCATTTTAGCTTTGGCCAATGACGCAAATTTGCGCGCTAGTCGTGGTCATGCGGGGCAAGCGCGGGTTAAAGCGCTTTATGATTGGCCGGTTGTGGTGCGCCAATATGAGGCGCTGTGGGCCGATATGGCTTTGCGCGCGCGCTCGGCAGCACAGACCATCACCACCCCGCCTTTGCCGCTAAAATGGCCGGCGGCCAGCCTTGTGTGCCATGAGCCGGTGGCGCTTTATGGCGGCTTTGCGACAGAGCTTATGGGGGCGGGCTGTGTTGCACAAATGGTGCAAGACATTGAAACAACTAAGAAAATTTTGCAGCACCGCATAAATATGTATGCAGCGCCACTGATTTTGCCGCCCGCACAGCTGGTGCAGCTTTTACAAATGCTGCAAAAAAAACAAAGCAGTGCGGCGCTGGCCGCGCATTTGGGCTGCGCTGAAGTGCAAATGCGCCATACTTTGCTGTGGTTGGCCAAGCTGGGTATTGTCACGCTTGCTTCGTAGGTTTTGTTACGCTTACAGCGTAAGGCTTGCATCCGCGCTTGAAATCAGTTAAAAGGTGCCATTCCCTACAGTTTGATAGTCAAGCTGCTGCGGCCCGCAAGGTCCGCAGGGGGGTAAGACATTATGGGTTTTGATGCAGCCGACCATTGCTAAAATTGAGCAACTGATTACCCCCACCTTGCAGGCGGCGGGCTATGAGCTGGTGCGTCTGCAAATTCAAGGCGCGCGTGAGCCAGTGCTGCAAATTATGGCCGAGCGTATTGATGCCGTGGCTATGACCATCGATGATTGCACCAAAATTAGCCATGCTTTATCGCCGCTCTTAGAAGAGCACGACCCCATCACCAGCGCCTATCGGCTTGAAGTGAGCTCACCTGGGGTTGACCGCCCACTGACCCGCCCCAAGGATTTTGAGCGTTTTGCTGGCTATGTCGCCAAAATAGAGCTGGGTGTGGTGCATGAAGGGCGCAAGCGTTTTACCGGCCGGTTGCTGGGGCTGCAAAATCAAAATGTGCAACTGCAAGACGAGCAGCAACTTTGGCTGCTGCCCTTAGCGCAAGTGACCAGCGCAAAATTAGTGCTCAACGAAGAATTACTGGCTGCCGCGCAAGCGGGGCGAATGACCTCAGGATAGGAGAGAAACAACATGTTAACTGAAATGCTGCAAGTGGCCGAAATTGTCGCCCGCGAAAAATCCATCGAGCGCGATGAGGTGCTAGAGGCTATGGAGCAGGCCATTCAAAAAGCTGCCCGCGCCAAATATGGCATGGAGCATGATATCCGCGCCCGCATCGATCGCAAAACCGGCCAAATCGACCTGATGCGCGTGCGCGAAGTGGTTGAAACGGTCGAAAACGAATTTACGCAACTGAGCCTCAAACAAGCCCAGCGCGAAAAGTCTGATGCGGCCGTGGGCCAGTTTTTGGTTGATAATTTGCCGCCGATTGATTTTGGCCGCATTGCTGCACAAACCGCAAAGCAGGTGATTACGCAAAAAGTGCGCGATGCCGAGCGTGGCCGTCAATATCGTGAATTTAAAGACCGCACCGGTGAGATTATCAATGGCAGCGTTAAGCGCGTTGAATATGGCAATGTCACCGTCGATTTAGGCCGCGCTGAAGGCGTGCTGCGCCGCGATGAAGTGCTGCCGCGTGAGCATTTCAAACTGGGCGATCGTATCCGCGCTTATATTTACGATGTGCGCGAAGAGCCGCGTGGCCCGCAGATTTTCTTGTCGCGCACGCACCCGATGTTTATGGCCAAATTATTTACGCAAGAAGTGCCCGAAATTTATGACGGCATCATCGAGATAAAATCAGTGGCGCGTGACCCAGGCTCACGGGCGAAAATTGCCGTGTTATCGCACGATAATTCTATCGACCCGGTTGGCGCCTGCGTCGGGATGCGCGGCTCACGGGTGCAAGCCGTGGTGCAAGAGCTGCAGGGCGAAAAAATTGATATTATCCCTTGGTCCACCGATGAAGCCACTTTTGTGGTCAATGCCTTGGCCCCTGCCGAAGTGGCCAAAGTGGTGCTTGATGTTGATAATCACCGCATGGATGTGGTGGTGCCCGATGAGCAATTAAGCTTGGCCATTGGTCGCCGTGGGCAAAATGTGCGCTTGGCCTCGATGCTGACCGGTTGGGATATTGATATCCTCACCGAGGCTGAAGAAAGCCAGCGTCGCCAAACTGAAATGCAAACACGCTCGGCACTGTTTATGGAAGCGCTTGAGGTCGATGATCTTATTGCCCAGCTGATGATTGCCGAGGGCTTTACCAAGGTCGAGCAAATCGCTGAAACGCCGATTGACGAAATCGCCGAGATTCAGGGTTTTGATGCCGAAGTTGCAGCCGAGCTGCAACAACGCGCGCGTGATTGGCTCACCGCGCAAGCGCAAAAAATGATGCTGCGCTATCAAGAATTAGGTGTCACCGATGAGCTTATCGCTATGGAAGGCCTCACGCCCGCCATGCTGGTGAAGCTGGGTGAGGCCAAGGTTAAAACCCTTGACGATTTCGCCGATTTAGCCACCGACGAATTGCGCGAGATTTTGGGTGCCGACGAAATGAGCGAAAACACCGCCAATAGCATGATTATGGCCGCTCGTGCGCATTGGTTTGCAGCGGAGGATGCGCAGGGGTAGATGGCCCCTGCGCTAACAAGGAGGCTTGGCACACATGACCGACCTCCCGCAACAAACCACAAACACTGAAACACCGCTCGCGCGGCATGAGCGCCGCTGCATTGCCACCGGCATAGATTTGCCCAAAAACCAGCTGTTGCGTTTTGTGTTGTCGCCCGAGCATGTGGTGACTTTCGATGCCGCGCATAAATTACCTGGGCGCGGCTTATGGCTAACCCCACAAAAAGATGCGCTGGCACTGGCGATGCGCAAAAATCTCTTTGCAAAATCAGCTAAAGCATCGGCCATTGTGCCTGCCGATTTACCCACACAAATCGAGCAGCAACTGACACGGCGTTTTTTACAATTACTGAGCTTGGCGCGTAAGGCCGGCATGGTGCTGGCGGGCTTTGATCAGGTCGAGGCCGCGCTGCGCGCACAAAAAGCCACACAACGCGCTGCTTTGGTTTTGGTGGCGGCGGATGCAGCCTATGATGGTCAGCGCAAACTTTATGGCTTAGCCAAGGGCGCAGGCATTGGCTGGCATAAATCGCTGTCGCGGCACGAGCTGGGCCAAGCCCTTGGCCGCGAAGAGGCCGTGTTTGTGGCGCTGCTGCCTTCGGGCCTCACCACCAATATTGAAGAATTAATGGGTTTTTTAACGGCACTGCGTGGAGAAGAGGCCGATAAAACGGCTCTTTCACAACAGGCCATAGACTGATATAACAGCCTCGTTGCAAGGACGGACAAAATTATGACGGATTCAAATAATAACTCTGGTAACAATTCTGGTGATAATGCCGGTGCCAAGCGCACCCTGACGCTTTCGGGCAAGGGCAAGCTTGAGCTTAAAAAACCCGTCGGCGAGGGGCTGGTTAAACAAAGCTTCTCGCATGGGCGCAGCAAAACTGTGGCCGTCGAGGTTAAGCGCAAGCGCGATGGCACGATTGCGGCTCCCGCTGCCGCCACCCCTGCGCCAACAGCGCCTGCCGCTCCTGCCACGACCACCGTCAAGCCCGATGCCTCGCGCCAACAAGGCCGCATGACCGGCATGGTGATGCGTCAGCTCACCGATGAGGAGCGTGAAGCCCGCGCCCGGGCACTGCGTGGCTCACTCACCGAGCCAAAAGATGACAGCAACGATATTGCCCCCATGGCTGGGCCACAATTGGCGCATGCGCCCATCAAGCGCGAAGATAAAACGCGTGCCGCCACTGCGGACGAGCTGCGCTCGCTGACCCCAGACCAGCTCCGTGCCCGCGAACTTGAAGAGCTGCGGCAAATTCAAGACCTTGAAAAACAACAAGCACAAGAAGCAGAAAAACGCCGGCAAGAGAGCCAGGCCCGCCAAGGCACAACCGAGCCAAGACGGGGCGGCGAAAATATTGCCCGCCGTGCGGGCGAGGCTGTCGCGGCCAAAGCGGCCTTGCTGCAAGGGCGCAACGCGCCGGTTAATTTTGGCGGCCCCACCGTCGAAGAGGAAGAAAATCGTAATGCGGCGCGGCGCAAACGTGGCGCCAGTGTTGGTGAGCGCACCAAAGCCGACACGAATAGCTGGCTTAAAACTGGCCGCGTTGATTTGCGCACCGCGCTTGATGCCGATGATGCACCAACACGGGCGCGTTCAATGGCGTCGTTGCGCAGAGCGCATGAGCGCGAGCGTCGTCGTAGCCAAGCACAACAAGCCCAGCCCAAAATATCGCGCGATGTGGTGGTGCCTGAGTTTATCACTGTGGGCGAATTGGCCAATCGTATGGCCGAGCGCGGCGCGGACGTCATTAAAGTTCTTATGAAAAACGGCATCATGGCCACCATCACGCAAAGCATTGATGCGGACACGGCCGAGCTTATCGCAACTGAGCTAGGTCACCGCGTGAAGCGCGTAGCCGATACCGATGTTGAAACAGCCATTCAAACCGCCGCCGACGCCGACGAAAATCTACAGCCACGCCCACCGGTTGTCACGGTTATGGGTCACGTCGATCATGGTAAAACCTCGCTGCTCGATGCTTTGCGCAAAACCAATGTGGTCTCGCGGGAAGCGGGCGGCATTACGCAGCATATTGGTGCCTATCAGGTGAATTTGGCCAGCGGGCAGAAGGTGACGTTTATCGATACACCCGGTCACGCGGCCTTTACTGAAATGCGTGCGCGCGGCGCCAATATCACCGATATTATTATTCTGGTGGTGGCCGCCGATGATGGCATTATGCCGCAAACCATTGAGGCCATTAAACACGCCAAAGCGGCCAAAGTGCCGATGGTTGTGGCCATTAATAAGTGCGACAAACCGGGCGCTAAGCCCGATCGCGTGCGGCAAGATTTATTGCAGCATGAAGTGCAGGTTGAAGCCCTCGGCGGCGATGTGCTGGATGTCGAAATCTCGGCTAAAACCGGCCAAAATATCGATAAATTGCTAGAGGCCATTTTGCTGCAAGCTGAGATTTTAAACCTACGCGCCAACCCCGAGCGGGCGGCTGAAGGGCGCGTGCTTGAGGCACGGCTTGAGCGCGGTCGTGGTGCTGTGGCCAGCGTTTTGGTGCAGCGTGGCACCATTGCTGTAGGCGATATTTTTGTGGCCGGCAGCGAGTGGGGGCGGGTGCGCGCTTTGCTCGATGACCGCGGCGCCAATCAAGCCAAGGCAGGGCCAGCCTCACCGGTTGAAATTTTGGGCCTTAATGGCGTGCCGGTTGCGGGCGATGATTTTATTGTGGTCGATAGCGATGTGAAAGCGCGCGAAGTATCCGAGTTTCGGGCGCGTAAGCGGCGCATGGCGCAGCAAACCGCAGCGGGTCGCGGCACTTTAGAGCAAATGCTGACCGAGCTTAAAGCCGGCACCGCTAAAGAATTGCCCGTGGTGATTAAAGGCGATGTGCATGGCTCGGTTGAGGCTATTCGTGGCGCGCTTGAAAAAGTGCATGGTTCATCGGCCGAGGTGCGCGTACGCGTGCTTGATGCCTCGGTGGGGGCTATTAGCGAGTCGGATATTACTTTGGCCAATGCCAGCAAAGCCTTTGTTATTGGCTTTAATGTGCGCGCCAACCCGCAAGCCCGTGACATGGCCAAGCGCGATGGGATTGAAATCCGCTACTATGACGTGATTTATAATATCATCGATGAAGTGAAGGCCGCTTTGTCTGGCTTGTTGTCGCCTGAAACCAAAGAGAAAATTATTGGCTATGCACAAATCCAGCAAATGTTTGATCTCACCAAATATGGCAAGGTGGCGGGCTGTAAGGTCACCGAAGGCCTTGTGAAACGCGGCGCGGGCGTACGCTTGCTGCGCGATAATGTGGTGATTCATACCGGCACACTTAAAACCCTGCGGCGCTTCAAAGATGAAGTGAAAGAAGTGAAAGAAGGCTTTGAGTGCGGCATGGCCTTTGAAAATTACGAGAATATCGCTGTCAATGACCTGATTGAGTGCTTCGAGGTTGAGACGGTGCAACGCTCGCTTTAGGCCCAAGCCATGGATCCACATAAGGACTGGCTTTTAGGCGAGGTGCGCAAAACGCTTACGCCAGAGCTGTGCCAAAAATTATGGCAGGATTTATGCCAGCCCGTGCCGCTGCCTGTGGCTGATATTTTGCCCGTGGGCGAGCCTTTGCCGCCCGTGATTGCGTGCATGTGGCAAATACAATGCCGCACCATTGAGCGGGAATTTAATCAGTTGTCAGCGGCGGTCGGTGCATTACAGCCAAGCCCGCTTTTTTGTGAAATACTGGGCGAAAGGCCACATCTTAATGCGCGCGCGCTCGATGAGCTGCGCCTGCTGGCGTCATTACCGCGTATGGAGCTGATAACTCCACGCTTAGAAAGTGCCACGCCGCTTTATGTTAACACCACCATTGCCACTCTCGAGGCGCTGCAACCGCAACGTTTCTTTGGCAGTATCTACCCCGAGCATTTTGTAGCGTGCGAAAGTTTTAAGGCTGATGTTGCCCGCAATTTTGGTTTTAACGGGCGGGCCAACTGGCCGGTGGTGAGTGCGCGCTTACAAGCGCCCGAGCACTACCATTTATTACCACTCGCTGATGCTGCGCTTAAGGCGCTGGTGCCGCTTGATAGTAATGCTGCGATAAAATGTGAGATATTGCGGCGGCAGGCGCAAGCGCTGCGCTTGCTTTCTCCGGCGTTTTTTATTGTGCTTATTTGTCGGCGCAACTCGAGCGCAGACATGGTAGAAAATTGGCTGACGCGCCAAGTGAGAGCAGGTCTTATTACTGCACCACAACAGCAGCAGCTTTTGCAAGAGTGGCTGGTGTTTCACGCGCAAGCTTTGGCCCAGCAGGCCTTAGCAAGCCCCACAGTGCCTAAAAATATTTCATCATTTATGCCGCCAACACCGTAAGGATTAGCATGACCAGTCAACGTCAATACCGTGTCGCCGAAGAATTACGTCATGCGCTGGCTAAAATCGTCAATGATGGCGGCTCGCCCGAGCCTGAATTGTTTGATGTGAACATCACCGTCACCGAAGTGCGCATCAGCCCTGATTTACAAAATGCCACCGTGTTTGTTTTGCCCTTGGGCGGCAAAAATGCGCTGGCTTTAACAAAAGCGCTTAATCGGGCGGTTGGTTATTTTCGGCATAAATTGGCGCAGGCGGTGCAGCTGCGTATGGTGCCCAAATTGCGCTTTGAGATTGATACCAGTTTTGATACCGCCGAGCGCATCGAACATCTGTTGCAGGATGAAAAATCGGGCCATTGAATGTTGATGCTTCAATGACGCAAAATCTAGCGGCCGATAATATTGTTAATGGCTGGGTGATTATTGATAAGCCCATCGGCATGACCTCGGCGTCAGTGGTGGGGCGGCTTAAAAAACTTTGGCAATTACCACGCGCCCTTAAAATTGGTCATGGCGGCACGCTTGACCCCATGGCCACGGGCGTTTTGCCCATTGCCTTGGGGGAGGCCACTAAAACTGTGGCCTATGTCATGGATGGGCGTAAAGCTTATGATTTTACCATGCAGTTTGGCACCAGCACCGATACCGAGGATGCCGAAGGCCAAGTCACCGCCACCAGCGCAGTGCGCCCCAGCGTTGCAGCCATCAAAGAAATTTTGCCGCGCTTTGTGGGGGGCATTATGCAGCGCCCGCCTGCCTATGCTGCGCTAAAAATAAATGGTCAACGCGCCTATGATTTGGCCAGAGCCGGCGCCGAAGTGGTTTTAGCCCCCCGCCAAGTGACAATCCATGCGCTTGATTTTGTTGAGCAAACGGATGAAAGTCACATGACCTTGCGCGTGGCTTGTGGCAAAGGCACTTATGTGCGCGCTTTAGCCCGCGATATTGCCTTGGCTTTAGGCGGGCTTGCGCATCTTACGGCCCTGCGGCGCACGCAAGTGGGGCGGTTTGGCTTAGCGCAGGCGATTTCGCTGGCAAAATGTGCTGAAATCAGCTATCCCACTGGCATTGGTGAGGTGTTATGTAACTTAACTGAGGCGCTGGACGACATCCCGGCTCTCAGCCTTACCCCAGAGCAGGCATTTGCCTTGCAGCAAGGGCGCGTTGTGCGCGGCTTTGCCGCTTTTTCTGGAAGTGCTGTGGCGCAATGCGCTGGCACTCCGGTGGCTTTGGTCACTTATGCCGAGGGCGGCCTTCGGGTACAGCGCGGCTTTAACCTCAAAACAAAGGAGTCTCTTGATGTCGATTACCGCCGAGCGCAAACAAGCGCTGATTAAAAAACACGCCACGGGCAAAAATGATACCGGTTCGGCCGAAGTGCAGGTGGCTTTGCTGTCTGAGCGCATCGCCAATTTAACCGAGCATTTTAAAACGCACAAAAAAGATAATCACTCGCGCCGCGGCTTATTTAAGCTGGTCGGTCAGCGTCGTCGCTTGCTTGACTATGTCAAAAAAGTTGAAGTGAAGCGCTATGAAAATCTGATTGCGGCTTTGGGCCTGCGTAAATAGTGGCTTTGATATTTTTATCAATTTAACAGCAGCGGCATCGGGCTTTTGGCTCGGTGCCGTTGTTTGTTAGCACGGACCCGGTGCAAAGATTCAGCACGGACTCGGTGCAAAAGTTTAGTATGGCCTGCGGCAGCCAGCGATGCCGCAAGGATAGTTGCAACGACATGGGGTTGTTGCCTATCGCACAAAAGGAAGTAGCCAAAAGAAAGTAGGATGTGATGTTTAAAGTTTATCGTAAAGAAATGGAATGGGGCGGTCGCACTTTGGTGCTGGAAACAGGCAAAATGGCCCGCCAAGCCGATGCCGCCGTGGTTGCCACTTTGGGCGAAACCACAGTGCTGTGCACCGTTGTCGGCGAAAGAAAGGCCCGCGATGGCGTAGATTTTTTCCCCCTTACGGTGAATTACCAAGAGAAGGCTTTTGCCGCTGGTAAAATTCCGGGTGGTTTTTTCAAGCGTGAAGGTCGTCCCAGTGAATCTGAAACACTGACCAGCCGCCTCATTGATCGGCCCATTCGCCCGCTTTTCCCAGAGGGCTATTATTGTGAAACACAAGTGGTGTGCACTTTGCTCAGCCATGATCTTGATAACAGCGCCGATATTGTGGCCATGATTGGTGCCTCGGCTGCACTGACCTTATCGGGCATTCCGTTTATGGGGCCATTGGGTGCTGCCCGCGTGGGTTATATGGGCGGCCAGTTGGTGCTTAATCCGGGCATTAACGATATCGAGGGCAGCGACCTTGATTTAGTGGTGGCCGGCACGCAAGAAGGCGTGTTGATGGTTGAATCGGAAGCCAAAGAGCTGAGCGAAGAGCAAATGCTGGCGGCGGTTAAATTTGGTCATGAGCAATATCAGGCGGTGATTAATCTTATCATTGGCCTTGCTGAAATGTGCGCCAAAGAGCCGCGTGAATTGCCCAAAAGCGCTTACGATAAAGACGCCACGCAAAAGCGTATCAAAGATATGGTTGGCGCCGATTTGTCCAAAGCCTATGCCATCACAGAAAAACAGCAGCGTTACAGCGCGGTTGATGCTTTGCGCGATAAGGTTGCGGCGGCTATTCCCGCCAGCGAAGTTGATGCCGTCTTCCTCATGAAGCAATTTAAGGAAGTAGAAGCGCAAATCGTGCGTGGCAATATTTTGGCGACAGGCAAACGTATTGATGGCCGCGATACCAAAACCATTCGTAACATTGTCGCTGAAGTGGGCGTGCTACCGCGCACCCATGGTTCGGCACTCTTTACCCGTGGTGAAACGCAAGCGCTGGTGGTGGCCACGTTGGGCACGGGCGATGATGAGCAAACCATTGACGCACTCACCGGCGAATATCACGAAAACTTCATGCTGCATTATAACTTCCCGCCCTTTTCGGTGGGCGAGACGGGCCGCATGGGTTCACCCGGTCGCCGTGAGATTGGTCACGGCAAGCTGGCGTGGCGCTCGATTCATCCGTTGCTGCCCGGTAAGGATAAATTCCCTTACACCATGCGCGTGGTGTCCGAAATTCTTGAGTCCAATGGCTCAAGCTCGATGGCCACTGTCTGCGGCAGCTCGCTGGCATTAATGGATGCAGGCGTGCCTTTAGCGCGTCCCATTGCCGGCATTGCCATGGGCCTGATCAAGGAAGATAGCGGCTTTGCGGTTCTGTCCGATATCCTTGGTGATGAAGATCATCTTGGTGATATGGATTTCAAAGTGGCGGGCACCGAGCAGGGCGTCACCGCTTTGCAGATGGACCTTAAAATCACCTCGATCAATTTTGCCATTATGCAGCAAGCCTTGGCACAAGCTAAAGATGGCCGCTTGCATATTTTAGGCGAGATGAGCAAAGCCATGAGCAGCGCGCGCGGTGAGGTGAGTGCCAATGCCCCACGCATCAGCACCATTCACATCAATAAGGATAAAATCCGTGAAGTGATTGGCACAGGCGGCAAGGTCATTCGTGAAATTGTCGAGAAAACCGGCTGTAAGATTGACATTGAAGATGATGGCACCATTCGCGTGGCATCCACCGATCCTGAAAAAGCACAAATGGCGATGGATTGGATTCAAGGCATCGCGGCCGAGCCAGAGCTGGGCCGTATCTATAAGGGCAAGGTGGTTAAAACCGTCGATTTCGGCGCGTTTGTCAACTTCCTTGGCGCGAAAGATGGTCTGGTGCATATCTCTGAGCTTTCAATGCAGCGCGTGGCCAAAACCACCGATGTGGTCAAGGAAGGCGATGAAGTGCGCGTGAAAGTGGTGGGCTTCGATGATCGCGGCAAAATTAAATTGTCGATGAAAGCCGTTGACCAAGCCACGGGTGAAGATCTGAGCAAAAAAGCCAGCTAAAAACTGGACTGGCTAATATTAAAGCCCCGCGCGCAAGTGCGGGGCTTTTTTATGGCTTGAGCACTACAAAATCAAAATGATTTGTGCGTAAATCGCTTTCAGGCAGTGCGGCAAATTCTGGTCGCACCAATTGTGCAAGATTGTCTGGGATATTGGGGTAAATCTCCCTGCTTTTTTGTTCTAATAACTCAAAGCCAGCATTTTTGAGTTTAGCTAAAATTTGACTGGGGCGTAGACCATTCACCCATATGTCGGCGCGTAAGTTGGCCTGCGCGCCATAATTGCCATCAATCATGTAGCTCCATGGCTTCATATCGGCTTGTCCATCCAAAAAACGATGATCTTCAATGCCGGCCAGCATTTTCATTTTGCTGCCTTGTCGCAGCAGGTTGAAATAGAATTGCAATTCAGTATCGAGGTCGCGAATATGTTCAATGACGGCAACCGAATAAATGTAGTTTAAGCTATTTGGCTTAAGTGCGCTGCGGGCTTCATCAATAGTAAAATAGCGCAGTGGGCTATCAGCATGTTTAAAAACATCCCAATCGCCCTGTTCAAGGGCTTTAAGCGGCAGGCGCTTTATTCGTTGGCGTAGTGCTGTGCGTGCGGCTTGGGTGTTGTGCCAAACATATTGTTCAGGAAATAGGCTGGCCCGAGCGGCTAGCTCATAAATATCGCGCGCGGCCAGCTCAGGCAAGGCTGGCTCTATAAAAAAATCGCAGGCATATACATGATCTACGCCGTTTAAAAAATACTGCGCGGCAATCCCAAATGGCGAATATTTCCCGCAGCCGAGTTCGGCAATGGCTATGGGCTTTTTAGCTTTTGTCTGGTGACCTGAGCCATTAGCAGCGGGGGTAAAGAAAGGTGCGGCACAATTGCGAAACAAGCCGTTATTGCGCTCTGGATTAAGCTTCCACTGATGCCCTAATTTTTTGTAAAGTTGACGGCGGCTTAAATCATAAGCTTGAGCAAGATAAGGCCAAGGGGTATCCGCAAAATTATCTTCTTCTAGAATGCTAACATCAAGCGGCATTGAGGCTTCCTATAAATAGGCGGATTTGCCGATATTGATTTCAATCAGTGCGCGCGCGCCATCAAGCCGCGATTGCGTCAGGCGGTTTTCGGGGTCGATGGCTGCCAGCGCCGCGAGTTCGGCGTTAGCCGCATCAAGCCCTTGCGCATAAGCCAAAAACACTGCGCGGCTGGCTTTGGCATTGAGCAGGCTTTGGCCATCAAGGCGGGTGAGGGCGCGGTCAAGCAAGGCCAGTTTGTCGCTGATGCTTAAGCGGTTTTCGATAAGGTCGGTGAGTTTGTTTTGTGGCAGGGGGCTTTCAAGCGCAAAGAGCGCCGTGCTGCTCACGCCGTAATCAACCAATCTGAAGCAGTCCAAATATTCCATGCCATAAATCAGCCATGGATAAACATAGCCATAATCTTGGTGGGCCACCACGCTGTGCCCCGGCATAAGACAGGGGAAAAACTCAGCCACTATTTTGCTAAACATCGGCGCGCGAAAAGCCAAATCAATAAATAAAATCTCGATGGGTTTGCGGCACCACTGCGTTTGGGTAATGTCGCCCGCCTCACGCTGCAAAAACTCTGCCCATGGCGCAAGGTTGGCGTCAAAAATATCTAAAAAACTATCGCCGTCTTTTTTGCTTTTTACCAATTCGGCCCAGCGCGATTTTATAAAAAACCGATCCATCGGGTTATTTTGGTAAACATAGCTGTCATAGCAATGCAGCCTTTGCTGGCACAGCTCTTGCGGCAGGTTTTTGTTGTGTTTTAGCCCATCGGCCAAAACGGCACTGCTGGCGCCAGCAAATGTGCCAAGTTCAACAATCTCACCAAGGCCAAGATAATATTCACTGGCCAAATGATAGAGCATCTGACCTTCAGACACATCAATCATGCTGCCAAAATCGGCGGTAAAGCGTGGGTCATAGCTTGAGGCGCGGTAATTATTTTTTATGGCGTCAATCGGCAGATGTTTCATGAGTAAAAGGCTAAAACCGTTTTTGCGCAGGCGCAAGCGATTAAATCTAATTAAATCAAAGCCTAATCAGCACTTTTTTTTATGGCCAAAATCGGGCATAAAGGGGTGCGAATTTATGTGAGGCCCAATGAGCAGTTTAAACCCAATTTTTATGTCTGGCGCTGAAGTGTTACCTCTGGTTGAGGGCGGCAAAGGCGTGTCTGTCTCGAATGGTGAAAGCTCGGGCGCTTGGGCGGCCGCCGGCGGCGTTGGCACTTTTTCGGGCGTGAATGCCGACACCAAAGACGCCAACGGCAACATCATTCCACAAATTTATCATGGCACCACAAGGCGCGAGCGCCATGAAGAGCTGATTGCCTATGCCATTTCGGGCGGGCTTTATCAGGCGCGGGTGGCGCATGAGCGGCGCGGTAATAATGGCCGTGTGCACATGAATGTGTTGTGGGAGATGGGCGGCGCTGAGCGCATCTTAGAGGGCGTGTTGTCGCAGGCGCAAGGCATTGTGCATGGCGTTACCTGTGGCGCTGGCATGCCGTACCGTATTGCTGAAATTTGCTCGCGCTATAATGTTTTTTATTATCCGATTGTGTCATCGGCGCGGGCTTTTCGCGCTTTGTGGTTGCGGGCTTATCATAAGTTTCCGCAGCTTTTGGGTGCGGTCGTTTATGAAGACCCGTGGCTGGCCGGCGGCCATAATGGCCTTTCCAACAGCGAGGACCCGCTCAAGCCCGAGGCCCCCTATGCGCGGGTGAAGGCCTTACGCGAGATGATGGCCAGCTTTGGCCTTGGCAACATCCCTATTATTATGGCGGGCGGCGTGTGGAGCCTGGCTGATTGGCGCGATTGGCTGGATAACCCCGAGCTTGGCCCCATTGCCTTTCAGTTTGGTACACGGCCCTTGTTGACGCAAGAAAGCCCCATCTCGGATGAGTGGAAAAAACGCTTGCTCACGCTTAAAGAGGGCGATGTGGCGCTGAATAAATTTTCGCCCACAGGTTTTTATTCCTCGGCGGTGCGTAACCCCTTCATGCAAGAGCTATATGAGCGTTCGGCGCGGCAGATTCCGTTTCAAAGCCAGCCAGTGGGCGAGCATGATGTGCCCTTGGCCTTGCCGCCGCGTGGCCGTGAGGTGTTTGTGACGGCGCACGACAAAACCTTGGCCGAGGGCTGGCTCGCGCAGGGCTTTACTATGCCCATGCGCACCCCTGATAACACGCTTATTTTTGTCACGCCCGAGCGCGGCGATATTATTGTCACCGACCAAATTAACTGCATGGGTTGTTTATCGGCTTGTAATTTTTCTAACTGGTCGCAGCATGGCGATGGCAGCACCGGCCGCAAAGCCGACCCGCGCAGCTATTGCATTCAGAAAACACTGCAAAATATCAGCCATGGCGCACGGGTGGATGAGCAGTTGATGTTTGCTGGCCATAACGCCTTTCGCTTTGCCAAAGACCCGTTTTATGCCAATGGCTTTATCCCCACCATGCAGCAGCTGGTTGAGCGGATTGCGGCGTTTGGTTAATGCCCATTAGTTAAGACCCAGTAGTTAAAGGCCGGCTTATTAAGTTTCTTGGCGCACTTTTTGTTAATTACTTTCGTCCTATTGGGCTAGGGTGAGGTTGGAAAAAACACCTAACCCAAAAGAGCTAAGCTATGTCTGTAAAAGCCATTTTCGCCGATTTTAATGCCAACCGCACTGAAGTTATTGCCGTTGTGGATAAACCTTTTCTGGGGCTTTTTGGGCCTGCGCATATTTTGGTGCAACAGGGCAGCGGCCCCGATGTGATTATCGAGATTGATGCCGCCAAGGCCGATGAGTTTTCAATTGCTCAACAATCACTTAGTTCGATTGCGGTGGTGGCGCCACCCTTGCCATCGCGTGGGCTAACCGGTGGTTCGATTGTGGGCGGTAATGTTTATATCAATAATGGCACAGTGATAATGAATGGTGTGCAGCAGAAAAATGACCCCGAGCAGCGTTACCCACGCCTGCGCATTACCGTGCCAAATATAGATGGCCTTGGCTTAAATACTTCGGCACAGTCAAAAGTTGAAATCCAGCCCGAGGTTTATGGCGGCACTGTCATCCTGTCTGGCCAAGCCGAGGCCACACTCAGCACCTGCTTGCTTAATGCTGAAATAAGCGGTCAGTCCGAGCTTAATTTGGCCATCAGCCGCACGGCCCTGAAAGAAATTGTCGCCATAAAAATGTCTGGCCAGTCCGAGCTAAAAGCCACGGGTGATTTTGGCCATGTTAAAATTGTAGCCTCTGGCCAAGCCGAGGCCACAACCGAGGGCGATGTTGCGGGCAATTATGTCGCCATTGCTTCTGGCCAGTCTGAAATTACCCATCGCGGCAATATTGCGGGCGAGCGCACAAATCAAAAATCGGGTCAGGCCAGCATTAAGCTTGGCTAAAGACCCCTTTTAAGCCAATGGCTTTGTCCCCACCATGTAGCTGCTGGTTGAGCATGCCGCCGCGTTTGGTTGGGTTTTGGGCTTAACGGGCTTCGGTTAATTTTTCTAATTACTTTCTTACTGTTGGGCTAATGTGGTGTTAGAAAAAAGCCTAATCCAAAAGAGATAAACTATGTCTGTAATGTCTGTAAGAACCATTTTCGCCGATTTTAAAGCCAACCGCACTGAAGTTATCTCTGTTGCGGGCAAGCCATTTCTTGCGCTTTTTGGCCCCACCCATATTTTGGTGCAACAGGGGAGCGGCAAAGATGTCATTATTGAGATTGATGCTGTGAAGGCCAATGATTTTAGTATTGAAGCTGCTCAACGTTTTGTTGTTGTTGGAGCGCCGCGCTTAGATCATATTCAATTTGCGGACGGCCTATCTGTTAGTGATAACTTTTATACTAATGATGGCCGTGACCCCGTGCGACGTTATCCGCGTTTGCGTATCACCGTGCCTGATATGGACTCGCTACAACTAAAAACTTCGGAGCAATCAGCAATCGAGATAGAGCCAAGGTGCAGTTATGCCAACATTACTCTGTCTGGTTTGGCCACGCTTAAATTAAATACAGGCAGGCTTCATGCTAATCTAAGCGGTCAGGCCGAGCTTAATGCAGCAATCAGCCGCACCGACCTTGAAGAGCGTGTCCATGTTAGAATGTGTGGTCAGGCCGAGCTAACCGCCACGGGCGATTTTGGCCATGTTAAAATTGAGGCTGCAGGCCAAGCCGAGGCCAAAACCATAGGCGATGTTGCGGGCAATTATGTCGCCATTGCTTCTGACCGGTCTGAAATTACCCATCGTGGCAATATTGCGGGCGAGCGCACAAATCAAAAATCGGGTCAGGCCAGCATTAAGCTTGGCTAATTAGGGTGCGGGCGTTTTGGGGTTGGCTTTTGGCTTAGCCATATTGCTGCTGCGGATAATTTTTGCACTGGGTGCCACATAGCTGCTTTGTTGGCCAAGCGTGTGGCCATTTGCCGCCCACCATTGCGCGGCTGCCGCCCGACCACGGCTATATAAATCCATAATATGGGCCTGATTGACATTGCGCTTGCTGCTCAGATCCCAATGCTGTGGCGGCTCAAAGGCAATTTGGTGCAGGCGCTTTTGTGGATATTGCTGCTGCATGGCCAGCATCTCTTGCCGCAGGGCGCTATTCAGCAAGCTTTGCTCAAAACGTTGCTGCACCTGTGCCAAAGTTTTGGGGTTATCGCGATGCTGGCTTGGGTTAAGCCGAATAACCAGCACATCATCAATATTGGGGCACTCGGCCAAGAGCGGCAGCAAGGGCGGGTTGCTGATAAAGCCACCATCCAAATGCGCTTCATCGTTTATTTTAACCAGCGGGGTGAGGGGCGGCAAACAGGCCGATGCTGCCAGCGTTTGATGTGTCAGTGCCTTGCCGGTAAAGATAACTTCCTCGCCGCTTTTGGCGGCCAGCGTGCTGATCAGTAATGTGGGCGCCTGTGGGGCCGAAAAACGCGCTGCATCGGGCATGGCTTTTTGCAAGATGGCCAACAGCGGGTTATGCCCATTGGGGTGCCATTGCTCAATGGGGCTATCCAGCCACAGATTGCTCCAATTTTGCTGCCATACGGCATGCGGCAAGTTGGCGCCATAGCGATGATCGAACGGGCCATATTTGCCGCCAGCTATCACGCCTTGCCATAAGGCTTTTAGTGTGTCACGGGCGATTTTATTATTGCCGCCGCCATAGGCCAGTGCCGCGCCATTAGTGGCGCCAGCCGATGCACCACTGATGCCGATAATTTCTACGGCGTCATGCTCGAGCAGCCAGTCCAACACGCCCCAGGTAAACGCGCCCCACGCCCCACCGCCCTGCAACGCCAGCAATATCTTAGGTTTGTGGGAAGTGTCTGTTTTCATCGGCTCATTGAAATAAAATTATGCTGCGGCGCACAAAAAGGCATGAATAATGCTGTGATTAATAAAGCAGGGGCATGCGCATAACTCAAGCAGAAAATGCCAAAACTAAAACTAAATAAAAAAACAGAATCGGTTCAGTTTGACCTATTCAAACAAGAAAGCAGGCTGCGTGACCATTCAATTTGCCGACGAAGCGTGGTGGGAGCAATTCGAGCACTATAATTCGCGCCAATGGTATTGCGGCGATAGCTTAACGGTGAGCCGTTTTTCGCTCGCGTCACTGATTGGCAGTGTGCAAAAAGCCCGTCGGTTTTTCCCCGAGCGTGAGGCGCGTTTGTTGGTGGATGAGCTCTTGCCCAGCGAGCTTTTACCAGCGCCGCAAATGCAAACGCTGCCCGCCGGCGATTTAAGCGCTTATGTTTTTGTGCTGGCCGCACAATATGACGATAGCATGCAGGCGATAATCGAGCAGTTGATGGCGCGGGGCGGCAGCTATTTTGGCGTCGAGCCATTTAGGCAGCGCATGCCTGCCGCGCGTTATTTTCATCGGCAAGCGCTGGCGCGTAAAATTTTAAAAGTCAAAATGGCCGAGGCGTTCGACCCGCACTTTGATGTGGCCGACACTGAGAATATTTTCCAAGCACTGGATTTAACCCGTGAGCTAGATGGTGATTATGTTGAGGTAGGTGTGTTTAAAGGCTCTCGTGCCGAAATGGCCGCGCGTTATTTGGTGGCGCGTGCGGATGCGCGGCCCATCTGGCTTATCGATATTTTTGCGCCGATGGATTATGACGAGGCCCAAGAAAGCGCCGATGCGGCCTGGCGCGGCAAGTTCATCAACCATGATTTGCCCGCCGTGCGCCAGCTTTTTGCCAGCTACCCGCAAGTTGAGGTGGTGCAAGCGAATATCATTACCGACCCACTGCCAAAGGCTTTGCAAAAAATCAGCGTGGCCCATATCGATGTTGACCTCTACGAGGCGACGCTTGCGGCCTTGCAGCGACTGGCGCCGCTGATGCACCCAAAAGGCATTATGATTTTAGATGATATTGGCCACACGCCGCAGCTTTATGGAGCCTATTTGGCCATGAAACATTTTTTAGTCAGCGCTGCTGGGCAGGGCTGGCGCTCCATACAATTCCCCACCGGGCAAAGCTGGTTGATGCGCTAGTTCGTTTATGCTGATGCCCCACCATAAAAAACTGCCACAAAAAAACCTGCCGCAGCAAATTGTGGCAGGTGCAAAAGAGGGGCGGGGGGCTGCCCTGTTTATTTATTTTTCTTTACTACATACCAAAGCTGAGATCACCGGGATCAATACCTACGGGTAATGTTGCTCTGGCGGCTACATCAATACTATCGCCACCACCAACACTGGGGCCCGCACTGGCACGAACACTGGCGCCAGCACTGGCTTTGCCGCCACCACCACCGCCTAAACTTACGCCTCCAAATTTAACGGCCATTTTTGCCTCCTTATGTAAATTGCCTAAAAACAATCAAATTTTAAAATCAGCAAACGTTAGAATATCGAAATGTCTAAATAACTTTACTCTCTATGGCTTTATTATCTGCAAATAATACACCGCATTCAATTCAATTTTTACTTTCATTTTAATATCAACAGCTTAACTACCCACTTGCATTGGCCCCAATGCATGGTCTAAAAGAATTGTTCCGCAGGGTGGTGCTTTCGTGCTGCCCAAAACCAGCAAAAGTAAAACCGAATTAATAAACCAAAAGAAGGCTTTGTCATGCCCCTCCCCATGCCGCAAAGATTACGTCGCAGCTATTATATTGAAGTTGAATTCAAAGAGGATGACAGCCCCAGCAAAGATGAGTGCCTGTCATGGTTGCGGCAGTTGGGTGCGCAGCATATTGAGTTGGAGCAAAAAAGCCGCATGATTACTAAAGCGCGCTTTGTGTGTGCGCATCCGCAATTGGGCCATACGCCGGAAGATATGGTGCTGCGTATCCGCAAACAATGGCCGGCCTATAATGGCGTGACGATTACGCAAATTGGCACCATGTGGGCGGTGCGCTTTTTGGCGCCGCAGCCTTAGGCTTAAATTTGGTCTCAGTTAGCTTTAGCCGTAAATAAAATTTAGGAATATTTTCTTTTGCCCATTGTCTTGGCTGCTATTTGGCTAGATGCGCAATATGCTACGGGCATAAAAACTTAATCATGGCGCGGGCGATAACGCCGCCCAAGATTTGATCGACGCCAGCAAACATCGGGTTTGAATTCACCTCAAGAAATATCCACGCCCCTGTCTTGGGGTCTGATTTAAAATCGGCCGCGGCAAAATCAAGGCCGATTATGTTGGTGAGTTTTTCTAAGGCCGTTTGCAAATGGGTGGGCGTGGCGGTTGCGGTAATTTGGCTTTGCCTATCGGCCCTGTGGTCTAGCTCATGGCTATTGATCAGAATTGAAAAATATTCGTGGCCAATGCGATAAATGCGTAATTCGGGGTAGGCCAGTTTTTGCTGCACAATAATGGGCAAGGGGGCCTCGGGCATTGTGTAAGCCGATAAAAGCTCGGTGAATTTGCCGCCCGCTATGGGCTTTACGATATAATCATCGAGTGGGCCCAGTGTGTTGGGGCCCAGTGTGTTGGGGCCCAGTGTGTTGGGGCCCAGAGTGTTGGGGTTTTGGGTGTTGGGGTTTTGTGTGTCGGGATTATGCGTATCTATGGGTTGGTTGGTAATCAAGGTTTTGGGAATGGTCAGGCCACATTTTTGGGCCAGCGCTAAAATGAGCGGCTTATTGCAATAACCATCGGTGAAAGCGCGGTTAAAGCGCCGCAGGCCACTATGCCCTGCGATATAAGCTTGCAATAAATCGAGACAGGCGCCCGATTGTTGGCGATGTTGTGGCAATGTGCAGAGCTGACCTTGTGCATCAAAAACATTGTCACGCCAGAAAATGCTGCTGAAATTTATCTGGTGGCCATCAATTTCTAAGACATTATTCTCAGGCCGCCAGTTTAGTTTAGGTTGAGCATCAAAGCGCAGCCAAAAAGAAGGCTGCGCACTGTTGATACAATGCGCAGCCAGATGCTGGATATTAGGGTCGCCCTGACCACCACAAAGCAGTAGCATGGCTTTACCCCTTATTTTTTGGTTGAGTGATTGCCTTAGCCGTTTTTAGGGCCTTTGCTTTCTTCGCCTAAGGCCAAGGTGGTGGCAGGCGCGCCGCCATCGAATGGGCGGCCTTTGCCCTCTTCGCCTAAGGCCAAAGTGGTAGCGGGCGTGTCACCGCCGGATGGGCGGTCATTGCCTTCTTCACCTAAAGCCAAGGTGGTGGCAGGTGTGTCACCGCCGGATGGACGGTCATTGCCTTCTTCGCCTAAGGCCAAGGTGGTGGCTATGGGTTGATTATCGTCGCGGTCCCATGGACGGTCGCCCTCTTCGCCTAAGGCCAGGGTGGTGGCAACTGCGCCGCCGTCGGATGGGCGGCCTTTGCCTTCTTCGCCCATAGCCAAGGTCGTGGCAACTGCGCCGCCGTCGGACGGGCGGCCTTTGCCTTCTTCGCCCATAGCCCTGCTGGTGGTTTGCATTTCGGGGGGGGTAAGTTTGAATGTAAGGTTGCTACGCAATTCAGTTAACGTATTAACCGAAAAATGATAGCCGTGTTTCGCACCGACAGCGACCATGGCCTCATGATTGTTGTTTAGAGTGGTGAGGGCTTGGCTAATTTGACTAGCAATGGCGGCATTCGTATTTGCTGCTAAAAGAAAGCTAAGCAAATCGCGCATTTCGTTTGAAGTGGTGGTCATGGTTATTCCTTGTGGTTGGAGGCATAGCTAAATCTTGTGTAGACCATTATTGAAACCGCTTACAATATATTTATTGTTTTCAGGCCCAGCTTTTTGGCCCCAGCTTTTTGTCCTAGCTTTTTGGCCTAGCTTTTTGGCCGCAGCGTCGGGAAGGCGATAACATCGCGGATGCTGCCAGCATCGGTCAGCAGCATGGTCAGCCGGTCAAGACCAATACCAAGCCCGCCCGTGGGTGGCATGCCAAATTCAAGCGCTTGAATAAAATCTGTATCGGTATGTTGGGCTTCGGCGTCACCAGCGTCGCGCGCTTGGGCCTGAGCCGCAAACATTTGCGCTTGAATAGCGGGGCTGTTCAGCTCGGTAAAAGCATTGGCCACTTCCCAGCCATTGACATAGCTTTCAAAACGCTCGGCCAAACGCGCTGTGCTGCGATGTGGTTTGGCCAAGGGCGAAATCTCGGACGGAAGGTCGGTGACATGAATGGGCTGAATAAGCGTGTGCTCAACTTTCTCGGCAAAAACCGCTTCAACCACTTGCCCCCAATTGGCGTTGGGCGGCGTTGGAACGCCAATTTCTTTTGCGGCTTTGCGTGCGCTTTCGGCATCAGGGCAGGCCATAAAATCAACGCCGGTCATATCTTGCACCAAAAGATGCATGGCGCGCCGTGGCCATGGCGCACTAAAGTTTAGCTCGCGCTCACCCATTTTGAAGATAGGCGCAGTGGCATCGGGGCTTTTGGCAACCTCTGCCGCAGCGCTTATCAGCGTTTCGGCTAAGTCCATCATGTCGTTATAGTCTTTGTAGGCTACATAAACTTCAACGCTGGTAAATTCAGGGTTGTGCTTAATGCTGACGCCCTCATTGCGGAAACAGCGGTTAATTTCAAACACGCCATCGGCAAGGCCGCCCACCACCAGCCGCTTTAAATAAAGCTCGGGCGCGATGCGCAAATAAAGCTGCAAATCTAGCGTGTTATGATGCGTGACAAAGGGCTTGGCTGATGCGCCCCCCGGAATGGGGTGCAGCATAGGCGTTTCAACCTCAAGCATACCTTGGCCTTCAAGGCTGCGGCGAATAGCGCTGATAATGCGCGAGCGCGTGCGAAAACGCTCGCGGCTATCGGCATTAACGGTAAGGTCGATATGGCGGGCGCGGTAGCGTGCCTCAATATCGGTCAAGCCATGATATTTTTCAGGCATGGGCTCAATGCTTTTGGCCAAAAGCTGTATTTGCGCAGCATTGATGGTGAGCTCACCGCGCTTGGTGCGGCGGACAATGCCGGAAACGCCAATAATATCGCCCAAATCCAGCAGCCCTAAGATTTTTTGCGTGGCCTCATCGATGCCGTCTTTGTGCGAATAAATCTGAATTTTGCCGCTATGGTCTTGCAGGTCAATAAACATGCCGCTATTGCGCATCGACATAATGCGGCCAGCCACCATGACGCTGTCGGTGGTAACGGCCTCATTGGCCAGCTCGGCATATTTGCTTTGCAGCTCATCAGCCTTGGCATTGGGCCGAAAAATATGCGGATAGGGATTTATGCCTAAATCAAGCAGCGCTTGCAGGTTGCGCTCTTTGGCTTCACGCGGGTTGGCGGGGCTGGTATTGTGGTTGTGGGGGGCGGTGTCAGTTTTGCTCATTGGGGGGCTCCTAAATTTTCCAGCCGCTATGAATGGCCGCAATGCCACGGGCTAAATTACGATATGCAACTTGCGCTAAGCCGGCTGCCTGCATTTTTTTAACCAGCGCGGTTTGTTTGGGGAATTGCCTGATGCTCTCGGCCAGATATTGATAGGCGGCTTTATCGCCCGCCACCATTTGCCCCAAGCGCGGCAGCACCTTAAACGAATATTGGTCGTAGAAATCGGCCAAAACCGGCACGGTGACTGCCGAAAATTCTAAAATAAAAGCGCGGCCCCCTGGCTTGAGCACACGGGCCATTTCGGCCAAGGCTTTATCGATATGCGTCACATTGCGTAAGCCAAAAGCAATGGTGATGGCGTCAGCGCTATTGTCGGCCATGGGTAGCGCTTCGGCATTGCCCACCACAAATTGCGGGCAGTAGCCGCTATTCAGCAGGCGGGTGCGGCCAACCATGAGCATGGCTTGGTTGATGTCGCATAAAGTAACCTGCGCTTGCTGGTTGGTTTTGGCTAAAATAAGTTTGGCAATATCGCCTGTGCCGCCCGCCACATCGATAATCACTTCGCCGGCGCGGGGCGCAAGGGCTGCCACAAACTCACGCTTCCATAAGCGATGAATGCCTAAGCTCATCAGGTCGTTCATAAGATCATAGCGCTTGGCCACATTGGCAAAAACTTGCCCCACGCGTTTGGTTTTATCAGCCGCATTGGTGGGCTGATAGCCGAACCAATGTGTTTCTGGCCAATGTGTCTGTGGCTGTTCCTGATTTGGGTGTTTTGCTTTGCTGCTATGCATGGGTTATAAATAGCCGCGATAAACCTAAAAATCTATAAGAGAAACAGATGCCCGAATTACCCGAGGTTGAAACCACAAGGCGCGGTTTGTTGCCGCTGCTGCTAGAGCAAAAAATTACTAAAATAACCCTGCGGCGAGCTGATTTGCGCTTTCCCTTGCCGCCTTTATTGGCCCAGCTTAAGCCCCAGCGTGTGACAGCGCTTGAGCGGCGAGCAAAATATATTTTACTGCATTTGGCCAATAAGCATAGCATTTTGGTGCATCTGGGCATGTCGGGCCGGCTTACAAAAGTTGCCACAAAAGAGCCATTCGATAAGCATGACCATGTAATTTTTACGCTCAGCCCCACAACACAGCTGCGCTTTAACGACCCGCGCCGCTTTGGCCTGATAGATTATACACCAACAGCTTTGCTGGCAGAGCATAAATTGCTGCGGCATTTGGGGGCAGAGCCGCTGGAGCGTGGCTTTTGCGGGCTTTATCTGCACCACAAATTACAAGGCCGCACGCAAGCCATTAAAATTGCCATTATGGATCAGCGCTTAGTGGTGGGGGTGGGCAATATTTATGCCAGCGAGGCGCTTTATTTAGCTAAAATCGACCCGCGTCGTGAAGCGGGCAGCCTTACTCGTGGGCAGGCCGATGCTTTGGCCAAAGCCATAAAAACAGTGTTGGCGCGGGCGATTGATGCTGGCGGCTCAAGCCTGCGCGATTATGTGCAAACCGATGGCGCTTTGGGCTTTTTCCAAAATCAATTTGCGGTTTATGACCGCAAAGACCAGCCTTGCCCCAATTGCAGTTGTAAAACCGGTGTGCAACAGCTTGTGCAAGCGGGGCGCAGCACCTATTATTGCGCCCATAAGCAGAAATAGGAGCCACACCATGCCAATGATTATTGCCGAAACAACAGGCCGCGTGCGTTTGCTACGTCTTAACCGCCCTGAAGCACTCAATGCTTTGTGTGAACAACTGATGCAAGAACTGGTGGCCGAGTTGCGCACCGCCGAAGCCGACCCCGCTATTGGCGCCATTATTTTAACAGGCAGCGAGAAGGCTTTTGCCGCCGGCGCCGACATCAAAGAGATGCAGGCCAAAAATTATATGGATGTTTATTTGCCGGATTTTATTACGGCGCAATGGGACCCTGTCAGCAAAAACCGCAAGCCCATTATTGCGGCTGTGGCGGGCTATGCTTTGGGCGGCGGCTGCGAAATTGCCATGATGTGCGATATTATTATTGCCGCCGATAATGCTAAATTTGGCCAGCCTGAAATTACCATTGGCACAATTCCGGGCGCGGGCGGCACGCAGCGTTTAACCCGCGCTATTGGCAAGGCCAAAGCTATGGATATGGTGCTGACGGGCCGCATGATGGATGCGACCGAGGCCGAGCGCAGCGGGCTTGTGGCGCGCGTGGTGCCGCTGGCCGAGCTGATGCAAACGGCGCTCAAAGCTGCCGAAACTATCGCCAATTTCTCACTGCCGGCGGTGATGATGGCCAAAGAAAGCGTAAATCGGGCGTTTGAAACCAGCCTTGCCGAAGGGTTATTATTTGAGCGGCGGGTGTTTCATAGCAGTTTTGCCTTGGCCGACCAAAAAGAGGGCATGGCGGCCTTTGCCGAAAAGCGCAAAGCTAGCTTTAAGCACCGTTAATGGGTTTGTGCTTGCGAGTTTGCGTTAATTTCGCTAAAAAATGGGGCAACTTTAATTCACAACTTTAATTTTTGGGGAAAATCATGGCTAATCATAAATCTGCTGCTAAGCGCGCCCGTCAAACTGTTAAGCGTAATGCCGTTAATCGGGTGCGTCGTACCAAGCTGCGTACTGTGGTCAAAGCCGCTGATGCCGCTGTTGAAGCCAAAGATAAAAAAGCTTTGCCCACGGCTGTTAAAGCCGCTGCCAGCAGCCTTGCCAAAGCAGCCAGCAAGGGCATTATTCGTAAAAACACGGCATCGCGCAAAACCAGCCGTTTAGCCAAAGCGGCAAACAAAATTGCCAAAGCGGGTAAGTAGTTTTTATTTTAAAAAGCTGCACTCAACCAATTAAAAACGCCGCGATGTCAGGTCGCGGCGTTTTTGTTTAAGTTAAGCTGTCATTACAACATACTAATTACAAGGATTGCCGCCGCAATTATCGCCACCGCCCGTATCTGGTGGGGGCGAGTAAACAGCGCATGCACCAAATCCATCGGGTGAGCCAACTCGTTCTGTGCCAGTCAGTGCGGGTGGCTCTGGTATTGTGCAACCCGAGTCGCGCGGGCAAGAGCCGCCCCAAATCCAGGTCATATAAACCGAGTTATCTGGTATCCAATAGATGTCCTCAAGGTTCCAACTGCCCCAGCAATAATTTGTTGGTGGCCCCACCGGTGTTTGGTCGCCGCAAGTGCCGTTGTTGTCGGCATCACCATTGGCGCAGCCGCAAGGATTTGCCGGTGGCTGACCATCAGCAGCGGGCGTGCAGCTTGGTGGGTTGTTGGGCGGGTTGTTTGGTGGCGGTGTTTGGTCGCCGCATGTGCCGTTATTGTCGGGGTCACCATTGGCGCAACCAGCGCAATTCGGAGCTTGGCCGTCAGCTGCGGGTGCATCGGTGCAGCTCGGGCCTCCGGAGGGGCAGGCACTGGAACGGCATTCGTATTCCATGTTAAAGGCTGGATGGCCGCGCACATGGCAGAACCAGCCTT
>JAIXQD010000026.1 GCA_027485855.1 Rickettsiales bacterium | reverse complement strand
TCGGGCAGTTTTTTACGCAACGTTTCATAGTCAAATTCGTGGCTCATATGGTGCAAGATAGCGCGTTTTGGGCGCACGCGTTTAATCCATTGCAGCGTTTGCTCCAGATGTGAATGGGTCGGCGACGGCGTGGTTTTTAGGCAATCCACTACCCACACCTCAACGCCTTGAAGGGCTGCAAACGCCGCGTCATCCAACGCACTAACATCCGTTGAATAAGCAAAGTTCCCCACCCGAATACCAAGCGAGGTGCTCTTGCCATGAATTTGGTTGAACAACTGTACAGTAAATCCAGCAATCTCGTGGGTTGCCCCCGCTTCTACTATATTAGCGATCAATTTATGCGTGCCATATTCAGGCAGAGCCTCGCGGAATCGAAACGGAAAGCGCGTTTGTAAATCAGCCATCGTGTTCGCGTCGCCATAAATATCAAGCGCGCGGCCAGCGTTATAATTGAGTGAGCGTGTATCATCAATGCCGTGAGTGTGGTCGGCATGCGCGTGGGTATATAAAATCGCGTGCACAGTCGAAAGATTCTGGCGCAATAGCTGCTCACGCAGGTCAGGCGATGTATCGATCAATAGTTTTCTCGTTTGCGCTTTGCCGCCCGCCAACCCAACACGCTGTTTGAGTAGAATGCTCGCGCGACTGCGCTTGTTTTTTGCGTCCTCGCTTTTGCACACCGCACATTGGCAACCCACCAGCGGCACGCCGCCAGAAGAACCGCAGCCTAAAATGGTGACGCTAAGCCCCTGCTCTATGGTTAGCCCCTGCTCCATTTCTAGTCTTTCGGCGCTTGTGCGCGGGTAAATAAATCAAAGAAGTTTTGTGTAGTCACACGCTCGACTTCTGCCACGGAAACGCCTTTGATTTCCGCCAGTTTTTTGGCGACCAGCGCAGTGTAAGCGGGTTCGTTTGGCTTGCCACGATGCGGGTCTGGCGCGAGATAGGGCGCATCCGTTTCCACCAATAATTTCTCCAGCGGAAGTTCCGCCACAATGTCGCGCAGTGCTTGGGATTTTTTGAAGGTGATGATGCCAGAAAGCGAAATGTAAAAGCCAAGCTTGACCATTTCATGCGCAAGTTCTGCGCCTGTGCTAAAGCAATGGATGAGGCCGGTGAAAGGCCCCTTGGCAAATTCATCTTTTATGATGCGGATCGTTTCTTCGTCAGCGTCACGCGTGTGCACAATCAGCGGTAAACCAAGCGTGCGCGCCGCAGAAATATGGCGACGGAACAAGGTTTCCTGCACCTCACGCGGGCTATGCTCATAGTAAAAATCAAGACCTGTTTCGCCAATCGCAATCACTTTTTCCTTCACGCCCCACAGCAATAATTCCTCTTCGGAAATATCCTCATGTGGTTCAGCTTCATGCGGGTGGATGCCCATCGAGCAATAGATATTAGGATTTTCTAATGCAATTTGATGTACCACTTCAAAGTCGGAACGCTTGGTGGAAATGGTCTGCATCACCCCTACCCCTGCGGCTTTGGCGCGTGCAACCACCGCCGCTATATCCGCAAATTCTGGGTAGTTTAAATGGCAATGCGAATCCACTAACATGGCGTTAGGCGGCCTCTTCCGCTTGTGCTTCCAACCGCGGGAAAACCGCTGCAGGTGCAGGCAACACCGCGCCAGATTTGAGCGCATGTGCATTCAGTGCATTGCTTTCTGAGAAATCAAAATGGTAGGTGCTGGCAAAATCACGCGCGGCAGAATCATTTGGCACTGCTAGTAAATCCAAGAGCTTCGCTGAGCTTTCTGGAATAAATGGCTGCAAATACACCGCAATACACCGAATGCCTTCGGCTAAAACATACAGCACCGCATCACGTCGTGCGGGGTTGTCTTTGAGGCTCCACGGCTTTTGTTTATCGATATATTCATTGGCGGCCACCGCAATGTCCACAATGCTACTAAGGATACCCACAAAGTCAAAACTAGCGAACATGGCGTCCACTTCTTCAGGAGTTTGGGGGTGTGTTACAAGGAATTGATGGATGAACACATGGTCTTCTTCGGTCAGTTGTACGGCGTCAAACGCGGGCACTTTGCCCTCGCAATTTTTCTGAATCATGGAAAGTACGCGCTGCGCGAGGTTGCCGACTTTATTGGCTAAATCCGCGTTCACCAGCTCGACCATACGGCCTTTGCTGAAGTCGCCATCATTGCCAAACGGCATGGCTTTCATCATAAAATAACGCAAAGAATCAATGCCACCTGCGAGCGCAATCATGTCTGCGGGAGCAAGCACGTTCCCCAGCGATTTGCTCATTTTTTCACCCTCAATCGTCCACCAGCCATGCGCTACCACCTGTTTTGGCAACGGCAAATTGGCGGCCATTAGGAACGCTGGCCAATAAACCGCATGGAAACGCAGAATATCTTTACCGACCAGATGCACGCAATTGCCGCGAGAGCCGCCCTCGCCCGCGCCCCAAAAGCCAGCATACTCACCCGACATATCAGGAAAGCCAGTGCTGGTGAGGTAATTGGTGAGTGCATCGATCCACACATACATCACATGTTTTGGTGCATTCGGCACGGGCACGCCCCAATTAAAGGTGGTGCGCGAAATGGAAAGGTCTTTGAGGCCACCTTTCACAAAACTTTTCACCTCATTCAAACGGCTTTGCGGATAGACGAAATCAGGGTATTTTTCGTAAAATTCAAGCAGCTTTTCGCCATAATTTGACAGGCGGAAAAAGTAGCTTTCTTCCGTCACCCATTCCACAGGCGCGCCAGTTGGCGCGACTTTCACGCCATCTTT
>JAIXQD010000022.1 GCA_027485855.1 Rickettsiales bacterium | reverse complement strand
TGAATGGCCGCTACCCTAAGGGAGCAAGATGCTGATTGCAATTGCTTTCTGCCCCTTTTATGGTGCCCGCTATGAGCAATTTCTCCCTTTTCGACGACCTGCCCGAAACCCGCAAAGACACCCCAAAAGCCGAGGTGGCGCCTGTGGTTGCGCCTGCGCCCGTGGTGGAAGCCCCCCCTGCCCCCGCCGCTTTGATGGATGAAAGCGACACGTCGCTGGCGGGCAAAAACCTCTATTTAATTGATGGTTCGGGCTTTATTTTCCGCGCGTTCCACTCCATGCCCCCCCTCACCAACCCTGAGGGCACGCCCGTGGGCGCGGTTTACGGCTTTATCAATATGATGATGAAGGTGATGGAAGGCAATGTAGCTAATTATATGGCGGTGATTTTTGACGCCGCACGCCAGACCTTCCGCAATGAACTTTACCCTGCCTACAAAGCGAATCGTGGGGAGACACCAGAAGAGCTGATTCCACAATTTCCGCTGGTGCGCGCCGCTACCCAAGCGCTGAATTTGCCTGGATTAGAGCTCGCGGGATATGAAGCGGATGATCTGATTGCGACCTATGCGCGGCAAGCCGAAGCGCTTGGCATGAACGTTACCATTATTTCATCCGACAAAGATTTGATGCAATTAGTATCTGACAACATTCAGATGTGGGACGCGATGAAACAAAAGCATATTCGCGCGCCCGAAGTGCTGGAAAAATTTGGCGTGCCGCCTGAAAAAGTGGGCGATGTTTTGGCATTAATGGGCGATTCGTCGGACAATATTCCGGGTGCAGCGGGCATTGGCCCAAAAACCGCTGCCGAGCTGATTAATGAATATGGCGACCTTGAAACATTGCTGGCACGCGCGGGTGAAATTAAACAAAACAAACGCCGCGAAACTATTCAAAATAGTGGTGATATTATTCGGCTTTCACGCAAGCTGGTGGCGCTACATGAGCAAGTGCCAGTGCCAGTGCCGCTCACTGATTTACGCATTCAGCAACCTGACCCGCAAACATTGCAAGATTTTCTAATGCAGCAGGGGTTTAAATCCCTTGTGGTGCGCGCGCGGGACAAATTTAATGGGCTAGTCTCAACTCATCCCTCGCCAGTATCCGCGCCATCTGCGCCTTCATTTTCTTCTGTTGTTGCCACGCCTGTAAAAGCAGATATTGCACCTGTGCCTTCCACAAAATTTTTACATGAAAAATACCAGACTATCAGTACAACTGAAGCATTGCATGGCTGGCTGAACCGCGCACTGGCCAAAGGCATGGTGGCATTTGACACCGAAACCACAGGACTAGACGCGATGCGCGCAGAGCTGGTAGGTTTTTCATTGGCTTTGGGCGAAAATGATGCCTGTTATGTACCGCTGGCGCATGTAAATGAGTTTGGCCAACGCGTGGAAGATCAATTGGCTTTGGCAGATATTTTACCCGTACTGAAAGCGATGTTGGAAGATCCGCGCGTGTTAAAAATTGGTCAGAATATGAAATATGATGCGCATATTATGGCGCGCCACGGCGTTGAAATTGCGCCGTTTGATGACACGATGCTGCTGTCTTACAGCTTACATGGCGGCGAGCACGGCCATGGCATGGATGATTTGTCGGCGCGCTATTTATCGCATGCGCCAATTAGCTTCAAAGAGGTGGTAGGCAGCGGAAAATCGCAACTGACGTTTGCGCAAGTACCGCTAGATAAAGCCACTGCCTATGCCGCTGAAGACGCCGATGTGACATGGCGTTTGCACCAATTTTTTAAGCCCGAATTACGCGGCAAACAACTGACCACCGTGTATGAAACATTGGAGCGCCCATTGGTGCCTGTGCTTTCGCGTATGGAGCGCGTGGGCGTGAAGGTGGATGCCGCACAGCTCGTGCATCTTTCAAAAGTTTTTGCCGAAAAACTTGCGGTGTTAGAGACGGATATTTTTGCACTCGCTGGGCGTGAATTTAACATTGGCTCCCCCAAGCAATTGGGCGAAGTGATGTTTGACGAAATGAAACTCCCCGGCGGCAAAAAAAGCAAAACCACCGGACAATATGCCACCCATGCGGAAGCGCTGGAAGAGCTGGCCGAAGCAGGCCACACCCTGCCCGCCAAAGTGCTGGAGTGGCGCGGCTATGCTAAATTGCGCAGCACTTACACGGAAAGCCTGCAAGAGCAAATTAACCCCGACACCGGCCGCGTGCATACCAGCTTCCATCAAGCCGCGGCCAGCACTGGGCGCTTAAGTTCGTCGGACCCGAATGTGCAGAACATCCCCATTCGCACGGAAGAAGGCCGCATGATTCGTCATGCATTTGTGGCGGCAGAAGGTTGGCAATTTCTAAGTGCGGATTATTCACAAATTGAACTGCGCTTGCTGGCTGACATGGCGGACATGCCAAGCCTGCGCGAGGCGTTTAAAGCGGGGCATGACATTCACGCGGCCACGGCGTCTGAAATGTTTGGCGTGCCGCTGGACCAAGTGAGCAGCGAATTGCGCCGCAATGCGAAGATGATTAACTTCGGTATTATTTATGGCATTTCTGCGCATGGGTTGGCCACGCGCTTAGGCATTGAGCGCCACGAGGCCGCCGATTATATCAAGCATTATTTTGCTAAATATCCGGGCATTCAAGATTATATGGAACGCATGAAAACCGAGGCGCGCCAATATGGTTTTGTAAAAACATTGTTTGGCCGCCAAGTGCATGTGCCGGGCATTCATGACAGCAACGGCAATCGCCGCGCTTTTGCTGAACGCCAAGCGATTAACGCGCCGCTGCAAGGCACCGCGGCGGATATTATTAAACGCGCGATGATCACGCTGGACAAAGAACTCGCAGCGTCTGGTTTGCAAGCGCGAATGTTACTGCAAGTGCATGACGAATTGCTGCTGGAAGTGCGCCCGCAAGACGCGCTGGCGGCGCAAGCACTGGTGAAAAAAGTGATGGAGGGGGCAGCGCATCTCAGTGTGCCACTGACCGTGGAAACCGCCATCGGCCAAAGCTGGGGCGAGGTGCATTAGTTTTTATATGTTA
>JAIXQD010000033.1 GCA_027485855.1 Rickettsiales bacterium | reverse complement strand
TGTTGAGCTGTGTAAAAAGAGCGTCGCGCTCGGCATGAATTGCGGCCAGCATTTTTTGCTGGGCGGCAATTTCGGGCAATCTTGCTTTTAGCTGCTGTCTGAGCCTGTCGCACTCGGCGTTGTGCAGATTTTGCCGTTGTTGCATGAGGGCGTTTTTGTGCGCTCTGAAGTTTCTGGTAATTTTCTCGCCTTTTGATTGAAGAAGAATGGCGGCCATTGGCCCGCCCAAAAAAATCGCTAAACCCAAAATTAATGAAATAGCGCCAATTCCTCCGCTCGCTAATACAAAACCCATTCCCGCAAGAAGTGAAAAGGAAGCAATCTCGCGCGGCGAGTCACCAAGGCATAGTTTTTCAAAAAAGTTTTTTGGGGTTGGGTTTTTGGTGGCATTAATCGTTGCGTTTATTTGACCCAGCGCAAGAAGATAGTCAGCGCGAGCGGGGCTGCTCAGGTCAAGGCTATCGTGCAAAAATTTAAGCCTCGGTAAAACCGGAAGGGTTGGGCTGTCGGTAAATTCAATATCGCTCAGCTGGGCCATGTGCTTTGTTCCTAGGCCTGTAATATGTCGGGGTTGCGCAAAGCGCGGGGTGTTACGCGTGGTGCAATGCTGATTGTTTCTGCTGCTGTAGCAATGGGCGTTGCGGCTTCGGTTTTTGCTGTGGCGGCTGTTGGTGTGTCTATTGCTGTGCCTATATCGGCTTTGCCGTTGCGAACGGCCTCGGCCAATTTAAGCATGCTGTCTAATTGTTTTTTGGCCTCGCGCCGCATTTCATTGGCTTTGGCGTTGCGGGCTTTTAGCTCGGGCAGATGTGGCGCTAGCTCTTGCTGTAAACGCAGTTCCTCGCCTTCAATGGCGTGGTTTAACATGCGCAAGCGCAGGGCCTGATCTTTCTTGTGCTCAGCATAACCAGGTTTTAGTCGATTGCTGATAGCACTTATGGTTTTGGTTAAAATATATGACGACAGAAATGTGGTAAAGACCGCTGCTAGGACCGTTGCTATAGGAGGTGCTGCCAAAGTAAGGCCCACAACTAAGGGCGCCGTTGCTACGGCCATAACACAAACCAATGCACAAAAAGTCGCTACGCCAAAACTGGTTAGTCTGTTGTAAGAAGAAAATTTGCCGTCTTCTTGCTCTAAGTTATATTTGAATAATAGCCGCGATAGCCAACTGCGTTTTGTTTTGTCTTGTTGCTGACAGCTGTTGCGTGTTTCCTCGATGAGTTGCGCAGTGCTGCGGCGCTCATGATGGCTATAATTGGCCTTGCTGGACAAAAAACTATTAAGCGGCACAGGCAGGCCGTTTTCGTCATGTGTAAAGATTATGTTTTTTGTATTATCCATCGCTATAAAATAACACAGAGGCACGAAAGTAATTTGCCTGTTGTTCGCCGTTAACTATAAAAATTGGGCTTTATGCGCCGGGGCCGCTCTTTTCTATGCGCCGGGGCCGCGCTGGCGCACCTTAAGCTTGGCGGGCGCCGGTGGCCGCGCAATAACCGCGGGTCGAGCAATGGCTTGTGCGGCGTCAGGGGCCAAAGCGGCTGCGGGTGTTTTGCCGGTGAGCAAATCGGCCTTTTGTTTGGCTAAAGCGGTAATTTGTGCTTCAAGCGCCGCGGCCTCTTTTGTGGCGGCATGATAGGCCGGCAAATGCGGGCTTAGCAGCGCGGTTAGTCGCGCGGCCTCTTTTTCGTTGAGTGCGTCAATTTGATTTTCCAGCAAGCGCATTTCGTGGCGGCATTTTATAATAGCGGTTTGGTGGGATTTTTCGCGCCAATGCAAATATTGCATAAATCCGCTTAAGGCCCCAAACAGACCGCCCGCCGCCGCCAGCAGCAGAATAGCGCCAGCGCCACCACTAATGACTGAAAGGAGAAGGCCCGTTGTGGCGCCAGCCAGCCAGCCCATAGCACCGTTGCGCGTTGGTAGGACTAAATTCTTGCGGTAATCTTCTTGGCGGCTGGGAAAATGTGGCGGCGTGTCGCCATATATTTTGTAAATCTGCTCCTCACTGGGCCCGCCAAAAAGTTCAAAGCTGATATCGCCGCGAAGGCGCTGCACCAGGCGCCAGCGCTCGGATAGTTTTTTATGTTCGGCTAAATAATTTTGCCGTGCCGCATCGTTGCTAATTTTTGCCTGAAAAAATGGCGCGGCGCTGTTGACCGGTTGATAAATATTGCCACTTAAAGCTAAAGCATCATCATTGGGGCTGTTGGGCATGGCTGTCTCGGCTAGGTCAATGATGGACGGCTCACTCGTTTATCCATATCAATATGGCGCAACTAGGGGGGCGGTGGCAATATAATTGGGCGGCTGCGCGGTTTGGTTTGCATGGCGCCCGCGCTGGGTGCGGTTTTTATGCCCACTCGAATGGCTGGCGTTGCCGCTGGTGTGGCGCCTGATCCTGAATTATTTGGGCCTGAAGTATCTGGGCCTGAAGTATCTGGGCCTGAAGTATCTGGGCCTGAATTATTTGGGCTGCTGGCCGTGTTGCTTTTGACCGTATCGTTTTTATTGGGCGGGCGCTTTACCATTTGCCGTGCGTCAGCCAGCATTTTATCGTATTTTTCTTCCCACTTTTGGTAGTCATCAAGATGCGGGCGAATTTCTTTTTCTAGCCGCTGCCGCTCGGCCTGATGCAAGGCCTCAAGCTGTTGTTTTAGCTCTTGTTTGTGTGTCTGAAATTTGGCCGCCTGACCTTTACGCCTGAAAATGAGGCCATAAGTAAGCCAGCTTGCACCTGCGCCCAGCATCATACCTATGCCGCCAAAAATTGAGCCATAAAAACCAAAAGCAAATATGCCAATCGCAAAAGCACCCAGACCAGTCATGCCAATGCCCGCCGCAAGAAAGGCCACCAGCGCCATAGACAGGCCCATGCCAAACAGACCGCCCAAAACCCCGCCAGCAACGGCCATATTGTCTTCAAAATCATTAAAGTGCTCTGCGTCTTTGCCATTGGCTCTGCGCATTTTTTGCTCATAGAGGTCAATTCGGTGTTGCAACCAATCAACCTTGGCCTTGTATTGGGCGCGCTGCGGCTCGTCCAGATCTACGCGCTCATTGAGAAAGGGCGATTTTGGGCGAATATATCCGCGAAAGAAAATATATTCGATGTCTTTTGCTGTTGTCATTGCGGAGCCGCGATAAAAGAAGGAGGGGGGGGGGGGGACTAAGAGGGGGGGAAGTAGAAAAAGCGTATCATTCTGAAAAGCGAACGCAAGGGTATTTTTAAGCATGGCCCGCGCCTCTCATTTATTGGCCCGGCTTTGGCGGTAATTTATTTTTGCAAATGGCTGGACTTTTGCTGATTTTGGTATATTTTTCAGGCTATTGATAAAAATAACCATAAAATTATTACCACCATAAAAGCGGGAAGGATGTGCCATGCGGCGGGCATTTATGCGTTTTTTTCTGTTAGCGCTTATGTTGGGCTTTAGCGCCTTTGCAATGCCGTCCCCCTCTTTTGCGGCCGATTATGTAGCCGAGCCGCATGCGCGTGGGCTTAATTTGCAAGAGGCGGCCTCGCCCGTCAAAGAGCGCGTCGATGTGCTGCATGATCACCTGCTGGTGATTATTTTTGCCATTTCTATTTTTGTGTTGCTGCTGATGCTGTGGATTATTTGGCGCTATCGTGCCAGCGCTAATCCTAAGCCCGCAAATTTTACGCATAATTTTAGGCTGGAAGTGATTTGGACTCTCGTGCCGGTGCTGATTTTGGCTTACATCGGCTGGCAATCTTTGCCGCTGCTTTATTATATGGATAAAACCAAGCAGGCCGAGCTCACCATTAAAGTCACGGGTCATCAATGGTATTGGACCTACGAATACCCCGATAGCGGCATCAACATTGAGGCACGGCCGATTTGGTCGAGTGTGAGCACCACGCCAGAGCAAGCCGCTAAAGATGTTGAAAGCTTTAAAGCGGGCTGGATACAATTTGATGGTAAGGCCCGCCGCCTGCTTGAAACCGATAATCGTTTAGTGCTGCCAGCCAACACCAATGTGCGCGTGCTCGTGACCGCCGCCGATGTGCTGCATAGTTGGGCCGTGCCAAGTTTGGGCGTTAAAAAAGACGCGATCCCCGGCAGGCTGAACGAAACTTGGTTTAGCGTGAATAAGCCCGGTTTATATTTTGGCCAATGTTCAGAAATTTGTGGCGAGGGTCATGGCTTTATGCCCATCGCCATTGATGTTTTAAGCCGCGAAGATTTTGCCGCATGGTTGGCTAAAAATGCGCCCGCCAAAACGGCAGAAACAGCACCGGCACCCGCGGCTGAATCTGCACCCGCTCAAGTAAAATAGGTTTTAGCATAGATTTTTTAGCAGGAGATTGCCCTTATGGCTCACGCTCAACACCACGCCGCTGATACGCATCATCACGATAACCACGACCATAAGCCCGGCTTTTTTGCGCGCTGGTTTATGTCCACCAACCATAAGGATATCGGCACGCTTTATTTGTACTTCTCGGTGATTGCCGGCGTTATTGGGGGCTTGTTTTCGGTATGGATGCGCATGGAGCTGAACGAGCCCGGCATTCAATATGTTCAGTCAGGGCAGTGGTGGAATGTGCTGATAACGGCGCATGGTTTAATCATGGTGTTCTTTGTAGTGATGCCCGCGCTGATTGGCGGCTTTGGCAATTGGTTTGTGCCGATTATGATTGGCGCGCCCGACATGGCTTTTCCACGCCTTAACAATATTAGCTTTTGGTTGCTGGTGCCGTCTTTTGCATTGCTGCTGGGCTCGGCCTTTGTGGGGCAGGGCGCAGGCACGGGCTGGACTGTTTATCCGCCGCTTTCAAGCACTTTGGGGCAGCCGGGTGCTTCGGTTGATATGGCGATTTTCTCGCTGCACCTTGCGGGGGCGTCGTCCATTTTGGGCGCGCTTAATTTTATCACCACAATTTTTAACATGCGCGCCCCTGGTATGAGCCTGCTTAAAATGCCGCTGTTTGTTTGGGCCATGCTGATTACTGCGTTTTTATTATTGCTGGCCGTGCCGGTTTTGGGTGGCGCTATTACCATGCTGCTGACCGACCGCAATTTTGGCACCAGCTTTTTCGACCCTGCTGGCGGCGGTGACCCGCTGTTGTTCCAACATTTGTTTTGGTTCTTTGGTCACCCTGAAGTTTATATCATGATTTTGCCGGCCTTTGGCATTATCAGCCATATTGTCTCAACCTTTAGCCGTAAGCCGGTATTTGGTTATCTGCCCATGGTGGTAGCCATGGCCTCGATTGGCTTTGTCGGCTTTATTGTGTGGGCGCACCATATGTACACGGTGGGGCTTGATGTTGATACCCGCGCTTACTTTATGCTGGCCACCATGATTATTGCCGTGCCCACCGGCGTTAAAGTGTTTAGCTGGCTGGCCACCATGTGGGGCGGCTCGCTCACTTTTGAAACGCCGATGTTGTTTGCGCTTGGGTTTATCTTCCTGTTCACTGTGGGTGGTGTCACCGGTGTGGTGCTGTCTAATGCGGGCGTTGATACGGTGCTGCACGACACTTATTATGTGGTGGCGCATTTCCATTATGTGCTGAGCTTGGGCGCGGTGTTTGCCATGTTTGCTGGCTGGTATTATTGGATTGGCAAAATGTCGGGCCGCCAATACCCCGAATTTTGGGGCAAGCTGCATTTTTGGCTGACCTTTGCTGGCGTAAATCTGACCTTCTTCCCCATGCATTTTTTGGGTCTGCAAGGCATGCCGCGCCGTATCCCCGATTATCCGGATGCTTTCCAATATTGGAACCATATCGCCACAGTGGGCGCGTTGATTAGCTTTGCCTCGGCTTTATTGTTTGTGGGCATTGCTCTTTACACGCTGGCGCGTGGCCGCAAAGTAGAGGCCGATTACTGGCACACTGGCGGCACCAGCCTTGAATGGTTGCTGCCATCGCCGCCGCCCTTCCACCAGTTTGAAACTCTGCCACGCGTGCGCTGAGCATGGCAACAGAGGCACTCTCAGCAACGATCGCACCTGCGGCCATCAGTGATTATATTGCACTGCTGAAGCCGCGGGTGATGTCGCTGGTGGTATTCTCGGGCCTTGCAGGCATTGTTTTGGCGCCCGGCACTTTGCACCCGCTGCTGGCAGCGGCGTGCTTGTTGTGGATTGCGCTAGGCAGTGGCGCTGTGGGCGGTATTAATATGTGGCTAGAGCGCGATAGCGACGCGCTGATGACGCGCACACAAAACCGCCCTTTGCCCGCCGGCCGTATAGAGCCACAAGCCGCGCTTGAATTTTCGGTGGTGCTGGCCATTGCCGCACCCTTGCTTATGGCGCTGACAATAAACTGGGTGGCAGCATTTTGGCTGGCCGTGGCCGAGCTTTTTTATGTGTTTGTTTACACGGTTTGGCTCAAGCGCCGCACGCCGCAAAATATTGTGATTGGTGGCGCGGCAGGCGCCTTTCCGCCCGTCATTGGTTGGGCCGCAGTGAGTGGTGACACGCCGCTGGCGCCATGGGTTTTATTTGCCATTATCTTTTTTTGGACGCCGCCGCATTTTTGGGCGCTGGCGCTTTATCGCTGCAAAGATTATGCGCGTGCCGGCATTCCTATGTTGCCGGTCGTTGCAGGTGATGCTGCGACAAAATGGCAAATGCTGGTTTATACGGTTTTGCTTTTGCCCATTTCGCTTTTGCCGACATGGCTTGGCTTTGCGGGTTTGGTTTATGGCGCAGTGGCGCTGGTGCTGGGCGCGGTTTTTATTGCCATGAATCTGCGTTTGTTGTTTGATAGCCAAAACCGCACGGCACCCGCCATGTTTAGTTTTTCTTTGTTGTATCTTTCGGTGTTGTTGGCAACACTCATTGGCGAAAGATGGGCCGCATGAATATCCCCCCCCAACAAGAGCCGCTGCAAGAGCAGCAAAAAAAACAGCAGCAGCAAAAAAACTTGAGCCAAAAAAATATGGTGCTGCTGGCTATTTTGCTGGCGCTGGTGGCGCTGATTTGGGTTACCACCATTATTCGGATGGCACCACATCTATGAGCGACCACCTATGAACAACAACCGCAAACTTGGCCTTAAAATTTTTGCCATTCCGGTTTTGATGCTGGGTTTGGCCTATGCGTCAGTGCCGCTTTATGATTTATTTTGCCGCGTCACTGGTTTTGGCGGCACCACGCAACAAGCCATAGCGGTGCCAGAGCAGGCCACCACTGTGCCGCTGGCTATTCGGTTTAATGCCGATGTCTCACCAGAACTGCCGTGGGATTTTGCAGCCGAAAAAGTCACCGCCTCGGTTAAAGTGGGTGAGGCGGGGCATATGGTTTTTAAAGCCACTAACCGCAGCAATAAAGCTTTGGTTGGCACGGCCACTTATAATGTCACGCCGCATAAAGCGGGGCCTTATTTTAGTAAGGTGCAGTGTTTTTGTTTTGAGCGGCAAGAAATACAGCCCGGAGAAACCATCGAGTTTCCCGTAACTTATTTTGTTGATGAGGCCATGCTGCAAGACCCTGAAACCGCCGATATCCGCGAAATTGTTTTGTCTTACACATTTTTCTTAGCTAAAGATCAAACTACCCCTCTGCATGCTGCCAATAATTCTACCCAACAGGAGCGCCAGCCATGAGCCATAACGATAAACCGCATTATGATGGCATTGTTCATTATGAGCAAAGCAACATCCCGCAGCCTTATCATTTGGTGCCGCCCAGCATTTGGCCTTTGGCGGGCTCGTTAGCCGCGGGCTGCTTAGCCGGTGGCACAGTGGCCTTTATGCATGATGTGTCTTGGGGGGCGTTCCATTTAGGCGTTAAGGGCACGTTGCTGGGTTTGGTGGCGGTATTGGCGGTGATGTTTTTTTGGTGGCGCGACATTATTAAAGAAGCCGTGGTTGAAAAGGCGCATAGTCCTATTGTTAAAATTGGTTTGCGCTATGGCATGGCTTTGTTTATCGCCTCAGAGGTGATGTTTTTTGTGGCGTTCTTCTGGGCTTATTTTAATGCGGCGCTTTTCCCGCTCGAAATATGGGGCGGCGCTTGGCCGCCTGAGGGCATAACAACCTTCAATCCGTTTGATTTGCCCTTGATGCTCACTTTGATATTGCTGTTATCGGGTTGCACTGTCACGGCAGCGCACCACGCCATTATGGAGGGCGATAAAGAGCTGGCCGCACAAATGCTGATGTTTACCGTTATTCTGGGGGTCGTGTTTTCAGGCTTCCAGATTTACGAATATAGCCACGCGACTTTTGCTTTTAAAATGCCCGAAGGTGGTGCTGCTAACCATATTTTCCCAACCACTTTTTATATGGCCACGGGCTTTCATGGCTTTCATGTGTTTGTCGGCACAATCTTTTTGGCGGTGTGCTGGTGGCGCACAGTGAAGGGCCATTTTACTGCCGACAGCCATTTTGGTTTTGAAGCGGCGGCTTGGTATTGGCACTTTGTTGATGTGGTCTGGCTGTTTTTGTTTGTGGCCATTTATTGGTATGCTGCTGGTGCAGCCTCGCATTAACAAAATTATTTTTATATGGCTAGCCGGGTTGCTGCTGCTGCTAAGTTTAAGCGTGTGGCAGTTTCAACGGCTTGGGCCTAAAACCGCGCTCTTGGCCGAGATTGATGCACATATGGCTTTGCCCGCAGCCCGCGCTTGGCCCGATACGCCGCGCTTATGGCAAACATTAGAGCTGAGCGGCACATGGGCGGGCGGCAGTATTTATTTGTCGGGCGCGGTGCAAAATGGTCAGCTCGGCTATTGGCGCTATCGGCCGCTGCGGCTTGATAATAATGTGCTGCTGTGGGTGAAGCTCGGTTATGCTGCCAATAAAGACGCCGATGATTCAGCGCTTGCGGTTGAGCATTTAGCCGTGCGGCTGCGGCCCAAACCGGTGCAAGGCTGGATGCAGCCCAATAACGAAAATGGCCAATGGTACTGGGCCGATATCGATCATATGAGCAAGGCCATGCAACTGCCCACTCCCGCACCCTTTGTGCTTGATACTGATTTGGCGCGTCCCGCTATTCGTAACCCGCATTTAGGTTATGCTCTCACTTGGCTGTCGCTGGCGATTGGCTGGACATTGATGTTAGGCTTTCGCGCCTATGCAGATAAGAATTCGGTGCGGCCATGACCCCCATACTGATTGGCAGCGCCCGTTTAGCACAGAGCGATTATGGCGCAGGGCACCCGCTCTCTATCCCAAGGGCGATGGCGGCGGTTGAGCTTATCAAGCATATGGGTTGGCTTACGCCAGCGCAGTACCGCGAGGCACCATTAGCAAGCGAAGCACAGCTTAGCGCCCTGCATACGCCTGCTTATGTGCAGGCTTTGTGGCGCGCGCAAGCCGCACAAATTACCACAAAAGCCGATCGGCAAAATTATAATTTTGGCACGCCCGAACATCCGCTGCGTGCCGATATTTTTGACAGGGCCGCGCTGGCAGCGGGCGGTAGTTTGCTGGCGGTGCAGCTGCTGCAAAATGGTGGCGCGGTGTTTAATATTATTGGTGGCGCGCATCATGCCAAGGCCGCTCAGGCCAGTGGCTTTTGTTATTTTAATGATGCGGCCTTAGCGCTACAGGCCTTTTTAGCACAAGGCTGCGCCCGCGTGGCTTATGTTGATTTAGACGCGCATCATGGTGATGGCGTCGAAGAATTATTGCAGCACGACAAGCGCGTACGGCTTTTTTCTATCCATGAGCAACAAATCGTGCAGCGCAGTGGTTTTTTACAGCATCGCGGCGTGCATAATAATGTGCGCAATTTGCCCGTGCCAACGGCAATTAATGATAGCGAGTTTGCATTGCTGATTGAGCAGGTTATTTTGCCGCAGCTGGCAGAGTTTAAGCCCGAGGCGCTGGTTATTCAGTGTGGGGCTGATTTGCTGGCCGGTGATAATTTAGCGCGGGGTCAATTATCGAATAATGCTTTGTGGCAGGCTGTCAGCAAGCTCTCGGCCACCTCGCCACGATTATTGCTTTTAGGCGGCGGCGGCTATAACGCCGATAATGTGCTGCGGGCTTGGGCGGGGCTTTGGGGTGTTTTAAATGGCCATAATGTAAATGCACCCCTGCCGCCCGCCGCACAAAAATTTTTGCAAGATACGGTTGGTGGTGTGCGGCCAAGGCTTTCTCTGGCCGATAGGCCCAATCAGGGCGCGGTGCGGCCGGTGTTTTATGATTTGCGCAAAGCAAGCTTTCAGCCATGAGTTTATTTTGCAGCACAAGGGGTGCCGCCCCCGATTTAGATTTTGCCGGCGTGGTGGGCGCGGGCCTAGCCATTGATGGCGGGCTTTATGTGCCAAAAGCGTGGCCGAATTTGCCTGTGCCAGATAAAAACTTACCCTATGCCGATTTTGCCGCGCAGTTTTTAGCGCCGCTGGTGGGTGATAGTTTCTCGCCGCAACAATTACAGCAAAGCCTGCATGCGGCTTATGCCAGCTTTCGGCATGCCGATATTGTGCCGCTGCGACGCCTTGATGAAAATCTGTGGCTGCTTGAGCTGTTTCATGGGCCGACTTTGGCCTTTAAAGATATTGCTTTGCAATGGCTGGGTCAGGTTTTTGCGGCCTTGCCCGCATCGCGGCGCATTTTAGTTTTGGGCGCCACCAGTGGTGATACGGGCTCTGCCGCTTTGGCGGGCTGTGCCACCAGTACTGGCACGACAGCGGTTATTCTTTACCCGCAAGGGCGCCCCAGCGATGTGCAGCGCCGCCAAATGACGACTTTGCCGGGGCAGCATCTGCACCCCATTGCCATTGATGGCAGCTTTGATGATTGCCAAGCCATTGTGAAAAAACTTCTCAATGATGCCGACATGCATCATGCTTTTGCCTTGCGCGCGGTGAACTCAATTAACTTTGCCCGTGTGGCGGCGCAAATGGTTTATTATGCCAGAGTGGTGGCGCAAATTCCGCAAGCGCATTTTGTGGTGCCAACCGGTAATTTTGGCAATGTTTACGCGGCCTATGCCGCAAGGCGCTGTGGTGTGGCATTGGGCGGCTTACATATTGCCAGCAATGCCAATGACGCCCTGCCGCGCTTACTCAATGACGGCGTGTGCGCCCCGCAAGCCGTGCAGGCCACATTAAGCCCATCGATGGATATACAAATACCCAGCAATTTAGAGCGCTGGCTATTTGAGCAAACCAACCGCGATAGCGTGGCCTTAAAGAATCTAATGAGCCAAGCTTTGCGCTTGCCTGCCCACGCCAGCAAAGATTTTAGCGCCACCAGCATTAGTGATGCGCAAACCTTAGCCGCCATGCAGCACGCCGCCAGCCACTATAATGTTTTACTCGACCCACATACGGCGGTTGGCTATGCGGCCTATTTGCGGGCTGGCGATAAAACCCGCCCCACAGTGCTGCTGGCTTGTGCGCATCCGGCTAAATTTGCGCCAACTGTTTACCAAGCCACGGGGCAGCATGCTGTTTTACCGCCCGAAATTGCCGAAAAACTGGCCGGAAATGAAAAAATCATCGCTTTGCCTGCTGCATTCGCCGCCGTGAAAGACTATATTTTAGCGCTCTAACCAAAGGCGCCTTATGACTTCACTTTATTTTGCCCCCACGCTCGATACTTTGCCCAATGGCATAAGGGTGGTGACCGATACCATCCCCGGTGCGGCCACAGTGGCGCTTGGGCTTTATTTTTCGGTGGGCACAAGGTGTGAGGCCGAGGCCGAGCATGGGCTTGCGCATTTAGTCGAGCATATGATGTTTAAGGGCACACCCACGCGGGATGCTTTCGAAATTTCGCGGGCGATAGAGGCTGTGGGTGGGCAGATCAACGCTTTTACCGGCCGCGAGCAAACCGGCTATTACGCCAAAGTGCTGGCCGAAGATGCGCCGCTGGTGCTTGATATTTTATCTGACATGCTGCGTCATTCTTTGCTGGATAAAGCCGAGCTCGACCGCGAGCGCGAGGTGATTGTTCAGGAAATTGGCCAAGTGCAAGACACGCCCGATGATTTGGTGTTTGATTTACTGGCCGAGCGTGTTTGGGCGGGGCAAGCTTTGGGGCGCTCGGTGCTGGGCACAGCCGAGGCTATTCGCACCATGCCGCACCAAGCTTTGGCCGATTATGTGCAGCGTTTTTATGTGGGCAGTAATTTGGTGGTGGTGGGCAGCGGCGCTATTAGCCGCGATAATTTATTGGCCATGGTGCAGCAACGCCTTGGCACATTGGCCAAGGGCAGCACACCTGCCACCACGCCCGCGCTTTATGTGGGCGGTGAAGTTGTTGATGCGCGCGAGACCGAGCAATTGCACCTAGCGCTGGCTTGGCCCGGGGCTGCGGCAGGGGCGAGCGATTATTATGCGCAAAGCGTGCTTTCTACTTTGCTGGGTGGTGGCATGTCATCGCGCTTGTTTCAAGAGGTGCGCGAAAAACGCGGCTTGGTTTATAGTATTTATAGCTTCACTCAGCCCTTGCTCGATGGCGGCTTGTTTGGCCTTTATGCTGGTCTGGCTGCTGAAAAATTGGCAGAGCTGGTTACGGTGTGTATTGCCGAAATTGCTGCCGTTGCACAAAACATCACCCCTGAAGAGCTGGTGCGCGCCAAAGCACAATTGCGTGCCGGCATGGTGATGGGCCTCGAAAGCAATCTTGGCCGGGCGGAGGCTTTGGCGCAGCAATTACAAGTGCATGGTCGGCTCTTGTCGCTGGCCGATATTTTAGCCAAGCTCGATGCCGTGACCGTGCTTGATTGTCAGCGCGAGGCGGCAAAATTACTTAAAGCCAAACCGAGCATTAGTCTGGTGGGGCCCAAAGCCGATGCCAGCATCATTTTAAACGGGTTAGCGCTTAACTAGTTTGGGCAGCCTAAGCAAACAGGAGAGATATTATGCTACGTGAAAAAATTATGGCCGAGCTTAAAACCGCCATGCTGGCCAAAGAAACCGCAAGGGTTGATGCTATTCGTTTAATTATGGCCGCCCTCAAGCAAAAAGATATCGATGCCCGCCCCAGCGGTGTTGCCAATGGCATCAGCGATGAGCAAATTTTATCGATGATGCAAGGCATGGTGAAGCAACGGCGCGAAAGCATTGTGCTTTACGAGCAAGGCAACCGCCCCGAGCTTGCCGCAAAAGAGCTGGCCGAGATAAATGTCATTGAGCAGTTTTTGCCGCAACAAATGGATGATGCCGCCATGCAAGCGGCCATTGCGGCGCTGGTGACCAAGCTGGGTGCCAGCTCAGTGAAAGATATGGGCCGTGTTATGGCCGAGCTTAAAACCGCCTATGCCGGCCAGATGGATTTTACCAAGGCCAGCAGCGCCGTGAAGCAGGCTTTGAGCTAAGCATGCCGGTTTTTCCGCCCGCTTTTATTGCCGAGTTGCGGGCGCGCTTGAGCCTATCACAAATTATTGGCCGGCGCGTGCCGCTCAAGCGGGCGGGGCGTGAGTGGTCGGCCTGCTGTCCCTTCCATCAGGAAAAATCTCCTAGCTTTACCGTCAATGATGCTAAGGGGTTTTTCCATTGCTTTGGCTGTGGCGCGCATGGCGACATTGTTGGTTTTGTCATGCGCTATGATAGCCTGTCTTTCCCAGAGGCGGTGGAGCGGTTGGCGCAAGAGGCCGGCCTGCCCGTGCCGCAAGCAACGCCTGAAGCTCGGGCTCAATATGATGAGCAGCAACAATTTTATGCCGCACTCGAGGCGGCCACTGTTTTTTTTATGGCCCAGCTGGCTACGCCCATGGGGCAAAAAGCCGCGCAATATTTAGCCGGGCGCGGCGTGAGTTTAGAAACACAGCAAAAATTTAGGCTAGGCTATGCCCCGCAAGATGGCAGCTTGTTGCAAAAGGCTTTGGGCAAACAAGGTTTCAGCGATAAAATTTTGCAGCAACTTGGTTTGTTGCGGCAAAGCGAGCGCGACCAAAGCCTGTTTAGTTTTTTTAGAAACCGCCTGATGTTTCCGGTGGCCGATCCACGCGGGCGGGTAGTGGCTTTTGGCGCAAGGCTGCTTGAGGGCGAGGGGCCAAAATATATTAACTCGCCCGAGCATCCGCTATTTCATAAAGGCCGCACGCTTTATAATTTAAACCGCGCCCGCATGGCTGCGGCTGATGCTTCGCCGTTGATTGTGGCGGAAGGTTACCTTGATGTGATCACGCTGGCCGAGGCTGGTTTTGCTGGCGCTGTGGCGCCTTTGGGCACGGCCCTGACTGAAGAGCAAATAGAATTATTGTGGCAAGTGCAGCCGCCTGAATTAGCGCGCCGCCTGCCGCTGCATTTATGCTTTGATGGTGATACAGCGGGTCAGCGTGCCGCCCAGCGCTCGCTTGAGCGTGTCATGCCGCATTTGCGCCCAGGACATAGTGTGTGTTTTGTCATGCTTTCAGGCGGCGAAGACCCCGATAGTTTAATTCGGCGGCGCGGGGCAGGGGCCATGCAAAGCGCCATAGAGCAGGCCGTGCCGCTGCTCGATTTATTATGGCAGCAGGCAATGGCCGCGCATGCCGTAAACACGCCAGAGGGGCGCAGTAACTTAGAGGCCGAATTGCGCACGCGTCTTACCACCATAAAAGATGCCGCCACGCGCAACTGGTATGAGCAAGATTTGCGGCAAAGGTTGCGCGGGCTTACTTGGCAAACCACGCAAAAAAATAACAGCAAAAATTTGCGGGCGGTGCCCTTGGCCAACTTAACCACACCCAGCCCTGCGGCTTTGCGCCGGGCCGAGCAGTGGCTGGCCGCAGCGTTAAATCATCCGCATTGTGTTGGCGATTTTGCTGAAACTTTGGCGGCCTTGCCTATGTCGCTAACTGAATATGCCGAATTGCGCAGCGCCCTATTAGAGCTATTGGCCGATACGCCCGATGTGAGCTGCGATGATTTACAGCAGCAGCTCCGGCTTTTGGGGCATGGCGGCACCATCGATAAAGTCCTTTCGCCGCAGCTGATGGCCTTGGCACCCTTTGCTCGCCCGCAAGCCAATCCGCAAGCGGTACAAGCGGGGCTTTTAGGCCTGCAACAGGCCGGCCAGCGCGATGCCATTCAGCAAGAAATAATCCGCCTACGCAATGAGCCGCTCAGTGAGCAGAGTTTAGCGCAGTTACAAGAGCTGCAAGAGCAGTTGGCTAGTTTGCAAACACCCTTCGATTAAGCGAAGTTTAAGCCAGATTTTAACAAATGGGCCATTATAAACTTGCTGCTTTACGCAATTTGCCTTATTTATCAGGGCGATTATGCTTATTTTTTCTACAGTTCTGGTTATTATGGCCAGCACTGTAAAGCTTCTATTGTGTAAGTGAGAGCTATGGCCGCCAAACGCAGCAAAGAGAATAAAGAAACCGAGAATGAAGTCCCCGAAGCACCCTCGGCGGACGTCACGATTGAGTCGATAAAAAAGCTTATCAAAAAAGGCAAAGAGCGTGGCTATATCACGCTTGATGAGCTGAACAAGGCTTTGCCTGCCGATGTGACGGGCTCTGAACAAATTGAAGATGTGATGGCCAATCTCAATGAGATGGGCATTAATGTGGTTGATAGCGCCGAAGAAGCGGAAGACGCCGAAGGCTTCGATAATGTCGAGCGCCAAGGCAACATCTCGGATAGCGAAGCGGGCCGCACCGATGATCCGGTGCGTTTATATTTGCGCGAAATGGGGCAGGTTGAACTGCTGTCGCGTGAGGGTGAAATTGCCATTGCCAAGCGCATTGAAGCTGGCAAGGAAATGATGATTGGCGGCATTTGCGAAAGCCCGCTGACGATTAAAGCCATTCTCTCTTGGAACGAAGCCCTCAAAGACAATAAGCTGCTGCTGCGTGACATTATCGATTTAGACGCCAGCTTTGGCGGCGGCGCTGAAGCCCCGCCTGCCGATGATGAGCCCGCCGAAGAAATTGAAGGCGATGCGCCCAACACCGTGGGTGATGCCATTGCCGCTGACGATGAGGTGAGCGTGACTCTTTCGGCGATGGAGGAGAAGCTCAAGCCGGAAGTTTTAGAAACCTTCGAGAAAATCAACAAAACTTGGAAGAAGCTGGCCAAGCTTTCGGAAGATCGCCTCAAAGCCGCCAAGGCCGATGATAAAACTAAAGCCAGCGCCGAGAAAAAATATCAAGCCGTTAAGTCTGAGCTGGTGGAGCTGGTGCACACAGTGCGGCTTAACATTGCCCGCATTGAACAATTGGTGCAGCAGCTTTATTCGCTCAACCGTCGCCTGATGGGGATGGAAGGTAAAATTTTACGCGCCGCGCTCGATTGCCGTATCAGCCGCGATGATTTCCTTGACCGCTATTATGGCCAAGAGCAGGAAAAAAATTGGCTGAAAGAAACCGTCAAGCTGGTGGCGCGCGATGTGGCCAAGGCCGAAGCCGATAAAGCTAAAGCCAAAAAAGAAGGCAAAAAAGAAGTCGCCAAAAAAGAGCCCGCTAAAGTTTCTGATAAGGTTGTGGGCAAAGCGGGTGCTAAAACCACTAAAGCTGCAAATATCAGCACGCCCAGCGTGAGCGCGGCAGTTACGACGGCGCCTAAAAAAGCCCCCACCCCAACCGACCTCAAACATTGGGAAAAATTCTACGACTTACACAATGACGAAGTTGAGCGCCTGCGCGCTGAGCTGGCCGTTTTAGCCGAAGAGTCGGGCCTGCCGCTTTCAGAGTTTCGCCGCATTGTCACACAAGTGCAGCGTGGCGAGCGCGAGGGCAACCGCGCCAAAAAAGAAATGATTGAGGCCAATCTGCGTTTGGTTATTTCAATTGCTAAAAAATATACCAACCGTGGCTTGCAGTTTTTGGATCTTATCCAAGAGGGCAATATTGGCCTGATGAAAGCCGTCGATAAGTTTGAATATCGGCGCGGCTATAAATTTTCGACCTATGCTACTTGGTGGATACGTCAAGCTATTACTCGCAGCATTGCCGATCAGGCGCGGACTATTCGTATCCCCGTGCATATGATTGAAACCATCAATAAGCTGGTGCGTACCAGTCGGCAAATGATGCACGAAATTGGCCGCGAGCCCATGCCAGAAGAACTGGCCGAGCGCTTGCTGATGCCGGTTGAAAAAGTGCGCAAGGTTTTAAAAATCGCCAAAGAGCCGATTAGTCTTGAAACGCCCGTGGGCGATGAAGAAGATTCGCACCTTGGCGATTTCATTGAAGATAAAAACGCGGTGCAGCCGCTCGATGCCGCTATTTTGGGCAATCTGCGTGAAACCACGACACGGGTGCTGTCAACGCTGACGCCGCGTGAAGAGCGAGTCCTGCGCATGCGTTTTGGTATCGGCATGAATACCGACCACACACTTGAAGAAGTGGGCCAGCAATTTAACGTTACGCGTGAGCGTATTCGTCAGATTGAGGCGAAGGCGCTGCGCAAGCTTAAGCACCCCAGCCGGTCACGCAAGCTGCGTAGCTTCCTCGATACTTAAATAATACAAATATTGTTGCCGCAGTGATTTAGCGGCCTTTGATTTAGCTGCGTGTGATTTGGCGCCATAAGGCTGCGCGTAAGCGGCGCTAATTTTTGCCGCTAACTTTGCCGCTAATTTTTGGGGGCGGCTAACTTAGCAACTGCTTCAAGGTCGGTGATGCCGCAATCGGTGGGGATGGCCGCGGTGCACATGAGGCGGCCATTTTTTAGTGCCTGCCAAGCATTGCCCAGCGGTGGGGCCTTGGCAGCAATTTCGGGGTAAAGTTTAAGGCTGAGCGGCAGCTGCTTATTGTCGTGCACGCGCCGATAAAAGCAGGTGAGCTGTGGTTGTGCAGCCTGTGAGGCTTTGGTTTTCTTATTTGCTTTTTGCGTCTTTGTTTTTTGTGTGTCTGGCCAATATTCGGCCCCCACCCAAACATAATCATCGGCTGTGGTGCTGGCGGGCAAAGCGCGGCTGGCTTTGGTGGTATCAATCACGCCTAAAAGCTCATTGCCGGCGGGGCAGGTAATTGCGGGTGTGGGGGCGGGGTCTTCAATGATAACCGGCTCTGGCCAATTAATTTGCGGGCACTGACAGTTGCACACGACCGGTGTTGTGGTGGTGCAGGCCGAAAGCAACAGCAAAATGGGCAGATAAAAAAAGCGCATAAGCAAGCTTAGGGTTTCGCTTCTGGCTTGGCAATGGCTTTTCTGCCCCGATTGGCGGGCGGCATATTGGGCTGCGGCGCCATAGTCAGCATCTGCAAAAAATCTTCGCAGTCTTTTTGCAGGCGCGTTGCGCCATCATGCGGGCGAGCCAGAATGGGGTCGAAGTAAAGGGCGCGGGCAAATTCAATTTGCACAGATTCGATATTGGCGCTGGGCTGGCCGTGCCGCCGGATAATTTCGCCACCACTAAAAATTTGGTTGCAGGCCACACGATAGCCGCGCTGGCGCCAAAAATCGGCCATGAGTTTGAGCGTGCTGTCGCTGGCGGTTTGTCCGTGGCGGGTGCCAAGCTCTATGTCGGCCGCGTGCGGGTAGTATTCGCCATTAGCCTGTGTGCGGCCAAATGAGTGCAAATTAAGATGCAGCACCGGCCCATGTGCGGCCTTAAGGCGGGTGATTTCTTGGGCGAGTGCGGCATGGTAGGGGTGGTAGGCATAATCAAGCCGCAGTGTGGCCTCTTGTTTATCGCGGGGCGGGTGACGAAAAAGCCGTGTCGTTTGACTGAGCGCGGCATTGACATCGGCAATGGCGCGGCCAAGCTGCATGGTGAGCAGGCTTGCGCCCATTTGTGGTGCGGCCTGCCAAAGCGTATCTAGCAAAATATCTTCCATCAGCCAGTTTTGCTCGGCTTGCGCGCATAGCCCAAAAATAGCCGGATAGTGACGGCCCGCATGGGGAATATCCAATAATATGGCCCTATTGGCGGGGGTGACCCTATCGGCGGGGGTGACCCTATTGGCGGGGCTAGCCATATGCAGGGTGAAGGGCTTTTGCATGGGGTTTTATAGAGGCTTTGCGTTATTTAAAGCCACAAAAAAGCGAAATGCAAAAAGCCGCAGAGAAATATGGGCACAAAAAGCCCAGTAAGAAATTAGGCACAAAAAAAGCCAGGTAAAAAAAAGACTGCGTGGTTTGCACCACGCAGTCTCTAAAGGCTTTGCTACCACCCGAAGGTAATAGCACTGCTAGAAGAATTTACTTCTTCTTGGCAGCAGTCTTTTTTGCTGGCTTTTTAGCAGCAACTTTTTTCACTGGCTTTTTAGCAGCAGCGGTTTTTTTCTTCACAGCCATGATATCCTCCTAAGGTCAAGTTCAAGGCAAGTGCTTACAGTGTTGATGCACTTTACCTTACAGTCAACACCTTATTGCAAGGTGGTTGCTTTTTTATTAACGAGAGCGGCGCGATTGAGGCAAGCTGCGCATAGATGAGTGCATGTAATATCATGTGGCTGCAAAAACATCGTGGCACTGTTTGAAAAAACCGCACAACGAAAAAGTGCTTATAAAATAAGTGTTATATGCACATTCTGCTTTTGCGGATTTTTATCTTCACGGCATTTTTTTATTATAAAAAAACATCTCAAATACCCACTGTGGCAGGAATGCAATATTTTTTGACTTGTGTAAATTATTTGTCGGTCTTGTGCCATTCGAGCAGAAAATCGGTCCAAAAAACGAATCAAAAAGAGAATCGGCACAGTTTTTCACCGAAGTTGTTGAGGGGTGATTCTGTGTGCCGCCGTGTTTTTGACTTTTGCTTTTGTGTTTTTTGTTTTGTGTGCTGCCTGTGTGCTGCATGTGCGCCTCATGTAAAAAGAATGCAGGGGGCGCATTGAGCTAAAGTTTTTTGGTGGGTGGGGCGTGACTTGAGCCGGCCTTGCCGGAGGCAAGCGAACATATAATTCGAAGGCAAGCAAACTAATGCGCGAAGGCGAGCGAACTTATAATTCGAAGGCGAGTGAACTTATAATTCGGAGGCGAGCAAACAGTGCAGGGGGGTTCATGCATCAAGAAAATTTGGTGGGCCCGGAGGGACTTGAACCCCCGACCAGACCGTTATGAGCGGCCCGCTCTAACCAACTGAGCTACAGGCCCCACCTAGGGCGCATATTGCGAAAATGTGTGCGTCTTGTCCAGTCTATGGCGCAATTGTGGTTGTTTTTGTTGAAACTCGGTCATTCTTGCCGCTATATCTGCAGCATGAACAGCATCGGCAGCACGGTACCGGATTTTGACTTGGGCTTTAATAAGCCGCGCTCGGCCACGCGTGTTGTGGTGGCTATGTCGGGCGGGGTGGATAGCAGCGTCACGGCCGCGCTGTTAAAAGAAGCCGGCTATGATGTGGTGGGCGTTACCTTGCAGCTTTACGATCATGGCGTGGCCTTACAAAAAAAAGGCGCGTGCTGTGCGGGTGCCGATATTTACGACGCACGCATGGTGGCCGAAAAAATAAATATCCCACATTACGTGCTCGATTATGAAAGTGTGTTTCAGCAGCAGGTGATGGAAGATTTCGCCGATAGCTATATGCGCGGCGAAACGCCTATCCCTTGTGTGCGCTGCAATCAGAAGGTGAAGTTCCGCGATTTGCTCGATACCGCAAAGCAGCTCGATGCCGATTGTATGGCCACCGGTCATTATGCGCGGCGGGTGATGGGTGCAGCTGGCGCCGAATTGCACCGAGCCGCTGAAGATGCCCGCGATCAGAGCTATTTTTTATTCACCACCACCAGAGCGCAGCTAGATTATATTCGCTTTCCGCTGGGGGGCTTGCCCAAAAGCTATGCGCGGGCTGAGGCCGCGCGTTTGGGTTTGGTTGTGGCCGATAAGCCCGATAGCCAAGATATTTGTTTTGTGCCAACCGGTAATTATGCCGAAGTTGTCAGCCGCATGCGCCCAGGTGCGCTGACCGCAGGCGACATTGTGCATATTGAAACCGGCAAAGTTGTGGGTCGGCATGAGGGCATTATTAATTTTACCATTGGTCAGCGCCGTGGCCTTGGTGTGGGGGGCGAAGCTGAGCCGCTTTATGTAGTCGGGCTTGATGCCGCCCAGCATAAAGTTTTAGTGGGGCCAAAAACAGCCTTGGCGCGCACGCAAGTTTTTATCAAAGAGCTAAACTGGCTGGGCGATGGTGCCGCGCCCGCCACAAATATAGAGGTGCAGGTAAAATTGCGCTCGGCCCAACCGCTTTTGCCCGCAACGCTCAGCATGCTGGGCGATGACCGCGCCATGTTACAGCTCCATGCCGAGCATAATGCGGTAGCCACAGGGCAGGCCGCCGTGATTTATGATGGCGCACGCGTATTAGGTGGCGGCTGGATTATGGGCAGTGCGGCTTAGGTTTTGGCCCGCAGATTAATGCTGCTCTAAATCGCTTTGAAGCTGCAAAAAATAGACAAAAACCTGAATTATTTTTTGCCGGTGGGTTTGGTGCTGGCCACAAGCGTGGGCATTGGCTCCCCAGCAATAGAGCTATACTCGATTTCAATGCGCGCTGCATCGAGCGCCGTGGTGATGGGCAGGGCATTTACTAAATGAAACCTGATTTTTAAAAGTTCTACAGACTTGTGCGGGGCAAGCACACTATAGCCGTGGGGGTATTTTTTACGTGGCGCTAGATAATAATAATCTTGCGGCTCAATGTTAGTGAAAAGGCTTGTTATGGCAGCCAGATAATTTTCTCTATGATCAAAACCTCCGACCTCATGTTCATTTTTATAAAGACGAACAGCATCGATGATTGCTGGGCCATTGCCACAATTTTCTAAAACAACCTGTAGATCATATTTTTCGAATTCTTGCACATTAGCTGGGGTTCTGTGCGTGGCTATTGATAGTAATGGGCGTACGCTGATTTTGCTTTGCATGTCGGCCAACTCATTGGCGCGGTCGGCTTTTTTGTTAGCCTCAGCAGCAAATTCATTTGCTTTTCGAGCGTGCACTGTGGCGTAAATTGCTACAGCGAAAGAAAACAGCGCCAACCAAGAATCCCAATTATTCATTAGCTTCTCCAATTGTGCCAGCGCGGCATTGTGCCAAGAGCTACCGATATCTGTCTTTGGTCACAGGCATATTTCGTGCCGGTGACACCGTGGTAGGACTGCGCCAATTCTGGTGCGTCCAAACGGAAGAAAAGTCTGGTTCAGGGGGTTTATTAATGTTGTGTATCTGCCTTGAATTATGCGCCAAAGCGCCCGCCCTTTTTATGTGCGGCAAGATAGGTTGGAATAATCCCCTCAAGCGCGGTGGGCGTTATGCCTAAATCGGCAAGGCCCTTATATTGGCCGCTGACAATATTATCGGTGCGCAGCAAACGCACTTGATCGATAGTGAGTAATTGCCCCGGCAGGTTTTGTAAAATAGCGCCTTGCAATGTGGCCAGGCCCCAAGGCAGCGGTAATAAAAGTTTTTTGCGACCGATGGTTTTTAGCAAAATTTGCAGCAGCTGCTTAAAGCTGTAAATGGCGGGGCCGCCCAACTCATAGGTTTGCCCGTCATAGGTTTGTTTGGTGCTTGAGGGGTTAGAGAGTGCGGCCATAAGCGCATCGGCCACATCACCCACAAAAACCGGCTGGAACTTTGTATGACCGCCGCCAATCAGTGGCAGGGCCGGCGAGAGCCGCGCCATTTTGGCAAAAAGATTAAAGAAATTATCTTCGGCCCCAAAAATGATGCTGGGTCTAAATATGCTGACCTTAGGAAATTTTTCTTTAAGGGCATTTTCGCCCGCAGCTTTGCTTTGTGCATAAAGTGACGGGCTGGCCGCATCAGCGCCGATGGCCGACACATGCAAAAGCTTTTGCACGCCGGCTTTTTGGGCAAGCGCCCCAAGCCGTGCCGGAAACTCCGCTTGCAGTGCAGCAAAATTATTGCCGCGGCCTTCGGCCAGAATGCCAATGAGGTTGACTACAATATCGGCGCCGGCAAGGCAGGCTTCCAGCGCGCCGTTATCGGCTATATTGCAGGCCACCGGTACAATTTGGCCGACATTGCCCAAGGGGCGCAGGCTCTCGGCTTTCTTGGGGCTGCGTGTGGGGATACGAATGGTGATGCCAGTTTTGGCCAAACGCTGCACCAAAGCCTTGCCCACAAAGCCCGTGCCACCAAAAATAACTGCCGTTTTATAAGATTTCGGCCAGACCGACATAAGCACCCTCATTTAGTTAATATCGCCATGCATATTGAAATAAGGTTGACTTTATCCTCTGTCCAGCTTTAGTTATGCGCTCTGTTGTGCCCAGATGGCGGAATTGGTAGACGCGCAAGTTTCAGGTACTTGTATCAGCAATGATGTGGAAGTTCGAGTCTTCTTCTGGGCACCATCATTTTTCGAATAATGCATAAGCGGCATTTTGCAAAGTAAGACAAAACACATGACCCCCATTCTGCATCAAGGTGATTTGCCTGCCGGCCTTAATCTGGGTGCCGTTGTGGCCATAGATACTGAAACGATGGGGCTAAACCCGCTGCGTGACCGGCTATGCTTGGTGCAATTATGTGGCGAAGATGGCCAAGCGCATTTAGTGCAATTTGCTAAAGGTGCCAATAATACGACCAACTATGACGCGCCCAATTTGCGCGCTTTGCTGACCGACCCCGCTGTGCTTAAGCTGTTTCATTTTGCCCGCTTTGATGTGGCGGTGTTGCAGGTTTATCTGGGTGTGGTGACCGCACCGATTTTTTGCACAAAAATAGCCAGCAGGCTGGTGCGCACCTTCACCGACCGCCACGGCCTTAAAGATTTATGCCGCGAGCTTTTGGGCGTTGAGCTCAGCAAGCAACAGCAAAGTTCGGATTGGGGTGCAGCGCACCTCACCCCCGAGCAACTGGCTTATGCCGCGTCTGATGTGCTGCACTTGCATGCGCTTGCTGCTAAGCTACAAGTGATGCTTGAGCGCGAAGGGCGTATGCAACTAGTGTCCGCATGTTGTGCTTTTCTGCCCACCAGAGCCAAGCTTGACATAGATGGTTTTGCCGAAGGCGACATATTTTCACACTAAACAACTGATAAACAACAATAATTTAATATTATACCGATAGCGCAACATTGTGCTACTGTGTCGCTCATTTTGCCATAATTGGTGCTTATATAAAGAGTGTGTGCATCATTGTGCTTTTTGGCATGACTTTTTAGGCTTTCAGGAGTTGCTTCATGAGTGTGCGTCATAATCAAGCGCTTAATCTTGAGTCTGAGATAGGCGGGTCTGAGATTAGTTTTGTTGCCGCAGACCTAACCACCGCGCGACAGCTGCTTTTGCTTGAGGCCGAGGCCGTGCGTAAGCTGGCAGAACAGCTCGATGATAGTTTTTCGGCAGCGATAAGCCTTTTGGCCAATGCCAAGGGGCGCATTATCGTTACTGGCATGGGCAAAAGCGGTCATGTGGCGCGCAAGCTTGCCGCAACTTTTGCGGGCACCGGCACGGCCGCGAGTTTTGTGCACCCCGCCGAAGCCAGCCATGGTGATTTAGGCATGGTCACCGAAGCCGATGTGGTGGTGGCATTTTCTAATTCAGGCAACACCATTGAATTGGGCGATATTATTGCCCATACGCGCCGCTATAATGTGCCACTCATTGGCATCACCAGCCGCAGCGATAGTGCGCTGGGTCAGGCGGCCGATGTGGTTTTATATTTGCCCAATGTGCCCGAGGCATGCCCGCTTGGCCTTGCTCCCACCAGCAGCACCACCATGATGCTGGCTTTGGGCGATGCTTTGGCCGTGGCCCTGTTTGAGCGCCGCGACTTTTCGGCCAGCGATTTTAAGCGCCTGCATCCGGGTGGCACTTTAGGCAAAAAGCTGTTGAAAGTGGCCGACCTGATGCATAAGGCCGAGGCATTGCCCCTATGCGCGCCCACACAAAAACTGCGCGATGTGATTATGGTGATTTCGGCAAAAAGCTTTGGCTGTGTGGGTGTGGTTGATGCCGCCGGCAAGCTTTTGGGCGTGATTACCGATGGCGATTTGCGCCGCGCATTATCTAAAAAAACCGGCAGTGATGATATTTTGGCGCAAGATGCGCAAAGTCTCATGAGCAAAAACCCGCTTACTATTGAGCCCAGCGTGCTGGCGGCCGAAGCTTTGGCCCAAATGAATGAGCGCAAAATTACCGCATTGTTTGCGGTGACCGATAATGTGCCTGTTGGGATTTTGCATATTCATGATTGTTTGCGGGCAGGCGTTGGGTGAGCACGCTTATCAGCCTTAAGCAACAGGCGGTGGTGCGGCGCAGCCTTGATCAAGCCATTGCCACGCGTGAGGATAATAGTGCGCGTCTTAATGCGGCGCGTGTGGCGTTAGCAGCGCAGCAGCGGCGCTTAGCGATTGCACGCCCCGCCTTGCCCTTGATTGCCTTGTGCCTTTTGGCTTTGGTGTTTTTGTGGCCCAGCGCCAGCCCCGTGATTGAGCCACTGCCAGAAGATAATGCGCCGCAAGCCACCATGGTGGCACCCGTTTATACGGGTGTTGATGGGCAAAACCGCCCCTTTAGGGCAACAGCTGATACTGCTACCCAGCCGCCTTCGGCACCACAAGCCTTAGATGCCGCAGCGCCAAGAGCCACGCTTGATTTAGGCCAAGGCGAGAAATTATTTATACAATCGCAGCAGGGGCGTTATATCGAGCAAGATGGTTTGTTGCTGTTGCAAGGCGCGGTGCAATTTTCAACCACGCAAGAGCAGTATTTTAACGCGCAATCTTTGCAGCTTGATCTAAAAAATAATCGCGCTTGGAGCGAGCAGCCGGTATCGGCGCATAATGCTACAGGTCGGATAGAGAGCCAAAAATTTAGCTTAGAAGAGGGCGGTAAAATTGTGGTGTTTTCAGGCGGGGCCAAGGCTGTTTTAAACGGCGCACGCTTTACGCCCGATAAAGACACGCCTAAACTGCCCCCCAAACTAGACCCGCCAAACTAGAAACTTAAATTGAGCCCCCTTATGAAGCTTGCCCCTCTCTTTGTTGCTTTGGTTGTTTGCGCCGCGCCCGTGCTGGCTGCTGCCGCTGAAAGCAATTTGCTGCAAGGGCGTGGCCCCGTAAATATCGAGGCCGAGAGCCTTGAGTGGCGTCAAAAAGAAAATCTTTATCTGGCTCGGGGCAATGCTAAAGCCAGTCGCGGCGATAATACTATTACCGCCGATTTGCTGTTAGCGCATGAGCGCCCCACAGCAGAGACGGCCAGTAAAAACGGAAGTGAAAAGGCAGCTGCGAGCGGCCTTACTGGTAGTGTTACTGGCACTGGTGGCGAGATTTATAAATTTGAGGCCGAAGGCAATGTGCGTTTGCAATCACCCGGTTATATCGTTGAGGGCGACCGCGCACTTTACGATGTTGACCGCAGGGTGGCGGTCGTGACGGGGCAAAATCTGCGCGTGGTTGGCCTTGATGACCGTGCCGCAGATTTGGTGACGGCGCGTGATAGCCTTGAATATTGGGAAGTTGAAAATTTGGTGCTGGCGCGTGGGGCGGCCAGTGCCCAGCGGGGCGAGCGCCGTGTTGATGCCGATGAGTTAGTGGCGCTGTTGGCTAAAGATGCCAACGGCCAAACACAAATTGAGCGGGTTGAGGCTAAAGGGCAAGTGCGTGTCAGCAATGGCAAGGGTTTGGCTATGGGCGAGCAAGGGCTTTATGATATGGCTAAAAACAAAGCTATTTTAACCGGCAATGTGCGTATCACCCAAGAGGGCAGCCAAATGCAGGGCGATGCCGCCGAAGTTGATTTTAACACGGGCATTAGCCGCCTTATTGCCGCCAATGCCGGCGATCATAGCCGCGTGCGCGCTTTGCTCCAGCCCAAAAAAGCGAAGGCACCTTAATGTCGGCTTCTTTGCAAATTCATACGGGTGATGCGGGCCTCCGCGCCGATGGTCTGACCAAGGCTTATAAAAATAAGTCGGTGCTGCGTGGCGTGTCGGTGAGCGTGCAGCGCGGTGAGGCGGTGGGTTTGTTGGGGCCCAATGGTGCCGGTAAAACCACCTGCTTTTACCTGATTACCGGCCTTATTCCGGCCGATGGTGGCCGCATTATGCTGGATGGGCAAGAGCTGACCACTTTGCCGATGTATCAGCGGGCGCGCTTGGGTGTGGGCTATTTGCCGCAAGAGGCTTCGATTTTTCGTGGTTTAACCGTCGAGCAAAATATTTTAAGCGTGCTGCAAGTGGCCGAGAGCAACCCTGAAATACGTGCCTCACGGCTAGAGGCCTTGCTCAGCGAATTTTCTATTCAGCATATCAGGCGTAGCCCCGCTGTGGCGCTATCGGGTGGTGAGCGCCGCCGCGTTGAAATTGCCCGCTGTTTAGCCAGTAGCCCGCATTTTATTTTGCTTGATGAGCCCTTGGCGGGTATCGACCCCATTGCTGTGGGTGAAATTCGTGACCTTGTGAGCCATCTGCGCGATCGCGGTATTGGTGTTTTAATCACCGACCATAATGTGCGCGACACCTTAGAAATTGTCGATCGTGCTTATATTTTGCATGACGGGGTAGTGCTGATGGAAGGCACGCCCGAGCAAATTGTGAACCACGAAGATGTGCGCCGCGTCTATTTAGGCGAGCGCTTTAGCCTTTAATTTCTGGCTTTAGTTTTTTGGGCTAAAGCGCCGCGCGAATTTTATCGGCGATGATTTGATATTCTCGTGCTTCCAGTTTTTTATACTCATTCATCGGCCATGGCGCTCTGCCTGCCTTGCTGTCACCCTTATGGCGCGGAATAAGATGCTCATGCACATGGCTTACGGCATTGCCTAAATTGGCATAATTCATGCGGGTGGTTTGCGGGAAGGCTTTAAAAATGGCCGCCGCGAGTTGCGCCCGCTCGTCTATAAAACTATGTAGCAGCGGCGCGGGCACATGATGTAGATGGTCGTAATGATTTTTGAGGACGAGCAGCGCATAGCCTGGGTAATCTTGCTGCGCAAAATTGAGGTAAGCCACCGAATTGGGCCAAGCAAAAATAAAAGTCGGCTCGCTATGGTTTTGGGCGAGCTGGCAAAAGGCGCAGTGATTATTATTCATAAAGTTGGTGTTGCGGGTGGCGGTTTGATGCTGTCGCCAATGGTGCGCACAGCAGGTTTAATCCGTGTTGTCAGAACAGGCGCAACCACGGGCGCGGCCACTGGCGCGGCACTGGCAGCATAAGGTGCTGCGGTCTGCTCTGCGACTTTCAGCTTGGCCTCCTCGCGACAAACAGACAAAGTCTCAGAGAGGCCGGATTTATGATGAGCAATCGTTTTTTTGCTCAGTGACGCACGATAAAAATCAGATGCTGAAAGCACGCCCCATAGCACGCCAGCTATAGCATACATGATGCCAAAAGGTGGTGTGGCAATCATGAAGGCGCTAATTGCCAGTTTCATGGCTCCGTTTGTCAGCAAAATATTGAGCTGGGTCTGCCCTTGGAAATAGCCATGCTCATGGCTTCGGGCGATTTTTTTTGCTCGCTGCTGCTGCTCTGCGGGCAGGCGGCTCAGCGGCTTTTGCCAGATGCGATAAAGCGATTGATCCTGACTCTTTAGATAACTCAAAAGATTTTCCGGCTCATTCGCTGCCATGGATGGCGGGCGGTGAATAGCGTCGCTGACATTTTTATTGAGGGCGTCATTAACAATAGTTTGGCGCATCGCGTGCATGCCAGCACCAGAAAAAATAAGCATAAATGCGCCAAAAGTAACAGCAGTTGACAGGGCGGCAACAAAGCCCAGCGCCCCTAAGCCTAAAGCAACTAAACCGATAGTAAGGCTGCTATATTTATTAAACTTGCCGGCATCCTTCCAGGCAAGATAGGTGGTTTTGAGATAGCGCTTTACAAAACCATCGGCTTTGCTGTTTTGGTTGTTGTTGCTCATTATCGGCTCCGTTGAGGCCACTTGGTTACAGGCCGATAATATCATTTATTGCGAAAGTGTATCAAAGTAATAAAGCTATTTTAAATCAGCGCATTAGGCCTAAACATGAGCGCCAAATTACTTTCATGATTTTTATATAGGCAATATTCGTTTCAAAAAATATTTTGTTAAATGCCCCTGCCGTTGAAATGGCCGCGCCCGATTATAGCAAGGCCATTATGCGCAAAAGTTAGGGCGCGATAATATTGGCAGCACCACGTTGCTCGATACACAAAGCAACAACGATGATGATTATTGGGATTATTGGGGCGTTGCGGGCGGCAGTTTAATGCCATCGCTTCTGATGCTATCGCCAATCGTGCGTACGCGTGGTTTTGCGGGCAGGGTTACCGCCACAGCGGGTGCGGCAGTGGCCGCGACTTTGGCGGCAAGCTGCTCGAGCTCGGCTTGCCGAATTTTTTCCTGCCGCTGTTTCTCTATATCGAGCATGGCTTGTACGTTTGCTTGCGCATTTTGTAAACGCTGCTGGCTCGCTTTATTTTGCTTACTGGCCATCCAAGCAAGGGGTGCACTCAACATAATAAAAGGCAAGGCTGCAACAATACCTGTCGTGGCTAACACTGTTGCGGCCGCTGTCATAGTCATTATGGTTTTTATTTGAAGGGCCCGAGCAAAAGCGCGGTCATATTGCGCTTCGCTAACTGTGTGCTGAATATTTTGCCAAGCCAGCGGGCGCTGATATTCGGGCAGCATATCAATTTTGCGCGCCAGCGTTTTTTGCACCATAGGGCTTTGCCGCAAATGTTGGTTAAACGGCGAAAGCGTGTCGTTATCTCGCGCCATGATTGCTTGGCTGAGATAATGCCCAATCATAAAGCTGCCAATAGTCATAGTGCCAAATATAATTGCGGCGGGGATGGCGGCTGCCGCAACAGCGCTTGCGGTCAGTAGCAGCGTCATGCCGCCGATAAAAAGAAACGGTAGCTGCATAAGCGATACGGCTAAGGGCGCTTGCTTAAAAGCCAAGGCATAGGCCTTAAGTTGATATTGGGCGCGCGCAAAGAGGCTTTTTTGTTGGGTCATGTTTTTTGCATTCGTTTGATTATCGGTGGGGCTTGTTAGTTTTATTGCAGAGGGTTGAAGAGGGTCAATATTATAGTTGGGGCCTAAAGTTGGGGCGTTTGGCTGTTATTGGCTTTGTTGGCCAATTGACCAATGGTGGTGCCAATGTTTTTAGCTGGGCGCTTGGGCTTGGCAATTGGCGCAATCACGGGTGCGGCAACAGCAATGGCAGGTGCGGCTGTGGCGCTTTGTGGTGCGGCGGTTGCGTTGAGGTTGGCTGCGGCTTTATCGGCTGCTTGGTGGGCACGATTTTGGAAATTTTTTATCTCGGCTTTAAAATCTGCTTCTTGCTTTTTAATGTTCTTATTAGTTTTGTGCGCAACATAAGCAAACAAGCCAGCAAGGCCGCTGCCTATGCCCGCAAAAATAAGTGCTGGCACTAAGGTTGGTGCTGTTATTACAGCAAGACCCCCCACACTAGCCGCAATCATGGCATTTCTGGTGTAGTTTGATCTTGTCACTTTGTTGCGGAGATAAGTAAGTTCATCATGTTCATTAAAATATTGCGCCTTGCTGCGAAGATCTTCGGGCAGGCGGTTAAGTGGTTTTTGCCAAATTGTTTGCAGCCTTGTATCTTGTGCTTTGAGGCGATTGAGTAAGTTTTCGCTATCGGCATTGGCGCGGCCCGCCCTGATGTCCTTAAAGTTTTTTTCAAGTGCAGTGGTTTTTATGGCAGCGCTACTAATAGATATATTTACCAGATAGATAGCCATCAGCGGTAAAGCGAATAACCCACCGCCACTTGATATAATGCTCGCGCCGACAACAAGCATTGTTGCCCCCCACAGCATGAGCGACAGCTTCTGTGATGTGTTGCCATCTTTCCAAGCAAGAGCGGCGTTTTTAAGATAGCGCTTTATCGCGCCCTCTGTTTTTGTTGGTGTGGGGGCGGTGTCGCTCATGGTGCGGGGTCGTTTTTGCCGCTCATTTGGCCAATTGTGGTGGCCGGACGCTTTGCACGAGCCATTGGGGTGACCACGGGCGCTGCTGTTTTAACGGCTCTGGCGGCTTGTTGTGTTGCAGCGTTGAGTTGCGCGTCTTCGATCGATCTTTGATTTTCAGCAAATTCTTTCAAGGTTAGGTTTTGTGCACTGCTGCCTGACGCATATTTTGCCAAGGCAACTTTTTGCTGTGCTTTAACATTCTCGTAAAGTTGGTTTTGCAATTCGCGGGCTTTGCGACCTTGTGATGCGCCGATGCCTAAAAATAAAGAACCAATTGCAAGGCCTATGCCGGCGCTGAGTGCAACCACTACTCCAGGTGCTGCCACAAAAGCCAAGGCCGACAGCGCGGCACCCGTTAAAAAATATCCGCCCACGACAGTGTCGCGTTTGCTGTTGGCGCTGCGGTCAAATTGCTCGGAGATTATTTCGGCATTGTCGGTGAGAATTTCGTTGCGGTCGGCTTCGCGCAGGCCAGCCAGTCGGCGACCCGAAAATTTATGATTATGCGGCGAGTTTTTAATAAGATAATCCATAAGCGCGGTTGGCTTCTCGCTGTTGTGGCGTCTGAGCACAGCCGAGCCAAGGCTGCTCATGCCAACACTCAGAAAAAGCGCAGCGCCTACAGCAACAGTAAAAAGGCTTGAGGCAAAAAGTGATGTTAAAAATAAACCAGCCAAAGCCCAGCCGCCGACATGCAGTATTCTTTCATTTGGCGTGGCGTCTTTCCAGGCCAGTTTATTGTAGTTGCTAAAGCGGGTGAACCAGCCATCGGGCTTGTTGTTATCTTGACTGACTTTATCTTGATTGATGGGGGGCTTTATGTCGTTTTTGCTCATTTGTGGCTCCTTGTTAGCTACAACTCTGTTTGGTTGTGACTATACAATTTGTTGCCAGAGCGTGTCAAAGACGTAAATGCTATGTAAATCAAATGCTTGTGCCAATAATTACTTTCGTCTTGGCCTTTATGCAAGTTTTGTTCCAAAAATTATTTTGTTAAGAGCTTGTTAACACTTTTGCCGGATGATGACCTTGGGGGAATAATCATGGCACTACAACAAAGACTCGATTTACGGCAAACGCAATCGCTGGTGATGACGCCGCAATTACAGCAGGCGATTAAACTTCTGCAGATGAATAATCTTGAGGTGAATGAGTTTATCGAGCAAGAGCTGGGGCAAAACCCACTCATTGAAAAGCCCGATATGGATGATGACGCCCCCGCTATAGAAATTGCCGCGCCCGCCCCTGACCATAGCGAGGCCGATTCTGCGCAAATGTTAGGGCGCGATAATATTGGCAGCACCACACCGCTTGATACACAAAGCGATTACGACAATGACTATAGCAGCGATAATTGGCGCGAAAATAGCGGCAGCGGCGATTTTGGCAGCGATGAGCGGGATTTCGATGAGCGTCACAGCCGCGATGTGACACTGTCCGAGCATCTCATGGCGCAACTCGTGCTTGAGTGCAAAGACATCACCGAGCGCATGTTAGCAGCAGCTTTGGTTGATGCGCTTGATGATAGCGGCTATCTCACCACCGACCTTGGCCCCTTGGCGCAAAGCCTGGGCTGCAATCTGGGCGCGTTAGAAAAAATGCGTCAAAAACTATTGCGCTGCGAGCCGCTGGGCTGTGGCGCGCGCGATTTAGCCGAATGTTTAAGTGTGCAATTGGCCGAGCGCAACCGTCTTGACCCCGCCATGCAAATGCTGGTGGGTAATTTGCCCTTGGTGGCCGCCCGTGACCATGCGCGTTTGCAAAAATTATGCGGCGTCGATGCCGAAGATTTGCTTGATATGCTGGCCGAGCTAAAGCGCCTCAACCCCAAGCCCGCCATGCTTTATGGCGCGGTCAGTGCACCCACGTTAATCCCTGATGTGCTGCTGCGTAAAATGGCTGATGGCAGCTGGTCGGTTGAGCTCAACCCCGACACTTTGCCCAAAGTTTTACTGCGCGAGCGCTATTATCAGCGCCTTAAAATGGGTGCCAAAGATAAGCGTGAGCAAGATTATTTATCCGAGCGCTTTGCCTCGGCCAATTGGTTGGTAAAGTCGCTGCATCAGCGCGCCCAAACCATCATGAAGGTGGCCAGCGCTATTGTGGAGCAGCAAGAGCAGTTTTTTGCTTATGGCTTGGCTTATTTAAAGCCGCTGATATTAAAAGACATCGCCAAAGCCACGGGCCTGCATGAAAGCACCATTTCGCGGGTGACCACGGGTAAATATATGTCAACGCCGCGCGGCATGTTTGAGCTGAAATATTTTTTCTCGGTGGCGATTGGCGGGCTGAATGGCCAAATCACCCACTCGGCCGAGGCTGTGCGCGCCCGCATTAAACAAATGATTGATGCCGAAACGCCAAAAAATGTGCTCTCGGACGATGATTTAGCCGCCGCCCTTAAAAAAGAGGGCATGGATGTGGCGCGGCGCACTGTGGCTAAATATCGCGAAGGGCTGGGTATTTTCAGCTCGGCCCAGCGCAAGCGCATGAAGCGCCTTGGTCAGTAAGTATTTCCCCACATTTAGCTATTTATTTTGGGTGCGGAATGTGCTTGTTTGGGCCCATGAAAGACACTCGCACACCCATTATACTGGTGCCGAAAGCCGATAGTGCTTTGGCCTTGCGTTTCCCTGCCGAGGATTTCAGCGCCAATCTGTTAGATGTGTGCACACCGCGCACACCGCAAATTATTGGCACAGTGCCAAATGCGGCGCAATTTAGCGCGGCTTGGCCGCAGCAACCACAAGGCTTGTTGGCGCGCTTGCTTAAGGCCGTGCCCGCAAATGGCCATGTGGCTAAAAGCCAAATCATTGGCCTTACGGTGTCGCCCACCCATGCCGATGGTGCATATAGTTTTGCCCTGCCTGCCGCGCTAGCCAGTTATGTGCCAAGCTTGCAGATTATCACCAACCATTTTTATGCCGCTGTGCCGCGCCCGGCCGATTATGATTTGCATTTAGAAGTAGAGCAGGGCGTGGTGCTGCCCGCAACCATACAGCGGGCAAAGGCCGACATATTGCACACTGATGGTGATGGCGGCCTGCTGCGCGCACCATTGGCCCGCTTGGGGCATTTGCTGTTGGCCCGCCAACAAACCGAGCAGATTTATATGGTGAGCGATGCCTTGCCGACCGAATATTATACCAATGGCTATGACACGCTGCCTTTTCAAAATTACGCGCAAGAAATTGTAAAGCAGGGCCGGAATTATCGCGGTCACACTATTAAGCAAGATGGCGAAAAATATATGCAATTATTGCAGCAAAATATGCGGCAAAATATTGGCGGTGGGCAAATGTGGCAGCCTAAAAATTATGACATTATCGCCACCAACACGCTGCAACCGCACCGCGCTGTGCCGAATAACAGCAGCAGCCCCATAGCCCGCACATTTTTGCGTGCATGGTTTACCTTGCCAGCCTTGGGCGCAGACAGTATCTTTTGAGCGCCCAGCCCAAATGCCTTGCCGCGCACCACGCACCTAAAAACAAACAACGCCGTGCCCGTCATAAAAAACTGAATGGGTAGTTTAGGGTATCGGCACCCATTCTTGCTTGGGCCAGCGGTAAACACCGATTTGTTTCTCCGTCGGCTTAAAGCCAACTGAAGTGTAAATACGCGCGGCGTGATAGTTCGGGTCGGCGACCATCACGATTTTTTCAACGGTTTTATTTTCAATGGTTTTATTGGCCAGCGTGTGCTGCGTGGCTTGATAAATCAGATTACCACAAATACCGCCGCCGCGATGCTGCGGTAATGTACCAACCGCCTGAAAGCGCGCCGTCGTGCCAAACACAAAAACACCGCAATCGGCAACCATCTCTGTTCCTAAAAATGCACCATACCAATGGCCATGGCCAGCATCGGTCATGGCGCGGTATTTCGCCATTTGTTTTTGCTTAAAGGGCGTATAGCTTTCCAGCGAAAATAATTTTTGGTCGCGACTGGTAATTTGGTTTTCAGTGGCGCGCCGCCAGTCTGAATCAGATTCAAGCACGCGCACGACAATGTCGCTGCGCGGATATTTGGGTGGTACAAGTTCGCCATGTCCCAAAGTTAAAACCATGCTCAGCTCTGCATCAAAGCCATTTTGTATAAACTCATCCATCGTGCCTTGTGCGCCATCTGGCGCATCCCAACCAAAAGTGATGTGCTTGATCAGGGGCTGATGCGCAAATTCTTGTTGAAACAAAGCTATCCATTTTGGCATATCGCCAATCTTCGGTGGCGCGGGCATTAAAAGCAAATTACCCCAGAAAAAACCAGGATTATCTGGTGTTTCGGCGACAATATAACCCCCCTTTTGTTCAACCCTGCCCTGAAAAGCGATAAAGTGTAAATCCGTTCTAAAGGCGAGTGATTGGATTTTCATGAGCGAACTTTCTAACTTAAATAGGGTCTGGTCGATTGTAGCTGAATATCTTGTGGGTTTGCGACAAAGATAAGGCAACCAGCACATATATAATTTTAAAGCCAGTACCGTACTTTGATACCTTCTTTGCCCGCGCTTAGGGTCTAGGCAGGTTGAATTGACTTCTTGCTGCAATAGCATCGCGCTGTGCCGAATAACAGCAACAGCCCCATAGCCCGCACATTTTTGCGCGCATGGTTTACCTTGCCAGCCTTGGGCGCAGACAGTATCTTCTGAGCGTTCAATTAAACTTACGGTGCCCTAAAAGATAAAGGCCCATAGGAGACAAAATGTTTTACGCCTTGCTGACTTTTTTATTGTTTTTAAGCGCGCCAGCTGTCGCACAACAAAATAATGCGCCTTCGGCACAACAAGCGGGTGCGCCTTCGGCACAACCACAATCACAACAACAACAAGTTCAGGCAAACCCCGTCACCGCACAAATGATGAAAAATGGCGTGCAGCAATGTGCGCCCATGATACAAACCATCAGTAACTTTATCGGCATCAATCCGGGTGCAGGGGCGGTGGTGTTTGTGGCGCCACAGCAGGGCAATCAGCGCGTCAGCTCATTTTCGATGGAGGTTGTGACGGCCGATAAAGCCACCGCCTATGCCTCGGCCAGCTTCACCCCTTATACGCAAGGCTGTGGGGCTGTTTATGACGCCGTTTCATACTGGCCCGATAGTTGCGATGCCGTTGCGAAAAAGCAATTTAAAGAAGGCAAGCCGCAAGGCAAGGTCAGCCGCAATATACAAGTGTTACAGCTTGAAGGGACGGGCCGCGTTTTTCTGATGCCGGCGGGTAGTTCTGGCTGCGTTTCAATTAAAAAAGAAGTGGTGTTCTAGCTATCTGGCCTAGTTTTTAGCCCTATGGTTTTTGCTCCTATTGGGCCAAATCGTTTTGTATTCGGATTGGTGCGGTAAAATTACCGCAGCAGTTGGTTTTCAAAATTTGCTCACTTTAAATTAATTTCAAAAACTATAGAATACCCGTGATTTTAATTCACCTTATATCTACAACAACCCCCAGTGATACCGGAGTCAAAAAAATGACCTTTACTCAAAAACTGCTTACCCACACAGCTTTGGTTGCCGCGGCCGCGCTTTTTATCAGCAGCCCCGCACTGGCCGATACAACGGTTGGCGATTCCGATAGCTACATTATTCAGGTTGATACCGATAATGGCAGCGCAGGCACTTTTTTAGTGCAGGATTTTGATGGCTCTGGCCCCACTGTGAACGTGCTCAATGCCGATGCAACAATTTTCAACATCGGTTCCGCCGCCACCAACGTTTCGGGCACTTTAGGTGTTACGGGCAATACTACACTCACTGGTACGCTCAGCGCCAATGGTATTACCAATAACACGGGCGCTTTTGATAACACCGGTGAGGGCATCACCAATGCGGGTGCAATTTCGGGCGTGACAACATTGGGCACTTCTGGCGATGCTACAATTGGCGGCGCGTTGGGCGTGACGGGTAACACCACACTTACAGGTACGCTGAGCACCAATGGTATTACCAACAATACGGGCGCCTTTAACAACACGGGTGAGGGCATCACCAATGCGGGCGCAATTTCTGGCGTCACAACATTGGGCACTTCTGGCGATGCTACAATTGGCGGCGCGTTGGGCGTGACGGGTGCAACCACCACAAACGGCATCACCAACACCGGTAACATCGGCACGGGTACATTATCGACTACAGCCAATGCCACCGTTGGCGGTAATTTGGGCGTGACGGGTGCGACCACCACAAATGGCATTACCAATACCGGCGCCATCGGCACCACCACTTTAGCCGTGAGCAGCACCAGCACCTTTACTGGTTTAACCACACATAATGGTGGCGCTCTTGTTAATGGCGGCTTCAATGCATTTTCGGGCACAGCCTCAGGCAATAGCATATCGCTCGACGGCACCTCTGCAACGCTTGCCAATGGTACGGGCACAGCTTCGGTTGTTGTTGGTGCAAGCAGCGCCACAGTGAGCACTTCTTTGGGTGGCGGTAACGGCTTTGTGGCCAATGCCTCGGGCGCGGTTATTTCAAACACTACAGGCAGCAATACCATCACTGTTTCAACCGACACCAACACCACCGTTTCGGACGGTATTGCCAGAGCGGTGAATTACGGCACAACAGTGGCCGGCGGCGCGCGCGTCAATGGTGATTTTGTGGCAGTGAGCGGCAGCAACAACATTTTAATGACCAACGCTGCACGCACGACAACCGTCGGCACCAATACAGTCACTTATGGCACATCGGTTAATGGTGGTATGTTGGTGAATGGCGATTTGGGCGTAAATGGTAATATTTACAGCCTTAACCCCACCGCCAATGCTGCCGTTAATGTTGCCAATAACGGCCTTACCATTACCGGCGCCAGCAACACCGTTGGCCTTGTTGCCGACAGTGATGCCAACGCTGCAAATGGTCGCGCCTCGGTTGATTTAACCCCAACCACGGCGGCCGTAGTTGTGCGTGATGCCACGGGCGATGCACATGGTTTAACCGTGAGCACCACCAACACTGTGTTAAGCGGTGGTACAACCACAACCACCTTAACGCTTGATGATACAGGCGCCACCTTTGCCGATAGCCCATCGGGCGCACCGGCTACGGTTCGTGGCGTTGCCGATGGCGTTGCCGATTTTGATGCGGTTAACCGTCGTCAGCTGAATGGCCTTCAAGACGAAGCGCGTGGTGGTATTGCCAGCATTGCTGCCATGGCCAACATCCCACAAGTTGAGAATGGCAAAAAAATCAATGTCGGCTTGGGCGTTGGTCAGTTTAAAGACTCAACCGCCTTTGCTTTAGGCGCTGGCGTTCGCTTCACCGACAATGTCACTGCTAAAGCCAGCGTTGGCCGCAGCGAAGAAGGTGACTTCAGCGCGGGTGGCGGCGTGGCCTTCTCTTGGTAAGGTCGATATCGTCGTTTAAGTTTTAACTAAATCAACCGGCTGGGCTCACCCCCAGCCGGTTTTTTTATGCCGGTAATTTAAAATACCCGCCCCGCCGGCTATTATTTTGTTGTTGCAACTATTATGTGCGGCTAATTTTGGGCATGACACATAAAGCCTCGATATATCTTGTGCCGCAGCCTGTGCCCCATCCGGTTGGTGGGCCATTATCGGCTTTTGCGGTAAACCTGCTCGATGTTGCCAACCCGCCAAAGCCTGTTGTGGTAGGCGTGGTGCCAAACCCCGAGCAATTTAGCCATAATGATTGCGTGCCCGGCGAGGCCACCTATTATAAAAACAACACTGATTTGCTTGATACGCATATTCCGCTGACTGACGCGGGTTATGAATTTCCGGCCAGCCTTGCCCCTTATGCACCCAGCGTGCAGACTGCCATAAACCATTTTTACGCCGCCCACCCCGATCCCGAGCAAGCGCGGTTATTTGTCACCATCAGCAAAAGCATAGTGGCGGGTGGGCAATCGCAGCGTGGCCAGCGCCCACATTGGGACGGCACGCGGCATCAATTTGAAAATACCGGCCTTGGCCCCAACCCGCGCACAAACCGTGCACCACAAAGCTATGATTATTTTGTGGCAGATATTTTGCCTACGCGCTTTTTTAGCGGCGGCTTTGATGCAAACGAAATTGCCGCCCATTTTCCGCAAAATGGACATGTCGGCTTACAAAAATTTTTAGATTATCTTTATGGTGGCAATGGGGTTGAGCCGCTGGCCGCGCGCGCCACGCAGCCCTGGCAGCCAAAGCCATACGAAATTGTGCATGCCTCTTGTTTGTTGCCGCATCAAGGTGTGGCCAATGAAAGCGACGACCCAGTCAAACGCAATTTTATGCGGGTGCAGTTTAATGCCAGAACCACACAGCCCCGCCCGTGATATGGCTCATGATATGGACAGTGATATGGACAGCTCGGCAACAGACATAAAAAAACTACTACAGATCAATGCGGCCGATGTTGTTAAGCCACGCCGCCCCGACATTATTGGGCATATTGACCTTGAACTTTTAAAAATAGATTTGGCGTCTTCTTCCCCATTTGGCTGGGGGATGAGGAATTTCCCTGCCAGCGAAGAAGGCATTGCTAATTTGCTTGATAAGGCATCGGCGCATAGTGGCATATTAGAATTTGCCACACAGGTACTTAACCATGCGCAAACACAACGGCCCTTAAAGTCAAGCGAAACTCTTAGAATTTTGGTCGATGTTGCTAGTGTGCGGCCCCATGACGCGCAGCGCACCAGCCGATGGCATTGTGACTTTAACGCGCAATATGGCTTTGATAGACAGAACCCCAGCGTTGGCCGGCAAATGATTTATTCGGTGAGTAATGTTTTGCCAACCGAGTATTATGTGGGTGGCCTTGCCGGACGCGCGCCTTTATCGGCGGCCAGAGCATATCCTGATAATGATGTGGCGCTCGCCAATCAGTTTTGCAAAGACGCGCCCTATAACTTTAAGCCCGATGCATTATGGCAGCCTTTAGCAGGGCAGATTGTTTGTTTTGATCAATTTATGCCGCATCGCGGCGTGACAAATAATTTAGCACAACCGGTGCGGCGCAGTTTTTTTGCGCTGATTGTTGAGCGCGATTATCGGCCGTAATTCGCGCGCCATAATTTACTAGCGATAATCTGCGTGCCCAGATTAGCCAGCTATTATTTTAGCCCATAAAAGCGGGTGTGGCGGTAAAGTTGGCCGCGCTCTCGAGCACGCTTGCAGCACGCAGTAATTGCGGCTCGCCCCATTGTGGGCCAATCAGCTGCAAACCCAGTGGCAGATTTTCAGGCGAGAGGCCCACCGGCACAGAAATGGCCGGCAGCCCCGCCAGATTAACCGGCACAGTAAAGACATCTTGCAGATACATTTGCACGGGGTCGTCCATATTTTCGCCAATGGCAAAAGCAGGGCCAGTGGCGGTGGGTGTTAAAATGACATCGCATTTTTTATAGGCTTCGGCAAAGTCGGCCGCGATAAGTGTGCGCACCTGTTGGGCTTTGCGATAGTAAGCATCATAATAGCCAGCCGATAAAACATAAGTGCCCATCATGATGCGGCGCCGCACTTCGCGGCCAAAGCCAGCAGCGCGGGTATTTTCATACATCTCGATGAGGTTGGCGCCATTTTCGCGCAGGCCAAAGCGCACGCCATCATAGCGGGCAAGGTTGCTCGATGCCTCGGCGGGCGCAATGATATAATAAACCGCCAAAGCATATTTGCTGTGTGGCAGCGATATTTCAACCGGCTCGGCGCCAGCATCACGCAGCCAGCTCATGCCTTTATCCCACCATTGTTCAATGGCGGCGGGTATGCCATCCATGCGGTATTCTTTAGGGATGCCAATTTTCATGCCCTTAATGCTTTGCCCCATTTCGGCGCGGTAATTTGGCACGGGCATGTTTGCGCTGGTGCTATCACGCGGATCGTGCCCTGCCATGCTTTGCAGCATCAACGCGGCATCGGCCACACTGCGGGCCATGGGGCCGGCTTGGTCAAGCGAGCTGGCGAAAGCCACAATGCCATAGCGCGAACAGCGGCCATAGGTGGGCTTCAGCCCAACAATGCCAGTAAAACTGGCGGGCTGACGAATAGAGCCGCCCGTATCGGTGCCCGTAGCGCCCATGGCCATGCGGGCTGCCACGCTGGCAGACGAGCCGCCCGATGAGCCGCCCGGCACTAATTTGCGCGCGGCATTGGCGGGGTCGGCGCCGCTCCAAGGGCTAATGACAGCCCCATAAGCGCTGGTGATGTTTGAGGCGCCCATGGCAAATTCATCAAGGCTGACCTTGCCCAAAAACACCGCGCCATCACGACGCAGGTTTGCTGTTACGGTCGATTCATAGGGCGGCACAAAATTGTGCAAAATTTTGCTGCAAGCCGTGGTGCGAATGCCCTTGGTGCAAAATAAATCTTTTATAGCCAGCGGAATGCCCTCAAGCAGGCCGGCATGGCCTTTGGCATAGCGGGCATCGCTTTCGGCCGCTTGGGCCAGGGCAATTTCGGGCGTTTCAGTGACAAAGGCATTAAGGCTGCGGCCATGTTCGACGGCTTTAATATGGGCTTGGGTAAGCTCGGTTGCGCTAAATTTTTTGCTGTTTAGGCCGGCTAAAGCATCGGTGATGGTCAGGTTTGTTAATTGGCTCATGGCTTACTCCACAACTTTAGGCACAGCAAAGAAACCAGCAGTGCTGGCAGGGGCATTTTGTAAAATAGCCTCGACGATATCGCCATCATTGATGACATCATCGCGCTGCGGCAGGGCCTGCTGCACCACGCTCGACATGGGCTCGACCTTGCTGGTATCAACCTCTTTGAGCTGTGCCAGCCAATCAAGAATACCGTTCAACTCTTTGGCCATGGGTTGCAGCTCGTCATCTTGCAATTTGATGCGGGCAAGGTGGGCGATTTTACGCACAGTTTTTTCATCGATACTCATAAGGGCCTCTTACTATAAACGGCTTATGGGGAAAACAGCTTGGCTTTTGCAGCGCCGCAATTTAGCATTGCTCATCATGCCTGTCTATGAATTGCCCGAATTTTTTATGCAAACGCCGCGGCAAACATGCCTTGTTGGGCTTGATTATGGCCAGAAAAGGCTGGGGCTGGCCGTATCGGACACAGATTGGCGCTTAGCGCAGCCGCTGGCCGTTATCGAGCGCAAAAGCTGGGCCTTTGTGCAGCAAGAGCTGCGGCAAAATCTGGCCGGGCGGGTGTTGGGTGGCTTTGTGCTGGGGCTGCCGCTGCATATGTCGGGTAAGGCTGGCAATATGGCGCAGGCCACGCGCGATTTTGGCCGCTTGCTGCTATCGGTTTGCGCCCAGCATGGCTGGCCCGAGCGGCTTACTTTTATCGATGAGCGCCTTACCAGCTTTGCCGCCGAGCAAAGTTTGGCCGAGGCCGGCATCAGTAAAAGCAAACAGAAAGCGCGGCTTGATGCAGTAGCCGCCGCACATATTTTACAAAAAGCGCTCGATAGCGTGCCGCATTAGAGAGTTTGGCTTTTTATGCGCGGGGTGTGTTGGTGGGCGGCGAATTTGGTTGGGGTTTTTGCGGACGTGATGTTTGCGCCGCTTGCTTGGCGATGTGGGCTTTGAGAATATTTACAACATCAGTGTGGCCATGATTTGCTGCCAAACGCAGGGCTTGGTCATTCATAGCATGCACATTGGCGCCATGCTCTAGCAATAGCTTTACTAAATCGGTGTCGCCATAAGATGCCGCCTGACGCAGCGCGCCGTCATCATTGTAATGCACATCTGCACCATACTCTAGCAACAGCCGCACTAATTCGGTACGCTCATTAACCGCCGACAAGCGCAGGGCGTACTCATCATCGACATTTACATTTGCGCCATGTTCTAGCAACAACCTCACCATATCAGTATAGCCACGCCCTGCAGCTTTACAAAAGGCGTCGTCATTTCTAGCATGAACGTCCGCCCCAAGTTTAAGCAAAGCCTCTGTGGTTTTTAACAGTCCGATTTTTGTAGCTTCGATAAAATAATGGTCTTTGCCTTGCTGTACTAAATTGGCACTTTTGGCTTTTTCTACCAGCATGGCCTCGTATATTGGAGCCTGGGGTACAAGGTTGCGGCTGGCCACTACAAGGTTAAAGGCAGTGGCAAAATCGGCCTTATCAATGGCTTGATGTAGTAATGGCACAGTGGCCTCAAGGTTTTGCAAGGTTGCTGCCAGTGTGGGTAATTTATTGAACAGCGCTTGCTGTTGTGCCGCGGTTTGCAGGGTGTCCTCGGAATCAAAAATGCTATATGTTTCGCCCTCTTTCATCACAAACGCGGTTTTACCAACGCCGCTGGCCTCAAGGTAAAGCAAAACATTGTTGGGGAAATAGTTGGTAAATTGATTATTGCTTTGTGCCGCTGTGCACCAGCGCGTGCCCGCGCCAAACTCTTGGCTGGCAGCAATGGTGAGTGGCATAATCAGCCGCCATTGCGCGGTTTGGCCGATAACTATGGCTTGGTGGCTATCAATAAAAGCCTGTTGGCTGGGGCTGAGGGGTTTAAACTCGGTGGCCACTTCGCCGCGCAGGGCTTTGAGCTGTTGGTAAAGTTCAAACGGGCTATTTATGGCAAAAAGGTCGGTGTTGATACCGGCACGTTTTTTAATAGCGTTCGGCGTGTTGTGATAAAGCGTAAGGTCCTCGGCATATTTAGATAAATCTTCCAGCAGCAACGGCTGTGGTGGATTTATTTCAGTTTGAGCCGCCCAATTTTGCCGATAGCGCGTTAAGAGCCAGTTTTGGTATTTGCTGGCTTGTTGTGCGGGTAAATCTGGCACGGAAGCGGCGATTTGCTGCATGGCTGTTAGCACGACTAAAGCTAAAGCATCATCTCCGGCAGCATTTGCATTTTGGGCAAACAACTCGGCAATTTCCTCATATAGGCGCCCCTGTGAGGGCGCAGCACGCAGCGCCACAATGGCTTTCTCAAAGCCAGCAATATGCACGCGCAAAAGATTATTCGATAATCGCATCGGGCTAGTTTAGGCGCAAAAACTGAAAGTAATTAATTTTTTAAATGAGGCCGCTTTGTTTGATATTATGCTTTAGCAATTTTTACAGGGAGTGCCCTTATGAGCCTTATTCAATCTAACAATCTCAGTGTTGAGACTATCCGCAATTACCTTGCTTATGAGGGCCGATTTAATTTTGTAGATGGCAAGCCGCTGCGCCGCGCAGCAATTATGAGCGTGGCCAAACGTGTTGTCACAGAAAAGCCCGAGCTGGTTGGTGCCACCACCGCGCAACAGGCCGAAGCATTTTTTGCACAGTATCTTGTGCCGCAGCTTGATGCATCGCTGGCGGAAGAGGTGCGTTTTATGAAAGATGCCGCCAGAGCCATGACCGCGCTTAGCAGGTCCGATGATGAGGCCGTTAAAGCTTTCGGTGAAATTTTTCTGGGCGCTGACATCAATGAAATTGGCGCTGATTATCAGGGCGATATGGCGCAATGGCCCACCATTAGTGGCTTGGCCCCCATGCTGCGCGGCCTTGCGCTAAAAGCCGAAGAGCTGATGAGTATCAACTATACTGACGAATTGCCACTCGGCGAACAAGTGATGGCAAAGCTGGTGTCCAGCCCTGAATATGTTTCGGTTTTGGCAGTGCAAAAGCCGCCTGCCGATGTGGTGGCTTTAATTAAGGCTGTGGGCGCCGAGCGTTTTTCTGGCGTTTATCAGGCCGCGGTGATTGAGGCAGGCCGTGCCGGCCCGTCACGCCCCAATTCAGGCCCAGATTTGGGCGGTGGTTCTTCACCTGGTGGCAATAATTTAGGCTAAGAGCCTACCCAAGCACGGCCCGCTTATGATAGAATGGCCTTATGAGCCAATTTATCTTTATGCGCCATGCGCAATCGACCGCTAATTTACGCCGCCTTTGTGCAGGGGCGTCTTCGGACCACCCGTTAACGCCCAAGGGCCAGTTGCAAGCGATGATGGCCGCGCAAACTTTGCGCAAAATGCATTTGCCGATTAGCCGCATTATTCATAGCCCGCAGCCCCGCGCGCACCAAACCGCGCTTATTTGTGCGCATCAACTGGGCCTCATGCTGCAAGATATGCATAGCGACGAAGAGCTGCGCGAGCAGCATTTTGGGGCATGGGAGGGGCGCGTCATTGATGAGCTTGAGCATGAGTTTGCCCACCGCCTTGACCCACCCGAGGGCGAAAGCAAGCAAGGCCTGCGCCAGCGTATTTTGCGCGCCACAGCGCGCATTGTTGATTTAGCCACTGAAGATGCAACGCGGTTAACGCTGGTGGTTAGCCATGGCGTTTTCTGGCACGAAATGTATCATTATTTTGATGAGCAGCAAGCGCGCCATGGCAGTAATACGCCCTGGCTTGATAATGCGCACGCCTTTAGCGTAACCATAAAAGAGCAGCAGCTGCATTTGCAAGAGCTGGTCAGTGGTGAGGCTTTGGCGGCCGCTTTGCATAATCAAGCGGCTAGCGCTTAATAAGAGCGCCTGATATGACCGACGCGCTCTTAGCGGCCACGCAGCAATTTTATGGGCAAAGCGATGTGTCGTGCCAGCAAGCGCAAGGGCTGGTGGCCGAAGCTTTGCAGGGCTGCGATGATGGGGAATTATTCCTAGAGGCCAGCGTCACCGAAATGCTCACTTGGGATGATGGCCGGCTTAAAGCGGCCAGCTATGACCAAAGCCAAGGCTATGGTTTGCGGGCTGTGGCGCAAGAGCGGGCTTTTTATGCGCAAAGCTCGGCCTGGGGCTTGGCCAGCTTGCAGCAATCGGCGCAAACGGTGCAAGCGGTGCGCGCGGGCTATAGTGGCACGCTGGCAGTGTCGCCCAACAAAGCCGCAACACCGCTTTATGTGCCGGATAATTCGGCCGCCATGGTGCCGCTGGCTGAAAAACTTGCCTTATTACAGGCAATGGATGCTTATGCGCGGCAAAAAGACGCCTCGGTGCGGCAATTTAGGGCCAGCCTGTTTTGTCAATGGAAGCTGATTGAAATTATGCATGCCGATGGTCAGCGTGTGGCCGATATGCGGCCACTTATCAGGCTTGATGTGAGCATTATGCTGGCGCATGGCGATCAATGCGAGGAAGGCGCGCATGGCGTGGGCGGCAGAGCGGCCTTGGCCGATTTTACCCAGCCCGCGCAATGGCAAGCCTATATCGATGAGGCCTATCGCAAAGCGCAGGTGAAGCTTGCGGCGCGGCCAACCAAAGCCGGTGAGCAGATTGTGGTGCTGGGCAGTGGCTGGCCCGGTGTTTTGCTGCATGAGGCTGTGGGGCATGGGCTTGAGGGCGATTTTAACCGCAAGCAAACCTCGGCCTTTGCCGGCCTCATGGGGCAGCGCGTGGCGGCCAAGGGCGTCACCGTTGTTGATGATGGCACGATAGCGGGTCGGCGTGGGTCGCTAACTTTTGATGATGAGGGCACGCCCACCAGCCGCACCACACTAATAGAGGACGGTATTTTAGTTGGCTTTTTGCAAGACCGGCTTAATGCGCGCCTGATGAATATGCCCGCCACAGGCAATGGTCGGCGGCAATCTTATGCTTATATGCCTATGCCGCGCATGACGAACACTTTTATGCTTTCGGGCAATATGGCGCCGGCTGAAATTATCGCGCAGGTTAAAAGCGGCATTTATGCGCCCAGCTTTGGCGGCGGGCAGGTGGATATTACTTCGGGTAAGTTTGTCTTTGATATGGAAGAGGCTTACCAAATTGAAAATGGTAAAATTGGCGCGCCACTTAAGGGCGCAACCTTAGTGGGCATGGGCCCTGAGGCTTTGCTAAAAATCTCGATGATTGGCAATGACAGCCGGCTTGATACGGGCGTTGGCACTTGCGGCAAAAATGGCCAAGGTGTGCCGGTGGGTGTGGGTCAGCCCACCTTGTGTTTAACGGGCATGACCGTGGGCGGCGCCGCAACATAATTGCGCATATATTGCAAGGCTTGACCTTGGCCGGCTTATATTGTTATGGTGCCGAAAATAAATTCGGCGGATATATATTTTATGACCAATACCCAGCTTTTAAGCGCTTTTGCGCCCATTGCCCCGCTTTTGCAAGAAGGCGCGGTGGCCTCGGTTTTGGCGCGCTATGATGAGCACGGGCGGGCTTATCATAATCAAACGCATCTGGCCGAGTTGCTGGGGCTTTTTAGCGAATATCGCCACCAGCTGCAAAACCCCAACAATGTGTTGCTGGCCATCTTATTTCATGATGCGGTTTATAATCCTAAGGCGGCCGATAACGAGCAGCAAAGCGCCGCATTGTTTGCCAGCCTTTTGCGTAACCCCGCTGACGCATGCTTGGTACCCGTGCAGGCCATGATTATGGCCACAGCGGGCCATGCGCTGACCACGCCTAATGCAGATGCTGATTTGTTTTTGAGTATGGATTTGGCCATATTGGGCGCCGAGCCAAAGCGCTTTTGGCAATATGAGGGGCAAATTCGTTATGAGTTTGCCCATGTGCCTGATGCAGCCTATCGGGCTGGTCGCGCCGCGATTATGGGTAAACTTGCGGCGCGCACGCCGCTTTATGCCGCGCCCGCGCTAGAGTCTCGTTTTGGTGCCCAAGCGCGACAAAACCTTGCCGATTTGCACATATATTTAACGCAAGCCCCGCGCTTGCTGATGTGGGTCAGGACGCCCTCAACAGAAAGGCCACAGCCATGAGCGCAAATACTAACATTCCGGGGTCTATGCCAAAAACGCCAGTGGCAAATAATCTTAGCGCGTCACCGCGTGTGGCCATGTATGCAGGCTCGTTTGACCCGCCCACCTTGGGGCATGTGCAGGTGATTAAACGCGCCGCGCTCATGTATGATAAAGTGCTGGTGGCCGTTGGCACCAACCCCGCTAAAACAAATTGCGCCTTTAGTGTTGAAGAGCGCCTATGCATGCTGGCCGATATTAAGCGCCAGTTTAAGCTGAATAATGTTGAGATCTGCCATTATAGCGGCGAGTTTTTAGTAGCCTATGCGCATAAGCGCGGCGCAGGCGTATTGATAAGAGGCATCAGAGATGCGGGCGATTTATCATCTGAATATACTTTAATGCTGCAAAATGAGGGTGTGGCCAAAACCTTGGGTGTGGCGCCGCTTATTCATGTTTGGCTGCCCACCGAGCGCCATCAGGCCGAAATTTCCAGCTCGGCTGTGCGCGGCATGGTTGGGTTTGATGGCTGGGAGCAGCAAGTGCGCCGCTATGTGCCAGAAGCGGTCTATAAAAAATTATTACAAAAATATGGCAGTGCGGGTGGCGCTGCGAATGCAGGCAAACCAAGCCCTTAGCGGCAAAATGTTTTTTTAATTCTAGCGCATTTAAGTTTAATTGCCGCATTACTTTTGCCTTTTTTAAACGGCCTCTGGCACAGTTTGCCTATGCTGCATCACATGACTTTGCTTTTGCACCCATCAAAGCCGCCCTTGCTGCTGGCCGAATTGCCCGCAGCCCAGCGCGTTGCGGGCAATGCTTTGCTGCATCCGCCCGCTTTAACTTTGCACATGGCCGGGCGTGTGGTGGCGCAAATGACGCCACTACCCGCAGCGAGTCTTGCGGCGCTGGCGCTGCATGATGTTATTTTGCTGCTGTGTGTGCAGCGTCAAGCTGTGCCGCATCTTTATCGTTTGCCGCTGCAAACCAAAGCGGGGGTTGATGCGATTGCCACCGCCGAGACCTCGCCTGAACGCATCATCACTGAATTGCAAAACCGTGGCCCGCAATTTGTACTGGGTAGAGCAGGGCAAGATAATTTATTAGAGCTGGTGCTTAATCAGCTCGCAGTGCTATTGCCTGCCGATGAATTGCGCCCACGGCCATTATTGCGGCAGTTAAATTTAATGGCCAATACGCCAGATTAACAGAGTCACCGGATTAGTTATATTAGAAATTAGCCGCCGCAAAAACGGGGCGCACATCGTGCTGCCAGTCGGTTTGGTATTTTACCAGCCATTCGGCGGCTAGGTTTAGCCCGCTTTCAGCGATGATAAACAGCGGCTCAAGGTAGCGGCTTTCGTCGGCGCCACCATTAAGCCGGTGGGCGCGACGCCGCAAGCCTAGTTGCGATATTTTTACCGTCTTAAGCGCAATGTCTTGCAGGCTTTGACCTTTGATGCTGGCCATTAAGCCGAGTTGCGTTGCGTCATGGCGCAATTGTTGCAAGCTTTCGGGGTCCCAATCTTTGACCAGCTCGGTGGCATCATTGAGCGCGCCTTGCTCATAAAGTAACCCCGTCCAGAAAGCGGGCAGCGCATTCAGCATGGCAGGCGGGCCACTATCGGCGCCGCGCATTTCTAAAAACTGTTTAAGCCGCACATCAGGGAAAAGCGTGGTGAGGTGATCGGCCCAATCAGATAAAATCGGATATTCCCCTGGTAGCGCTGGCAAACGACCCGCCATAAAATCGCGGAAAGATTGGCCAGAAGCCGAAATATATTTGCCTTGGCGATAAACAAAATACATTGGCACATCAAGCGCATAATCGACATAACGCTCAAAGCCAAAATCTGGCGCAAAGGCAAAAGATATTTGGCCACTGCGTTGTGGGTCAACATCGGTCCAAATTTGGTTGCGATAGGAAATATATCCTGCCGGTTGGCCCTCATAAAAAGGCGAGGTGGCAAACAGCGCCATGGCCACCGGTTGCAATGCCAGTGCCACGCGCATTTTTTGCACCATGTCGGCTTCGCTGGCAAAATCAAGATTAACCTGCACGGTGCAGGTGCGCAGCATCATATCCAGCCCCAATGCGCCTTGCTGCGGCATATATTGACGCATAATGCTATAGCGGCCTTTGGGCATCCATGGCATGGCCTCGCGGCTGGCTAAGGGGTGAAAGCCCAAAGCGGCAAAGCCAATATCAAGCGGGCTGGCGATGGCGTGAATTTCGTTTTGGTGTTGAGCGAGCTCGGCTGCGACCTCATGCAAAGTGGCGAGCGGTGCACCAGAAAGCTCAAACTGGCCGCCCGGCTCAAGGCTGATGCTGGCGCCGCCACGATGCAGGCCAATAATGTTATGGCCCTCGCGCAGCGGTTGCCAGCCGAAGCGCTCAAAGCCTTTCAGCAGCGCCGAGATACTCACTGCGCCCTCATAGGCCAGTGGCGCTAAATCGGCGCGGCGATAGGCAAATTTCTCGTGCTCGGTGCCGATGCGCCATTGTGTTTTTGGCTTGCAGCCGGCGGCCATATAGTCAATCAGCTGCTTTTTAGCAGTGATGATTTCCTGACTGGTGGCTTGTGGTATCGACACGAAAAAAATCCTAAGTTTGTATGTGCAAAAAATTAGCGGGCTAAGCTGGCCAACAGTGCCAAAGCAGCGGTTTCGGCCCGCAAAATGCGCGGCCCCAAACTGATGGGCTGAGTTTCTGGCATTTTGGCCAGTTGTGCAAGCTCATCTGTGGCAAAGCCGCCTTCGGGGCCCACCAAAATACTATAAGCGCCACTGTTGTGATTGCTGAGGCCGGGTAATTGATGCGGCCTTGGGGCATCGCTGCGCTCATAGCCATAAAACAGCGTCTGACCCTTGGGCCAGTGGCTTAAAATTTCAGTGAGGCTTTTGGGTGTGTGCCAATGCGGCAAAGTCAGGCGCTCGCATTGCTCGGCCGCTTCACGGCTAATGTTGTGGCAGCGCTCTAGGTTAATGTCGCGCACATGGCTATGTTGCATAAATACGGGCTGAAAGCTGGCCACGCCCAGTTCGGTTGCTTTTTCAACCAGCCATTCTTGCGCGGCACGTTTGAGCGGCGCAAATAACAATTGCGGGCCAGTTTCGGGCGCGGCTGGGCGCAGGCAATTTTCAATCAGTAGCGTTACATTTTTACCATTAACCTGCAACTTCGCCTGCCATTCGCCCTCTTTCTCGTTAAATATGCTGACTTTATCGCCGGTGCGCAGCCGCAAGACTGTGCATAAATAGTGGCTTTGCGCGGCATCGAGTTTATGCAACGGCTTAAGAATGGGGGCTGGTTGGTAAAGTCTGGGTGTCATGACCTGATATATATGCGCCTAATAGTGCTTCGCCTAAAATAGATGCGGAATATTTGATACTTCTTAATGCAGTTCCTTTATATATAGGCGCAACAAATTAACCAAGCCTATTTGGCATCGGTCGGTGTGCAGGCTGGTGGTGTTTATAGGGCCATAAGTTTGGGGGAGGGGCAGCATGGATCTGCTGATGGTTTTAAGCGTAGTTGTGGCCCTGGGCTATGGCTGGTATGTGGTGCTGATTCTGCGCCGTAACAAGGCGCGTGAGGCATTATCGGGCATTGATGTGCAGCTGCGCCGCCGCCACGACCTTATCCCCAATATCCTCAAAATTGCCCAGCGCTTTATGGAGCATGAGCAGGCTTTGCTCACCGAAGTAACCAAGTTGCGCAGTCAAGCTATGGATTTATGCAACACCAGTGATGTTGCGGCGCGCTTTAATGTTGAGCAGTCTTTAAGTGGGGCTTTGGGCCGGCTGCAAGTGCAGATGGAGGCCTACCCGATGCTTAAGTCCGACCAGCCAATGCTGCAATCGATGCAGACCTTTAACGAGGTTGAGGAAAATATCAGTGCTGCTCGCCGCTTTTATAATGCCGCTGTTAACAGCTTAAATAATGCGGTGCATATTTTTCCGGGCAGTATTATAGCGTCGCTCGCTAAAGTTGCGGAAATGCCGCTTTATGAGGCCGAGCAAGCCGCAAAAGCGCCCATCGATGCCGATCAATTTTTACGCCGATAATTTTTAAGAGTGTCGCAATGCTAGATTTTCAACCGGTTCATACGCAGCTTGATGCTACGCGCTTGCTCATGTTGCGTGCATTTTTTATACGGTTATTGGCTGTTGTTGCGGTGTTTTTGGCGGCGCTGTTTGTGCTTAAGCCAGATTTTAGCGGGCTGTTTGATATTGTATTTTTTACCGCCCTGTTGCTGGCGGGGCTTTATGTGTTGCGCCAGCCTTTGGCTTTGGCCTGTCAAACCACTGAAGATGCGCTGTTATTGCTCTTGGCACAAATGGGCGGGTTTTGGCGCTCTGTGCCTGAGCGCGGCATAGATATTGGCTTGTGGCGCTTATTGGGCATGTTCAGCCAAGCGCCCGAGCCGCGCACCTATGGTTTGCAACAAGGCCAGCGCGGCGTGCAAGAGCTGCAATTTTCGCAAATATGGCCAGCGCGTGATGCCGCGGGCAGGTCGGTAAAAACATATTGGCTGATAGCGCAATTGACACAAACCAACCACCCGCAATTGCAAGCGATAAGCGGGCGCATTTTGTTGCTGCATAAGCCGGCGCAATATAAATATGTGGCGGCGCCAGCGGTGGGTTTGCCTTTAATTACCGGCAGTGCCTACACCCCCGAAGATTTTAGCCTTTATGCCACCGATGCCAAAGATGCGCGGCAATTGCTGAATGCCGATTTTGCGGCGGCGTTGGTTCATTTGGCTAAATTCTGGCCCGGGCTTGCGGTTGGTTTTGTGGCGGGCTATGTGCTGCTGCTGTTGCCGCGTCCGAACCCGTTATCGCCAAGCCTGTCTATTTTAACCGCGCATCTGGGGCAGGATGCCGAAACCCGCGCCGAAAAAGAGTTTAATGCTATTTTGCGCTGGTGCGCCAGTGTCGGATAGGCCTGCCGCAGGGTCTGCCGATTTATTGCGGCAAGACGTTATTGAGAAAATTATTGCCACACAAATTACCCCGCTGGCGGCAACGCTTGAAGCGCAACGGCAAGAGGTTGTTGGTCGGTTTTGGCGTTGGTCGCTCGGTGTGTCTTTGCCGCTTTTGCTTGCCTCAATTTATGTTTTTGTGCTTTGGCCTGGTGGGCGCGAATGGCTTATGCCGTTTATGATAATTGCGGCCATGGGCGCTTTATTTTGGTCTTATGCCAAGGTGACACGCTTCCAAGCCGAGGGCGCACAACAGCTTTTGCAGCAATTATTGCCAGCCTATAGTGGCATTACTTGGCAAAGTGGCGGCATGAGTTTGGCTCCTTTTGATAAATCGGGCCTGCTGCCTGACTATGATACAAAAGAGTGCGATGATTATTTTCACGGCGCTTGGCAAGGCGTGGCGCTAGATATAGGCGAGTGGCATTTAAGGCGCATAGAGGAACGCATCGATAGCAAAGGCCGCCGCCGGCAAGAATATGTGACTGTGTATCGTGGGCTGTTGGCGCGTTTTGCTTGTCATAAAAAATTTGTGGGCCGCACCATTTTGGCGCGTGATGCCGGCCTGTTTAATTTTTTGCACAGCTTTGCTTTTGCGGGGCAACGTGTGGTGCTGGAAGACCCAGAGTTTGAGCAGCTTTTTCAGGTTTTTGGCACCGACCAAATAGAGGCGCGCTATTTGCTGACCACGGCATTTATGCAGCGCTTGAAAGATTTAAGTAAGGTCTGGAAAAAATTATCAGCCGCTTTTATTGACGGCCATTTGTTGTTAGCGCTGCCCGATCATCGGGCCTATTTTGCCATGGGCTCGGCCTTTCGTCGGCTTGATTTTATTGCAGAGGCCCGGCGTTTTGTGCAAGAGCTTGACTTGCTCTTAGACATTATTGCCACGCTAAAATTGGAGCAAGATATTGGTTTCTGACGCATTGCTGCCCCCACCAGTAAATTTTATTAAAGATTTTATTCCTAAGCTACAGGCCGATGAAATTTTTCAGCGCCTGCTGCATGAATTGCCATTGGCGCAAAAGCAAGTGCGGGTTTTTGGTGTGTGGCACAATGAGCCGCGCCTTACGGCATGGCATGGCGATGCGGGTGCGGTTTATACTTATGCGGGGGTCACACAACAGCCACAGCCTTGGACACCTGCTTTACAGTATTTGCGTGACCGTTTAGCTGATTTTGCGCCTGCCTCGTTTAATAGTGTTTTGGCTAATTATTACCGCGATGGCCGTGACGCGATGGGCTGGCACAGCGATGATGAGCCAGAGTTAGGGCCCGCGCCAACTATCGCCTCGCTCAGTTTTGGGGCTTGTCGGCGTTTTGTGATGGCGCCGCGCCATAAGCCAGATAAGCGGCGTGTGGTGTTTGAGCTATCGCATGGTAGCTTATTGATTATGCAGGGTGATTGTCAAAAATTATGGCGCCACGCTTTGCCAAAAAGCGCCCGTGTGCTACAGCCGCGGCTTAACCTGACTTTTCGCCATATATATGCCCGCCATATTTTAGCCGCAAATGCCGCAAAAACACCTTGAAGCCAGCATTTTTTTGCCATAGGCCGCGCTTAGAGTGTTGATGTTGGCAAATGCCAATATATCAAGGAGAAAAGCTTATGGCCCACCTTAAAAAATTGGCTCTTAAAACATCTGCTCTTAAAACTATGGCCGTAACCTCTGTTATGCTGATGGCCTTATCGGCGCCAGCTTTTGCCCTTGATCGCGAAGATGTCGGCACGGTTTTGGGGGCACTGGGTGGTGGCCTTTTGGGCAATCAATTTGGTGCGGGCAGCGGCAATATTTGGGCCACGGGTGCGGGCGTTTTTGCGGGTACGCTTTTGGGGCGGTCGGTTGGTGGCTCACTGGATAAGGTTGAGAATAGCGGGCGCGGCGGGTCTTATGGGCCGGCTGCCCATTACCAGCAGCAAGTTTATCAGCAACAAAACTGGTATGAGCCAGCCTATGCGCAACCTGTTTACCAGCAGCCTGTTTATCAACAAGTGTATCATCGTCCCACATATCAAAGACCAGTGCAGCACCGGACAGTTTATGTGCAGCCAACCCAAGTGGTTTATGCGCCCGAGCCAAATTATGGCCAAAGCGCAGATCATAACGGTCGTTTCTGTCGCGAATTTACGGCAGATGTGCGTATCGGCCAAAATATTCAGCGCAGCTTTGGCACGGCCTGCCTTGCCCCTGATGGCAGCTGGCAAATACAGCCGTAAACAGCAGTGGGTTTTGGCGGCAAATAAGCACGGCAAGTTAAGCGCTTCTTAGGGGCTTTATGGGCATAATTACGGCTTACGCACATAAGCGCAGGCGACCGGCACTTGTCAGATTATTTGCCCCCCAACCCTACTGATAACCCAACAGATTTGGCGCGTCTTTTGGCGCGTAAAAAGCGCTGGCGGCGTAGTGTTTGGCTGACGCGCTGGGGCATGCGTCTTTGGGCCATGCGGCCGTTATTATGGCCCTCATGCGGGCTGCTTTTGCTGGCGCTGTTGTTAGTGCGTTTTGACCTTGTTGGCCATATGCCTTTGGCGCTTCATTGGCTGTTATTATTGGCGGGCATAGGCACAATTATTTATGGGCTGATTTTTTTAGCGCGTATTTCTTGGCCCGATGAGCGGCGCATCTTGCGGGCGGTTGAGCGCGCCAGCCAGTTGCCGCATCGGCCGCTCACCTCCTTGCAGGACGAAACTTATCATGGGCCTATGGCCGTGCTGCCCTTGTGGCAGGCGCATCGGGCGCGCATGGTGGGTTTGCTCACAAGGTTGCGTGCGCCAAAGCTTTTGCCGCTGCGCCTTATGCCCGCCTTGCTGTGCTTTTTGCTGATGGTGTTTTTGCTGCCTGCCTCGGGCTCGCGGCAAGAGTGGCAGCGTCTGCTGCAACCCCCCATGCCGCATGGGCTGGTCTCTTCGGGCGCCGTGCAAATCTGGATAGAGCCGCCTGCCTCAACCGGTTTGCCGCCGCGTTTATTAAATGCGGATAGTCAGGAAAAAGTCACTCAGGAAAAAGTCACGGTGCCCGCGCATTCAATTTTACATGTGCAAGTGCCCGATGGCTGGTTTACGCCATGGTTGCAGGTCAATGGGCTAAGCCTGCCTTTGACGGCGCAAACGACCAGTGGCTATAGCATGCTGGCCGTGTTGCTAGAAAATACCGAGCTTAAACTAGCACAAGGGCCGAAACAGCTGGCGCGTTTTGCCATTGAGGTGCAAGCCGACGAAGCCCCACAAATTGCGCTGATTGATGCCCCCGAACTTTCAGCGCGGCAAACTTTGCGCCTGCATTATCGGGTGAGCGACGATTACGGCATTGGCAGCATTACCGCACGGCTTGAGGCTCTGCACCCCGAGCAAGTGAGCGAAAAAGTAAAAGCATCGCCCACGCTTGAGTTGGTTTTGCCAGCGCCGCCACGTGGCACAAAGCCTGGCATGGTTGAGCTGACCAGCTTTAGCGAGCTTGCCGCTTGGCCTTATCGCGGGCAAGAGGTGCGCTTAACATTGACGGCAACAGATAGTAATTTACAACAAAGCACCACAGCGCCGGTTGTTTTTAGCTTGCCGCAGCGTGAGTTTGTGCAACCACTAGCGCGCGCCATTGCCGAGATGCGCCTTGATTATTTGCGCGAGCCCGAAGCCATGGCCGAAGCTGGCGGGCAAACGCTTTATGGCCTAACGCTGCGCCCCAATAATTATGATAACAACCCGCTGACACATTTAGCTATGCGCAGTGCGGCCTTGCGCATGGTGCTCGACCAAAAGACGCAGCAAGCGCAAGCCATTCAGCAGCAATTATGGGAGCTGGCTTTGCGCTTGGAAGAAGGCGGTCTTGCCAGTGCTGAAAGCCAGCTGCGCCGTCAGCTCGGCCGCTTGCAAGAAATGCTAAAGCAAGCGCAGGCGCTTAATCCGCAAGCGCTGCAAAAGCAGTTGCAGCAATTAGCCGCGGCCTTAGAAAATTATATGCAGCAATTGGCGCTGCAAGCACCCGCAGCGGCGGGTGAAGCTGCTGGCGGCACACCTGGCGGCAAGGCCCTATCGGCGCGTGATATTCAACACATGCTGAACGAGCTTGCCGCCGATAGTTTAACGGGTGCCAGGGCCGATGCTTTGGCCCGCACCGAGAGCTTGCAAGCGCTGCTCGAAGGGTTGCGCTTGGGCGGGCAGGAGGCTGTGGTGCCGGGCCTTGCGCAAATTCAGGCGATTACCGCTGCACAACATGAGCTTATGCGCAAGGTTGAGGCATTGGCGGCTGCATCACCGCTAGCGGCCAACAACAAAGATACGGGCGCAAAAGATGCCGATATGGCCGCATTGGGTTTGTTGTTGGGAGAATCCCTGCCGCCATTGCCGCAGCCGCCAGAGGCTCTGTCGTCGCAAGCGGGCGCGTCCGCCACCATGCGCAGCCTTAAGGCCGAGGCAAAGCAGCAATCCAAGCTTGCGCAAACTTTGCAAGAGCTAGAGGGCCTGCCCCAAGCCGCACAAAAAGATGCTTTGGCCGCCATGCAGGCTGCGGCCGGTGGCCTTCAGCAAGATTTATCGGGCAGTGCCCTTGTGCAGCAGGCGCGGGCCTTGCATAATTTGCGGCAAATGCAACAACAGATGCTGGAGCAGGCCAAAGGCGCTGCCGGTGCATCTGCTGAAACGCTAGACCCTTTAGGGCGGGCAAGCATGGTTGATATGCGCGGCGAGGGGCAAGCAGTAAAAGATGAAGGCGGGCGACGGGTGGCGCGGGATATTTTAATGTGGCTGCGCGAGCGGGTGAATGACCCAAGCGCGCCCGAGGCCGAGCGTCGCTATTGGCAAAGATTGTTAGAGCCTTACTAAAATTAGTTATCCGTGATGAATCAAGCAAGAGAGTTGTTATGCAAAAACTAATTGAAGATGCTTTTGCTGCAGGCGCAGCATGGCCCAGCGATAGAGTGCCTGAGCTACAGGCCGCGCTTGCGCTAATGATTACAGCGCTTGAGCGTGGTGAAATACGTGCTGCCAACAAAACTGAAGCGGGCTGGCAGCCCGTGACATGGGTGAAGCAAGGCATATTGCTTAAATTGCGCTATACGCCTGCTACTGTTATTGCTGGCGGTGCGGGTGGTGCGCCATGGTTTGATAAATTGGGCAGCCAGTTTGCGGGTTGGCAAGCCGAGCAATTTCAATCGGCAAAAATACGCGCCGTGCCGGGTTGCTATGTGCGCCCCGGTTGCTATGTTGCCAAAGATACGGTGCTGATGCCGTCTTTTATCAATATCGGTGCTTATGTTGATAGCGGCTGCATGATTGATACATGGGCCACCGTTGGCAGCTGTGCGCAGATTGGCAAAAATGTGCACATCTCGGGCGGCACGGGCATTGGCGGCGTGCTCGAGCCGGTGCAAGCAACACCCGTGATTATTGAAGATGATTGCTTTATTGGCGCGCGCGCCGAAATTGCCGAGGGCGTGATTGTGGAGCAAGGCGCGGTTATTGCCATGGGCTGTTTTATCAGTGCCTCCACCAAAATTATCGATCGGGCGACAGGCGCTATCTATCGTGGTCGGGTGCCCGCCTATAGCGTGGTGGTGCCTGGTAACATTGCCATAGATGGCGGTTTAAGTTTGGCTTGCGCGGTTATTGTCAAGCAGGTTGATGCACAAACCCGCGCCAAAACCAGTGTTAATGCCCTATTGCGCGAAGCGGGCGTGGCCTAAAATGCTCAATTCGCAAGATCCGGTGGCGCTGTTGCAAGCGCTGATTGCCTGCGAAAGTGTAACGCCGGCCGAGGGTGGCGCCATAAGGCTTTTGCAAAGTATTTTAACGCCACTTGGTTTTGACTGCCAGCCCATGCTGATTGAGGGCATTCATAATTTATATGCCACACGCGGTAAAAACGCGCCGCATCTTTGCTTTGCTGGTCATACCGATGTTGTGCCCGTGGGCGCGCTTGAGCAATGGCAGCATGCGCCTTTTGCCGGCACAATTGCTGCTGGCAAAATTTATGGCCGTGGCGCGGTTGATATGAAAGGCGCCATTGCTTGCTTTATTGCCGCCATGGCGCAGCAGCCGCCAGATTACAAAGTAAGTTTGCTGATTACGGGCGATGAAGAGGGCGAGGCCGAACACGGCACCAAAGCGATGCTGCCATTATTGGCGGCCAGCGGCGAAAAATGGGATGGCTGCCTTGTGGGCGAGCCAACCAACCCCAGCTTTATGGGCGAGGTGATTAAGGTGGGTCGGCGCGGCAGTATGAAAGCCGAGATTGTTTTATTTGGTCAGCAAGGCCATGCGGCCTACCCTGAGCGTGCCGATAATCCGCTGCCCGATTTGGGGCGGTTGGCGCAGCTCTTATCGCGCCCGATTGATGCGGGGGCGCCGTTATTTCAGCCCAGCACTATTACGGTGACTAATATTGAGGTGGGCAACCCCACCAATAATATTATCCCCGCGAGTGGGCGCTTGCGCTGTGATATTCGTTTTAACACAAATTGGACAGGCGCTACGCTCACCGCTTATTTGCACGCACTATGTGCGGCATTGGGGCGGCGCTATGAATTACACACCAGCATAAGTGGCGAGGCATTTTTTTGCGGTGATAGCACAATGGCGCAAGGTGTGGCGGCTTGTGTGGCTAGCGTGGTGGGCAAGGCACCAACGGCTAATACGGGTGGTGGCACATCGGATGCGCGCTTTATAAAAGATTATTGCCCCGTGGTAGAGTTTGGCCTTGTGGGCGCAAGCATGCATAAGGTTGATGAGCATGCCGAGCTTGCGCACCTAGAGCAGCTAACAAAAATATATGCTGAAGTGCTAAGGCGCTTTCCCAGTTTTTGATGGGCTTCTAGTAATCGACGCGCAAAAAATAAAGCCCATCGGGCGGCGCTGTTTGGCCGGCTTTGTCGCGCTCGCGGGCCGCTAAAATAGCGGGAATGCTATTGGCATCGCGGCGGCCCATGCCAATTTCAACAAGTGTGCCAATCATATTGCGCACTTGTTTATATAAAAATGAGCGGGCGCTGATATGGGCGATTATTTGCTCGCCCTCTGTTTGAAAAGTAAATTGCTCGAGCGTTTTTATGGGTGATTTAGCCTGACACTCAGCTGCCCGAAAGCTGGTAAAATCGTGCGTGCCCAAAAGGCTGTTAGCCGCAAGCTGCATGGCAGCGATATCTAATTTTTTGGGCACATGCCACACGCGCTGTGCCAAAAGTGCCGAGGGCGCTCTGCGGTTGAGAATACGATAAACATAATGGCGTTGTTTGGCATCAAAACGCGCATGAAAATCAGCGGCAACCGCCTTAGCACTCAGCACCACACAAGGGTGCGGCTTTAAATGATAATTCAGTGCCGACATTACCTCGTGCGGGCGGCAGGCTCGTTCTATATCAACATGTGCCGCTTGCCCCAGCCCATGTACACCCGCATCGGTGCGGCCAGCCACATGCACAGTGATGGTCTCGCCGCAAAATTTAAATAAGGCGTCTTCAAGCGCTTGCTGCACCGAAAAGGCCGCCGACTGCCGCTGCCAGCCAGAAAAAGCCGCACCATCATATTCTAACACCAAATGCCAGCGTGTCATGTAATGGGTTCGCCCAGTTTAAGCGCAAAGCCACGCAAAAACTCAGCGCCGCTCACGGCTTTTTTGCCAGCGCGTTGCACTTGCAGCAGGCGCAAGCTGGTGCCGCCGCCACAGGCCACAGTAAAATTATTGTCCAGCAAAGTTGCGGGGGGGGCAATGCTGCTGGTGCTGGCTTGTGCGTCGTGGAGTTTGATAATTTCGTCCTTCAGCGTAAACCACACACCCGGCCAAGGCAGCAAAGCGCGCAATTGGCGCAGAATAATTTCGGCCGGTTGGGCCCAATCAATTTTGCCATCATCGCGGCTGAGCTTGGCGGCATAAGTCACGCCTTGCTCGGGCTGGGTTTGCGGGGTGAGGCTGCCCTCGATATAGCGCGGCAAAGATTCAAGCAACAGCGCCGCGCCAATTTCGGCCATAACATCGTGCAGTTTGCTGATGGTGGTATCGGCGGTGATGGCCAAGCGCTGGCGGCTGAGCATGGGGCCCGTATCCAGCCCTTCATCCATCAGCATAATGGTAATGCCGGTTTCGTTATCGCCAGCCAGCAGCGCCCGTTGCATGGGTGCCGCACCGCGCCAACGCGGCAAGAGCGAGCCATGAATATTGATACAGCCATATTTAGGTGCGCTTAAAATGGCTTTGGGCAAAATAAGCCCATAGGCCACAATAATGGCCGCATCTAAATTAAGCGCGGCAAACTCGGCTTGGGCTTCGGGCTTTTTGAGGCTTTTAGGTGTAAAAACCTTTAGCCCTTGGGCGTCGGCCCATTGTTGCACAGGGCAGGCTTGCTGTTGCAGCCCGCGGCCTTGCGCTTTTGGCGGCTGGCAATAAACCGCAACAATGTCGTAATCGGCTTGGTGTAAGGCTTTAAGCGCAGGTAGGGCAAAAGCGGGTGTGCCCATAAAAGCAATCCGTAATTTGGCTTGCTGTTGCGCCGACATAATTAGAGCGTATCCTGATAGCTATCATCATCGCCCTCTTGCTCGCCTAGTTTTTTGAGCTTTTCAACTTTGCGCAAAATCATATTGCGCTTAAGCGCCGAGAGATAATCGATAAATAATTTGCCGTTTAAATGGTCTATCTCATGCTGCACGCAGGTGGCAAGCAGGCCGTCACAGTCAAGCTCTTGTATGTTGCCGGTTATGTCGAGGTAACGCACGCGCACTTCTTTTGGGCGGGTAATTTCGCCATATTGCCCAGGGATAGACAGACAGCCCTCTTTATAGGTATTGAGCGTGTCGCTGCTGGCGATAATTTCAGGGTTGGCCATAAGCAGCGCCGCACCTGTTTGCTGCTCTTCGGCCACATCCATCACAATGAGCCGCTCAAACAGGCCCACTTGTTGTGCGGCAAGGCCAATGCCGCGATGCGCATACATGGTTTCAAGCATATCTTGCAGCAGGCCATGCACGCGGCCATCCATATTTTTTATGGGGTTGGCAATGTCGCGTAACCGTGTATCGGGCACAATGACGAGTGGCAGTTTGCTCATATTTGGCTCTTGTCGGTGTTGGTGGCATTTTCAGCAGGGTTAGTCATCTCTGGCGCAGAGAGCAGGCGCGGCGTGGCGTCTTCGCTGGCCAGTGCTTTGACGGGTTCGCTATTGCGGCCAAGATATTCATGCATGCGGCGGGCCGAGGGCAAAACGCGTGTTTCAAGGCTGGCGGTGGCTTTGTTAAATGCTTCAACCGATTTACCTAAAGAGGCACCGAGCTTGCTCCAATTTTCGGCCAGCGTGCTGATGCGCTCGTAAAGCTCGCTGCCGGCTTCGCTGATGCGGCGGGCATTTTCGGCAATTTTTTCTTGCCGCCAGCCATAATGCGCCGAGCGCAGCAAGGCAATAAGGGTTGTAGGCGTGGCGACAATGACGCGCTCTTCCATGGCTTTTTCAAGTAGGGTTGGTTCTTGCTCTAGGGCCACGGCCAAAAACGCTTCACCGGGTAAAAACAACACCACAAATTCGGGGCTATTGCTAAATTGCGCCCAATAATTTTTGGCCGATAGCTGGCTGATATGTGTTTTAATTTGGCTGACATGCTGGCGCAAAAAAGCGGCGCGGGCTGTGTCGTCAACGGCTTCATGGGCCGATAAATAAGCATCAAGCGGGGTTTTGGCATCGACCACCAAAGTTTGCCCCCCTGGTAAATGAATGACCATATCGGGGCGCAGCCGGCCTTGCTCATCTTGCACATTGACCTGCTCGGTAAAATCGACATGCTGAATCATGCCCGCCAGCTCGACGACGCGGCGCAAATGTATTTCGCCCCAGCGGCCACGCACTTGTGGGGCGCGCAAGGCTTTGACCAATGCGCCGGTCTCGTGCTTCAGGTTTTGCTGCTGTTCGCGCAGCAGATTAATTTGCTCGCTCATGCTGCTGTAAGCGGCAATGCGGTCTTTCTCGGCGCCATGTTGTTGTTGGGTGAGTTGGGCGAGCTGCTCACGTAACGGCGCTAACATGGCGGCCACGGCCTCTTGGCGGGTGGCGAGCTCTTGCGCGGCTTTTTCCTGCTCGCTTTGTTGCTGACGTTTGGCCGCATCTAAAAATTGGGCGGCGTTGTTTTGCAAAGTTTCGGCGGCGATGGCGGCAAAACTATCGCGCAGGTTAAGGCGTAATTGCTCGGGTTGTTGTAATTGCGGGCGCAGCCATAAATAGGCGGCCGCCACACCAGCACCAAGGCCAAGGGCTAAACCAAAAATGAAAATTGCGGCTGTTTCAAACATGTCGGCATATAAACGCGACTAGGCACTTGAGAGCAAGTGCAAAAGAAAAAGCCCCGCAGGATGAGTGCGGGGCTTTTGCTGAAAAGTTACGGCTTACATGCCAGGTGTAAATGATTTGAGGCCAAGAGCGCCGCTGAGCACTTGATGTTGCTTAGCGGGGCCAGCGGTGAAGGCTTGCACAGCCACAGCCGAAGCAATGAAACCGCCCACATCTTGGCCATCGGTTACTTGTAATGCGGCTAAGCGTTTTTCGATAGTATCTGAGCTCATAGCACACCTCTTATATTGATAGCGTAATATGTAATTGTAACCATAGTCTTAATGAGTGCGCAAGACTATTTATTGCAATTAATTGCTAATAACATATATTTTCAGCAACATTATTACAATATATGTGCATTTTTTGTGGCTTTACTTATCTTGCTCTAAAATAAGCTGCGTATCAAAGCCTTCGACGGGGATATTGCCCTCGCAGCGAATAATCATCACCTTTTTTTCTTGCAGCAAAAAGCTGTGCACTTGATCGATGACCTGCTCAAGCAAGGGGCGCAGCGTGTTATTATCAAAAATCAACTCAATGTGGCGCGATTTGGCCTTATAGCGCAGCCACAGCGGCGTGGCCTCAAAAGGTTGGTCGTGCAGCAGGCACACACGCCCACGCGCATTAACCAGCAAAGTAATGCGCATATTTGCATCGCTTGGCGGTGGTGGCGCTTTTATTTCATCATAGGTGCTGCCCATTAACAAAGCATACCCCAAAAGACGGTGAAAGAATCAGTTGCATGTTAGCGGTGTTGGCGCGTGTCGTCCACTATGTTGGCGGCTATCGCCTAATGCTGCTTTACTAATTTTTGTTAAGCTTGGCGGGGTTTGTTTGGTTAAGCTGCGCTGCAATATGGCGGCACTATTAAAAATTGGTAAAGAAAAATAGCCGCTTGAGCGCTTTGGTAAATAGAATATGAAAATATACCTATGTTGTGGTGCGGTTTGTGCGTTGCGCTATGGTGCGTGCTTGTGTTTTTGCAACCCTACATCTGTCGTCGCGTTTTACGCGCAATAAAGCAGCGGCGGCGCGGTAGGTTTGTTACTATCCTACATCTGCCGCCGCGCTTTAAGCGCGGTAAAGAGCGTGCCGTCATCGAGATAATCAAGCTCGCCGCCCACGGGCAGGCCAAAAGCCAAGCGGGTGATGCTGGTGCCAGAGGAGTTGTTGCCAGAGCTGCCCTCAAAGTTATTTAGTATGTCGCTTAAACTTTCGGCCAGATAGTGGCTGGTGGATTGACCATCGACCGTAGCATTAAGCGCAATAATAACTTCACGAATGGGCGTGCCATCTGTTTGAGCTTGCACCAGGCGCTGTTTAAGTGCGGCAATGCGCAAATCATCGGGGCCGATACCATCAAGCGCCGACAGCACGCCGCCTAATATATGATAGACACCCTTATGTGCGGCGCTGCGCTCGAGCGCCCATAAATCGGCAACATCTTCAACCACGCAAATAACCGTGCGGTCACGCGCAGGGTTGGTGCAAACGGCACAAGGGTTTTGCGCATCAAGATTGCCGCATATGGCGCATTCGCTAATTTGCTCGGCGGTGTCGGCCAAGGCTTGTTGCAGCGGCTGCATAATTTGCTCGCGCTTTTTGAGCAGATGCAGCGCCACACGTCGGGCCGAGCGCGGGCCAAGGCCGGGCAGCTTGGCCAGCTGTGCCACTAGTCGCTCAAGCGCATTGAGTGCGGCCATAAAGCTTACTGCGTACTAGAACGGCAGCTTAATGCCGGGCGGAAGTTTAATGCCGCCCATCATGGCTTCGGTTTCCTTGGCACTCATGGCCTCGGCTTTGGCTTTGGCATCGTTGAAGGCTGCGGCGACTAAATCTTCCAGCATTTCGGCATCACCGCCCGATACCAGCTTTGGGTCAATCTGCACACGGCGGCATTCGAGCTTGCCGGTGAGTTTAACGCGCACGAGCCCCGCGCCTGCTTCGCCCTCGACTTCAATTTCGCCGAGGCGGTTTTGCATCTCGGTCATTTTTTGTTGCATTTGCTGTGCTTGACGCAGCATTTCGCCCATATTGCGCATGATTATCTCCCCATTATCTTCATTGGGTTATAATTATGCCAGTGTGCCGATAAAGGCAAGGTTGCAATAAAGGCCGGCGCGCAGGGCATGGCTGATTATTGCCTGTGCCGTGCCGTAAAGCATATTTAATTTCATATCGCTTGTGGGGTCTTGTAGTTACGGCGAGGCATAACCATCTACGGCCTACGGTAACTTTTGGCGGTGTTTTTCAGCCTCGCTAAAGGGAGCCATCAACCCGCCCGACGATATGGCCAAAATGATCTTGGCTGCAATATCTTTGGGCTTATCAGGAGTTTTCCCCGATGTATGAACTCTATTATTCGCCCGGTGCATGCTCACGCGCTGTTCATTTTGCTTTGCAGGCCTTGGCCGTGCCCTTTAAGGCGCATTGCACCGTTATCAGCAAGGGTCAAACCCGCACGCCTGAATTTTTAAAACTCAACCCACGTGGCCAAGTGCCGTTATTGGTTGAAGATGGCCGCCCCATTTTAGAGGGTGCCGCGCAAATGCTTTATCTGTTCGATAAGCATGGGCCTTCGCCTTATTTTCCGGCCGTGAATGCCCCCACACGTGCGCACGCCCTTGAATGGCTGATGTTTGGCAATGCAACTTTGCATCCGCTTTACAGCCGCTATTTCTCGGTGAGCCGCATTTTCCCCGATGACAAAGCTGCCGCCGAGACTATGGGTGCAGCCGTGTTAGCCAATATTCAAACCGCTTGGGATGGTGTTGAAGCCGTTCTGGCTAAAAGCGCGTTTGTGTGCGGCGAACATTTAACGCTGCCCGATGTGCTGCTGACGGTTATCGCGGGTTGGGTTGATAAAGTGCAGTTTGGCCCCAATACGCAACGCATGATTGCTGCGGTTAAAGCCGATAAGCATTTTGCCGCCGTGGTTGATACAGAAACTAAAGCCAGCCAAGCGCAAGCCGCTTAGTATTGGTTTTAGTTTTAAATAAGGTGAGGCCGGTTCTGTGGAGCCGGCCTCATTTTTTTGTTCTTTTTATTGTTCGGCTTATTTTTATTATTCGGTGATGTCGTCAGTATTTTCTGGCGTGTCAGTGTTTTCTGGGCTTTTGGGCTTTTCAATTTGGCGCGTTTTTAAGCCCAAAACTTTTGCACCAGAAAAATTGGTGAGCACGGCCTGCGCGAGCGGCGATTGCAAAGCTGCTTGCAGCGCGTCCGCTTGTTGTTGCGCTATTTGTTGCGATAGGCTTGGCTCGCCCCCCTCTTTATGAATAGCCACGCGCCAGCGCTGACCTGTCCAGCCTTCAAGGCAACGCATGAGCGAGGCAGCAAAATCTGCGGGGCAGCTGCTGCTGGGCCGAATATCAAGCTTGCCTGGCGCATAGCTAATTAAATGCGCATCGCTATAAAGCAGCGCATGCAGCCGCCCTTCGCGCTTGTCGCTAAACAGCTGCACCAGCCCACGGAAATCGGCGGGCATGGGCTCGGTATCGGTGGTTGGGCTTTGTGTTTTGGGCGCGGGCGCCAAGTTGGTTTTAGCTAAGCTGGTTTTCGCAAGGCTGGTTGTGCCAGATAAGTTAGGCGTGGTGTGTGTTGCCTGTGCGCTGGCCACGGCTGACGCGCTGCCGCCTTTGCTTGCGCCCGCCGATGTGCCCGCCGATGCGCCCGCAGAAATTATCGCCGCGCCGCCCTCTTGCAGTTTTTGAATAATCTCGGTGGGGCTGGGCAATTGCGCCAAATAGCACATGCGCATGGCGGCCATTTCTAGCGCGGCATTGGGTGCGGGGGCTTGCTGCACTTCTTGCAGGGCTTTTAAAATCATTTGCCACAGGCGGCCAATGGCGCTCATCGGCACTTTGGGCGAAAGCGCTTGCAGCATGTCGCGCTCGGCCTCGGGCAGAAAAATATCGCTGCTGATTTTTGCATCAAGCTTGGCTTTGGCCAGCAAATGGGTGAGGTCGGCTAAATCTTGCAGAACTAACGGGGGCTCGGCGCCGCCCGCGATAAGCTCGGCGATTTGCTCAAGTGCGTTATGAGCTTGGCCTTGGATGATGGCCGTAAAAAGCGCAATCACGCGTGGCCTGTCGGCCAAACCCAGCATGGCGCGAATATCATCGGCCTGCAAAGCGGTGCCGCAGCGCGCCATGGCTTGATCAAGCAAGCTCAGGCCATCGCGCACCGAGCCATCGGCCGCACGCGCAATCAGTGCTAAGCTGACATCATCGGCGGCGACGTTCTCGGCCATACAGACTTTTTTGAAATGATGCTGCAGCACTTGCGCATCAACACGGCGCAAATCAAAACGCTGACAGCGCGACAGCACTGTAACCGGCACTTTGCGAATTTCGGTTGTGGCAAAAATAAATTTTACATGCGGCGGCGGCTCTTCCAGTGTTTTGAGCAGCGCATTGAAGGCATTTTTAGACAGCATATGCACTTCATCGATGATGTAAACTTTATAGCGCCCTTGTGAGGGGGCATAGCGCACGCCCTCAATGATTTCGCGGATATCATCAACGCTGGTGCGGCTGGCGGCATCCATCTCTTGCACATCATTGAAGCGACCTTCAGCAATGGCACTACAAACAGGGCACACCCCGCAAGGCGTGGCTGTGGGCTTGCCGCCCGCTTCTGGCGCGATGCAATTGAGCGCCTTGGCCATAATGCGCGCCGTTGTGGTTTTACCCACGCCGCGCACGCCGGTTAAAATATAGGCTTGCGCCAAGCGCCCCGCATTGAGCGCATTAGTGAGCGTGCGCACCAGCGCCTCTTGCCCGATAAGCTCACTAAACACGGCGGGGCGATATTTGCGCGCCAGCACACGATAGGCATTGGCCGCGCTGGTATTGTTGCTCTCATCGCCAAACAAGCTGCCCGATGAATGATGGGCATCGCTTGCGGATGGGCTGCCCGGGGCAGTATCGCCAAAAAGAGAATCGCTCACGGCCGACTGCTTATGGTGAGGGTGGTTCGGTGGAAGGCTGGAAACAATGACCTGCTGGGTTTTGTTACGGTTGCTGGCTTCCGCCCCTGGCCGGATTGGCACGTCCATACATCCACTGCCAGCCTTCCATGGCTTATATAGCTGTGGGCGGCACAAGGTGCAAGCAAAGCATGGGGTGCTGTTTAATTTTACCCTGCTTTTATTGCCGTGTTTAACAGATATTAACCCTTTTACGCTTAAACTAAAAATTAAGAGGCTACTGCCTTGGGTTTGCATAATATGCCGCAGTGAGCCTCAACACCCTGAATTCTCTCACTAGGGGGAGGGGGCGAATATGCGTTTGAGCTTGGCACAGTTTCTGCAGCTTTTTCCGTTGCTGACGCCGCTCGAACTTGCGCAACTCCAAGGAGCGAAGCCTCAGGGCGCAAAACATCTGGAAATTGGCGATGTTGACGCCGAAGATGGCTTTGATTTCAACCAATCATTTATTCTGTGGCAGCGCGGTCAATTTGGCCAGCCCGCCAGCCTCGACCGGCGCATTGTGTTTGATGGCCGCAGCCTGATTTTATCATTGCAGCGGCTGAATCATGGCCGTGTGTTAACCGATAGCTGCCCCACCGATGTGCTGCTGCTGTCTGGCAGTATGGCCGAGAAACACGGATTTTTTCTGCCGCATCCGGTGTGGCATGACCCGCTATTAGAAATTAGCTGCGAGCTGGTGGATGATCGCGGCAAGGGGCTGCATCAGGATTTTCAGCTGCTCGAGATAAAGCTGTTGGGACGACCTATTCATATTTCACCGCAGGTGCTTAATTTTGCCTCAAGCTGGTTGCGCATGTTTGCCTCACTGGAAACGCAGTGGCGCGATGCCAAAACCACGCAGCTGATTAAACACCGGCTGTTGCGGCGCATTTTGTTGGACGACCCCAAAGCCGATATGCGCGAATTGGCGCATGGCGGGCCTGATGCTTTGCCCCGTTTGCAACAAGCCGTAGTGCGCAAAACTGAAAGCCAGCGCAAAAACATGGCCGCAGCGCAAGTGGTGAGTTTTAGACTAAGCGGCGATACGGCGTAAAAAGCAGATGATTTAAACTGGGCGCGCTTGCATTTTTGCAGCAACTATGCGCAGTTTGCCCACCATGAAAAATGCCAAAGATAAATCAGCCAGCAATACGCCAGCCTACCCGCCAGAGCTGACCGAGCTATGGCCGCAAGAGCAATTGCCGCAGATTGTGCCTTTGCTGCAAGCGCTGCATATTTTAACGCGTGATGCTGTGCTTAATGCCGATAGTCGGCGTAAGTTAAAGCAGGTGGCGCATCTTTATCATCAGCTTTTGCCCAGTTTTGAGCTGGCTTACCAGCACAGCCCCAACCCAGTTTTTGTTGATTGTGGTGCGGGCAAAAGCTATTTGGGCTTTATTTTATACTCGCTGCTGATGGCGCCGCGTGGTGCGGGCGAGCTGATTGCCATTGAGACACGCGCCGATTTATGCAGCAAGGCCGAAGCGCTTGCGGCACAATGTGGCTTTGATCGCATGCGCTTTATTTGTGCACCCGTGGCCGAGGTTAAGCTGACTTCGGCCGTGGATGTGGTGACGGCGTTACATGCCTGCGATACTGCCACCGACGAGGCGCTGAGTTTTGCCCTAGCACATCAAGCGCGGGTGGTGGCGCTGGTGCCCTGCTGTCAGGCCGAAATTGCGCGGCAATTGGCCACACTTAAAAACACGGCCTTGCAGCATTTATGGCGGCACCCCATTCAGCGGCGCGAATTTGGCAGTCAAATAACCAATGTTATCAGGGCGCTGTTTTTAGAAAGTCGCGGCTATAAAATGCGCGTGACCGAGCTGGTTGGCTGGGAACATGCCATGAAAAATGAGTTGATTGTTGGCGAAAAAATACAAGGGCAAAATAGCAAGGCGGCCCATGAATTACAGGCGCTTTTAACGGCAATTCCGGTGCGGCCCAGCCAATTACCGTTTTAGGTTGGTTTTTCTGGCTTAACAGCGGTTGAAATTAACGCACGAGCGGTTTATCTTAGCGGCATAATTTTTTGGGGTTTACCATGGGCAATCAGCCAAATTGGAATAATATTTTTGCCGCGATATTGCTGGCCTGTTTGGTGGCCATGTTATCGGGCTTTATTGCTAAAAAAGTGGTTGCACCCCATACGCCTGAAACAACCGCCTTGGCCATTGCCGAGAGCGCGCCTGCCGCCAGCACCACGGCCGAAGCACCCAAAGGCCCCAACCCCATCACCCCGCTTATGGCCAGTGCCGATGCGGTTGCGGGGCAAAAAGTGGCGCGGGCTTGTGCGGCCTGTCATAGTTTTGATAAGGGCGGGGCTAATAAAGTGGGCCCCAATCTTTGGGGTATTGTTGGCAATAAGCATGCGCATCTTGATAATTTTAACTATTCGGATGCGCTTAAGGCCATGCACGATAAACCATGGGATTATGAAGAATTGTCACATTTTCTATATAATCCAAAAGGTTATCTAAAGGGCACCAAAATGGTCTTTGCGGGCGTGAAAGACGATAAGCAGCGTGCCGATTTGTTGGCTTATCTGCGCAGCCTGTCCGACAGCCCAGTGCCGCTTCCGTAAAACATTATTACAAAACTGGGGCCCAAGAACCTGTAACGCTTGCGCAATCACTTGCGCGCGGCCTATAGTGGTCAATGCTTTCAACGCCAGAAGATAAAAACCCAACAGATAACCAGCCCGCGGATAATGGGCCCGCGGATAATGGACCCGCGGATAAAAAGGCTGAACCGAAAAGGCGGGGTCTTGCCGTTCGGTGTGTTACACTGGCGGGGTCGGCGCTATTGATGCTGACGCAAACCCAAAGCACGCATATTTATGATATGCGGCCAGCGCCCGTGCCGCAAAATATCACCGCTGATGAACGTCTGGCCGATTTGCAGAGTGTGCCGGCGATTGAATCGCCCGAGCTGAAATTTCATGAAAATTTATTTGGCGCGCGCCGCAGGGCTAATGCCAGCAGCGAAAATTGCTCGGTGATTGGCACGGCCGATCACAGCACCCCTGCGCGCAGCTTACTCACCCATATTTATGCCGAAGCCAGCTATACGCCAAATGGCGCATTATTGGTACGTCTTGCCCATGATAAGCAGATTTATGGCTGTATTGAAGCTTTAGGCGGCAATACATATGGAAGTTACTCTGGTTCAGGGACTCTGATTTTGCGCCAGCCAGCGGAATCGCCTGCAGTAGCAGCACAAAAGCCCGCATCACGCGACGCTTATATTGCTGATATTCTACCCACTTTTTATCATGAGCTTCAGCACTTTTGGCAGCACTTACATGGGCCATTTGTTACTACGGGCGATCCGCGCACCGTTATGATACTGCCGCCCTTACAAACTTTGCGTTTTAGGCGCGTGGTTGATGCATCGGCGAAAAGTTTTTCTGTTATTGAATCTTATCATTATCGCAGAGCGGGTCGCCCACTTAGTGAAGCTGTTTGGCAAACCGCTATTGGGTACCGCACCGGCGTAAATAGTGCTTTTATTGATCAGCGGCTGGCCACAAACCCCGCTTATGTAAGCAGCGGCCAAGCACGAAAAGATTTGTTTGCCGCTTTCTTTACCGCGCCGGTGATGAGCCAGGCTTACGATAGAGGTGCCGCTTATTCTTTGTCGCAATATGGCGCGCGCTATATGCAAGCACAGCCAGAAGGCACAAAAGATTGTGACCGCCAGCAGCGGGTGCAAGACGTTATTACCACAGATATGGATACAGGGCAGAACTTTGCCGGCATTTGCCGCGTGCTTGGTGCCTGCGACCAATTGTTGCTAAAGGATGTACGGCCCACTACGCAGCAAGATTTTGCGCAGTATGGCGGGCGCTTGGTGGCCTCACAATGCACGGCGCCTGCAACGCCAACGCCTGTGCCTGAATTGTTAAGTCGTGGCGCGCCACAGCGCAACTTTGACTCAGTCAATCGGGCCCATTTATGGGCGCAAAGACGGCAAGGACGTTAGCGATGAGCGATTTTAGACAGCTGCAAAAACAAATGAAAATACAAAGGCAGCGCCTACAAGAGAGCGGGCAAGCGCAGGGCAAGGGTGGGGCTAAGCCCAAAAGCAAAATGGGCAAGGTGGCTTTTGGCCTGATTGTTTCTAGCGTGGCGCTTTTGGGTGCGGCGGGCGGCATTCATTATTTAATGAACCGCCCCGAGCCGCTCCCGCCGGTTGTGACTGTGCCAGAAAATATTCCTATTAACCAGGGCGCTGCCACCAGTGAGGGACGCTTGGCGGCTTTGCGTGCAGCGCCCGCGGTTGATTTGCCGCGCCAAGATTGGCAAGACCCTGATTACTTGGAGCGGTTTGATATTGCGAGTTGTTTGCGCTTTGGCGAGGCCGACCGCAGCACGCCCGAGCGCAGCCGCCTGACCGACCTTACCGCCGAGATGACCTACACGCCTGCGGGCGCGCTGTTGGTGAAAATGGCCCATCAGGCCGATTTGTCCATTTGCTATAACCAACAAGGTGAGAATACTTTAGGCACATATTATGGCGGCCAAGGATATATTGGGCTTAAAGCCAACAGCGATGAGCAGAATGGCTTTGGCGATGAAATGAACACGCTCTATCATGAGTTGCATCATTTTTGGCAAGACATGAACGCTTTAACCTATAGTGCGAATAGTTTTTTTAATTTAGCCCCTTTGCAAACCGTGCGTTTCACCCGTGTGCTAGAGGCGGGCGCGCAAAGTTTTGCCACCATAGAAGTTTATAAATATGCGCAAACGGGCCGGCCCTACGCACAGCAGGCGATGAATAGTTTAAAATATGGCTGGGATTATCAAGCGCAGAGCGCATTTAAAGAAAGGGCCATGGCTGACCCCACTTATGTGTATGACCCGGCGGCGCGCCGTGATTTGTTTAATGCCTATTTAACCTCAGAGATAGTCGCAGAAGGCTATGATGCCGACAATAGCTTTGCTAACACTGATGTTACTGAGGGGCCGGGTTGTGAGCGTCAACAAATGGTCCAAGACCGCCTGACGACGGATATCAGCACGGGGCAAAGTTTTGGCGGCATTTGTCGCGCTATTGGCGCATGTGATCGCCTGGTGGCCAGCACCTTGCGCCCTGATGTGCGCGAAGCTTTTGCAGCAAATAATTTTAGCCTAAAGACATTACAATGCACGGTGCCCACAAAATTTAGTGCGGCTAATTATACGGTGCCGCGCCAGCGTGTTAATTATAGTGCAGCGGCATCAGGGCGTTTGTTCGCGCCTGCCGTGCCAAGGCATGATGCGCCGGTGCAGCGAAATATCATTATCGAAAACACGCCCACGCGCACGCGTTGCATTTTGCCAGAAGCAACAGCCGAAGATGCAACAAATGTCAGAACTTTCTGGGTCGATAATGGCAGCTCTGTTTTGCGTATGCGCTTTGATGGCAGCAGCATTGCTTATAGCCTTGTCAATGAAGTGCCTTTTGGCCAAGGGCGTAAAGTCTGTGCTGTGCGGCCCGGTGCCGTGCAAATTATTAGTGGTCGCAACAGTTTTAACTTAACTTTCGCTGGATAGGGTAAACTCGCCTTGCTTTATGCGCTCGGGCAGGCCACCAATAAACTCTGCCACAGCCTCAGCGCCATTTTGCTCGACTAAATCAGTGAGGGTGACAAACAAAGCCGCGCTGGCAATTTGGCTGGGCTCGCAACCAGCGGCAAAGGCCGCCTCCCATGCATCAAGCAAAAGATTAAGCGCATAGCGACGCTGGGCGGCGGGCGTATCGAGTATTTCGCCAGTGCTATCGGGTGTGTTTTCTGGTGTGTTTTCGGGGTCGGTCATAGCCAGCCTCTTTTACGGAATAGCCATAGTGGCAATAACATTGAGATGAGCATCAGTAGCAGGGCCAAATAATAGCCCCACCATTGGCCAAGCCCCGGCATGTGGCTAAAATTCATACCATAGACGGTGCCCACCAAAGTGGGCGGCAGAAATACCACCGCCGCAATTGAAAAGATTTTGATGATATTATTTTGCTCGATGCTAATGAGGCCGAGCGTCGCATTCAGCAAAAAATTGACCTCATGCGCCAAAAACACCGCATTATCGGCCAGCGATTGCACATCTCGGTTCAGGGTTTTAAAGCGCTCTATTTGCTCGCCGGTCAGACGGGTCATCAGCTGTGTGCCCATAAAGGTTTGCAAGCGCTGTAAGTTATTAAGGCTGTCCCGAATTTTATGCACAACATCACCCGACTGACCAATGCCATGCAGCACTTCGTTGAGTTCGTTGGCGTGATGGGTGTAGGGCCGGTCGCTTTTGCGCCGCCGCGGCTTGCGACTGGCTCTGCTGAGTAAGGGGGCGGCCTGTTCGCGGAAAATACGGCGCGAGAGGTCATCGACGGTGCGGCTGACCGCCTCGATAGTGTCGGCGGTGCGGTCGGTGATGGCATCAAGCATGGCCAAGAGCGCATCATCGGATGTGTTTAAAAAATCAGGCTGGCGGCGGGCGCGCGCAGCAAATAACGATAAAGCCCGCGGCTCACAATAGCGCGTGGTGACGACATGGGTGGGCGTGACCACAAAAGTAAGGTCGCCCATTTCAGGGTTGGGGCTGTCGGCACCAATGAGAATGGTGCAGGTTAAAAATACGGCGCTGCCTTCAGTGTAAAGGCGCGAGCTGGCCTCAATTTCTTCCATCTCCAGCATGTTGGGCAGGTCAACGCCCAGCGCGCTTAAAATATATTGCCGCTCTTGCTCATCAGGGTTTTGCAGGTCAATCCAGAGCGCGCCTTGTGGCAGCGCATCGCCCACTTCAAGGCTTTGCGTGTGGATAGATACGCCTTCTTTGCAATAAGCGGTAATCATGGCATATCCTGTGGCAGCGAATGTTGACGGCTAGCGGCCAGCATAACATTATGCATGAGGCACGCAACTGTCATGGGGCCCACGCCACCCGGTACGGGTGTTAAAAAAGCCGCCTTGCCTGCTGCACTGACGGGCTCGATATCGCCGCAAAGCTGGTTATTATGGCGCGTCAGGCCCACATCAAGCGCAATGGCACCCGCTTTAAGCCAAGCGCCATCAATAAAATGCGGCCGACCAATTGCGGCCACCACAATATCGGCATTGGCGCATAAATCAGGCAGGTTGCGGCTGGCGCTATGGGCGATGGTGACCGTGCAATTGGCTTGCAGCAATAATTGCGCCATGGGCCGGCCGACAATGGCCGAGCGCCCCAACACCAAAGCACGCAAGCCAGCAAGTTTTATGGGCAGGCTGTGCAATAAGCGCATGCAGCCTTGCGGCGTGCAGGGCACAAAAGCCGGTGTGGCTTGCGCCAAAAGCCCAACATTGAGCGGGTGAAAGCCATCTACATCTTTGGCGGGGTCAATCAGTGCCAAAAAAGCCGCGGCATGAAGCGTTTCGGGCAGTGGTAATTGCAGCAAAATGCCGTGAATATCGGGGTTGGCATTAAGCTGTGCGATAAGCGCTGCCAGTGTCTCGGCATTGGTGGTGGCCGGCAGTGTGTGCTCGCTTGATTTAAGCCCAAGCTTTGCCGCCAGTCTTTGTTTGCTGCGCACATAGCTAAGACTGGCCGCATCATCGCCCACGCGAATAAAGGCAATATGCGGCACAATGCCCTGCGCGGTGAGTTGCGGCAGTTTTTGCGCCAGCTCTGCGCACAGCTTTTTAGCCGCGGCTTTGCCATCAATCAGTTGGGCGGTGGGTTGGGCTGCGGCGTGGCTCATTAGGGCAGCAGGCCATATTCGCGCAACAGCGAGCGCACAAAAATAATCAAGAGTATGAGCACCAAGGGGCTGAGGTCGAGGCCACCCAAATTAGGCACAAAACGGCGCAAGCGGCGTAAGACAGGCTCGGTCATGGCGCGTATGCCGTTATTGATTTGCCACACAACGGGGCTGCGCGTATTGAGCACCTGAAACGCCAAAAGCCAGCTTAAAATGGCGCCAATAACCAGCACCCAAAAATAGAAGCTTAAAGCCAAATCAAGAACATAAAAGAGTGAGCGCATCGCAAAGCCTGTCTGGGCAAAAGAGTGGGTACGGCCTATGCCATTTTTTAAGCTCATTTAGAGCCAGTGGCAAGTCTGGAGGCAGGTCTAGTGGCAAGCTCGCTTGACAGTTTGCCCCGTGCTTTGCCATAAGTGTTGCGGATGGGGTCGTAGCTCAGTTGGTAGAGCGCGTCGTTCGCAATGACGAGGTCAGGGGTTCGATTCCCCTCGGCTCCACCAACCTTTGCTTTATGGCGCCTTATGTTCAAAATTGCCCTTACTGGCTCGCATGGTGTGGGCAAAACAACTTTGCTAGAGGCGCTGGCTGAACGGCTTTCGCTTTTGGGTAAAGTTGTGGCCGTGCCCGAAGTGGCGCGTGACCTGATTGCCGAAGTGGGCGATAGCCGTATTTTGCATCGCGGTCACTATGGTGGCTCGATAGATACTTACATTCTTGCGCGTCAGCTTGAGCTTGATAGTCAGGCATGGTTGGGTGATGCAAAATTTGCCCTGCACGACCGCGGCATGATGGATAATTGGGCCTATTGGACGCTGCGCAACCCCGCCGAAGTTGCCAGCCTGCATGGTCAGCTTTTTTTGAATTTGGCCAAGCGCTGGGCCAAGCATTACGACCTTGTGGTGCATTTGCCCGTAGAGTTTAAGCTTTACCTTGATGGCGTGCGCGAGGACGACGAGGCCTTCAGGCAGGCGGTTGATAGCGAAGTGCTGGCCGCCTGGCACAATGCGGGTATCCGGCCTGTTACGGTGGGCGGCAGCATGAATGAGCGCGCCGATAAAATTATGGCGCTGATTGAGGCGGGCGCTCTGGCTAAGATAGGCCACAAATAGCGCATTAACCATATTTGCCAGAATTACTTGCGCCCCGCTCTGCTAAACTAACAGTAAGGAGCAGCCGATGAGCAAGATGCCTAAACTAACCATACCCGGCGTAAGCGCGGGCGCCAGCGAATTTCATAGCGAAGAATTTGCGCAGCAAATTGCTGCGGTAACCAACATTAGAGAACCAAACTTTAGCGTTGATGGCGCCATGGTGTTTCGGGACATACCTATGCCAGCTAGGGAGTGGTCTCGCGGATATGAAGTCAATTATGAGCTTTATGATTTTTCGCGTGGGCTATATACGCGTGGCATGGGAGCAAGCCATGGTCACTCTGCGGAATCGGTTAAAACCTTTACCGAGCTTTTGTCCGAGCCTTTGGCACGGCCTAATTTAATGGCCGCTAAGGCAGCTTTGCTGAAACATCATAAATTGGAGAGCTAGTATGAAAACGCTGACCATTCCAAAAGATGACACAGAGCAAAAATTTGCCGATACCATAAAGGCGATGACGGATAAACAGTTTGAAGCCGCGACTTGTAAGGGTGCGAGTTTGGCGTTGCCGATTGCTTATCATGATAAGTTTCATACGAGTGTTTTTTTTGATTTTGCAGCCGAGCAAATGCTGCGGGTGACCACGGCTGAAACCTACAGTAATGACGGCGGCAGATCGGTGCAAACCGATATCACGCCTTTTGCTACATTAGAGCAACGGCCACAAGGCCGCGCTTATTTGCAAGCCGCTAAAGCCGCTTTTTTGGCTAAAGCGAGTTTATAATTGGAGCAGAAAATGATGCCGCAAAACCGTCCATTGCATTTGCCTGATGCCGAAAAGCCCGATTTATTTGCACAAAATATGGCTAGCATTTTGCACGAGGATTTTTCAGGTGCACGCATAGATGGCGCGAGTTTTATTTTGCGGCCAAAGGGTCTGGGCGACTATATGCATTATTGTGTGACGTTTAACTTTGGCACGGAAACCATGCTTAAGATGGTTGACTCGCGGCGCTCGAACGATGTGCAGCCAGTAGTTATTGAGACTCCCTTTGCACAATTGGCGCAAACCACACAAGGGGCGGCTTATTTACAAGCAGCCAAAACAGCATTTGCACAAGCAAAAGGCTGGACATTATGAGGACTGAATATTATGAGCATGCCTGATTTTACTAAAAGAGCCATACCCTTGGCCGACCAGGTGCGTGAGCTTGCGGCAAACAGTATCGCTGCTTTTGCGGCGGCCGAAATAACCAACACAAGCCTTGCCACAACATGGCGAAATAATGCCCGCGATGTTTATCACTTTGATCTTGAGATTATGGTGCGTGAGCAAAAGCAAAAGATGACTGGCACCATTGATGGGAGAATACCAACCTATGAAGCAGGCGGTTATATCAGTGGTTCTAGTGGTGGGCGCGTAAGAGCAGAATTAAAAAAAGAGAGTGTGAGTTTAGCGCAAAGCCACGAGGTAGTTACCAGTTTGGTTGTGCCATTTAAGCAGTTAGAAGCAGTGCCAGCCCAAGCGCAAAGGCTGAATGCGGCGCGGCAGGCCTTTCTACAAAGGAATAAGTTATGACCCTGATGAAGCCACATCGGCCAATTTTAACGCCACAAAAAAATGCACTGGCCTTAGCCACTGAACATGCGGCAGCAAAAGCAGCGCCCGTTGAGTTTAGTTATGAGCGTGGGCGCGTTGTGACAAATTATGGCGCCGATAATTTGCGTGAGATTTATGATTTTAACCGGCAAATATTGTTATTAGAGCAAGCGGGTTTTGCTGAGACTGTCACGATTAAGCCGCTGCAGCCCGCAATGATTGGCGCCACGTGGGCCAGCAGATGGTCTGGTGAGCCCACAAGGAGCGCCATTCTGGAAAAAAGAAATTCACAGCTAAATACATTTAATATTGAGCACGGTGGCCCAATTGTGTTGAGCGCGTCTGATTATCAAGCGAGCATAACTCACCCAGCCAAGATTGTGGCGGTTTTTAGTTTTGCCGATATTGAGCGCACTCAGCCACAAAGATGGCAGCGCGTGCAACAGGCCGCCGAATTTTATGTAGAACATTGTAAGCTCGCGCCGGCCACGCCCGCAGCGCAAGCATCACCGGCCACACCAAAAGTGCCGACATTAAAATAAACTTACATTGACTTAGTTCTTTGGTTTTAGACCTTGGGCTTTTGCCTTAAAGTTTGGGGCTTAAAGCTTAGGTCTGCCCAGCAGGACAAAATCGGGCAGTTTGGGCTTTCTATAATCTGGCAAAAGGCGGGTAATGTCGGCCGCTAATTGGGTTTGATACATCTGGCTGAGCAAATCATGCATGTGCAAAATTTCGACATGCTGTTGCACAGCTTCGGGTAAAACGGGGTCTTTGCTTTGTGTAAAAACCATATTATGGCCAGCACTCGCCTCGCTTTTAATAAAATCATTGAGTACTTTGAGCTCGCTTAAATAACTATAGGGGCGGCTTGAACCACCCGAATAAGGTGGAATAATGCCATTCTCGTGGCTTTCAAGCAAAATGCCTTTGCTGGTGAAAATTCTTTTGGCAAAAACATCATAGGGGCTTTGGCCTTCAAGGCCATTCTGCGCATATTCATTGACCAAAAGGGCTAATAAAGCGGGCACAAAAGAAGAGGTTAATGTGCCCGGTGTGCAATCATGGACAAACCTAGCCAATTGCTGGATATGGGGCCGGCGTGAAGTTTCAGATTTTTCTTTCTCTGCATCGATAAGGCTGCGGTAATCATCGGCGCTTTTGGCCACATAAACCAAAGAATTATGATTTTGCCAAAATGCAGCACGTGCTTGCCAGCGGCGCTGTGCGGCCTCGGCAATATCCTGCGAGCGCAACAGCGTATCAAGATAAACCGAAGATGGGTCACAGATGCGGCTAAAAAAATCGTACCATTCTATCAGTTGTGGCAAAGCGCGGCTTTTGCCCAAATCATCGCCGGTGCGATAATCGGCCAGTGCTTTTATTAAAATTTCTGGCACAATGGGTGCTTTTGGCACATCGGTGGCTGAGGCGGACAATGTGCGTGGCATCAGGCTCATGGCTGTAACCTATCTGCATTTTTGCCAGGGGGTGTTTTTTGGGCAGGTATTTGTGGTGGCACAGTGGCGCGCAGATATTGCCACGCTGCCAGCCAATCAAGCAATTGTACGTGGCGCGGGCTTAAGGGTTGTGCGGCACCAAGCAGGCATTGCTGCATGGCATCGTGCCGCTCGGGCTGTTTGCTACGCACCACAAGCTCGATAAATTCTGGGCACAGCAGTCGCTCTTGAAACTCTTTTTGTGCTGCGCGGTCTTGCCAACCATAAGTCGGCATGCTCGTTCTAAATTCGGCCAGTTCAGCAGATTGTGCCACCATTTGCGTCGAGCCATAATGGTTGTAAAGATGCGGTATAATTTTTTGCAATTGATCGAAGATGCCATTTGTATACTGCCAATCGCTACTCTCCATCGCCACATTTCTTTTTTTGTATGGCTCATAGGCGCGATCAATGAAAGCTTTTGCCTGCCATTTGTATGATTCTGTGCTGGTGATATCGAGCTCTTTATTGGCATTTTCAAGATGCGAGCTTTTTAACAAGCCCATCCGCTCGGCTTGACGGGCAAGGTCTTGTGCTTGTGTGGCATCGAGTGCGTCCAGCTCTTGGCGTTGGGGGCTTTGTGGGGCAAAAAGCGCGGTCAGGTTCTCGCGCCATTCAACCAGCGTGGTTTTTACATTTTCGCCAAAGGGGCGGGTGGCACCAAGCTCTTGCACTTGGGCAAAGCTGGGGAGGGTGCTTTCATCAATCGCCGCTGGCTCTTGCGGCAGGGCGATGCGCTGCGGCATAAGGCCAGTTCGTATGCCTGTGGCTGTTGTGGGGTTGGTCATGGCTTAGCCAGCTCCTGGTATTTTGAGGCGGCCAAGGGTGAGCGGGCTTTGGTTTTGCCGTTGCAGGCCAGAATAAAGCTCGGGCGGGCTAATACCGGCTTGTGCCAGTTGCTCGGCAAGGCCGGTGCCCATTTCGGCGCGCAATAACAGCCACGCCATTTTCATATCGGCCAGTCTTTGCCGCTCGGGCTCGCCCGATTGGTTTAAAATATGCTCTTCTAATGTTGCCATGCTGCCAGACATGGCCTTTGTCAGTGCTTCAATTGTATCGTATGAAAAAACTTTAAGATAGTAGTCACCGCTAAACTCCAAGCTGGTTTGGTCACCCGAAGCTTGTTTATAATATATTCTCTTGCCGACAATTTTGCCCTGAAAGTTTTGCCATGTTGCAAAATCTTTTGCAGTCGATGGTGCAATATTTTCTATTACATGTTTTGTAATGGCAGCTGAAATGGATTCAGGCACGCTCCAGCCCAGCTTTTTGAGCTTCCCAAACAAAACAGCTGTGACGGCTTCTGCTATTTTGGCGCTTTCGTTTTCGGTGAGTATGGCGTTGCTGCGAAACAGCTCTAGCCGGGTCATTTCTTCTTTATGTTGCTCAAGCTGCTGGCGGAAAGCCTCGGCATAGGGGCTGGTGGGGTGGCAATAAGCCTGCAATTTAGTAAAGCCATCGGCAAGATTGTGGCCAAGCTGTTGTTTTTCGGCGCCAGCGCTGGCCTCTTTAAACTTCTCTAGCCAATCTTTAATGGTGGCAAAGCTGGGTGCATCGTCGGGCGGTAAAATAACGCCCTGCGGCATCAATGGCATGGCACGCGGTAAAAGCTGGTTCATGGTGTTTCCCTCTATTTAAAAGAATAATGCCGTTTTATCCGTATCGGTGTCAAAACTTTCATGCCTAAAGGCTTGTTTTGCTGTGTAAAATGGTTAATCTAGGGCTAGCGAAAATGGATAAAAATGAGCACACAACATAAAAATAAGCTTTTTGGCACCGACGGCATAAGAGGCACGGCCAATATCGAGCCGATGACGCCCGCAACCGCCTTGGCTGTGGCCATGGCCGCTGCGGCCGAATTTTTGCGCGGCTCGCACCGGCACACGGTGGTGATTGGCAAAGACACGCGCCTTTCTGGCTATATGCTTGAGCCCGCTTTGGCCGCGGGGTTTATCAGCATGGGGCTTGATGTGGTGATGGTGGGGCCGCAACCAACCCCGGCTATTGCCATGCTCACCCGCAGCTTGCGCGCCGATTTGGGCGTGATGATTTCGGCCAGTCACAACCCCTATCAGGATAATGGTCTTAAGCTGTTTGGCCCTGATGGCTATAAATTATCTGACGAGCTTGAGCAGCGCATTGAAGCCACAGTTTTATCCGGCAAGCCGCCTGCCGCGGCCGCGCCCGATAAATTGGGCCGCGCCCAACGGCTTGAAGATGCGGGTGGGCGCTATATTGAGTTTGTTAAAAGCACCTTTACCAAGGGTGTGCGGCTTGATGGGCTTAAAATTGTTATCGATTGCGCCAATGGTGCGGCCTATAAATGCGCCCCACGCGTGCTGTGGGAGCTGGGGGCTGAAGTTATTCCTATTGCCGTCAGCCCCAATGGCCGCAATATCAATGATAAGTGCGGTGCCATGTATCCGCAAGTGATGGCCGACGCCACACAGCGCTATAATGCCCATTTGGGCATTGCCCTTGATGGCGATGCCGACCGCGTCATTATCAGCGATGAAAAAGGCCAAATTATTGATGGCGACCAATTGCTGGCGGTCATTGCCAAGCATAAGCATCGGCGCGGCGTGTTGCGCGGTGGTGCTGTGGTGGCCACCGTCATGAGCAATCTGGGCCTTGAGCGCTATTTGCAAGAGCTGGATTTGCGGCTTATTCGTACCGCTGTGGGCGACCGCTATGTGGTTGAAGCCATGCGCGCTGAAAATTGCAGCGTGGGTGGCGAGCAATCGGGCCATATTATTTTGGCAAATTATGGCACCACCGGTGATGGCCTCGTTGCGGCGTTACAGATTTTGGCGGTATTAAAAGAATCCGGGCGTTCGGCCAGCGAAGTGTTGCGTGCCTTTACGCCCGTGCCGCAATTTTTGCAAAGTGTGCGCGTGCCCGACCCCGCCGCAATATTGCAAATGACCGATATTAAAACGGCGATTGCTGAAGCCGAGCAAGAGCTTGCCGGTGTTGGCCGCTTATTGGTGCGTAAATCAGGCACTGAGCCGCTTGTGCGGGTGATGGCCGAGGGCGATAATGCGCAACAAGTTAAGGATGTAGTCGAGCGCTTGAGCGCCCTCATTAAAAAAGCCGCTTAAAAAAGCTGCATAAAATCAGCTTGTTATGTTATCGGCTGCAGCACTCGTGGTAAATTTAGACCTTGGTAACTTTATCGGCATAGGCTGATGGATGTAATGGCTGAGTGCCACTGCATTTAGGAGTGCCAAGGTGAGCGTGAACGGGGCGAATTTAGGCGGGGCGAATTTAGGCCCTGGTGCGAAGCCGCAAAAACCTGCGAAAACTATGCATTATTCGTTGTTGCGTGCGGTGTTGGCACTGGGTGGCGCCCCAGCAATGCCTGTGTTGGTGCCCGATGCGCCGAGCGGTGGCGCCAAGATAAAGCCAATAGAAATTAAGCCCCCGCAAAAACAGCCCCAAAAGAAAATGCCAAAGCCGGTCAAAGAATTTTTGATGCGGGCGGCGCTGTTTCCCGGTGTGCCTTTGGCTTTGGTGATTGCCGCGAATGCCGCAATGGGGCCCACACATACTTTAAGCGCAGAACAGGAACAGCATATTGTTCATCAATTAGCCCGCGTGCAATTGGCCGACCCGCTACCCACAAGGCCAGACCGAATTGAAAGCGTGGCCGATGTTATTCGGGTGGCCGCAATTGATTATAGAGATAACGAAAACTGGCAGCCCAGCGCTGGCACCAGAGGCGCCATGGAGCGGCTCAATGTTGATGCGGCGCTTGAGCAGCTGCAACAGCGCTTCCCGGAAGAAATGTCATCATTGCTGACCGATGTCGGGACCATGGATGAGGCAATCAGCGGGGGTGACCCACAATTGATCAGGCCCGAGCAGCTTGAGCAAATCGTTGAGGCGCGGCAGACGCCCGGTGTGTCTATCAGCTACGCACTCACCCAGCAACATATGGCCGGCAATACCGAGTTTTTGGGTCAGCTGGGCAAGGTGCTGAGTCATGGTGGAGAGAATATAAACTTACTGCCCGAAGAAGATAGCCGCGCGCTTGATGTGATTACCGCAGCGCAGCGTGATGTTCAGCCAGACATAACTGTTACGGCGACAGTTGCCGAAAGTGGCGGCCTGCTTGATTTGGGCAGCTGGTTTGGGTCAGAGAGAGTTGCGCCCATTGATCTGGCCGCCGTTGAAGTTGCGACAGATTTGGTGGATGAGGCTGAAAAACTGGCCGATGAACGACTTGGCTATGCGCTTGAGCGCCTGCGCGAAAATTATGCCGATACGCCGATTGAGGGCGCCGCGCAAGATATGCGCATTGCTCTGCAAGAATGTGCGGCGCCGCAAGCAGCTTTAGGTTTAAATGATACCGAGATGTTTGCGGCGATGATGTCGATTGCGCGGCGCGAGTCGGGCTTTCGTGAGACGGTGAAGGCGCCCAACTCATCGGCGCTGGGCTATTTCCAATTTTTGGATGCAACCTGGCTTTTGGCTTTTCAAAAGCATGGGGCGGCTATTGGCTTTTCGCCCGAGCTCATGAGTAGCCTTACGGAAGATCAGATAAAGTTATTGCGTCGTGATGGTGTGCTGAATGCGGTGATTAGCTGTCATGAGATGGTGCTGTATCATGATGCCTTAAAAAATGCCGGCCTTGAACAGCCGCAGCCGCATGATTACTACACCGCGCATTTTTTGGGCACAAGAGGCGCCGGCACATTGGTGCAGATTGCCTATAGCGGCGGCGATGACGCTGCACAGCGCCGCGCTATGGTTGAAAATTTTACCGCCGCCGCCGCTAGTAACCCCAGCGTGATGCTGGAGCGTTATCCCGCCATGCGTGCCAATGAAAGCCAGCGTGCCTATCGGCAGCGTTTGACTGCGCTTATCACGAGCGGCTCTGACGCGGTGAGTTTCAAATTGCCACTGGTGATTATGGAAGAAGTGACGCGCTCTATTCGGCGGCGCATGCCCGATTTAGCCGCCCTAAAAGATAATAATGCCGATGGCACGCCCGCTTCTGTGCCGGCGCGTGTTTTGGGCGATAATGCCGATAATTATTTGCGGGCTAACCTTGCGCGGCTTGAGGCACTAGATGTGGCCGAGCGTGCGAGGGTTGCTGAGGCTGAGCAAGCAAGGCGTGCTGAAGCGGCACAGGCAGCAAGAGCCAGACAGCAAGAGATACGTGCCAAACAAGCGCGCGACGCAAAGGCGCGTCGTGCACCGCCAAGAACGCCCAGACGCTAGCTAAAATAGCTATGCGCGGCGTTGGCCAGTATAGCGGCGCCACAAAATAAATATTAAAATTTGTGTGACGCTATCGGCCGCTAGTTTGGCGATAAAGCTGGGCAGGCTGTGCTGCCACCACCAAAGCAAGATTGTGGCAAAAAACATGCTGCCCACACGCCAGCGTAGAAATATTAAAAATTTGGGGGCGCTTGTTTGCGGTGTTGGTGGGGCTGTTATTTGTGGTGGTGTTGCCTGCTGCGGGGGCTCTTGCGGGGCTAATAACGGTGCATGATGCTTTAGGCCAAAAAACCTATGTGCCACATATTCGCTGCTGGCGGCCAGCATTTGTGCTGCAGGGTTGGCTAGCCACAACCACCAGCCAAGCCCATAATAAAAGGTCATAAAAAAAGCCAATTCCAGCAGGTAAGCATAAAACTGTACCTGCCGGAAAAGGCGAAAATCTTGCCACCAGACTTTTAGGGTCTGGCGGCAATATAACAACATTAAAGTTCGTTTCTGTTACCAGCAACAGGGCCCTTAATGGCAGGCTTGTTGTCTGGGGCATTGGCTGCGGCATCAGCTGCGGGTGCTACGGGTGCAGCTTCAGCAACAGGGGCTGCGGCTTGGGCCATCGGGGCTAAAGCGGCGGCAGCGGGGGCCGTTGGTGCTTTAACAGCTTCTGGCTTGTAGCCTTTTTTGAACAGGCTTTGCACCACGCCAACCAAAGCTTTAACCGGCAGTTTTTTCACGGCGTCAAAGGTGCTTTCAACCACACGGCCAAAAAAGCCATAGCGCGTTGCGGCACCAAAAGCCAACCAGAACGATGAACGCAGCGAGGCGTTATCGCGGGTGCTGTTGCGCTCGAGGTAGCCATCTCTGGTCGTTGATAGGTTAAACATATTACGCGCCACAAAATCGGTTGCTTTATCCTTTTGCTTATCAATGCTGCCTAATGCACCGATAACAGTGGCCGCAATACCGGCGATGGCCAACAAAGGCGCAACCGACCAGGTAAAAGCCGCAAATGGCAATAACGCACCCACAACAGCCGTTGGTAAAGCAATGCTATTGATAAGGATACCAAGACGTGTGCCTTGACGGCCTGCATCTTCGTGCTTGGCAACAACGCGCTTATAGCTAGGGTCTTTGGTGTCGGTGGCGGGGGTCTTTTTATCGGCAATCAGGGTGATGGCCGTTAACACGGGCTTGCCAACATATTCGCCCACAGTGAGCGGCAACCAGCCCACAAAGCTTTGCTTTAAGCCATACCACAGGCCCTTAGCGGCGCCACTGATAGGATGAAATGCCTCGTTATTGGCGGGGCGCTGATTGGTGTAGCTGCCTTCAGCATCGCGCGCGGTGGTGTCGCGGCCACGAAACAGGCTCGCGGCACTGCCAACCAAAAGCACGGCGGCGCCACCAGCGGCCAATAAGGGCGCGGCGGCCACGGCGGCACCAACCACCGGAATGGCCAAACCAGTAAGCGAACCCGCTAAAACTGCAAGTGATGCTACCCCACCCAGAAGGTTGGTGGTATAGAAGGTGACGTTATAGCCATCGGCGCGGGCTTTGAGCCAATTTTGCATGGCGTTGTCATAAGCGATTTCGGCAGGTGTTTTTGTGGTGGCTTCTGTTTGGGGTGCGGGTTTGGTCATGATAGGGGGTTATCCTTCTGTTGGTCTTAAAAGTGTTTAACACGGAACGATTTGTGTCCGTATCGGAATAGGACTTAGAATAATAAATGTCAACTACGAAACAAAATAAAGTGCCGAATAAATTGTTGGCCACAGAAATTATTGCGCTGCAAATACCGCCCGAGCTTGCCGGTCAAAGGCTGGATAAGGCTTTAACCAGCCTGTTACAAGCCACAGGCGAGGGCTGGTCGCGGGCGCGTTTGCAAGCACTGCTGGCCGCAGGCTTGGTGCAAGATGCCAAAGGCGTAATTAAAGATGCCTCGGTGCCTGTGCTGCTTTACGCGACCTACAGCGTGACGGTGCCGCCACCTGTTGCAGCAACGCCTGTGGCACGAGCCATGGCGCTCAATATTGTTTATGAAGATGCTGACTTGCTGGTGATTGATAAGCCGGCAGGTTTGGTGGTGCATCCGGCCGCAGGTCACCGCGATGATACTTTAGTCAATGCGCTTTTGGCCCATTGTGGCGATAGTTTATCGGGCATTGGTGGCGTGGCGCGCCCTGGCATTGTGCATCGGCTAGATAAAGACACCAGCGGCCTTATGGTGGTGGCAAAAAACGATGCGGCACATCAAGCATTAACGGCGCAATTTGCTGCAGCGGCCGATGGTTCGGGCAAAAGTTTGCAGCGTGTTTATTGGGCGCTGGCTTGGGGCTGGCCGCAGCCACCCGAGGGCATTATTGAAGCCCCCATTGGCCGCAATCCGCGTGACCGGCAAAAAATGGCAGTGAGCTTAAAGGGGCGGGCGGCCATTACCGAATATAAAGTGCGCGATTATTATCGTAATGAGCGTGGCGAACCTTTGGCCGCTGCCGTTGAGTGCCGCTTACAAACGGGGCGCACCCACCAGATACGTGTGCATATGGCGCATTTGGGTTTTCCGTTGGTGGGTGACCCGCTTTATGCGGGCCGCTATGGTCGCCGGCGTATTTTAAGCCTGCCACGGCAAGCGCTCCATGCGGCCGAGCTGAGTTTTATTCACCCCAAAAGCCGCAAAAAGATGCGTTTTAAAAGCGCGTTGCCCGCCGATTTATTGAGCTTAATAAAGGGCTTAGATAAGTAGCCGCAATTACTTAAGCGTGGCCTCTTTAATTTTATCTGTGGCCTGCTTATTTAAGCTATTATGAGCCTTATGACTAATACCACCCATCAAGCCTCGGTTTTGCCCAGCCTGCATAGCGATGGCGGCTTATCGCATTATCTTGAGGAGATACGCCAATTTCCCATGCTGCAACAGCGTGAGGAATATATGCTGGCCAAAGCCTGGAAAGAGCATGGCGACCGTGCTTCAGCGCATCGGCTGGTGACCAGCCATTTGCGCCTTGTGGCAAAAATTGCCATGGGCTATCGCGGCTATGGCTTGCCCGTAAATGAGCTGATTGCCGAGGGTAATATTGGCCTCATGCAAGCCGTGAAGCGTTTTGACCCAGAGCGGGGCTTTCGTTTGGCTACCTATGCCATGTGGTGGATTAAAGCCTCGATACAGGAATATATTCTGCACTCTTGGTCATTGGTGAAAATTGGCACCACCGCCGCGCAGAAAAAATTATTTTTTAATTTGCGTAAGCTTAAAGGAAAAATGCAAGCCTATGAAGAGGGCGATTTATCGGCCGAGCAAGTGAAGGTCATTAGCGACAAATTGGCCGTGACCCCAACCGAAGTGATTGAAATGAACCGCCGCATGGCAGGCGGTGATGCCTCGCTCAATGCGCCGCGCGGCCTTGAAGATGAGGGCAGCGAGTGGCAAGATTGGCTGGCCGACGACAAAGCCAATCAAGAGCAAATTTTAGCCAGCAGCCAAGAAAGAGCCCAGCAGCAGCAATGGCTGGCCAAGGCCTTTGCGGTGCTGAATGAGCGCGAGCGTAAAATTTTAGTGGCGCGCCGTTTGGCCGAGCCCTCTTTAACCTTAGAGCAATTAGCGCAGCAGTTAGATATTAGCCGCGAGCGTGTGCGGCAAATTGAACAGCGCGCTTTTGAAAAAATGCAGCAAGCGCTGGCCTTAGAAATTAACTTGGCCAAAAGCCAGCAGCTGTTACCCGCCCCTAAAGAGACAGCTTCTATTGCGTCGGCCATGGCGGCCTCGTCCAAAGAGCGTCCAAAAGACCGAGTCGAGCCAGCCTTTTAGCAGCGCTTTTCTTTAAGGCCCACCCTTGAAACTAATAGCGTAATTGTAATTAACCATAGCCATTGTCTATGGTTTAGCTATGGCTAAAGATAAAAAAGCTCGTGCAGAAATTGCCCGCATTATTGCTCAGCAATTGCCTGGTGTTGTGCCTGTTGCTGATACACCCATTGGCGCGCCCGCTAACTTAGCGCAAGGCAGCCCCAAAACTACTGCCCCAAACATTTCAGGAGATAAAATGACCATGCAGCCCCTTAGCCTTACGCCGCCTACAGCACCACAACCCGCAGCTGTGGTTGATCAAGAATTGCTGGAAACGGCCCGTCAATTTCAAGCCGCATTACATAATGCTTTAAGCACTAATTATGATATGGACACCGCGGCAAAATATTACCAAGCCGCTCAAGCAACCGACCCTACGCGTTTTTATGCGCGCACCAGCGACCCACAAATAGCCGCAGGCTATGAGCTGCTTTCGGCCAATCATTTTGCTGCAGTTATTTTGGCCGATGGTAATGTAGATGAGCTTATCTATAATTTGCATGATGCTGATTTTGGCACGGCCACGAAATTGCGCGACATGCGCAAACGCGCTGAAGCGGCGGGCTATAAAGCTTTGGGCGGGGTTTTTCATAAGCTGGCCAATTTTTAAGGGCCGCTGTTGATGATGAAGCCCCATTTGCACATCCCCAACAATGCACCGGTTGCTGTATCGGCCGAGCTTGAAAGCACCACGTTTAATTTTGTTTTGAATTTGGAAGCCGCCTTAACAGCCAATAATTATGGTAATGCGTCAAATATCGCATCCTTGGCGCAAAAACATGCTGATGCCGAGCCCCCGCCGACAAACACAAGTATTGATGAGCGGCGTTGGTTTTTATTGCGGCGGGCCGATATTAAGCTAGCCGTGCTACTAGCGATGCCAGAAGTAGAATTTTATGCGAATGATAAATGGCAAAAATTATCTGGCAGTGATTACCTTGCGGCAAGGGTTGCCAAGGCGCCATCGCTTTACATTAAAACGCGCCGCGAGGCAGAAGAGCTAGAGCAGCAATATGTGCAGCACGAGTTTTTGCATTTGGCCCGCGCCATGCGCGCCATACAGCCGAGCCTGCCATGACCAGCATGCGTCTGGAAGAAGCGCAGAAATTTGCGCCCGCTTTGGCGCAGGCAGATAATTGGCAGCAGCTTTTGCCGCTTGTGCTTGGCTACAAAGCTTTGTGTGCGGTGTTTTATAAATTGGCCAATTATTAAGGGGCGCAGTCATGATGAAGCCACAATTGCATATCCCCAATAATGCACCGACAGCTGTATCGGCCGAGCTTGAAAGCACCACGCTGAATTTTATTATGAATTTAGAGATGATTTTAGGACGTTGTGGCTGGCCCGATAGTTCAAGAGCTTTATCCTTGGCGCAGAGCTATGCTGACGCGGAGCCAACCGCCGCTATAGCGAACATAGATGAGCGACGTTGGTGTAGTCTGCGTCGCGCTGATCTCAAGCTCGCAGTTATTTTAAATACGCATAGTTTGGGAAACCAATATATTGCCGGCGCTGATTACATTGCCCAAAATGTCAAAGCTATGCGTAGCCTCAATATAAAAACGCGCCGCGAGGCGGAAGAGCTTGAGCAGCAATATGTGCGGCACGAGTTTTCGCATTTGGCCCGCGCCATGCGTGCCATACAGCCGAGACTGCCATGAGCCGGTTGCTGCTTGATAATCCGCAACAGCTGGCGGCGGCCTTTGCTGATTTAGATTCTTCGGCCTTGACTATTTCTGGCCTTGAAAATTGGCATCAGCCCTTGCCGCTTGTGGTTGGTACTTTAGATGTTGCCGCCGCCTTTAAGCAAAATAGCCAAGATATTACGGCGGTGAAGTACAGAGATGACGACCGCAAAATAGATATTAATTTTTCGGTGTCGCCGCCATTTGATAATAGCGTGGCCTTTCATGCTTTTGCGCCGGTGGTGCAGCAGATTATTGCCTTTGACACAAATTTAATGGGCGAGGAATGTTCACGGGTCAGTGTGTCATTTGAGCGGTCGGTGGTGGGCGTAAAACAAACCCAGCGCACGCCTTTTTGGCATTGTGATGGGGCAAAGTCGCCTTCGCGGGCGCGTATATATATATCCAGCGATATTTTGCCAACATTATTTATTAAGCCAAATACCTCGTCTGATATATTACAGCCATGGCATAAAGCTTTTGCGGCGAGTGAGGATGTGGCTATGTCGGCCTTCTACGACACCGCACCAAGCTGGCAAAGCCTAAAACCGCAAACCTTGCCCAATGGCGCTCTTTGGCAGGCCGATGATTATGATGGGCTTAATGCTGCATTGAAGCAGTCGGGTTTGTTGTGGCAGCCGCCAGAAAATGCTTTGGTGCTGATAAGCGAACATAGTTGGCATGGCGCTAGCCCCAATAACAGCCCCAAGCCGCGTTTGCGCCATTTTTTGCGTGTGGTTTGTCACCAGCGCTGAATTTATTAAAAATATCTAAATTTTCTGCATAGAAACAGAGCCTTGTTAAAGCTTTGCTAAACCTGTTGGCCTATAATTACTCTTAATAATAAAACATAAGAGGCGTCTATGCGCATTGTCACCGCTGGCTTTTTAATGCTCATGCTTTTTTGCTTGTCGCAAGCAGCTATGGCCACGAATGTGTGCATGTATGGCACTAATGGCCTTAAAAATGGCTGGGTTAGTCCTTGTATCGGTGTGCATCCGAGTGCGCCCCGCATTGTGACTAATGCAAGTGGCCAAAACTTATGCATACCGGTTTACCCTGCCGATGCCACGGGCCTGGCTTTTTGGAATAGTTTTATTGCGTCGCCGCCTCCCGGTGTGACGGTGTCCGCCTGTTCAAATCCGGTGAATGGTGTGTGTAATACTCCCAGTCAGTGGGAGGGGTGCGTTTCAGGAACGGTTGTTTGGACGGGCACCCCATATTTGAATTGTGCTCAACATGGCGGCTATGGCACCAGAATTACCTATGATTGCATGGGCGAGGGTGGCGGAACAAGTCAGATAGGTTGTTATTCAGACGCTAATATTTGTTGGGGAGGGTCGCCCTGCTGTTGCGGTAGTGTGCCGTGTTAGTTTTGGCCCCGTTCGTTTAAGGCCTGTTTTTTAAAAGATGAGTTGGTACGGCCTTACTGGCCCTGCACTTCTTCAGGCGGGCGGTCGGTGGCGATATCGGCGCCCCAATTTTCCATCATCTCGCGCTGTTTTTCCTTCATGGCGTTTATTTTGCGCTCGGCATTCATGGCCACAAAAGTGGCGATGGCCGCAGGAATGCTGAGATACATCACCCAGCCCAAGCCCGATGCCATCCACATCACCGCCAGCGTCAGCGGGTCGCCCACCAGCGCGAGCGCATGATCGACATCGTGCGAGCTTTTCCAAAGCTTGATGATAAAGGGAATAATGCCGGCAATATTAAACATGAACACACAATAAGTAAGATAACGCTCACGCGTGCGGTCGTAAATGGCGGCGGCAAAAGTGGTTATCATGCCAACCGTAAACACAATCATGGTGGGCAGCATAAAAATAACACAAGCGACAAAGGCAAAGCCCAAAGTCAGCCACATGCCGCCAGCATCGCTGGCATTGCGGTTGGATGGTTTGCTGCTGCGTGGTTTACTCATGAGAGCCCCCTCATCAGAGCACCATGATGGCGCCGGTCATGCCCAGCACCAGCCCCAATAATACTGAAACACCTGCGGCGATAGGTCGGCCGACGCGGGCGGCCACACCTTCGCGGTCGTCTACCTCGGCTTGCAGCTTGTTAATTTGCCGCTGCGTAATGGCATAGACTTTGCGCGTATATAAAAAATCGGTGCGGTCGCGGTCGATGGTGCTGGCATTATCAACCAGCGACACCATGTCGGTAATCACGCCTTTTTTAACCAGCTCTTCAAGCTCGGTGCGCATTTGCTCGCGCAAGGGGCGGCTGAAATGTCGGTCGATAGCGCCATCAAGCAAGGTGGCAATCCAGCCGGCAAGGTTGGGCAGGCTCGGCGGCCCTTGCCGATATTGTGCATTGGCCAGCACCGTAAGCAGCGTGATGTTATATTTAATGGTGTTTTCAGGCCCCGCCAGCGCCAAGAAAAGCGCCTCACCCAAGCGACGCTCGCGGCAAATAAGAAAGGCCGCAAGGTGCCGATCAAGCGGGGCGGTGGGGCGATCGGGGCGTTTGGCGACATCCTCAAGCGCTTTAAGGGCCTCAGCCGCGGTTGTGGCGCTATAAGATTTTATCAGCGGCGATTGGCAGGGCAATTGTGGGTTTAGCTCATATAGCACGCGCTCTAGCCCATAGCCCGGCCCTGGCCGCTCAAGATGCACGCGGCAGGATTCAAAACTTTGCGTATAGCTCAGCGCATCCGCGCGGTCAGACTGACAATTGAGCCAGTAGCTGCATAAATTAGCGCTAATCAGCTCGGCGGCGACTTGTAAATTGCCGCCCGTTTGCACTTGTTCGGCCAGATAAGCGCCATAGCCTGAGGGAAAAATATGTGCCCCCCTGAAGCGCAAGGGCGCGCGTGGATCAAGCGCGATCGCGGTTTTGGCGGCTAAATAATCGGCGAAATTGTTGGTTTTGCCGCTATTCATGGCAGCATCAACGGCATTGCCTACTTCATTGGCCAGGCGCTCTTCGCTGAAGGTGCGTTTAAGCCAGCGCACCATCTCGCCACTTTCAATAAGGGTTTGTGCCGCGCCCACATTGCGCGTGAGGGCGTGGGCAATGGTGCGCGTTTCTTGGTAGTCGCGGCCATCAAAATTGATGGGGCGGGTGGCGCGCCTGTGGGCCTCGGGTGGTTTGGTGGGTGGGCGTTTGCCACTCAGCCATAAATCAAGGTCGCTGGCGGTCCAGCGTTGTTTGGGGTGGTCTTGCAACAGGCCCTTAAACATTTCAGTGAACATGCCAGAAAAACGATGCGGCGCTGCTAAGACATGATAACTGCCGCGATCCATACGCTGGAACAAAACGCTTTCTTCATCTTGTCCGGCAACAGGGTTGCGCCCAATAGCCAGCATCAGCGCCGTTACACCAAGGGCAAATAAATCGTCGCTATGTTGCCCAGGACCCCGCCCCGCGCTGCGTGCCATGGCACGTTCAAGCGTTTCAAAAATTGTTGGCTGGCCATAGCCGCAAGGCATGGCCGCACCATCGCCCAGCTGCATGTTGCTGGCGCCTTCGGCCATGGTGATGTTGGTGGGGCGGATAGCGCCATGCATAATGCCCGCGGCATTAAGATCGCGCAGCACAGACACAAAAGGGGCCAGCACCTGTTTGAGAATAACATCTTCGTCAAGCGGTTGCTGCACATCATCCATGCTATTAAACAGGCGGCTGCCAATTGGCATGGCATAAACCAGCACCGGATAACGCACGCCCTCGGTCCAATCTATTGTGCCGGTATCAACCAGCTTGCACAAAGCCATATTCTCGATAGTGGTGAGGCTTGAGATAATGTCATGCCGAATAGGCAAATGCGCTGTGGCCAATAATGCCAGCATATCGGTTTTGGCGGTGTTGCGCATTCTGGCGCCAAAGGCGATTGTGCCCGGTGACGCAAAAGCCTGCATCGGCTGCGATGTAAGAATCTCGACACGATTATTCAGCAATAATCGATCTGACGAGGTTGGTGGAAGCGCCGCTGTTAACATAGAGGGCAATTATAAGCCCATAAAAGTGGTGAAATGGTTAAGCGCAGGGCAGCATTCGCTTGGCTAGGTGTATGATAAAACCCAGATATATTTTAGGTGTTTTAGCTATTGATATGATGTTGCAGCTTTTGCCAACAAAGGCTTGGCGCCCGTGCACTGGCTAAAAGACCAATATGGCCAAGGGGCAATTCAATTGTTTGCGCCTGCGGCAGTGCCTTTGCCAGCGCCAAAGCAGATGCGGGCGGCACAATATTATCTTGAGCCGCAATAAGACAAAGGCTGGGCTGCGTAATATTTTGCGGTTTAAGTATGCGTCCTGCAACCGACCATTGATTGCGCGCCAGCTGATTTTGCCCATACCAGCCAATAAGGCAATCTTGCGCAACGGCACTGGCGAGCGGCACGCCATCATTGAGCCAATCTTCAACCAGCGTGAACAGGGCAGTATTTTGCATCTGCCCACGGCCAAAATGGGTGAATTTTTCGACGGTTTGCAGCGGTTGCAGCAAAGTAAAAAGAATTTGCAAAGTCTCGACCGATAGCGGTGCGCCTTGGTTGAGCTGTGGCATAAGCCAAGACATGGCCGCGCTCATTTTGTTGGGCATGGCGGGGTCGGCGGCCCAAAAATCCCACGGTGTGGCGAGCAGCGATATCTTTTTTACTAACTGCGGCGCGTGTTGCGCCAAGAGCAGCGCAAAAACGCCGCCCATGCAATAGCCCAAAATATCGACCCCTTGCGGCGCTGTGCTGCTTGCCACAGCCAGTGCGGGCAGCAGGCGTTGTTGTAAATAATCGGCCGAGGTGAATTGTGCTTCGGTGCTGTTTGGTGTGTGCCAATCAAGCAAGAGAGGGCGTATGCCGCGGCTGGCTAAAAAGCGCAGTAAACTGTGCTGTGCGCTGAGATCGAGAATATGCGCCCGATTAACCAGCGACGGAATAACCAGCACGGTGCGGGCGTGCTGAGTAGCGGCAGGATTATAATCATATAATTTTGTGTGGCCCCACTCGGCCAGCAGTGGCATTTCGGGCGGGCGCGGGCTTATGGGGGCTGTTTGATATTGCTGAATGCCGTTGAGAAATGCGGCGAGCTGCTTGCGGGCCGCTCGCTCAACGAGGTTTGCGGGGTTATTTGGCCTTAGGTTTTCTTGTTGTGGGCCTTCTTGTTGTGGGTTTTTTGGCGCTTTTTTGGGCCCCATTTTTTGTGGGGGATAATTCTGCAAGGCGGTGCTCAAGCGCTGTGACGCGTGCGGCCAGTTCAGATAACGTTGCCAAGCTTGCAGCAGCAGCAGTGGGAGCGGCATCTGCTGGCGTGGGTGTGGGAGCATGCACTTCTCCAAAATTTGGGGCAAATTGTTGCAGCAATTTCAGCCAATCGGTGGCCGAGAAGGGCGCTGAAAAAGCCTGTGCGGGCGAGGCTGCAGAACTTTTTTGAGCGCTGTTTTGCCAAAAGGCGCGTAGGTGCTGCTCGCTGAGCGCGAGGCTTTGCTGAATAAGCTCGCTGAGCTCAGGTAAATGATCGGGTGGCTTATTGGTGGTTGAGCTCATCTCGGGCTTGCAATGTTTGGGGTTTAGGCTTTATTATGCGGTTGCTGTAAACCCAGCGCAATCATTCTTTATACCTTTGAAAGACCCTAGCCATCATGACCGAGCCGCAAAAACCACAAAGCAAAAAACTGGATGCGATTACGATTAAAAAATACGCTAATCGTCGGCTTTATAATACGGCGACCAGCACTTACGTCACGCTCGATGATTTGTGCGACATGATCAAGCAAGGGCAAGAATTTAATGTCTATGATGCCAAAACCGGCGAAGAGCTCACCCGCTCGGTGTTAACGCAAATTATCGTTGAGCAAGAGGGCAAGGGCGATAATTTATTGCCGATTAGTTTTATGCGTCAGCTGATTAAGTTTTATGGCGGTGGTGCCGATTGGTTGGTGCCCAAATATTTAGAACATAGTTTTTCAGAATTTACCCGCAATCAAGAGCAGATGCGCCAAACCTTGCAAGCTAATCTTGGCGGTATGTTTCCGTTTAACATGCCGATGCAAGCGCTTGAGCAAGCCGGCAAACAAAATATGGCACTCATTGAACAGGCCATGAAAATGTTTAGCCCCTTTGCGGCTTTTAGCACGGATGCCACGCAAAATATGCAAACGCAGATGACCAATAATCTGCAAGAATTGCAGCAAAAAATGGCCGCGATGCAGCAGGGCCTTGCGCCAAAAACCGGCGACAAAAAATAGCCCAGCTAAAAATAGGTCAGCTAAAAACAGGACGGCTTTATACGACAGCTTTAAGGTTGTGGCTTGTTGCTATTGCTGGCGGCCGGTAACTTTACCGACGTGCCTACAGGCATAGTTTTTGGCAAGCGCGGCGTGATGCCATTTTTTGCATCATCAGCCATAGCCAGCTTAAGCAAAGTATCACGATTGGTGCTTTGCGCCAAAAAAGCGCTCATTTTAGCGGTTATGTTGAGCACATCTTGCCAGGCGGCCTTTATTTCAGTGTCAGTTAGCTGCACTAATTTTGCCTGCTGTGTGGATACCGTTAAAATCGCCATATAGGCTTGCGGCATGCCTTGCTGGTAAATTGCCATTTGCCGAATATCTTCGGGCAAGGCGTGTGCCGGCATTTGGTTTTTTGTTTTAAGATCAACCACCAGATTGGGTGCGTCAAAGCGGTAATCGAGCATGCCACGAAAGCGCGGGCCAATGCCCGGCACAGCAAACTCAACCCCCCATTGATGCTGGCCTGCGGGCGGCGGCATAATGGCGGGCATTGTATCAACAACTTTTATGGCTTGCTCCAGCATAAACACCATATTGCGCGCCTGTTGCTGGCGGTTGGAAAGACTATCATCGACGCGGTCGAGCTGTTTTATAAAGCTGCTCCACATGGCCGCTTGTGCCTCAAGCTTGTTGCGGCTGTTGAAATATTCATTGATGCCATCTTCAATGGCCGTGCCGCGCGCAAAAAATGCGGGGCCCTTTTCGCCCTTTACCCGTGGAAACAGATTGGCCAAAACCCACTCGGTTTTTGAACGCTCAAATTTATTGATGCTGCTGGCCGATAAATATTTGATGCCATGCTGGGCGAAGGGGTCGGCGTTTGCTTGGTTGGGTGCGGCGTGGGTCATGGGATACCTTTTTGCGAGCGGGGGAAACGGGCGGGCGAGGTAAGCAAGCAGGGGAAAACACACCAATAAAATAAGCTAGCGAGCTTGTGTGGCCTGTGTCAATCTTGGCTTTGGATAAATGCGCATAAAGCATGAATCTTGCTCTTGCTAAAAACTTTCTTGTGAGCGAAATGCCGTGACTTTTGCACTTCCCCTTTGGGCGCTGTTAGGTTTGCTGGCGGCCATTTTATCGGCCAGCATGATGGTTTTGGCCGAGCGCTTTCGCTTGCCGGGTTTGGCGGCGGCCTATTGGGCCAAGGTGGGCTGTGCCGTAATTATGGTGCCGTTCATATTTTATTTTGGCGTGCCCAGTAACCCTTGGTTTTATCTGCTGGTCACAATACAGGCCTTTTTGTGGGTGATAAGCGATGTCGTGTTTTTTCAAGCCTTGCCCAAAGTGGGTGCGGCAGTTGTATCGCGTCTATTGCCAGCGGCCAGTGTGCTGACATTTTTATTATGGCTGCTGCTCGACCAAGATTTATGGCAGAAATATTTAGCCTCACCCGAGCGCAGCGTGCTGATTTTTGCGACCTTCTGTGGTGTGGCGTTTTTTGCCTCGCGCTTGCGCCGTTGTGCTTTAAGCCGTGAGGCCTTTAGGGCCATTTGGTTTGTCTTTGTTGCGGCTATTCTTGGCCCGATTATGGCTAAGTTGGTGGTGGGTCAGCTTGATATTAAGCAAGGCCCCTATGCCTATGTGTTTTTTGAAGCGCTGGTAATGCTGGCTTGTTGGAGCTTGTGGTTATTGTGGCGTCGCCCTTTGCCGCTGGCTGAGGTGTTTAATAAGGCCACAGCAGCGCGTGGCCTATGCCTTGGTGTGGTAACATCGGCCATGGTTTGCCTTACTGTAGCCGCTTATTTTTATGTTGATAACCCGGCTTTTATCCCCGCCGTAAAGTTTTTGGATGCGGTGTTTATTTTGGGCATTTACCGCATTTTGGGTAAGCGCGAAGACGCCGATATTTGGTCGGGGCTGGGCATTGTGGCCTGTGCCGCTATTTTGGTAGTGCTGAAAGCAGACTAACGCGCTTTAGTGGCAGTGTTAGTTGAGGCGCAGTTGGTTGATGCTAAACTCATGTTGCGCATGGCGCATTTTACCTGGTGTAATTTCGGTAAGCGCACTCACCCGCACGGTGGCCACGCGGCCTTCAATATTTTTTTCCCAGAAACCTAAAAATTTGCGCAGTACCGGAAAGCGCGGCGAGAGGTCGTAATCCTGCCAGATAAAGGTTTGCAGCAAATTAGGAAAATCCGGGAAGCTATAAAGGATTTCGGCAGTGGTGAGGCGGTAATCATGAAGCTGTTTGGCAAGATCGCTGCCCTGACCTAAAACCGGTACGCGACCGACATCAAATAAGTGAGCCATACACGCCTCCCTTGCGACTTAGAAATATCCCCAAACGCTGAAATATACATTCAAATGTTGTGCCAATAATTTTATGTTATGTCGGGCTTTCTAAAATTATGGTTAAGACAATAGCGCGTAATAATGTATCGGGATTTTATCTAAAATTGCATCTTTTCTCTAAAAAGCGCATTTATGTTATATTTATCAATGCTTTAACATTGTGCGCCCTGTTGCCCGCTGGTGCATATTAAGCTTTTGTTGAGGATTATCCTTGAAAAGCACTCTACCAGTCACTAAATGTTTAGCACTCGCGGCCATCGAGTGCTAACAGCGACGGTGGCGGCCAGAAGATTGACTTAAAATAGACACCTAAGAACGGAGCAAAAATATGCGTTTTCGTCCCCTGCATGATCGTGTTGTGGTGCGTCGCTTAGAAGGCGAAACCAAAACCACCGGTGGCATCATCATCCCCGATACCGCCAAGGAAAAGCCCATGGAAGGCGAAATTGTGGCCGTAGGCCCCGGTGCTGTTGACGAACACGGCAAATTGCGCGCGCTCGATGTGAAAGCCGGCGACAGAGTGCTGTTTGGCAAATGGTCGGGCACCGAAGTGAAGCTCGATGGCGAAGATCTGCTCATCATGAAAGAGAGCGACATTATGGGCATCATTGAGCAAACCGGCAAAGCCAAAAAGGCCGCCTAAGCTTACTGTGCCCAGTTTTGTTACATAAGTTTTAATTCCTAACATAAAAATGGAGATGCCATCATGGCTGCTAAAGATGTAAAGTTTAATACCGATGCCCGCGATCGTATGATGCGTGGCGTTAAAACCTTGGCCGATGCGGTGAAGGTGACTTTGGGCCCCAAAGGCCGCAATGTGGTGATTGAAAAATCCTTTGGTGCGCCACGCATCACCAAGGACGGCGTCACCGTTGCTAAAGAAATTGAGCTGAGCGACAAGTTTGAAAATATGGGCGCGCAAATGGTGCGCGAAGTTGCCAGCCGCACCAACGATGCCGCAGGCGATGGCACCACCACCGCTACCGTGTTGTCCTACAGCATGATTTTTGAAGGCAACAAGGCTGTGGCCTCGGGCAGCAATCCGATGGATCTGAAGCGCGGCATGGATATGGCCGTTGAGCGCGTGTCAGAAGAAATCAAAAAAATTGCCCAAAAAATCAAAACCAACAACGAAATCGCCATGGTTGGCACCATTTCGGCCAATGGCGAAGTGACCATTGGTAAAATGCTGGCCGAAGCGATGAGCAAGGTTGGCAATGAGGGCGTCATCACGGTGGAAGAAGCCAAGAGCTTTGAAACCGAACTGGAAGTGGTGGAAGGCATGCAATTTGACCGTGGCTATGCCAGCCCCTATTTTGTGACCAACCCCGAGAAAATGACCTGCGAGTTGGAAAACCCCTATATTCTGCTGCACGAGAAGAAATTGTCGGGCTTGCAGCCGCTGCTGCCTGTGTTAGAGGCCGTGGTGCAATCGGGTCGTCCGCTGCTGATCGTCGCTGAAGAAATTGAAGGCGAAGCCTTGGCAACTTTGGTGGTCAACAAGCTGCGTGGTGGCCTGAAAGTGGCTGCCGTGAAGGCGCCTGGTTTTGGTGATCGTCGTAAGGCGATGCTGGAAGACATGGCTATTCTGACCGGCGGTGAAGTGATTAGCGAAGATCTCGGCATTAAGCTTGAGAATGTCACTTTGGCTATGTTGGGCAGCGCTAAGAAGGTCTCTTTAACCAAAGACAACTGCACCATCATTGATGGCGTCGGTAAAAAGAAAGAGATTGAAGCACGCTGCAACCAAATTCGCCAACAAATCGAAGAAACCAGCAGCGACTATGACCGCGAAAAACTGCAAGAGCGTTTGGCCAAACTGGCCGGCGGCGTTGCCGTTATCCGCGTTGGCGGTGCCACTGAAGTGGAAGTGAAGGAGCGTAAAGACCGCGTTGATGACGCGCTGCACGCCACCCGCGCTGCCGTTGAAGAAGGCATTGTGCCCGGTGGTGGTGTTGCTTTGCTTTATGCTGGCAAAACCCTTAAGGGCTTAAAGGTTGCCAACGAAGACCAACAACGTGGCATTGATATTGTGCGCAAAGCGCTGCAAGCGCCGGTGCGTCAAATCGCTGAAAATGCCGGCGTTGATGGTTCGGTTGTTGTTGGTAAGTTGCTTGAAGGCAGCAGCAACAGCCTGACCTTTGATGCGCAAAAGGAAGATTATGTCGATGCCTTTAAGGCCGGCATTATTGACCCCGCCAAAGTTGTGCGCTCGGCGCTGCAAAATGCAGCTTCGGTTGCCAGCTTGCTGATTACTACAGAAGCCATGATTGCCGAAAAAGCCGAGAAGAAAGCTGCCGCAGGCGGCGCTGGCGGCGGCATGGGTGGTGGTATGGGCGATATGGATTTCTAAGTAAATCCATAAGTTTATAGTATAAATCAGTAAAGTTACAGTGAGGAGCGGCGCCCCAGCAATCGGGCGCCGCTCTTTTTTTCTTTGGCTTTTTTTGTTGTGGTTTGTCGCTTTACTTTCAAAGTGGCATGTTATTCTGGCGCTATCGAAATGTTTTTTTTTCAAAAGGCGCCGCCATGAACTTATATAAAGAAACCAGCAAAATACCGACCGAGTTTGATGCGGTGGTGCCCAAAAATATTGTGACCGATGTGAAAGATACCAGCGTGCGCATTGCGGGCTATTCGGTTGCTACTGCCGCCATGCTGTGGGTCGGCGGGCGTTGCCGCCGTGCCGTGGGTTTGCCGGCAGCTATCATAATTGGTGCGGCGGGCGCGGCCTTAGCGGTGAGAAAAGCCTATAAAGCCGTAGGGGCAATGAAAACTAATAAAGTTGGTGGTGTTTTGGGTGGCAGTAAGATGGCTGAGGAATATATTCTTATCGCTGATATTAATAAGCCAGATTATAGGGACATTGCCCCACGCATGCCCGAGCTGCAGCAAGATTTGGCCGAGATGTGGGGCAAAACACAAATGAGCAAGGCTACAAAAATGCCTGCCCCGCAAATTATCTTTTGTGATTATTTTGATAAAAACTATCGCGTTGATAGAAGCAAAAGCAGGAAGTTGAATTTAGTGGCTATGGCTTCTGGTTTGGGGGCTGAGTCTTTTATGGTTTCAGCGGAAGCTTTGAGAAAACTCACCAAACGAGAAATGCGGGCAGTAATTGCGCATGAAGTGGCGCATGCTTCTTTAAACCATGTGGGCCTTCATCAATTTACCGGCATTGTCAGACAAACAACGGCAATATTGGGGCTGGCGGCGCTGGGCGCATCATTTTTTACGGCCCTGCCTTTTTGGGGCACGCTCGGGGTGATGGTTGGGGCAAATATCTGCACCGCCATGGCTCATTCATTTATTAGCCGCCGCCATGAGAAAATGGCCGATCTCATCTCGGTGCGTTTGTCGCGTGACCCGTTGGCGCTGGCATCGGCCATAAAGAAAATAGATGAATCTCATGAGCCGGAAATCTCGGTTCTTGCGAAAATTGGTGAGCTGTTTAAACTTCACCCACTCACAGCGATACGTGTGGCTTATTTAGAGAAAGCCGCCAAAGCACTGGGCGATAAGGTAGAGCAAAAGCCCGTGTTGGATAAGTGGGAAGAGGAGCAGGCTGAACGCCGAGCTCACACAAAGCGCATTATCGATGATGCCGCTGATTTTGACGCGATGGTCGCACGACGCAAGGCCGAAAAAGAAGCAAGGCGTGAGGCTTATATGGCCGATATTGTCGGTAGGACGGGCCCAAAAGCAAGTCAGGCTGATATTGAGCAAGGTGGGGCAGTTGAAGGTGGGGTGGCGAAGCCACAGGCGCCATCGTTTGACTCGAAATACCCTCGCCCGGGGCATGATAAGCGCTAGATGCTATTTTAGGGTGCTGTTTAGGGGGCGCTGTTTTAGGGCAGTTCAAAACTTTTTTAGTTTATCGCTTTATTTTTATGAGGGCGGTGGGCTAAAGCCGCGCACCGCAATGTGACTGATATTGTTCTTTTTTATAAAACCAACCAGAAAAATAACTTCCAGAAAACTAACTTAATGCAGGAACCATTGGTGGGTAAGGTGGCGGCTGGCCGGGTTGGAACTGTGTAAGCCCCCACACCGGCCGAAGAGATCGGCCCGTTGCTGCGTGGGTCGGTGGTTGCCCCAATTGCCTTGCCTGTATGTGGGTGAGTGGTAGTGCCTTTGCCGTTGCCAAGGCGGGGGGTGTTAGGGTTTTAAGCCTAACCGGCACGAGCGGCACATTAAGCGCCTGTTTGACGCTGAGTGGTAAATTATGTGCCTTACTAATGCCCGCCGATAATTGCCGCACCATTTGCTGTAGGGCTAAAAGGCGCCGATATAGTGTGAAAATAGCCGATGATTGCTGTGGGGTTTGTCCGGCTTTTTGTGCGGCTAAAATCTGGCGAATGAGCCCTGGGATACAAAAGGCCGCTTGGAGTAAGCTAAGCGGTGGTTGGGCCGGGCTAAAGTATTTTTTATTGTTTTTCATCATAGTTGCCTCCTTATAAAATAAAACCAGCCGGTTATTTTGCCCTTTACTGTGTTTTGCTGGTTTAACTTTACAAATAAACATCTATGCTTAGCTTATAGCATATTTATAGGGTGTTTTGCTGATCTATATTTGCACAACCATTGATATTGCTGGTGATTTTCTTGCGTATTTTCTTGCATTTTTTGCTGGTTGTGATATGGTAAGAAAATCAGCCCAATAAAGATTATTCAGCACAAAATGTTCACGACCAATTATTCGCAACCAATTACCCGCCGCCATATCAGGCGGTTTTTTTGTGCCTGTTGTTTGTCGGGCATTGCTCTTGAGACGCGCCTATAAAATAAAGCGCGACAGATCTTGGCCGGTTTGTAGCTCGGCGAGGTGCTTTTGCACAAAGGCTTTATCAATAGTAATTTCTTGGCCACTTTTATCGCTGGCGTCAAAGCTGAGCTGCTCGAGTAGCTTTTCTAAAATAGTGTGCAAGCGGCGCGCACCGATATTCTCGATAGTGTCATTGATATTGGCGGCAATGTCGGCCAAAGCTTCAACGCCATCGGCGGCAAAATTTAAGCTGACATTCTCTGTTGCCAAAAGCGCTTGATATTGGCGCAAGAGGTTGGTTTCTGGCTCTTGCAGGATGCGCACAAAATCGGCACGGGTGAGGGGCTTGAGCTCGACCCTGATGGGCAGGCGGCCTTGCAGCTCGGGCAGAAGATCGCTGGGTTTGGCCAAATGAAAGGCGCCTGAGGCAATAAATAAAATATGGTCGGTTTTAACGGGGCCGTATTTGGTGGTGACGATGGTGCCCTCAATCAGGGGCAGCAGGTCGCGTTGCACGCCCTCGCGGCTGACATCGCCGCCGCCCTTATAATCGCTGCGGGCGCAGATTTTGTCGATTTCATCGAGAAAGACAATGCCGTTATTTTCGACAGCATCAATGGCGGCCTCTTGTACGCGCTCGGGGTCGAGCAGCTTATCAGCCTCCTCGGCAATGAGCGTGGCTTGTGCGTCTTTTACGCTGAGGCGCCGTGGCCTTGTGCGCCCGCCCATTTTACCCAGCACCTCGCCTAAATTCAGCACGCCCATTTGCGCGCCTTGCATGCCCGGCATATCAAGGTTGGTGAAGGGGTTGCTGTTATCTTGCAGCTGTAATTCAATTTCTTTATCGTTTAACAACCCCTCACGCAGCATTTTGCGAAATTTTTGCCGCGTTTCAGGCGTGGCATTGTCGCCCACCAGCGCGTTAAGCAGGCGCTCTTCGGCGGTGTTTTCGGCGCGCTCGCGCACATCTTTGCGCATTTTTTCGCGGGTTTGTTTTATGGCGGTATCGAGCAGGTCACGGATAATGCTATCCACATCGCGGCCGACATAGCCCACTTCGGTAAATTTTGTTGCCTCTATTTTAAGAAAGGGTGCTTGCGCCAATTTTGCCAAGCGTCGGGCAATTTCAGTTTTGCCGACACCGGTTGGGCCAATCATCAGGATATTTTTGGGCAAAACCTCATCGCGCAGCGCCAAGGGTAATTGCTGCCGCCGCCAGCGATTGCGCAAGGCCACTGCCACGGCGCGCTTGGCGGCATCTTGCCCAACAATGTGCCGGTCGAGTTCGGCCACAATTTGACGGGGGGTAAGGTTGCTCATGTTGATTTGCTCTCGGGGGCTGGGCCAGTGGGTGTTAGGCTTTCAAGGGTAATATTGCGATTAGTGTAAACACAAATATCGGCGGCAATTTCAAGGCTGCGGCGGGCAATGGTTGCGGCATCGAGCGGCTGATCGATAAGGGCGCGCGCGGCCGATAAAGCAAAGCTGCCGCCACTGCCAATGCCAATGAGGCCATCTTCGGGCTCGAGCACATCGCCAGTGCCGGTTAAGAGCAGTGAGACCTCGGTGTCGGCCACGGCCATAAGCGCCTCAAGCCGGCGCAGATAGCGGTCGGTGCGCCAGTCCTTGGCGAGCTCCACACAAGCGCGGGTGAGCTGGCCTGGGTGTTTTTCTAGCTTGGCCTCTAGCCGCTCGAATAGGGTAAAAGCATCGGCCGTAGCGCCGGCAAAGCCCGCCAAAACCTTGCCGCCACCAAGACGGCGCACTTTGCGGGCATTGCTTTTAACCACAACATTGCCCATGGATACTTGCCCATCGCCGGCAATGACCACGTGACCGTTTTTTCGTACGGCAATGATGGTGGTGCCGTGCCACTGAATGGGTTCGCTCATAGAACAGATATAGGTAGTCTAAACCCCTTTGCCAAGGCGCAACAGCTGACTATAATAGCGCCCATGCTTTTTATACCCTCACTTAACTTGCAAGATAATCACTGTGTGCAGCTGCTGGCCGATAATGCGGTGATGGCCGGCTCGGGCAATCCGGCTGTGGCTTTGGCGCAGACATTGGTTGATGCCGGCTGCGAGTGGCTGCATTTATATGACATTCAAGGGCGGGCGCATAAGCAGCCTTATAACACCGCCACCATCAGCGAGATATTGGCCAATGTCAAAGTGCCGGTACAGCTTTTAGGCGGCTTTTGCGATTTAAAAACCATCGAGCATTGGTTGTCGCAAGGCTTGGCCCGCGCTATTTTAGGCACGCTGGCTTTGCAAGACCCGCTTTTTGTGAAAGAGGCCTGCCGCGCCTTTCCTGGTAAAATTGCTGTATCGATAGAGGCTTTAGACGGCCAAGTGCGCGTTGAAAATTGGTCTGAGGCCGAGCGCATGAAGGCGCTGGACTTGGCTTTGCGTCTTGAAGAACATGGTGCGGCGGCAATTATCTATTCAGACATTGACCGCGAAGGCAGTATGGGGGCGCTCAATATTGAGGCCACCGCCGATTTAGCCATGGCTTTGCAAACGCCCGTGCTGGCCGCAGGCGGAATAACCTCGGTTGCCGATTTGCGCGCACTCAAAACGGAAGAGGCCTGCGGCATTGCTGGCGTTATTTGTGGGCAGGCGCTTTATGATGGGCGGATAAAATTGGCCGAGGCCCTTTCACTATTGAGTGCGCCTTGCACAGAATCATTTACCTTGTAAGCTATAAGTGACGCGCAGCGCAGAGGGTGCCAACATGTATGACCGTAATAACGTATTTGCTAAAATTTTGCGTGGCGAAGTGCCGTGCCGTAAAATCTATGAAAATGACTATGCCTATGCTTTTCATGATATTCGGCCACAAGCGCCGGTGCATGCCTTAGTTATTCCTAAGGCCGAGTATGAATCTTATGATGATTTTGCCAGCAAGGCCAGCGATGCCGAAATTGCTGGCTTTGTGCGGGCTGTGGGTCATGTGGCCCGCGAGCTGGGCATTGCCGGCAGTGGCTATCGACTTTTATCTAACCATGGCGTGAATGCGCACCAGGAGGTGCCGCATTTCCACGTGCATTTGGTGGGCGGTCGGGCGCTGGGGCCGATGCTGAGCCGAGGCTAGCAGCGGCATTTTCTGGGCTTGTACTGGCCCGGCCCATTGGCTGCGCCGTTTGATTGGGTGTTGCTGTCGGGGCGGTATCGCCTTGTATTGGCAGTGGGCCTGTTGTTAATTCTGGCTTGACCATATGTGTGGGCAGCGCCACATGGATAATACCTTTAAGCAGCGGATCGTTGGGATTTAGTTTTGGTGGCTCACCGCGTGGACCCACCACCTCATCTCTTTGCTGATCAGCAGCATGGATAAAAAATTTGACGCGTTCATAGGGTTGCGGGTGGCTGTCAAAGAAGCGATTAACTGCACCCGCTATTTTTTGCCCCAGCAATTTATCGATCAAAGATGGCGGCTTACGCACGCGCTCATGCTCTAGCTTAATCAGCGCATTGGCCATGGCCAGCGGATCACGACTGAGGCGAATGGCCAAAATATCGGCGCGGCGTTCTTCTAGTCGTAATTGTCCGTGACGCAAAATGCCGCGCTGCTGCAAAATTTCTGTGCTAATGGTGCCCAAAGCCAAAATGCTGACACTAAAAATAGAGGCCGGAATCAAGGGCGTTGATAACCCCGCGAGTAACACAAAGCCGCTAAAAAGCGCAGCATTCAGCATGGCGTATTTTGCTGTGGCGGCGGCGGCTTGCAAGGTTTGATGGGCTTTGCGGGTGATGTCTTTGGTGGCTTGCCCGCCCAGTCTTGGGTTTTCTATGGCAATAACCGCATGGGCAATTTCATGCGCCATAACGCCACGCAATTCGCGCAGGCTGAGCGTGTCAAAAAGCCCGGCGCTGCACATAATGCGCACGCCATTTCTATCGACGCTACAATGGGCGTTAGCCTCTTGCTCTTGGCGGATGATGAATTTTGTTTCATGGGCGCCAAGGCCGGCTTTGTCGCACATGTCGTAAACCATGTTGGTGAGCGCGGCTAATTTTGCGCGCCCCGTGCCGCTGAGCACATCGCCTTGCTCTAAAAGTAATTCGGCCGGCAGGCTATCAACCTGTGGCACGGCGGTTGTTGTTTTAGGTTTCTCATTGCGTTTTTGATAAAAGCGCAAAGCCTGATAGGCGGCAAGCGGTGCGGCTAAGGCAGCGCCACTGAGCATGGCGGTCAATGTAACGGGCGCGGCAATAACGCCAACCGTGAGCGCGGTGCTATAATGATGTTGCAGCCAGTCGGCGGCTTTCTCGCGAAATTGATAAAGCTGCGGCGTTGGTGCGTTTTGCAGAAGCGTTTGCGGGTCGAGCGGCGGCGCCATTATTTGTCTCTTGTCTATCTTTGGCCTAATGTTGCGGCAAGTAAATTGCCATGGCGCTGCATGGGGCGCGCTTCGTGCTGCCTTGGGCTGGCCAGCGGCGCTGCTTTAACACTGGCAGGCGCCATAAGTGTGCCCACAGGGTTTAGCATTGCTGCCGTCATATCGGTGAGGAGCGTGTGCGCCCCTTGCGCGAGTGGTGCGGCCTTGGCGTAAAGATTGGTCATGATGTCAGTTCTCCCTTACTGTGGAGTATGACAAACAGAACTGAAAACGCATTTAATTTTGGCGACAATTTAGATAAAATGCCCCACAGTTTTATCCTGTAGCCTTATTCGGCCGCGCTTTTGTCGCTAAGCAGACGTGTTTGCGGCATCCAGAAATTAACCGTGGTGCCAAGGCCAATGGTTGATTCAAGTTTAAACTCGCCGCCATGCAGCTCAACCAAAGATTTAGTCAAGGGCAAGCCAAGGCCCGTGCCTTGATGCTTGCGCGATAAGGCTGATTCAACCTGCCCGAAAGGCTCAAGCACTTTGGCAATATCCTCTTCGGCAATGCCGATGCCGGTATCGCTGACGGCCACACGCAAGCGGCCATCGGGGTCCATCGCCGCGGTAATGGTTATAGAGCCGCCTTCAGGGGTGAACTTAATTGCATTGGTCAGCAGGTTTGTGACAATTTGTTTAATAGCGCGTTCTTCGCCGCGCACGGCAGGCAGATTTTGCGCCACCCGCACAGACAGGCGCTGCCGATTGCCCTTGGCGCGCGCCACCACCAGCCTTGCGCAAGACTGAATGGTGGCATCAATATCGAAGGTGCTTTCTTGTAACTCGCGCTTGCCCGATTCAATTTTAGACATATCGAGAATGTCGTTAATCAGCGACAGCAAAAGGCCGCCAGAATCGTAAATATCTTTGGCATATTCGGCATATTGGGCGTTGCCAACAGGGCCGAACATCTCGCCCTTGATGATTTCAGAAAAACCAATAATAGCATTAAGCGGGGTGCGTAATTCATGGCTCATATTGGCCAAAAATTCTGACTTGGAGCGGTTGGCAAAATCGGCATGTTCTTTGGCCACCAGCAATTCGCGCTCGGCTTCGTGCCGTTTGGTAAAATCAACAAGGGTGAAGTCGTAGGAGACGACATCGCCCGCATCATTGCGCATGGCTTGACCGGTGAGCGTGGCAAAAAGTTTTGATGAGTTGCAGCGGATCAGCTCTGCTTCAAAATCATCGATGCCGCCATGTGTCATACCATCGAGCCAGGTTTTATAGCGGGCGGTCTCGGCGAAATGACTGCCTAAATCGGGCTGTAATTGCAGCACTTCTTCCGGGCTGTCATAGCCCAACAGCCGCGCCAGCGCAGGGTTAATAGCTAGCCAGCGTGTATATTCTTGTTCGGTATTTTTAACCAGCGCCAGCTGACCAATGCCCACCACAGCATTTTCAAAGATAGCGCGGTATTTGCGCTCGCGGTCGTGCAGGGCGCGGCCAATCGCCTCACGCTCGGCAATTTGCACTTGCAGTGAGCGGTTAGCTTCTTGCAAAGAATTGGCCAGACGCGTGGTGTCGGCCACTTGCTGCCGTGATAGGGCAAACCACATGGTGAGTGCGCCAACGCCAGCAAGCCCGCCCAAAAGGGCGGCATAAGGCAAGAGCAACAGCAACAATAACTCACCGCGGGCTTGTCCGCGATAAGTGGCAAGCCAAGTGCCATCACCCGGAAATAATAATTGAGTGCCAGTAAGCGTAAAAAAGCGGTTGTCGTTTTCGGTGTTGAGATATTTCAAAAAGGGTGTGCTGTCATGTAAGGTTTGTCGTTGAATGCTGAGCTCAATGAGGTCGCCGCGCTTAACCATATTTTCGGCCGAACGGAATAATCTATCAACATCGGTTATTTGCAATACCAGCTCGGCCTCACCGGTATTTTCGCTTTTGCTTTCTATGACCGTGGCCAGCAACCAGCCGTCGCGCTGTTCGCCGTTAGTGCTGATATTAAGGGCGCGGGCTGGCACCAAGGCTGTGGCGCCCGTATCATTTTGCATGCCCGAGCGCAGCATATTTTGCCAAATCGGCTCTTGCGGCAGGATTTGCTCGGCGCGTAAATTAAATTGCCGGTCAATAATAATGCCCGAAACTTTGGCGGTGAACTTATCGCCGTCTGAGCGCGCCGACACACGCACCAAGCTACCCAAAGGTGTACGCCCTTGCGTGAGGCCCAGCACATATTGGCGCAGTTCACGATTGCTGCTGTCAGGGTGCAGGCGCAAAAGATTAGCCACCGCACGCGCTTGCTCTTGTTGGCTTTGTATTTGATATTCGGTCATCGACAGGGCTTGTCCGGCGATTTTGTTCATCTCTCCTGCGGCATAGCTTTGAAATTCGTGCCGTACGAGCAGAAAAATGCCCAAAACAATCAGTGCCAATATCAATGCGACCACCACCACCACCCGACGCTTTGGCGTCTTAAGGTGTGTGGGCGGAACAGGCATGGTGGGGGGCGAGCGCAACATCGCCCCAGCATGCCTGAACAGACGCTAAAAAATCGGTAAAGCCGGCAGATAGCCAAGCACATAGCTCAGCGGATAGAAAAGTCTAAAATAAACCCCAGCAAAATGGCGGTTTTGGTGCGCTGTTGCAATAATCGGCCAAAGGCCAACCCCATGCTTAAAGCAAGGTTAATGTAAGTTTATGACTTTAATAATCTTTTCAGGGCTTTGGTCTTATTATGGGTGAACAAAAAAGGATGCGATTTAGTGCAGAGTTATCAAACAATAGCCTATGACCGTCTTGAGGTTGCTATCAATAAGCACACCGCTTATTTGCGTAAGCAAGCGGGCGGGTTGCGGCTTATTCTAAAATTTCATGATTTAAGCAGCTTTGACCTCAGCGGGCTTGATTTGCGCGAGGCCGATTTGACTGGCTGCCGCATGACCGGCATGGAGCTGGTGCGCACTAATCTTGCATCAGCGATTTTATTTGCAGCCGATCTTTCTGGCGCTAATTTGCGGCAAGCCGATTTAAGCGGTGCCGATTTGCGTGGCTGCAAAATGCGCGACACCAATTTAGATGGCGCAAAATTGCAAGGGGCTGATTTACGCTCGGGCGGTATTATGCAATTTGGGCAAGAGCAAAAAGGCCCTATTGAAACTGCAACTGATCTTACCAGTGCCAGCATGGTTGGGGCTAAATTGCAGCAAGCGCTGTTAATGCGCGCTGACCTGACCGGGGCTGATTTGCGCTCGGCTGATCTTGAAAAAGCCAGTTTGCGCGAGGCTCAATTGCGCGGCGCGTTATTAGAGCAAGCAAAAATGCTGGATGCTGAAATGCAAGGCGCGCAGCTTTCGGGCAGTGTGTTTAGCAACGAGCAATTTAGCACCGCTCAGCTTGAAAGCCTGTCGCGCCCGCAACCCATGGCCGATCAAACCATGTCATGGGCCGAGATGGTGGCGCAGCATCAAATGTGGCTGACCAGTACGGGTCGCGAGGGACAACGTATACAGCTGCAAGGCGTTGATTTTGCCGGGCAGAATCTGCCCAAAATTGATTTATCGGGCATGGTGATGACCGAGAGCGTTTTGGCGCGCAGCACTATGCCGCGCTCGGCCCTCATTATGGCCGATTTATCCTATAGTGATTTGCGCGAATGCGATTTAACCGGCTCGGATTTGCGCGGCATAAAAATGGTGCATACGGTTTTGCGCGCCAGCGATTTGGCCGCTTGTCAATTTGGGCCGGTTGAAATTATCCCCGGGAGTGGCAAATTTCGGCGCAGTAATTTGTCGCGGGCAAAGCTTGCGCAATGCAAGCTCACCAATGCCGATTTACGTCAGGCCGATTTAAGCTATGCCGATTTATCGGGCGCGGTGTTGATGCTGGCTGACCTGACTGGGGCTGATTTAACCGGCGCTAACCTGCAAGGCGCTGACCTTACCGGCGCCAAGCTGGGTAATGCAAAAATGTTGGGCACCTTACGCTAACTCTTTTCAATTTTTTCCTTTATAACATCGGCATGATTCAAAAAACGCAAAAAAACTTAACGGTCATTTTATGGCTTGGCGGTGCGGCTGTGTGCTGGGCTGTACTTTATATTATTATTGGTCAATGGGTGGGGCTCGATGCCAATTGGGATTTGCGCAATTATCATTGGTATAATGCGCATGCGCTGTGGCAGGGTCGTTTGGGTGTTGATTTGCTGCCCGCACAAACGCCAAGCTTTTTTAACCCGCTGCTGGATTTAGCGCTTTATGCGCTGTTTACTGAGTTTTCGCCACGCGTGGCCAGTGCCATTTTAGCTTTTGTGCAAAGCCTGAATGGCGCGCTGCTGATGGCGCTTAGTTATGTTTTATGTGCGCCTTTGGCAAAAGCGCCGCGCCTTGCCATAAGCATTGCCATGGGCGGCATGGGGCTTTTGGGTGCGGGCACGCTGGCGCAAATTGGCACAAGTTTTTACGATAACATCACCAGCCTTGGTGTGTGGTTGGCGTTGCTGCTGCTGCTCTGTCGCTGGCAATGGTTGTTTTCGGCTGCTTTGCCAAGGGCCATGGCTTGGGCGGCTTTAGCGGGCCTTTGTGTGGGGCTGGTGTCGGGCATAAAGCTGCCCACCACAGTTTTTGCAGTGGGGGTTTGTTTTGCCCTGCTGCTGGGTGTTACGCAGTGGCCACGGCGTTTTATGCTGAGCTTTGCTGTGGGCCTCGGTGTGCTGCTTGGCTTTGCACTGACTTATGCGCCATGGGGCTGGTATTTATGGGAAAATTATCATAATCCGTTTTTTCCGTATTTTAATAATGTTTTTCAGTCCTCCTTGACGGCAATAAACTCGGCGCGGGATGTAAATTTTATCCCGCATGGGTGGGAGTATTTAACTTTCCCGTGGTTGATCTGGCAGGATTCTTTCCATGCGGGTGAAATACAATTTAAAGAGCCGCGCTTGCTGCTGCTGGTGCTGGCTTTGCCGGCGGGTTTCATATCGCTGCTTTGGCGTGATGCATCGCCGCCTGCCAATACGCCAAATGCCACAGCCTATATTTTTGCTTTTGCCGCTTTAAGCTATGTTTGCTGGTTATTGATGTTTGCCATTTATCGTTATGTTTTGCCGCTAGAAATGCTTGCGCCGCTTATTTTATTTTTAGTGCTGTGGCGTTTGCCTTTTTTACCCTGGCATAAATTTGCGCTGCTTTTGCTTTTGTGCACCGGCATGCTTGCTGCCACCAAGCCCGCCGATTGGGGGCGCGCCCCCGCATGGCCAACAGAGGGTTATGTGGGCGTGCGCGGGCTTGATCTGCCAGATAATGCCATGCTGCTGATGGCTGGCTTTGAGCCTTATAGCCATATCGTTACGGCCTTGCCGCAAACTATTGCGGCGGTGCGTTTTCAAAGTAATTTTGCCAGCCCCGACCAAAGCGAAAAAGGCATTAATCAAATTGTGCATGCGCGCATTGGTGCGCATCAGGGGCCGTTTTATTTGCTTTATCCGCTTTATGATGATTATCAGATTGCTATTGGGCTGCGCCTATTAAACGCGCATTTGCCGCGCCCGTTCAGCTTGCCGCCCAAGAGCAATTGTGGCACCGTGCAGGATAATTTTGGCTATGTCTTTTGGCTATGCCCATTAAAACAAGGAGCAAATCATGACTAATAGTGCCGCCCAAAGTTCTGCCAAAATAGCGGTATGCGTGCCGTGCTACAACGAGGCCGCGGCCATTGCGCAAGTGGTGCAAGATTTTAAGGCCGCTTTGCCGCAGGCGGTGATTTATGTTTATGACAATAACAGCAAGGACGACACCGCTAAGGTTGCTTTGGCTGCTGGCGCTGTGGTGCGGCATGAGCCACAAAAGGGCAAGGGCAATGTGGTGCGCCGCATGTTTGCCGATATTGATGCCGATATTTATGTGATGGTTGATGGCGATGCGACCTATCATGCGGCCTCGGCGCCGGCCTTGGTGCACAAATTGCAAAGCGAGCAGCTCGATATGGTCAATGGTGCGCGGGTGACAGATATTGCGGCGGCTTATCGCACAGGGCATCGTTTTGGTAATTGGCTGCTGACCAGCATTGTGGCGTGGATTTTTGGCCAACGCTTTGGCGATATGCTTTCAGGCTTTCGGGTATTTTCGCGGAGATTTGTAAAATCATTTCCGGCAACGGCAGCGGGCTTTGAAATTGAAACAGAATTTACCGTGCATGCGTTGCAGCTGCGCTTGCCTGTGGCCGAGGTTGACACACCCTATAAGGACCGCCCCCCTGGCTCGGTGAGTAAGCTCAGCACCTATAAGGACGGCTTTAAAATATTGATGCTGATTGCGCATTTAGTAAAACAAGAGCGGCCCTTGCAGTTTTTCGGCTTGGGCGGCGTGGTTTTGTTGCTGCTGGCCTTGGCTTTGGGCTGGCCGGTGGTCACAGAGTTTTTGCAAACGGGGCTGGTGCCGCGTTTCCCTAGCGCGATTTTAGCGGCAAGTTTGGTGGTTTTATCGGCGCTGTCATTCACGGCGGGCTTGATATTATCAACCGTAACCCGCGGGCGGGTTGAGGCTAAGCGCTTGGCCTATTTGGCATTGCCAGCGCCGCCCTTGCCCGATGCTAAAAACTAACCGGCCATGCTGGCGCCCTTTGTATCTTTAATTATGCGGTTGTGGCGCTGGCCGTTTTTTCGTTTTGCCTTGGTCGGCACGGGCGGGTTTGTGGTTGATGCGGGCTTGTTGTGGTTATTGCTGCAAGCCGGCTTTGACCCTTATAGCGGTAGAATATTTTCCTATATAGCGGCGGCCAGCTTTACCTTTGCCTGTAATCGTATTTTTACTTTTGTGCAGCATAGTCGCGAGACTGTTATGTGGCGGCAATGGGCGCTGTTTTTGGGCGTAAATCTTGGCGGCTTTGCCCTGAATTATGGTGCCTATGTATTGTTGCTGCTGACTGTGCCGCTTGTGGCCGCGTATCCGCTTTTAGGGGTGGCCGCAGGCTCGCTTGCGGGTTTGCTGTTTAATTTTTCTGCCTCAAAAAAATGGGTGTTCAGATGAGCATACAGATTTCGGCCCTCGTGGTGGCACATAATGAAGCCACACAATTAACCGCCTGCCTTGAGCGCTTGCGCTTTGCCGATGAAATTGTGGTGCTGCTTGACCGCTGCCAAGATGCGTCGGCGGCGATTGCGTCAAATTTTGGCGCAAAGGTTGTTGAGGGCGCGTGGCCGCTAGAGGGCGAAAGACGCATGGCGGCCATTGCTGCTTGTGCTGGCCGGTGGATATTAGAGGTTGATGCAGATGAGCGCGTCAGCACAGAATTAGCCTACGAAATTCGGCGTATTGTTGAGAAGCCGCACAGCGAGCATAAGGGCGATTGGTATCGGGTGCCTTTCGATAATTTTATTGGCACGCGTTTGGTGCGCTATGGTTGGGGCGCCTCGTTTGGTGTGTCGGCTAAGGCCTGTTTGTTTCGTGCCGGCTGCAAAGAGTGGGGCAATCAGCGCGTGCATCCCAAGGTTAAACTGCATGGCGCTTGTGCGGGGGTTTTGCAAAACCGCATCGAGCATTATGTTGACCGTGACATTACCGATTTGCTGCATCGGTTGAACCGCTACACCACCGCGCATGCCTTAGATTTGCGTGACAGCGGCGATATCGGCACTTTGCGGCGCAATGTTTTGCGCATTTTTGGCCGTTTTTGGAAATGCTATGTGCGCCGTCATGGCTACCGCGAAGGCGGGCTTGGCCTGTTATTAGCCATTTGTGCCGGGCTTTACCCATTTTTATCTTACTTAAAAGCGCGCTATGACCTTGCACCCTTGCCCGTGACTACCCACATGCCTTAAAGGGAGGCGTCATGAATCTAGAAAAATATACCGATCGTCTGAAGGGCTTTATTCAGAACGCACAATTACAGGCTTTAAGTGCGCGTCACCAAAGATTGCTGCCCGAGCATTTGTTAAAAGTGCTGCTGGATGATGCGGAGGGGCTTTCGGGTAACTTGCTGCAGGCTGCGGGCGCTAATGTTAAAGCCATACAAGAAGCTGTGGCCGCAGCTTTAGCGCGTGTGCCAAAAGTTGAGGGCGGCGATAATCTTTATTTGTCGCCAGAAATTGCGCGGCTTTTTGCGGATGTAGAGCAGCTCGCTAAAAAAGCCGATGACCAATATATCACCGTCGAGCGCATGCTGTTGGCACTAAGTTTGGCCGAGGGTAGCGAATGCGCAAAAATTTTGGCGCAAGCTGGTGTTGTGCCGCAAAAATTACAAGCGGCGCTATCGGCTTTGCGCCAAGGGCGCAAAGCCGATAGCGCCAATGCCGAAGGCGGCTATGACGCGCTTAAAAAATATGCGCGCGATTTAACCATGGCCGCTCGTGCCAATAAGCTTGATCCGGTGATTGGCCGCGATGAGGAGATTCGGCGGACGATTCAGGTTTTGGCGCGTCGCACTAAAAATAATCCGGTGTTAATTGGCGAGCCTGGGGTTGGCAAAACCGCCATTGTTGAGGGCTTAGCGCAGCGTATTGTAAAAGGCGATGTGCCCGAGGGACTTAAAAATAAGCGCCTCTTGGTGTTAGATTTAGGCGCGCTGATTGCAGGGGCCAAATTTAGGGGCGAGTTTGAAGAGCGCCTCAAAGCCGTGTTGCAAGAGGTGGGCGAGGCCGCAGGCGAGATTATTTTATTTATTGATGAGCTGCATACTTTGGTTGGCGCGGGCAAGGCCGAGGGCAGTATGGATGCGTCCAATATGCTCAAGCCCGCTTTGGCGCGGGGCGAGTTGCATTGTGTGGGTGCTACCACGCTTGATGAATATCGCCAGCATATTGAAAAAGATGCGGCTTTGGCGCGGCGCTTTCAGCCCGTGTTTGTGGCTGAGCCCACGGTGGCTGATACCATCTCAATTTTGCGTGGGCTTAAAGAGAAGTATGAGTTGCATCATGGTATCCGTATTACCGATTCTGCATTGGTGGCCGCAGCGCAGCTAAGCCACCGTTATATCACCGACAGATTTTTGCCCGATAAAGCGATTGATTTGGTCGATGAAGCGGCCTCGCGCCTTAAAATGGAAATTGACAGCAAGCCCGAGGCGGTGGATGAGCTGGAGCGCCGCATTATTCAGTTAAAAATTGAGCGCGAGGCTTTGCGGCGCGAGCAAGATGCCGCCAGCCGTGATCGGTTGCTGAGACTAGAAAAAGAATTAAGCGATTTTGAGCAAGAGGCCAGTGCACTATTGGCCAAGTGGCAAGCCGAAAAAGAGCAGCTGCACCAAGCACAAAAACTAAAAGAGCAATTAGAGCTGGCCCGCACTGAATTAGATAAAGCCCAGCGTGAGGGGTCTTTTGCCAAGGCGGGCGAGCTGACCTATAGCACCATTCCATCATTAGAAAAAAAGATTGCCGCCGCTGAAAGCGCCAATAGCGACAATATGCTTAAAGAAGCCGTGCGCGCCAGTGATATTGCCGCTGTTGTCAGTCGTTGGACGGGTATTCAAGTTGAGCGCATGTTAGCAGGCGAGCGCGAAAAACTTTTGCAGATGGAAAATGTTTTGCGCCAGCGTGTGGTGGGGCAGGAAGAAGCCATTGTTGCAGTAAGCAATGCGGTGCGGCGTGCCCGCGCTGGCTTGCAAGACCCGAACCGGCCCATGGGCTCGTTCTTGTTTTTGGGGCCAACCGGTGTGGGCAAAACTGAATTATGCAAAACGCTGGCGCAGTTTTTGTTTGATGATGATACGGCGATGGTGCGCATTGACATGAGTGAGTTTATGGAAAAACACTCGGTGGCAAGGCTGATTGGCGCGCCGCCCGGCTATGTGGGTTATGATGAGGGCGGGGTGTTAACCGAGGCTGTGCGTCGTCGGCCTTATCAGGTGATATTATTTGATGAGGTTGAAAAAGCGCACCCCGATGTGTTTAACATTTTGCTGCAAGTGTTGGATGATGGTCGCCTCACCGATGGACAAGGCCGGACGGTTGATTTTAAAAACACGCTTATTGTTTTAACCAGCAATTTAGGCAGCGAGGCTTTAGCGGCCGGTGGTGATGTTATCGCGGCAAAAAATATGGTGATGGCCGCCGTGCGCGCGCATTTCCGCCCCGAGTTTTTGAACCGACTGGACGAAATATTAATTTTCAAACGGCTGTCGCGTGATGATATGGGCAGTATTGTGAGCATACAATTGCAGCGCCTAGAAAAATTATTGGCCGAAAAACAAATCACGCTAGAGGTGACTACCGCAGCGCGTGATTGGTTGGCGGATGCCGGCTATGACCCTGCCTATGGTGCAAGGCCGCTGAAGCGCGTTATTCAGCGCAATCTGCAAGATATGTTGGCGCAGTCTTTGTTGCGCGGCGATATTTTAGATGGCTCGGCACTGTTGGTTGATGTGGGCGGCGAGGGCTTGCAGCTACAGACAAAACAATCGGCCGCGGCTTAGTCCGTGGTTTAGTCGGGGGCTTAGTCGGCGGCCTAGTTTGGGCTTTGCTGATTTAGGCGCGGGTGAGCGTGCTCACGCCTTCGGGCACCAGTGGCGTTGCGGCGGGCGCGCTGGCTTTTGGCGGTAACGCTGCTGGCATGCCATAAAGCTGGCCTTGCAGCATATCGACGCCCTCGGCGCGCAGCCATTGCGCGGTGGCGGTATCTTCCACACATTCGGCTACAGTGATAAGGCCCAAGCCCTTGGCTAAAGTCACCAAGGTGCGTACCAGCACTTGCTGGTCGGGCGAATGCACCACATCGCGCACAAGGCTGCCATCAATTTTGAGAATTTCGATAGCCAGCGCGCGAATATGGCGCAGCGCCGTAAAGCCGGCGCCAAAATCATCGAGCGCTACTCTGCCGCCGCACTCACGCACCATGCCGACAAAGCGCACGGTTTCGGTGAGGTCGTCTATGGCGTGGGTTTCGGTAATTTCAATAACCAAACGGCGGGCTAAATCAGGGCGTGCGGCTAAATGCGTTTGCATATATTTGCGCCAATCAACATCGCAGGCGGTGAGGCCAGAAATATTGATAGCCAGGCGCAAATCGGGGCGAGCGGCCAGCTCACGCCAGGCCAGACCAAAAGCCATTTGGTCGATTTGTCTGGTGAGGCCGAGTTGCTCAACCGCGGGCATAAAATCGCGGGCGAGCATCAGTTGCCCGTCCTCGTCACGCAGGCGCATAAGGGCCTCGTAATAGCTAACGGCGCTATCGCCGGCGCGCACAATTGGCTGATAGGCCAGCTCAAGCCCACCCAGTTTAAGGGCGCGTTGAATCATTTCGCCCAGTTGTAAGGTGCGGCGCTGACTTTGCCGACGCATCTCGGATGGGCGAAAAGCCACAAAGGAATTGACCCCTAAGCGGCGGGCCTCGGCCAAGGCCTGCTCGGCACGCACCATAGTGTCGATGGCGGTATCGGCGCTTTGTGGCCAATCAACCCCGCCAATTGAGACATTAAGGTGAATAGGGCAAACCGGCGTTTCAATGGGCAGCGTGCGGAAGGATTCGATAATCGCTTGCGCCAGTTGCTCAAGCGGTTGCTCGGTAAATAGCACCGCACCAAATACATCACCCGCCACACGGCCTAAAAGCGGCTGGCCGCGCTCATTGAGTTTTTGCAAGCAGCGCTCAAGCCGCTGGGCAAAGCCAGTCAGCACAATATCGGTGGCACTGCTGCCAATGGCGTCGCTGATAACGGCCATATTATCGATGCCGATGGCAAAATAGGCCAGATGCTGTTGTGGTTGCTTGTGGCAGACTTCTTCAAGCGTTTGGATTAAATGTGTGCGGTTGGGGCGGCCCGTGAGCGGGTCGAAATGGGCTTGGTGCTCAAGCTGCGCTTCTTTGACCTTTTTTTGCGTAATGCTGCGCACAACACCGCGCACGCGAATAAGATCGCCCAAATAGCCAAACTCGGCGCGCGAGCGCTCATGCACCCAAACTTCGCTGCCATCATCTTGCCGCAGGCGATATTCAATATCGAGCAGGCGGTTATGGGCACGTAAATTAAGGCGGGCTTCGGCCACGCGTGCCGCATCTTCAGGGTGGATGCGGTCGGTAAAAGCGGCGGCGTTGTGGTTGGCTAAATCAGGCAAGATGCCGCGTGTCTCGCCGGCCCAGATTATTTCCTGGCGCAGCATGTCCCAATCAAAGGCGATATCGCCTGCGGCGAGCAAGGCCGCGCTGGCAGCGTCTTTGGGAAAGGGTACAGAATTATTCAAGCGTAAATCCTTAAGAGAATGTTAACAAGACGCGGCCCTACTTTTATGCTGCCAATTTTCTTTTGAACATTTCTTGGTGTTGTCTATGGCCTATCCTGCCGCGAAATAATTAACAAACTCAGAATTAGCTTTTATCGGGGCAAGCCGACATAAAAAAACCCCGCAAAAGCGAGGCTTAGTCTTAGCAATAGAGAGGTTTTAACTGTAGCGGGGCATAGAAAATAAATAATAATTCACGTTCATGGTGTTTAATTATGAGCATACGAAATGTGCTGAATTCTTATTTGAAGGGTTTTTTTGTGATGACTGAGATGACGTATACTGAGATGGCGCATCTATTATCGAGATATCTTTGGTCTGCTAATGCTAAGGATGCCACAGCTTATCATAATCCTATTTGTGTTGCAGATGAACTTAGGCAGAGATTTGATGTGTTGGTTGATATGGATGCACACCATACGGCTCCCAAAGGCACAACTATGGCGACGTTCGGATTATGTGGCTGTATTGGCGGGTATGTTGATAATCCAGATACCAACACGTTCTTTCATTATAGTCCTCTTAGTACTTCAGTGATTGACCTTCTGACACAACAGCAAGTCAGCGATAAGACCAGCAGAGTTCATTTTTTTGTACCAGGTGAATGGCAAAAAGATTCTGACGGCAGATACGAACGACAGCCCAAATCTATATACGTAGATCAATTGCTTGCGGCGTCTATTTGTCGTATTCGATCAATGGGTGTTGAATGTTTGTTTCATTGCTATGATGAAGATCGCAGTTCTGGCGATGATTATATGGCGAGAAGTCAGGGAACCGCTTGGATAGACAAAAATGGACAATTGTTTGCAGAGGGGGCGCCAATACGTATTGAGGGGATTCCTATACGTACCATGGATAGAAAAATTGGCGCAAAACCATCTGAAAACAATCGTCCTACTTAACTTAAGCGAAAAACTAAGCCTTAAGCGGCGTTGCCCTCATGCACATGCTGCTGCTGATAGCCAACCAGACCAAGGCGCTTGATGAGGTCCTGCTGGGTTTCAATCCAATCGATATGTTCTTCGGTATCGGCCAGAATTTGCATAAGAATATCGCGGCTTTGATAGTCGCCCACCGACTCGCAATGCGCTATGGCGGCTCTAAGGCAGGTGCGATTATGGGTTTCAAGCCCCATATCGGCCACGAAAATTTCGGGCAGGGTTTCGCCAATTTTGAGCTTATGCAAATCTTGCACATTGGGGAGACCCTCTAAAAACAGCACGCGCTCGATGATGAGGTCGGCATGTTTCATCTCACCGATGCTTTCGGCGTAAACTTTAGCGGCGAGACGCATCAGGCCCCAATTTTTAAGAATGCGGGCATGCAAAAAATATTGGTTGATGGCCGATAATTCGTTGGTGAGGATGGTATTGAGATGTTTAATAACTTTGGCGTCGCCCTTCATGGTTGTTCTCCTCATAGGGTGGGGGTTTAATCTTGCCGGCAAGATAGGCCGATTTTATGCAAATGGCTAGAGGTGTATAGTTTGGTGTGTCGGTTGTTCTATGGCTGCTTATGGCGGGGCGGCATTTTTTATGGTGGTGGCAACGGCGTCACGGGCGGCTCTGGCGGCATTGAGGGCGGCGTCGGTGCTTTCGCCCAAAGGGGCATGCACGATAAGGCTAAAGATGCGCGCCGGTGTTAGATAGAAAATAACCGATAATTCGCTTAAGCGGCCATCGGGCTGCTGGCAGCGCAAGCCACCTGTTTGTAACGTCAGGCCTTTGATTTTTTCGGCCACGCTTAGGGTTTGGCTGGCGGCACCCGTGCAGGAGCTAAGCAAGGCTTGCACAAAGCTGGCGACAAGGTCGGGGAATTGCTCTTGCTCATCGACACGCTCTTCGCGGATGCCGCCCCAGATATTGACGTCCTTTTGGCCATTGGCATTATTGAGTTGCCATTGCACGCTAAAGGCGCTGGCTGTTTCTTTTTGGGGTGCCAGCGGGGTTACGCGATCAAGGCCCGAGTCTTGCAGCAATTGTAATAAAGCCGCTGGTATAGGCACGGCTTTTGCTGCGGTTGGTGCTGCGGTTGCTGCGGGGGTTGGAGCCGCAGGTTTTTTTTCAGCAGGGTTGGCGCAAAGCAATAATTTTTGCGCAACAGTGCTGCTGCCTTTAAGCGCAAAGAGGGTTGAGTCTTCCGCGCCTTGCAACACCAGCACGGCACCATTAGCCAAAGCCTGGCTAAAATTATTTAGCTGGGTTGGTGGCATGGTAAAGCGTAATTGCTGGTCACTGATGGCCTGCGCTGTGCCTTTTTGGCTAAAGCTTTTATCAATCAGCAGTGTCAGCGGGTAACTCTCGGCTGTGCCAAAACCGGCCTTGGGCACGGTGATGTCAAGCACCCAGCTGCCTGTTTGGCTGAGGCCGATGTCGAGGCTTAGGCCATTATCGAAAGCGCTGCGTGCTTGGCATTGGTCTATTTGCCAGCCTTGTGTTGGCTGTGCTGGCTTTGGGCTGTTATTGGCCTGCGCTGTTTGTGCTGAAAAAGCGCAAAGGCAGAAAAATAGTAAGAAAACGGCATAATTTGTGTGTGGCATGCGGCGGCGCTTATGTTAAATGAGAGGCATGATTATAGCAGACCCATCAGGCTTTACCATGGCCGAACTTGCCGCAAAATTGGGCGGGCAATTATTGGGCGATGGGTCGTTGCGGGTTAAGCGTGCCGTTCATCCGGCTGATGCCCGCACGGCCGATGATTTGGCCATCGCCATGCAGCCCGATTTAGCCGAGCTATTGCCCAGCTCTTATGCCCGCACGGCTATTTTAGCCGCTGGTTTGGCGCCGTCTATTAATATTGTCGCCAGCATTATGGTGCCGCGCCCTTCTGTGGCTTTGTCGATTATCACCAATTTATTTGCGCCGCCCATAGAGGCCGAGCGCGGCGTGCATTTTAGTGCGGTGGTGCACCCCACAGCGCAATTGGGCGAGGGCGTTAGCATCGGCCCTTGTGTGGTTATTGGCGCGCGCGCAAAAATTGGTGCGGGTTGTCGGCTGTTGGCGCATGTAACTGTGGCGGAAGATGCCGAGCTAGGCGCGGATGGTTTATTTTATGCGGGTGTGCGCATAGGCGCGCGCTGCAAAATTGGTGCGCGGGCGATTATTCATCACAATGCCAGCATTGGCGCCGATGGCTTTAGCTTTACCACGCCGCAAAAGGGCGCGGTTGAAAGCGCTAAGCAAGATGGCGTAGTAGAGCAGGGTAATACGCGCTTACTGCGCATTGCCAGTTTAGGCGCAGTGGTGATGGGGGACGATGTTGAGATTGGTGCGAATAGCTGCATTGATCGGGGCACATTGCGTGACACAATTATTGGCAATGGCGTTAAAATCGATAATTTGGTGCAGGTTGGTCACAACACACAAGTGGGACAAAATGTGATGATGTGTGGTCAAGTGGGTGTGGCTGGCAGCGTGGTCATTGGTGATCGGGTGGTGCTGGGTGCAGCAGCGGGCGTGGCGGACCATGTTAAAATTGGTGCCGATAGTGTGCTTGGTGCAAGGGCGGGTGTTGGCACCAGCCATGTGCCAGAACGCAGCGTGCTCATGGGTTTGCCCGCCCAGCCTCATGCGAAGTTTCAGGCCGAGTTTATGGCTTTGCGCCGACTGCCGCGTTATCAAGAAAAGCTACAAGCCCTAGAACTGCGTTTAAATGCACTAGAGCAAAAGAACACCACACCAGCAGCGAGTTAAATAAAATGAGCACAACGGATAAAATTATAAAAATAATTGCTGATAAAGCCGGCGTGGCCCCCAATGCGCTACAGCCTGACACCAAGCTTAGCCAATTAAGCATCAGCTCGCTGGATATGGTTGAGATTATTTTTTCGCTGGAAGATGCTTTTTCGATTAGCATTCCGTTTAATGCCAATCAGCAGCAGGGCGCCCATATGGAGTTTAAAACTGTGCGCGATATTGTTGCTGCAGTTGAGACTGTGGTTGCGAGCCAGCAGAGCGCTTAATGCAAGAGCCTGTTGCCATAACTGGCCTTGGGGTGGTGAGCCCGCTTGGTGCTTTGCCCGATTTTTGGCAGGGGCTTTGTGCGGGGCGTTCGGGCATTGGCCCGCTAACAGCAGTCGATAGCGCGGCTTTGGGCGTGAGTGCGCTACAAGCCAAAATTGCTGCCGAAGTAAAAGATTTTAAGCCGAGTTTTAATGATAAGCGCGTGCCGCTGATGGACCGCGTGAGCCAGTTTGCGGTTGAGGCCGCGCATGCGGCGCTGGCAGATAGCGGGCTGGTTTTTTCAGACGAAATGCGCGTGCGCACCGCCACAATTTTAGGCTGTGGTGTGGGTGGGCAAAATACCCAAGATGATAATTATCAGAAGCTTTATTTAAACAAAGCCGCAAGGGTGCATCCTTTTACCATCCCGCGGCTCATGGTCAATGCGCCACCAAGTTTAGTCAGCATTGAGCTGGGCTTAATGGGGCCGGCTTTTACCATTGCCAGCGCTTGTGCCTCAGGCACGCATGCTTTGGGCGTGGCCATGCAGATGATTCAAAGCGGCCAATGCGATATTGCCTTTAGTGGTGGCGCTGATGCCTGCATTACTTATGGCACGCTGCGTGGCTGGGAAGCCTTGCGGGTGATGAGCACCGATGCCTGCCGGCCATTTTCGGCGGGGCGTAGCGGCATGGTTTTGGGCGAGGGCGCGGCCATTCTGGTGCTGGAAAAACTCAGTGCCGCTAAAGCCCGTGGTGCGCGCATTTATGCGCTGCTGGCCGGCTTTGGCCAAAGTTCTGATGCTAAAGACATAACCTCGCCCGATGAGGCCGGATGTGTGCGGGCCATGCGCCAAGCCCTACAGAGCGCGGCCTTTAGTCAGCTCGATTATATTAATGCGCATGGGACTGGCACCACCGTGAATGACGCGACAGAAACCCAAGTGATAAAAACAACCTTAGGGGCGGATGCGGCCAAGGTGCCGGTGTCGTCGATAAAATCGATGGTGGGTCATGCTTTGGGTGCAGCGGGTGCCTTAGAGGCCGCCGCAACGGCGCTGGCTATTTATCATGGTGTGGTGCCGCCCACGATAAATTATTTAGGGCCTGATGATGTTTGCGATTTAGATTATGTGCCCAATATTGCCCGCACACAAAAAATAACCACGGCGCTGTCTAATAGTTTTGCTTTTGGCGGGCTTAATGCGGTGATTGCTTTAAAAGCGGCCTAACATAAATTTTTACAGTTATATTTTTGCGAGCAGTGTTTGGCGGGTGGCATCGTCAATAAAAGCCGCATTGAGCGCAGTTATGGTGCAAGCGCGTAAATCAGCCTCGCTATAGCCAAAGGCCGTGTGGGCTAAAGCATATTCACTGCCAAGGCTGCAATTAAAATAGGGCGGGTCATCGCTATTGAGGGTTATCTTTGCGCCCGCCGCCCTGAGTTGCGGCAAAGGATATTGCGCGATATCAGCATAGACTTTTGTGGCCAGGTTTGAGCTGGGGCATATTTCAAAAACAATGCCACGCGCCACGATGTCTTGCAGAAGGCCGCTATCTTCAACGGCGCGTACACCATGGCCAAGGCGCGTGACGCCCAATAGCTCGATAGCGTCGCGCACGCTGTCGCTGCCAGCGGCTTCGCCTGCATGTGCCGTAAGGCCAAGGCCAGCATCGCGGGCGATATTAAAAGCGCGCACAAATTCTTTTGCCGGAAAATGGACTTCATCGCCAGCAAGGCCAAAACCCGTAACATAAGGGTGCGGATGTTCGGCGGCCATTTTTGCCGCTTGCTCGACCAGCTCTGCGCCTTGGTGGCGCACGCCTGTAGCAATAAGCCGTGCCTCAATGCCGGTTTGCTGCCGCGCTGCATCAATGCCCGCGCTGAGGCACTCAAGAAAAGCTTGGTAGCTGATGCCTTGGGCTTGCGCATGGGTGGGGGCCATAGCCACTTCAACATATATGGCACCCTCGGCAGCACAGCCCAGCAAATAGCTTTCAATAATCTCGCGGTAGTCGGTGGTGGTTTTAATAACGCTGCAGGCCAAATCATAGGCGCGCAAAAACCCGGGAAAATCGTCCCAGGCGAAATTATCGGCATCACGCATCAGGCCATCGGGCAAGGGTAAATTATGCCGTTGCGCAAAAGCACGAATAAGCCTTGGTGGGGCGGTGCCCTCAATGTGGTTGTGTAATTCGGCTTTCGCTAAGGACGCTATAGTTTGGTTTGTTTTATCTTGGCTCATGGAGCTGTTTTAGCGCGTGCTGCATATAGGGAGCAATAAAAATAGGGAGCAATAAAAAACCCGCCAAGGCTTGACGCATTGGCGGGTTTAATAATGCGATGAATTGATTGGCTTAGCCAGCAATCCACACGGCTTCACGGCCTTTATCGGCATCGGTGACGCGCATTTGAATGCGTTGGCCACTTTCTAAAGCCATAAGACCAGCTCTGCGCAGCACACTTTTGTGTACGAACACGTCCTTGCCGCCATCATCGGGAACAACAAAGCCAAAGCCTTTGTCGGCTTTAAACCATTTTACAGTGCCGCCAATTTCTGGGCCGCCGGAATCAACCGGAGCGCCGTAATCACGGTCATTGTCATAGTCGCGACCACCGCCGCCGCCGCCAAAATCACGACCGCCGCCATATTCGCGCTCACGGCGCGGGGCGCGCTCACGCGCGGGCGGTGGGTTGTCGCTCATGCCCAGCACCTCAACGATGCGGGTCACTTGCGGACCTTTGGGGCCAGAGCCAATAGTGCAGAGAATTTCTGTACCTTCAGCAATTTGTTGCAGGCCAGCGCGGTTAAGCACAGAAACATGCAAGAAAAGATCGTTAGAACTATCGCCTTGGGTGACAAAGCCAAAACCCTTGGTCGAATTAAACCATTTCACCACAGCCTTGGTCTGGGTGCCTTCATTATATGCCATAAACTTATCCTACCCTTACACTCGTGTTGTTGTGCGGGTGACAACTGCCCCCGCGGCATCGGCTAAGCCACCGCCCGCCTTGACGTTCTTTTGCGGTACAATAAGCAGAAAGTCAATCAGACTTTTGCTTAACGGTGCGGTTGGCGTAACAATTTTTCGGTTTAGCTGCCGCTATGGTTAATGCTTGCCCGCTATTTATAGGCCTTTTTTAGCTGTGGTTGTTTTATTGTACAAAAAAGGCAATAATAACGCATTATGAATAGTCCGACCTCGCCCGCCTTTGCTTTGCCCGAGCAAAGCCCGTTCTACCCCGATGATGTAAGCTGGCAGCAACCATTACTGCCAACGACTTTGCCTGCCATGCTGGCCGAGACGGTGGCTTTGTGTGGCCAGAAATTTGCGCTTGAGTTTATGGGGCGTCGCTGGCGCTATGCGTCGCTGGCACATGCGGTTGAGCGCATGGCAGGCGCCTTGCAAAAGGCTGGCGTGAGCAAGGGCACCAGAGTGGGCTTATGCCTGCCCAATACGCCGCATTATGTGATTTTGTTTTTTGCCATCATGCGTTGTGGTGGCGTTGTGGTTAACCTTAACCCGCTTTATGCCGAGCAAGAGCTTGAGCATCATGCCCGCGATAGTGGTATGGAGTTTGTGGCAACGCTGAGCAATGCGCAGCTTTACCACAAAGTGGCAAAGCTGTTGGCCTTGCCTGCTATGAAAAAAATTATTGTTTGTGATATTGCCGAGATGCTGCCGCTGTTTAAGGGTCTGGCTTTTCGGTGGTTGAAACGTGCCGAGATTGCCCATGTGCCGCAAGATACTCGTCATCTGCGCTTTAAAAATTTGCTGGGCCAGAATCTTTGCCCGCAAGATGTGCCGCTGCTGCCCGAAGATTTAGCTGTGCTGCAATATACGGGTGGCACGACAGGCATTGCTAAGGCCGCCATGCTGAGCCATGCTAATCTGACCATTAACTGCGCGCAATGTCGGGCGTGGTTTCCGAAAGTGGCAATTGGCGCTGAAAAATTTTTAGCGGTGATACCGTTTTTTCATGTTTTTGCTATGACCACCATTATGAATTTTGGCATTAAGCTTGGCGCCGAAATTGTGTGTTTGCCAAAATTTGATGTGAAAGAAACCGTGGCGGCCATTGATAAACACCGCCCGTCTATTTTTCCGGCCGTGCCGAGCATTTATGCCGGTATAACAATTTTTAAGCAGCTTAAAAAATATAATTTACGCAGCATCCGTTTTTGCATATCGGGTGGCGCTGGTTTGCCGCTAGAAGTCAAAAAGCGCTTCGAGGCGCTGACCGGTTGTGTTTTGGTTGAGGGTTATGGCTTGACCGAATCTTCGCCTGTGGCCTGCTGCAACCCCGTTGCGGGCGAGAACCGCACTGGCTCGATTGGTTTGCCCTTGCCCGGCACTTATGTTGAAATTGTTAGTCTTGAAGATGGCACAAGCATTGTTGCGCAAGGCGAGCGCGGCGAATTATGTTTGCGCGGCCCACAGCTGATGCGCGGCTATTGGCAAAATGACAGCGAAACGCAACAGGTGCTCAAAGCCGTGAATGGCGAGTGGCGCTTGCATACGGGTGATATCGCCTACCAAGATGCCGATGGCTATACTTTTATCGTTGATCGCCTCAAAGATATGATTTTGCTGGGCGGCTATAATATTTATCCGCGTCAGGTGGAGGAAGCCATTTATCAACACGAGGCAGTGGCCGAATGTGTGGTGGTGGGTGTGCCCGATGCTTTGCGTGGTCAGCAGGTCAAAGCCTTTATTGTGCTTAAAGCAGGTGCCAGCCTGACGCGCGATGCCTTGTTGCAGTTTTTGCAGGATAAGCTGGCGCCACATGCGCAGCCGCGCTTTGTTGAGTTTAGAGAGTCGTTGCCCAAAACGGCTGTTGGCAAACTCTCGCGCAAATTAATGCTTGAGGAAGAGCTGGCGCGCAGTAAGGCCGCTTAATGAAGTCCGCCGGTTGCCTGCTTGTTTATGGCTATGGTTATAGCGCGGCTTTTTTGGCGCAGGATTTGCGCCGTCAAGGTTGGCGCGTGATTGGCACCAGCCGAGATGCAGAAAAACGCCGGGCTTTAACACAACAGGATTTGCAACTGATTGCGCCTGAAGAATTGCCGCAATATTTGCCGCACTGTACGCATTTGCTGTGCGCCGCACCGCCCGAAAATGGCCATGACCCGCTTTTAGAGAAATATGCTGTTATGCTGGCTGGGCATGCGTGGTCCTGGGTTGGTTATTTTTCGAGCACAGCTGTTTATGGCGATTGGCGGGGCGCGTGGGTGGATGAAGATACGCTTTGTCGCCCCACAACTCAGCGCGCACGGATACGTTTAAAGGTGGAAGAAGACTGGCAATCTTGGGCGCAGATATGGGCGCGGGCGCATAACGGCCCGCCACCACTGAGTATTTTCAGATTGGCCGGCATTTATGGGCCAGAGCGCAGTGTTTTAGAGCAGTTACGCCAATGTACGGCGCGGCGCATTGACCGGCCGCAGCAATTTTTCAACCGTATTCATGTGGCAGATATTGCTGGTTTGGTTCAGGCCAGCATGGCGCAGCTCTCTTTTGCGGGTATTTTTAATGCCGCCGATGATTTACCCGCCAATCCGGCCGAGGTTGTTGCCTATGCGGCACAGCTTTTGGATTTACCTGTGCCACGGCTAATCCCTTGGGCGCAGGCGCAAAGCCAACTTAGCCCGATGGCGTTAGAGTTTTATGCCGACAATAAACGAGTTCGCAATAATCGTGCGCGTGAGCGTTTGGGTTATGCTTTCCGTTTTCCTTCATATTTAGAAGGGTTGAGAGCCTGTCTGGCGCCCTAACACGCAATAAAATTACAGTAAATAAAGAGTAAAAAGATGTATTGACAAGAACCGTTACAATTGTTGAATAATTATATCTGCGCGGTGCAATTGTTCCGCCAAAGCATATAAGCAGAATTCGCCCTTAACTCAGGTTTATAGAAAGAACGCCCCCATGAGCAAGCCCCAGCAAGACACCCCACAAACTGCACAAGATATTGCTGCTAAACTGGTGGTGCAAATCTCTGATGCGTTTTTTAATAGCGATGGCCCCAAAGTTGCCAAAAAAGTGATTGGCAATGACATTGGGCCAGAAGAATTTAAGCGCGAAGTCGCCCGTCAGCTTTTGCTGGATGTGGCACAGCTGATGAAAGATGCCAAAGGCGCCAGCAGCGAGACCAAAGCTGTGGTCAAAACCTTGGTCGAAGATTTTTACCCCGCGGGCACATCGGTGCAGCAAACCTTTGTTGATATGCTGGCCGACCCAGAATTGCCCTATGGCGTAGCCGCCGATGTGGGGCAGCGTCGTCGCTCGCAAAGCATGACCGCTTTATTGGCCATGAGCAGCGCGAACCCGCTGTTGCAAAGCAAAGCCATTGAAACACGTGCGGCCTTGCTTGATATGCTGGCCACGTCCAATATTGAAAATCATAAAGAGGCTGGCCGTGATGCTGAAGCGCAGCAAACCGCCACCAACTTTGAGTTTTTGTGGCAGGCCCTCAGCGATGATCGCCGCACCTTGGCTAAAAATAAATCGGCGATGCCCAGCCGTGCTGTTTTGGCCAAGCGCTTTGCAGGTGAAGCGCCCGTGGGTGGCATTGCGGCCGCTTTGGAAACTAACGCTGGTCTTGCCAAAGAGTTTGGCGATCTTGAGCGCATGGTTGGCTTAGACGAAGCCAAAGGCTTTGTGCAAAGCTTTATCAATAAGGCCGTGTTGAACAAAGAATTACAGCGTCGTGGTTTGCCTGCGCCCGTGATTAACTACAACATGGCCTTTTTGGGCAACCCCGGCACCGGCAAAACCGAAGTGGCCGAGCGCATCGGTAAAATGATGAAGCATATTGGTCTGCTCGATAAGGGCCATATTGTGAAAATCACCCCGTCAGATGTGATTGCTAAATATGTGGGTCACACGGGCTCGCAAGCGCGCGCAAAATATCAGGAAGCTTTAGGCGGCGTGTTGTTTATCGACGAAGCCTATGGTTTGCGTCCGCTCAAAGGCTCGGGCAATGATTTCTCGACCGATTTCGGTGGTGCAGCCGTGATTGAATTGCTGAAATTTGCTGAAGAAAATCGCGGCAAAGTGATGATTATTGTGGCGGGCTATCCGGCCGAGATGATGAGCTTTATCGGCTCTGACCCTGGTTTGGCCAGCCGTTTCAAAAACTTTGTCAATTTCGTCGATTATAATGGCGAAGAACTCAGCAAGATTTTTGATGAGCAGCTGCGTCGTGCGGGTGGCATTATTGAGCCAGAGGCCCGCGCTGAAGTGACGGCCTTGTTTAAGAGCCTTGATGGTAAATTGCCAACCAATGCAGGTAATGGCCGCTTTGTGCGTAATGTGCTGGAGTGGTTTATGGAAGCGCGCGATAACCGCGTGACCCCCAATGCCGGTATTTTGGCCGAAGCTGATTTGCTGACCATTACCGCGGCTGACGTAGCCGTTGCTAAAGCCCGCGCCATGAAGGTTTTGGGCGAAGGTAAAAATGGTGGGCTTTATAGCGACACTAATTTTGGTTATGCCGCGAAGCCAGAGGCCGCCAATGGCGCTGTGGATGCTTTTGTTGAGCGTATGCGTCGCACGGTGCAGAAAGTTGTGCCCGGCAAGACGGCCAATTTAGGCTAGGTTTTTGGGCCCAAGTTTTTTCGGCCCAAGTTTTTTCGGCCCAAGTTTTTTTGGTCTAAGTTTTTTTTGCTATTGATAAAGCCGGAGAGCAAAAACTCTCCGGCTTTCTTTTTTTGGCTTTTTTCATTTTTGAGGTTTCAGCTCGGGCACGAGGGCCAGCCCCATATTGCGCTTATAACGAATTTCATCGGCGGTTTGCTGAAGGGCGACAAAGCGCTCGGGGCTGGTGGGGTGGGTGGTGCGTGTATAAATCGCATCGGGGTTATCGAGCGCCATGCGCCGCCAAAACTGCGCCACATCATCGATATTATAACCAGCGCGCGCGGCAAAATAGAGCCCGACATAATCGGCCTCTTGCTCAAAGGGCACGCTATAGCTGAGCTGACCAATATTGGCGCCCAGCTTGGCGACTTCGCCTTGGGCATTAACACCCATGCCCGACAAAACCGCCTCGCCTAAAATGCCAGCAAAAGCGCCTGCCAGCAGGTTTTTTTGGCCTTTGTTGATGTGGTCGAGGGCGTTATGCGCCATTTCGTGGCCAATAATAAGTGCCAGCTCGTTGTCATTAGCGGCAAAGCGCAAAATGGCTTTGCTGAATAGCATTTTTTTGCCGTCGGCATAGGCGTTGATTGCTTTAGCTTTTTCGTCGATGGCTAAATCATAACTACAGACGGCCTCACGCCCGACCATATAATTTTTGCCATTGGCCAGCGTGAGTTTTATGGGTCTCGCTTGGTCTTGCTCTTGCGGCAATGGTGGAAAGAGATAATCAAAAAAAGCTTGAAATTGCCGGCCATTAACCGGCACGGGCATGTCATCTACGGCAACAAGCTGTGTGTTAGCCGGCAGGCCCGCATCACCCGCAGGGCTGGCCTCGACCACCATGCTAATATACATATTGCCATGAGCATCGAGCGCTAAAGCAAAGCCCGGTTCGGCATGGCGCTTGGGGCAAAGCTGGGCATTGGCGCGCAAGATCGGATAACCCACCCGCCATAAGCGCGCCTCTGAACTAGCATGCTCGCCCTTTGGCCTTGGGCCGCGTTTGACTTTAGCGGGCTGTAAAGATTGGTTTTGCACCATTTGCTCTTGGAGGGCGCGCTCGGCATGAATGGCGCTGGGGTCGAGCTGTGGCCTTTGCGTGATATCGCCCGCACAAGCGCTGAGCCAGAGCAGGGCAAACACAGAATAACGCGCAAGGTGTTGCATGGATGGCCTATATTTGGGCTGAGGTTATAACAATTTTATTAAAAACACTGCCAATATTAAAAAATAATCAACTCTGCCTTGTTATTTTAGAATTATGCAATGGATGAATACAGAAGATAAAAGCAAATTTGGCAGCGTTGGCTGGGGCTTTGATGCTGAGAACGATAAATCGGCTGCGGCAGAATATATTTATGATGTTGCCACAGGCACATTGCAAGTTAACTTGGCCACCAAAGATTTAGGTGGTCGAATCTCTGGCAAGGGACGCACCAAGATTGAAGGTTTAAAGCCAGAAGAGGCAATAGATTTTGCCGAGCGCTTAGATGCCGCTTTGCGCACCCACACGCAAACAAATCTGCAAAGAGTGGCCGAGGTTTATCGTGATGCCGACTTGCAAACGCCAACCGAGCATATTGGCTATAATGAGGGAGCCGCGCAGCGCACTTTGCAAAAATGCAAGCTGGCGGCATTAAATAGTTATGCGCAGGTGCGTGAGCAACAGCGCGGGGTGGGGATAGACGACATGCTGCGCGAGCTAGGCGCTGCCGGTTATAAGGCCGAGAATAAAACCTATAAAACAGCAATTAAAATGGGCGAGGAAGATTTACCTTACGACCGTATGGGCGTTGAAATAGCCAAAGGTCTGGTCTTAGAGCAGACTTTTGACGATTGGCGCCTTATTGGGGTGAATGCTCAGGGGCAGGGTCGGGTTTTGTGGCAAAGCGCCGAGGGGCGGCCCATGAGTGCGCAGCAAATGGTTGCCGAGATGATTATGGCTGATGGTCTACCTTTTTTGAGAGAGGCGGAGCGCAATTATTTAGCTGCGGCCAATTTATCGGCGGCGGCATTAGCGGCCGGACAAGGCCTGAAATATAGTGTTTATGATGAGGCGCAGAAGCAGCTTGCTGGCACGGAAGCCGAGCGCGGGGTTTTAACGCGCCGTACCGATGCTGGCATTGAGCGCGGCAAACCCACAGTGCTGAGTAGCGTTGAGGCACCCAAGGCCGAGGTCTATCAGCCACACCGAACAGAAATTGCCAGATTTGCCCGCATGCCTTAGGCGGAGCTTTGCCTTGTCGCTGCCGAAGGCAGCACCATACAAAGCAAAGCGCGGTTAGTCGCGGTCGTCCATTTTGAGGGCAGCGATAAAGGCGCCGCTGCCGAAGGCGGCAGACTAAAGTATACCGAAGGCGGCAAAATAAATCTTGCTGTAAGTGGCAGCATACAAAGCAAAGCGCGGTTAGTCGCGGTCGTCCATTTTGAGGGCAGCGATAAATGCGCCCGCCGCTGAAAGCGGCAGAATAAATGGCAAAGCGCGGTTAGTCGCGGTCGTCCATTTTAAGTGCCGCGATAAACGCGCTTTGCGGTATTTCTACGCTGCCAAATTCGCGCATTTTCTTTTTGCCCTCTTTTTGCTTATCAAGCAATTTGCGTTTGCGCGAGATATCGCCGCCATAGCATTTGGCGGTCACGTCTTTGCGCAGCGCCGATATGGTTTCACGCGCCACGACACGGCCACCAAGGGCGGCTTGAATGGGGATTTGGAACATATGGCGCGGAATGAGCTCTTTAAGTTTTTCGCAAAGGGCGCGGCCACGTTTTTCGGCCACGCTTTGGTGCACAATGCAAGATAAAGCATCGACCGGCTCGTTATTGACCAGAATGCTCATTTTGACCAGATTGCCGGTGCGGTATTCATCGATGACATAATCGAAGCTGGCATAGCCACGGCTAACTGATTTTAGCCTATCGTAAAAATCGAACACCACTTCGTTAAGCGGCAAACGATAAACCAGCATGGCCCGACTGCCAGCATAAGTGAGATCGATTTGCTGCCCGCGCCGCTCGGTGCAAAGTTTAAGAATAGTGCCAAGATATTCATCAGGCACAAAGATGGTGGCGCGTATCCATGGCTCATCGATATGGTCGATGCGCACGGGGTCGGGCATGTCGGCGGGGTTGTGCAGCTCAACCATGGTGCCATCGGTAAGGTAAATATGATAAACGACCGAGGGCGCAGTGGTGATGAGGTCGAGGTTAAATTCACGCGTGAGCCGCTCTTGAATAATTTCAAGGTGGAGCAAGCCTAAAAAGCCGCAGCGAAAGCCAAAGCCCAATGCGGCCGAGCTTTCAGGCTCAAAATGGAAGCTGCTGTCGTTGAGGGCCAGTTTGCCCAAACTTTCACGCAGGTCTTCAAAGGCGCTGGCATCAACCGGAAAGAGGCCGCAAAAAACCACCGGCACTGAGGGCTTAAAGCCCGTAAGCGCCTCAAGCGCGGGTTTTTGTGCATCGGTAATGGTGTCACCCACTTTGGTGTCGGCAATTTGTTTAATGCCCGCGGTGATGTAGCCCATTTGCCCGGCGCTCAGCTCGGGCGTGGGGATTTTTTTGGGCGTGAAGTAGCCGACGCGGTCGGCCTCGCGCACAGCGCCCGTCGCCATAAACTTAATTTTTTGGCCAACTTTGAGCGTGCCATCGACGACACGCACCAGCACCACCACGCCAAGGTAGGGGTCGTACCAGCTATCGACCAGCAAAGCTTTAAGCGGCGCTTTGGGGTCGCCCTTGGGCGGTGGCAGATATTCTACCACCGCGTCTAACACGCCATCGATGTTGAGGCCGGTTTTAGCCGAAATCTCGACAGCGTGGCTGGCATCAATGCCAATCACATCTTCAATTTGTTGGCGCACGCGGTCGGGGTCGGCGGCGGGCAGGTCAACCTTATTGAGCACCGGCACAATCTCGTGGCCGTTATTGATGGCTTGATAAACATTGGCCAGCGTTTGTGCTTCAACGCCTTGGCTGGCATCGACAACCAAAAGCGAGCCCTCGCACGCCGCAAGGCTGCGGCTGACTTCATAGGCAAAATCGACGTGACCCGGTGTATCCATGAGATTCAGCTGATAGGTTTGGCCATCTTTGGCTTTGTAAGCCAGCCGCACGGTTTGTGCTTTAATGGTAATGCCGCGTTCGCGTTCAATATCCATACTATCGAGGATTTGCTCGCGCATTTCGCGCATTTCGAGCGCGCCGCAGCGTTCAATCAGGCGGTCGGCCAAGGTTGATTTGCCATGATCAATATGGGCAATAATCGCAAAGTTGCGGATAAATTTTTGCTCGGTCATGGGGGTGATATGGTCCGTTTCTGGGTGAAGTCTAGCTGCGCAATTGGGCGTCCGTTGCCGCACGGACAGCCTCTATGACAGTGGTAGAGATTTTTTGTAAATCGGCCTCGGTGAGCGGTTGCTCACGCGGTTGCACCGTAATGCTGATGGCGATTGATTTATGGCCATCGGGCAGGCCCTTGCCCGCATAAAGATCGAACAGCTCAACCTGCTTGATGAGGGCCTTATCGGCATTTTTAGCGGCTTGTAAGAGTTTGCTGGCGGGCACATTAGCGGGCAGCACAAAAGCAAAATCACGCTGCACTGGCTGTAGTGAGTCTAACTGGAGCAGCGGGCGGGCATTTTGGCTTTTGCTGGGTGGTAGAGCTTCCAGGAATATCTCACTAGCCACCATGGGGCCGGTCACATTCAGCGCTTTTAATGTGCTGGGGTGCAGCTCGCCAAATATGGCCAGTGTTTTTTGCCCTTGCCGCAAGCTGCCGGCGCGGGCGGGGTGGTAATAGTGCGGGGCATCGTTGGTGATTTGCAGTGAATCGGTATTTATTCCTAATTGGTTGAGCAGCGCCAGCGCATCGGCTTTGGCATCAAACACATCAACCATGCGGGCGGCAGCATACCACTCACGGCTTTTAGCCTCGCCTTGGCGTACGGATGTTGCCACCAGCCTTTGGCCGCTGGGGCTGGGGTTGTCGTAAATAGGGCCCAATTCAAATAATGCTGCATGGGCATAGCCACGGTCGGCATTGCGCTGGGCCGCTTGCGCCAAATTGCCGATGATGCTGGGGCGCATGGTGTCAAGCTCGGTAGAGATGGGATTAAGCAAGCGCAAGCTTGGGGCAATTTGCGCAAATTGGCTGGCGGCTTGGTAGGACATAAACGACCAGGTGACGCACTCATAAAGGCCGCGGCTGGCCAAGATGCGCCGCGCTTTTTGTTGACGCAACTGCACAAGCGAGAGCGCGGGTTTTACCTCACCCAAAATGCGTGGTAGCGGCGTTGTGGGAATAGCATTGAGGCCGCGCACCCGCACAATTTCCTCGATGAGGTCGGCATCGCCATCTATATCCATGCGCCAAGAGGGCGGCTGAACCTGAAGCAGGCCATTTTGTGTGCTGACAGTAAAGCCCAGCGCAGTGAGAATGCTGGTTTGATCTTGTGCGCTAACCTCAAGGCCCGCCAAGGTTTGGCAACGCTGTGGATTAAGGCTGATTGTGCGGCTAAAGTTTGGCGCTGTGCCTGCTACAAAAATATCGCTCGGCGTGCCGCCACAAATATCGATAATCATTTGTGTGGCCTGCTCAAGCGCGGGTAGCGTGCTGGCGGGGTCAACGCCGCGCTCAAAGCGGTAGCGCGCATCGCTGAGGATTTGCAGCTTGCGGGCAGTATCGGCAATGCGTGTGGGGGTAAACCAAGCGGCCTCGAGCAAAACATTTTGCGTTTGCTCATCGACCGATGTGCTGGTGCCGCCGACAATGCCAGCAAGGCTGATAACGCCGCTATCATCGCTGATGATGCAAGCGCCCTCGGGGATATTATAATCTTTGCCATTCAGTGCGGATAATGTCTCGGTGCCAAGGCTGGTGCTGAGGCGCAGTGGGCCTTTTATTTTATCGGCATCAAACACATGCAGTGGCCGCGCCTGATCGAAGCAGAAAAAATTAGTGATATCGACCAAGGCCGAAATGGGCCGCAAGCCAATGCGCAGCAGAATTTTTTGCAGCCACTCTGGCGAAGGCACATTTTTTACGCCCCGAATAAGCCGCACCGCAAAATGTGGGCAGCCGCAATCTGGGTTGAGGGTTACGGTGGTGGGGCAAGCAAATGCGCCTTTGATGGTGGGCGTGGCTGGCGTTTTTAAAGCGCCCATATTGGCCGCGGCAAGATCGCGGGCGATGCCTAATAGGCCGGCGCAATCACCACGATTGGGGGTAAGGTTGATGGTTATAAGCGGGTCGCTGGCGGTAAGGGCGCTTATGGCTGGCGCACCAACAACGGCATGGCTTGGCAGCTCGATAATGCCGCTTTGGTCTTCGCCCAAAAGCAACTCTTTTGCCGAGCACAGCATGCCTTGGCTTTCAACGCCACGAATGGCCGATTTTTTAAGCACGACGCCACTTTGCGGCACGGTCATACCCGGCTGGGCTAAAACAACTTTTATGCCAGCGCGGGCATTGGGTGCGCCACACACCACTTGCAGCGGCGTTGTGCCACCAGCGGCCACCGTGCAAACGCGTAAGCGGTCGGCATTGGGGTGTTGCTCTGCGGCCAACACCTCGGCCACGATAAAACCATTCAGGCGGGCGGCGGGGTCGTCTATCTCTTCAACCTCAAGGCCCAGCGCGGTGAGGCGCTCGGCTAGATCGGTAACCGAGCTTTGGTGGTCGAGGTGGCGGGCAAGCCAGGAAAGAGCAATTTTCATCGGGGCGTTTTATGGTTTGGGGCTGACAATATGGGGTGGCTCGGGCCCGCGATTGGGCTGGGCTGAGGCTGTTGGGGTAAATAAAATGCCTTCATCCTTGGCGCCAAAGCCACGGCCGCCGCTGAGCATTTTGGCCTGACAATTTTTGAGATAATCATCTGCTTCAAAATCGGCCAAGGGCGCATTGAGCCATTGATTGATAAACACACGGTGCGTCATGCCGTGGCCTACAATAATCACGGTGTCGATGTCGTCCTCGGCATAATGGCGATGTAAATCGGCAAAAACGGGTTTAAGCCGCATGAGTACATCGAGCGGCGACTCGCCTAAAGGCGGGCGGGCATAGAACAAGCCTTGCGCTTGCACTTGTTTTTGAAAATGTGCGGCCTCGTCTGGATAAAATTGTGTCCATTGGTCGCGGGGCAGGCCGGATAATAAACCCATTTGCATTTCGACCAAGAGCGGGTTATCGCGGCGGCTAAATGCAATGCCGGCCGCTTCGAGCGCTTTGGCAATGGGGGCGGCCGTTTGCTGCGTGCGCGCATAGGGGCTCACCCACAAGCGTATATTTTTGGCGGGGTTTTGCTTGAGATATTGCGCCAGAAACTGGCCCACTTGTTTGGCTTGCTCATGGCCGAGCGGCGAGAGCTCAATTTTATGGTCGGGCTTTTCTGCATAAAGCCTGAAATTGAGATTGGCCAAGCTTTCGCCGTGGCGAACGAGGATAACGCGCAGCGGCCGAGATTGTGTGTTGGTCATTTACGCGCTCCGCAAGCTGGGGTGGGGGATATCGAGTGCGCTAAAGCCATAATGACGCAGCCAGCGCAGGTCGGATTCAAAAAAAGTACGTAAATCAGGGATGCCATATTTAAGCATGGCGATGCGCTCAATGCCCATGCCCAAAGCAAAGCCCTGATGGGTTGTGGGGTCAAGCCCGCAGGCGGCTAAAACTTTAGGATGCACCATGCCGCAGCCGAGAATCTCTAGCCAATCATTGCCGGCGCCAATTTTAAGCTCTTTGCCGCTGCGGTCACAGCCGATATCAACTTCAGCCGAGGGCTCGGTAAAAGGAAAATGACTGGGGCGGAAGCGCAACTTCACTTCGGCCAAGTTAAAATACTGGCGCAAAAACTCGTTAATGGTGCCGCGCAAATGCCCCATATGAATATTTTCCTCTATGACCAGAGCCTCTACCTGATGAAACATCGGGGTGTGGGTTTGGTCATAGTCAGAGCGGAAGGTGCGCCCCGGTATAATCACCCGAATAGGCGGCTTTTGCCCGCGCATAGTGCGAATTTGCACGGGGCTGGTGTGGGTGCGTAACACTTGCTCATGTGTTTCGCTACGCGGCAGATAGAAGGTGTCGTGCATTTGCCGCGCTGGATGAGCGGGCGGAATATTAAGCGCGGTGAAATTATGCTCGTCATCTTCAATGTCGGGGCCATCGGCTAAAACAAAACCCATGCCGCCAAAGATGCTGATAATTTCATCGATGGTTTGGCTGATGGGGTGAATGCGCCCTTCGCGTTCTTGCCTTATGGGCAGGGTGATATCGATATGCTCACGCCCGAGCCGTGCCTCAAGCTCGCTGTGCTCAAGCTTGGCTTTATGGGCTTCAAGCGCAGCGGTGAATTGTTCTTTAAGGGCATTTATGGCAGCGCCTTGTGTTTTACGCTCGTCGGGCGCAAGGCTGGCCATGTTTTGCATAAGCGCGGTGATTTGCCCTTTTTTGCCTAAGGCTGCAACGCGCAGCGCCTCGAGTGCGGTAAGGTCGGTGATGCTGGCGAGCTCAGCCATGAGGGCTTGCTGGAGCTGGGTAAAATCTGTCATGGGTGGCCTTTTTGCTTACAGGGCGCATCATAGCGATTTCGTCTGATGCTGGCCATAAAATAAGCCATAAAAAACCCCGCTCTTGTTGCCAAAAGCGGGGTTGAATGATCAGCGATAATTAAGCTGCTTTGGCAGGTGCCGCTTTAGCAATGGCCGCTTTAGCTTGCTCAACAACCGAGGTAAACACCGCAGGCTCGGTGGCAGCAAGCTCGGCTAGCGCTTTACGATCAAGCGTGATGTTGGCCAGCTTCAGGCCGTTGATTAAACGACCATAGGTTATGCCATTGAGGCGGGCGCCGGCATTGATGCGGGCAATCCACAGGCTGCGCATATCGCGCTTGCGGTTGCGCCGATCGCGATAGACATATTGCAGAGCCTTCTCGACCTTCTCAAGGCCGATACGGAAATTATTTTTTGCCCGACCGCGAAAGCCCTTAGCGAGCGAAAGTAGTTTTTTACGGCGAGCTTTACGCGCGGGGGCGCTGGTTGCACGTGACATGAGGCGAACTCCTTAGTGTGATGGGTTAGATTTAAGCAACGCGCAAGAAATGACGCATCACATTTTCGCCGTCCGTTTGGAACAGCACATGTGTGCCGCGGGCATCCCGCTTCATTTTGCTGGTACGTTTGCGCAAACCGTGACGACGGCCTGCTTTGGCCGCTTTCACTTTACCACCACCGGTTACTTTGAACCGTTTTTTCGCCCCGGAATGGGTCTTCATTTTGGGCATTTCATCTCTCCATTGTTGAAGGTTAAACCTGCTGGGCAGCCCGAATATGTGAGGCCAAAGCCCCAAGCCACAGCGAGGCAAGCGGCTTTATAGCGGGGAGTAGCCCCAAAAAGCAAGCGACAAAAAGTAAGCGACAAAAAGTAAGCGGCAAGGATGGGGCCCAAAAACGCTTTTGAGTTTTGTGGTATTTTTATGCTAAAAAGCCGGCATGAATAAAAATCGCGCCGTTCGCACTCGTTTCGCCCCCAGCCCCACCGGATTCTTGCACTTAGGCGGTGCTCGCACGGCCTTATTTAACTGGCTTTGGGCGCGCAAAAACGGTGGACAGTTTCTGTTGCGGATTGAAGATACCGATGAAGCGCGCAATACGACCGAGGCCGTAGAGCAGATTTTTAAATCATTACAATGGCTTGGCATTGATTGGGACGAAGAAGTCATTTACCAAAGCAAACGTTTGGCGCTTTATCAGCAAAAAATCGATGAGCTTTGGCAACGAGGACTGATTTACCCCGCTTTTGAAAGTCGCGACGAGCTAGAGGCCGCCAAAGAGGCCGCCGAAGCTAAAAAACAGACTTATATATATGATGGCCCATCACGGCATCTATCGTCGGATGAGGGCAGTGCGCGCATGATGCGCGGCGAGGAGTTTGTTTGGCGCTTCCGCACACCGAGCACGGGCGATACTTTGGTGCCCGAAACGCTTATGGGTGATGCGGCCGAATGCCGCTTTGCCAATGCCGAGATTGGCGATTTTATTTTAACGCGGCCAGTAAAGCTTACGGCGGGTGACGCACCTAACCTTGGTATGCCGCTTTATAATTTTTGCAATGTGGTTGATGATGCGGCCACAGGCATTACCCATGTTATTCGGGGGGTTGAGCATTTAACCAATGCCGCTAAGCAAGTTTTGCTTTATCAGGCCTTTGGCTATGAATTGCCGCATTTTACCCATTTGCCGCTGATTATGAAGGCCGGCAAAAAAATGAGTAAGCGCGATGCCGATGCCGATGCGGCGCACCCGGTATCGATTATGGCGCGGGCCGAGTTGGGTTATCTGCCCGAGGCCATGCTTAACTTTTTAGCACTGCTGGGCTGGTCGTTTGGGGGTGACCGCGAGCTGGCCAGCGCCAGCGACGTGCTGGCCGCTTTTAGCCTTGAGCGTTTGCAAAAATCGAACGCAAATTTTGATGAGGATAAATTCCTACATTTTAATGCGCATTATTTGCAGCAGATGCAGCCCGAGCGGCTTTATGCCGAGGTGCGCACAAGGCTGTTGGCGGCGGGCTATGATTTAAGCCAGCATTCAGATGTGTGGCTGCAAAAGCTGATTGCGCTAGAATTACCGCGGGCAAAATTGCTGCAAGATTTTGTGGCGCACCTGGATTATTTCTTTATGGCGCCAGCGGCCTATGATGCCGAGAACAGCACTAAGCTGTTTACCGCTGAGGCTGAAGGTTTGCTTAACGCTATGGCTGCGGCTTTTGCAGCGGTGCCTGAATTTACCGCCCTTGCCTTAGAAGAAGCGCTTAAAGCCTTGGCCGAGCAGCGTGGCCTAAAATTAAAACAACTCGCGCCTTTGGCACGGCTGGCCGTTACGGGCAAAGCCGGTAGTCACCCGCTTTATGAGATGCTGGCTTTATTGGGCAGGGACGAAGTTTGCGCCCGCCTTGAGCGCGCTGCCGCTTTTGCCAAAAGCGCCAAGCAGACGGGCTAAGTATAACAAGCCTTATTATAGATTACTTATCGTCTTCGGTGCCGATGGTGATGGATATTTCGCTGATGCCTTGCGGTGGGTTGCGCAGGCTTGAAGTGAAATTGGTGCTTTCGCCCGCACTCAGGTCGCGGCGATCGGGCGAGATGCGCCAGCTTTCCAACACTTTTTGTTCAGAGTTGAGGGCGCGCGCCAACAGCTCGGGCACAATTTGCACATCCTTACTGCTATTATGCACTTCGCCAGTGACCACCAGCGCCACAGCGCCAGCATCGCGCCGCTGCTCAGAGCGCACATTAACAAGCTCAAGCGGTGGCGGCTTATAGAAAAAATCTTCGATGGTGGTGATAAAGCTTTGCCAAGGTGCGGCAAGCATGCGGCCGCCAAAAAACATGGCGGCGGCCAAAAGTGCCAAAATAGTCAGGCCAGAGACCAGCATAATAATGCGCCGGCGGCGCAAAGTATTTTGTGGCAAGGCCGGCACGGATGACCCCTCGGGGATCGGCGGGATTTCAGCCAGAGGTTCGGCAAAATCGAGCGGCGGTAATTGTATTTGTGGTGGCTCGACCAACCATTGATGCCCACAGCGCGCGCATTTAACCTTGCGTGCCCGCTCGGCAAACAAAGCGGGGTTAACGACATAGCGCGTAGAGCAGGCAGGACAGGTCAGAATCATGTTGATTTTGTTATAGTTTTTATCGGCCGCGTGGTAAAGCTTGATTTTTAGGCCAATTACCCTTTATAAAGCCGTCTGTTTCAAGGCCAGACCATAGGATTATGTTATGAAAGAACAAATTCACCCCGACTATCACGAAGTTAACATCATCATGACCGATGGTAGCACTTTTAAAACGCGCACCACTTGGGGCAAAGCAGGCGATACGATGCGCCTTGATATTGACCCCAAAACGCACCCCGCTTGGACAGGCCAAGTGCGCATGATGAACCAAGGCGGCCAGTTGGCTAAGTTTAACAACCGCTTTGCCGGTATCGGTGCTGTTGCAGTTAAGCCCAGCACAGGCAGCGTCAACAAAGCCGAGAAAAAGCCCGAAGCGAAAGACGCCAAGGGCGCGGCCAAGAAAAAGTAGAGAAAAAATAAGCGCAATTTATATTTTATAAAAACGCCGCCCCAAAATGGCGGCGTTTTTTTTGGCTTTATTTGTGGGCTATGGTTTTGGTGCCTGTGCGGGGCTTTGCGGGCGCGGTGTGGTGGTGGGTGTTTTTTCTTTGGCGATGTGGGCCTCTAAAATTTTTACCACATCGGTGTGGCCATTCATTGCCGCCCGAGTTATGGCATAGTCATTATCGGCATGTACGTTTGCGCCATGATCGAGCAGCAGTTTCACCACATCGGTGTGGCCTTTTTCTGCCGCCGAGGGCAGGGCTGCGTCATAATAGGCATGAACATTGGCGCCATGATTTAGCAACAGCTTCACTACACCGGTGTGGCCTTTTTCTGCCGCCAAACGCAGAGCATTGTCATTACTAGCATGCACATCTGCACCATGGTCTAGCAGCAGTTTCACCACATCGGTGTAGCCTTTTTCTGCCGCCGAGCGCAGGGCTGCGTCATAATAGGCATGAATATTGGCGCCATGCTTTAGTAGCAGCCTTACAGTTTCGATGTGGCCACTGTTTGCTACCCAACGCAGGGCATAGTCATTGTCAGCTTGAGCATCTGCGCCATGCTTTAGCAGCAGCGCCAACACATCGGTGCGGTCATAATCTACGGATAGGCGCAGGGCTTTGTTATTATTGGCATGTACGTTTGCGCCATGCTTTAGCAGCAGCGCCGCCACATCGGTGTGGCCATTTGGTGCCGCCATGCGTAGGGCCCCGTCATCATCAGCATGTACATTAGCGCCATGTTCTAACAGCAGCCTTACCACATCGGTGTGGCCATTTCGTGCCGCCCAACGCAGGGCATAGTCATTATCTGCATGTACATTAGCGCCAAGTTTAAGTAGAGCGTCCACAGTATTTGAAAGCCCGCCTTTTGCAGCTTTGACAAAATAATTATCTTTATCTGCTTGTGTTAAATTGCCGCTATTGACCCCTTCTACCAGCGTGGCTTCGTTAATGGCGGCACGGGGGGCAAGGTGGCGGCTGGTAATTGTAAGGTCAAAAGTTGTGGCAAAATCTGCTTTATCAATGATGGGTTGGAGCAATGATGTTGTGGCATCAAGCTTTTGTAACTGTGCGGCGAGTGTGGGTAGCTTATCGAATAATGCTTGTTGTTGCTCTGGCGTTTGCTGGGTATCTTCGGCATTAAACAGGCGCGTGATTTTGCCGTCTTTTAGCACAAAGGCATGTTTGCCAATTCCGCTGGCCTCAAGATAAAGCAAGGCATTATCGGGGAAATATTCATTAAAACGATTGCCATTTTGTGCGGCGGTGCACCAGCGCGTGCCTGCGCCAAACTCTTGGCTGGCTTCGGTGGTGAGGGGCATCACCAAACGCCATTGCGCGGTTTGGCCGATGATTATGGCCTCGTTATTATCGATAAAACTCTGTTGGCTGGGGCTGAGTACTTTAAACTCGGTGGCTACTTCGCCACGCAGGGCTTTGAGCTGTTGGTAAAGTTCGAAGGGGCTGTCTATGGCAAAAAGGTCGGTGCTGATACCGGCACGTTTTTTAATAATATTGGGCGTGTTGTGATAATGCGTGAGGTCGTCCGCATATTTAGATAAATCTTCTAACAAGAGCGGCTGTGGTGGGTTAGCTCCGCGCGGACTCGGCGCAGAAGAGTCCTGCGGACTCGGCGCAGAACTTAAAACTTGATTTGCCCAGTTCTGCCGATAGCGGGTGAGTAACCAGTTTTGGTATTTGCTGGCTTGCTGTGCGGGTAAATCGGGCACGGCAGCAGCGATTTGCTGCATGGCAGCGCGCACGACTAAAGCTAAAGCATCATCTCCCGCCGCACTTACATTTTGTGCAAACAGCGCGGCGATTTCTTCATGCAGGCGGCTGTGTGAGGGCGCAGCACGCAGCGCCATAACGGCCTTCTCAAAGCCAGCAATATGCACGCGCAAAAGATTATTCGATAATCGCATTGGGCTAGTTTAGCCGCAAAAACTGAAAGTAATTAGCCTGATGTGAAGCGCGCGCCCACAGCACAAAAGTGGCGTTAAAGCATGTGTTATTGTGGTTAATTTAATTGGTGCGGGTTTTGACGGGGTGCGCTGCGGCCGATTTTGGCTGCGTGCTGGCTGGGGCTACCGGCTGCTCTGGCGCTTGCACAATAGTAGGAATGGCGCTGTTAATCAGCGGCTGTAATGCCGGCTGGAGCGATTTTAGCAATTGCACGGGCAGGCCAGAGGTAAAGCTATATTGTGCCGCTTCGGGCCCGCGTATATGTGCGGTAATTGTGCCATAAAACTTATCGCCCAAATAAAACACGAAGGTTGCCGTGCGGCTGACCACACGGCTGCTGATAAGCCTGCCGCCAGCGCCGAATTCTTCGTAGCGGTGGTCGCCCGTGCCGGTTTTGCCGCCGACGGGCAGAATAATACCATCGGCCGATTTGTAGGTGCCTTTTAATCGCCGTGCTGTGCCATTATCGACAATATCGAGCAGTGAGGCTTGTAAGCTTTTAGCGATTTCGGGGCGCATCACTTGTTGTATGCCGCTGGCTTGCCGCGTGAGCGTGGTTTGGTAGGGTGTGCCCTTCGCAAAATCGAGATAATCGACGCGCAAACTACCAAGGCGTTGGCCATCATTAAGGATGATGCCCATAAGCTCGGCCAGTGCGGCGGGTCTGTCGGCTGAGCTACCAATCGAGGTTGCTAAAGACGGCACCAGACGCTCGAACGGATAGCCCAAGCGCGCCCAGCGGGCATGCATGGCGGCAAAGGCGTCTTGCTCGAGCAGAATGCGGATGCGCGTATCTTGTGCGCCTTTGGCGCGCGTGCTGAACAGCCAATCGTAAGTTGTTTGCCGCTCGCTGCTGCTGGCGGCCAAAGCTTGCGCAAGGGTGGTTTCGGGCTGTTGCAGCAAATATTGCACCAGCCATAATTCGAGCGGGTGCAGGCCAGCGATATAGCCGCGATCGGCCAGGTTATAGCGCCCTGGCGCATAAGTGTTGAAAGCGCGTTGCAAGGCTTGGTTGCTTTGCTCTTGCTGATTATATTGACGGATAAAAGCCGTATAAGCCGCAAAATTGCGCTGCGGATAGAGGCTGCGAAACACCACAGTTTGTGCGGCCAGTGATTTACGCGCCCGCTCGAGCAGGCGGTAAACTTGCTGCGTGGGTGGCAGGCGGCGATAATCATGATAGAAGCGGCTGAGAAAAACGCCGCCCTCTCTATCGGCAAAGCGGGCGAGATATTGCAAACGCGCCGGATGGTCGGCATCGGCCAGAACCTCACGCTTGCTGAGTGGGCCTTGCGCGATAAGATAATTGACCACATCACGCATCAGGCGGATGAAGGGCAGGTTGATGGAGTGGCGGAACGCCTCTTGCATGGAGACGGTTTTGTAATCGTCGTTCTTTTCAAAATTGCCAAAACTATGGAGGCCACCGCCGGTAAAAAATTGCTCGCGCGGGCTGGCCGAATATTGGCGCTGCATGGCCGCGGCCAGAATTGCCTTAAGGTCTTGTTGCGGATTTTGGCGCAGCTGTGCTGCAACCCAGCGCGACAAAGTATCGGGGGCGTTTTCGGCCAAGCCCGACAGGCCGGCATTATCGAGCAGGCGGTAGCGGTCATAGATTTCGGCGATGATTTCTAGATAGGTGATGAGCGTACGTAATTTTGCCGTAGAGCCTAAATCGAGCTTGGCGCCGCTATTGATATCGAGCGGTTGGTCCAGATTATCGGCCTGCACGCGCAGCACATTGCCCGCCTTGGTGCGCTCGTAAAGCACAAAGCTATAAATAATGCGGCTGAAGTCGTTATCTTCTTTAAGGAGGCGAAAGCCCGTAAGGCCATTCGCAATAGCAAATTCAGGCTGGCCGAGTTGCTCTAGGACATTGACCACGCGTGCTTGTGTGGGCAAGTCCAGCGTGGTGCCCACGGAAAGATCGAGGCGGTCTAGCTCATAGAGAGAGGATAGAGACAATAAACCTAACAGCTCGTTGCGGATGGCGTTGGTGGCTTTGGCCTCGATATAGGAAACGGGCTCGGCTGCGGGCGATTGCTCGCGGAATTGTAATTTAACGCCCATGGCCAGATCGCGTAACTCGGCGTCAATAATGCCAGCATTAAATAATAATTGCAGGTGGGTATTGGCCAAATCTTCGAGGGCGACGCGATTTTGTAAAAGATAGTGGCTGGGGCGGCGCTGCGCCAACAGCAAGGCCAGCACTTGCTTATAGGCCATAGCGCGGCGCTGTTTGGTTGGCTCATCTTGCGGTTGGTGAGATAATAAAAAACGCACATGCCGCAGGTCGGAGCCAAACCAAGCCCATAGCCCATCGCCAAGGCCGTTGATTTCGCCAAGGCCAGCGCGCGCGGTGAGTGGGGTTGAGTTAAGATAATCAAGCACAATGCGCTGGCGGGCTTTCATAGTGTCGGGGCCGTCGGCATAAGCGCGCATGGAGGCCGAGAGCATCTGCCGCAATTTATCGGCGCTGCCATTGGTTTGGCCACCCGGGCTATGACGAAATTTTTCAATTTGCGTCGCCAGCGTACTGCCGCCGCCAAGGTTAATCGAAGGGTTGATTTTTTGCAGGCCCTGCCCTATGGCGGCCAGTACAAAGCGGTCCCACTCTATGGCGGGGTTGCGTTGTGGGGTTTTTGTATCGAGCAATTCGCGGTTTTCAATGAACAGCAAGGTTTGCGCAACCAGTGCGGGCACCTCGGCGCTATTGGCAAAAACGCGGCTTGGATAGGCGCTGCTATAAAGCGGCTCGCCATGTCTATCGAACAGGCTTAAACCCGCACTGCTTTTTTCGGGATAGATGGCAAAGCCGCCGAAATTAACAAAATTAATCAGCCCCTCAGATGGTTTGGCCTGTGCGCTGATTTGATAGCCTTGACCTTGCAAACTGGCAATAAATTGCGGCAGGCGCGTATAGCCAAGCCGATTATCATAAGGGCCGGTGCTGGGGAAAATGATATTGTCGTTCGCGCCAGGCTCAAGCTTGAAGCTGATTTTTTTGGCGTAATCGCTAAAAAAGCGTGCTTGTAAAGTTGAGTGACGCTGCTCGTGCCACACGGCAAAACCGATAGCCGCCAGCACCACCAGCCAGAGGCTGAGCGAAAGCAGGCGAGTTATCCAGCGTTGCCACATATGGCGTTTCCTTTTTTTGTCACTTTTAGTGTGCGGCAATATTTATTAACAAGCTCTCAACGTGAGTGCTGCAAAATATTAGAAATTTTATCGGCGCTGATTTTTTGCTGCTCGCCACTGCGCATGTCTTTGAGCGTGACTAGGCCTGATGCCAACTCTTCATCACCCATCAGCAGCACAAATGGTATGCCGGCCTTATCGGCATATTTGAGCCACTTGCCCGGATTGTTGGTGACAGGAGCCGTTTCGATATTCAAATTATCGAGGCGCAGCGTGCTGGCTATTTGCAAAGAAGCGCCGCGGGCGTTGGCCGTGAGGGGCAAAAGCAAAGCATTGACGGTGCTGCCAATGCGTGCGCTCCAGCCGCTGCTGCGTAAATAATCGAAGAGGCGTGTGGCACCAATAGAAATGCCAACGCCCGGTAATTTGGCTTTGGTATAGTGGCTGGCTAAATTATCGTAGCGGCCACCGCTGCAAATACTGCCAAACTCTGGTGCGGCTGTTAGGAAAGTTTCATAGACCGTGCCGGTGTAATAATCGAGGCCGCGCGTTATGGCCAGATTTATACGGGCCGCCTGCTCGGGTATGCCAAGACTTTCTAAATCGGTCACAACGCTGGCGAGCTCTTGCAGGCCCTCTTTAAACAAATCATGGTTGCATGGCAGCGCACGTAATTGCACTAAAATTTGCTGATTGCCGATTGTTTCACGGCCTGTGCTGCTGCCCGTTACAAGCTCAAGCAGGTTTTGTGCTTGCGCTGTGGCAAGGCCGATTTTTTCAAGCTCGGCGAGAACCGCGGCTTTGCCAATTTTGTCGAGCTTATCGATGATGCGCAATGTGTGGGTGCGTTGCTCGTCGTTGAGGGCGTAATCGAGCAACAGGCCCTGCAATATTTTGCGATTGCTAAAATTGATGGTGAAGCTGCCAATATCGAGCGCGGATAAGATTTTGTAGATAATGGCTGGCAGCTCGGCATCATAGGCGATGTCGAGCGTATCGCGGCCAATCACATCGATGTCGCATTGGTAAAACTCACGGTAGCGGCCTTTTTGTGCGCGCTCACCACGGTAAACGCGCTGTATTTGGTAACGGCGAAAAGGCATCGGCAAATCGCGCTCATGCATGGCAACAAAGCGCGCGAGTGGCACAGTTAAATCAAAGCGCAAGGCCATGTCTGGCGCATCGCCTTGGGCAAGGCTGCCGGTCGATTGCACAAAATAAACCTGTTTCTCGGTCTCGCCGCCGCTTTTGGTCAGCAAAACATCGGTGCGTTCAAAAACCGGCGTTTCGAGCGGTAAAAAACCAAAGCGCTGATAGGCGGTGCGAATGACATTGAGCAAATGGTCGAAGGCCATTTGCTCTTGCGGCAGCAGTTCCATAACGCCCGAAGGCAGGGCTGGTTTTATCAAGCTCATAAGCGTAACTTTGGTTAAATGTTAAGGTATTGGATTTATAAAGAGATATTGACCCTCTGACCAGTCTTTTGCATGACAGAAACAATCACCTTGCGCCGCCCTGACGATATGCATGTGCATTTGCGCGAAGGTGCCATGCTGCGTGCGGTTTTGCCCTATACGGCAGGGGTTTTTGCGCGGGCGATTATTATGCCCAATCTGGCTGCGCCCATTGTAACGACAGCGCAAGCACTGGCCTATCGGCAAGAGATTTTGGCCTCGCTGCCGAAAGCCGCCAATTTCACCCCGCTGATGACGCTTTATTTAACCGAAACAACCGAGGCAAAAGATGTCGCGTTTGGGGTGCAGCAAGGGGTGGTAACAGCGCTTAAGCTTTATCCGGCGCACGCCACAACTAACAGCGCCTATGGCGTCAACGATATTGGCAAAACCTATGCTGTGCTTGAGCGTATGCAAGATTTAGCTGTGCCATTGCTGGTGCATGGCGAAGTGAGCGACCCTGATATTGATATTTTTGACCGCGAGGCGGTGTTTGTTGAGCGGGTGTTGCCACGGCTGCGGCAAGATTTTCCGGCGCTCAAAATAGTTTTGGAGCATGTCACCACAATAGAAGCCGTCGATTATGTTTTGGCCGAAGCGCCTAAGGGCGGGCTTGCGGCCACCATTACCGCGCATCATTTGGTGATTAACCGCACAGATATTTTTCAAGGTGGCTTACGCCCAGATTTTTATTGTTTGCCGGTAGCCAAGCGCGAAACGCATCGGCAAAAGCTGGTATGGGCTGCCACCAGTGGTTTGCCATGGTTTTTTCTAGGAACAGATACCGCGCCACATACGCGCGATAAAAAGCTGGCCAGCTGTTGTGCTGCGGGTATTTTTTCGGCGCCTGTGGCCTTGCCGGTTTATGCAACCGTGTTTGCGGCCGAGCAAAAATTAGCGCATTTAGAGGCCTTTGCCAGCGAATATGGCGCTCGTTTTTATGGCTTACCGCTTAATGATGGTGTCGTGACTTTGGTCGCAAACAGTGAGATGCTGAATACAGTGCCTGTTGCAGAAACCAGCATTGCGGTGTTTCAGCAGCGGCAGGCTTGGCCGTGGCGTGTGGTGTAGTTTATTCTATAAGGAGCGCATATGAGTCTTGCACAAGCCCAGTTAATTGATTTGCCCTTTAGCGATCTTTATATCCGTCTTGATGCGCCCGGGCGGGCAATTTATAAGCCGCATAAAAAAGACAATAAGGGCCTGCCCAATTTGTTGGTGCCGCCCGAATATGTGCGCGATGTCACCTTGCTGATTGATCATGTGAAGGCGCATTTATCGCGGCAGGAAGGCGCCTTAGAATATGGCGGCTTGCGCTTGCGTATCGCTAAACAGCAAACCGCCGACGGCCAGCAATGGGCCTGTTTGCGGCGTATCAATACGGGTGCGCCACAATTAGCCAAGCTTGGTTTTCCGCCGCATATTGTGCGTTATTTGCAAATGCTGGGTCGGCGCACGGGGTTGGTGTTGTTATCGGGCGCAACGGGGCAGGGCAAAACCACAACGGCGGTTGGCCTGTTAACAGAGTTTCTCACGCATTTTGGCGGCGTTGGGATTACTATTGAAGACCCGGTTGAATTTATGCTGCCGCAAAATTTTGGCGAGGCGGGTTATTGTTTCCAAGTGGAAGTGCATGACGACCCACATTGGGCCGAGGCCATTAAGCGGGCCTTGCGTTGGGCGCCCCGCTATATTTTAGTTGGTGAAATTCGTACGCCGAAAGCAGCCGAGCAGGCGTTGCGTGCCGCCACCACAGGTCACTTGGTGATAACCACTGTGCATGCGGGCTCGCCCGAGCAAGCCTTGCATGGGCTTATCCATTTGGCCGAGCAGCAAATGGGCAGCGGCGCGCATGAAATTTTATCGGCCGCGATTACGGGCATTATTCATCAAACCATGACTACGCAGGGGCCGTTTATTCGTTATGTCTTTACTGAAGATGGCGCGGGTGATGCCATAAGAGCGCTGATTAGAGACGGCAAAATCGGCATGCTTAATTCTTATATTGATAAGCAGGTATCGCGCATGGCCAATTTGGGGAAAGAAACATGAGCATCGCCGCCATTCCATCAGCCGTTAGCACATATGCTGCGACATTATTGTTAGAGATTGAGGCAGTGCATTGTCGCATTGACCCGCCTTTTACCTTAACCTCTGGCCGGCAAAGCCCCGTTTATGTTGATTGCCGGCGTATTATCAGCTTTCCTGCAGTGCGCACTGTGCTAACGGCCTTATTGGCACAGCAATTATCGGCGCATGAATTTGACGCTGTGGCGGGCGGTGAAACTGCGGGCATACCGTTTGCGGCCTTTATGGCAACGCAACTTAATCTGCCCATGCTTTATGTGCGCAAACAGCCAAAGGGTTTTGGTCGTAACGCGCAAATTGAGGGCGTGGTTTATGAAGGCCAGCGTGTGCTGTTGATAGAAGATATGATGACCGATGGCGGCAGCAAAGAAATGTTTGTTACAGCTTTACGCGCAGCAGGCGCCGAAGTTGCGCACATTGGGGTTATGTTTCAATATGGTATTTTTTCGCATGCGGCGCAGAACCTCACTGATTTGGGCGTTACCTTGCATGGTTTGTGCAATTGGTGGGATATTTTGCGCGTGGCCCAAGCGCAGCAAAGCTTTAATGAGGCAACGCTAAGTGCGGTAGAGCGGTTTCTGATCAACCCAGAAAGCTGGAAGCCCTAGAATATAAACGCTTATTTTGTTTGTTGCGGGTGCGTTGCAAATAGCTTGACGCAAGCTTTTGGTCGTGCAAAAAAACATCTCCTTTCTTGTTACCCTGGAGATTGTCCCCATGACACAGCAATTGCCCCCCGGATTTGCCGATGCGTTAAAAAAATTTGGCGAAGGCGTTAAAGCTGACCCCGATTACAGTGTGGCAAAGCTAACGGCTGTCACAACGCCACAAGAGCGGGCCGAGCTGCAAGCTCAGGGACAAAAACTTGCAACTTTAATCATGACCTCAATGGCCGGCATGATGTTTGCGGGCGAAAAGAAAAAGCGTGAGATTGAGCTAAAAATCGTTATGGCCGTTTTGCCGGTTATGGATAAAGCCGTGCCGATTTTGCAGCGCGTACCCGGCGATTTACAAAAACATATTGACCCCGCCATGCGTCAGAATGTGGCGTTTTTACGGGCGCAAGGCGCTCATAACTTGGCGCATTTGTGTGAACAGCCCCCCACGCCAAAGACGGGTGGCCCAAATGGTGGCAACAAAGGCGCGCCGCCAACCCCCTAAATTATGCTGAAACCACTTTCGTGAAGCGATAGAAGTCTTTATGAAGGTGTATGGCTAAAAAAACGACTGTGCCTATAGTAACCGAGCTTGCCGCGCTGCCCAGTGCTTGGCGTGGCGCTGCTGTGGCATTAGGTAATTTTGATGGTGTGCATAAAGGGCACGCGGCGGTTATTGCGCAGGCGGTGGCTGCCGCTAAAAATATATCGGCACCGGCCTTGGTTATTAGTTTTGAGCCCCACCCTCGCCGGTTTTTTCGCCCGCAAGACCCGCCTTTTCGTTTAACCCCCTTGCCAGCCAAAGCCCAAGCATTGGCACAATTAGGTGTTGATGGGCTGGTGGCGCTTACATTTGATGCCGCGCTTGCGCAGATGTCGGCCACGCAATTTGTCGAGCAGGTTTTGCAACAAGCGCTACAGGTGCGCTCGATTGCTGTTGGCTATGATTTTGTTTTTGGCCATAACCGCGTCGGCAATGCGGCATTTTTGCAGGCGCAGTTTAAAGATGCTGTCACAGAAGTGCCGGCCATGGCTGATGCAAATGGTCGGGTTTGGTCTTCTACACTTGTGCGCGATTATTTATTGGCGGGCGACACACGTGCCGCAGCGCATGTGCTGGGGCGCTGGTGGAGCATGGCGGGCGTGGTTGAGCATGGCGATAAAAGAGGGCGTCAGCTCGGCTTTCCGACGGCAAATATTAATATGGGCGAGTATTTACGCCCGCATTTTGGCGTTTATGCGGCACGGATTAACTTAAATGGCGTTGCTTATAACGGGGTTGCCAATATTGGCCAGCGGCCAACCGTGGGCGGCACAGCCGAGCGTTTGGAAGTGCATATTTTTGACTTTGACCAAGATATCTATGGCGAAGTGCTGACCGTTGAGCTGATAGAGTTTTTGCGTCCGGAACAAAAATTTGCCAATTTAGACCATTTAAAACAGCAAATTGCAGAGGATGCCGCATCGAGCAGAAATGTGCTAAAAGCAATGCTGGATAGACCTTAAACGACCAACTAAAACTGACTAACTTTTGACCCCGCGTGTGAGCCCCATGACCAATAAAGACAGTGATAAGCCAGATTTTAAAAATACGGTTTTTTTACCTAAAACCGATTTTCCCATGCGTGGCGATTTACCCAAGCGTGAGCCACATTGGCTGGCCATGTGGCAAGAGATGGATTTATACCAAAAGCTGCGCACGCAAAGCCAAGGGCGTCAAAAATTTATTCTGCATTTCGGCCCGCCCTACGCCAATGGTCATATTCATATTGGTCATGCTTTTACCAAAACACTGAAAGACGTTGTTAATCGCACCCAGCAAATGCTGGGCTTTGATGCGCCCATGGTGCCCGGCTGGGATTGTCATGGCCTGCCGATTGAATGGAAAATTGAAGAGCAGTATCGCAAAGCCGGCAAAAATAAAGATGATGTGCCAGTGCTGCAGTTTCGCGATGAGTGCCGTAAATTTGCCGCGCACTGGCTGCAAGTGCATATTAAAGAAATGTCGCGCCTTGGTATTGTGGCCGATTGGCAGAACCCTTACAGCACCATGGCCATTCAAAGCGAAGCCGCAATTGCGGCGGAGATTCATAAGTTTGCGCTCAATGGCGGGCTCTATCGCGGTGTGCGGCCGGTGATGTGGAGTGTGGTTGAGAAAACCGCACTGGCCGAAGCCGAGGTTGAGTATCACGATCATAAATCAACCACGGTTTGGGTGAAGTTTCCTGTGGGGCAGGTTGCGGCTGATAAAGATATTGCTGGTGCCGCCGTGCTTATTTGGACGACAACACCATGGACACTGCCCGGTAACCAAGCCATTGCCTATGGTGCATTCGATTATTGTTTAGCCGAGGTGACGGCGCTGCCAGAAAAGCCACAAAATGTTACTGTGGGTGAAAGGCTGATTGTTGCGGATAATTTGTTGCAAAAACTGCAGCAAGATACGGGCATTGGCTTTAAAAAAATCCGCACCATCAAGAGCGATGAATTAGCCGGTATTTTGTGTGTGCATCCTTTTGCCAAGGGCACAGATAAGCAATATCCGTTGGCGCGGCCCTATCAAAAAGCGGGTGCTGCGCAAAGCTATGCGCAAGGCACAGTGCCGCTTTTGCAAGGCGAGCATGTGACAGATAGTGATGGTACGGGCTTTGTGCATACCGCGCCCGGTCACGGTCAGGAAGATTTTGAGCTGGGGCGCAAATATAATTTGCCCATCCCCGAGACTGTGGCGGCCGATGGTCGTTATTATGACGATGTGCCGCTTTTTGCTGGCAAGGCCGTTTATACGCCCGAGGGGAAAGTGGGCGATGCGAATGGCGCGGTTATCAAAGCGCTGCTAGAAGCCGGCGCACTTTTGGCCAAGGGCAGCGTCACCCATAGCTACCCGCATAGCTGGCGTAGCAAAGCACCAGTGATTTTCCGCACCACGCCGCAATGGTTTATCAGCATGGCGCATGATGATTTGCGCGATAAATCACTGGCGGCCATTGATGCCACCACATGGGTGCCGCCGCAAGGGCGCAATCGCATTTATAGTATGGTCGAGAGCCGGCCCGACTGGTGCATTAGTCGTCAGCGTAGCTGGGGCGTGCCGATTGCTATTTTTGTGCATAAACAGCGCCGTGAGATTTTGCGCGATGCGCAGGTGTTTGACCGCATACAACAAATTTTTGCCAAAGAGGGGGCGGATGCATGGTATGCGCGCCCTGCTGCCGATTTTCTGGGTGCGGACTATAATCCTGACGATTACGAACAAATTATGGATATTGTCGATGTGTGGTTTGAATCGGGCTGCACGCATGCGTTTGTGTTAGAGGCCCGGCCAGAATTATCGTGGCCGGCGGACTTGTATTTAGAAGGCTCTGATCAGCACCGTGGCTGGTTTCATAGCACATTGTTGGAGTCTGTCGGCACCAGGGGCGTTGCGCCTTATAAAGCCGTATTGACGCATGGCTTTACCATGGATGAGCAAGGGCGGAAAATGTCGAAGTCGCTCGGCAATGGGGTTGAGCCACAAGAGGTGATTGATCTGCATGGTGCCGATGTGCTGCGCTTATGGGCGATGAGTGCGGACTTTACCCAAGATATGCGCGTGGGCCCTGATATTATGAAACAAAGCGCCGATTTATACCGACGCTTGCGCAATACCTTGCGCTATCTGCTGGGCGCACTTGATGGCTGGCAGCCCAGCGAAGCGATTGCCGCCAAAGATATGCCCGAGCTTGAACAGCTGATGCTGCATAATCTTGCCACATTAGACAAAGATTTGCGCCTGGCTGTGGCAAATTATGAGTTTGATCGCATGCTGACTTTGCTGCATCATTTTTGCACGAATGATGTTTCGGCATTTTATTTTGATATACGCAAAGACAGTCTTTATTGCGATGCGCCGGATAGTGTAAAGCGTCGGGCGACGCGCACGATTATGGTTGAGTTGTTTGAGTGCCTTACTGCATGGTTGGCGCCCTTTATCCCCTTTACCACCGAGGAAGCCTGGCAGAGCTGGCGCGTGGGCCGCGAAGCAAGCACGGACATATCGGTGCATTTACGCCAATTTCCAAATATTCCGGCAATTTGGTTGCAGCCAGAACTGGCTGAAAAATGGGCCGAGATCAGGCGCGTGCGGCGTGTGGTGACGGGGGCCCTAGAGTTGGCGCGTGCAGAAAAGAAAATTGGCAGCGCTTTACAAGCGGCGCCCGTCGTTTATGTGCGTGAGGCAACTTTACAGCTGTTAAGTGATGTGGATTTCGCTGAAATTTGCATTACCTCAAATGTGCAATTGCAAGTGGCCGCGCCCCCGTCGGATGCTTTTAGTTTGGCGGATGTGGCCGATGTGGCTGTGGTGGTTGCTTTGGCCAGCGGCGAGAAATGTGAACGCTGCTGGAAAGTTTTGCCAGATGTTGGCCATCATGCTCATAGCGGCACCTGTACACGCTGCAATGATGTGGTGAGTACAAACTTTAAAAATGTGGCTGCCTAAAATGCCCTTTGGTAAGAAGTTGCCAGTTTATGGCATAGCCCTGGCGCTGCTGGTTTTAATCCTAGACCAGCTGACCAAGGCGTGGGTGCTGGACATTATGCAGCCGCCGCAAACTATTGTGGTGACCAGTTTTTTTAATTTGGTGCTGACTTGGAACAGGGGCGTATCTTTTGGTTTGCTTTATCACCAGCATGATTACATGCCCTATGTGCTAAGCGCAGTTGCCTTTATCATTTGTGCGTGGCTGGGGCGCTGGTTGCTGCGCGTAGAAAATCTTATGGTGGCTTTGGCCTTGGGTTTGGTGCTGGGCGGGGCCATTGGTAATGTGGTTGATCGGCTGCGTTTTGGCGCGGTGGTAGATTTTCTGGATTTTCATGTAGCGAATTGGCACTGGCCATCATTTAACTTGGCCGATACATGTATTGTGGTTGGGGTTGGTTTGTTATTATTAGATGGTTGGCTTGAACATCGACGGGAAAGATTGGCGCATGCAAAAAAAACTTCTTAATCAGCTTCATATTGTTGTGCTGTGCTCGGCGGCATTATTTGTCAGCGGCTGTGAGGGGGTGCGCAGCACGCTCGGTTTGGGCCGTAATGTGCCAGATGAGTTTGCCGTTGCTAAACAACAGCCCTTAGAAGTGCCACCCGATTATAGCTTAAAGCCACCACAACCTGGTGCGCCCCGCCCGCAAGAGGCGCCAGCGCCAGCCCAAGCCGCACAAGAAATTTTAGGCGCAGTGCCGCAAGCCAGCCCATCGCTGAGTGCGGCCGAAACCGCGTTGATTGGTGCTGCGCCGGTTGTTGCGGATAGTGAGAATATTCGTACACAACTAGATCAAGATGCACAAATATTGCGCGCTGACCTTAATTTAGTGCAAAGCCTTTTAGGCGTAAAAGCAACTTCTGGCACCGAGAAAGATGTAGATGCTGCGGCCGAGCGTGAGCGTCTGCTCAAAAACAAAGCCGAGAATAAACCCGCCGATGAGGGGCAAACGCCCGTGATTGGCCGCCGCAATGAGCGCGGCTGGCTTGGCACTTGGGCTCAATAAAATGCTTGGCGTTAAAGCTTATATAGTCAACGCCATTGCACTGTTGGCGATATTGTGTTTGCCGCAACAGGCGCGAGCTGAAGTTTTTAAGCCCGAAAGTTTTTTGCTGCCCAATGGGCTTGAAGTGGTCGTGGTAACCAATATGCGCGCGCCCGTTGTGGCGCATATGCTTTGGGTAAAGGCTGGTGCTGCCGATGAACTACCGGGTGTAAGTGGCGTTGCACATTATTTAGAGCATTTAATGTTTAAGGGCTCGGTCGGTTTGGCTGACGGCGAATATAGCGCCACATTGGCCCGCATGGGCGGGCGCGATAATGCTTTTACCAGCCAAGATTATACCGCTTACTGGGCCATGGTGGCCAAACAAGATTGGCCGAGCTTTATGGCCTTAGAGGCCAAGCGCTTGCGCGGTATGCAAGTAACGCCACTTTCGGCAACAACTGAGTTGGCCGTGGTGCAGGCCGAGAATAAAAATGTAATTGAAAGCAACCCTATGCGCGAATTTGGGCAAGAGATAGCCTCGCTGCTTTATGGGGCGCATGCTTATGGCCGGCCCACTATTGGTTTAAAAGAAGAGGTGGCAAATTTGCGCCTCGCTGATGCTGAGGCTTTTTATAAGCGTTGGTATGCGCCCAATAATATGGTTTTGGTGGTAAGCGGTGCTGTGAGCAGCGACGAAGTTCGCAAAGTTTTGGCAAGCACTATGGCGAAAATTCCTAGCCGTGAAATTGAGCCGCCCGCTAAGCAGCAGCCTCAGCCGTTGGTTACGCAGCGACGTGTTGTTAAGCGTGACGCTGTGGTGCAGCAACCACTATTGGTTAAAGCGTGGCCGGCTGTAACCTATGGGCAGAATGTTGCGGCGGCTTACGCTTTAGAAGTTTTGGCAGAAATGTTGGGCGGTGATGCGGGCTGGCTACATCGTGATTTGGTGGTGGATAAAGAGCTTGCGGCAGAAGTGAGTGTAGATTTTGACGCTGCGGCGCGCTATGGCGCAGATTTTAGAGTGGTGCTTGCGCCGCGACCAGACGTTAAAATGCAAAAGGCCGAAGAGGCGCTGGCAAAATCTTTGTCGCTCTTTGTTGAAAAGGGCTTAACGGCAGAAGCGCTTAATGCGGCAAAGCAGCGTTTGCAAGAGTCGGCGGTTTTTGCGCGGGATAGTTTGTTGGCGCCCGGCTATGCCTTTGGCATGGCCTTAGCCACTGGGCAAAAAGTGGCCGATGTTGAAGCTTGGCCGCAACGCATTGGTGATGTGAGCTTGCCAGAGCTGCGTGCGGCGGCAGAGCGCATCTGGCAGCAACCCGGACAAGTGACCGGCCTTTTGTTGCCTGCGGAGTATAAAGATGCTGATTAGAACGATCCTGTGTTTCGCTCTATTGCTTTGGGCGCCGCTTGCCATGGCGCAGACCATTGATGTAGTACAAGCACCAAAAGGTGTAACAGCATGGCTGGTTACTGATAAATCGGTGCCGGTGGTGGCGCTTAACTTTGCTTTGCGCGGCGGCAGCGAAACCGATAATGCAGAAAAAGCCGGTACGGCCTATTTGGCCGCACAATTATTAGAGGAGGGCCCCGCGGGCTATGAAAGCTCTCAGTGGCGGCAAATACTGAGCGATAAAAATATCAATTTCAGTTTTAGCGCCAGTCGTGATTGGTTGGTTGGCACAGTTTATGTGCCAAAAACACATTGGCTTGCAGCGCAGGATTTATTAAAGCAGCTGCTAACGCGCCCACGTTTTGATGATGACGATCTTGCCCGTGTGCGTCAGCAGATTGTTGCTGATTTGCGCGCCGATCAAAGCAACCCCGATTGGCAGGCGTGGCGCACTTTTTATGCGCGGCGTTTTGCTGGCGGGGCTTATGCCACAAGTGTGCGTGGCAATGCCACCAGCCTTGAAAATATTGATGAGGATGATGTTAGTGCTTATTGGCAAAATGTTGCACAAAGAGGGGGCGTTTATCTTTCGGCCAGTGGTGATCTTTCTGGCGAAGAGCTGGTAAATTTCACGGCAAATATTTTTGGCGATTGGACGGAGCGCGCCTTGGCCGATGCGCCGCAATTGCCTTGGCCCGAGCAAGCGCCAACAATTTTGATTAAGCGCGACGATTTGCCCGAAACAAGCTTGCTTTATGTTTGGTCGGCATTATTGCCCACTTCGCCCGATTATGCGGCATTGACAGTGCTTGATTATGTGTTGGGCGGTGGTGGCTTTAGCAGCCGCTTGATGCAGCTCTTGCGTGCTGAGCATGGGCTTACTTATGGTGCCAATAGCAGCCTTACAGCCTTGCAGCAATCTGCTTTTATAAGTGTGAGCACTGCGGTTGAGGCGGCGCAATTACAGCGTGCCGATGGCATGATTTTTAGCATTATCGATGAGTTTAAGCAAAAACCACTCAGCAAAAAACAGCTGGATGAGGCGCGCGGTTATTTGCTGGGTTCAATACCCTTGCTGATGACCAGCAACCGCGATACGGCAGCAATGTTATTGGGCTGGCAGCAGCTAAAACTTTCGCCGCAATGGTTGGCCGATTATGCGGCGGCGCTAAAAAATGTAACGCCCGAGCAAGTGCGAAAAGTTGCACTTGAGCTTTTGTCTTCGCCCGCTTGGCGCATTTATGTGGGCAAGGCAGATATGCCAAATATCACTGAAAGTTTAGCTGAGGCGCCATTATGAGCGAACTGACCCAATCGCCTGCTTGGCGTGCATTGCAAGCAGAGCGCCAAGCATTGCAAAACTTCAATACATTTGCGGACTTTGCGAGTGAGCCTCAGCGCCTATCGCGCCTCACATGGCAAGCAGCCGGCTTGTTGTTGGATGGCAGCAAGCAAAGATTGCGCCTGCAAACCTATGATTTGCTCTTGGCCTTGGCAGAGCAAGAAAATATTGAAGGTCAGCGCGCTGCTTTGTGGCAGGGCGAGCCTATTAATAACAGCGAGAATAGGGCTGTTATGCATATGGCCTTGCGTGCCCCCGCTGATGCAAGCTTTTCAGTTTCAGGTAAAAATGTTATGCCGGATGTGTTGCATGTGCGGCGCGCTTGCGCAGATTTTGTGGCAAAGCTACAGAGCGGTGCCTGGCTTGGGGCAACCGGCCAGCCCATTAAAAATGTCATTAATATTGGCATTGGTGGCTCTGATTTGGGGCCACGTTTGGTTTATAAGGCTCTCCAACATACTGCTAAAAACCTGCCACAAGTGCATTTTGTTGCCAATGTTGATGCTGCTGATTTGCTTTCAGTTTTGGCAAAATGCGAGCCGGCAACCACTTTAATAATAATAGTCTCTAAAACTTTCACCACACAAGAAACCATGCTCAATGCCAGCACCGCCAAAGATTGGCTGCTGAACGCCTTAGGTAAAAATGCCATAGCGCAACATATGGTGGCGGTCTCGACTAATCTTGAGGCGGTGGCGGCATTTGGCATTCCGAGCACGAGTGTTTTTGGTTTTTGGGATTGGGTGGGTGGCCGCTTTAGCCTGTGGGGCGCTGTGGGCTTAGCGGCACAATGCGGCTTACCGCCCAACATATGGCAGGATTTTTTGGCCGGTGCTGCTGCTTTAGACCAGCATTTTGTTGACGCGCCCTTGGCGCAAAACATGCCGGTAGCCTTAGCCCTACTTGGCCTATGGAATAGTAATTTTTGTGGCCATGCCTGCCAAGCGATATTGCCTTATGATCAAAGGCTAAATTTGCTGCCCGATTTTTTGCAGCAACTTGAAATGGAAAGTAACGGCAAAAGCGTTGATCGCACCGGTCATGCGGTTGATTATACAACAGCGCCGGTTTTATTTGGCAGCGCGGGCACAAATGGGCAGCATGCATTTTATCAGTTGCTGCATCAGGGCACGCAAATTGTGCCAGCAGATTTTATTTTAACAATCGCCGATGATTTTAACGCTAAGGAGCATAAGCAGGTTTTGCTGGCGCATGGCGTGGCACAAAGTGAGGCCTTGCTGCAAGGCAGGATGGGCGCGGGCGTGAGCGCGGCTCAATATTGCGCCGGCAATCGGCCCAGTAACACAATTTTGCTGCCACGGCTTGATGCGGCCCATTTGGGCGCGCTTATAGCACTTTATGAACACAAGGTATTTGTTCAGGGTGCCTTATGGCGCATAAATAGTTTTGACCAGTGGGGCGTGGAGCTGGGTAAAATATTGGCGCGGCCAATTTTGCAAGAGCTGGCAAATGGCGAAAAATCAACACATGACGCCTCGACGCAGCAGCTGTTAAGGCATATTTCTTTGTATTAACAGCGTTTTAACTGCTATTCGGGTAGGCTTTGGCGATAGTGTGATTCCGCCCATATTCAAAAATACGAAAGCGCATGCGCCAACTTATTCGTCCATCCCCACAACAAATTGAGGAAATGCTCAAGAAGCATGCGCTGTTTCGTAATGCGCGCTTAGGTGGGGCGCGGGCTAATTTTACTCACCATGATTTGTCGGGCTGTAAGTTATCGAACCGCGATCTGGCTCATGCCGATTTTACCGGTGCGTCACTATTGGGCGCAGAGCTTGAAGGCTGCAAATTAGATTACGCCGTTTTCTTTGGCACAGATTTGCGCAGAGCCAATATGAGCAATGCCAGTTTGGTGCGCGCCGATATGCGTGGTGCTTGTTTGCGTGGTGCCACGCTCGCTAATGCCGACCTCACCAGCGCGGATTTGCGTGAGGGCTCAATTGCCGAGCATAACCGCAAAAGTGGCGACCTCACCATGCTGACGATAGAGACGCTGCCCTCAGATGCTGGTGGTGCTGACTTATCGGGGGCTAACCTTGTTGATGCGCGCCTCTCGGGCGTGGCGGCGGTGAACACAGATTTTTCGGACGCAAATTTGCGTGGCTGCAAATTAGTGCGGGCTAATTTACGCGGTGCTAGTTTTAAGGGTGCCAATCTTGAAAGTGCTGATTTGTCGATGGCCGATTTACGTACGGCTAATTTAACGGGCGCTATTCTCACAAATTGTAATTTGGCACTGGCAGACACTGAAGGCAGTAATCTTGCCGACACGCTGACTGCAACAGCCGTGGGACCAACCTTAAATGAATTATCGGCGCCTTTTACAGAATTGCTGCAAGCCCATGCTGATTGGGTTGCCAGTGGCGGCGCAAAGGGGCGCAGGCTAGATTTGCGCCGCTTTGATTTGCGCGGTACGCAAAATTTGCGTGGCGCTTGTTTAACCATGCTGCGTGCGAGCGAGGCTACGCTTTATGGCCTTGATCTAACCGAGGCGCAATTGCAGGCTTGTGACCTTGTTGGTGCCGATTTGCGCTATGCGCAATTGAGTGGTGCCGATATTCGTGGCGCACAGCTAAAGCAAGTTAAGCTTGGCAATGCGCAGTTGCTTAAAGCGAATTTGTCACCATTGCTTTTGCCGTCGGGCCATAAAATGCGTTGCGATTTAAGCGAGGCAAAATTGCGTTATGCTAATTTGCGTGGCGCCGATTTGCGTGAGTGCAATTTGGTTGGCGCCGATTTGGCTTTTGCCGATCTGCGTGAGTGTGTTTTAAGCAATGCCGATCTGCGCGATGCAATTTTAACCAATGCGCTATTCGATGATGGTTTGCGCCCCGGCGATGAGCCCGCCAAAGATAATTGGGAAATAGGCTAAGCGCTATCAATTGGCCATTTTGTTGCTGGACGTTTAGGGCTGGCTGTGCTTTTTTAAGCCATGATTGCGCCCTTGGTAAAATCTGCCGCTCCTGTTATTCGCCGCTTGCCTAACACTCTGATTAATCAGATTGCTGCCGGTGAGGTGGTTGAGCGCCCCGCCGCATGCGCTAAAGAGCTTATCGAGAATGCGCTTGATGCTGGTGCCACTGAAATTGAAGTGCGTTTTCGCAATGGCGGTCTTGCCGCGTTGAGCGTAATCGATAATGGCTATGGTATGGACGCCAGCGAATTGCAGCTGGCTATAGAGCGGCATGCAACCTCAAAATTGACCGATGATGATTTATCGGCCATTCGCTCTTTTGGCTTTCGAGGCGAGGCGCTCCCCTCCATTGCTTCGGTTAGTCGTCTGACCCTTACCAGCCGCAAGGCGGGCGCGTCTGAGGCTTGGCAGGTTAATGTTGAAGGCGGTGTGGCGCAGCCCGTTCAGCCAGCCTCTTTGCCGTTTGGCACCAGGGTTGATGTGCGCGATTTGTTTTTTGCCACGCCCGCGCGGCTAAAGTTTATGAAAACCGCCAGAACTGAATCGGCGCATATATGGGATGTGGTTGAGCGTTTGGCTTTGGCCAACCCCGCTGTGGCTTTTCGCACAGTTGAAGAAGGTGGGCGGCAATTGCACTATGCCGCGGGTGATGGCTTGCAGCGCCTTGCGGCGGTGATGGGCGCAGAATTTGCCCGCAACGCCCTGCCGCTGAATGTTGAGCGCGATAATTTGCGTTTAGCCGGGTGGGTGAGTGTGCCCACAGATCATCGTGCGACTGCGGCTGAGCAATATTTATTTGTCAATGGCCGCCCGGTGCGTGACCGGCTGTTGCTGGCTGCGGTGCGCGCCGGTTATGGCGATCAGTTGCCTTATGGGCGTCATCCGCAATTGGCGCTGTTTTTAACGGTGCCTTTAGATGAGGTTGATGTCAATGTGCATCCGGCAAAAAGTGAAGTGCGCTTCACCGATGCTGCCAAAGTGCGTAGCCTCTTGGTGGGTGGCATTAGTCACACTATTCGCAGCCAGCATTTGCAGAGTGATCAGTCTTTAACGGCGGCCAGCATAAAGCAATGGCGGCCACTGCAAGCTTACACTGGGCAAGGTCAGACTCTGTCTTTAACGGCAGCCGAGCGTAGTTTTGTAGGTCACAATAATTTTGCAAGTGAAGGCCCTAGCTTTGCCGACGCCAATTTTGCAGCGCCACAAGCCCGTCAAGAAAATGCCGATATGACGGCGCAGCACTACCCGCTGGGTGCGGCTGTGGCACAAATTCATCATACTTATATTGTGGCACAAACAGCCAAAGGCTTGGTTTTGGTTGATCAGCATGCCGCGCATGAGCGCATTGTTTATGAACAGCTCAAGCAAAATTTGCACAATAAAAGCCCGCTCACACAAGCTTTGTTGTTGCCCGAAGTGATAGAGCTAGATGCTGCATCGGTGGCGCGCCTTTTGGCAGAGGCCGAGCATTTATCACACCTTGGTTTAAGTCTTGAGAGCTTTGGCGATAAAGCCGTATTGGTGCGAGAAGTGCCGGCCCTACTGGCAAAAATATCAATTAAAGATTTGGTGCGCGATATTGCCAGCCAATTAGCCCAGCATGAAGCGCAAAGCATTTTACACGAGCGTATTTTGCAGGTTTGTGCCACCAGCGCTTGCCATGGCTCGGTGAGAGCCGGGCGAGAAATGAATTTGGCCGAGATGAATGCCTTGTTGCGGCAAATTGAGCAAACACCCGGTGCGGGGCAATGTAATCATGGTCGGCCAACCTTTATTGAGCTGCCGCTCAATGCTTTAGAAAGCCTCTTTGCTCGGCGTTAAATAGCTAATGCTGCTTTTGCCATAATCGTAAATGGCCAGCTGCTTAAATTGTGATGGTATGTTTGGTTTAGGGGCGCGTTGATGTTCGACCACCAGTAATGAGTTATGCGCCAGCCAGCCTTGCTGCTGTAATTGCCCTAAGGCCGTGTCGTAGAGGCCGGCTTGGTAGGGGGGGTCAAAAAATATAATGTCGCAGGGCAGGGGCGCTTTAGGTAAGGCCGCTGCATCAGCGCACAGTGTTGTGGCATTTGCCACTAGTTTGGTGATGTTCTCTTTAAGGCAAAAAAGTGCGGCACGGTCATTATCAATAAAAAATGCCTGTTGGGCGCCACGTGAAAGTGCTTCAAGCCCTAAGGCGCCGCTGCCGCAGCATAAATCGAGAATAATTTTGTCGGTGACGGGTTTAGCCCATGGCGCATGCTGAAGCACATTGAAAATTGCCGCTCTGGTTTTTTCTGCCGTTGGCCGTGTGGTGAGGCCTTCAGGGGTTTGTAATTTACGCCCGCGCCATTGGCCGGCGATAAGGCGTAGCGTCATTTGGCCTCGGCGGCGTTTGCTAGGCTGTGCATAATTTCAGCCACCGCCCGACGCGGCACTTCGTCAATCTCGCCTTCTTTGAGTTTGCCGAGTTGAAGCGGCCCATAGGCCGTGCGGATGAGGCGGTTTACCTGCAAGCCTAAAGCGGCCAGCACTTTGCGCACCTCGCGATTTTTGCCTTCGCGCAGGCCCATTTGTATCCAGCAATTATCGCCTTTTTGCTGCTCGAGCTGCGCATCAATTGGGCCATAGCGCACGCCACCAATGGTGATGCCGTCTTTGAGATTATAAAGCTGCTCTGGGTAAATCCAACCAAAGGCGCGCACGCGATAACAGCGCAGCCAGCCAGTGCTGGGCAGCTCTAATTGCCGCGCAAGCCCGCCATCATTGGTGAGCAACAAGAGCCCTTCGCTATTAAGATCAAGCCGCCCCACAGATACCACACGCGGCATATCGGCAGGTAAGGCAGAAAAAACGGTGGGGCGGTTTTTTTCGTCGCGGGCGGTGGTGACCAGCCCTTCGGGCTTATGATAGCGCCATAATCTGGCGGGTTCAGCCCTGGGCAGGGGCCGACCATCGACGAGGATCTTATCGGCATGGGTGACGGTGCAAGCAGGCGTTTTGAGTATTTCGCCATTGAGGGTGACACGGCCATCGGCAATCCAGATCTCGGCATCGCGGCGCGAGCAAAGACCCGCTCTGGCCATAACCTTGGCGATACGCTCACGACCCGCATCGGTGGCAGCTGCGGGCTGTGTTTTGGTGTGATTCTCAGTTTTAGTGAGCTTCTCAGTTTTTGGGAGATTCTCTGGGGCTTGGCGCTGCTTTGACATAAGGCTACAATAAACCAATGGATTTCATGCAGCAAGCCTTAGACATCGCCCGCGCCGCCGCATTGGCCGGCGAAGTGCCTGTGGGCGCTGTTATTGTCAATTCTCTCAATGGTGAGGTTTTAGCCGCTTTGGGTAATGCCGTTGAAGCGGGCGACCCCACGGCGCATGCCGAAATAAGAGCGATAAGGCAGGCCGCGCAAACGCTCGGCACGGCGCATTTATCGCAGTGTGATTTATATGTAAGCCTTGAGCCCTGTGCGATGTGCGCGGGCGCTATAAGCATGGCGCGTTTGCGCCGCGTGTATTTTGCGGCTTACGACCCCAAGGGCGGCGCTGTTGAGCATGGGCCGCGCTGGTTTGAGCAGCCCACATGTCACCATCGGCCAGAAATATTTGGGGGCCTATATGAGCAAGAGTCGCGGGAATTGCTGCGCACTTTCTTTGAGGAATTACGCCGATGACTAAATTAGTGGCCGATGAAACACCCGGCAGTAATGTGCCAGTTTACAGCGTGACTGACCTTGCCAAGCAAGTGAAGGGTACGCTTGAGGAGCGTTATAGTCATATTCGGGTGCGGGGTGAAATTTCGCAACCAAAGCTGCACACGCCCTCTGGTCATTTGTATTTGCGCTTAAAAGATGAGGGCGCGGTGCTTGAGGCCGTGTGTTGGCGTGGCGTCATGGCCAAGATTGGTATCAAGCCCGAAGAGGGTTTGGAAGTGATTTGCACGGGGCGTATATCGAGCTATCCTGGGCGTTCGCAATATCAATTGATTATCGAGAATATGGCTTTAGCCGGCGTTGGCGCTTTGCTTAAAATGCTGGAAGAGCGGCGGCAGAAACTTGCTGCCGAAGGGCTGTTTGCTGATAGTCGCAAGCAAGCATTGCCAACTTTGCCAAGGGTGATTGGTGTTATTACATCGCCTACGGGCGCGGTTATTCGGGATATTTTGCATCGCCTGACCGAGCGTATGCCCGTGCATGTTTTGTTATGGCCTGTGGCTGTACAAGGGAGTGGTGCGGCAGAGCAAATTGCCGCAGCCATCGCCGGCTTTAATGCCCTACCAGCCAATGGGCCAGCCAATGGGCCAGCCAGTGGGGTTGTGCCTCGGCCTGATTTGCTTATTGTTGCCCGTGGTGGTGGTAGCTTAGAAGATCTTTGGGCCTTTAATGAAGAAGTGGTGGTGCGGGCTGCGGCCGCAAGTGAAATTCCGCTTATTTCTGCTGTGGGGCATGAGACAGACACCACATTAATTGATTTTGCTGCCGACCGCCGTGCGCCCACGCCCACAGCAGCGGCAGAAATAGCTGTGCCAGTGCGGCAAGAGCTTTTAACATATTTGCAAGCCCAGCAATTGCGTTTGATGCAGGCATGGCAGCGCCTGAGTGGCGAAAAGCGCTTGCGGCTGCAGGCCAGTATTGGGGCTTTAATTGGCCCGCGTGCTTTGCTTGAAAATGCCATGCAGCGCCTTGACGATAAAAGTAGTCAGTTAAAGCAGTCATGGCATTTGCTTTTTGCGCGTCGTGGGCAGGGCTTGAGTAATGTTGTGCAGCGCTTACGGCAGCCGCGTGAGTTTTTAAGTGCCCGCCGAGAGGCACTATTACGCCAAGGGCAGAAATTATTAGTTGTTTGCCAAGCAAAAACACAATTGCCGGTGCGTTTAGAGCGGGTGCAGCAATCGCAACATCGGCTGCAGCAAGCCTGGTTGCGGGTGCAACAGCCCTTATTATCTCGTTTGGTTGTGGCCAGCAGTCAATTAGAGAGCCTGTCTTATACGCAAACTTTAAAGCGCGGGTTCGTTTTAGTGCGCAACCAACAAGGTGATGTGGTGCAGGCTGCGGCAGATGTTACTTCGGCGCAAAAATTAGTTTTGCAATTTGCCGATGGCGTTGCCAACGTAATTGCCGAGGGCCCCAAGAAAAGCACCAGCCGCAAAGCTGTGCAGGATAGTTTATTTTAGCCTTCATTTGGCCAGCGTCGATGCAGCCACAACCACTGCGCGGGTTTGTCACGTATCCAAGCTTCTAAATGTTCATGCACCAATAATAGCGTTGCTTCGCGGCGCTGGCGCTTGTCGGCAATATCAGGAATGACCAAAGGCGCATAAGCCGTAATGCGAAAATGCGCCCCTTGCAGGCGCTCGGCCCTTACCGGAATGATGCTGGCTTTAAACATTTCGGCCAAGACGGCGACGCCATCGGCTGTTTTGGCATTGCGGCCAAAAAAAGGTACGGTTATGCCATCATTCATTTTCTGGTCTATCAGCAAACCGGCATGGCCCCCTTGGCGTAAATGCTGAATAAGTTTAAAGCTGCCTTCGCGCCCCTTTGGCACTAAAGTGATTTTACTGCGCTGGCGAATTTTCTCGAGGAGGCGCGCCACCAGCGGATTATTGGGCGTGCGATAGGCGCCAGCAAAATTAAAGCCAAGCATATTGGCCGCCAGCAAGGTTGTTTCCCAATTACCCAAGTGACCTGAAAAAAGAATCAAGGTTTTGCCTTGCTGCAATAATGGGGTGATGTGTTCTAAGCCGATAAACTCGATACGTTTTTTTGCGGCGATATCATCGAGGTGGGCATATTCGGCAATAACCCTGCCAAGATTATCCCACATTTGCTGCACATAGTGTGGGTGTTGCTCGGCTTGCTCAGGCAGGGCTATTTGCAAATGCCGATAAGCCAGCCTGGTTATGCCAAGCTTTGGGCCAAGTGTGCGCCCGAGCCAACCACCAAGGTTAGAGGCAATATCAAGCGGTAAAACACGAAAAAACCCATAACAGCTATAAGCCGCCAGAGCCTCGAATAAATAGCGGATACGCTTTTTGCTCATAGGTGCAGCCACTCTGATAAAAGCTGGTCGAGAGCAGCGGCGGGCTGTGGTTGGATGGCTAGATCAGCAACCATGACTTCTTTGCTGAATCCGTTGGGCAGGCGCACCACATCTTTTGCCGTAGTGATAAGCCGTGCGCCATGATGTCGTGCGGCGGCGCGCAGATGTTGTGCCTCGGCTAATGTATAGGGGTGATGATCGGCAAAGCCGTAGCTCTCCATAATATTAAGGCCCGCTAAGCGCAAGGCTTGAAAAAATTGCTCGGGGCGGCCAAGGCCGGCAAAAGCCACCAATTTTTGCTCAAGCGGCATATGTGGCAAAAGCATTTCACGCTCGGCCCTTAAGAGGGGCAGGTCTTTTGGCAGTTGTGTTTCGACGTTTTGTGCATCTTGGCCGATAAGCAGCACCGCATTGCTGCGGGCGATGGCGCTGTGCAGCGTTTCACGCAAGGGGCCTGCCGGCAAGGTTGCGCCATTGCCAAGGCCTGATGCGCCATCGATGACGAGCAGGCTAAAGCTTTTATGGAGGTTGGGGTTTTGTAGGCCATCATCAAGCAGCACAATATCGGCATTTTGTGCGGCGCGGGCCAATGTGTTGCGGCGATTGTTACCCACCCAAACATCAAAGCCAGCGCGCGCCAGCATTAAGGGTTCGTCACCGACAAAACTAAAAGAGTCATCTGTTTGAACCTTATGCGTGGTGCGGCATTGAGCGCCATAGCCACGGCTGACAATGGCAACATTTAAGCCATGATTGAGCAACAATTCGGCCAGCAGTTTTATTGTGGGGGTTTTGCCAGCACCACCCGCCACAACATTACCAACGCAAATAACCGGCTTATCGCAAAATGTGTTGGCACTAAAACGCCAACGCAAGCGATAGCCCCATTGATAAAGCGCGGCCAGAGGCTGAAGTAGTTTCGCTTGCCAGCCCTGTGGTTGATACCAAAAGCGCGGTGTTTTCATGATGCTGCCGTGCCTTTGCTAAAGAGCGGGCTCAGTAATTCGAGTGTTTGTTCGGCCACTTCTGCTTGGGCGCTGACCCAATGATAGGCGTTTTGCCCGAGTTGCTTTTGTTGCTTGGGGTGCTGCAGTAATTGCAGAAGTGCTGGGCCAAGTTGGGCGCTGTCGTCTAGCTGTAAGGCGGCATTATTTTGCAGAAAATCTTGCTGCATTGTTTGGAAGTTAAACATGTGCGGGCCAAAAATAAGCGCACAGCTAAATTGCGCGGGCTCAATGGGGTTGTGGCCACCATGTGCTACAAAACTTCCGCCCATGGCCACGATAGGGCACGCTTGTAACAGGAGGCCCAACTCGCCCAGTGTATCGGCAAGATATATTTGTGTTGTGGCTATTGGCAGGGCGTTTTGGCTGCGCTGCGTCACTTTATGCATGGGGAGTTGTGCCAAAATCTCGGCCCCACGCTGCGGGTGACGCGGCACAATAATGGTGAGCAAATTGGGGTAGTGTTTTTCAAGGACGCTATGTATCGCGCCAGCCATTTTTTCTTCGCCCGGGTGGCTGGAGGCCAAAAGCCAGCAGGGGCGCGTACCAATCGCGTGCTGTAGTTCGGTTAGTTTATGGCTATCGGTGGGGAGCGGTGCTGCCGCATATTTAAGATTGCCGCTGAGCAGAACCTGCCCTTGAGCGAATGACTGAAAGAACTCTGCCTCTGCTTTGCTTTGCGCAAGAATAATTTTGAATGTTGAGAGAATTTCTCTGAACCAAGCAGCATGTTTCTGCCAACGCTGCTGCGAGCGTTGTGACATGCGCGCATTAATGAGTGCAGCCGGAATTTGCCGTTCTTTTATGGCTGCAAGCAGGTTGGGCCAAAGGTCGGATTCGGCCCACAGCACCCTGTTGGGTTGCCAGTGCTGCAAAAATTTTGCAGCGGCCATCGGTGTATCAAGTGGGATAAATTGATGGAGGCAGCCCTGGGGCAAGCGTTCGGCCATGAGGCGTGCCGAGGTGATGGTGCCGCTTGTGACTAGAATAGTTGGGGCACTATCTTTATTTTTAAGTGCTTTTATAAGTGGCAGGAGCGAAAGTGTTTCGCCAACGCTGGCACCATGACACCAAATCAGCTCGCCTTGGGGGCGCGGTATATTGCTGTGACCAAAACGCTCGGGTAGGCGAGCGGGGTCTTCCTTGCCGCGTTTGAGGCGGTAATTAAGCCATAAAGGCAAGAGCGGTGAAATAATTATGGTGGTTAGTTTATAAAAGAAAGAGGTCATGGCCATGTTATTGCCCGGCAATGGTCATTTGTGGCACAGCCAGAGTTGGCGCATCAATGCCGTAACGGTGCGATAAATCATTGGCCGCGATAAGCGTGCTGAACATCTCGAGCAGATTGCCGGCAATGGTGATTTCATTAACCGGATAGGAAATTTTACCTTGTTCAAACCAGAAGCCGCGCGCGCCACGGCTGTAGTCGCCGGTGAGCATATCGATGCCATGGCCCATAAGATCGGTGACATAAAGCCCTTGCCCCAAATCTTGCATCAGTTGCTCGGGCGTGGCAGTGCCGCCGCTCAGCCAAACATTGCTGGCGCTGGGGTTTGGCGCGCTGGCTGTGCCGCGCTGGGCATGGCCTGTGCTGCTGAGCCCCAATTGTCGGGCGGTGCGTAAATCAAGCAGCCAGCTATTGAGTGCGCCATTTTGCACGAGGTGCAGCGCCTTGCCGGCGATGCCCTCAGCATCGAAGGGGCGCGAGCGTTGGCCGCGCTGGCGCAGCGGGCTATCGATAATGTTAATGGCGCTGTTAAATATTTTTTGTTGCATGTGCTGGCGTAGAAAACTACTGCCACGGGCGATATTGCTGCCATTAATGGCCGATAAAAAATGACTGAGCAAGCTACGGGCCGTGCGCGGCGCAAATATGACAGGCGCGGTGCAGGTGGCAATTTTTTGTGGGTGCAAACGCCGCAGTGTTGCATCAGCCGTTTGTTGGCCGAGTTGTGCTGCTTCTATCATATCGGCGGCATGGGTGGCCGTGCTGTAATCATAGTCGCGTTCCATGGCCGTGCCCGCGCCCGCGAGCAATGAGATTTGCAAACTAAAATGGCTCTGCCGCGTTGTGCCGCTAAAACCATTGCTGGCCAGATAAAGGCTATGCTGCTGGCTATAACTGGCGCTGGCGCCTTCGCTATTGCTGATACCAGCGACAGCACGGCCTGATTCTTCGGCAGCAAGGGATTGCTGCTGTAGCCAGTCAAGCGTGGGGATGAAGCTGTCGTATAAATCTAATGTGTCGGGCTTGTAGGCTGTGCCCTCACTGGCTAAGCCCGCATGGGGGTCGGGTGGGCAAGCTTGTGCCATGGCATAGGCGCGTGCGGCTAATTGCTGTAAGGCCGGCCATGACCAATCACTGGTTGAAACGCATGCTTGAGACTGACCCACAAACAGACGCAAGCCAAGATCGGCTTGTTCGTTGCGCTCAACATTTTCAATGCGGCCAAGCCGATATTGTGCTGACAGGCTTTGCCCGCTCACTGCTAAAATATCGGCCGCACTGGCACCCAGACGCAAACAATAACTGAGCAGGTCTTGTGCAATGTTAAGCGTGTTGTCTGTATTGTTCATGGTGGCAGAGTGCCCAGAAGGCAGGCGGCTGACAAGAGTAAACCCACCCAAATATTGCTTTTAAAACGCCGAAGACAGTCGGCTTGGCTATCAAGCCTCCAGCCCAAAGCTTGCCAGCCTAAATGAGCAATGGCGATGAGCAGGCAAAACCAATAAAACCAGTCGGCGTTAAGCAATAAGCCGCAATAAGCCCATGCGGCCGCCGCCAAACTATAGCAAAGCCCAACAAATTTTGGGCTGTTATGGCCAAATCGGCGTGTGGTTGAGCGCACGCCGATGAGTGCGTCATCGGTCATGTCTTGTCCTGCATAGATGGTGTCATAGCCGGTGGTCCAAGCAATGCAGCCAATATAGAAAATACCTGCGGCAATGCTTAGATGATTGGTTACAGCGGCAAAGCCCAGCAAAACCCCGCCATTAAAAGTAAAACCAAGGAATAATTGTGGCCACCAGCTGATACGCTTCATCAGTGGATAAATAACAATGAGCACAAGAGCTACAAGGCCAAGGCCGATGGCCGTTGGTGTGAGGCTAAATAAAATAGCGGCACCCGCAGTAAGCAGCGCCAGCAAAAATATCAGCGCCTTGGTAACGGTAAGCGCGCCGCTGGCAAGGGGGCGGGCTTTGGTGCGCTCAACGGCGCGGTCTATGTTGCGGTCCCAAAGGTCATTAATGATGCAACCAGCCGGACGCAGCAGCAGAGCGCCCAATAAAAACAACAGCAGCAAGATGATATCGGGCTGTCCGGCGCTGGCAAGGCCTATGCCGCACCAGCTTGGAAAAAGCAGCAACCATAAGCCAACCGGCCGATCTAGGCGGGCGAGTTGAATATAAGGATGCAAGCCTTGCGGCAGCAGCGCATAGAGCCAAAAGCGCTGCGCAATGTCGGTATGGGCTATATTGCCCGGGACTTTGCTTGTGTCCTTGCTGGCGCCCTTGCTTGCGCTTTGCACATTAGGCGCTCTCGGACGCTTTGGATAGACGTTTGCGGTCATTCGGATCAAGATAGCGTTTGCGTAATCTGATTGATTTGGGCGTGATTTCGAGCAGCTCATCATCTTCGATATAGGCGATGGCTTTTTCTAAGGTCATTTGTATGGGCGGGGTGAGGTTGATATTTTCGTCCTTGCCGGCCGCACGAATGTTGGTCAATTTTTTGCCCTTGAGCACATTGACTTCAAGGTCATTGCCGCGGGTATGCTCACCAATAATCATGCCTTGATAGACTTTTACGCCTGGCACAATCATCATGGGGCCGCGATCTTCAAGGTTCCACATGGCATAGGCCACGGCTTCGCCATCGGCATTGGCAATCAGCACGCCATTGCGCCGACCCGCCAAAGTGCCGCGCCAGGGCCCATAGCTGTGGAAAATACGGTTCATCATGCCCGTGCCACGCGTATCGGTGAGAAACTCACCATGATAGCCAATCAGGCCGCGTGTGGGGGCAAGAAACTCAAGGCGCATTTTACCGCCGCCTGAAGGGCGCATTTCTTGTAGCTCGGCCTTGCGCTCGGACATTTTGCTGACAACGATGCCGCTATAGGGCTCGTCCACATCGACCACCACTGTTTCAATCGGCTCAAGTTTTTGGCCGTTTTCATCGGTTTTGATTAAAACACGCGGGCGGCTTATGGATAGCTCAAAACCTTCGCGGCGCATGGTTTCAATCAGAATGCCTAATTGTAATTCGCCGCGCCCTGCCACTTCAAACGCGTCTTTATCACCACTCTCTTTGATGCGAATGGCGACATTACCTTCAGCTTCGCGCAGCAAGCGATCGCGGATAACGCGGCTGGTGACTTTCTCGCCCTCAGTGCCGGCTAAAGGTGAATCATTGACCGAGAAAGTCATAGCGAGTGTGGGTGGGTCAACCGGTTGCGAATAAATCGCCTCGGTTACGGTAATATCGGCCAGTGTGTCGGCAACGCTGGCTTTGACCAAGCCGGCGATGGTGACAATATCGCCCGCTTGTGCCTCTTCTACAGCCACGCGCTCTAGGCCACGAAAAGCGAGCACTTTGGTGACGCGGCCCTGCTCGATAAGCTCGCCCGAGGGGGACAAGGCTTTAACTGCCATATTGGTTTTAACCACGCCACTGGCGATGCGGCCTGTCAGCAAGCGACCCAAGTAAAGATCATACTCAAGAATGGATGAGAGCAAGCGGAATGGCGCTTGTGTTTCAACCTTAGGCTCGGGCACATGGCTGGTGATGAGGTTGAACAGCGGGATTAAATTTTCTTTGGGGCCATCGGGGCTTTCGGCGGCCCAGCCATCGCGGCCAGAGCCGAATAAGGTTGGGAAATCTAGCTGCTCTTCGGTGGCATCCAGCGCAGAGAATAAATCAAACACCATATTGTGCGTGCGCGTAGGGTCGGCATCGGGGCGATCGACTTTATTGATCAGCACCATGGGTTTAAGCCCTAAGCGCAGGGCTTTAGCGGTAACAAATTTGGTTTGCGGCAGTGGGCCTTCGGCGGCATCTACCAGCACTAGCACGCCATCGACCATTGACAGCACCCGCTCAACTTCGCCGCCAAAATCGGCGTGGCCTGGGGTGTCGACAATATTAATGCGAATATCGTTGTAAAAAACCGAGGTGCATTTAGCCAAAATGGTAATACCGCGTTCGCGCTCAAGGTCGTTGCGGTCCATCGCGCGCTCGGCTACGTGCTGATTATCGCGGAAAGTGCCGCTTTGCCGCAAAAGCGTATCAACCAAAGTGGTTTTACCATGGTCAACGTGGGCGATGATGGCAATATTACGTAGCGGCATAGAATGTTCCTAAGTTTGGCTTGTTAATCACACTTTTGCGCTTTTATACGCAATTGTGCGCTGCAATGCCAGAAATTAGCGACAAGCGCGCTATTTTGCGTATCATAAGGCCGATAAAGTTTGTTTATCTCATGGCTATTGGCGGAGAAATAGATGCAATCGGTAATCCCTGTTCCAGATTTTTGGCAGAAACGCGCCCTTATCGATGAGGCCGGCTATGTTAAGGCCTATGCCGCAAGTGTGGAGAATCCAACGGCTTTTTGGGCCGAGCAGGGCAAGCGGCTTGACTGGTTTAAGCCTTATAGCCGCGTGTGCGATGTTCGGTTTGTCTCGCCGGTGCATATTCGCTGGTTTGAGGATGGCGAGCTTAATGTGGCCTATAATTGTATCGACCGCCATTTACCGCAGCGGGCGCAGCAAACAGCCATTATCTGGGAGGGTGACGACCCCAGCGAAAGCCAGCATATCACCTATGCTGAATTGCACAAAAATGTGTGCCTTCTGGCTAGTGCGCTTTTAGCAGAAGGCGTGCAAAAGGGGGATCGTGTAACCATATATATGCCGATGATCCCAGAGGCCGCCTACGCCATGCTGGCTTGTGCGCGCATTGGCGCTGTGCATTCGGTGGTGTTTGGTGGTTTTTCGCCCGAGAGCTTGAAAGACAGAATTTTAGATTGCGATAGCCGCATTGTTATTACCGCCGATGAGGGCGTGCGGGCGGGGCGCAAAATTCCGCTGAAGGCAAACACCGATTTGGCCTTACAGCATTGCCCCGATGTGCGTAAAGTTATTGTGGTGCAACGGACGGGCGGCGCGGTTCATTGGCAGGCAGGTCGCGATATTTGGTATCATGATGCGATTGCGAATGTCAGCGCCGATGCACCAGCCCTACCGATGAAAGCGGAAGACCCGTTATTTATTCTTTATACATCGGGCTCGACGGGTAAGCCCAAAGGCGTGCTGCATAGTATGGGCGGATATTTGGTTTATGCCAGCCTCACACATCAGCAGGTTTTTGATTATCATGAGGGCGATGTTTATTGGTGCACCGCCGATGTGGGTTGGGTGACAGGGCATAGCTATATTATTTATGGCCCGCTAGCCAATGGCGCCACCACATTGATGTTTGAAGGCGTGCCCAACTACCCCGATGCGGGGCGTTTTTGGCAGGTGATTGATAAGCACCAAGTTAATATTTTTTATACTGCGCCTACGGCCATTCGCGCTTTGATGCGCGAGGGGGAAGATTTTGTTCGTCGGCATCAGCGCACAAGCCTGCGTCTTTTGGGCTCGGTGGGTGAGCCAATAAACCCCGAGGCATGGTTGTGGTATTATCGCGTGGTAGGTGAGGCACGCTGCCCCATTGTTGATACTTGGTGGCAAACTGAAACCGGCGGTATTTTGATTTCGCCCTTGCCTGGTGCCACCGCACTTAAGCCAGGCTCGGCGACAAAGCCACTCTTTGGCGTGCAGCCCGTTATTGTTGATGCGGATGGCCGCACGCTTGAGGGGGCCTGCGAAGGTAATTTATGCTTGGCACAAAGCTGGCCCGGACAAATGCGCACCGTTTATGGTGACCATGCCCGCTTTGAGCAAACATATTTCAGCACCTTTAAGGGAATGTATTTTACCGGAGATGGCTGTCGTCGTGATGCGGATGGCTATTATTGGATTACCGGCCGCGTTGATGATGTGCTGAATGTGTCGGGGCATCGCTTAGGCACGGCCGAAATTGAAAGTGCGCTTGTGGCTCATTTATCGGTGGCTGAAGCGGCTGTGGTTGGCTATCCGCACGATATTAAGGGGCAAGGTATTTATGCCTATGTCACGCTTAAAACCGGACAAGCACCCAGCGATGCGTTAAAGCAAGAGCTGGCGCAGACAGTGCGCAAAATCATTGGCCCCATTGCCACGCCTGATATTATTCAATGGGCGCCCGGATTGCCTAAAACGCGCTCGGGCAAGATTATGCGCCGTATCTTGCGTAAAATTGCAGCCGACGATTATGCGCAGCTGGGCGATGTTTCAACTTTGGCCGACCCCGCCGTGCTGCAAGATTTGGTAGAGAACCGGCTGAACCGCGCATAGATATAGTATGTGTTTGTAATAAAACGATTTTTATCGACAAAGCCTATCGCCCCATGCTAGAACAAATAAAGAACAAAATAGGAGGGCGGCGATGTGGGGGCCGGCGGATTTTGGACGGGCAGCTTTTGGGCAGGGCGCTTTTGGGCAGGGCGCTTTTGAACCGGCGGATTTTGCTCGGGGGGATTTGGGGCGTGCGGATTTGGGGCAAATATCGGCAGCGCCAAGGTTGGGCGAGCTGCGTTGGCTGTTTATTGACCTCAACAGTTTTTTTGCCAGCTGCGAGCAAGCCGTGCGGCCAGAGTTACGCCAGAGGCCAGTCGGGGTTGTGCCGCTTTTGACCGCGCATACTTGCCTTATTGCCGCCAGCATTGATGCGAAGCGCCGTGGCTGTAAGACCGGCACTTTGGTGCATGAGGCTGTGCGGCTTTGTCCTGATATTATGCTGGTGCCAGCGCGGCCCCGACTTTATGTGCAGTATCATGAGGCGCTCTATCGGTTGCTACAAGATATATTTGATAATGTAGAAGTTTGTTCTATTGATGAATTTGCCGTGGCCTTGCCGCAAGGCTGCACCGTGGCGCAGGCCGCGATTTTGGCGCGTAAGCTTAAAGAAAAGATTCGGCTAGAATTTGGTGATGCGCTGACTTGCTCAATTGGGGGCGCGCCCAATAAGCTTTTGGCTAAGCTGGCATCGGATATGCAAAAGCCCGATGGGTTGGTTTTTTTGCCGATTGAGTCTTTGCCACAAAAAATATTGCCGCTTAAGTTAAACGATGTGGTTGGCGTTGGCCGGCAGATACATTCGCGTTTGCTATTGGCAGGAATTGACGATATGGCGCGCTTATGGGCCGCCTCAAGCCAGCAGCTTAGGCTGGTTTGGGGTGGTGTGCAGGGCTTGCGCTTTTGGCTGGATTTTCATGGCTATGATATTCGGCCCGCGGCAACGACAAAGCGTATTGTCAGCCATCAGCATGTATTAGAGCCAGAATATCGCAGTGCCGCGGGCGCACTTATGGTGGCGCGACAATTACTGCATAAGGCCGCGCTGCGCCTTTTAGATTACGGCTTTATGACCCAGCGTTTAAGCCTATCGGCCAAACTCATTGCGCCAAAAGCTTATTGGGAGGTAAGTCATAGTATGGCGGCTACAAATTCTATCCCGCTATTACTAAATATTTTGGGTCAATTGTGGCAGAAATTTCCCACGCAAGCCGTGCCTTTGCGCATGAGCGTAGTTTGTAGTGATTTACAGGCCGTAGCAGAACAGCAATTAGACTTGTTTGCAGAAAAAATACCAACACCGCCGCCGGTTCTAACAACAGAATTGCAGGCCCTAACAAAAAAATATGGGCGCGGTAAGTTAGCTTTTGGCCTGCCAGCGCGCAGCCAAAGTGAGATGCGCGATGCCAGAATTGCTTTTAGCCGTGTGCCGGAAATGGCCGAATTCTAAAGAGCTGGGCCTTAAGGAACTAAGCCTTAAGGCGCTCAGCTTTAAGCAGCGATATGCTCTGGCTGATAATGGCTGAAATGATGCGCTGGCAAAGCGCCTTGCTTGACGCGGCAGTTTTTTTGCAGCGCAAGCTGGTTTTCGAAAGCGGCCAGTGTTTGTAGGGTTGAGCTAAAATCAAGGTAGGTTTGTGGCACGAAGGGTAAATGCGGCTGTGGTGTAAGGCCGGTAAAATCAATCGCCGCAATGCGTTGCAAGGTCAGGCGGTATTGGTTGTGGCTGATTTGCTCGGCGGTCAGCCATAGATGCTCGCCCTTAAGCGCAAAAGGGTCGCGCCCATGGCTTTGCACAAAAACGCGGGTTTGCATTTTTTGTGGCTGCTTGAGCAATAATTGACTTAACCGATTAAAAATAATCATGGAAGAGCCCTCTTATGGCTCTAGTTTAAGCCGAAACTCTGAAAGTAATTAGATGTTTTTGCTCTTGCGGCAGGCACTTGGCGTTGCAGCCTTTGTGCGCTAAGTTTTAATACCAGCAGCAACTATGCTGGTTAAATGGGGGCAAATATGGCGGCGTTAGAATATAGCTCATCTGTGGCGCGTGAAATGGCCCCGCTTTATGAGCGTGTGGCAAGGTTCATCCCTGAAATTGAATGGGCCGTGCATGCGCCCTATGTGGCCGAGATTCTCAGGCTTAAGCGCGAGCGCAACGCCGTGATTTTGGCGCATAATTATCAAACGCCCGAGATTTATCACTGTGTGGCCGATATTGTTGGCGACAGTCTGCGCTTAGCTTATGACGCCAAAACGGTTGATGCTGAGGTTATTGTTTTGGCGGGTGTTTATTTTATGGCCGAAACCGCAAAACTGGTAAACCCAAACAAAACCGTGCTGATGCCTGATGTGCGGGCGGGCTGCTCATTGGCAACATCAATTACCGGCGCTGATATACGTTTGTTGCGGCAGAAATATCCGGGCGTGCCCGTCGTGACTTATGTTAACTCGAGCGCTGAAGTGAAGGCTGAATCGGATATCTGCATTACCTCTGGCAATGCGGTTAAGGTTGTTGAAAGTTTGAATGTGGATAAAATCCTATGTTTGCCAGACCAATATTTAGCCCAGTGGATTGCGAGCCAAACCAAGGTCGAGGTTATCACCTGGCAAGGGCAGTGCGAAGTGCATGAGCGCTTTACGGGCGCCGAATTGCGCGCTTACCGCGCACAATATCCGGGCGTGACAATCTTGGCGCACCCCGAATGCCCGCAAGATGTGTTAAAAGAGGCTGATTTTGTTGGCTCAACGGCGGCCATGAGTGGTTATGTGCGCAAACAGCAGCCTGCCAAAGTTGTGATGATTACTGAATGTTCAATGGCCGATAATGTGGCCTTAGAGAATCCAGAGGTTGAGTTTGTGCGCCCGTGCAATTTGTGCCCGCACATGAAGCGCATCACCTTACCTAAAATACTGCACACGCTGCAAACCATGACAACCGAAGTTGTTATTGACCCAGCTATTGAGGCGCCGGCCCGCGCCGCGGTAGAGCGCATGTTGGCCGTAAAGATTTAAGCCTTAATGAGCGAGGCCATAGAAACAGAAATTGTTATTATTGGCGCGGGTTTGGCGGGTTTGGCCTGCGCACTGCATTTAGCCCCACGGCCTGTTACGCTTTTAGCAAAATCGCCTTTGGGTTTGGGCGCGGCAAGTCCTTGGGCGCAAGGCGGCATTGCTGCCGCTTTAGCTGAGGGCGATAATACCGCGGCTCATGCCGCAGATACAATTGCCGCAGGTGCCGGGCTTGTGGATAGGGGCATTGCCGAGATGGTGACGGCTAGTGCGCCTCGGCAAATTGAGTGGCTATCGAAAATGGGCGTGCCTTTTGACCATGATGATGCGGGCGCGCTGATTTTGGGGCGCGAGGCTGCGCATAGTCATAATCGGATTGCGCGTGTGGGCGGCGATACAACGGGTTATGCCATAACTTTGGCCCTCATTGAGCAAGTTTTGCGGACACCGTCCGTGCGTGTTTTAGCCAATATGACCGCCCAAGATTTATTGTTTGATGAACAGGGCGTCAGCGGCGTTGTGGTTGAGCATAGTTTGGGCGGCGCCATTAACATAAAAGCAGGGGCCGTTGTGCTGGCCACAGGTGGCATTGGTCAGCTTTATCAATTTACCACTAATCCACGCGAGGCCTGCGGCGAGGGCCTTGGCATGGCACTGCGTGCGGGCGCAACGGCCGCTGATTTGGAGTTTGTTCAGTTTCATCCAACGGCCTTATTAACCAGTGCCGACCCTTTGCCACTGCTCACTGAGGCGCTAAGGGGCGAGGGCGCTGTTTTGCTTAATAAGCGGGGCGAGCGTTTTATGACGGCCATTCATGCCGATGCAGAACTTGCGCCAAGAGATGTTGTGGCGCGCGCTATTTGGGCGCAACAACAAGCCGACCTTGCGCCTGCTATCGATTGCCGTGCTTTGGTGACCCCCGCTTTTGCCAAACATTTTGCCACTGTTTTTGCGGCCTGTCAGCGTGTTGGTCTTGACCCCGCAACCGATGTTTTGCCCGTGACTCCCGCAGCGCACTATCATATGGGTGGTGTTGCTGTTGATGCCCATGGGCGCACATCAAAAAACGGTTTGTGGGCCTGTGGCGAAGTTGCCAGCACAGGCTTACATGGCGCTAATCGTTTGGCCAGTAATTCGCTGCTTGAGGCGCTTGTCTTTGCCGAGCGTGTTGCCCAAGATTTGCATGGGCAAAGCCAATTGACGTTGCGTGATGTTGATGCCTCTAGTTGCGTTGCGCAGGGCGCGCCTGATGCTGAAATGCGCCAAGAGATAAGGCAAATAATGTTTAGTCATGTTGGCCTTGTACGTAGCTCGGATGGTTTAAATTTTGCGCTCAGCCAGTTTGAAGCAATGGCCAAAAATATCGCGGCTGGCTCAAACAATATGTTAAATATTGCGCAATCTATTGCTTATGCGGCTTTGCAGCGCTGTGAAAGCCGGGGTGCGCATGCAAGGCAGGATTACCCTTTGGCTCATCATTATCCAGCCAGACAATTTTTTAGGGACCAAACTCTATCGTCAGCGGTGAGAAGATAAAATGAGACACACTGAAACTCTATCGCCTTTGTTATTTCAAGATGTTTTACAGCGAGCCCTCGCCGAGGATTTGGGGCTTGCGGGCGATGTCACCGTGCGCGCTGCTGTTGCGCCAAATATTATGGCCGAGGCAAAAATTGTAACAAGGCAGCGCGGCGTTATTGCGGGCCTACCAATAGCCGCCGCGGCCTTTGCCGCAATTGACCCCGCTATAATTTTTACGCCCAAGCTTGCCGATGGCGCGATTGTTGAGCCACAAACTGTTATTGCAACGATCGCAGGGCCAGCGGGCTCAATTTTAACCGGCGAAAGAACGGCGCTTAATTTTCTGACGCATCTTTCTGGTATTGCGACAGCAACCGCACAGATGGTCGAAGCAACGTTTGGTACAAAAGCAAGAATCACCTGCACGCGCAAAACTTTGCCTGGCCTGCGCGCTGTGCAGAAATATGCGGTGCGTGTTGGCGGCGGATTTAATCACCGATTTAGTCTTGCCGATGCCATCATGATTAAAGACAACCATATTGTAGCGGCCGGCGGCATTACCAAAGCGATACAAATGGTGCATAAAAATATCGGTCATATGGTAACGATTGAGGTGGAAGTTGATAATTTAGACCAGCTCAAAGAGGCTTTAACAGCTGGCGCCAAGGTCATTTTGTGCGACAATATGCAGATAAATCAGCTCGAACAGGCGGTTGCACTCAATAATGGCCGTGCTTTGCTTGAGGCGTCTGGTCGTATCAGGCCCGACATGATTTCGGCCATTTCTAAAACAGGCGTTGATTATATATCTTCGGGCTGGCTTACGCATTCGGCTCCGGCTTGCGATATCGGTCTCGATTTCAGCGCATAAAAGCGAGCCCAGCGCCGCTTAACAAAATGTTATTGATGGTTAATAATTACGGTTGATATGTGTGTGCTGATTTTTGCCAGTCTGGTGCATAAATGCCTATAAAGAAAAGAAAAAAATGGTTAAGCTGAAACAGTGTTTTGCTTAACTAATTTTCAATGGGCTATGCCTAAGCTGGTCTTATGAATTCATGCCACTGCACACTATGGGGTACATAGTGACCAATAGATATTTTATCCAGCCCGTTAAATTGCTTAGCGCGATTTTGCTGCTAGGCCTGCTGTCGGGCTGTGGAATTGGCACCGAGCCGTTGCGTGCTGAGTCAGGGAATCCGACAAAGCCGACTTTGCCAGAAAAGCCAGCACAAGCTGATACGGTGCGTGGCGATACAGACCCAGCCGTGGTCACTCTAAAAATTGGTAATGCCCTTAAACAAAAACCACTGAATGGCAGCGAAGTATTGCCCGATATTGGTAAGTTGGGGCCGATAAATTTTAATGGCGTGCCTGTTGCTTTGGCGCTCAAGGCCGTGTTGTCGGGCACTGATATTTCATTATCTTGGCCCACGGGCGAGTATGAAGATTCTTTGGTCACGGCGTTTAACCTGTCCGGTAATTTGCAAACGGTTGTTGAGCGCATTTGTAATTCTGCTGGTGTGTATTGCGCTTATCGCAACGGCAATATTGAAATAAAAGACGAAGAAACTTTTATTATTGAATTGCCCGCTGTGCTGGCGACGGGCGACGATACGATTGCAACGGCCATTGGCTCGCTCACGGGCGGAGAAGTGACCTCAGATACGCAAGGCGGGTATCTGCTTTATACCACAAACATGACGGGGCATTTGCGCGTACAAGATTATTTGAAAAATTTACGTCGCGGCCGCCCCTTGATTGTGCTGCAGCTTTATATTTGGGATGTTGCTTTAACAGATACATATTCGACCGGTATTCGTTGGGACGCGCCAACATTGCTAAACAACTTAGCACTTCCTGGCGGGCGACCCACCAAGCTTGACACATTTGCATTTGGTAACAACATATCATCGGGGACTCCTGGAAATTTGGCATCAAATATTCGCTCAGGGGCTTTGGCTAATGCCGTCAGTTTTGGTGCGGTCTTTACGGGCAATCTTGATTTGGGCTTGATGATGAGCTTCCTGTCTGAGTTTGGCACTGTTGAAGCCGTCAGTAGTCCGCAAATGACCTTTATCTCTGGCATGGAATCAGAGTTCCGCGTTGGTGGTCAGCGCAACTTTATCTCGGGCGTTGGTACCAGCAGCAGCACAACGGGTGATAGCACTACCGGCGGCTCAACTTCAAGCTCGGGTAATACGGTGCAAACAGACAGTGTTGATGTTGGTCTGACTGTGCAGGCCTCGGGCCGTTATGAAAATGGCGTTATCTTTGGCCAGCTACAACTTGACGAAACATCGCTGGTGGCCCTGCGCGAAGTTTCGAGCAGCGGTACAACCATTCAGCTGCCCGAAACACAAGAGCGCGCGCTCACCACCAGCCTGCGCTTGCGTCCCGGCGATACCATGTTGTTAGCTGGTATTCGTCGCTCGCGGGATGATACAAACCGGCGCGGCCTGCCAACACCCTTTGGTCAGATACCCATGAGCAGCACCAACGCCCTAGAAAATAGCGAGCTGGTGATTATGATTAAGCCCTCAATTATCCGCTTCGAAGATGAAGATGATGATGACCAATCACTGGGTGTGGCCGCCACGCGCGCACCAACCCCTGAAGTTAAAAAGCCTGTTGAAGCACCCATGCCAGAGACAGTGTCCATGCCTGAGGCAGCGCCCGTGGCGGCAGCGCCCATAACTGCATCTGTGCCTGTAATGCCAACAGTGCCTGAGCCTATGCCAGCCGCGCCGCAAACTGTGCCGCAAGATCTTTTGCCACCTATTGCCCGCGGTAAAGCAACCGAGCCTGCGAATGTATCTGAGAATATCGTCGCGCCCGATGCTGCACCCAGTGTTGCGCCAATTGTTGCACCGAGTGTAGCACCCAGTGCGCCGCCTAAAGCGCGCGCCGCTGCCGCCCCCGTTGCAGCACCAGCCCCGTCTGCGCCACCCGCAGCAATAAGAGCCAATGCGCTACAAGATGCTCTGGGGCAAATATTGCGTGAGGCCGCGCCATGATCGGCAGATTGCAGCTTCTACTCATGGTTGTTGTGTTAAGTCTCGCGACAGTAAACCTTGCATATGCGCGCTCGGCGTCATTCGAACCACCTGGCACAAATAGCGATAATGGCAGTAAGACACAAAGAGATGCTATTACTGCCGAGCCAGCCGTAAGCGATGTTGGTGAAACTCTCTTAAGTGTTACCAAGCGTGTGACCTTATTTTTTAATAACAACCTGGCGGCCACGATTGAGATTAACGAAATTAAAGTTGGTGCCGATGGTAATGTGCGCACAGAAGTAACTGGCGACGACTGCATGAAAATTGGCAAGTTGCTCTCGGGCAATCGTTGTTCGCTTACATTAGAGATTACGCCAACTTCTGGCGGGCCGTGGACAGCAGAAGTGGTTATGACGCATTCGGGTCAGGGTCGTATTACACGTGCAGAAATTACCGGCAACACTTTGGGGCAGACTGGACAAGGCGAGGCCGCGCCAAGCTTGTCTTTAAGTGCCAGCGGTGAGCAAACAATAGATTTTGGCGCCTTAGATATTGGCCAAGATGCCACGCGCACTATTTTATTGGTCAATGATAGCGGTGCTCCTTTGCAAGTTGAATCGATAGAGTTGGTTGGGTCGCCCAGAGGCATTAGCATCATTGGCGAGGCGAGCTGCAAGGTGGAGCAGGAAGTTCAGTCTAATGGCTCATGCCCTGTGACGTTGTTGTGGAAACCACAGGGACGGGTCACCATTTCAAGCGACCTTATCATTCGTCATACGGGGCCGGTTGGTTTCCTGATTGTGCCTGTTCGGGGTACAACGCAAGGCGGCGAAGATAAATCTGACAGCGACTCCTCACAACAGAGCGCATCGGCCGCACGCCCCGTGCAAGAGAATAACCCTGTGACAGGAGAGCCTCTGGCAAGCGCACCCCTCACAAGATCTGATACGCAGCTGCCCGCTCCACCATCGACGGTCAAGGTGGATGGCGTCTCACCCGTGAGCAGCGATGAGATTTTTGGTGATGTACAGCCGCTGAGTATCAATTTCCGTTTGATTGGCTTAACCGGTCGCACCGCTATCATCAAGGATAGTGATGATCGTACACAAATGGTGAGTATTGGTGAATTGGCCTCAATTGATGGTGATGATTATCGCATTATTGAGGTGCGACCAGACCACATTGTTGTTGAGGTGGGCGGGCGACGCGCCGAAGTTTATTTAAGCACGGCTCTGACCGGTGGTGGTGGCAGTAAGCGTAAAAACCCAGCCAGTGGCGAATAACGGAGGCGGCACTATGCTCGCTGACAAAGGCGACACGACGATAGAGAATGCTCAGAAATATCAGCGCCACTATAGTTTGGCGTTGGCGGAGCAGGCTGTGCATCGTGCCCGTGGTCGCTTGATGAGCGTAGAAGAAATCTTGCGGCGCAATGGTTTGTCGGGCGGCACTGTTAAAAAACAAAGACGGTTAGGCGCTGCTCGTGAAGACCTGACCATGCAGGGGCTTCGGCCTTATGTGCCAGCGGCTACCCAAGCGGCCATGGGTTTGTGCCTGCTTGAATTGCGTGATGGTACGCTGAGAATTGCTGTTGGTGACCCACTGACAGAAACCGAACTGGCCAGAGTGGTGGATGCACTGCGTCAGGCCAACCGCGAAGTCGTCAATGTTGAAATTGAGCCATGGGACAGAACTGAACTCACCAGATTGCTGCGTGATCAGTCTGAGGTGGCCAGCGACCGTTTGCAGCGTTTATTTGCATCGCTTTCACGTGACCCCGATAATGCGATGGAGATTGAGCAAGCCGCGAATGATATTTTAGCAGAGGCCCTGACCTTGCGCTCGTCAGATATTCATATGACGCTGCTTGAGGATGATGCGCGCTGCTGGCTGCGTTATCGGGTTGATGGCGAGCTTATGTATAAGCATCTTTTGCCCACAAGGGTTATGGCGCCCATTGTAACGCGCATTAAAACCGAATGTAAAATGGACTCGGCCGAGCGCCAGCGCCCACAAGATGGTCGTTTAAGTTTTGAGTGGCAGGGGCGGAATATCGACGTTCGTGTGGCGTGCTTGCCCATCGCGCCAAATGGTGAAAAAATTACCATGCGGATATTAGATAGAGATAATTTGCGCTCTTTCGAAGAGCTGTTTGCGCATGCGGGCGATGTGGCAACCCGATTACGGCGCGTTTTGCATGGCCACATAAAAGACGGCGGTCTTATTGTGGTGAGTGGCCCTACGGGCTCGGGTAAATCAACCACGCTTTATGGTATCATTCAGGAAATTGACCGCACCTCCAAGGCGGTTTATTCGGTTGAGGCGCCTGTTGAATATGAAATGCCGCTTGTTGACCAAACATCGGTGACCGACAACTCGGCCAATAGTATTGCCGATATTATTCGAGCGCTGATGCGCCATGACCCTGACGTTATTATTATTGGTGAAATGCGCGATAGTGACACGGTTGAGGCCGCCTTGCGCGCTACTGAATCTGGGCACTTGGTTATCAGCACAGTGCACGCCGTTGATGCTATTCATACGCTCGACCGTATCGATGGGTTTTTAACCAGCTCGTATCGTACCAGCGGTATTTATATTTTGGGCCATGCCTTAATTGGCTCATTGTCGCAGCGTTTGGTGAAAACTCTTTGTCCGGCCTGTCACATCGATAAGCCGGCCATGGAGGCTTATAATGATGAAATTAAGTGCATGGAAGTTGGCGTCGATTTGCAAGAGCTGCTTTCCGTTGCCAATCCTGGTGGTTGTGAATTATGCAACCACACTGGCTTTTTGGGCAGAACTCTGGCTTTAGAGGTTTTGTTCCCGCCTGATGACCAAGCGAGTCGTCGGGCCATCACTGAGATGATGGTTTCAAATGTGATGAATTCTATTACTGAAATCCCCGGTACGCTTTATATGGCACGGCGAGATTCTGTGCGTGACCTTATTCGTCGCCGGGTTATTGATGCAAATATGGGCGCAACCTTAATGGTTGAAGAGCAGGCATCAAAACAGGGGCGGCCACGATGAGGCTTTGGCGCGTTCGTTATGCGACAACTGCACAAGACGGTTCGACCACAGTGCGCGAAGAAGATTTTTACATGCCAGACGCAAGGGATGTGCGGCGCACCTTGCGTATGCGTGGGTTGTATCCAATATCCATCGACCAAAGAAAACAATCTAATGTGGAGTGGTTTGACACACGCTCACGTAGCTGGCAATTACAATTATTGCGCGCCTTGCGCTTTCAAACAGCCACCAGCTCTGCTGGTACAGCGCTTTTAAACATCGTTGAAAACGAAACTGACCCCGACCGCAGAATTGCTTTTTTGCCAACGCGCAGTGTGCTTAAGGGCGGCGGCTCTTTTTCAGATGCGCTGCGCGTGCTTAAGCTGTTTGATGCCGCGACGATGGCCATTATTATTGCTGGGGAGAAAGCCGGCGACCTTAAAGGTGTTATTCATCACGCCATTCAGCATATTGAGCAAAAAGGCGGACAGATGAAAATTATTATGGCCGCCATGGGTTGGTTGGCCTTTGATATTTTTACTGTCATCAGTACAATTTTTAGCACGCATTTTGGCTTCATTCCTTGGTTGCGGAGCAAAGGGATAGAAAGCACCAATGCTGAAGATGTTGAAAAATTTAATAAGGCAGTTGATTTAGGTGAGACGTTAAACCTGATCATGTTGTTCATTTGTGTGGCTATATGTTTGGCGGTGCTAGCATTTGCAGTAACCTATTATGTCAATCGCGGCAAAAAAGATCATGCGGCCTCAAAGCTACTAACTAAAATGCCGCTGTTTAGCCCCTATCTGCGTGATACAGCGCTTGCGGATACTTGCAAACTTACGGCGCGTTTGTTGCGCGGGCATGTGCCCTTAGATGAGGCCTTAGAGATTATTTCTGAGTCGTCGATGTTTCCAGAGGTGCAGGAATTTTGGTCTAAGTCGCGCGAAAGGCTAAGAGCGGGCGCGCCGCCTGCACGCGCCTTGGCGCGCTCGCCACTCAATAAGGTCGAGCAAGACCAAATCGCGACAGCGCAGCAAGTATCACAAATTGCTGAAGTTATGGATTCGATTGCAGAAGAGCGTGCTAATGGCGCGAAAGCGGCGCAAAGAAAAATTATGCAGTCTGGCTTAATTTTTATGATGTTGTTCGGCGGTTTAACTGTGCTGCTGATGATTTATTTAATCATGACGCAAAATCAAGGCTTCATGGATAGCCTTAATCAGATGCGCGGTGGGGGATAATCATGGATCTTGTGGCAGACATTAAAGAAAAAGCCGGACAAATTGGCAAAATAGGTGGTGATACTTTTAGTTCAATAACCTCTAAGGTTTCATCGGACACTAAGAGTGCGCTTTTGGGCACAATGCCCGAATTGAATGGCTGGTATTTTCCGCCTGAAATTGTTGGTGGGTGTATCCCGCGTGTTGCTGGTGAGGAAGAGAAGTTGGCTTGGCAAGCCGCGGCAGAGGCTTGTGATACTGAGCGCTTGCATATGGTTTGGTCGGCCCGCGGCGAAAAGATATGGTATTTAGCTGTTCGTTCAAGCGACCTTGGTTCGCGGCCGAACACCTGGTGCCCGCTTGCGGCGTTATTGCCGGGTATGGAAGCGGCAGATAGCGGTAATGTTTTATATATTTATATTGCGGAAGAAGCGGCCATGCTTATGACCGTAACCAGCGATGGTTTGCTGTTACATCGTGGTACAACGGCGGTCATTCAAGCTAAAGCCGATAAGCTTGCGCGTGAACTTGGCGGCGCGCGCATTATTGGCTTGGTGCCTGATTTTATTGACCAATTATTGCCCGTGCCATGGCACTCGCACTCTTTGTTAGAAGACCGCGCCCGTCGTTTTTTGACAATGTCGCTGGTTGTGGGCGGCATGATGATTGCTTTGCTTTCAACCATGGTGTGGCTCATGGCTAGTCTTTATGCGCTTAATCATCAAACAGATTTAACCCAAGCCAAGCAGCGTTCAGCAGAAGAAATTCAAAAGATTATTGATACCGCAAATAATTTGCGCATCAGCCCCATTCGCGTACAAATGGCCGCCTTTATGCGCGTCAATGATGAGCTCTTGGCCGTTGCGGGTTGGCTCAAAAAATACGAGATCGGTGTTGATGGGCTGAAGTGGGAGGCGCAAATCCCGCGTGGCGTAACCAATGACCGTATTGTAGCGATATGTGGGACAACGGCAGATATTTTGCCGGATGGTTTCTTGGTCAGAAGTTTGCCCACGTCAAGCTGCCAAATTAAGTGAGGCCATATGAACCGCGATAATTACATGAAGATGATACGTCCCCGTGTTGTGGTGCGGGCGCTGGCTGCCTTAGATAAACAATCAATGGTTATTATTACCGTTGTTTGGTTTGTTGCCTTAACGATGATGCTAATCGCCATTTACGAAGTGCGCTCGGCTGCAACTTTAAGCCAAGATCTAGACCAGGCTTTGATGCAGCAACCAATTTTTAATGCGCCAGTTGAGACAGAAGTCACCGATGAGCGGCTTAAATTTATTGCCAATTTAATGCAAAAGCAATTTCCTGAACTAAAACTAGCTTCAGACCAAAACCGCATAACAATAAGCGGTGACTCTGCGGTAAAGTTTCACACCTGGGTGAATGCTGTCAGCATATTAGAGGCTATGGCGCCTGAAATATCTTGGCAGATCGACCGGTTGTGCGTGGGGGATGGCTGCGAAGGGCAGTCAAAAGTTTATGCCCGCATACAGGGAAAAATCAGGCAATACACTTTGCCCCAACCAAAAGAGGGCTAAGGGTTTAGTGGCTTAGGTTTTTGATGATGTAATCCATCAGCCGTGCGGCGCTCTCATTTAAAGACTCATCATCGGTGTGAATGATTAAGCTGGGATTGGCCGGCGGCTCATAGGGCGAAGATATGCCGGTAAAATCGCTAATAAGTCCGTTGCGCGCTTTTTTGTATAGGCCCTTAATGTCTCGCTCTTCACAGCTGGCTAATTGAGCATTGACGTAAATTTCATGGAAGGCGCCAGCGCCCACGGCGCGATGGCAGGCGGCTTGCGCCAGCTGTCGATCGGCCGCAAAGGGTGAGATGAAGGCACAAAGAGTAACGATGCCGGCGCTGGCAAAGAGTGCGGCTACTTCTCCGGCTCGGCGTATATTTTCTTGTCGATCGGCCTGACTAAAGCCAAGGTCGCTGTTGAGGCCGGTGCGTAAAGCATCGCCATCAAGAAGGTAGGTCTGCCAGCCTTGCTCAAAAAGTTGTTTTTCAACAATAGCGGCAATGCTGCTTTTTCCTGCCCCAGAAAGACCGGTAAGCCAGATAACGCCAGCGCGATGATGTTGGCGCAGCTTGCGCTGATTATAGTTTAAGGCTTGCTCGGGCGGCGTTATGTTTTGAGCGGTTGTGGACCGCACCGCGCTAAGCGTTTCTATAATATTGCCGCCACCAAAAATTGCGCCATTAAGGCACAGAGCAAAGCGAGCCATGCTGGTGTTATTTGCTAAAGTATCGCAAGCCAGTGGCTTATCTAAATCTAGCTCGGCCTCTGCCACCATATTGGCAGAAATCTCGCTAAGGGTTGTGTCGTCTAGTTTTAAGCTGGTTATTCTGGCGGGTACTTCTTGTGTCGCCAGACGCAGGCTCACAGTTTGACCTAAGACTAAGGGCGTTGCCTGTAGCCAGAATATCCGCGCTTTGACTTTGTTGATAATGCTTGGCGCTTCATGGGGGTAACAAATAATTTGGCCGCGCTCAGCAAAAATAGGTTTATCAAAGCCAAGCGCGATAGCATCGCCCGCACTGGCCGCATCGCATTTGCCAGAACGTGCTGTTTCAATCCAGGCGATTTTTGCATGCGTACCGCTGGGCGATAGCATTACCCTATCGCCGACGCTGATTTTGCCACAAAGTAGCTGGCCTGCGGTGACACGTCTTTCGTTAAAACGATAGACATCTTGAATGGATAAGCGCAGTGGTTTTTCTGCGAGTTGGCCATCAATTTTTGACAGGCCCAGCGCGGCTTCAAGTAAGGTTGAGCCGCCATACCAAGAAAGCTCTGCGGCGGGCTTAACAATATTATGACCGATACGTGCAGCAACAGGCACAACGGCTTTGAGGTTAAGCGCAAGTTTGCTGGCTAATTGCTCAAGCTCGCCTTTAAGCGCAAGGTATCGTTGCTGGCTATAGCCGACAAGATCCATCTTATTTATGGCAACGACAAGATTTTCAATACCAAGCAGGCTAAACATTTCTGCATGTTTAAGGGTCATCGCACCAAGGCCAGCCTCGGCATCAACCAGTATTAAACCAGCATCTGCTGATGCGGCACCTGTTATCATGTTACGCAAAAATTCATGATGGCCGGGCACATCAATAATGGTCACTTGATGATTGGCCAGTCGTAAATGAATTTCGGTTGTGTCAACGGTGATGCCTTGGTTGCGCTCAATTTGCAGCGCATCAAGCAGAAAAGCTGGTTCAAATTCTTGACCGCGTCTTTGCGCCGCGCTTTTTGCTGATTCAATGCGGCTATCGGCAATGCTGCCCGTGTCGGCCAACAGGCGGCCGATGAGCGTCGATTTCCCATGGTCAACATGGCCCGCGACAACCAGTCGCAGGCTTATTGCGGCAGTAGGTGTTTTACATATAGCCGGCTGTGCGGAGACGTTCAAAGACATCTTCTGCCTCATGATCCATGGTTCGACCTGACCGTTCGTCAGTGTTTGTGGCGCTGAGTTCAGCAATTATTTCAGTGATAGTGCTGGCCTCGCTTTTAATAGGCAGGGTGATACCCTGTTCGCCGAGCGAGCGGAACCGTTCGCCATTGCGCGAAAAATAAAGCGGGACTAACTCAATTTGTTCTTGGGCTATATAGTGCCAGATGTCTAGCTCATTCCAAGAAAGCAGAGGATGAACGCGCATATGCGCCCCCTGATTAAGGTGTGTGGGCATATGTTCCCATAAAAGGGTGGGCTGCTCGAGCATATCCCAGCGGTTGTTTTCGGCGCGTGGTGAGTAAACTCTTTCTTTAGCGCGGGTGGCTTGCTCATCGCGGCGAATGCCCGCTACAATGCCACGAAAAGGATGGTCGGCAAGCAGTTGCTTAAGGCCAGCCGTTTTGCGCGCAGCAAAGCGCGCACCTGGTGGTAGTGTGGAGTCGATTGTTTCAATCGGGGCGCACTCGGCAACAATAAGGTTGAGCTGCCATTTTTTAGTATATTCCTCGCGGAATTTATATGTTTCAGGAAACTCTGCGCCAGTATCAAGATGTGCGACAGGAAAGGGCACAACGCCATCGAAGGCTTTTTTTGCCAAATGAATTAAAACCCCAGAATCTTTACCAAGGGACCACAACATACAAACCGGACTAAAATGCCGGTAAGCCTCCCGCAGAATATAAATCGACTCGCTTTCTAAGCGCCTTAGTCGTTTGAGGTCGGGAAGCATTTTTGCTCCGGTTTGGTTGAAATTATATTATACAATGCATTCTCGCTAGAAAGGGCAGATTCGCAAGAATTATTAACCGATTTGCGGGATAATCAGCATATGACGACAGAATGGGCTAAATCTTTCGACGTGCAATTAAAACCTGTGCGCCCCCTTAATAGGGGTATCGCCATCGGCCCTGTGCTTTTTGCATTAGCCATGCTGGCGGTGATTGCTGGTTTTATTTCTGCAACCATGAGTGGTGGCGGGATGGGCGCGGCCATTTCGGAAGACCGTGTCGCGATGGAGCTGCGTGGCCAAATCGAGCTGGTTAAAAGTAAGATTCAAGAGTGTGTCCAGCTACAAGCCCGCAACCCTGCCACAGGCAACTGGGACGCCGCGGCTTGGCCTGTTCGTGGTGCCAGCCCGCCGGCTTGGAGCACGTCCACCGTTTATGCATCTGGTAATCGTGTGTTGCGTGGCGGACATGTTTACTCGGCGCAAAATGCCGGCACATCAGGCAGCACGGCGCCAGCTCATTTGAGTGGGGCTGTGAGTGATGGCGGCGTAACTTGGACATATCTAGGCCCACAAATGGGTGTATTTGGCGTTGAGTGTCCGGCATACGCAACCGGGCGGCAGAATATCTGGACAGGCCAGCGTCCGGCTGCCTTACCTGGGCCACCACCCGGCTTCGGTCATTGGACCTATCATAATGGCGGCACAGACGATAGCCGTTGCATCCGTATTGTGCCAGATAGTGCACAAGCGGCTCGGGCTGAATTGCGCCGCGGCATTGTAAAGGCTTTGCGCAGCATGGGGCCCAGTGAATATAGTTATGACAGCGCCAGCGCCGGCCAAGAAGTTATTATTTGGATTTCTCGCGGAACAAACCCCGCTTGCCCGACAAACTAAACACATAAATTAAGGACAACTCACATGCAGCGGCATTCGATAAGATCTGGCATAGCCATTGGCCCCATTTTATTTATCATTGCAATATTGGCGGTGTTGGCTGGGGCTATTTCGCTGAGTACTGGTGGCTCTGGCAGTGCTTCTATGAGTGACCGCATCAATGTTGAGCTGCGGACACAGGCAAATCTTTTTCGGGCTAAGGTTTTAGAATGTGACATGATTACCCGTGGTAATGCTGGTGCAGGTTTTCCGGCAACACCATCAGGCACGCCGACAATGGATAGAGTCGATTGCCCAGGTGATACAGGCAGCAATAAGAATCTGTGGACCGGTCCGCGTCCGGCAACTTTTCCGGTTACACCGGGCGGGATGCAGCCATGGGTTTACTGCAATGACGGTGCAGGCACAATTTGTATAAGTATTTGCCCAATTACGGCAAATGCCGCGGCTACACCCGTGCGGGCCGCATTGTCACGCGCTGTGGCTAACTTTAGCGGCAGCGAAATAAGCTATGATAGCGCTAGTACTGATCAACGTATTAGCGTGTTTATCATACGCAATGGTTCGGCCGTTTGCCCGGGCACTTGCACAGGGTGCAGCTAATTGTGGAAATATTTGTAGCGGTTTTTGCACTGATTGCTTTGGGCTACACAGCCTATATTGATGCACGCACGGGGCTTGTGCCCGACTTACCCTTGGCCTGTGCCACGCTGCCAGCATTGGCTTTTTTATTAGCGCAAAATAATGTGCAGACGCTTTATGTTGCCCTGCTGGTGGTGGGCGGGCTATGGCTTGCCAACGAGCTTTATTATGTTTGTTTTGGTCGAGATGCGTTGGGTTTTGGTGATGCAAAATGGAGCGGTCTGGCGATTTTAGTGTTTGGCCCATGGTCGGTGATGTGGGCCTGGTGCTTGGCAGCATGGCTTGCTTTGCTTTGGATGGGTTCGCTGCGTCTCGCTGGACGCAAAATAGGCGTGGTTTACTTTGCGCCATTTTTATTTGGCGGCCTTATTATAAATTTATGTGCTTTGTATATTGGCGGGAATTATCTGATGCGCTAAGCCGCTTGAGATTTGCCGCTATTCTCGGTGTGACGAATGGGCGGCAAATAAAGCAAAATGGCTGCCGCGACATAAATTGATGAGAATGTGCCAACCAAAATACCCCAGAAAATTGCCAAGGAGAAATTGAGCATGGCCTCGCCACCAAACAACAGCAGGGGCAATATTGCCACTAATGTTGTGCCAGCGGTATTGATGGTGCGCGATAATGTTTCATTGACGGCGATGTTAATAACCTCGCTTAATTCGGCGCGTTTATGGCGGCGTAAATTTTCGCGGATGCGATCAAAAACAACGACAGTATCGTTGATAGAATAGCCCGCGAGCAAAAGTAGGGCCGCAACGGCAGTAAGGTCAAAGTCAAGCTGCAGAACTGTGAACAGACCGACAGTCACAAAAACGTCATGAACGGTGGCAATCAGCGCCGATACGCCAAATTGCCACTCAAAACGTATCCACACATAAAGACCGATAGCTAAGGCCGCGAGTAATGTTGCGATAATGCCGGTACGAAATAGCTCATCGCCGACGCGGGGGCCGACAACTTCCACCCGTCGGTATTCGTAATTGTCGCCCAAAGTATCACGAACTTTTGCAACGGCGGCCATTTGTGCAGCGTCACCACCTGGCTGCTGCGCCACACGAATCAGCACCGTATCGGGTGCGCCAAATTCTTGTATTTCCTCATTCAGGCCGAGCGGAGACAGAGTTTGCCGTACCGACGCAACATCAATGGCCGTAGAGCCTTTGGCCTCTATGAGGATGCCGCCTTTGAAATCGATACCAAAGTTCAGCCCCTGCCAGAAAAGGAAGGCAATCGTAACCGCAACCAAGGCGAGACTAAACAAAAAGGCGTACCAACGCTTACCCACAAAGTTATAGTTGGTTCCGTGTTTGATAAATATGTATCCGCGCCATGTGTTCATGGGTGCGACTTTAACCAAGCTTGCTATTTTATGCTAGAGCAAAATGTGCAACAGCAGCGGCAAAATCATCGCCAAAGCTGGATACATGAATGATGGCCGCTTTATCGGGCACGGCCAGCTTATTGTCGGCGTCGCTGCTGGTTAAAACAGCCAAGGGCAGGTCTTGTGTTGTGCTGATGCTGCGCAAAGCCCGCAAAAGGTCAATGCCAGATAAGGGCTCCATCACCGGCGAGACAATGACCATTTGCGGCTTAACCCGCAAGGCTGTCGCCAGCGCCTCAATGGGGTCGTGTAAAACTAATGGGCGGTAGCCACAGGCTAGCAGCTCATCGCTCACTTTTTTGGCAACCACCTTGGATGGGGTAACCAACATAATTTCTACACGCCTCACTTCAACATCACGCTCGTTAAATTCATAGCGCGTCGGCAGCAGGCGGACTATTTCGGCCGCCTCTTCAGGGTTGGGCTGATTGTTATTTTCGGCCAGTTTGTTTAAGCAATCTGTATAGGCGATAATGTCGTCATAGGCTCTGCCGCCAAGGCCTTCAATACCCTCTAAATATTGTTCCAATCTTTGTGCAACATGTTGGAAAATCCCATGACCATAGGACGCGCCGCAACCTTTCAAAGCTTGCGCGGTTTTGCGCAAAATAGTTGTTGCGTCAGTTTGCGTTAATTGCGCGGTGCGTAATTTTTCTAAGGTATTTTGAATGAGGCCAATGCGGTCGTGCACTTCATCACGGAACTCAAGATGTTCGGCACTGTCGTAGTTTTTTGTGCTCATTGGTTATCCTTGTAGGCAAAATTTAATATCACAGCATATGTTTAGGACATTAAAGATTGCTTATTGTGCCGTTTAGGCCGCAGCAAGAATTTTAAATTTTTCTGCGATTTCTTTGAAGGCGTGCGCAAGGAAATCTATATCTGTTTCGGAATGGTGCGGGCTGGGCGTCAGTCTGAAACGTTCACTGCCAACTGCAACAGTCGGATAATTTATCGGCTGGAGGTATAAGTTATAATCGCTCAGCAGGATTTTTGATATTTGGCTGCATTTTTCGGCATTGCCAATTATTACGGGGACAATATGGCTTTGGTTGGCCAGCGTAGAAACGCCCGCTTCGCTTAGTGCGTTGCGTGTGAGTTGCACAGCGGACTTATGTTTAGCTCTTAAAGTCTGTGCTTGTTGTAAAATGCTAATGCTGGTTCTTGCGCCTGCCGCGATAATGGGTGGCAACGCTGTGGTAAAAATAAAGCCGCTAGCGCAGCTGCGCAGAGCATCAACCAAGAGGTCGCTGCCGGCGATATAGCCACCAAAAAGGCCGATGGCTTTGCCTAAAGTGCCTTCAATAATGTCAATCTCGTCCATGCAGCCCATTTGTTGAGCAAGACCAGCGCCCGTATCACCATAAAGGCCAACGCCATGCACCTCGTCTAGGTAGGTGAGCGCGTTATATTGCTTAGCAAGCTCAACAATGTCGGCAATAGGAGAAAAATCCCCATCCATTGAATAGACGGATTCAAAGGCAATTATTTTGGGTCGGTTGGGGTCGGTTGCTGCAAGGAGCTGACGCAGATGCGCGCAATCATTATGTTTGAAGATGTGGCGCTCTGCCCCACTATGCCGAATTCCCTGTATCATTGAGGCATGGTTGCCCGCATCAGAAAAAATCACGCAATCTGGCAGCAGGCGGCCAAGTGTGGATAATGCTGCATCATTAGCAACATAGCCCGAGCTGAATAACAAAGCGCGCTCTTTGTTGTGCCAATGGGCTAATTGTTGCTCAAGCGCGGCATGCTCAAAATGTGTGCCCGATATATTGCGTGTGCCGCCAGCGCCAGCGCCATAGGCATCTAAGGCTTTATGCATGGCCGTAATAATTTCCGGATTTTGGCCCATGCCGAGATAGTCGTTACTGCACCACACTGTTACCGGTTTTTTCTCACCATGATGCTGCGCTGTCGGCGCTTGTCCAGGCGCACGGCTCAGCTCGGCAAAATAACGGTAGCGACCCTCATTTTTAAGTTTTTGCCGCAATTTTGAGAAAAAAAGTTGATAATCCATGCGAATTCGGTTTTGTGTTGCGCGACGTTCAGCATATTATCACGAGTAATTCATTTACCAAGTGAAAACTTATCGGTTGTTTTAATATTTTAAGTGGAAAATGATAAATGTTGAACGTTAGTTTTGAGTTTTTCCCCCCTAAGTCAGAAAAACTGGCCGAAAGCCTGTGGCAGGCCGCGGCTAGGCTTGCGCCCTTGGCGCCAAAATTTGTCTCGGTAACTTATGGGGCGGGCGGCACAACGCGTGACCGTACACATGAAACCGTTTTGCGCCTGCAAAATGAGCTTGGCCTTGCGGCCGCAGCTCACCTCACCTGTGTTGGTGCTGATAGGGCAGAGATTAACAGTATCGCCCAGCATTACTGGCAATCTGGAATTAGGCACATTGTGGCATTACGCGGCGATGCCCCCGCACAAGATGGTATATATCGGCCCCATGCCGATGGTTATGCTTATGCGGCAGATTTAGTTGGCGGGTTGCAAGCCCTTGCGCCGTTTGAAATAAGTGTGGCGGCCTATCCAGAGAAACACCCAGAGGCCGCAAGCTTTGAAGCCGACCTTGATAATTTAAAACGAAAAATTGATGCCGGCGCCACGCGCGCAATTACCCAGTTTTTCTTTGATAATGAGGTATTTTTGCGCTTTAGAGACATGGCGGTGCGAGCGGGCATTACTGTGCCGTTGGTGCCAGGCATATTGCCGATTACAAATTTTCAGCGCACTGTAGATTTTGCGCAAAAATGCGGCGCAAGAATTCCACCAAGGGTGGCCAATCAGTTTGAGGGCCTTAATGAAGAAGCTGAAATAAGGCCGCTGATATCGGCGGTTTTGGCAACAGAGCAGTGCCAGCAATTATGTGCAGAGGGTGTTAGTGATTTGCATTTCTATACGCTTAATCGGGCAGATTTAACTCTGGCCATTTGTCATATGTTGGGCGTAAGAGCCAAAGTATTGCCCGCATGAGTAAGCCCCTTTTGCTTGAAATGTTGCGCCAGCAAACGCTGCTCTGTGATGGCGGCATGGGCAGCCTTGTGCAGGCTCAATCTCTTGATACCGACAAAGACTATTGGGGCAATGAAAATTGCACCGATATTCTCAACCTATCGCGGCCAGATATTGTTCGTGACATTCATCTCAATTATTTGCGTGCTGGCGCTGACGTTTTAGAAACCAATAGTTTTGGCGGCTCTCCTTTAACTTTGGCCGAATTTGATTTGGCCAACAAAGCCGAAGAAATAAACCGCAAAGCGGCCGAGATTGCCCATGAAGCCATTGAGCAAATGCCGCAAGATAGGCCGCGTTATGTTGCGGGCTCAATTGGCCCAGGCACGCGCCTGCCAAGTTTGGGGCATGTGGATTATGATACGTTAGAGGCTGCGTTAGTTATTCAGGCAAAGGGCTTGCTGGCTGGCAAGGTTGATGCATTTTTAATTGAGACTTGCCAAGATCTATTGCAGGTGAAGGCGGCAGTTAACGCGTGTAAATTAGCTAATAAAGCAGCCCATAGCGATGTACCCATTTTAGTGCAGGTCACTATTGAGGCCACCGGCAGCATGTTGGTTGGCAGTGATATGACTGCGGCGGCTGCCGTTATTCGTGCAATGGATGTACCACTTTTGGGGCTTAATTGTGCAACTGGCCCGCGTGAAATGGCCGAGCATATTCGTTGGCTTGCGCAAAATTGGGATGGTTTAATTTCCTGTCAGCCCAATGCGGGCTTGCCCGAGTTGGTCAATGGTAAGACCCGCTACCCGCTGTCTGCGCAAGAGATGTGCCAATGGCTTGAGCGATTTGTTGAAGAAGACGGGCTGGCATTTATTGGCGGTTGCTGTGGCACCACGCCAGAGCATATTGCTGCGCTCGATCAGATGTTGCGGAAACGTGCGGGCTCGGCTTTGCGGCCAGCGGTAAGGTCGCGCACGGTTGTGTGGCAACCAATGGTGGCGTCGCTCTATGCTGCAACGCCTTTGCGCCAAGAAAATTCTTATTTTTCTATTGGCGAGCGCTGCAATGCTAATGGCAGTAAGCATTGGCGCCAGTTGCAAGAGCAGCATGATTGGGATGGCTGTGTGCAAATGGGGCGCGAGCAGATGCGCGAAGGCTCGAATGCATTAGATATTTGCACAGCCTTTGTCGGCCGTGATGAAGTTGCCGAAATGAATGAGGTGGTGAAGCGCTTCACGGCCAGCATTAATGCACCGCTGGTTATTGATTCAACCGAGTTACCGGTGCTCGAGCAAGCCTTGCGCCTTCATGGTGGCAAAGCCATCATCAATTCAATTAACTTTGAAGATGGCGAAGAGCCAGCACGACAAAGGCTGGCTTTAGCGCGCAAATTTGGCTGTGCCGTTATTGCGCTGACAATTGACGAAGAGGGCATGGCCAAAACGGCCGAGCGTAAGCTGAGCATTGCGCACAGGCTTTACCGTCTGGCAGTTGAAGAATATGGTTTGCCCCCTCAGGATTTATTGTTTGACCCGCTGACATTTACCGTTGCCACGGGCAATGAAGATGATCGTAAGCTCGGTATTGAAACTCTATCAGGCATTTCGCTGATTGCTCAGGCAATGCCGCAATGCCAAATTATTTTGGGCCTATCTAATATATCGTTTGGCCTCTCTCCCGCGGCTCGTCATGTTTTAAACTCGGTTTATTTAGACCATGCTTTAAAAGCTGGCCTTACAGGGGCCATTGTTCATTTCTCAAAAATATTGCCGTTGCACAAACTGACCGCCGAAGAAATTAGCATTGCCGAAGATTTGATTTTTGACCGCCGCAAAGAGGGCTATGACCCGCTACAAGCATTTATTGCGCTGTTCATGGGGCGCACTGCCGTAAAGCAAGCAGCTAAGACCAGGCCAGACACAATTGAAGAGGTGCTTAAGCAGCGTATTGTTGATGGTGATCGTAATGGCCTAGAAGATGATTTGCGCCAAGCTTTGATAAATTACCAGCCGCTAGCCATTATCAATGATCTTTTGCTTGATGGTATGAAAGTTGTTGGTGATTTGTTTGCCAGCGGCAAAATGCAGCTCCCCTTTGTGCTGCAATCGGCTGAAACAATGAAATCGGCCGTGGCTTTTCTTGAGCCATTAATGGAAAAAGCAGATGGACAAAATAAGGGCACTATTGTTTTGGCTACGGTTAAGGGTGATGTCCATGATATCGGCAAAAATCTTGTTGATATTATCCTGACCAATAATGGCTATAAGGTGATTAATCTTGGCATTAAGCAGCCGATAGTGAGCATTATTCATGCTGCGCGCGAGCATGCGGCAGATGCTGTCGGTATGTCGGGCTTGCTGGTAAAATCGACAGTGATTATGCGCGAGAACCTTGAAGAAATGTCACGGGAGGGTTTATCCGTCCCGGTTTTGTTGGGCGGCGCCGCCTTAACGCGCAGCTATGTTGAAGATGAATGTGTGGCAGCTTATGGCTCTGGCCGCGTTGCTTATGCAGGCGATGCCTTTGACGGCCTAACCTTAATGAATCGGGTTATGGCAAAGACGTTCGACGATTATTTGGCTGCGGTGCAGGCGAAGCGTCAGGGGCGCAGCAAAAACACTAAGCGCATATTGGGACAGGCGGCTACCTCTGCAGCGCTGCCCTTCACGCCCGAGCAGGCGCGGCAACGGCGTTTGGAAAATACTGTAGCTGTGCCAGCGCCGCCATTTTGGGGTGCAAAAAATTTAGAACATGTGCCGATTAAAACGATTTTGCCATATTTAAACGAGCGCATGTTGTTCCAATTGCAATGGGGTTATCGCAAAGATGGCCGCAGCTTTGAAGATTTTCTGGGTTGGGCCAAGCAAGAGTTGCGCCCTTTATTGTTGAGGCTATTACGTGAGGTAGAGGCTGAAAATATTGTTCAGCCGCAGGCCGCTTATGGATATTGGCCGTGCGCGGGCGACGCTGATGATTTGGTGGTTTTTGCGCCCGATAATCACCAAAAAGAAATTGGGCGTTTTCATTTGCCGCGTCAAGCAGATGGTGAGCGTATAAGTATAGTCGATTATGTAAAAGATATTGCCGATCCGCAGCGCGATGTTTTGGGCTTGCAAGTGGTGACCATGGGGCAGCGCGTGGCCGATATTGCCCGCGATTGGTTTGCCGCCAATCGTTACCAAGATTACCTTTATTTGCATGGCCTTGGGGTTGAGCTGACCGAGGCTTTGGCAGAGTATGTCCATGCGCGTGTTCGTAGTGAGCTGGGTTTTTCCACAGAGGATGCCCGCGAGATGGATAAGCTTTTGCAGCAAGGCTATCGTGGCAGTCGCTATTCTTTTGGTTATCCTGCCTGCCCGCGTCTTGAAGATCAGGAATTAATTCTACAATGGCTTGAAGCCGAAAAAATCGGCATTGCGCTATCTGACGAATTTCAGCTGCATCCAGAGCAGTCAACCTCAGCCATCATCTTGCACCACCCGGGCGCACGTTATTTTTCTGTTTAATGACTGTGCCTTAGAGAGTGTTAAGCTATTTTAAACTTTATCAGCTAGCATGGTCTGTCACTTTCAAGGCGGGCTCTAGATTGGTGGAGAATAAATATGTCTGATATTTTGCTGCAAATATCAAAACAGAGTGAGGCTGCGCTTACCCAAATTCAGCAAAGCCGCTTGCCGCCAACGCCAGAGATTTATGCTGTTTTTTTTACCCATGAGGCTGGCCAGATACCAGAATTATCTGAAGCCCTGGAAAAAGCGCGTTTGCAGTCGGGCGGCATCAGTGCGGTGACCTGCGAGGCTTTGTATCATAAATATGTGGGCTCACAGCGGCAGCAAGAAATTCTGACACATGCCGCAGAGACTATAGATACAGAGTTGCGGCAAATGGTGGCAACTTTAGGCGACATGAAGGGTGGGGCCTCGCGCTACAGTGATAAATTAAGCAATTTCAGTAACTCGCTTGGTGGCGATGTTTCGGTAGAGCAGTTGCGCGCCTTGGTCGGCCACCTTACGCATGAAACACGTGAGGTTCTGGAGCAAAACCAGAAACTACAGCAGCAACTTAATGGCTCATTTAGTCAGATTGCAGACCTTAAGCAAAATCTGGATAAGGCTAAGCAAGAGAGCCTGCTTGACGCGCTGACCGGCGTTGGCAACCGCAAGGCTTTTAATGCCGACATATTGCGACAAATGAGCGAAGCAAGCGAGCGCAATGAACCGCTTTGTTTGCTGATGTTAGATATAGATTTTTTCAAACGATTTAACGATCGGCATGGGCACTTAGTGGGCGACCAAGTGCTTAAATTGGTGGCACGTAGCCTGCTTGAAAACTTGAAGGGGCGGGATATGGTGGCGCGTTATGGTGGGGAAGAATTTGCCATTCTGCTGCCACAAACAAGGCTGGTTGATGCCGCAAAAGTTGCCGATGCCTTGCGCCGGATTGTTGGTAACAAGAAAATTATTCGTCGCCCCAGCAATGAAGATTTGGGTGGCATAACGCTTTCTGTTGGTCTTACGGCCTATATTTCTGGTGAAAAAGCCGAAGACCTTATTGCCAGAGCCGATGCCGCCCTTTACCGGGCCAAGCAACAAGGGCGCGATCGGGTTGTGTTGCAAGAGCTGCCCTAAGGGCGGGCATTTTTTAGTAAAACCCCCCTCGCAGATAGGGCCATATCGTGCTAAGTCTGTTAGATGAGCGCCGCTGTAGAAACCCATTCAGAAATTATAACTTTGCCGCCCTTTTTGGCCGCACTCAATGCCCGCCAAAGAGAGGCTGCCGAGAAGCTCGATGGCCCTGTTTTAGTTTTAGCTGGCGCAGGCACGGGTAAGACGAAGGTTTTAACAGCACGTTTGGCAAATTTGCTTTTTAGCGGCCGCGCCACACCATTTCAGATTTTAGCGGTCACCTTCACAAACAAGGCCGCACGCGAGATGTCGCATCGCGTGGGGCAATTGCTGGGGCGCCCAACTGAAGGCTGGTATTTAGGCACATTTCACTCGATTGGTGCGCGCTTGCTTCGTCAATATGCCGAGCGTGTTGGGCTAAAACCAAATTTTACCATATTGGATGATTCCGACCAGCTTCGTTTGCTAAAGCAAATTCTTGCCGACCATAATATAGAAGATAAGAAATGGCCCGCCCGTTTAGTGTTGGCGATGATTAGTCGTTATAAAGACAAAGGGATAAAGCCGGAAGAAGCAAAGCAAGCCGATGCCGCACATGCGGTAGAGGGTAAGTTACCGCAATTATACGCGGCATATCAGCAGCGCCTGCGCGAACTGAATGCCTGCGATTTTGGCGATTTGTTGTTATATAATCTGCTATTGCTGCGTGAGCATGCCGATGTTTTGGCTGAGCTGCAGCAGCGCTTTCGTTATATTTTGGTTGATGAATATCAGGACACCAACCTTGTTCAATATTTATGGTTGCGTTTACTCTCTCAGCAACATCAAAATCTCTGTTGTGTGGGCGACGACGACCAGTCAATTTATAGTTGGCGTGGCGCCGAAATTGGTAACATTTTGCGGTTTGAGCAAGATTTTCAGCATGCTTATGTTGTGCGGCTTGAGCAAAATTACCGCTCTACTGGACATATTCTAGCAGCCGCCTCGGTGCTTATTGCCCAGAATGCGCAAAGGCTAGGCAAAACATTATGGACAGAAGCTGACGCGGGCGAAAAACTTTCAGTCAGAGCTTTGTGGGATGGCGAAAGCGAGGCCCGCTATGTGAGTGATGAAATTGAATCGCTGCAGCGTCGTGGTATCTCGTTGGCCGATATCGCCATTCTCTCCAGAACAGCCGCGCAAACCCGTGAGTTTGAAGAACGCTTTATAAAAACTGCAATTCCCTATCGCGTTGTTGGCGGCACAAAATTTTATGAGCGAGTAGAGGTTCGTGATGCGCTGGCTTATTTGCGCTTGGTGCTGCAACCGCAAGATGATTTGGCTTTTGAAAGAATTGTTAATGTACCAAGGCGCGGTGTTGGCCCTGCCACGCTTCAGCAAATAACCAGGCTTGCTCGCCAATATGGTCAGGGCATGCTTTTTGCCACAGCGCAGCTAGTCGGCACCGATGAGATTGGTGCTAAAACAAGGCAGCAACTGAATAACTTTTTACAATGTGTGCAGCGTTGGCGCGACCAGTTGCAGCATTTGTCCCCCGCAGAACTCACTGAGCTGGTTTTAGAAGAGTCTGGCTATTTGGCCATGCTGCAGGCAGATAAATCGGTTGAATCGGCCGGTCGCATCGACAACTTAAAAGAGCTGGTAAATGCCATAAGTGAGTTTGATACGCTGTCCACTTTCCTAGAGCATGTCAGTTTGGTGATGGAGCAATCAAGCGAAGATCATGTCGCAAAAGTGACGCTGATGACCATACATGCGGCCAAGGGGTTAGAGTTTTCATATGTATTTTTGGCAGGATGGGAAGAAGAGCTGTTCCCCAGCCGGCGCACCCTAGAAGAAAGCGGCGTTCGTGGCCTAGAAGAAGAGCGGCGGCTTGCCTATGTAGCATTAACCCGCGCTAAAACTCGTGCTTATGTTATGCATGCAACACAAAGACGATTGCACGGCCAGTGGCTTACTTGCCAGCCATCACGTTTTATTGCCGAGCTACCAAAAGAGCATATAGAACAAAGCAGCGAAATTACCCAGCATATGTCGCCGCCTGCACCGATGTGGTCTCAGTCATATCAAAGCCACAATAATTTTTCACGCGGCAATGGCAAAAATTATCAGCAGCAAATTGAAGGGCGGGCCGATGTCATTGACGCCGATAGCTATCAATCACCACTTGTGGGCGAGCGCGTTTTTCATACAAAATTTGGCTATGGCGTTATTCGACGCGCCGAGGGCGATCGCTTAGAAATTGCTTTTGAGCGTGCGGGCCTGAAAAAAGTCATGTCTAGCTTTGTGGTATCGGCCGACAGGGCAGGAGAAATATAATGGTTTTATGGCGCGCGGCCATTTATGCCCCAGATAGCCTAAGGCCGATGGCAGAACAGGTTCTGCAGCAAAGTGCTGTTGCGGTCAGTAGTATTGTGAGCCGCAAGGGGCTTTGGTTGGTGGAGGCCATTTACCTTGATACTCCACCCGCGGATTTAGATATAAAATTTGCACTTATCGCCGAGCTGGCGCAGGCAGATGATATTCTGTTGCCGCCGTTAGAGCTTATGCCTGTCCCTGATGAAGATTGGCTGAGTAAAGCCTATCGGCCGCAGGGCGAGTTGCGCTTTGGGCGCCTTTCTGTTGATGACCGCGATGGCCATTGGTCGCGCCATCGCCTAAAAGTTACGGCGGCCACGGCCTTTGGCTCGGGCGAGCATGCAACAACGGCTATGTGCCTGGGACTTTTAACAAAAATTCGTGACGTTAAAATAACCCCGCAAAATATTTTAGATTTGGGCTGTGGCAGCGGTATTTTAGCTTTGGCCGCCGCAAGATTGTGGCCCAAGGCTGCTGTTTTGGCGAGTGACATAGACCCTGAAGCCGTGCGCGTGACCGAGAGCAATGCGCGCCGCAATTATTTGCGTAGCCGCCTTATGTTTTGTGGCGGTCGCGGTATATATGCTCGGCCTATTCAGCTTGCCGCGCCCTATAATTTAATTTTAGCAAACATACTGGCGCGGCCATTGCGGCGGCTGGCTGTGGCTTTGTCGGGCATGGTGTGTGATGGTGGTCGTATTATGTTATCAGGCTTGCTGGATACGCAAATTCGTTTGGTTTTGAATGCCTATTTGCCACATGGTTTTGTTATTGAGCGTCAGCAAACGCAAAATGGTTGGGCGGCTTTATTGCTTGTTAAAAAGGAGAATAATTAAATGCAAACTGCACAGGATAAGTTGACGGCACTGCGCGCAGCTTTGGCCACACAAGGTTTTGATGGCATGATAGTGCCCATGAGCGATGAGTTCGCTAATGAGTATGTGCCACCGCAGTCGCAACGCTTGCAGTGGCTGACGGGTTTTACTGGCTCGGCAGGTATGGCCGCAATTTTGCCCAAAACGGCGGCTTTTTTTACTGATGGGCGCTACATTATTCAAATGCAGCGTGAGGTTGACGGCCAAGCATTTGCTTTGCGTCACAGCAGCGAGCAGCCTTTGAATGAATGGTTAGCACAAGCGGCACCCAAGGGCAGTAAAATTGGTTATGATGCCTGGCTGCATTCGGTGGCATGGGTTGAGCAGCGCCAGCCGCAATTTGCGGCATTGGGCATAAGTTTAGAGCCTTTGCAAAATAACCCGATAGATACATTATGGAAAAATCGGCCAGCCGAAAATATTCGTGCCGCTTTTGTGCATCCTTTGCAATATTCTGGGCAAAGCAGTGCCGATAAAATTAAGTTGATGGCACAAAAATTGCCGACCGACTCGTGCTTGCTTACAGATAGTCATTCAATTGCTTGGCTATTAAATATTCGCGGCTTTGATCTGGCGAACACGCCAATAGTGATGAGCTATGCGTTGCTGCATAAAACCGGCGTAGTTGATTGGTTTGTCGATGTTAACAAGGTTCCGCAATCGGTTAAAGACAGCTTGGGGGCGTCGGTCAATATTTTGCCTATATCGGCTTTGTCTGCGGGGCTTAATGCCGTAGCGCAACAGCAAGCCTCGATACAGCTTGACCCACAGACAGCGCCTGCCGCAGTGCTGCCCTTGTTGCAGGGGGCTAAAATAAAGCGCGCCGATGACCCGTGCTTGCTGCATAAAGCCTGCAAAAATACAACAGAAGTTGCCGGCACGCGGGCCGCACACCAGCGTGATGGTGTTGCCCTTTGCCGCTTTTTTGCATGGCTAGAAGAGCAGCCTAATACGTCTTTGCCAACTGAAATTGATGTGGATAAAAAATTACTAGAGTTTAGGGCGCAGGCGCAAGAGTTTCATAGCCCAAGTTTTGATACGATAGCTGGGGCAGGGCCAAATGGTGCGGTTATTCATTACAGAGCCACCCCAGCCACAAACCGGCAGCTTAAGAATGGCGAGCTATTTTTGCTTGATTCTGGCGGGCAATATCTGGACGGCACAACAGATGTCACGCGCACTATTGCTATCGGCACACCCTCTGATGAAATGCGGCGGCATTTTACACTGGTGCTTAAGGGGCATATCGCTTTGGCGCGTGCGGTTTTCCCTAAGGGGACAACTGGCTCACAATTAGATGTTTTGGCGCGACAGGCACTTTGGCAGTCTGGGCTCGATTTTGACCACGGCACTGGCCATGGCGTTGGCAGCTTTTTATCCGTGCATGAAGGACCGCACAGCATCAGTAAACGTGCCTCAACGGTTGCTTTGGCACCCGGCATGATTGTATCAAATGAGCCCGGCTATTATCGCGAAGGTCATTACGGGATTCGCACCGAGGCATTATTAGCCGTCACCACGGTTGCCATTGCAGGAGCCGAGCGCGAGATGCTTGGCTTTGAAACGCTCACGCTTGTGCCAATAGACCGTAAACTTGTTGATGTAGCATTACTGACAGCAGATGAGCTGGAGTGGCTGAATGCCTATCATCAGAAAGTGGAGCAAAGCTTGGCGCCATCATTATCGGGCGCAGAAAAAGCATGGTTGAAATCTGCAACAGCGCCTTTGTTGCGTCCACATATTTAGTCTGGCTTTAGCCAGTCTAGCCATTCTGCTTCAAGGATTACTTTAACGCCAAGCGCGGCGGCTTTGGCTGCCTTGCTGCCGGCATTTTCACCGGCGATGAGAAAATCAATTTTGCTCGAAATGCTGTTGGCCACTATAGCGCCATGTTTTTCGGCATTTTGTTTGGCCTCATTGCGCCCCATGCTGTTAAGCGTGCCTGTGAAGACAATGGTTTTTCCAGCCAATTTGCCCTGTAAGGGTTGCTCTGGCTCAATGGTAATTTGTGCAGCAAGGCTGGTTAAAATTTCAAGATTATGCGTATCGTGAAAGAAGCTCACAAGGTCGTCGGCCATGGCATCACCTATGCCATGTATGTCGAGCAACTGTTGTTTAGCGGCCTCTGCCGTTTGTTGCAGGGCGGCAAGCATGGCCGGCCAGTTGATATAATGCCGAGCAAGCTGTTTTGCGGTGACTTCACCAATTTGTGGGATACCAAGCGCATAAATAAACCGAGCGAACGTAATAGAGCGGCGCTGTTCAATAGCGCTGATTAATCGCTCAACCGATTTTTCGCCCCAGCCATCACGGTCGGTCAGTTTTATCGTGCCGTTGGTAATGCGCTCGGGCAGGGTAAAAATATCAACGGGCGTTTTAAGCCAGCCATGTTGCCAGAACTCTTCTACAGTTTTACGACCAAGGCCCTCAATATCAAAGGCATCGCGGCTGGTAAAATGCACAATTCTTTCCAAGCGCTGTGCCGGACAGCCAAGGCTGTTGGGGCAGCGCCATGCAGCCATGCCTTCGCTGCGCACAACAGGGCTTGCACATTGCGGACATGTTGTTGGAAAAATAAATTTTGGGCGCTGTGCATGTTGTTCGTCGTTAATTATGCCGATAATCTGCGGAATAACATCGCCCGCGCGCTGTAAGGCCACAACATCGCCAATGCGAATGTCTTTACGATTTATCTCATCTTCGTTATGTAGCGTTGCGCGTGAAACGATAACCCCACCAACATTAATCGGCTCGAGCTCGGCAACAGGGGTGAGCACGCCTGTGCGCCCCACTTGAATGGTGATTCCCAGCAAACGGGTTTGCGCTTGCTCGGCTGGAAATTTATGCGCAATGGCCCAACGTGGCGCTCGGCTCACAAAGCCTAAGCGTTGCTGCGTTTGCCGGTCATTGATTTTGTAAACAACGCCATCAATATCAAAGGGCAAAGCGCTACGGCGCGATTGTATATCTTGGTAATAGTTGAGCAGCTCTTGTGGTTGCTCGCAAAGAACGGCTGGCTCATTCAGCGTAAAGCCCCAGTTTTTTAGCGCGTCTCTAATTTCTTTTTGGCTTTGCGCTTCCCAGTCACTTTGGCCTAAGGCATAGGCAAAAAAGCCGAGTGGACGGCTTGCCGTGATTTTTGCATCAAGCTGACGCAGGCTCCCCGCCGCGGCATTGCGTGGGTTAGCAAAAATAGGCTCGCCGGCAAGCTCGCGTTGCTTATTAAGTTTTATAAAATCATCTTTTGCTAAATAAACTTCGCCGCGAATCTCAATATGTTTGGGGATATTAACTGTAAGCTTTTTGGGGATATCTTTAATGGTGCGAATATTTTCGGTGATGTCTTCGCCCTCGGTGCCATCGCCTCTGGTAGCGGCATAAGCCAGCAGACCATTTTCATAGATGATATTCGCTGATAGCCCATCAACTTTGGGCTCGGCCATGCAGGGTAGCGCCGCCGATGGCGGGATATTTAAAAAGCGCCGCGCCCGACTAAAAAAATCAATAATGTCAGAATCGGCGAAGGCATTATCAAGCGAAAGCATCGGCAAGCCATGACGAATTTTGCCAAAGCTATTACTGGGTGACGCTGCAACTTTGCGGTCGGGGTCAAATAAAAGCGGATGGTGCGGGAATTGCTGGCGCAAATGCGCAAACTCGCGGCGCAGAGCATCATATTCGGCATCGCTGATTTTTGGCTGATCCTGCTGATGATAGAGCTGGTCGTGCTGCAAAATAAGTTCCGCTAGTTCTTCTAGGCGGCGCTGCTCTTTGTTTGTTTTGCTACTCATGATTTGGCTTTTAAGGCTTTGGGCTTAACGGCTGTGGCATCTGCAAGCATCTGATCGGCTGCGGCAAGAGCGGCAGGTGTTACTGTGCCGGTTGATAGCATTCTGGCGAGTTCTTCACGGCGTGCGGCAGTGTTAAGTAGGGTAATGTCGCTTTGTGTTTGTTTTTTGTTGGCAAGCTTGCTGATATGCCAGTGTTGGTCTGCATAAACAGCAACTTGTGGGCTGTGCGTTATGGCCAGAACCTGAGTGTTTTCGCTGAGGGCTTTAAGCTTGCGGCCAATCGCACTGGCTGTGCCGCCACCGACACTGCCATCCACCTCATCAAACATGATTGTTGTCATGGGCGTTGTTTTAGCCATGACTACACGCAGAGCAAGCATAAAGCGTGCCAGCTCGCCGCCTGAGGCAATTTTGGCCAAAGGCTGTGCAGCGATTCCTTGATTGGTGCTGGCAACAAATATAACTTGCTCAAGACCGTTACTGTTAAATTGTGCTTCTGGTTTTTGCATGAATTGTACGGCAAATTGTGCTTGCTCTAGCTTAAGTGAGGGCAGCTCTTGTGCTACGGCATTTTGCAGTAATTGTGCAGCTTTGCGTCGCGATGCTGATAAGGTTTTTGCAGCCGCTAAGAACTTTGCTTCAAGGTCTTTTGTTTGTTGCTCGTGTTCCTTCAGCGAGCTATCGGCATTTTCAATTTTATCGACACGCTGTGCCAGCGTCACCTTAAAAGCTGTGAGCGCTTCGGGCGGTTGGTTATGCTTACGTGCTAAGTTTTTCCATAAATATAGGCGCTCTTCGAGAGCTTCGCGCGCTTTAGGGGAATCTTTGGTGGTGCGCAAGATGCTGTGTATTTTTTCGCTGGCTTCGGCAAGGAGCCCATCGGCACTGTCAAGCAAGGCAAGGCATTCATCGAAAGCGCCTGCAGCTTTGTCGGCTTGCCGTAAGAGGTTTTTATGCGCTTGGGTTACGCGGGTGCGAGCACCATTGTCCGCATCAAGGGCTTCAAGCGCAAGGCCGGCGGCTTCACTGAGACGGGCGCTATGTTGTTGCAGTTCTTTTTGCTTAACAAGCTCTGGATATTCACTATCGGCCGGGGAGAGCTGTTCAAGCTCGTTCAGGGCAAAGCGCAGAAAATCAAGCTCGGTATTTTGGCTGGCTAAATCTTGTTGCAGCTTGTGGTAAAGATTGCGGCACTCTTGCCAATCATGAAATTTTTTTGCGAGGGCCTGCGCCTCTTTCGTGAGCCCGCCAAAGGCGTCGAGCAGATTTATGTGTGTTGTGGCATCGAGCAGCCCATGTGCCTCAAACTGGCCAAGAACCTCAAGCAGTAGTTGGCCCAGTTGCTTTAAAAGCCCTACGCCTATTGGTTGGTCATTGACATAGGCTTTGCTTTTGCCATCCAGATGAATGATGCGGCGGAAATTTATTTCGTCGTCATCTGGTAAGCCCGACTCTTGCAAAACAGCATGAATCGGGTGCTCTTTATCAACAATAAAAGTTGCGCTGATGATGGCTTGGTTAGCGCCTTGTCTTATCCAGCTGGCGTCGCTGCGTGCGCCAAGGCAAAGGCCGAGCGCATCAAGCACCATTGATTTACCGGCGCCTGTTTCGCCCGTTAAGATATTGAGGCCAGCATTAAAATTAATGGCGAGGCGCTCAATTAAGATAAAATCCTGAATGGCAAGATGCGCAAGCATTTAATTACAGCAGCTTTTTCCAGGTGCGGCCCAACCAGCCATCTTCTGCTTGCGCGGGCACAAGGTTGGGGTCACCCAACAGCGCATAGCTATCAGAATACCAACGGCTACCAGGGAAGTTATAGCCCAATGTTGCCGCAGCTATTTTTGCCTCATCGCGCAGACCCAGTGCTAAGTAGGATTCAGTTAAGCGATGGAGAGCTTCAGCTACATGACTGGTTGTTTGATAATCGGTAATAACAGTTTTAAAGCGAGTGATGCCCGCCAGATAAAGCTGCTGGCGCTGATAATAGCGGCCTATCTCCATCTCACGGCCCGCTAGGTGATCGCGGGCAAGGTCCAATTTTAATAATGCATCGCGGGCATAAGCCGTATCGGGAAAGCGATTGGCCACAGTTTGTAATGCCTCAAGCGCGTTGGCGGTAGCGGCCTGATCGCGAGCAACATCGGTAATTTGTTCATAGTAACACAAGGCGCGCAAATAATAGGCATAGGCAACGTCTTTGTGGCCCGGATGAAGCTGAATAAATCGATCAAGTGTGTCTATGGCATCTGGGTAGCGCAGCCCGCGATAATGCGCATAAGCTGCCATAAGCTGGGCGCGCGTGGCCCAGTTAGAGTAGGGGTGTTGGCGCTCTACCTCATCAAATAGTTTTGCCGCCTGCTCGGTTGAGTTGCTTTCTAAGGAAGCCTGCGCCTCAAGATAAATATCTTCGGCGGGGCGCTCAACATAGGCTGCATCTTCCTCGGCGCTGGCACAGCCAGCAAGCATAAGGGTAGATAGCAATAATAGATGTAAAAGCTTTGACATGGTCCTTTTATAGCACAGGCTTTTTCAGGCACAAATGGTGGCTTGCGGCCTTTGTTTGTCGGTAAGGGTAACTTGCTTTATGTGCCATGAGCTGCTAATAAAGGCGCTCATTCTAATTGTTAACGGTGTGCCATGAAAGTTAATGCAAATACCCTTCGACCCGGCCATGTGATTGAGCACAATAATAAGCTTTGGGTGGTTATCCGTAGCCAGATTATGATTCCTGGCAAAGGCGCTGCTGTTGTGCATATTGATATGCGCGACGCCCGCACGGGCACTAAGTCAAATGAGCGCTTCCGCACGCAAGAAACTGTTGAGAAGGTGCGCTTAGAAGAAGCTGAAATGCAGTATTTATTCAATGATGGTGAGACTTACACCTTCATGAATAACGAAAACTACGAGCAGCTCGCTATTGCCAAAGATATCATTGGTGATGGCGTCGTTTATCTGCAAGACGGAATGATTTGCACCGTTCGCACCCATGAGGGCGCCGCGCTTTCTGTTGAGTTGCCAGAAACCGTCGTTTGCGAAATTATCGAGGCTGACCCTGTTGTAAAAGGCCAAACGGCCTCTTCTTCTTATAAGCCAGCAAAATTGGATAATGGCTTGAAGGTCATGGTGCCGCCTCATATCGAATCGGGTACAAAAATTGTGGTGCGAACCAGCGATAATGAATATTTAGAGCGCTACAAGGGATAGGCCTAATCGTGCCAGTATTATCCCCTCTTATGGTTGTTATGACCAGGGCCGCTGAGAAGGTTGGCCGTGTATTGTGCCGTGATTTTGGCGAGGTTGAGCAGCTTCAAGTTTCGCTAAAGGGGCCGGGCGATTTTGTCACCAGTTCAGACATTCGTGCCGATGAAATGCTGCGCGCCGAGCTTAAAAAAGCTCGCCCTGATTTTGGCTTTTTGACCGAAGAGGGCGCAGAACAAGTCGGCAAGCAGGCCAATACAAGATGGATTATTGACCCCATCGACGGCACAAGCAATTTTCTGCATGGTATCCCGCATTGGTGCATTTCAATCGCCGTTGAGCGCGAAAATGAGATCGTGGCGGGTTTGGTTTATGACCCCCTTAATAACCAGCCATTTTGGGCAGAAAAAGGCATGGGGGCATTTTTAGGCAATCTCCGTTTACGTTTATCGGCGCGCCGCAATCTCAAGGATTGTCTCATTCTTGCGGGCATCCCCGCAATAAGAGGCCTTGAACATAAAGAAAAAGCCTTGCAGCAATTGGCCAATTTAATGCCTAAAGTTGCAACAATTTCAAGGTTGGGTTCGGCGGCTTTGGGCCTTGCATATATCGCGGCAGGGCGTGGCGATGGTTTTTTTGAGACCGGTCTTAAGCCATGGGATATTGCAGCCGGTATGTTATTGGTGCGGGAGGCTGGCGGCATTGTAACAGAACAAACAGGTGGTGCTGAGCCGCTTTATAGCAGCACAATTGTCGCAGCCAACAAGAACATCCATAAAGACCTGCTTGAGTTGCTCAATATACACAAAAGTTAGTCCATTTTGGGTGTGACACATTGAGGCGCATGCCTGTTAACCGAATCGGTCTTATATTATAATTACTAATTTGCGCCCTAAAATGGATTCATGCTTAGCGAATGACCCAAAACAGCTCGTTGCGTTTGTTGTTGCTCACCGGAGCTGCCGCACTTTCATTGTGGTGGTGCAACCCGGCTATGGCGCAAATTGTCATCGGCGATAATTCTGAGACATCGCTTGAAAGTTATTCGTCTTCAGTGCCATCAACGGGTGTCACGCAAACTGAAGTAGACTCTAGCAACTTACCCTGGCGCCAGGTGCCAGGCGCTAAAAATAATCGCCGCGAGCTATTGGCGCCCATTGGCAGAGTTGGGCAAAAAGCAACAGATATTGCTAAGGGACCGGCAGCTTCGGGGCTTTTGCCTGAGCGCGGCAAAAATAATCTGCCCTTGCTTGATACCACCCCCGCTGCTGATGGCCGTAGTGCCCGCCCTGCTGCCATGCTTGAGCGTGGGCAGGGTCTATCGGCGTCAACGCTTGGCGTATTGCCAGAGCTGCCGCCGGTGTCTAGTGTCGGGCAAGAGCGGCTGCGCGGCCAAAGTACCTTGCCGGCCATTACACGCCGTAACCTTATTCAAGGTTTTCAGCAGGCGCGCCAAGGGGCCAGCAATGTTGATATGGCTACGGCAAATATTCCTAACATGAATAGCGGGGCCGAAGCGGCACAGGTTTTAGCCAATAGCCCTGCGCCAGTGATTGATAGTGCTTTAAATCCAAGGCCCATCATACAAGATTACCAGCCAGCACCACCCGTTATTACTATGCCGCGACAGAACGCAAAAGCGGCAGGTGCGGCTACGGGGCAAGCGATACAAAAAAGTAAGGGCCCAGAAAGTAGGGGGCCAGAAAACAAAGAGCCAGCCAAGAAGGCGGCATTGCCAACGCCTGCGCCGCTTCCGGCCCCGCCCGCGCCAGAAACTGTTGTTGCGCCAGCGGCAGTGACAACAACCTCGCGCAAATTATTTAGCTCAAATGCTGAACAGCCTGTTCCTGAAAAGCCATTAGTTGAAAAACCCGTAGCGGAAACACCCACAGTTAAACAGTCAATTGTTAGGCCACCAGCTGTTGAGATGCCTGTGGTGAGGGCGCCGGTGGTGAGCGAGCCAGAAATCAAGACAAATCAGCTTGCCGGAGCGCCGCTGCCAGTGGTCGCACCAGTGCCCCCTGCGCCACAAGCTGCGGTAGAGAGCAAAACATTTCTGCCCGAGCCGCCCGCCAGTGCCGTGTTAACAAATACAGAGCCGCCCGCTACAGCCACGCCGCTGTTGGTGCCTAAGGCACAACCAGCGCCCCAACCAACACCCCAGCCAACGCCGCAACCAGCGCCCCAACCAAGGCCTCAGCAAATACCTCAACCTATACCTCAGCCGGCGCCAGTGCCACCTGCTCCCCCTGCGGCAAGCGCAGCCCCAGCGCCCGCTAAAAAGGTTATCATTCCTAAGCTGACAGATGTAGCAGAAGAGCCGCAGCGCCTTGATGCGATTGTGAGCGCACCACGGATTGCGGTGCAGGAAGCCCCGCCGCTGCTGGCTGAATCTGCCCCCAAGCAAGAAACCGCAGTTGTGCAAACCATTGCGCCTTCGCAGCCAGTATCTTCTGAAGTTGCGGCGCCCGAGGTTGCGGCACCTGTTGCAGCGCCGCCAGCTAAGGCTACGGCTTTGCTTGAGCCACAACCACTCTTACCGCCGACAAATCGGCAGCCAGGTATTTTGGGTCAGGTGCCGGCCTCAGATTTATCAGGCACAGCGGGCCAAGCAACTACATTAAAAACGCCCAAGTTTGGCGCATGGCTTAATACCAAGCCTCAAGAAAATACTGCGGTCAAGGCCGCCCCACCGAAGAAAAAAGCCAAGGTAAAGAAGATTGCCAAGCCTCTGCCATTGCGTCAGGAGAGCAAGGCTGCAGAACAAGCGCCAGAAAACCAGGCTAAAATTTCTGAAACACTAACCGCGCCTCTCAATGAAAAGCCCGCCAATGATATCGCTGTTGCTGGTGCCTCAGATAAACCCAACACCACGGATAATGAAGCAAAGAGCGAAGCGCTAGAGCAAGCCGCGAAAGAGAAAGCGGCCGCTGATAAGCTGGAAGCAGAACGTCTTGCAGCTGAGAAGGTTGCTGCTGAGAAGGCTGCCGCCGAAAAAGCAGCTGCCGATAAGCTTGAGGCAGAACGCCTTGTTGCTGAGAAGGTTGCTGCTGAAAAAGCTGCTGCCGAAAAAGCAGCGATTGAGACGGCTGCCACCGAAAAAGCAGCCGCTGATAAGCTTGAAGCAGAACGCCTTGCTGCCGAGAAAGCCGCTGCCGAGAAAGCTGCTGCTGAGAAAGCCGCAGCGGCAAAGGCCGAGGCTGATAAGCCGGCGGCACAAAAAGCCCCTGATGTTGCTTCTGAAAAAACTTTGCCAAAAAATAACGATAACAGCACGGCGCCGTCCGTTGCCTTTCTCAAGGTGCCAGATACTAATGCACCCGGTGCAAATCAAGCTCTGGCACCAGCAGCAGCGCCCCTGGCCGTTGTTGATACGACTAGTGTAGCGGCGCCAGAACCTGAAGCAGAAAAGCCCGCTGAGCAGCCAATGCCGCAAGACAGCTCTGTTGCCACACCCACCGCCGAGCCGGCACAAAACTCTGCGCCGGTTTTAGCGCCTGCACCGCCTGCTGAAACAGTGGCAGCCGATAAGCCGGCGGCTAATACTGCAGATGCTGGCGTTGTCCTTGCATTTTCAAAAGGCGCCGAGCAATTATCGCCTGAGGCGAAGCAGCGCTTAGATGTGCTCGCCAGCGAACTAAAAGGCGCAACCACTACTCGCCTTTTACTGTCGGCTTATGCCGTTGCCGCTGGCGATAAAGATGCGCGTCGTATCTCGCTTGGTCGGGCGCTTGCTGTTAGGGCCTATCTTATTGCCAAGGGCGTTAGCGGCACGCGCATGGATGTAAAAGCTTTAGGCGATGATCAAGGGCGCAGCTCTGTGGATCAAGTTATCATCAAGCAGGAATAGCCGAGCTTTAATTTTTGCTTAGCAAAGTTTTGTCAAAGTGGGATTAAGGAGAGCCTATCCCATGAAATTGACTTATTCCATAATACATAAAGCAAGCGATGATTTGCAGGCACAGCTGATATCTGCAGCGGCCAACCAAGAGATTTTAGCCGTTTTGGTTTTTAGTCCTGACGCCACGGATGAACAAAAAGATGATTTGCGTTTAGCCATGAGTTTGCAAGGGCTAGATCCGCGTGGTGGCGAGAGGGCGGTTAGTATTTCCGCGCGGCCCGCACAAATCTGTGCCGTTTTAGAAAGCTATGCTGAGATAGCTGAGGCTATGGCCTTAGAGCAAGTTTCGCTTGCACCATTTTTTAGCCGTACCGTGGATAGAAAAGGTCAGGCACGCTACAATATACACTAATAATAACGGCGTTATTTAGCCTGGGCGTTATTTAGCGTAAATGTGAACTTCAGGTGATTTAGCGCTATCGCTACCAAGGCTGGCCATTGCCATTCTGTCTGCAGGCATACCCATTTGCATCAGCGAACGCTTGACGGCATCAGCATGACGTTGTGCCGCAGCTGTGCTAGAGGCAATTTGCGTGGGGTCGCCACCTGTGGGCGATACCGCAACAATGGTGAAGAGCGTGTTGGGCATTTGATCAATGATGCCGCTGACCGCGCCGTAAAGCCGTTGCTCATAATCGACAACAGGCTGATTAAAGCGAATTAACACCAGCAACCGCCCCTCAACAGCTTGATTGCCTGATAGGCCAGCTGGCTGTGGCGCGGGCTGTGTGAGGTTAACAGGTGGCAGTGGTGGTACGGATGCATTTGCTGGCTGTGTCAGTGATTGGCTGGAGACAGGTACGATAGCGGCGTCAAGCGCGGGCAGAGGTTGTGGCATTACAACCAGTGGCCGGTTTTGCAGGCTGTTGCCCAGCATCTCGCCCTTGTTGATAGCAAAAGAGAGTGTTTGCAAATTACTGCGCTCGCTTGTCCAGTAATTGGTCAGGCGTAGCAGGTCTTTGCTGATATCGTTGCGCATACTCTCGATCAGGATGATGGTTTGCGCTGTGGCATCCTGCAGAATTTTGAGTTGCTCATGGTCTTCGTCAACGGCGCCCGAGAGCAGAAATGCGGCTTTGACCGACTCAAGCAAATAGCCTGAAAGCGAGCCATTGGCGGCCACTTCAGCCGAGAGGTTATTAAGCCGTGAAATGCTGGTATTGACCAGATCAAGATTGCCCTGAGCCTCATCCCATTGACGCAGCAAAATGGGGTTACCGGGCGTTGTGCCCTGTTGCAAACGGGCCGTAATAGCAGCAACAGAGCTATGATATTGCACAGCGCTTGCAGACCCGCTGCCGCGCAGGGCTTGATATTCGTCATTTTGGGCAAGCACGGAGGCGCGTAAGCTGTTTAAATCTTGTCTCAGCTGTTCCACGCGCTGACTTACCGCTGTGCCGCTGGCGGCGCTTAGGGTTGGGGTGTTGTTAGCATTGCGTGTGGTTTTTGCAGTAGATGTCGAGTTGGTGTTTTGTGCGTTAGCAGGTGTAGCGCAGGCCAGTGCCACAACAAGTGCTGCGCAGGCTGTGAGGTGCCGAAAAATGCTCATGCTAAACTCCGTCTCTAAACAAACTCTCAGAAAGCCGTTTGATGCAAAAAACTAAAACAACGCAAGAAACAGACCCCCTAATTGCAGGGTGCCCAATTTTTTCAACATTAGTCTATCTATCGTATTGAAGAATAACAAGTTAATCATGTCTTGGAAGTGTAAAAAGTGGCTGAAATGTTACAGGCCGATAGTTTCGGGGCTTTGGTTTCGAGCCGTTCGTTTAAAGCCAGTCTTTTAACCTTGCCCATAGCATGTAAGCGGCAAGAACAGGGGTGCGTAGTGGGCCACCCGGAAATGGCCAATGTTTCAGCTTAGAAAATATGTCCATTTTCTCTGATTGTCCGGCAATTGCCAGCGCCAAAGAATGTCCAGTAATTCCGGTCAGCGACACACCTTGGCCTGAAAAACCTTGTGCAAAATAAAGGTTGCGGCCGATTTTTCCAATATGGGGTAGTCGGCTTACAGTTATGTCAAGGAGCCCGTGCCAGTGATATTCAGTCTTTAACAGGGTTGTTTGCGGAAAAATTCTACGCAATTGATGTTCAAGGCGGGTAAAATCGTAAGAGGTCTGCAAATTTGCATAACTGGCGCCGCCGCCCAGCAAGATACGATTATCGGGCGTAGCTCTAAAATAGGTCAAAATAAAATTCATATCGGCAATAGGCATATTCGCCGGTAATAGTTCGCGTATTGCCTGGTCCGATAGGCTGTTCGTCGTAATAACAGCTGTGGCAACGGGCATTATTCGGTGCTTTAACTCGGGCACTAAGCGGCCCAATAAAGCATTGCCGGCCAAAATGGCATGTTTTGCTGAAACACAACCATGCGCAGTTTTTACGGTTACGGTGGACGGTGTCTCATCGATAGAAATAACGCCACTATCGCCATAAATTTTTGCGCCAAGAGATTCGGCGGCTTCGGCCATGCCTAAAAGATAATTCAAACTATGAATCTGTCCGCCGCCATTATCGAGAAGGCCGCCCAAATAAATATCCGAATTCACATAGTTTGATATTTGGCTCGAAGAGAGCGCCTGCCCATGGTGGTAGTTATATTTATTCCATTCAGCCAACATGGTGTCGGCATCTTTTAAATGTCTGGATTTGAGCGCCGCATAGACATAGCCCCAGCGCAAATCGCAGTTAATTTTATAATGCTCAGTTCTTTGGCGAATGAGCTGCTTGGCTTCTTCGCTTAAGTGCCAAAGCTCTTTTGCTAAAGAGGGGCCCGTTTGTGCGGCGATGTGTTTTTGACTATGTGTATAGCCTGTGCAGATATGCCCACCATTGCGGCCTGACGCGCCATAGCCAATATAGTGGCGCTCTAATAATACAACTTTGTAGCCTTTTTCTGCTAAGGTGAGCGCTGCTGAAACACCAGTTAGCCCAGCGCCTATTACCACAATATCGGCATGAATATGCTCAGTAAGCGGCGGTCTATCGCCCCGGCTATGGGCTGTTGCTTGATACCATGTTTGCGGCGTTTGCATGGTGAATCAGCTTTTGGTTGTAAGGTGGGGCAAAATTATTTTCCAGCGCGCCAGGGTTGCTGCTCGACCAAAAAAAACTAAATGCAGCAGGCCCACAGCCAAAAACATAAAAAAGGCCGCAAAAACAACATCGCTAAAAAAGTGAGCGCCCATAGCAATTCGGTTTAGGCCACAAAGGCCGCCAAAGCCAACGGCCAGCCAAAATGTACGCCGCGCCCATCTTGTTGCGACAACATAAGCTAAGATATGCATAAAAAACCCAAGCGATGCATCACCTGAAACAAACGAGCAATTGCGCTCGCATGTGTCGGTTGGGATGAGCGGTGGTTTATAAGGCTGCATGCCGCCAAAATTAATGGTTTGATGCGGGCGCGCTCTGTCCCACTGGTCTTTAAGAACTGTATTGGCTAATAAGCCCGGGGCCAATAATAATCCAACAAGCAAAAACAGCCACGGCTTGGGGCCAAGCCCAAAGAGAGTTTTTTTGCGCCACCAGGTGAAGAGGGCGGCCAATAAGCACACTGCCCCAAAAACGCGCGCGCCCATTTGCACGGCTTCGTGCCAGACAATCATTGGCCAGGTTTTTGCCAACCAAAAGCCGGTTAGCGGCTCATAGAATAATCCGCTACTCCACAAATCTGGCGTGGGCCATACAACCAGAAGCAGCAGAAAAGCACTGGACAGAACGGCAATAAATGTGGCATTTTTTTGCATAGCTTCTCTAAAATTTTCTCAGGCTTGGCGCAAATACCAATCATATTCTAAGCTAGTAATGTGCGAGTTGAACTTTTCACATTCTGCTAATTTTGTCGCGCCAAAGACATGCCTGAAGCGCTCGCCAAAATATTCTTTTGCCCATTCGCTTGCTGAAAATTGCGCGAGGGCCGCCTGCCAAGTTGCTGGCATTTGCGCATCAGTGCTGGTCTGGCGATAGGCATTACCTTCTACCGCAGGTGGGGCTTTAATTTTTTTAGTTATGCCATGATGTATGCCGGCCAATATGGCAGCGAGTGTCAGATATGGGTTTGCATCAGCGCCTGAAAGTCGGTGTTCAATGCGTCGGTCTGCGGCTTTGCCCGGTGGAATGCGGATGGCCGTTGTACGATTATTGGGTGACCACGAGGCTGTGAGGGGCGCATAAGAAAGTGGCTTAAAGCGCCGGTACGCATTGGCACTTTGTGCAAAAATAGCCAGAGCGTCGGGCATGGTTTTTAATAAGCCACCAATGGCATAGTTTAATTGTGTGCTGCCGGTCAGTCGCTCTGGGTTAGTGGGATGCGAAAAAATATTCAGGCCCTTCGCATCATATAAACTGAGGTGAACATGTAAGCCGCTGCCCGCATGCTCGGCATAAGGCTTGGGCATAAAGGTGGCGTCTAAGTTGTGGCGTGCAGCAATCGCTTTCACGGTTCGTTTAAACAGCACGGCTTGATCGGCCACACTCAAAAGGTCATCGCTGTGGCGCAGGTTGATTTCAAACTGGCCTTGCGAATATTCGGCTAAAGCAGAATCGGCCGGCAAGTTTTGAGCTTTGCAAGCAGCCATTATATCATCGATGATTTCCGAAAAGTCTTGCAGTACGGTGAGGTCGTATGGGTGTGTTTGGCCAAGTGTCGATGCGCGCCCGGGTCGGTTTGGTGCGCAAGGTGGGACATTGCCACCCCATTGGCGCGAGGTAAAATAAAACTCAAGCTCAATGGCTGCAACAGGCCGTAACTTTAAGTGCTTAAATTTTTCCAGTTGTTGGCGCAGTATTTGTCGTGGTGATGCAAAAAAAGCTTGGCCATTATTGCCATGCATTTCTAAGAGCAGTTGATAGCTTGCATCTTTTGCCCATGGGATGGGCACTAAAGTTCCATTAACGGGCAGGCAAGGGTAGTCGGCGTCGCCATCATCCCAAACTAAGCCTGCGCTCGCGATGGTCTCGCCCGTAATATCCATACAATAAATAGAGCCAGGAAAGGTAATTTCACCTAAGAGGGCTTTCGCCGCACTTTTGGCCGGAAGTTTTTTACCGCGTAAAATGCCGCAGCTGTCAGGCAGGAGAACTTCAAGCGACGTAAGGTCGGCCGGAAGATCCAGCAGCTTTTTGTTCGGCATTTTTTTGTTTGATTGCGGTTGGTTTTTAGATTTTGACTTTGACATAAAGCCAGAATGGCTTTTTCTGCATCCTTGTCAACCACCATAAAGATTATTTAGCAGAGCCCCAGTTTAGACGGGCTTAGTTTGGGTGGTTTGCAATTGGTTTTTGGTCTTGCTTCTTGCGGATGCTGCGCGAATTGTTTTGCTCGCTGGCGTTGTTGTGTTTTGCCAGTTTGATTTTTAGCTCAATCTCGCTTAAGCAACCACCACATTGGGGCTTGGTTCCGCAATGTTTATGAACCTTTGCAAATGTGTCAGCACCGTTACGAATTGCTTCGTCTACCGTTTTTTCGCGAACACCGTTACAGTTACATACATACATGCTATTATTTCCCTGTTGGGGTGGTAAACATAGCCTAACTTTTATTGAGAATGATTGTCAACAGCAAAATTATCCATTGATTTTATTAGATAATTTATGAAGGGCTATGTATTATCAACAAATGTCTTTAGCATCAGAAACTACGGCTTATTTGGCTGCACCAGAACTTGAAGCTCAGCTACGCCATGAGCTGGCTGACGTGCTGATGTCCGAGCATGGGCGATTATTTATTTGTTCTCGCCCTGCAATGTCTGCCGTTTGGTCTTTAAATACATGGGGTGCAGTAGAGAGCTGCAAAATTCTATCCATAAAGCAGGCCGCACAACATTTAAGAGACAGACAAAGAAATTGGGCAAAATATGCGCATGTCTGCCATCGACGTATGTTGTTGATTGAAGAAAACCTGCCGCATGTTAGTGGAAAGCCACTTGTTTTTCCGAAGGCCTTGCCCACCGCCTCTTTAGGGTCTTGGACATTGCTTGATGAACAAAATATGCTTTTCTCACAGCATTGCAGTGCCGCTATGCCCAATGGCGAAATTCATTTTGTGGAAGATAAACACACGCCGCCCAACCGCGCTTATTTGAAGCTATGGGAGGCCTTTACTCGTATTGGTTATTGGCCTAAAGCCGGTGAGTTTTGCATAGATTTGGGGGCCTCTCCGGGTGGGTGGAGCTGGGTTTGTCAAAAATTGGGCGCGCGCGTTCTGAGTGTGGATAAAGCCGAGCTCACGCCTGAAATAGCCGCCCTGACAAATATTGAATTTTTGCAACAAAGTGCCTTTGCGCTTAGCCCGCAAGACTTACCGCCTTGCGATTGGTTGCTTTGTGATATTATTTGCTACCCAGATAAAATGCTGAGTTACATCAGCAAATGGCGCGAGTCGGGACGGGCAAAAAATATAATCTGTACTTTCAAATTTCAGGGCGAAACAGATTTTAACATAATTGCTAAAATTAAGGACAGTTTGGGCGGTACGCTACAACATTTATTTCACAACAAACACGAATTAACCTGGATGTATAAGGCCGAAGCCGATTAGCGGCACAGTGACAAAATACTTTATTGGTGTTTTGTAAATCGTTATGGTGTAGTCACCTTTAAGCAACCAAAAAATCTAATTGAGCACAGCACAATGAAACTTCTAACAATATTATTTGTTTCATTGTGGCTATGGCCATTTGCGGCACAGGCGCAGTGCCCAACGATGCCTGAGCCAAATGTAAAGGTTGATATATTTTTTGAAACCCTCACCTATGACTTCAACAAAAGTTTTAAGCAGCTAAAGGCCATCGCTGATATTGAGTGGCTATCGGCAATAAAGCCCGATCAACCGTTGGGCTTGGCTGTAAGCCAAATGGTTTTGGAAAATAAAAGTAGTTTGCAAACAACCGAAGTAGCGCCGGGTGTGTTTTGTGTTTCTGCGATAGGCCTTGATTTAAATTTTGGCTTCAAGAAACCAACTATATATGTGGTGCGCGAATTTCCGCGAAGAAGCTGCCCGCATCGCGAAGTTTTGGCCCACGAGGAAATACACATTGAAATTGATCGCAAGCTATTGCGTGACTACCGCTTGCGCTTGCAGAAGTCGTTGTCGGCCATCGTTAAAGATATTGGTGTTATTCAAGGCGATAATCCAAACCATATTCAGCAACGCTATAACGAAGAATTAAACAAGCGCATTGCCGCAATAGGCGAGCAATTGCGCGCCGAGCGCCAGCGGCGCAACTCTTTGCATGACAGTCCTGAAGAATATGCGCGTATCGGTACAGCGTGTAACGGGCAGCTAGCAGAAATTGTGAAGCGCCACTTAGGTGATACAGACGGTATTGGGTTTTAGAGTTTTGTTAAATCGCCTTAACGCTATCGAGGGTTGATAAAATGGCTGATGTTACAATATTGCATGGCTTTCTGCTGCTTTTGGGCCTCTCGCTTTTCTTGGGGTTGGCCTTTGAAGAATATGACAGTAAGCAAAATTACAATCGCCCAGGCGGTATTCGCACATTTCCGTTTCTCGCATTTTCTGGGGCGATGTTGTATCTGCTAGAGCCGCAGCACGGGCTACTCGCTTTAGGCGGTTTGTTGGTGGTTGGCGCATGGCTGCACGCATATTATGTGAACCGCTTAAAACAAGTGGCTACGATAGAGCTAAGGTCGGCAAGCTTAATTGTGCCGTCTTGCGCCTTGCTGGCTTACGCGCTTGGACCCATAACGATTACGCAAAATCACTGGTTGCCTATAGCAATTACCGTCACCGTGGTGTTGATGCTTACGGGCAGAGACAGATTGCATAATTTCGCAAAGCGTATCTCTACCGAAGAAATGATAACGCTCGGCAAGTTTCTCGTGCTTGTTGGTATTGTTCTGCCATTTCTGCCGAACGAGCCCGTAACACATTTGACCAATATTACGCCATATCAAGCGTGGCTTGCGGTTCTGGCGGTTTGTACCTTGTCTTATGGTAGTTATATTATTCAAAAATATTGGGCGCCTGAGCGCGGCATTATTTTAACGGCAATTTTTGGTGGCTTTTATTCTTCAACTGCGACGACAGTCACGCTGGCGCGTTTAATGTCGCATGTTCCGGCCTCGGCTCACAGTGCGCGTGCCGGAATTGCCATTGCCACTTGCCTTATGTATTTCCGTGTCGGTGTGGTTATTTCAGTATTTAATTGGCCCTTGGCTAAAGAACTTTGGCCATCATTTTTGCTGTTGGCGACCTTTTGTATGGCGGCAGCATTTTTCTTTGTAAGACAAAAACCGAAAACAGCACAAGCGGGCTATGCTCCGGCTTCAATCGCCAGCAACCCATTAGAGCTAAGCACTGCTCTGGTCTTTTCTTTGCTGTTTGTGTTAGTTTCTGTGGTTTCTGGTTGGCTGCAGCAAGAGTGGGGCGAGAATGGTGTGCTGGCCTTGGCAACTTTTGTCGGTATCGCAGATGTTGACCCGCTGGCGCTCAGTTTGGCTCAGGGCGCTGCGGCAAATTTGCCATTAAATATTGTTGCCTCTGCAGTTTTATTAGCAATCTTTAGCAACAACCTATTGAAGGCCACCTATTGCTTGATTTTTAGCGGTCGGCGCGAGGGGCTATCGGTGGCCTGTCTGCTGAGTGGGCTTGCCTTTGTTGGCGCATTCATCGTTTATCTAAAGCTATAAACTGCTTTAAACATTTTCTTTCTTGCGCTGGGTATGTTTGCGTTTGCTTGCTTCAGCAATGATGCTGGGCGCATTATTTTGTAGCGCTATTTGTGCGTGACCACCAAGACGCAAGGCACCAAACAAAATTGCATCAGCGAGTGGTTTTTTGATTTTTTCGTCAATGAGGCGGGCAAGTGGCCTTGCGCCAAGGGCTATATCATGGCCGTGTTGCGCCAACCATGTGCGCGCCTCGGGCGTTAATGACAGAGTGACATTCTTATCGGCGCATTGCACCTCAAGCTGTAAAATAAATTTATCAACGACACGCTCCATGGCCGCAGCCGGAAGTGCGTTAAAACTGATAATGGCGTCTAAGCGATTGCGAAATTCAGGCGAGAAGCTGCGGCTAAGGGCTTCATTATCTTCGCCCGCGCGACCTTCGCGCATAAAGCCAATGGCTGGCTTGCTCAGTTCGGCTGCCCCCGCATTGGTGGTCATAATTAAAATGACATTGCGGAAGTTAATCGACTTGCCATTATGGTCGGTCAGTTTGCCGTGGTCCATGACTTGTAATAATAGATTATGAATATCGGGGTGCGCTTTCTCAATCTCGTCAAGCAGCAGTAAGCAGTTCGGCGTTTGATCAACTGCATCGGTGAGGAGGCCGCCTTGGTCAAAGCCAACATAGCCTGGTGGCGCGCCAATAAGGCGTGCCACGGTATGTTTTTCCATATATTCTGACATATCAAAACGTTTGAGCGGTATGCCTAAAGCAACGGCTAATTGACGGGTCAATTCAGTTTTGCCAACGCCGGTTGGGCCAGCAAACAAAAAGCAACCCGTTGGCTTTTGCGCTTCGCGCAAACCGGCGCGCGACATTTTTATGGCGCCCACTATTTTACCAATGGCCCCATCTTGTGCAAAAATTAATTTGCTTAAATGTTGCTCGAGATGCTCAAGCATTTCTTGGTCATCTTGGCTAACGCTTTTGGGCGGCACATGCGCCATTGTCGCAATAGTAGATTCTATATCCTTAGCCGTTAATATTTTTTTGCGCTTATTTTCGGGGCGCAGCATTTGTGCAGCACCGGCCTCGTCCAGAACATCGATGGCCTTATCGGGTAATTTGCGGTCGGTGAGATATTTATCTGACAGCTCAACTGCAGCATGAATCGCCTCATTGCTAAAGCGTAGCGTGTGATGTTCTTCGTAATTGTTTTTCAGCCCCTGCAAAATAAGAATTGTTTCCGCCTTGCTTGGCTCGTTTATATCTATTTTTTGAAAGCGGCGGGCAAGGGCGCGGTCTTTTTCAAAATGTTGGCGATATTCTTTATAGGTGGTGGAGCCAATGCAATGCAGTGTGCCGCGCGCAAGAGCAGGCTTTAATAAATTTGCGGCATCCATTGCGCCGCCGCTGGTGGCTCCGGCGCCAATAATTGTGTGTATTTCATCGATAACTAATATTGATTTTTCTTGCTGTGTCAGTTGTTGCAGCACCTCACGCAAGCGTTCTTCGAAATCGCCACGGTAGCGACTGCCAGCCAGCAAGGCGCCAAGATCAAGCGCAAAAATCTCGGCATTTTGTAGGGCGGGTGGCACATTGCCGCCGATAATTCTGTGTGCGAGGCCTTCGGCAAGGGCTGTTTTACCAACACCCGGGTCACCCACCAGCAGCGGGTTGTTTTTGCTGCGTCGGCAAAGTATTTGCAGCATGCGTTCAAGCTCGGTTGCTCGGCCGATGAGGGGGTCGATTTTACCCTGACGTGCCAGTGCGGTGATATTGTGGCAATATTTTTCTAAGGCCGATTTTTGCGGCATGGTTGCCGCAGCTTCAGTGCCAGTGGGGCTTGAATTTTCAACGGCGAAGGCATCATTTTTTGCCAAGCCATGTGCAACAAAATTTATAACATCAAGGCGGCTGATATCTTGCTCTTCAAGCAGGCTCAGCGCATAGCTGTCTTGTTCTGAAAAAAGTGCAATAAGAATATGCGCGCCAGTGGCCTCGGTTCGTTCGGCCGATTGCATCTGCATGATAGCTCTTTGTATCACGCGTTCAAAAGCGGGTGTGGGCGTCGAAACAGAATTTTCTTTGCGCAGCAGAACATCAAGCTTGCCCGTAAGGTAATTATGTAACGCATCGCGCAAACGCGCGATCGAGGCCGCACATGCCAGCAAAGCTTTTTTTGCATCTTCATCGTCGGTGAGCGCAAAAAGCAAATGCTCAAGCGTCACATACTCATGGTGCGCCGCTTGTGCGTGAGCGATGGCACGATGCAATGTTTGTTGGCAGGCGGACGAGAGCATGTTTATTCCTTTTCGATACGGCACTGCAGGGGGTGGTTCTGCTGGCGGGCATGTATCATAACCTGATGCGCCTTAACTTCGGCAATTTCACGCGGATATATGCCACATAATCCAGCGCCGCGCCGATGCACCGCCAGCATAATTTGTGTTGCCTCTTCAAAGCTTTTTCCGAAAAAATGTCGCAAGACCGCGACTACAAAATCCATTGGGGTAAAGTCGTCATTTAACAACAACACCTTATAGAGGGGCGGAGTTGCCGTTTTTGGCTTAAAAATGACCTGCCCCTCTAAATCCGCGTCAGGAGCGTGAGTTGTGGCATGAGGGGGGGTGTTTTGGGGTGACATTTGCTAAATATCGGCACTTATTTATATTTATGCAAGTTCAACTGGACTTGTTTACAAAATATTAATTATTATGACGAAAACAATAAGGTTATTATTAATCTCATCCAAGACCATGGGAAACCTATGCGCAGGCAAAACAATTATTTAGTTATGGCTCTGCTGGCCATTGTTTTACAGGCTTTGTCTGTTTCTCAAGCTTGTGCAAATTCAAAATATGCTTCTATCGTGGTTGATGCTGAAACGGGCGGCATATTGCAGGCTACCAATGCCACTGAAACGCGTCATCCGGCCTCGCTGACAAAAATGATGACCTTGTTCATGACCTTTAAGGCCCTTGATCAGGGCAAACTCAATTTACAAAATACTTTACCGGTTTCGAGTTTTGCGGCTAGTCAGTCGCCGTCAAAGCTGGGGTTGCGCACGGGGCAACAAGTTAAAGTAGAGCATCTGATTTTGGGTTTGGTCACACAATCGGCGAATGACGCTGCTGTCGTGCTCGCAGAAGCATTGGCTGGCAGCGAAGAGCGTTTTGGTCAAATGATGACAAAAGAAGCCCGCGCTATAGGCATGACGGGGACGCGCTTTGTCAATGCCTCGGGCTTGCCAGACCCACGGCAAATAACCACTGCAAGAGATATGGCGATTTTGTCTCGTGCTCTGCTTTATGCTTTTCCGCATTATTACGGATATTTCAGCCGCGCCAGTTTTACCTATAAGGGCGTTAAGCACGATAATCATAATCGCCTGATGCAACGTTATGACGGCATGGATGGCATTAAGACAGGTTTTATTCGTGCGTCTGGCTTTAACTTGGCTGCATCAGCTAAGCGTGATGGCCGCCGATTAATCGCTGTCGTGTTTGGCGGACAATCAGCCAGAAGTCGTGATGACCAAGTGGCAGAATTATTAAATGATACTTTTGCAAGAATTGGGGCGCGCCCAAATCTGGTGGCGCAAACACGGCAGGCCTTGCCAGAGGTTGCCGCGAATGCCGATTCCGTATCCGATAATTTTATGCCGCCAAATCCGGCCAGGCGTCCTGATTTCACCGATGAGCCAACACAGCTGGCACAAGCGATTGAGCAAAATGAAGTAGAAGCCACTGAAAATGCTGCGCCTGTTGCCGCAAATATTGAATCGGTAAGGGTTGCAGAAAATATGGCTGAAAAAGCTGTAGAGAAAGCTAAGCCAGAGCTTGTCACACCTAAACTTGTAGAGCTAAAAACTGTGGCGCCAAAAACTGTCGCGCCAACGGCGTGGTCGGTTCAGGTTGGTGCTTTTGCAGATAGGGCCGCAAGCTTACGTGCAGTTGCCGCGGCAACCGAGCGCTTAGCAACCATCTTGACTAAAGCCGATAAGCAGGTTGTAGAAGTGCAAACTAATCAAGGGGCGCTTTATCGGGCGCGGCTTTCGGGTTTAGACCGTAACACGGCACAAACTGTCTGCCGTCAGCTGACCGATCAGGGGCAGAGCTGCCTTTTGCTGCCGCCAGCTTAGCCCTAATAAGCTTACGCTAAATCGGTTTGATTTAAAGCGGTCTAGTGCCCGCTTGCGGCGCTAAAGTCTGGTGCGGCTAGTCCAGATTGTTCCAGCTCGTGGCTGAGCATATCTTTTAGCCTTGTTAGCCCGTCTTTTGTGTAAGATTCCACTCTTGCCGTTAGCGCATCTTGCGTGTTGGAGGCACGCAAAAGCCACCAGCCATCGGCTGTGCTAACGCGAACACCATCAATGGCGTTCACTGTTGCACCAATTTTTTGCAAGCGGTCACGAATTTCTTCAATGACCTTAAATTTGCGCTCTTCAGAAACCTGAAACCGAATTTCAGGCGTAATCAGCGGCTGCGGCAGGCGATCGACAATATCGGTTAAGCTTTCGCTGCGGTTGCCGAGCAGATTTAACAAACGAATGGCGCAATAAAGCGCATCATCAAAGCCGTAATAATGGTCGCCAAACATGATATGGCAAGAAACCTCACCCGCAAGTGGTGATTTCTCTTCGGCCATTTTGACTTTTAAGAGTGAGTGTCCGGTTTTCCACATAATGGGTTTGCCGCCCAAGCGGGTTACCTCATCAAAAAGCATTTGGCTGGACTTTACGTCGGCGACAATTGTTGCGCCTGGGTGCGCTGCAAGTACCTCTTGTGCATAAATGGCCAGCAGCTGATCGCCAGCCAGCAATCGCCCTTTGCCATCCATAACGCCGATACGATCGCCATCACCATCAAAAGCGATGCCGACCGAAATATTGCGTTGCTGCATTTCGCGGCGAAGGTCCTGCACGTTGGCTTCGACGGTGGGGTCAGGGTGGTGGTTGGGAAATCTGCCATCAATCTCGGCAAATAAGCATGGGTGGTTGCCCGGCAGACGCGCTGTGAGCAGTTGCATAATCTCGCCCGTGGCGCCATTGCCTGCATCCCACACGGCTGAAATGGGCTTATTGGTGGTGTAGTCTTTTAACAGCCTATCAATGTAAGCGGCCTTTACATCAACATTTTCGATACTGCCACCGTCTGCTGATTGATAGCTACCGCTTTTAGCCATTTGGCCGATGGCCTGAATATCGCTGCCATACAAAGGCAGCTTACCCAAAACCATTTTAAAGCCGTTGTAATCTGGCGGATTGTGCGAGCCGGTTATCATCACCCCACCAGCGGTGTTGAGATGCCGCGTAGCAAAATACACCATGGGCGTTGGGCCCATGCCCACACGAAAAATTTTAAGACCCGTGCTGAGTAAGCCTTGAACCAGCGCGGCCTCAAGCTCGGGCGAACTGAGGCGACCATCATAGCCAACAGCCACGCTTTTTCCACCTTGTTGCCGCACCATGGTGCCATAGCAGCGGCCAATCATCTCAGCATCTTGGCTATTAATGGTTTTGCCAACAATTCCGCGAATATCATATTCGCGCAGGACGGTACTGTGGAAATTATGTGTGGTTTGCATAGCAGGGCCTTTCTAATTTAGGCGCATACTATAGCTGCTGTAAGCGCGGCTGCAAAGCCAATGCTTAATACTTAGGGGTGGCGCGGGGTGGCGGCGCCGTTGCGCGTATCGGGCAGGCTGCGATAAGCCTCTTGCAGCGGGTGGGGCATTTGTCCGGGCGCCGGAAAAACATTCATTTGGCCCAGCGGATATTGCCTGTTGCCGTCACCCGCCAAAATGTTAAAGCCGCTCTCTGAACCACGGTAAAGCATCCAACTTTCCCAACTGCCAAGTTTTTTGCCATCGCAGAAGCGCCCAAAAGTGTTGCAGGTGACATTGGTTGAAACTTCAATATCGCCAAAATTTATTGTTTGACGCACATGCCCATAAGGCATCAGTGGCCCACCATCTTCCGGCTGAACCAGTTGGTAATACATCAGCTCGTGCGTAACAGTAAATCCAGTTGATGCTTCAGTTTGGCTTGGGTTGCAGCGATACTCCCCAGAGGCTATGAGCGAATTCATCGCATCACGGAACTGCGCATTAGTGCCATGGCGGCTGGGGTTATAAAGCGCCGTGATATCGCGAAGGCAGCCTTCAACTTCTACGGCAACGGCTTGTGCCAGTTGTTGTTGTTGAGGGCTAACATAGCGTGCCAGTGGGATATCAAGCTCTTGAAAATGGCCATCGACATAAACTGTGCCACTTAAGCTGTATGTGGTGGGGGTACTGTTTATATCATTGCGTTCTCTTGCCGAAGCCGGTGTGCCCGTAATGGCTGTTGCGGCCAGTGCCAAAGAAAGGGCGACACCCTTAAGCCCGTGCTGTCCTGGCTTGCTGCTGCGTGCTTTTGGCTGATTTTGGCTCATCTTGCCCCACCTTAGATTTAATTAGATATTGTTAGTCTCTAATTATATTTCTGTGGCGCAACAATGCAAGCGAAGTTTTATTTTCAACGCTTTCGCACTAATGTTTGCCCAATAATGTCATGATATTAGCCTTAACTTCCTCGGCGAGATCCTGACGGGCGAGCGCAAAGGCTAATTGTGCCGTGACATAGCCGGCCTTATCGCCACAATCATAGCGCTGGCCTTCGTAATAATAGCCATGGAACGCCTGCCGACCAATCAGCTTGGCCATGCTATCGGTCAATTGAATTTCGCCGCCTGCGCCCGCCCGTTTTTCTTCTAAATAGTCAAAAACTTCTGGCTGTAAAATGTAGCGCCCAATGATGGATGTGTTAGATGGTGCATCGGCCGGCTGTGGTTTTTCGACAAGCCCCTTTACTTCGACGGCGCGGCCATTTTTATTGCCAAGCTGCAAAATGCCATAACGATTAGTTTGCTCGTGCAGCACTTCAACCACGGCAACCATATTGCCGCCCAGCTGAGCATGCGCCTCAACCATTTGCTGCAAACAGGGCTTTTCTGTTAACACAACATCATCAGGCAGAATAATGGCAAAAGGCTCTCGCCCAATAAATTTGCGCGCACACCATACGGCATGGCCCAGCCCCAAAGGTTCAGATTGATGTGTGGCAAATAGCTGGCCGGATGGAAGCGTGCAATCAGCCAAGATAGCAAGCTCTTTTTGTTTGTTGCGCGCGCTTAAAGTTTTGGCCAGCTCTGGGTGACTGTCAAAATGATCTTCCAGCACGCTTTTGCCCCGACTGGTGACAAAGATAAACTCTTCTATACCGGCGGCTTTTGCTTCTTCAATGGCATATTGCACAAGGGGCTTATCAACCAGCGTCAGCATTTCCTTGGGCATTGTTTTGGTTGCTGGCAAAAAGCGTGTGCCTAGCCCTGCTACAGGAAAAACCGCTTTTCTGATTTTGTCTGACATAACAATGCTCCGCTTTATTTTCAGTCAGGTTATTGGCTGAAATTATGGCCAAAATAGGTTGAAACATATACAATTTACTCAATAAATATGGTTAATTTTTTCTTGCCAGTAAAAAAAACATTAATTGAGCTTTTGCTTAATTATTTAAATTACTTTCAATACAGCGTGCTATTTTAATTGCATGGACGGATTAAATAACGCCCGTCATTTTTTCTAACTCATAAGGTGGCTCATGGCTGATATGCAAAAGAAACCTGTTCGCGAACCATTCGGTCCAGGTAGCGCATTATGGACGAAGGCTTTCTACGATAAAGACCCGAAAGTCAAAACGCGCTTTGTCATGAAGGCCGAATGTTTCGCCTATGCCATGGAAGAGGGGCAACTTATAGAAGTTGATCCAGCCCGCGTTAAAAATGCACAAATTGGCTGGCGTGTGGTGCGCATCAAATTGCCCGACAGCGATAAGCAAGATGTGATTGGCGTTGGCCGCGAAGAAATTCGCGCCGCCGACCCACAATCTTTGTTGAGCATTGAAGATGTGCTGTACGAATTTAGCCAGTTTGAAAATACCTACAAAAAAATCGCTGAAACTGCGCCCGAAAAAGTAGCCGAGCTGCCAGTCAGTGACAGCATCTATACCGTGCATATTGGTACAGATAGCGACAAAGTAAAATTTGAAGATGGCTATTATGTGCCGGCGCTTAATCGGCAAGGTTTGTTTGTGACTAAGGCCGGCGGCTTAGTTGATGCGGCAGACAACACTGTTGCTAACATTAACTTTGATGATGAAACGCAATTAGCCGGCTACGATAAATGGCGCACGCAAATGCGCGCTAAAGGTGCGCCCGTGCCGATGCTGGTGGCCGCTGGCCTGAATCGAGTGTTGGCGCAAGTTGATTTGACCATTCGCCCCGATTTGAAGCCATTGCCATCAAGTATGATTCAGCCGTGGAAAGATCTGCACGGCCCTGTCGTTGAGGCATGGAAAGCCGAGATGAAAGCTGTGGTTGATACCTATCTGGTGAGTGCTGCTATCAATATGCGCCAGAACGAGTATTCAGAATATGAACAGCTGCAAGCGCAAGGCGAACCCGTTAAAGCTTGGGAAGGCCCCAAGCCCGCGGAGCTTTACAAAGTTTTGGTCACCAATAAGAAGAAAAAAATCCAAGGGTTGAAAGTTCTTGGCAATGAAGCAGATGCCGAAGCACTAATTGCGCGTTATCCGCGCCAAGAGCTGGTTAATTTAGCTTATTTGCATGCTACAATTGACCGGAATCTTTTGGCGCTTAAGCTGCTTTTAGGCTCGCCCGTAGAGTTGCCTAAAGACTTTGCCGCAAAAATTAAAATTGATAAGGCTGTTGATTTGGGTAGCACGGCAGATGGCAAGGCCATTGTCGCTGACGTTAGCTATCGTTCGCCTTATACAGGCCTTGATGCTGCTTATTGGAGCGTTCTGGTTCATCGTACTGAAGAAGATGTGCCCGATGCCAACGGTGTGGTGCAATCTTATACGCGCTATGCGCCCGAAAGTATCGAGACCTTCGATGCGCTGGTCACTAATGGTTTGCCAATTTATGGCCGCTATAACGAGCATAAATGGGTGAGCGAGTTTGACCCAAGAGGCCTTAGCCTTATGCATGTTGCGGTGATTGATGCAGTTGCGCTTGATGACCTTGACTATAAAATTGATCTTAACTTGCCCATTTATAATGAAGATGATGGGCGCGAGATTAAAGTGCGCAAGAGCGGTAGCTCGAACTACATTATTCTTGATCGCCTCATTTCTCTTGCGGCAACAAGTTATAACCCCGCGCTGCGCGAAACTGACCTTTTAAATAACATCGATGCCTCTGGCCGCACGCCACTCTATTGGGCGGTGATGTTGGGTAGCTTGTCGCTCACACGTTATTTGATTGATAAAGGCGCCGATGTCAGTGTTCTTAATCAAGATGGTCAGAACCTGCTGCATGCCGCCGCCGCTGAAGGCCATGTTGAAATATATGAATATTTACATAGCCAGTTAGTGACGTCGGGTAAGCTTGATCCCAACTTACAAGACAAGCAAGGGCTAACGCCGCTGGCCTTGGCACTGAGCAAGGCTGATGCCTTATCGTCTGGGCGTCATTTAGAGGTGGCGCAAACCATCGCTAAGATGGATGGCGTTGCGGTTGACAAGCTTTCATCGAATAAGCAAACAACACTCGAAATCAATCTAACTATTCCGCCGCGCTATTTGGCAACTTTGGTGGGGCAGTTAGCCGAAGATGTTGAAACACTCAATGCCGGTGGTTTTAGTGGTGTTCGCCAAGAGCAGTTGCAAAATCGCATTAATCGCAGTGCGGCTCAGCTGATTGCTTGGCAAAAACTTGGCTATAGCCTCGAAACCTTTGGCACCTATGAAGCGCTGGCCAATAGCACAACGCCGCCTGGCCGCGCCGATTGGTATCGCAACATAACCGAAAAACGTCTGCAGGAACTATCCGCGAGTAAGTCGGATGCAAGTAAGCGCCTGCTTGCCGATGTTCTGGAAAAGGACGTTAAACCTATTACCGAAAGGCTTGAGCGCATTGCCGAGTCTTTGGTGCGTCAGGGTGTGTCGCTCACCTCGGCGGCAAATCGGCCCTTGATTTTGTCCTTGGCCCAATATGGCTGGACAGGTGCGCTTGCTGCCGCCAAAGATCGTGGAGAAGATTTAAATATCGCTAGCCCAACCACAGGCATGCGCGCCATCGACATTGCGCTTAAGCAAAACAACAATAAGTTGTTGGCTTGGCTTATTGATAATGGCGCAGATTTAAATCAAATCGTCTCGCAGGGTGGCGCGGGTACATCGACCTTAGCTGCAACATTAATTGAGCGCGGCGAAAATGAGCTGCTGGCTAAGGCTTATGCCGCTGGTGCTGACGCCAATATTACTGCACCCGCAGCACCCAGTCAGTTATTACAAGCGATTGAGACGAAGAATGCCGCCCTTATTCAAAATGTTTTGAATGCTAAGGGTGTTTTGCAGGTCACTGAAGGTAACGACGTTGATATGCTTAACAAGTTGGCCCTGCTGCCAAATGGCGAAGAGCTGGCTTTGTTGGCGTTGCGTCTTGGGGCGAAGCCACAGGGCGATATCAGCCAGTCACATCCGCTGGCTGTGTCAATTCAGCAGAATAAGCTGAAATTGGCTCAACAGATTATGTCTATGGACACGGTGAATTTGCTTGAGGCAAATAATGCCAATGGCGAGAACTTTGTGTTTGATTTGGTGCGTCAGGGTGAGTTTGCGCTTTTGGGGCGAGCCCTTAAGCAAAACCCAGAGCTTGCCAAAGCTGTGACACCCGCAGGCGTGAGCATTGCGATGTCGCTTGCTGCCCAAACCGAAACTGCAGCAACCACCTTGCTGCGCTTGGTGCTTGAGCAAGGCGCAAGTGCGGATGCGGCTGATAATGCAGGCCACGATGCTTATGACTATGCCGTTCGCGATGGTAGCACAGAAGCAGTCCGCTTGGTGTTAAGCCGTGTGAACGACCTTACACGCACGGATGCGCGGCAGCAAACACGATTGATGCGCGCGGTTATATCGCAAAAAGCTAATCTGGTTGAAGCTGTCGGCATGGAAATGAAGCGCCGCACACCAGAATTGCTCAGCGCGGCCGATATTGATGGCAATAATGCTTTGCATCATTTGGTTTTGTCTGACTCGCTTGCATATTCTGACACCAACAAGCTAAGCCAATCGACAAGTACAAGCTTAGATGCCTTGGTTAGCCTTGGGGTTGGTATTAATGCCCAAGATAAAGACGGTAACACGCCCCTTATGCTGGCTATTAAGAATAAAAACATACCGCTTATTGGTAAGCTGATGACTGTGTCGGGCGTTGACCTGATGCTGGCAGATAAAGAGGGCTATGCGCCTATCTTTAGGCTGCTGGAAGATGCGCAAAATCCTGCAGGTTTGGCGCTCAGCTATATCGAGAAAATGTCTGACACTTCAGTCAAGACACCGGCCAGCAAAGGTGGGCGCAACCCGCTCTTGTTTGTGCTGAGTGACGTGAATTATCACTATGCCCTGAGCCCAGACGAACCATCGATGTATTATGAAGATTGTCTGCAGTCATTGGCGAGCAAGGTTGATCTTGCTGATGTTGATGTTGACGGCAATAACGCCTTGAACTTGGCCTTAAAAGCAGGTTTGCCGCGGCATGCTGTGACACTGATGAAGATGGGTGCCGCAGGCGATGTCATTGCTAAAAATGGCGAAAATGCATTGGCTCTGTCTTTGCGTTTGGCCGATAGCAAAATTGCCGAAGAGATGGTTGGCCTTTTAGCCGAGCATGTGGGCACGCGTAAGTTTATGGCTTTGTGCAAGCTCACCGACAATAACGAAAACAGCATGGTTATGCAGGCAGCGCAAATGGGACGCTATAAGCTTGCGGCTGATTTGTTATCTAAGGGCGCCAATATTACTCAAAAGAACTCAGATGGCGATGATGTGCTGCATGTTTTAGCCCGCGCTCAGTTTGCTCATAATCAGCAAGGTCAGCAGGCGCTTGAACAGGCCGTTACTTTGTTGGCGCAAATTGCCAAGGTTAAAACCAAAGAGCAAGTCATTGGTGCTAGAAATAGCGACGGTCAATTGCCACTTAATGTTGCGGTGCAGTCTGGCAATTATATGCTTGCCAAGACCATGCTTGAGTTACGCTTGGTTGATCCAACGCAGCGCGATGCCAATGGCGAGAATGCCCTAGACACCTTGTTTGAGCATTTCGTGCAGAAGGCGCAAACGGCAGGTGGCTACTCAAATGATATGAGAGAATATCTGAGCATTTTGTCGCAAACAGCATTAGTGAGTGCCAAGCATCAAAGCCGTCTGAGCGCATTAAATTCGCAGAATGCACAAGGCGAGTTGTTCTTTGTGCAACGCGCGATGGATGATGGCGATTTGTTGCTGCCGGCTTTGCTATTCAATGTTGGGTTGGATGTGAATGCCACAGACTCTGCGGGCATGAATGCGACGATGGCTTTGGCCTCACGCCCACGCCTGCCGAATTCGGGCTTCACCTATCCAAGAGATATGGCCCACAAAGATGCCAGTGGTGAGTTGATGAACGATTTTGTGTCTAAGACAAAAAATCTGTTGGCGCAAGATTCGGTTCGCTCACGCACGGCATTACATTATTCTATCGCAGGTGCCGCTGATGTTGGTGATGTCTTGGCTGAAAATTATAGCCCAGCGCATACCAGCATCATTATTGATGAGATGCAGCGTCGTGGCGATAGCTTTGATACCCAAGATAATAATGGCGACACGGCATTAATGTTGGCCTGTGAGCGCGCTCACTTGCTGTTGCAGCAAGATTATCGTGGTGAGCAGAGCGTTGCACTTGCGTCAGAGCAGCGCGCCGTCATGAGCCTGATTGCTCAACTGATTAATGCTGGTGCTGACCCAACAATTGCCAACACTTCTGGCAGCTCGCCGCTGCATTATTTGGCAACTTTTGATGGCACGATTGTGAATGGTGTGGAATTAGCAAAAACCGCATTGCAAAAAATTGCCAAGCCTCAGTCGGTTGAGCGCTTACAGCAAACAAATGCCGATGGTCACTCCTCTTTGCATTTGGCTGCGGCCTTTGCCCAACCTGAGTTGGTTGCACTTTATGCGCGCGCGGGGGCTGATATGGCGCAGGGCTCTGCTCTGCGCGGCGATACGGCTGCACATTTTGCCACTCATTATATGGCCGGGCCAGTTATTCAGTTAGAGCAGGAAGGCCATAAAAATGCCCAACGTTATAGCGATATCGTCAAGCGCTATGGCGATGTGTTTACTAAACTTGCCGAGGCTGGTGTAAATCTTGCAGCGCCCAATAAGCTTGGCTACACCCCGCTGATGCAGCTGGTTGAAGATAAAATGTGGAGCGATACAGTGGCCATAACTTTGGTGCAAAGTGCGCCAGACCAGGCTTTAGAAATGTTGGCCGCTGTTGAGCCTGCACAGAAACGTAGTCTTGCGCATATTGTTGTTGCGAATGGCGATAATGCGGCTTTGGCTTGGTTGCTGAGCGTGGCGTCGCATCCTGATAACGCCGCTTTTGCTACTGAAATGGGTTTCCTTGCCAAAGATGGTGCCGGCCGTACACCGCTTGATATAGCTTATCTTGCGCCAGAGCGTGTTGCGGTTACGCAAATGCAGCAATTAGAGGCATTAACCCAGAGCCTGCAAGCATCACAATCGCAAGCAGATTTGGCACAAACAGATTCGGCGCAAGCAGATTTGGCAGAAGTGACCAGCGAAGAGCAAGTGGCCGCGAAGCCGCCGCGTCGCAAAGCGTCAGCTACTGCCAAATCAAACCCAAGCAACAGTAAATAGGAGTATGAAATGATCTGGCAACTTACCAAATATGTTTTTGGCAGAACCGGCCAAGCCATGAATATGTATTACACCGCTAAAGGTGTTTATGATGTTGCCAAAACGGTGCTGAATGATGTTGATAACCGTTTGCCAGCCAGCTCAGAAATAGAGGAAGTGCGCCGCCGCACACGTAAAGCCGAGGCGCTTTTGGTGGTTCACCCCTTTCGCACTTTTAATGAGTCTCCTTATAGCGCGGCCGACTCTTATGCCTTGATGACCGGCGATAAGCAGCAATTATTTGATGCGCTAAAAAAAGCCTATGGCGACGATAAAAACGAATGGCGTAAGTGGGGCGATGTGACGCGTAAAACTGCACTCGAGCAGCTCGTTAAAGGCAATAGCAAAATTGGTACACGTTTGTGGCAAGCTGCGGGCACGCTACGCAGCTCTGGTCAGTTCAGCGAAGAAAAGCAGCGGCTTGAAACATTATTGACGCGGCTGCAAAATCGCGACCAAGAAATTATGCAAGATTTGCAAAATCCGCTTTTTGTTGCGGCTTATTTAAATGCGCCAAAAGCTTTTGCACGTTTATGGCAAGAGCATTTACAAGCGAAGGGCAATATCGAGATTGAAGATATTCATGGCGCAACCTTGGCGCATATTGCTGCAAGCCATGAGAGCGCAGAAATCACCAAGCTTATGCTTGCACCCTTAAGTAGTGCAACTGCAGCGGGCTTACTGAAGGTGCGCAACAAAGAAGGTCTGCGTCCGCTTTTTGTGGCCTTCACGCTTGAGAATTACGATAATGTGCCCGAGCTACTGGCCAAGGGCGCCGATCCATTCGACACGGTTATCACAAAAGTAACCGACGAAAACGACCAAGAGCAAAGCCTGCAATCGGGCTTCTGGCAGTTTATCAGCAACAACGCCGAGCCGCGGGTTAGCCCACAACAGCTTGGTGCCATGTTGGCGGCATTAAGCCCGGCTGACAGGCAAAAACTGCTGACCGACAAAGATCGTGTTGCCGGCAAGCAGCCCTTGCTCATTATCAATGAATGTGACCGCACCGATAAGCTTGAGCTTATCTCGGTTATGGTCACGGCGGGTGCCGACAAAACAGCATTGCCAAAAACCACCCTTGATCAAATGGTCACAGGCGCTGGTGCTGCGGTTGAAACCATTAAAGGCGTTGGTGGCTGGATTTTGGGACATGGTGGCAAGGGTGCTGCTGAGATTTTTGGCGCTATTCGTGACGGTGTGGCCGATGCACGCGGTGGCAAGCAGGGCCAGGGTCGTCCCGCCCGTCCAAAACAGGGCGGTAGGACTAAAAACGATAAAGATACCGGCCCCGATGGAGCTAAATAAAAGCGCGAAACTAAATAAAAAAATTATGATTATGCTTGTTGAAAGTATTTTCAAACTGGTATTTTAAATCACGGAATAAAGCCAAATCGATGATTGCAATTTGGCCAGTTTTTATAAAATAGCAATCAATTTTCATAAATTTATAGGAGCAAGTTATGAGCGAGCAAAATCCCCAAGGTGGTATTGGCCTTAACGAAGACATCTTAGCAGGTATGGAGGGCGGCACTCAAACGGGGGGCTATGAGCTCAAATCTACTCCAGCCAGTGCTGAAGCCCGCGCCCGTATGGAACAATGGGTTCTAAATACATTCGGCGTGGTCAAAATTGGTGGGGTTGGCATTTTCGACATTGAAAATGACAAAACCTACGGCTCGGCCATTCGTGAAGCTTTGTCGATCGAGCCCATTCGCCTTGATGCTTCTGGCAATGTGAGCAACCCATCTCAGGTCATGCTCGGCAACATTACGCAAACCTGCCTTGACTGCAACCTTCTTGAAGAAGGTGTCGAGATGGCCGCGCAAAAGTTATTTGAGCTTAGCTTCGATAGCGACGATCAAAATATGGAGCTGCTCAACCCGCTTTATAAAATGCTGGCTGATGCCCGCAGCAAAGATTTCGGCCTTGATAAAATCGGCGAGTGGAAATCTGTTGTTGATGGCATGAATGCGCGCGTTGGTAAAGTTTTAGGCGTTGAAGTTATTCTGCCCGTCGAACAGGCCAAGCTTGAAAAAAACATGGCTCGCCAAGACGAGCTAGAAGCCGCGCTTGAAGCCAGGAGCAGCTTCTTCAGCAAGGCTTTCCGCACGATTGATATCACGGGTAAATCGCGCGCAGAAAAACGTGCGCTTGAAGCTGAAATGGCTCAAGTCACGGCCGAAGTAGAAAAATATCAAAAAGAAAATGTGGTCAATAAAGAAGACTATCGTAAAATTGTGACGGGTCAGGTTCATGAAATTATGGATCTGCTTAAGGGCACATTTGAAAAAACGGGCCACTATGAAAATTTGGTGGCACAGCTTGAGCACTGCACAGAAGTTGTGAAGCAAATGGAAAAATTGGCGCCCAGCTATTTGGCTGCCGTCAAAATTGCCCACCAGCTGAGCGTTATTAACCTGACCGTAGAGCGGAAAAAAGCTGTTGATCGCACGCCCGACTCTAAGAGCGCTCGTGAGATTGAAGGCTTAGAAGATGTGCAAAATGGCCTAAAAGAGCTCGAGAATATTGTCCTAAAGGACATTATGCTTGAGAATGGTACACGTCTTGGCGTCTATGATGCGCAAATGAAGGCGATGAAGCGCTTCTTGCGTATGGCCAAGCGCATGCAAAACCATGATGTGCACAATATCGCCGAGCGTTTGATGCAAAGCTTAAATAATGTGTCCATCAATGCAGGCTTGGGCAATATTGGTAAAATTAACGAAGCTAAGGGCCGTATTGACGATACCTTTGTTAAGACGATGACGGATATGGGCACAGCCTATGAAGAAATCGTGCAACAAAACGATGTTCGTAAGAGCATTGAGGTTAATCGTGAGATCCGTGCACAAAGCGAGCGTATTAAAGAAATCCGTATCAGAGAAGCTCAATATCTTGCCGAGCGTAACCAAGAGTTGCGCACAGAGTTGGGCATGGTTGAAGGCGGTCAAGAGCAGACTGCATCAGCTGCGCGGCAAGCTAATGTGCAGACTCGTGTGACTGCTACTAAAACTACAACGGGTGCCAAAAAAGTTTCTACAATTGGTGGCCCAAATTAAAATAAGCATATCAGCGGGGGTGAGAGCCCCCGCTGATAAATTTTAAAATATACTTTATTCATTTTAGATTGCGAGTGTTTGAGATATGACTGAAACAACCGCCTTGCCGCAAAATAATGCGCCCGCGCCTAGCGCCCCCAGCACTCAGCTTAACGCTGACGATTTTCTGGCAATCATGATTGCCCGCCTTGAGAATAAATACACCAGCGAAGAAATTGAGCATAAGGTTGATGCTATTTTAGCTAAGGTGGATTACGACAATCCCAGCTCTATTGGTGACGCGATGTTACCACGCGTACCCAATGACGCAGCCATGGGCGGCATGTCGAGCCTTTATGAGCAGATTGAAAAAGCCGGAGAGTCATTCTCCAAGGTGCAAACATTCATTGAAGATCAACAAAAAGCGATTACCCAAAAAGGGCAAGCGCAAACAGTCGCTGACTTCGTGCCAGCGCCCGCACCAAAGCGCGGCGGTTTCTGGTCATGGGGCAGCAACGCTAAAGATGTGACCAGCAAGAAAGATGAGCCAGCCCAGCCCGTAACCCGTGCAGCTTCAATCTATGATCTTAAGCGCGATATCAAGGCACAAATTGTCGCTTGTAATAATTTGGTTGAGGTAGAGTTTCCGCAATTGCAGCGCGCCATTGGTTTTGCGGTGGATATTGACCGGCAAAATATTGAGAATATGGCGATTAATCTTATTGCTTTGCGTCAGCTTGCCACTAACCCCGCCACCAATGCGCCAACGGTTGACCAAGAGTTTATTTATGCGCTCAATCAAGAAGAGGCAGCGCAAATGGGCTCGCTCAATATGATGGGTGGCGGTTTGCAGTCTAAGTTAAGCTTGCAGCTGGTGATTAAAACCCTAGAGGCGCATTATCGTAAGGCCGCCCGCCAAGATTTACCCAATTTGCTGCAAGGCATGGACCAGCAACAAATGGCAGAAGCTCTGTCGACAGCAGCTGGGGTTATTGGTAATTTTAAAAATATGCAATTACAGCAGTCTGAACAGGCGCTTAAGCAAATTCAAACTTTGGGTGACGGCACCGCGGCGCTGAGCGATATTGAGCAAGCCAATATGCAGCAATTGAAAGACATGATTGTATCAGTGTTTGATCAAGGCATGTCGGTAGAAGCAGCCGCAAAGAAAGTGGTTGGCAAAACAATCGGCGCCGAGAAAAAACCGGATGAGCCAGTGGCGGCGCCGCCGCGCCTTACCGGCCAGGCCCGAACCGACCGCCTGCAGGCAGCGCAAGATGAGGCCGAGCAGATAAAAATAACTATTCAGCAACTGACCGATGACGGCCTTGAAGAAATGACTGCGGATATGAAAACGCAGTTAACTAAACTGCAGCAAGAAATTGAGCAGCTTACCGCGCCAGAAATGTCTGCCGATGAGACAGCCCAGCGCCGTGCTAAGCTTGAGCAAAATATTGCCTCGCTTCTTCAGCGCGAGAAAGACTTTTTGCAGCAAGGCAAGGGCGCGCTTGCAACATCAATGCGCTCGACAATTTCTAAGTTAGAGAAAGAGCTGCAAACAATTACTCCAATCGTAGAACAGCAAACACAACAACCAGAGGCGCCCACGAAAATTGGTGATCTGGCCGAGGCAGCCACGGTTGAAGCTGAGCAACCCGCGCCAGCTCAGCCCGCGCCTGCTATAGATACGCCGCAAGATAATCAACCCGTGGTGGCATCGTCGCAAGAACCAGTGCCCGTGAAGCCAGCGCCCGTGAAGCCAGCCACAACTATAGGCGGCACTATTGGTGGCGCCACAGAAAGCCCGCAACCCAAGTAGGGAATTGCCGCACTGCAGCATCATGCGCATGTGTGATTTTTGTGCTTAATCTGTAACACACTACAACCGGTGCACTGCACAATAACCCTTGTTGTGCCTTGCAAGGTTGCGCTGCTTCTATTCCTCTGATAGAAGACATTATTCTCTTCTAAAGCTCGATTCTATCTTTTCGGGCGCTCTATCCATCGGAGGTCTCAATGCTTCATTCTCGCATTTCGCGTGGGCTATTTTTTGTTTCTGGCGCTCTGTTAGCTTTTGCAGTGCCTCATAATGCACAAGCCGCAGACTATGTCGCCGGAGATTTTAAGGCCAGCATTGATAGCACGGTGAGCGTGGGTACCATTATCCGCGTTGCTGATAAAAACTGCACATTTGTTAGCCGCTGGGCTGGTACAGATGGTTACACGGGCTGCGGTTTTTCTGCGAATTCCGATGATGGTAATCGTAACTATGATAAGGGCGTTACCTCACTTGCAGCGCGTATCACCAGTGAGGCTGATCTGCACTTGGCAGATTATGGCGCGTTTGTGCGCGCCACGGCCTATTACGATTTATATAATGCGCGCAAAAGCAGCACCGAGTTTCGCGATTTAAGCGATCAGGCGGTTGAGAAAATTGGCCGTGATGTTCGCTTGTTGGATGCTTATGTTTATCGCGACTTTGATTTATCGGGACATAAGCTGGGCCTGCGTCTTGGCAATCAGGTTTTAAATTGGGGCGAGAGCACATTTATTGCCAATGGTATTAATGTCATTAACCCAATAGATGTAAGCGCTATTCGCGTTCCGGGCTCTGAAGTTCGTGAGGCCTTGTTGCCTGTTACAATGGCAAGTGCCAGCTTTGGCCTGTCGGATACTTTAAGTGTTGAAGGTTTTTATCAACTGGGCTTTACCGCAACTGAGCCAGAGGCTTCGGGCACCTTCTTTTCTACCAATGATTTCGCCTCACCAGGTGGCCGCTTTGTTTTGCTAGGCTTTGGCAACCCGATTGTGGCAGACCTGTTAACGGCCCCGGGTGATGCATCTATCAACCGTTTTGGTGCGGTTGTGCCGCGTAGCAACGATAACAAACCTTCCGATTATGGTCAGTTTGGCGTGGCGGCACGTATTTTTGCGCCAGCGCTTAATGATACAGAATTTGGTCTTTATGGCGTAAATTATCATAGCCGCTTGCCACTGATCAGCGCCCGCACGCCAGCCGTGACTTTTGGTCTTTTATCAACGCGCACCTATAGCAATAACGCCAGCTATTTCCTTGAGTATCCGGAAGATATTCAGATGTATGGCGGTAGCTTAAGCACGCAACTTCCTTATGGGGTCTCGTTGCAGGGCGAATACTCTTTGAAAAAAGACCAGCCCTTGCAGATTGACGATGTGGAATTACTACAGGCCGCTATCGCGCCCGCAGCGGTTACCGGCGCGTGTGTCTCAAACTTGACGCTTTGCCAAGGCACAATTGCGGCATTTAACACCAACCAGATTATTGCTCGCAGAGGTGCAATACCCGTGCCGGGAAGTAGCGGCCAGATGGCTGCCTCTGTTGCGGCGGCACAGCAGCTTTATGCCAATACGGCTATTCGCGGTTGGGAGCGTTTTGACGTTAGCCAATTACAAGCAACAGCCACAAAAGCATTCCCGCCCGCTATTGGTGCCAATCAATGGGTATTTGTAGCCGAGGCCGCAATTAGCCATGTGCACAGCATGCCAGATCAAAACGTGCTTCGTTTAGAGGCGCCAGGTACTTTTAGGGGTGGCAACGCGGCGCTTGCCTCAGTTGAAGGTGTGCAGCGAGAAGGTTTCCCTAATGCAACATCATGGGGCTATCGCCTGCGCGCCCGCTTTGACTATCTTGATGTGTGGAACGGTTTGAATCTTTATCCAACCATTGGCTTCCAGCATGACGTGAATGGTACCACGCCTTCGCCGCTCAATACTTTTGTTGAGGCGCGTAAAGCTGTCAATCTTGGTTTGTCGGCCGTTTATCTTGACTCATGGACGGCAGATATTGGCTACACCAACTTCTTTGGTGGCGGTAACTATAACTTGCTCAATGATCGTGATTTTGTCAGCTTGAGCATTAAATACTCGTTTTAGTTTTAATAAATTGTCAGGAGAGAAATTATGAGAATGACGCGGCAGTTTTTGGCCAGTGCACTTTTTGTGGCGATGGTCGCTGTGCCCTCTTTTGCTTTGGCGCAAAGCTATTCACCATCTGACCTTGGCGGTAAATTAACGCCCTTTGGCGCAATAAAAGCGGGCAATGCGGATGGTAGCATTCCTGCTTGGGATGGCGGCATAACCAAGCCACCTGCTGGCTATAGTGTGGGCATGCATCATCCGGACCCATTTCCTTCTGAAGTGCCAAAATTTGAAATAACCGCCCAAAATATGGCGAAATATTCTGATAAGCTGACGGCTGGTCAAAAAGCCATGCTGCAGCAATATCCCACTTTCCGTTTGCCGGTTTATGAAACACATCGCACGGCCGCGGCACCACAAAGAATTTATGATGCCACAATCGCCAATGCCAAGACCGCAAAAATTATTGAAAATGGTAATGGCGTAAGTGGTGCGGCCGAGGGTATACCCTTCCCCATACCAACGACGGGAGTTGAAGCAATCTGGAACCATTTGCTGCGCTGGCGCGGCGAAAGCGTAGTGCGCACGGTTGGCCAAGCTAACCCCACCGCCGACGGTAATTACACCATGATTAAACTGCAAGAAGATACGCTTTTTCGCTATAGCCAAGAGGGCGTCCGCGATGAAAACGTATCGCTATATTTCATTCAACGCGTCGTGGCGCCGGCACGTTTAGCGGGTGAGATTCTTTTAGTGCACGAGACCATCAATCAAATCGCCGAACCGCGCTCAGCTTGGACCTATAATCCTGGGCAGCGTCGCGTTCGTCGGGCGCCGAATGTGGCTTATGATAATCCAGGCACGGCTGCCGATGGTTTGCGCACGTCTGACCAGCTTGATGTATTTAATGGTGCGCCCGATCGTTATGATTGGACGCTTGTGGGTCGTAAGGAAATATATGTGCCTTATAACTCTTATAAACTACATAGCGACAAGGTTAGCTACGACCAAATCATTAAACCAAAGCACATCAACCCAGATTTCCTGCGGTATGAGTTGCATAGAGTTTGGGTGGTTGAAGCCAAGGTTAAGAGCGACACGAGCCATATCTATCCGCGGCGCACATTTTATTTAGACGAAGATAGCTGGCAAATTGTTGCTGTCGATAATTATGATATGCGCGGTAATTTATGGCGCTACCAAGAGTCGTATGGCATTAACTACTATGAAGTGCCTACCTATTGGTCAACATTAGATACGACCTACGACCTTCAATCGGGCCGATATACAGCGATTGGTTTCGACAATAAAGAGGAGATGTACAAATTTGGTGCTCCTCTGAGTAAGTCAGACTTTACGCCCGATCAATTAAGGCGCGAAGGTGTTCGTTAAAATAAAGAAAACTGTTAAAGAGCTGAGCCTGCGAGTTATTCTCGCAGGCTTTTGCCTTTTTACGCACCCTGCTGCAGCGCAAAATAACCCGCCAACGCCAAGCGTGATTATGCCCTTGGCCGCGCAAAGTCTGATTCAAGACGCAGAGGTGGTTGGCAATAAGGTGGTGATGGTTGGTGAGCGCGGCCATATATTTGTTGGCCGTCCAGGTGAATGGCAGCAAAAAATATCGCCATCTAATACCATGCTTAATGCGGTTTACTTTTTGGATGAGCAAAAAGGCTGGGCCGTTGGCGAAGCGGCAGTTATTCTGGCCACCGAAGATGGCGGGCAAACTTGGCGATTACAAAATTATGCCCCGCAAGAGAACCCTCTTTTTGCAATATATTTTTTAGATAATAACCGTGGTATTGCCGCGGGGGCTTACGGCACATTTTATCTAACGCAAGATGGTGGCCGTAGCTGGCGGCCACACACAAATTCCAAAGACGACCGGCATATTTACGCTATTATTGCTGATGGGCAAGGGGGGCTTTTGCTTGCTGGTGAGGCTGGCGGTGTCTGGCAATTAACAAGCTTTTCGCAAACGCCTGCTTTGCTTTCCTCGCCCAGTGCGGCATCAATCTTTGGTTTGTTGCGTTTAACTGATGGTAAGATTGTAGCCTATGGATTGCGCGGTGGGCTGTTTGTTAGTCAAGACAACGCACAATCTTGGCAAGCAATACAGAGCGGCACAGTCAGCTCGCTTATGGGCGCTACCGGCTCGCCATCGGGGCAGGTTCTCATTGCTGGCCTGCAAGGCGCGGTTGTAACCGGTGACATAAACAAGCCTAGCGTTACCATACGCGATAATCGGGCTGCATTCTCTGGGGCCTTTTATTTTAATAACCATTTTTGGCTCATCGGTGAAAATGGGGTGACGGCGTGGCCATAAATCTAGATAGATTTTCAGAATTGGCTGCGGCAAAGCTTATTGCTGGCCGCAAAATTATTCTAAGTTTTTTTGCTTTGCTAACGTTGGTTTTGTTATATCAGGCCGCTACTTTGAAGGTCGATGCGGGTTTTGAAAAACAATTGCCGCAAGAGCATCCTTATATAAAAACATTTCTAGATTATCGTGAGCAGTTTGGTGGCGCGAATAGGCTATTAATTGTTTTGCGCGCTAAAGAGGGCACAATTTTTACGCCCACCTTCTTTACCGCACTTAACAAAGCAACCAGTGCTGCCTTTGCTCTGCCGGGTGTTGATCGCAGCCGCGTGAGCTCACTTTTTACGCCAAATGTGCGCTTTATTGAAGTTGTCGAAGACGGGTTTGCCGGTGGCGATGTGATCCCCGCCGAGATTAGGGCCAAAGAAACGCCAACAGCGGCTGATTTTGAAACGGTGCGCGAGAATATTTTAAAGTCTGGTCAATTAGGCCGTCTTGTTTCTAAAGATTTTAGTGCGGCTTTAATTAGTGTGCAGTTGTTAGAGCGTGACCCCAGAACAAACGCAAAAATAGATTACTTGCATGTTGCTGACGCATTAGAGAAAGATATCCGTGCGCAATTTAGCACCGATAAAATAGATGTGCACATCATCGGCTTTGCGCAAATGATGGGCGATATTGCCAAGGGCGCTGCTGGGGTTATGCTATTTCTTTTGGCCACAGTTATGCTTACGGCTGTGCTTGCTTATATATATTTAAAATGCTGGCAACTGGTTTGGCTTTTAATTTTAGCTGCAGTAACAGCAGTAATTTGGCAATTGGGGCTAATTGCGACGATGGGTTATGGCATTGACCCGATGTCAATTCTGTTGCCCTTTCTTATTTTTGCCATTGCGGTAAGCCACGGCGTGCAAATGGTGAATAGCTTTGCGCAAAATGTTGGCACGGGTATGGATGTAAAAGAGTCCGCCCAGAAAAGCTTGGCGGGTTTATTGTTTCCGGGCATGGTTGCGCTCACAACAGATGCGCTTGGGTTTTTGGTCATTCTCCGCATTGACATACCCATTATTCAAGAACTAGCGGTCACGGCCAGTGTCGGTATTGCGGTTATTGTAATAACCAACCTATTACTTTTGCCGCTTTGTTTGTCTTGGCTTCGCTTGCCCGCGACATATACAGCCACATCAGCCGAATTGATTGCCCAGCGTGATCATTGGTGGCGTAAGTTGGATTTCGTGGTCAGGCCAAAGTCTGCCCTTACAATTGTTTTGGTGGCCGCCGTGCTCTTTGCTTATGGCTCGTGGCACGGGCAGGCGCTTATTATTGGTGATGAAGCGTCAGGTGTGCCTGAATTAAGGCAAGATAGCCGCTATAATCAAGATGCGGCAATTATCACCAACAAGTTCAATGTTGGCATTGATGTTTTGCAAGCGCTAATGGTGGGGCCACCTAATGGCTGCATTGACGCAAAAGTTATACATTTGCTCGATTCATTTGATTGGACGATGCGCAATGTGAGCGGTGTGCATTCAACAATCTCGCTGGCACAGGCCATGAAAACTATTAATGCTGGCTGGAATGAGGGGCAACTTAAGTGGCGTATCTTGCCAGAAGATAGCCAAGTACTTGTCCGTGCAGTAACGCCCATTGATACAAGCACCGGCCTATTAAATAGTGATTGCTCGGTTATGCCCCTTATCATGTTTATGGCCGATCACAAGGCCACAACTATTCATGATGTTGTTGCAGAGATTGAAAAATTTAAAGCGGCCAACCCCTTGCCCGATGTTGATATTAAACTGGCCACCGGCAATGTTGGCATTATAGCCGCAACAAATGACTCAGTGGCAGCAGCGCAGTGGCCCATGCTGATTGGGATTTATGTAAGCGTTACATTATTGTGCTGGGTGTTTTTCCGCTCCTTGTCGCAAACAATTTGCATTATGTTGCCGCTGCTGCTTGTCAATGTTTTATGCAATGCGCTGATGGTCAGTTTAGGCATTGGCTTGAAGGTTTCGACATTGCCGATTGCGTCTTTCGGTGTAGGCATTGGTGTAGATTATGGCATTTATATTATGAGCCGTATGCGTGCAGCAGATTGGCAAAAACAAGGTTTGAGTGTGGCTTATTTTCAAGCCCTAAGAGAAAGTGGCGGCGCGGTTATTTTTACCGGACTAACGCTTGCCGCAGGGGTTATATTTTGGCTGTTTTCGGAGCTACAATTTCAAGCCAATATGGGCTTGTTGCTGGGCTTTATGCTTCTCGTCAATATGATTGGTGCAGTAATTTTAATGCCCGCCTTATTGTCACTGAGCATAGCAATCTCTCAGCGTTGGTCGGCCGTTCGTTTACGCTAGAATGGGTTTACGCTATAATTAGTTTGAGCTCGAATTTTGCTTGGCTTTTTCTTCAGCAACAAGATCTTTGCGCGATAATTTGCCAATCATTGTTTTTGGTAGCGTCTGACGAAATTCGTAATGACGGGGCATTTTAATCGGGGCTAACTTATCAGCCAAAAATGTGGCTAATTCTGTGGCAAGCAGTGTTTGACCGGTGCGCAGCGTAATCCAAGCTTTGACGGCTTCACCCCGTGCTGCATCAGGTATCCCCGCCACAACGCATTCGGCTACAGCAGGGTGTTGATGGATGGCTTCTTCCACCTCACGGGGATAGACCTTGTAGCCGTTGGTGTTAATCATGTCTTTTATGCGGTCAACGATAAAGATGTGGCCATCTTCATCGATATAACCCACATCACCAGTATGTAGGCGCCCATTGCGGATGGTTTTGGCTGTTTCTTCTGGTTTTTGCCAATAGCCCAGCATAATTTGTGGGCCGCTTATACATATTTCGCCCGTCTCGCCAATAGGTAGAACTGTATCTGGCTCAGTCAGCGATAAGATTTCTATCATGGTGCGCGGCACAGGTAGGCCAATTGAGTTTGGTTTGTTGACGCCAACAAATGGGTTCACACATGCCACTGGCGATGATTCAGACAGCCCATAACCCTCAACCAAACGACAGCCGGTTTTTTTCTCAAAGGCAGTTTTCACTGCAAATGGCAGGCTTGCCCCACCAGATATGCAGGCGTGTAAAGAAGATAGATCGTAGCGATCAATCTGTGGATGGTTGTTAATCGCATTATAAATTGATGGCACGCCCGCAAAAATAGAGGGCTTGTAGCTTTGCATTGTTTTTAATGTATCTAATAAGTCAAAGCGCGGCATAAGCTTTATCTCGGCACCAACGCGCAAACCAACATTCATGATTGCCGTCATGGCAAAGACATGAAAAAACGGCAGCACCGCTAGATATTTTTCTTGGCCGGCACGCAAAGTTGTAAACCACAATGTGGATTGCACACAGTTAGCGTAAAGATTGCCATGGGTCAGCATTGCGCCCTTGGGCACACCGGTTGTGCCGCCGGTATATTGCAGCACGGCCAAGTCTTTGGCCGGGTCGATATGCACAGCATTCGGCTTATCGCCATAGTTTTGTAACTGATTAAATAAAACAACATTTGGATCTTGTGGCAGGGCCGAAATATCTCGCCGCTTAAAAATGCTAAATAATTTATTTTTGGGAAAGGGCAGGATATCTGCCATAGGGCAGCGTATAAGCTTTTTGATAATGCCTTCTTGTAGGAGTTGATAGTTTTTGGGCCAGGTTAAATTTAGGTCCAGCGTTATCATAACGCTGCAGTTGCTATCGCGTACTTGCCGTTCTAGCTCGGCTTCAGTATAAAGCGGGTTGAAGTTAACAATGGTCGCGCCTGTTTTTAAAACGGCAAAAAAGAATATGATATAGTAAGGGCAGTTGGGCAAACAAATGCCAACCTTATCGCCGGCTTGAATGCCTAAATGCTGTAAACCTGTTGCGGTCTTTTCAACGATTTGGCCAACTTCTTTATAGCTGTATTTTTTGCCCATAAAGTCGAGGCAGGGGCGATGCGCGTAAAGACTAACTGCGTCATCTAAAATACTAAAGGCCGGTTTTAGGGGCAGTGGCATGTCCCAGCTTAGTTCGGCGGGATATGATTTAAGCCAAGGTGTGGTGTTCGAATCGGTCATGGCCTATATTAGCGCATAGTCGATTAAGCCAATATTACCAGCATTGTTACGCTGGCGAATGTGCCCGTGGGGCTTTAAACTCAAATTTTTAACGCTATTATGTAACGCTTAACCCCAAGGTGAAAAATGCGCTGGTTGGCTGGGTTATTTAGTGCGGCAGTTATATTGGGCCTCTTTGCACTTGCGGCATTGGTTGGGGCCTATAATTATTACAGCCGTGATTTACCCGACTATGGATTTTTAGAAAAATATCAGCCGTCAACGGTAACCCGACTTCATGCCGGCGATGGCCGCTTATTGGCAGAATATGCTGAAGAAAAACGAATTTTTGTGCCCATCTTGGCAATACCGCCGCTGGTACGGCAGGCCTTTCTCTCTGCCGAGGATAAAGGGTTTTATGCCCATAGTGGCATTGATGTGTTTGGCATTATAAATGCAGTTTTTATTAATCTAGAAAATCTTGGACAAGACCGACGCCCTGTTGGTGCCTCTACCATTACCCAGCAGGTGGCAAAAAATTTCTTGCTGACCAACGAGGTTTCAATTGCCCGTAAGATTCGTGAGGCAATATTGGCCACACGTCTTGAGCGCGCCCTTGATAAAGATCGTATTCTTGAGCTTTATTTAAATGAAATATTTCTAGGCTTTCGGTCTTATGGGGTGGCCGCGGCTGCGCAAAACTATTTTAATAAGTCACTCGATCAGCTCACATTAGCCGAGGCGGCATTTTTAGCGGCATTGCCTAAAGCACCAAATAATTACCACCCGATTGAAAAATACAGCGCTGCCATAGCAAGACGTAATTGGGTGATTGAGCGTATGCGTGAAGATGGCGTGATAAATAAAGAACAAGCTGAGGCAGCCAAAGCCGAAAAAATTATCGTCAGGCGCCCTGCTGCTGAAGAGGTGGTGCGGGCCGATTATTTCGCTGAAGAAGTTCGGCGAGAGCTCGTCGAGAAATATGGACAAGAAACCGTCCTCAAGTCTGGTTTAACGGTGCATACTAGTCTTGACCCCAATCTACAAGATCTGGCCATAAAAGCTTTGCGCAATGGCTTGCAAAATTATGACCGCCGACGCGGATATCGCGGGCCTGTTGCGCGTTTAAAGGGCGATAACCACAAGGCATTTGCTGATATCGCGGCCCCCCGCGGCAGTGAAGGATGGGAGCTGGCTCTTGTTAAATCTATAAAAGATGCGCAGGCCGATATTTTAACAGCCAGCGGCGAAGTGGGCCTTATCAATAAAACTGACGCTGAATTTGCTGTGAAAAGCAAACACGGGCTGAATGTTGGTGATGTGATTCTGGTTGAGCGCGTGCAAAAAACCGAAGCAGATGACAAAACAAAATCTGATGTTCGCCGTTTTGCCATTCGCCAAGTGCCACTGGTGCAGGGCGCAATTGTGGCCATGAATCCGCATACTGGCCGCGTTGTTGCCATGCAGGGCGGTTTTTCATCGCAAATCAGTGTATTTAACCGAGCCACACAAGCGTGGCGGCAACCAGGCTCTGCTTTTAAGCCATTTGTTTACTTGGCCGCTTTGGATAGCGGCTTTACCCCAGCCAGTATTGTGCTGGACGCACCTTTTGCTATCGAGCAGGGGCCAGGCTTGCCCGTATGGCGCCCCGAGAACTATTCAGATGAGTTTTATGGGCCAACACCAATCCGCGTGGGCCTTGAGAAATCGCGCAATGTTATGACGGTGCGTCTGGCCCATCATATCGGCATGCCGATTGTTGTCGATTATGCTAAGCGCTTTGGCATTGTTGATGACATGCCCAGCTTTTTGTCATTTGCTTTGGGCGCCAAAGAAACAACCTTACTACGCCTGACGAATGCTTATGCCATGCTGGCCAATGGTGGTCAGCGCATTACGCCAAGTTTTATCGAGTATGTGCAAGACAGCCAAGGGCGTGTGGTGTGGCGCAACGAAAAAAGAAAGTGCGATTCCTGCAGCCAGCAAGTATGGCAGCAAAATATGACGCCGCCCGTTATTGCCAGCAACCTTGAGCAAATCGGCGACCCCAGAACAACCTATCAAATGGTGTCTATGCTACAAGGCGTGGTGCAGCGTGGCACGGCAACAAGGCTTAATGCATTAGGTTTTCCTGTGGCGGGCAAAACCGGCACAACCAATAACTCGATGGATGTTTGGTTTGTTGGCTTCACGCCTGATTTAGCCGTTGGCGTTTTTGTTGGCTTTGATGAGCCGCGCAGTCTTGGCGCCAAGGAAACGGGCGGCTCGGTTGCGGTGCCAATATTTGGCGAATTCATGGCGGGTGCCATGGCAGGCGTGCCGGCACAATCTTTTCGTGTGCCAGCGGGTTTACGGATGATGCGCATTGATCATAATTCGGGCAAGCCCGCAGAACCGAGCGATGCAAACGCAATTTGGGAAGCTTTTATTCCAGGCACCGAGCCCACAGATGCAGAAACTGTGCTTGACGGCGCAGATGGTGTAGATAGTACGGTGTTGGGCGATGGTTTAATGCCCGCAACCGAGGGCCAAGATTTTGAGCAAAATCTGCAAGGCACTGGCGGTTTAGATTAGGGGGAGCGATTATGCGTGCAGATATAAATAATGCAGCCGCAAAGATTCGGCATTCACTGTTGTTATTGCGGAGGTATCTTTGACTGGGATCAAGCCATTGCCCGCCTTGAAGAACTAAACGCTTTAGCCGAAAACCCCGATTTATGGCAAAACGCCACCCGCGCACAAAAAATTATGCGCGAGCGCATCAGATTAGAACAGTCTATTGGCGCAACACGGCAGATTGAACAAGATTTACAGGATAATCTTGAATTAGCCGAGATGGCAGAAACAGAGGGGGATAACACCCTGCTTGATGATGCGGCGCGAGCCCTGCAGCAAACGGCCGATATCGCCCGAGAAAAAGAGCTGGAAAGCCTGCTCTCTGGCGAGGCTGACGCTAATGATTGTTTCCTTGAGGTCAATTCTGGCGCGGGTGGAACAGAAGCCCAAGATTGGGCGCAAATGCTATTACGCATGTATTTGCGTTGGGCCGAGCAGCATGGCTTTAAATATGAGCTGCTCGATGAAACGGCGGGTGAAGAGGCGGGGCTTAAATCAGCCACTGTGCAAATTAAAGGCACCAATGCTTATGGCTGGCTAAAAACTGAAAGTGGCGTTCACCGCTTGGTGCGCATTAGCCCGTTCGATAGCAATGCACGCCGGCATACAAGTTTTTCAAGTGTTTCGGTCTCGCCAGTTATTGATGATTCCATTCAGATTGATATTTTGGATAAGGACCTCAAGATTGATACATATCGGTCGTCTGGCGCGGGCGGGCAGCATGTCAATAAAACCGAGTCAGCTATTCGTATCACCCATATCCCAACGGGTGTCGTTGTTGCCTGTCAGCAAGAGCGCTCACAGCATAAAAACAGAGCCAAGGCCATGACCATGCTCAAAGGCCGTTTGTTCGATTTAGAGCTTAAAAAACGTGAGGCCGCCGCCGGCAAGATTGAGGCACAAAAATCTGACATCGGCTGGGGGCATCAAATTCGCTCTTATGTGTTGCAGCCCTATCAGATGGTCAAGGATTTGCGCACCGGGGTTGAAACCAGTCAGACAGATGCTGTGCTCAATGGCGATATTGATAGGTTTTTGCAAGCGTCGCTTGCAGCGCGATTAACAGGACAAGCAGAAGTGGTCGCAGACCTCGATTAAGTTTGTTTACTCAACAAACTTACGTACCGCGCCCAAAAACTTGCTCACCGATATTGGCTTTGAGATGTAATCTTCGCAGCCACCGGCTCGTATACGCTCTTCATCGCCCTTCATGGCAAAGGCGGTAATGGCAATCACGGGTATTGCTTTCAGCTCGGCATCTTCTTTAAGCCAGCGCGTCACTTCTAGGCCAGACACCTCAGGCAGCTGAATATCCATGAGGATCAGGTGCGGTTTATATTCTCTGGCTAATTTAAGCGCTTCCATACCATCTTTGGTCTGCATCGTGTGATAGCCATGCGCCTCAAGCAAGTCACGAAAGAGCTTCATGTTGAGTTCATTGTCCTCAACAATCAATATGCGCTTAGAATCGCTGGCAGCAGATACAGGCTCGTTGGTCACTTCAATCTCCACATTATCTATTATTATGCTGGTGAGATTTAATTTTTAGTTAGGGGTGATGCACATTCGGGCAGTAATTCTAGTTTTTCGAGCGTGGCGGCAACAACAAAATCGCCATAATCTAACGTCAAAGATTCGGCGATGCCATTTTCAGCGAGCTGCATGCTCATTTCGTAGTCGGGTTCTTCTGCTTTGCTGTCGTTCGGAAAGAAAGCCATACGCACAGGCCAGATTTTTTTGCCCTTTAGCACGCTCCACGGGCTAGTATCGGCAATCGCTTGAGCGGGCCCAATAAAAGTAGAGATTTCATTTTGGCCGGTCTCATCGCCGCCATCAAAAACAGTGGCTACAAATAATTTTTTGCCTCGCTTGGCATCTTCAAGCATTTGCATAGTGTGTTTAGTTGGGAACATTGTCCCAGCTATGAGAGAAACTGCCTTTGTTTCAGGAAGCACATAATGAGCTGTGCCATTTTGGCTATTGTCTATAGACGCATTACCACGAAAGATCTCGCTTTCGCCCCCATTCGATTGTCGCCTTGTATTGAATTTATATTGATCGCCATTTTTGCTTTCCCAGCTTGAGCTACTGCTATCAATGGCTATAGTCTCCCCTTCTGCATAGAAAAGGTTTAAATTGACTTTCTGCTCAATCGTGTAAGCATCGCAGACATCCTCAAAGCGGAAAATCATTTTGCCAGAAGCGCCGCCCACCGGACTGCCATTGCGTGCTGAAACCATATTCATGCTGTAGCTCGCCAAATGTGGCTGCAAGGCCCATGCTTGTGGGCAGGCAATAAAGGTCAAAAATATCAACAGCGCTGACAAAATAATGTGCATTGAGTAGGGCTCCCTCATGTCAGCTATAGCACGCAGATACTTGCAAAAACCTTACCATGGCCGCGCTTATCATTATAAATCGGGATATATTACAAATGCTTGTCCATAATATGGCCGGCTATTTTTGTCTTTTTTGATTTTTGGCAAGGGATTTGCAACCATCCGCCGTAAGAACAAATTAAAGGGGGCAAAATGTCATTTGAAGCGCTTTCGCAACAATCGTTACCCGAAGCTGATTTATCGCAAAAACTTTCGGCTGCTTTGGCGATTATTGATAACCAAAGAAGAAAGATTCAACGGCTTGAGCAGCTTGCCAGCAGAGATGCCTTAACCGGTCTGCTCAATCGTCGGGCTTTGCAGCATGTGTTCAGCCGTGAGCGCTCGCTGGCCCTCCGACAAAACCGTGGCGATGGCTGGGCAATTTTTTTAGATATCAACGACTTTAAAAAACTGAACGACAGCCACGGCCATGCCCTTGGCGATTATTGTCTCTTAAGTCTTGCGCATGAGCTTAAGCAATTTTCCCGCGAGACAGATTATGTTTTCCGTTTAGGCGGCGATGAATTTTTAATTTTGTTGCCGCGCATTGGCCAGACAGGTTTTGGTCACCGTCTAGATGACCTATCGACGGCGTTGCAGCCGCTTCGGTTTAATTGGCGTGGGCAAGATTTTTCCGTCAAGGTGAGCTACGGGCTTGTCCGTTACAGTATTGAGCACACACTTGAGCAATTATTGCATCAGGCAGATTTAGCGATGTATCGGCAGAAAGACCGTGCGCAACAGGCTAATTTGCAAATGCCGCTGCCACTGACTCTAGTGTAAATTGCATTAGGTGGCCATTGTTGGTTGCGGCAAAAAATTTACTGCCGCTCGCCGACCAAATAAGCTGCGTGATGCTGCCAATATCATTATCGGGCGGCATAAGCATAAGCGGCGGGCGATTATCGTATGCGGCCATAATCAATAAGCCGCTGTCATAGCCTACTAAGCAGAGCTCATCTTTGGGGTGAGGCGCAATAGCGCTTACAAGGCCTGGCCCTGCTTCGGCTAATAAGAGCGGCGTTTTATTCCACGGGCCACCACCAAAAAATGGCCAGCCTATTGCGCGTTCAGCACCGCTGGTGAAAAGCCATTTGCCTTTGGCCGACCAGCCCATAGAGTGAATTTTGGCCAAGTACCCTTGCATGCGCATTTCGGCCATGTCACTTAGTCGCCAGCCATGTAAAGACGGCTCTTGCATCGAGGTTATCAGCTGGGTGCCATCTGGATGCCAGATAAGATTTAAGTGCGAGCCTTTCCAGTTCAGTTTGCTGGCCTCGGTGTTTTCGCCTTTAACCCACCACAAGCTCACCCCATTATAGTGGGTAACAGCAAGGCGCTTACCCTTAGGATTAAATGCCAGTCCACGCGGTGCGCTTGGGTGCTTAAGCGGCTCGCCATTGAGCGTGCCATTGGGGTGCATCATTTGTACCAAATTGCCATAGCTATAGGCTATGCCGGCCTCTTGGTGCGCACACACTTGCTCTATCCAGCGGTTTTTGTGTGCTGCCAAAAGAGTTGTCTCACCGTTTGCTGTGGTTTGGCAAAGCTGGCCATCATCGCCCGCAGTTAAAATGCTTTCGCCGTCGTGGCTAAGGCAGCTCGACAGAATAGCGCCTTTGTGAACCTGATATTGGGTTATCTCCCCGTCCAGATTTAGACTGCCAACACAGCCATTGCCAAGGGCCACAAAAGCGTGGTCATTTGTGGTGCCATGCAAGCCCGTAATAGGTGTTGCAAAACTCCAGCGTAAGGCCACGGGCGATAAGGGGGCTGAGTTTAGGCCACGCAAGCAAGAAATCCTTTTTCCAGCGTGTCTTTATCAATGCCGCGGCCAATAAATACAATGCGTGAGGAGCGCGGCTCATCTTGCCGCCAAGGCTGCTGAAGGTTGCTTTCCAGCATCATATGTACCCCATGTAAAACCAAACGCTGCTCATGGCCGGCTAAAGCAATAATGCCCTTATAACGAAGCAATTGTGGCCCCATTGTTTGTGCAACGCTACTGACCCATTCCTGAAATTTACTCACAGAAAGCGGCTTATCCGTTTTTAGTGAAAGCGAAGTTATCGCCGCATCGTGTTTTGGGTTGGCGCTATGTTTATGATGATGGTGGCCTTGCTGGGCATCGTTTATAAAGCTTGGCTCTTGCAGCAAGATACGCGACAGATCAAAGCTGCCTTGGTTAAGCACAGCGTCTAACTTAACATCACAGCGCTGGCTATGAATAATTTTAGCATAGGCGTTAATGTTGCGTATTTCATGTTCAATATTGCTGAGCGCGGCCGCATCAACAAGGTCGGTTTTGTTGAGGATAATGCAATCGGCAAAGGCTATTTGCTCTTCTGCTTCTTGGCTATCGCTTAACCGAGCCAATAGATTTTGCGCATCAACCACGGTGACAATACTGTCTAATTTTGTGGCCTTGCTTACATCTTCATCAGCAAAAAAAGTTTGTGCCACGGGGGCAGGGGCGGCGAGACCCGTTGTTTCAACTAAGATGCCGTCAAAACTTTGTCCGCGCTTAAGCAGGCCGCCAATAATACGAATAAGGTCGCCGCGTACAGTGCAGCAGATGCAGCCATTATTCATTTCAAACACTTCTTCATCGGCATTGACCACAAGGTCATTATCAATGCCAATTTCGCCAAACTCATTGACAATCACGGCGTATTTTTTGCCATGTTGCTCCGATAAAATGCGGTTCAGCAGCGTGGTTTTGCCTGCGCCAAGATAGCCCGTTATAACCGTTACAGGAATAGTGTTGAGCACGACATAATCTCCTTTAATTTTTGCAGTATCTATCCAAGGTTTCTTATTGTGGCGCAAGAGTGCAATAAGAGATTTAAGCCAATTTTGGTTGAGGTTAATTTATTATTAACAAGTTTGGTATTTCCTAATCATATGAAAAGGCTAGACATATCCAATCCCATAAGTCGGCGCCAGCTTCTAAGCTGGGCGGCGGGTCTTGCTTTGTCAATATCTGTGCCCAATTTTGCGCAAGCCACTGAGAAAAAGCGTGGCGATAAAATAGCCTTGCCGCAGCGCAAACCTGCAGCGCCGCGCGTGCTGGTTATTGACCCCGGCCATGGCGGGCGCGATCCTGGCGCTATCGGCCTGCGCGGCACCGAAGAAAAGCGTATAACCATCGATATTGCGCAGCGGTTGGTTGATGTGCTCGGGCAAGAGTTAGGTATTGAAGTGCGGTTAACGCGCAGCACAGATATTTTTCTGCCATTGGCCGAGCGCGTAAAAATTGCCCGTAAAGCGAACGCTGATTTGTTTATTTCTATTCATGCCGATAGTGCGCCCAACCCTGCCGCGCGCGGATTGTCGGCCTACACACTGTCAGAAAAAGCCAGCGATGATTTTGCTAAAGCCATTGCCCTGCAAGAAAACATGGCCGATGCTTTAGCGGGTGGGCATGCCCCAACCGATGATGCAGATGTTATTGCCATATTAGCTGACCTCGCCGCACGACATACGCGCAACGCCGCTCAGCGTGCCAAGGCCAAGCTTATTGATGGCGCAGGCCGTAACCTTACTTTGCTCGATAACCCCATGCGCTCGGCTAATTTTGCTGTGCTGCGGGCGCCCGATGTGCCATCTATGCTTATCGAAACGGGCTTTTTATCAAATCCCAAAGATGAGCTCATCTTGCGCGACCGCGATGCGCGCGCCCATATTGCCGAAATATTGGGCCAGCAGCTGGCCAATATACTTAATAGTGCGCCCTTTGTTTAACCACCCGATATTGCCCTTTAGGTTGCCCTTTTGCAGCTATTTCGGTTAGACTGGGCCATGTCTAGCCATTCTGCAAAACATAAACTGAAAAAACATATGCAACGCGCTGCCGGCAAGCTGTGTGGCGTTGTGGCGGGCCTGTTATTTGGGTCATGGCCGGTGTTGCTGCTTGGCGTATTGTTTGGCCACATCTTTGATATTTTGCGCGCGTGGGTTTATGCCCCAGCTATCGACACTGCCATTGCAGATAATAGTTCAGTTGCAGCCCAACGCAGCTCCGAGACTGTCGCGCAAATTGTTTTGGCGGCAAAGTTATGTAAGGCCGATGGTCAAGTGACTCATGCCAAGATTGAGTCCTTCCAACGTAACTTTCATTTTGCCCATGGCCAATCAAGAGAGGTTGGTCGATTATTCGATATGGCGCGCGCTGATAGCAGCGGTTACGAGCCATATGCAACTTGGCTATCGCAGCATTGGCGCGGGCAACCGCAGCGGATTGAGTCCTTATTGCGCGCACTTGCTTTAATTGCCCAGGCCGATGGTTTTGTCCGCAGCGCCAGCATGGATATGTTGCAGCATATCGCTTTGTTGCTTGGTTATAATGCCGCGAAGTTTCAAATTTTTGCGCATAGCGTGGGGCTGCTGCATCATCATGACCAGCAAGATGCTTTTAGCCAATTAGGCTTACCACAAGGGGCCAGTAATGACGATATTCGGCAAACTTACCGTCGTCTTGTGCGCGAGCATCATCCAGACCGCGTCATGGCCAATAGTCGTGACACGCTCGCTGTTGCCGAAGCCAATGAGCGTCTAGCCCTGCTCAATGCTGCCTACGATGAGCTGCGCCGTTTGCGTGGCTTGTAAAGCCCAGTATTAATGATGGCGACTTCTCTTAACATCATTCAATCGCCTTCTCCTAATTACTCTACGCGGGTGCTTGCCGCAGGCGCTGCAATAGACCATTTAATTTTCCATTACACAGACCTGCCAAGTGCAGCAGGTGCAATTGCGCTTTTGCAGCAAGCTTACCCACAAGACCCCAAGCGTGAGGTGAGCGCGCATTATGTTGTTGATACCGATGGTACGATTTTTCAGTTAGTGCCAGATCATCTTTGCGCGTGGCATGCAGGGCAAAGCTATTGGCGTGGCCAGACCGCATTAAATCATCGTTCAATTGGCATTGAGCTGGTCAATCCGGGCCATAGTTGGGGGCTTGAGGCTTTTTCAGCAGCGCAGATAGCAACATGCCTTAACCTTAGCCAATATTTGGTGCATCACCACGCAATACCCGCGTATAACATTGTGGGGCATAGTGATGTTGCACCGCAACGTAAGCTCGATCCCGGGCCGCATTTTCCGTGGGCTCTATTTGCGAAAAATGGTGTTGGCCATTGGCCGCAAAGCGCCATTAAGCCAGAGCCCTTAGTGGCCCTTGAACTTATTCAGCGTTTATTGAGGCAGTATGGCTATGATTGCCCGCAAACGGGTGTTCTTGACACACAAACTGAAACAATTTTACGTAGTTTTCATGCCCATTTCTGTCCATCAACGATTTCAGCCGAGCCGCATGCTTTGACTTACCCAATTTTGCGCGAATTAGTGGACAGTTAGCCCCGATACGGCATAATAGCAGCCGCCCCTCGTTTACGGAGTCTTCTATGGCTAGCGCCAAACATCATCATCTCGATACGCTCAGCACCAACGAGCTAAAGTCAATCGATGCCGAATATCATATGCATCCTTTTACCAATCACCGCACTTTAGCGGTTGAGGGCACGCGCGTTATTACCAAAGCCGAGGGTGTCTATTTGTGGGATAGCGAAGGCAAAAAAGCGCTCGATGCCATGGCTGGGCTTTGGTGTGTGATGGTCGGTTATGGCCGCCAAGAACTCATCGATGCTGCCGCACTGCAAATGAAAACTTTGCCATTTTACAATTCATTTTTCAAAACCACGACAAGCCCATCAATTTTACTGGCCGAGCGTTTGGTGCAACGTGCGCCCGAAGGCATTAAAAAAGTGATGTATGCTAATTCGGGTTCTGAAGCGGTTGATACAGCCATTCGCATGGTGCGTCATTTCTGGAATTTAGAAGGCAAGCCCGACAAAAAAATTATCATCGGGCGTAAATTTGGTTATCACGGCTCAACCATGGCTGCGGCATCGGTGGGTGGTATGACCCCCATGCATCAGCAGGGCGATTTGCCGCTTCCGGGGTTTGTGCATGTCTTGCCGCCCTATTGGTTTGGTGAAGGCGGCGATATGTCGCCCGAAGAGTTTGGCCGCTATGCCGCCAAAATGCTTGAAATACGCATTAAAGGTCTGGGCGCCGACAAGGTGGCGGCTTTTTTTGCCGAGCCAATTCAAGGCGCCGGTGGGGTTATTATTCCGCCCGAAAGTTACTGGCCTGAAGTGCAACGTATTTGCCGTGAAAATAATGTGCTGCTGGTTGCCGATGAGGTTATTTGTGGTTTTGGCCGCCTCGGAAAATGGTTTGGCAGCCATTATTATAATATAAAGCCCGATCTTATGACCATCGCCAAGGGCATCACCTCTGGTTATGTGCCGCTTTCGGCCGTGTTGGTGGGCGAGCGCGTGGCGCAAACATTGGTTGAACGCGGCGAAGAGTTTTATCACGGCTTTACTTATTCGGGCCATCCGGTGGCTTGCGCTGTGGGTTTGGCTAACCTTGATGTGATTGAAAATGAGCGTTTGATTGAGCGCGTTGCCGAAGATACTGGACCTTATTTGTTTAAAAAAATGCAAGAGACACTGGCCGATCATCCGATTGTTGGCGAAGTGCGCATGGTTGGGCTTATTGGCGCAATCGAGCTTTGCGCCGATAAAAAAACGCGCACATTATTTCCGGGTGATGGTGCCGTTGGCCTAAAATGCCGCGATCACTGCTTTAAAAATGGCCTCATTATGCGGGCGGTGCGCGATACCATGGTTTTTTCACCGCCACTCACCATCACGCGCAGTGAGATAGACGAAATGGTGGCCTTAGCAAAATTATGCCTTGATCTTACGGCAAAAGATTTGGGGCGTAGCTGATGAGCACAAACCTGCCTGCACCAAACTATTTTCAGCATCATTTAAAAAATGGCATGACACTGCGTGCCGCTTGGCATGACGCCGACCCACAGCAGCCATTTGCGGGCACAGTTGTGTTGCTGCATGGCCGTGGCGGTTTCATCGAAAGCTATCTAGAAACAACGGTTGGCGCTTTTCAAGAGCGCGGCTGGCGTGTGCTGAGCTTTGATTGGCCAGGGCAGGGCCTATCGCAGCGCTATTTGCCTGATGCACATAAAAGTCATGTCCCAACTTTTGATAGTTACGTTGAGGCCATGGGCGAAGTGATGGATACTTATTTGTCGTCCACAGCACAATCGGGCCCTGTTTTGCTGCATGCCAACTCTATGGGGGCTGCTGTGACCACGGGCTTTCTTTATGCTCGGCCAGATTGGGCGCAAAAGATTTGTGGCGTCGTGCTTGAAAGCCCGATGCTGTCTATAAAAACAGTGCCAGGTGCTGTCGGCGAGTGGATTGTACGCAAGCTTGTTTATGCGGGCCGCGCGCATGCTTATGCACCAACACAAGGCCGCTATGATCTTGAGCAGGTCAGTGCCCAGAATAATATTTTAACAACCGACCAAGAGCGTTTCAAACGGTGGCTTGCGTTAAAAAAGAAAAATCCAGCGCTGGTTATTGGCGGCGTGACCAATGGCTGGTTATATGCGGCACTCGAGTTTACCGCTAAATTGCGAGGGCTGAGTTTAGAGGGGCCACCAAAAGCCAAGGGCATTATTATCACGGCCAGCAATGATTCTTTGGTGCGGGTCGATACGCAAACTCAATTTGCGCAGCGCTTTGGTTGGGCGCAACATTTTATTCAGTGCAAGCATGAGATAAATCTTGCCGACGATGCCGCACAAAAGCTGCGCTGGCAGTTTATCGATCAATTTATCGCGAGCTTACCACGGCCGCCAAAACCTAATTCTGGCTTCAATCAAAACCCATCGCCTTAATCACATAATTGGGAGTGTTCATATGCAAAAGCTAAAGACCTTATTTCTCGCCACGCTTTTTAGTTTTGCTTTTGGGCATGCGCAGGCTGCAACCGATACTGTCAATATTTATAATTGGTCAGATTATATCGGCGAAACCACCTTGGCCGATTTTACCGCAGCAACCAAATTGCGTACCAATTATGACGTGTATGATAATAACGATATTCTCGAAGCTAAGATGCTGGCGGGGCGCTCGGGCTTTGATATTGTGGTGCCGACCTCACAGCCTTATTTTGCGCGCATGGTGCAAGCCGGTCTCTTTCGCTCTTTAGACCGTAGCAAAATCCCGAACTGGAGCAAGCTCGACCCACAATTAATGAAGTTTGTCGAAACTTCTGATCCGGGCAATAAATATGGGGTGATTTACCAGTGGGGCACTAATGGCTTTGCTTATAATGTCGATGCAATCAAAAAACGCCTGCCTAATGCGCCCGTCGATAGCTGGCGGATGATTTTTGACCCAGAAATTGTAAAAAATTTCGCCGATTGTGGCGTCAGCATGCTGAATGCAGCAACCGAGATTATGCCTTTGGCACTTCATTATCTTGGGCGTGACCCCAATAGTGAAAAACCAGAAGATTTAAAGGCCGCCATTGAGCTACTGAACAAAGTTCGGCCTTATATTAAATATTTCCACTCATCCAACTATATCAATGACCTTGCCAGTGGCAATTTGTGCTTATCTGTTGGTTGGTCTGGCGATGCGGTGCAAGCTAAAACACGCGCAGAAGAAGCCAAGAATAATATCAAAATCCAATATGTCATCCCAAAAGAGGGCACGTTGTTGTGGTTCGATATGATGGCCATACCAGCGGACGCACCAAACCCTGATGGTGCTTATGCATATATAAACTTTGTCCTCGCGCCCGAGAATATGGCCAAAATTACCAACTTTGTTGCCTATGGTAATGCTGTGCCAGATTCTTTGCCTATGGTTGACGAGGCTATTCGCACAGACCCTTCAACCTTTCCCTCGGCCGAGGTGCGCGCAAAAATGTTTACCCTGACCCAGGCAAGTCCAGCTTTTGAGCGCCAGCGCACACGCGCTTGGACGCGCATTACTGCAGGGCAATAATTTTGTTAAAGCAAAATGGGCTGGCGGTGTCGTCGGCAAAGCCTGTCACCGTGCAGCTAGAGCAAGTCTGTAAAAATTATGGCAATGTTGCTGCTGTAAAAAATGTCTCGCTCGAAATTTATGGCGGCGAGTTATTTTCGCTTCTGGGCGGTTCGGGCTGTGGCAAAACTACATTGCTGCGCATTTTAGCTGGGTTTGAACGCCCCAGTTCTGGCCGTGTTTTTATCGATGGGTTGGACATGACCGATGTTCCGCCCTATGCGCGGCCGGTCAATATGATGTTTCAGAATTACGCGCTTTTTCCGCATATGAGTGTTTTCGATAATATCGCTTTTGGCCTCAAACAAGAGCGCTGCCCCAAAGCTGAGATAAAGCAGCGTGTTGATGATGCATTACAAATGGTGCAACTCACCGAGTTTGCGGCGCGCAAGCCAGCACAGCTTTCAGGCGGGCAAAAGCAACGTGTTGCTTTGGCGCGGGCTCTCATTAAAAGGCCGAAAGTACTGCTGCTCGATGAGCCGCTTGGTGCGCTTGATAAAAAACTACGCGAGCAAACACAGTTTGAGCTGGTCAATATTCAAGAAAAAATGGGCATAACTTTTATTGTGGTCACGCACGACCAGGAAGAAGCCATGAGCCTTTCCACGCGCATGGCGGTGATGCGTGCTGGCGAAATTGTGCAAATTGGCTCGCCGCAACAGATTTACGAACAGCCAAACTCTGTGTTTGTAGCCGATTTTATTGGCTCGGTTAACTTGCTGCAAGCGCGCTTGCTGGGTATGCATAACGAGCATTATCTATTAGAGAGCACCGATTTGGGCGGTAAAGTTATTGTCGCCAAAACGGGCGATTTGCCTATGGCTGAAAATGTTACACTGGCCTTGCGGCCCGAAAAAATAACAATTCAAAAAATCCCCCTTCAACCAGCCGATGATTTAAACAATCAAGTAGAATTGCCAAATCAATTAAGTGGGCAAATTGTCGAGATATCTTATGTTGGTAATTTATCGGCTTTTTGGGTGCAGCTCGATAATGGCTTTCGGTTGCGTGTAACCCAGCCTAATAAATTTAGAGTGCTCGAAGGCGCGCTTACCTGGGGCGATAAAGTTAAAATTAGTTTTGCCCCAAATGCAGCCCAGTTGCTGACGCAATGATGCGCTCTGGCTTATCTCGGCTGGGGCGATTTATTCAGCCAGCATTATTTGGCTTAAGCGGCTTTTTTGCCCATAACGGCAAAAGACTAGTTATCGCTGTGCCTTATCTTTGGCTGATTATCTTTTTTTTGCTGCCCTGCCTGATAATTTTTAAAATTAGCTTGGCGCAACCTGTTGTGTCGCAACCACCCTATACGCCATTGCTCAGTGTCGATGACACAGGCTTAAGTTTGGGTGCCAGCTTGGCCAATTATATATTTTTGTTGGGCGATAGCCTCTATATCTCGGCCTATCTCAATTCACTAAAGGTTGCCGCTTTATCAACATTACTGTGCCTGTTACTGGGCTACCCTTTGGCCTATGCCATCGCCCGCTCGCCACACACTATTCGTCCGCTGTTATTGTTGCTGGTGATTTTGCCATTTTGGACATCTTTTCTTATTCGCGTCTATGCATGGATTGGCATTTTGCAAAATAATGGCTTGCTCAATAATTTCTTGCTCAGTCTTGGCCTTATCGATGCGCCCATACAAATTCTTTACACACCGGTCGCTGTCTATATTGGCATTGTCTATTCCTATTTGCCGTTTATGGTTTTGCCGCTTTATGCCACTTTAGAGAAAATGGATATCAACCTGCTTGAGGCCGCCAGCGATTTAGGCTGTCGGCCTTGGCGTAGTTTTTGCTCTATCACTTTGCCCTTATCTTTATCGGGCATTCTTGCGGGTTGCTTGCTGGTGTTTATTCCGGCTGTTGGCGAATTTGTCATTCCAGATTTGCTCGGTGGGCCCGATAGCCCAATGATTGGCCGTGTGTTGTGGCAGGAATTTTTCAATAATCGTGATTGGCCTATGGCCTCTACCATTGCCATCGCTATGCTGCTGCTTTTGGTGGCGCCCATGATTGTATTGCAGCGACTACAAAACAAAATAGGCCGGTCATGACACGCTCGCCTTGGCTCTATTTATGGTTGATACTGGGCTTTAGTTTTTTGTATGCGCCGATTATTATTTTGGTGCTTTATTCATTTAACGCGGCAAAATCTGTGGCGATTTGGTCTGGCTGGTCGCTACATTGGTATGCCGAGCTTTGGCATAACCAAAAGATTATGTCAGCGGTGACGCAATCGCTGATTGTTGCTGGCACTACCGCAACCTTGGCAATAATTTTTGGCACTTTGGCGGGCTTAGTTTTAGCACGCTTTAATGTTTTTCGTGGCCGCGCACTTTTTGGGGCGTTGGTTGCAGCACCACTGGTCATGCCTGAAGTTATAATCGGTATTGCATTATTGCTGTTATTCGTGACTACCGAGCAATGGTTGGGCTGGCCGGAGGGGCGCGGCACGCTCACAATTATTTTAGCTCACACCACCTTTGCCATGGCCTATGTCGCTGTTGTGGTGCAATCGCGCTTAGTCGGGCTTGATATATCGCTTGAAGAAGCCGCAATGGATTTGGGGGCGCGACCAAGCACAATATTTTTTAGCATTACCTTGCCGCTTATTGCACCGGCCATTATTTCTGGTTGGTTTTTGGCCTTTACGTTGTCGCTTGATGATTTAGTGATTGCCTCTTTTGTTTCGGGGCCCGGCTCTACGACTTTGCCCATGGTGATATATTCGGCGGTGAGGTTGGGAATTAGTCCTGAAATCAATGCCTTGGCAACAATTATGCTGGTATGCGTGGTCTTGGCAATTGGGCTTTCGTCATGGCTTATGCCGCGTGGCCCAGCAAAAGCTTAACTGTAACTCAACTCTTCTGCGGCAAACTTGATGGTTCGATAAACGGGGTTTAGGCGATGCTGAGTAAAGACGATGTTGAAAAATTGATGCGCGACCCATCGCCTTTGGTGCGTGCCGAGGTCGCCGAGAAATTGGCCAAAGAGCTTGAAGGCCCGCGCCTGTCAGACAAGGATTTAGCGTTAGCGCAAGATGTTGTCCGCGCTATGGCCAATGACATGGCTGTGGTGGTGCGTGCGGCGCTTGCCGAAAATTTGAAGCAATCCAGCAAATTGCCGCATGATATCGCCATGAAGCTGGCCAATGATGTCGAGCAAGTGGCCTTGCCAATTCTTGAAGCGTCCAATGTTTTATCCGAGCAAGATCTTATTCAGTTGGTGCAGAGCGCGGGCGAAAATAAGCAAGCCGCCATCGCCCGCCGAGACACTGTGTCTGAAAATCTTTCTGCCGCAATTATCGATAAGGGCGGCGAGAAAGCGGTCAGCACATTGGTTGGCAATAATGGCGCCAAGATTCAAGAGCAAAGCTATAAGCAAGCCATCGAGCGCTTTACCGATAACGAAACTGTGCAGCGTAAACTGGTTGAGCGCGATAAATTGCCCGTCACCATAGCCGAGCGTTTATTGGTGATGGTCTCAGACCAGCTAAAAGATTATCTGGTTAGTAAACATGAGGTGTCGCCCACATTGGCGGCCGATGTTATCTTGCGCAGCCGCGAGAAAGCCACTGTTGGTTTATCGGCAGGCATTATTGTTGAGCGCGATGTCGAGCAATTAGTCACCCAGCTTTATCGCAACAAAAGGCTGACCCCTTCTTTGGTGTTGCGCGCTTTGTGTATGGGTGATTTGCCATTTTTTGAATATGCACTTTCACTGATGGGCGCTGTGCCAATCGTCAATGCCCGCCTCCTTATTCATGATGCGGGTCGGTTGGGTTTAAAATCTGTCTATGATAAATCAGGCATGCCGACTAATTTTTTGCCGGCGGTGCGGGTGGCCATTGATGTGCTGCGCGAAACCGAGCTTGATGGCCAAAGCCACGATCGCGAGCGTTTCCGCCGTCGTGTGATTGAGCGTATTCTGACTCAGTTTGAAGATATGGCCGAGGCCGACATCAACTATTTGCTCGACAAACTTGGCGATATTATTCAGCCGGCAGCTTAACTCCAGCAGCTTAACTCAACCGACTTAATTCCAGCAGCTTTGTTAATCTCACGCTCTTGCGCTTTGGTGCATACCGCTTTAGGCTTGGCCAATGAGCATAGAAATTTTTTTGCAAACATTGTTGTTGGGCATTGTTGAGGGGTTAACCGAGTTTTTGCCGGTTTCGTCAACAGGGCACCTTATTCTTCTCGTTGATATACTCAATTTTGTTGGCCCCCCTGGCCGTGTGTTTGAAGTGGCCATACAGCTTGGGGCAATTTTGGCCATTATGCTGGTCTATTTTAATCGCCTGTGGCAATTGCTGCGTGGGTTGCCGCACGATAAGGCCCAGCAAAATTTTGCAGCCTCGGTTGTGTTGGCTTTTTTACCCGCCATGTTTTTGGGTGCATTGCTGCATGATTTTATAAAGTCTGTGCTGTTTAATGCATGGGTGGTGAGCGTTATGCTGATTGTGGGTGGCTTTGCCATTTTGCTGATCGAGCGCATGGCACTAAAGCCACGTTACTTTAAGTCAGATGCTGTGCCATTGCGGGTGGCCTTTAAAATTGGGCTTATTCAGTGCCTAGCCATGGTGCCGGGTGTTTCACGCTCGGGGGCAACAATTATGGGCGCGTTGTGTCTTGGCCTAGAGCGTAAAACTGCGGCCGAGTTTTCATTTTTTCTGGCGCTGCCAACCATGGCTGGTGCGGTTGCTTATGACTTGTATAAAAACTGGCACAGTTTAAATGCCGATAGCTGGCTGGTGATTGCCATTGGTTTTGCCGCTGCCTTTTTTACGGCCTTGTTGGTGGTCAGAACATTTCTAAATTTTGTTGGGCGCTACGGCTTTGCACCTTTTGCTTATTATCGCATTATCCTTGGCACAGCCATGCTGATTGCACTGTGGCACGGCTTGTCATAATGGTCGGAGAGAGAGGATTCGAACCTCCGGCCCCTGCTTCCCGAAAGCAGTGCTCTACCGGGCTGAGCTACTCTCCGTATCGTCTCCGGTATAGAGCCTAACTTATTGTAACGCAACAGCAATTTTATATCTTTTGCGCAATAAAAAATTTTATCGAGTTTTATGCCAGAAAACCGCCCATTTTATGCTATTTTGAATGGGCTTAAAGCATTTGGCGAGCTAAAGCACTGACTCCTAAGGTCACGTTCAAGGCCAATGGCAAGGGGGCATGTCCGTAAGGCTGTGTCCCCTTTGCTGTTTTTGTAGAAACAAAGCGAGCTGTGGACTTGTCCGATACTCAAAACCAACCAGATGTAAGCCGTCTTGCTGAGCGCGTCTTGTATAAAGATGCAGATATGCTGGTGCTCAACAAGCCAAGCGGTATTGCTGTGCATCCTGGCTCTGGCCGTACGGATAGTCTTGAGCCGCATTTTAGCCAGTTGCGCTTTGAGCTTAAGCACAGCCCAGCCCTTGCACATAGGCTCGATCGCGAAACCAGTGGCTGCCTTTTACTTGGTCGGCATAAGGCCGCTTTGGCGCATTTGGGGCATTTATTTGCCTCTGGCCAAATCGAGAAAACATACTGGGCCCTCGTGCATGGTAAGCCCACGCAAACAGAGGGCACAATCGATTTGCCGCTGTCGCCAAAAAACCCGCTAAAGGGCTGGCATATGCGCGTTGACCCTTTAGGCTTGCCTGCCCAAACCGATTATCGCGTGCTGGGTGCGGCGGATGATTTTAGTTGGCTCGAGCTCAAGCCGCGTACGGGCCGCACCCATCAACTACGTCTGCATTGCGCCGCCATGGGGCACCCAATTTTGGGCGATCGGCTGTATGGCGGCCTTGCCTCTATCATGAGTTTGCTTAATTTGCATGCCCAAAGCCTTGCTATACCGATGGCGCGCGCCACAGCAAAAACCGTGCAAGCGCCGCCGCCGCCGCATATGGAAGCAAGGCTCAGGCTATGCAGCTGGCGTGAATCTGTTTAGGTTGTGGTGATGGATAGCGAGATTACTCTAACTTTTCTGCAAGTGATTGCCATCGATGTGTTGCTGGCTGGCGATAACGCAATTGTTGTGGGCTTGGTCGCGGCATCACTGCCGGCGGCACAGCGCAATCGGGTGATTTTATTCGGCATTATTGCAGCCACGATTTTACGAATATTTTTTGCGCTTTTCACCAGCCACCTCATGAAAATTGTTGGGCTGATGGCAGCCGGTGGTTTGTTGCTGCTGTGGGTGAGTTGGAAAATGTGGCGTGAATTAAGGCGCACGCGCCAGCAGCAAATTGCTGAAATGGCCGCAGCCGAGCAAGCCGTGGCCGCCATCACGGGTGAGCAACAAGCTGCCACGCCAGCACCAGCAGCGCCCGAGACAAATGCCATAACCATGCGAGCCGCCATCTGGCAAATTGTCTTGGCCGATATTTCTATGTCGCTTGATAATATGCTGGCAGTCGCAGGCGCCGCCCGCGATCACCCAACTGTGATTATTTTTGGGCTTGTTTTATCTGTGGCGCTTATGGGTGCGGCGGCAGTTTTTATTGCGCGGCTTTTGCAGCGTCATCATTGGATTGCCTATTTCGGCCTAGCAGTTATCTTATATGTGGCGCTTGATATGGTTTATCATGGCGCACTTGAAGTGGCGCATCACTTTTAATGCAGAAAAATTAATTAGGAATAATGTCATATTGGCCTAATTTTGCATAAGAATCGCGGTTTTGGCCAGCAGGTCATCATTCCTATTTTGTGTGATTGGCCGCCCTAAATTTGCGGCTATCGCGCTTTTTTTATCACAACATTGTTGCGCCATAAAATTTGTTTACGACTGGGCGATGTCTTAAGGCATTATTAATTAATGTCGGCTGTTTTGTTTATGGTGTTGATATTGAATAAGAATTGTCCATAATTTTTCTGCGTATTTCTACTAAAGCTCGCCTTTTATGCTCGGCCAACGCACCTAGAAATATCTTGTTAAGAAATTGCTAACTATTTGAAAAAATGGAAAAAAATCACATTTTCTGTTAATATCAAATGTTAGAAATTTTTCAACTGAGGTGTAATGGCCTACAATGATATTACCAATTCAAGATTAAGTGTCGGGCCGCCGAGGGCGGGACCGTATGCATTCTATCGATTTCTGCTTACCTCTGTATCCATATTTGCACTGCTGGTTGTCCAGACAGAAAATATCTATGCCCAAGATCTGCCGCAAGGCGGAGAGGTCACTGCAGGCCAAGCGCAGATCAATCAGTTAAGCGGCAATAATTTACAAATACAAACACAAACCCAATTCACCGGTATTGATTGGCAATATTTTGGCATCGGCGAAAATGCGCGTGTGCAAATCGATCAGCCCAACGCCACCGCCCTTACGCATAACCGCGTTGTTGGTGCATCGCCCAGTCAGGTGTTTGGCCAGCTAAGTTCAAATGGGCGTGTGGTGCTATCCAATCCGCAAGGCGTTTGGTTTGGGCCAAAATCTCACATTGATGTTGCGGGGCTTGTGGCAGCTGGCGCAGATATTGGCACATCGGCTTTAACAGCGGGCGCTAAAACAAACGCTAAACTTAAAGGGGCCGTTCTCAACGAGGGCAACATCAATATATCCTCGGGGGGCCAAGTTGTTTTGGTGGGCAGTGCTGTTGATAATCGTGGTGTTGTGCAAGCGCCCCAAGGGCGGGTGGCGTTGCAAGCGGGCGAATATACCACCATCGATCTTGCCGGCGATGGTTTGTTAAATGTGCTTGTAGGGGGTGCCACCGAGGCACAACAAACTCTGCCGAATGGCGAAAAAACAAATGCGGCTGTTAGCAATAGCGGCCTGCTTAGTGCGAATGGCGGCGAAGTTGTGATGCAGGCACGTTTGCGCGATGCAGCCTTAACTCAAGCCGTGAATAATAAAGGCATTGTTGAGGCGCGCAGTCTTAAGCGGCAAAATGGCAAAATCATTTTAGATGGCGGTGATAGTGGTGTTGTGCTGGTCACGGGTAAGTTAGATGCCAGAGGCACCGAGCCCAAGAGCAAGGGTGGCAAGGTACAAATATCGGGCGAAAAAATCGCCATTGATGCGGGCGCCCATATTGATGCCAGCGGCAAGGCTGGCGGCGGCGAGGTTTTAGTCGGCGGCGATTATTTAGGTCAATCGATTGACGGCAAACCAAATGCGCAGCGCAATTTTGTGCATAAAGACGCGCTTATTGATGTAAGCGCAACCGAGCAAGGCGATGCGGGCCGCGCGATTATTTGGGCAGATAACAGCACATATTTTGGCGGCACCATTTTGGCCCGTGGCGGCGCGCAAGGCGGCGATGGCGGCTTTGTTGAAACATCGGGCCGTGAAACTTTACATTTCTCTGGCTGGGTTGATGTGCTGGCGCCCAAGGGGCAGTTTGGCCGAATATTGCTTGACCCGCGTGATATAACCATACAAGCCGCCGCAGGCCCCGATGATGCTAATGTCGGCACTTATCTGCAATTTTTGGTGCCGAGCGCCACAACCGATGCCACATTCTCAGCGGGGGTTATTCAAGCGCTCACGGGTAATGTTGATATTCAAGCCTCACGCAGCATCAATATCAATAGTGCGCTTAATTTTAGCAATGCCTCGACCACCAGTGTCAGTTTCCGTGCAGGTAATGCCATTACACAAGCGAGTGGTGCGACAATTCAGTCTAATGGTGCAAGCTTAACTTTTAGCGTCAATGATACCGGCTCCAGCACACGCACCGCGGCAGGCGGTGTTGGGCTTTCGGCTAATATTGGTAGTGCGACAACAGGTGCCGTTACTTTTAACAACAATGCCGGCACGGGTGCTATCACGCTAAATGCAAATATCAGCATTACAACCAATAATGGTAATGTAAGTTTTGGTAACATGGCCGTGGCAGGTAGCTCGGCCGCAGCGGCGCGAACGCTGACTATAAATGCAGGCACCGGCAACATTACTACATTTGCGCTTGGTAGCACGGCCTTAGGTAATATCAGCCTAACTGGCGGCACAATAACTACGGGTGCAATCAACACCACGAGTACCGGCCGTATTGGCGGTAGTATCACCATCACTGCATCAGGCACTGTAACAACGGCAGCGCAAACCACAACCGGTGGCGCCGGTGCCTCAAGTGCAGGTTTTGCCGGTGGTGCCATAAATATAAGCGGCACGCAAATAACCACGGGCTTATTGACTACATCAGGCGGCGCTGGTTCGGCGGGCAACTTTGCCGGCGGCAATGCTGGCAATATCACGCTTGCGGCCACGGGTGGCGCTAACACCATAAGCCTTGCGGGCATTACTGCCACAGGTGGGGCTGCCACCGGAAATGCTGTTGCGGGCAATGGCGCCACAATAAATATTAGTGCCGCAAGTGGCATTGGCAATACAACAGCCTTAACAGCCAATGGTGGTGCTGCTGCGGGTGCCACGGGCACTAATGGCAATGGCGGCAGCTTTACTTTTACAGGGCGCCTCACACAAACACAAAACGCAACAGCGAGTTTTAGCGTTGTGCCTGGGGCAACGGCTGGTGCCACAGCTGGCACAGGCGGCAGCTTTATTTTTAATAATGGCTTTACCTACAATAATAATGCATCTGCGCGTACTATTACGATGAGCGCCGGCAGCGGCACAGTCAATTTTGGTACGGGCAATACTCTGCCTTTAAATAATAATAGCCTTGTTGTTTCTTCTAATAGCCTGACTTGGGCCACCACAGCCAATGCTGTTACTACAACAGGCACAATAACTTTAGGCCCCAGTACGGCAGCTACAACGATTGGTATAGGCGATGGCACAGGCACATGGCAATTTTCGCAAGCAAACTTCAGCGCCATTAGCTCAACCGCAACAGGTGTAACCATTGGCAACGCAGCGGGCACCGTCGCACTAAATATTGATGGCACACTTACATTGGCCCCAAGAAATTATACATTTACGATGACAGGAGCAGGCGGCAATATAAATTTTGGCGCTAGCACCAACATGTCTATTAGCGGCGCTGGCACGCGCACCTTAACTTTGCAATCAGGCAGCGGCACAACCGATGCTATAACAATTGCCAGTGGTGCAGTGATAAGTAGTGCTGCCGGTGGTGGCACGGGCTCTATTGCATTTACGACAAATAGTTTAGTCAATAACTCTGCCTCAGGTAATGTGAGTGGAAATAGCACGCTCACAATTCAGTCTGCTACAGATACAGCTAGCATAGGCATCGCGGGTGGTGCTGGTACATTATCTGTTAGCCAGTCTCTTATCGATAGCATGACAGGTTTTACCGCTCTTGTGCTTGGGCGCACCTCGGGTACGGTTGCGCACACTATTGGCGGTGCGCTATCATTTAATGGCCCCATTACTCTTCGTGCTAGCGGTGCGGGTGGTAGCATTTCACTTACGAGTGCTGCCTCTATCACGCTTTCTGGCGCCAATCGAGCGCTCACTATTACCGCTGGCAGCAACGCTGCCGACGCGCTGACGATTGCAAATGGCGCTACAATTTCTAATAACACCGGTGCTACTGCATCTATTGCAATTAACGCCAATACAGTTACCTCAAGCGCAGCAGCTGGCTCTATTGTGGGTAATGGTACAATCGTCATAGCGCCCAATGCGGATAATATTAGCATCGGCATTGGCACGGGCACTGGCAATCTTCAATTGACGCAGGCCGAGCTAGATGCCTTCAGCAGCGGTTGGACCAGTTTAACAATAGGCCGCACCACAGCCACGGCAGTTATGACAATTGACGGCACGATCAATTTGGCACGTTCAGCAACACTGCGTATGGGTGGCGCTGCGGGTGCTATAAATATCCTTGGTACGACGAGTTTAACAACGAGCGGCACCAACATTATCCTTGCCTTTCAGTCTGGCACAGGAACAACCTATACGGGCACGCCGGCCATTAATAGTATCACTTTGGCATCTGGCAGTTCGATAACTAATAATACAGGCTCTGGCGGTAGTGTAACATTTAACTCAAATAATATCGTCGCCAGTGGTGGAACTGCTACCGGTAATGGCACATTGGTCCTGCAAAATACTGCCGATGCAAATACAATTGGCATTGGCACAGGCAGCGGAAATTTACAGGTAACCCAAGCGCTGCTCAATTCATTCTCGGGCTTTACGTTGTTGACGATTGGTCGTACGACGCAGACCAGCGCGATAACAATTGACGGCACAATTAACTTTGCGCTTCCTACCATAATTCGTTCGCCTGGCTCGGGCGGCCTTATTAATATGTTGGGCACAACAGTGCTTACTATGAGCACGGGCAGCTCAATTGGTTTAATATTAACGGCAGGCAGCGCCACAACTTTTACTGGCACGCCAGCAATCAATAGCATCACTATGGCCGCTGGCGCGTCGCTGACCAATAATTCGGGCGGTGCGGTTACTTTTAATGCCAATAATATCTCGATTAGTAGTACGGCAAGTATTATTGGCACGGGTATTTTAACTATAAATCCTATAGTAGCTACATCATCTGTGGGCATCGGCACAGGCGCTGGCAACTTACAAATTACACAGGCCGTAATCGACCGCACGAGCGGCTTTGCCTCGCAGGTTTTTGGTCTTGGTTCAAGCACGGCAACTCTTTCGGTTGATGGTTCTGTGGCGCTTAATCGCACTACAACATTTCAAGCCGGTGGCGCTGCGGGCAATATTACTTTGGGTTCTACTACGGCCATCACCATGTCTGGCACGGGTAGGGGCATTATTTTTACGCCGGGTAGTGGCACAACAGGTAGCCCCACCAGCAACACATTTGTCATGCCGGCAACAGCTTCGATTACCAATAATGGCGGCTCGATCACGATTAATGCCAACTTATTAAGCATTGCCTCGGGCGCCAGCTTTGTTGGCAATAGCAATAGCACAATTACTTTTCAGCCTACGGCAGCAGGCACTGCATTTGGTATTGGTACAGCAGCCGGTACGCCGCAGATAACGCAAACCGTCTTAGATAGTATAGGTAATTTTGGCTCTGTCATTATTGGTCGGGCCGATGGTGCGGCAACAATAACTATAACAGGCGCTGTTTCGTTGGCACACAACACAACCATTCGTAGTGCTGGTTCTGGTGGGCAGATTTCGCTGACTGCAACTGCGGCAATTACAGGTGCCTCTGGCGTCAACATTAATTTCCTGGCCGGCAGTGCTGCGGCCAATGCTTTTACACAAGCGTCAGGTGCCACAATTGCAGTTAATGGTGGCACACTGACAATTGAGGCCAACACCATAACTTTGGCTGGAGCCAACTCTATATCGGGAAGCAATAGTGCAACTTTACTCGTCATGCCAGTCGATCCGACACGCACCTTGGGTATTGGTGCAGGAGCTGGTAATGTCGTTTTAAATAGCACCGCACTGAGTGTATTTTCTGGCTTTACCAGTCAAACCTTTGGCCGCGCTAATAGCACAGTTGCGCTGACTGTTGGTGGCGTGCTGGCGCTGTCGCGCGATACGCTGTTCCGCAGTGGTGGAGTAGGCGGCGCCGTCACTTTTGACGCAACAGCAAATATTACTGCCGCATCCGGTGTAGATGTAAATATATTGGCGGGTAGTGCCGCGGCTAATACATTTACGCAAACCTCTGGTGCGGTTATCTCGCTTAATGCTGGCATTTTCACTATTGAGGCAAACTCTGTGGCGCTGAGTGGTGCGGCGAATTCAATATCCGGCTCGAATGGGGCGACGATTGTTTTAATGCCAATCGATGCAACGCGCTCAATCGGCATAGGGGCAGGCACGGGCGGCTTATCGCTGACCGCAACTGAGCTTGCAACGCTTTCTGGTTTTAGTACGCAAACAATCGGCAGGGCCGATAGCGCTGGCACTATTACTTTAGATGGTGTTGTCAATTTTGCACGCAATACAATTATCCGCAGTCCTGGCGTTGGCGGCACCATAACGCTTGATACAGCAGCTGCGGTCACGACCAGCGCTGCGGCTAATCTTGGTTTCTTAACAGGGTCTGCTGCTGCAGATGCCTTCACGCAAAATGCCGGTGCAACGCTGAGCGTTAATAACTCTACACTGACTATTGAGGCCAATACAGTGATGCTGAGCGGCGCCTCTGGTACAATTTCTGGCGGTGCTCTTGGCAGTCTAGTTATTATGCCAATCGATGCTGCCACCACCATAAGCATTGCGGGGAGCGGTGGTACACATAATCTTACAAGCACCGAACTTGATGCTATTGGGGGCTTTAACAATATCACCTTTGGTCGTAGTGATGGTGCGGCTAGTTATGCCATTGGCGCTTATGATTTTACTTCGCCGCTTGCCTTCCGTGCGGGTAATGCCAGCATCAGTTTAAGTGGTAACATATCTGGGACAGGTTCTTTCACTTTTATAAATGCGGGGCTTACCACACTTGGCGGTAACATCACCACAAGCGGTGGGGACATCACGCTTTCAGCCGGCGGCATAGAATTATTGGATAATATCACGCTTAACAGCGCTGGCGGCAACATTGTAACGGGCAGTTCAATAGATTCAGATTCTACCGCGCGCACATTAACGCTTAATTCTGGCGCGGGCACAGTTACTTTAAGCGCCGCCCTTGGCGGGGGCGCTGCACTTGGTGCTTTGTCTATTACTTCGGGCGCGGGCCTTGTGTTGCCTGCCATTACAACAACGACAGCCAATGGCAATACGGGCAACTTCACTGTCTCGCTGAGCTCTGGCAGTGTCACCCAAACGGGCGTTGCGACTATAGCTGGTAACACGGCTATTACTGCCATATCGGCATCTGGGCAAGCCATTACGCTTAATCAAAACAATCTGCTTTCAGGCACAGTATCTTTGCAAACAAACAGCGCTAATGGCGGAAATGTTCAGCTGGTTAGCGTTAGCCCTTCGGGTATAAGTCTGGCCAATGGCTCGGCTGGCGGCAATTTTACTGTTACGACCAACGTTACTTCTGCCAACATTGCCCAGTCTGCTAATTCAAGCCTTACTGTTACGGGTCAATTGCGCCTCACAATTGGTGATGGCACCTTTATACAAAGCAGCGGCAGTAGTTTTTCTGCAGGCGCTCTGCAGCTTTCAAGCATGGATGCGCCAACATTTCTTGCCAACAATAGTGTTGCAACCATCGCGGCTAACCTTGCTAGTTCAGCGGCAGATTTTAATCTGGTGACTGGTGCCGCGCTGACAGTCGGTTCAGTCAATGGCGTAAATGGGGTCACCGCGCGTAACATCAGCCTGCGCACCACTGCTGGCAATATAACCCTTGATCAAAATTTGGTCGCCAGTGGCTCTGGTAACAGCATTATTTTAGCAGCCGGCAGTAATCTGATTAATAATGTCGGGGGCTCGGTGCTGAGTACGGGTGCTGGGCGCTATCTCATTTATACAGGCACTGTTTCTGGCACTTTACTTAACGGCATTACCGGTACAAAACGCTATAACCGAACCTTCGCTAATAATGCGCCAGCAACAATTGCTGAAAGTGGCGGCGTCTACATGTATAGCCAGGCGCCGCAGCTGGTGTTTCTAGCCGACAATAAGAACCGTTTTTATGGTGATGCCAACCCTACACTTAGTTATAGTATCTCGGGCTATGTAGATAATGATAGTTCTGCCAATGCCTTCACCGGTGCGCCAACAATAAGCACCACTGCGCTCAACACATCTCCTGCTGGTACTTATGATATTGAGCTGGGGCTTAATAACCTTGCCTCAGAGCTTGGCTATGGCTTTACTCTTACTCCCGGCACATTAACGGTTGATGCCGCGCCGCTGACCATCACCGTGCAAAATGCCAGCCGTTATTATGGTGATGATAACCCGGCCTTTAATGTGGCCTATGATGGCTTTAAGCTCTCACAAAACCAGAGCGTGCTCTCGGGCACATTGGCTTATAACACCAGTG
>JAIXQD010000011.1 GCA_027485855.1 Rickettsiales bacterium | reverse complement strand
CTTTCCGCTTGGGGATTTTGGAATATGCAACACAGCAAAGGCCCGCTCGTGTCGCTCGCACGCTGGCTGGGCGAAGGGAATCTTAAAGCTATTTCCTTATGGATTCACCACTGGTTTACTGATATTCCTGACGTGGTGCACGGCATAATTATCATCATGGCCACCATCGGCACATGGCGTGCAGCCCATGCCATCATCGACATGTTTTACACACAGCTCGTCATTACTGATTGGCGCATTTTATTACGCCGTGGTGTTTACAGCATTGATATGGTCGAACTCGACCGCAGACGCATTGCGTCTATCGGCATTCATCAGAGTTTTTATGGCCGAATGTTTCATTATGGCTATATTTATATTCAAGGCTTCGGCGCAAGCATCTACGGCTTGCCTGCCCTTGCTAAACCCCACCTTATTCAGCAGTATATTCACTCATGACCTCACCTTACGCTTCATTTCTTGCCCTTGCCAACACCATGGCAGACGATGCGCGCCGCATTGCGCTGCATTATTTTCGCACCCCCGTGGAAAACACCTTAAAGCCAGATCTCTCTCCTGTTTCACAAGCTGACCAAGCGATTGAAGCCACATGGCGCAAACGCATTGCGGAAACCTTCCCAGAGCATGGGATTTTGGGCGAGGAAACAGGGCAAACCAAAACAGACGCAGAATATGTGTGGGTGCTTGACCCGATTGATGGCACACGCGCCTTCCTTGCAGGCATGCCAACTTTTGGCTGTCTCATCGCGCTATGTCACAAAGGCTTGCCTGTGCTTGGCCTCATCGAACATCCTGCCACGGGGGACCGTTTGATCGGATTGATTGGTGAAGCGTCAACCCTCAATGATAAACCGATTAAAACGCGCATTTGCGATACGTCATCGGACGCTACTTTTTCTACCACTTCACCCTTTCTTTTTGCCCGCCACATGCACGGTGTTATTCGCGGCATCATGAGTAATATGAAAAATAATGTGCTGGGCAAAGACTGCATGGCCTATTCCATGCTAGCAAGTGGCCGTGTGGACGCGGTGATTGAGGCTGGCCTGAAGCCCTATGATTTCTGCGCGCTGGTTCCCGTGATACAAGGCGCAGGCGGCATTATTACTGACTGGCAAAACCAGCCACTGACATTGCAATCCGACGGCAAGGTGATTGTGTGCGGCAGCACAGGCCTGCATACCGAACTTCAACCGCAACTCGCGAGTTTTTAACATGACCCAACCTATCCATATTATCGGCGCAGGTCTTGCCGGTTCCGAAGCCGCATGGCAAGCCGCCAATGCTGGCGTAAAAGTGGTGCTGCACGAAATGCGCCCCGTGAAAAAAACACCTGCTCACCACGGCGAAGGCTGCGCGGAGCTCGTCTGCTCCAACTCATTTCGTAATGACGATGTGGGTTCAGGCATCGGGCTGTTGCATGAAGAAATGCGCCGCGCAAACTCACTGATTCTGCAGATGGGCGACAAACATAAATTGCCCGCCGGTGGTGCGCTCGCCGTGGACCGCGAAGCGTTTAGCGCTGCCGTCACAGCCACACTCGAAGCCCATCCCAATATCACGATGCTGCGAGAAGAAATCTCTGCGCTACCAACCGAAGGCTTAACAGTGGTGGCTTCTGGCCCGCTGACGTCTGACGCATTAGCCGCCGACATCCTCAAACATACGGGCGAAGAATATCTTTCTTTCTTCGACGCGATTGCACCGATTATCTCCACCGAATCCATCGACATGAGCAAAGCATGGATGCAGTCTCGCTATGATAAAGTCGGCCCCGGCGGCACTGGCAAAGACTATATCAACTGCGCCATGAACAAAGAACAATATGACGCTTTCATTCATGAATTGCTGGTCGGTGAAAAGGGCGACTTCAAAGAATGGGAAAAAAACACGCCCTATTTTGAAGGTTGTTTGCCGATTGAAGTGATGGCCGAACGCGGCGTTGAAACCTTGCGCTTTGGCCCGATGAAACCGGTTGGCCTCACCAGCCCACACACGACCGAAAAACCATATGCGGTGGTGCAACTGCGCCAAGACAATGCGCTCGGCACGCTTTACAACATGGTGGGTTTTCAAACCAAACTCAAATGGGGTGAACAACAGCGTATTTTCCGCATGATTCCAGGGCTCGAGAATGCAGAATTCGTTCGTCTTGGTGGTTTGCATCGCAATACCTTCATTCAAAGCCCCAAATTGCTGGACAGCGTTTTGCGCCTTAAATCCGCGCCGCATTTGCGTTTTGCAGGGCAAGTTACTGGCGTGGAAGGCTATGTGGAAAGTGCAGCGATTGGTTTGCTGGCTGGGCGTTTTGCAGCAGAAGAAGCATTGGGCAAAACCATCACGCCACCGCCTGCTACCACGGCACTTGGTGGATTGCTGGCACATATTACGGGTGGTGGAGACGCTAAACATTTCCAACCCATGAACATTAATTTTGGTTTGCTGCCACCGATTGAAGGTAAGATGCGCAAAGACGCTCGCCGCCCGTTTATGGTCGAACGCGCGCTCAAAGATAATGCGCAATGGTTGGGGATTGCTTATGTGCCGCCCGCAAAATCCGAAGAACGCAAAAGCGCCTAACG
>JAIXQD010000028.1 GCA_027485855.1 Rickettsiales bacterium | reverse complement strand
GCCACATAGGCGTCAAACACTGGCGTATCTGAAGTGCTGCCTTGGCCAGCGCCAAACTGCCCTGCCAACGCACGCGCACCAAAAGATTTAATGGTGGCACCGAACACGGATTTGCCATGTGCCATCATCTTAAAACCATTATGGGTGGGTGGATTATGCGAGCCCGTAATCATCACGCCTGCGTCCGCTTGCAAATGGTAGGTCGCGAAATAAAGCATCGGCGTTGGACCGCGCCCAATGCGCAAAACATGCGCGCCGCCATCCTTCAAACCATTGGTAAGCGCAGCTTCCAGCGCGGGAGAACTTAAGCGGCCATCATAGCCCACACAAATTTTTGGGTTGGGCGTGGTTTCCCCCACATAGCCTGCAAAGACCCGCCCAAGTGCATAGGCATCCGCTTCTGAAAGCGTCTCTTCCATAATTCCACGGATGTCATATTCACGCAAAATGCTTGGGTGAAATGCGTAGCTTTCTTGGTTTTTGAGTGCGGCCTGCATGGGTTTAAGACTCCTGCTTCATATAGATTAAATCGCGGTCAACTTGTTTGCCAACGGGGTATGGATAGTCGCCGATTTCGACAAAACCATAGCGATGATAAAAACTCTGTGCGCGCAAATTATGCTCCCACACGCCGAGTAAAAAGCGCTTGGTGCCTTTGGCGCGCATGGCTTCCAGCGCCGCGTCCATCAATAATTTTCCATAGCCTTTGCCATGCGCGGCTTTCACCACATAAAGCTCATAGAGTTCATAATCGACGGCGGTTTTCTCGATTGGCAATTTGCATTCGCCAATTTTGGCATAGCCAAGCGTCTGGTCGCCCTCTTCTAACAGCAAAAATTCTATGCCCTCTTGTATTTCCTGCGCTTGTTTTTCTGGGTAGTAACGCTGCGGAAGAAACGCTGCCAAATCGTCTGGCTGATGGCTATGGCCAAAGGTTTCAACAAAGGTCTGGCGGCCAAGTACGGACAGTGTAGCGGCATCATCTATCGTCGCTAAACGCAGCTGCGGTTGGGCTGAGAGCATGGCAGCACTAGGCATGTTGAATCTCCACGTCCAAGCCAATATCAATCGCGTGGACGGAATGAGTGATGCGGCCAACGGAAATGAAATCCACGCCCGTTTGTGCAACGGATGGCACGCGGGAAAGCGTCATGTTTCCAGACGCTTCGAGTGGGAATTTTCCTGCCACCATTTGCACAGCTTTGCTCATCTCGTCATTGCTCATATTATCCAAAAGTACGCGTGAAATGCCTTCGCATAACAACGCTTCTTTCAGTTGCACAAGCGTGTCGCATTCCAAAATAATGGGCAGATGTTTGGAGTTGTTTTGCACTGCTTGCGCCACAGCCTTCGCAATGCCTCCTGCCAGTGCCACATGATTATCTTTAATCATAATCGCGTCGAACAAACCCATGCGGTGATTTTGACCGCCGCCGCAGCCCACCGCATATTTATCAAGCACTCGCAAACCCGGCATGGTTTTGCGGGTATCGAGAATGATAGTTTTTGTGCCTGCCACCGCGTCCACAAATCCGCGTGTATGGGTAGCAATCGCGCACATGCGCTGCATGAGGTTTAAGGCAGTGCGCTCGGCCGTGAGGATGGCGCGAGCATTGCCCTGCACACGCAACAACGCATTGCCCGCACAGACTGGCGCGCCTTCGGCATAAAGTATCTCTATTGTTGCGTTTACATCCAGTGTTTGAAAAACCTTGGCAGCAATCGGGGCACCCGCCATGACCATAGCTTGGCGGTTCTGCATGGTGAGTGTGGCCGTGGCATTGGCGGGAATAAGCGCTTCGGACGTCGCATCCCCTACCCCAATGTCTTCTGCGAGGGCGGCGGCAATAATGCGCGCAACCTCAGCAGCATCTGGCAGTGGAATCTGGCCTTGCGGCAGGGCGCACTCAGCCATTGCTGGTTCCGTTCTTTGTTAGGCCAGCGCTGACAATGTTGGCCGACATCTCAAGCATCTTGTCTAGTGGGCGTTTGGCAGCGATGCGGGTGGCTTCATCCATCAGCAATTCGCCCGTGCCGTCTCGCAAACAAAGATACAGTTTTTCTAATGTATTGAGCTTCATGTATGGGCAATTGTTGCAGGTAGCACACGCGCCGTAAGTGCCTGGAACATCATAAAACGTGCTGTCAGCGCTGCGTTTGCGCATTTGGTGCAGAATACCTGGCTCGGTGAGCACGATAAATTCTTGGCCTGCATTATTTTCAGTATATTTGAGCAATGAGGAGGTGGAGCCGATATGGTGCGCGTATGACAGCAGATTTTCTGGGCATTCGGGATGCGCGATAATTTTAGCCTGCGGGTGGCGTGTTTTGAGATTCACCAATTCACGCTCGGAGAATTGCTCATGCACCATGCAGCTACCGTTCCAGAGCAACATCTCGCGGCCTGTTTTACGCATCAGGTAACCACCTAGATATTTGTCGGGCGCAAAAATAATCGGTTGCTCTTTGGGGATTTGCGCGAGAATCGCCTCTGCATTTGAGGAGGTCACGATAATATCTGTATGCGCTTTGACGGCGGCGGAACAATTAATGTAAGTGAGCGAAAGATGATCGGGATGCTCCGCGCGGAATTTAGCAAAGGCTTCGGGTGGACAGGAATCTTCCAGTGAACAACCAGCGTTCATGTCTGGCACCAGCACCGTTTTTTGTGGGCTCAGGATTTTTGCCACTTCCGCCATAAAACGTACGCCGCAGAACACAATCACATCCGCATCCGTCGCGGCGGCTTTGCGCGAAAGATCCAACGAATCACCAATAAAATCGGCGACGTCTTGAATATCGTCGTCTTGATAATAATGCGCGAGAATGACCGCGTTGCGCTCGCGCTTTAAGCGGGCAATTTCATCGAGCAAAGCAGCATTGGTGGGGATAGGCGTTGTCATGATTTTCTGGCCGATATTATAGGTTTTTATTAAGGCTATACTTATTCAAAACCACTAAAAAAAGCCAGCAAAATTAGCCTCTTTGGGCCAGTATTTCTGCTGCTACCTCGGCTGCTTGCCCGCGCAATTCTGGCACTGCTGTGGTTTCCAAGCGTTCCCCTATCAAGAGCGCACCCATGGCATAAACAGGAGAGGAACCAGCACCAGACGCAAGGTAGCCCTGCGTTTTCAGCCCCGCACCCGTGGGGTGGCGCGTGACAATCTGATGGCTCAAAAGCGTGTTCAAACAGGCAGGGAGCGTGGTGTAGCTTGGGCCCATGCATTGAAAAGTCACACCAACATCCAGCAAGCGTTGCCCTTCAGGCGTTTTGAGGCTGGCTTTGCCACCCTCGATGCCTTTGAAGCTCCCTTGAATATATTCGATTTTTCCTAGGGCGAGCGCGCTTTCCAGCGCTTCTGATATCTCGATGGCCATCCGGTGGCGATAAACGTTCCACACCCCAAAACAACGCTGAAAGAATTTCTTGCGCTGAGCCACTGGCCATGCCTGCCAAATGCTTTGCAGATGCGGGCGCAAACTATCAATTACCACCCGCCAATCGTGCGCAGGAGTTTCTGTTTGCTCAACCCACTGCCGCACCTGCCGCCACACGCGTGACAACGGCCATGTGCTTAATGCCTGCACTTGTTCTTGCGTGAGTGGCTTGGCTGGCAATGGTAAAGGCGTATGGGCTTGAGGAAAACGCCCATGCCGCGAAAGGGCATAAATACGCCCCTGATAGCCAGACTTTAACAGGCTCATCATCGTATCCACCGCGGTGAGGCCTGTGCCGATGACCGCCACTGCCGCATGTTGATGGACTTTAGAAAAATCATAAAGCCATGGTTTTACAATTAATGAGGTATCCTCCGACAGTTCCGCAAATAAACTACCGGTGGCGAGCAATAATTGTGCTGTTTTTAGCGTTTGGTTATTTGACAAAACAACAGTGCTATGGGTGTTTTGCGCATGGATATCGGACAGATTAGCCTGAATATATTCGATAGTATG
>JAIXQD010000007.1 GCA_027485855.1 Rickettsiales bacterium | reverse complement strand
TCTAATTCTTCAGTTTGGTGCTGGGCAAAATAGCCCACTTTTAATTTACCCGATTGGTGCACATTGCCTGCGAGCGGATTTAAGCGCCCAGAAAGCAATTTCACTAACGTCGATTTGCCGTTGCCGTTTGCGCCCAGCAATGCAATGCGGTCATCCGCATCAATGCGCAGATTCAGTTTTTTGAGCACGGGAGAGTGGCTGTCATAGCCAGCATCCACATTATCCAAGGTAATCATTGGCGAGCGTAGCTCGGTCGGTTGCGGAAAGACAAAGGCCGCCACGCGTTCGGCAATCACCGCATCCACAATGTCCATTTTTTCGATCATTTTCAGGCGCGATTGCGCTTGTTTTGCTTTGCTAGCCTTTGCGCCAAACCGTTCCACAAACTTCATCATTTGCGCTTTTTGCGCGGTTTGCTTCTCGTGCAGTGCCTGCTGGTTCATCATTTTTTCGGCGCGGCGGCGCTCAAAGAAATCATAATTGCCGGTGTAGCTCGTCAGTTTCTTATGCTCCAAATGCACAATATGGCTCACGGTTTTATTCAAAATATCGCGGTCATGGCTAATCACGATCAGCGTTTTGTCGTAGCGCATCATGTAGTTTTCCAGCCAAACCATCGCCTCGAAATCCAAGTGGTTGGTCGGCTCGTCTAGCAGCAATAAGTCCGGCTGACGAAACAGTGCAGCGGCGAGCGCCACGCGCATGCGCCACCCACCCGAAAAGGTATTGATGCCGCTATTTTGCGCTTTTTCGTTGAACCCAAGACCCGCCAAAATCGTTTCCGCGCGGGAAGGCGCTTCATAAGCGCCAATTTGTTCGAGTCGGTCATAAATATAACCAATGCGGTCGGGGTCCTCGGCGGTTTCCGCTTCTTTAAGTAAGCTTGCGCGCTCTTTGTCCGAGGCCAGCACAATGTCAATCAGCGTGGTGTCATCTTCCGGCAAATCTTGGCGCACCATGCCGAGTGTGGCGCGGTTAATCAGCGTAATATCCCCGCCATCCGGCGCGAGCTCGCCAGAAATCAGTTTGAATAGGGTGGATTTACCCGCGCCGTTTGGCCCCACCAGCCCAATGCGCTGCCCTTCAGAAATCGACAAAGAGGCTTTGTCGAACAAGGTACGGCCGCCGATGCGGTAGGTCAAATCGGTAATCGAGAGCATGAAAATCTATGTGGTAAAAGAATGGTGACCCCTACGGGAATCGAACCCGTGTCCCCACCGTGAAAGGGTGGTGTCCTAACCGCTAGACGAAGGGGTCTGGCGTACGAAGCGTTTAAGAAAAGCACCTCGGGAAAAACAGGGGCTCCTTTCAGCAGTAAAGCGGGGATAAGTCAATAGCTTTTTTGTGTTTGATGCATTTGTTTCCGCTACGCGCCTCCTGCGCTCGCATGAAACTAGCTCAGGGCTGGCTCGGCCTACTTGTTTTATTGCATTTGCCTCCGCTCGTTTCTACTGAAACTCACATGAGGCGCGCTCAGGGCTGGCTCGGCCTCCTTGCCTCGCTCTATATCCATGCCCCATCCTCAATGGTGCAGTCCACCCGTGTTTGCCCTTGCCAGACGGAGGCGGAAAGTTGAACCGCCAGTTGCAGCGGGCGGCCTTTGGACTCCAGCAACGCGTCTCCCAGCGGGGTGCCCACACTGCGAAAGGCCACCGCCCATAGCCGAGAATGGTCGGCGCGCGCAGTGGAGGAGGCGTCCGCCAGCATCACCCGAATATGTTCTTGCCCTGCCAGTTTTGCCTGCATCACGCGCACAGGGCCCAAACACCAGCGCGGGGAGGGGTTGCCCATCCCGAACGGGGCAAGCTGCTGCATCTGCTCCATCAGCGCCAAATTGGCGGCGCTCAGCGGCAGCTGGCCGTCCAGCCACAGGCTCCGATGGGCATGGGAATGGTCGATCGCGGTTTTGAGGCTATTTTCCCAGAAGGCTTGCAGCTGGGGCAGTTTCTCTTCCGCCACAGAAAAACCAGCGGCTGCGCTGTGGCCACCGCCTGCCAGCAGCAGGCCCGCTGCTTTGGCGTTGGTCACCGCCGCGCCAATATCCACGCCCGAAATGGAGCGCGCCGAAGCTTTGCCCACGCCATTTTCCATCGCTACAATCGCGGTGGGTAGGCCCATTTTGTCTTTCACGCGGCCCGCCACAATGCCAATCACACCCGCATGCCACCCCGTGGAATGCAGCAGTAATACGCGGTTGCCAGCATTGGCGCATTCTTCTGCTTGTGCCATGGCGGCGTCCAGCACGCCCGCTTCAATCGCTTTGCGCTCGGCATTGTAATCGTCCAACTGTTTGGCAATGTTTTGTGCTTCAAATTCATCCGCGGTGGTGAGCAGGCGCACGCCAAGGTCGGACTGCCCCACGCGCCCGCCAGCGTTAATGCGCGGCCCCAGCAAAAACCCGCAATGATAGGCGCTGGGCGCGCTGTCCATCCCTGCCACATCCGCCAGCACCCGCAAACCTAGGCGTTTGCGCTGTTGCATCACTTTCAGCCCTTGTGCCACCAGCGCGCGGTTGAGGCCTGTCAGTGGCATCACGTCGCACACCGTGCCCAGCGCCACCACGTCCAAACATTGCAGCAAATCAAATCCTGCGGCGGGCATGGTCTGGTGCGTTTCACGCATGGTTTTCATTAAGGCAATCGCGAATAAAAACGCTACCCCCACCGCTGCTAAATGCCGCATTTCAGAGGTTTCATCTTGCCGATTCGGGTTGATGAGAGCGGTGCATTCCGGCAGTTCGCTTTCCGCCTGATGATGGTCGATCACAATCACATCCAGCCCTGCGGCTTTGCCTGCTTTCAGCGCGTCAAAAGCGGTAGTGCCGCAATCGACCGTGATGACGAGTTTTACCCCGCGCACAGCAAGGCCTTCCAGTGCTTCGGCGTTGGGGCCATAGCCCTCTTTCATGCGGTCGGGGATGTATAAAATCGGTGGCGCGCCATAGGCTGAAAGCATGTCATGCAAGAGCGCGGAAGAGGTCGCGCCATCCACATCATAATCGCCAAAAATCGCGATAGGTTCCCGCGCGATAATGGCTTGTGCTACCCGCGCGGTGGCTTTGTCCATATCCAGTAAATGAAAGGGGTCAGGCAGGCTGTCTTTCAAGCGTGGCGCTAAAAATGCCGGCGCGTCTTCCAGCCCCACCCCACGCGCGGCCAGCACGCCAGAAAGCCATATGGGCAGGTCGTAGCGCTGCGCCAGTGTCATCGCCAACCGTTCGTCTCGCGGTTTTAGCTGCCAGCGCTGCCCATTAAGAGAGGATTCAACCAGATAATCGCTCATTGTTGCCACTGCATCATCATCGTCCAAAAGCTCAGCGGCACTTGCTCAAACAGCACGCAAATCAGTAGGGTGAAGGCCAGTGCAGGGCCAAACGGGAAATAGATTTTTTCTTCTGAAAACATGCGCCAGATGAGCGCAAACACAATGCCCAAAACACCACTGATAATGCTGAACGGCACTAAGCCATACATGCCAAGCCACGCGCCTGCGGTGGCCAGAAATTTTACATCCCCAAGCCCCAAGCCATCGCGCTTACGCAGCCATTTATAGCCAAAATGCAAAAATAATCCCAAACCTAACCCGAACAACATGCCAGCAATTTGGTCGATCCATGTGTCATTCAGATAGCCATAATAAAGCCCCGCGGGGATAAGAAAGACATGTACCGGGTCCGGAATAATCCAGTATTCTAGGTCGGTTGCAATCAGCGCTACCACCCCACACACCAAAATCGCCAGCGGGATAAAGGGTGTGGTCATCCCCACTTGGCTGCCCACCAGCACAAAACCTGCGGCGGTGGCGAGTTCTATCGCAGGGTAGCGCTTAGAGATGGGGGCTTTACAATGGCGGCAACGGCCTTTTTGCAGCAGCCATGAAAAAAGCGGAAATAAATCGCGCCAGCCCAGCGGGGTTTGGCAGGAAGGGCAGCGGGAGCGCTGCATGGTGATGGGTTCTTCGCGCGGGTAGCGATAGGTGAACATGCTAAGAAAACTGCCAAAAACAAGGCCTAACACCCCTGAAAAAAGCAGAAAGGGCAGGGTGTAAAGATTGATATCGAGCGTCATATCGGGTGCCTTCGCATGGTTTTTTAGGCACTTTTGGTGCGAAAAACACTAGATATAGTGGTTCTGCCCTTGCGTGCCCGCGCGTAGCATGGCATATCTGCGCTCAACTTTCCACCCGTAACTATTTTACGAAAAGTTCTTTCTCTATGCGAATTGC
>JAIXQD010000025.1 GCA_027485855.1 Rickettsiales bacterium | reverse complement strand
CCGTCAGTCGCCACTTGGTTAGAAATCGCCAAAAAATGTGGCGCGAGTTTGCCGCCTGTGTCATGCAGCGCAAAATATTTTTGGTGGGCGCGCATTTCACTCACCAACACTTCGGGTGGAAGTTCCATGTAATGGGCGTCAATGTCCCCCAGTAAAGCCGTTGGCCATTCCACAAGGCCCGTCACTTCTTGCAACAAGCCTTCATCTTCTTTCAGCGTGAGTTTTGCTTGCGCGGCAAGGGCTTTGGCTTGCTCTAAAATACGGGCTTTGCGCACCTCTGCATCCGCCAATACATATGTTTTTTCTAATGTATTTTCGTAGTCAGCCGCATTTGAAATCGTGATGGCGGCAGGCGCCAGAAAGCGATGCCCATAAGTGATATTATTCGCCGTTAAATGCGCCCAAGTGAAGGGTAGCACCGCGCCGTCTAAAATGCATAAAATATTTTTGAGCGGGCGCACCCACTGCACCTCATACGCACCCCAGCGCATGGATTTTGGCCAATGGAAATTGGTCACAATGTCGCTCAGCAGTGGTGGCAAAACATCCGCCAAAGCGCGGGCAGGGGTTTGGATCACGGCAAAATAAGTGTCGTCACGCACGTCCAATTGTTCTTTGGTAAGGCCAGTGGAGCGCAAAAAACCCTGCAGAGCGGCGTCGGGTGCATTGGTGCGTGGGCCTTTGCGTTCGGTGCTTTGCGCGGCAATTTCCTGCGGTAGGCCTTGCACGCGCAGCGCCAAACGACGTGGCGTAACGAATGATTTCACCGCACCAAATTCAACGCCCAAACCCTTCAACGCGTCGGTAATTTTTTGCTGCAACTGCTCGGCCGCTGCGGCTTGCATACGGGCGGGAATTTCTTCAGAAAATAATTCGAGCAGGAAATCGGCCATAATATTTTATGCTTTTGCAAATTGTTTGTTCACGCCGTCCGCTTGGTTGGCTTTAGGTTTATTTTGTGCGTCCAGCAGCACCACGTTTGGCACATGTTGTTGCGCCTCGGCAGGCGTCATGCGTGCAAAGGCGCAAATAATCACGAGGTCACCTTTTTGCACCAAGCGTGCGGCTGCACCATTCACCTGAATTTCGCCAGCGCCTGCTTGCTCGCCTTCAATCGCGTAGGTCGTAAAGCGAGAGCCATTGGTGATATTAAGCACATCCACTTGCTCGTAAGGCAAAATACCAGAGGCTTCGAGCAGCATCGGGTCAATCGTGATTGAACCTTCATAGTTCAAATCCGCATTAGTCACGGTCGCGCGGTGGAGTTTGGCTTTGAGGAGGGTGAGTTCCATTTTAGTATCCTTCGTTATGCTATTTTTTTGTCGTGAGTGGTCTGTGTTTCGTTCCATGCTTCGCAGCAGCCTTTGGCCAGTGTGCGCACGCGAGCAATGTAAGCCGCGCGCTCGGTTACACCAATTACGCCGCGCGCGTCCAGCAAGTTAAAGCGATGGGACGCTTTGATGCATTGGTCATAGGCGGGCAGGGGAAGTTTTTTCTCGAGCAGTGCCATGCATTCTTTTTCGGCATCTTTGAAATGCTGAAAGAGTTGCTCGGTGTCGGCATATTCCAGATTATAGGCAGAAAATTCTTGCTCGGCTTGCAAGAACACGTCGCCATATTTTAAGCCTGCGCCGTTGAAATCCAGGTCATAGACGTTTTCCACGCCTTGAATATACATCGCCAAACGCTCAAGCCCGTAGGTAATTTCGCCGCTCACGGGTTTGCATTCAATGCCGCCCACTTGCTGGAAATAGGTGAATTGGGTGACTTCCATGCCATCGCACCAGACTTCCCAGCCAAGCCCCCAAGCGCCAAGCGTTGGGCTTTCCCAGTCGTCTTCCACAAAGCGAATATCGTGTTTGGCGGTGTCAATGCCGAGTTCACGCAGGGATTCCAGATAAAGTTCTTGGATGTTTTCGGGCGATGGTTTCAGGATCACTTGAAACTGATAATAATGCTGGAGGCGGTTCGGGTTTTCACCATAGCGGCCGTCTTTTGGGCGGCGGGAAGGCTGCACATAAGCGGCTTTCCACGGTTGTGGGCCGAGCGCGCGCAGGGTGGTGGCGGGGTGGAAGGTGCCAGCGCCTACTTCCATGTCATAGGGTTGCAGAATGGCGCAGCCTTGTTTGCTCCAAAATTGTTGAAGCGTGAGAATGAGGTCTTGAAAGCTGCGTGCCATGCGCGGAAACCTTAAGAATTCCTAGGGGTTTTGAATGCGCGCACCATACGCGCGCAAGGCCACAGGGTCAAGGGGGCAAATGGCTGCAAAATTATTGTTTTAGGTAAGGAAAACAAATGATTTGTCATCAAAATGTCATGTGTTTGTGCTAATTTATAGGCTTAAATTATTATTTACTAAAAAAAGACCCCACCAAATGGGGCAATAATTATGAAAATTTTTTTTCAAAAAAAATTAGAAGCTCTCAAGCAGTTTGTAGGCTTTATAAAACGCCAAGAAAGAAAAACTATAATAGATTTTCTTTTTTGTTTCCTGCTCATTGTAGCGGGGAACATTGTGGCCTTTCTAAAAGGTCTACCCTACCCAATGTTTATTTTGGGTAGTATATTGGGTGCAATTTTTGTTCTTGCCATCGTTGTGGCCTCCAGCTTTGGAACGCCACAAGATGAAGCAAGAACATCCGGTATTATTTGGGGGTTGTTATGCGGAGCCGGACTAAGTTTATTAGTCTGGGTCATTATCCCCTTCATCATATTTGCCTGTATTGCGATAGTGGCAATAGTATGGGGAATTTTCTTGGGTTGACGCAAACCCCCTAAAAAATAGCTCGGCTTAGGCTGAGCTATTTTTTTGTCTTATGCGTGCCCCACGGTGGTGGAGAGGCGTTCCCACGAAATGCCAGCGGCGGTGGCGGCGCGTTGCCAGCTTAAATGATGGTCTTCGGTGAATAAAATATCGTGGCTGGCGGGCACGGTAATCCATGCATTTTCTTCCATTTCCGCTTCCAACTGCCCAGCGCTCCAGCCTGCATAGCCCAAAATAATGCGGTGTTCGGCGGGGGCGGCGCCATTGGCAATGTCACGCAGCACTTGCAGTGACGAGGTGACGGTGATTTCACCCACATCAATGCTGTCATTATAGGCGGCGTTTTTATTGTTGGTGAACATCACAAAGCCACGGCTGACTTCCACGGGGCCGCCAAAAAACACTGGTGCGTGGTGGTGGCTGGTGGCGTCCTCCAACTTTAATTGCTCGTACAAATCTTCATAGCGAATGTCGGGCACAGGGCGGTTAATCACTAGGCCCATCGCGCCTTCGGTGTTATGCTCTAGCATTAAAATCACGGCATGTTCAAAGCTGCCCTCCATCAGCGGGGTGGCCACCAGAAGCTGGCCTTTTAAGCTGTCTTTGGAAGAGGATTTGAAGATGCTTGCCATGAGATTGTCTTTCGTTTTCATCGGTCTTTCAGAGTATCAAATAGGTGGGGTTTTTGCAAAGTGAAAAAGTTTAGGCGGCTTGCTCGGGTGCCCATGCGGGGAGCTTGGCGCGCAGCGTGCCTTCACGGGATGTGAGCGGTTTGCCCACATATTCAAAACGCAGCATGGCAAGGCCAATATTGCCAGCGCTGGAGCGCATTTCGCCGGCTTCTTCACCATCGACTAAAAGCGGTGTGCCGCTTTGTGGCATCTCGCCTTGTTCAAGTGCCACCATGCACAAGCCTTTGCGCACGGTGCCTCTGTGTTTGGTGCGCGCCGTCACTTCTTGCCCCACATAGCAGCCTTTGGCAAAATCCACGCCATGCAGCGCCTCGAGGCCAATTTCTGCGGCAAAGGTTTTATCGGCAATAAAATCGCGCGTGCCGTCTGGCAAACCAAGATGCAAGCGGTGCAAATCATAGGCCGCTTCGTCAGCTTTTTTCGCCACAAACGTGGTGCAAAGCTGTTCTAAAATTTCTGTGGTGCACACCACACGCGCGCCCGCTTTGGGGTGGCGTGGGTCTTGCGGCAAATGCCCAACATCCGCGCCCCACAGCACGGCTACGCGCAAATCTGGTTCTTCGGTCAGGTTCACATCCGCGCGTAACTTATACATCTTCAGGCGCTTGATCAAATCGTCTGCGCATCTTGCTTCAACATCCAACAACACATCCGCATCATCCGCATATAAAAAGAAGTCAAAAAGCAGCTTTCCTTGCGGTGTCAGCAGTGCTGCATAAAGCGGTTTTTCTGGTGCAAGGTGGCGCATGTTGTTCGTGATAAGTCCTTGCAAAAAACTCTGCACATCGGCGCCCGCAAGGCGTAAAATGCGGCGAGAATCCAAGAATGAAAAAGAAAGCAAGCTATGTGTCATGAGCTATATGTAGTGCGCACAAAAAAACTTTCAAGCCGCTTGCGATAAATGCCGCGCTAAAACCTGTTG
>JAIXQD010000024.1 GCA_027485855.1 Rickettsiales bacterium | reverse complement strand
GCTTTCACCTACCCTAAACGCATTTTATACAATCGGCAGACGCTGCATATGTCCCTCGCGGGACTATTAGAATGGGGTTTGGCCAGTGTAGAGAAGTGTGGTTGATTCGCTCATTATTTTTACCTTATTGCCATCATTCGTGGTCATTTATTTTGAACTGTCCCAGAATTGCCCCATGGGCGTTTTTCGTATTCGAACTGAGTAGTGGCAGGGCGTTGTATACGCTATGCGAACCTGCGATCAGACAAGACAGGCGATTGTGAAGTTGAATATGACTTATGTTTATTGGCTGCGTAGGCAGGGTTTTTTGGAGAGATTGGGGTTGGATTTTCTTAAAAAAGTTCTGAGCGTATTGAGGTAGAAGTAATATAGCAGAGGAAAAACTAACCTAGTAAAAGACCATAAAATAGAAATTTGAAGCACTATTTTTTCTTACGACTTTCATTAACATTTTCTATCAAGGGATGCTCAAAAATTGCTTCTGGCATTTTTAGAAGCTCTTCGTATGAAAGAGCTTCCAATTCTTTAGTCAGCATTTCGGCTAGTTTATTGAATTCTTTTTCGACCCACTCATAAGTACGGTCTATCAATAGCGTAAGGTTGGAATAATTACCTTCAATCAAAGTGGGAGTTATAAAGGTTGTAGCAAGAATTTTTGCAATTTTATAAGGGGCTTCTTTCTTATTCAAAACAGCATTAGGTATGCATTGCATCAAAGCATTTTCATCATGAATGAAATGTTTGTTTCTTACGTTTTTAAAGAAGGTAAAAACCTCTTTAGCTAAGTCGTCTCCCTTAAAAATCTTATCGCTCACTAAATGGCTTCTAGATTTATTGTCGCCGAAGCACTTTATGAAGTGAGCAACAGCTGAAAACCATAGGGCGTTACGAATCAAAATATTTTGATTATCATTGATTGTATGGAGGCAATTTCGAGCGAATACTAAATCGTATCGATGTAATGCTAGATCAGCGGCCTGCCGTCCCAGCGGCGTATCGATTTTGATAAATCTTTGCGCGTCTGGAAATTCTTGCGCACCAAATCGACCGTTTTCATTGTAAGCTACATTAAATTCCTCAATCATAATCAGCAACTTACTTGTTCGAACAATGGCGGAAGCTGTGAGATTATCTCGGCTATCGCCTCGTTGCAAACGCTAAATAAATGCCGCACTGCGCTTGCATTTATTAATCTTTTTGTGACGCGGCGCCTAGTGGCTTTGCGCCCTTCGGATCTCTCGCTGCGCTCGATGTCCAAAATGCCTTCTGACATTTTGTCGAACTCACGCTTCGTAAGTTCTGGTGTCTAATCCACCGCCATAAAAAAAGCCCGCACAAGGCGGGCTATTTTTATGGCGGGGGGTTGTAGACGCTATGCGAACCTGTCAGGAAATGAGATTACTTGTTTTACAGATGCCTATCAAGCCCGAGCTTTTGATACGGGCAGCATAAAGGGGGCGCGAAGCCCCCTTCGTTTATTCAAGGTTAGTGGTTAATACTCACTCGCGAGCATGATGGTCAGCACGCGGGTGGTGACCTTTGGGTCGGCGGGGTTTTCTGATCCGAAGTTCATGGTGTGGTCGTAGTAGTCAATCTTCCAAAAGAAGTCCTGACCTTCGACCACTACCTTGCCGAAGTCATGCTCGCCGTATGGGTCGCTGTCTTCGGTGAAGTTGTCGTAGTGCATCACGGCGGCGAACACGGCTGCGCTTGTTTCTTCGCTTAATTGGTTCACGCCGCTGGTCGTCATGACCTTGCCTCCCCAGTATGTCTGGCGGAATCGGTCGTTCAAAGCGGCAATGATCGGGCTTTGGTTGTCATGTTGGGGTGTTTCGGTGGTGTTTTCGATGGTTTGCATAGCATTTTCCTTCATTTGCTGGGGTTAAACCTTCTATCGGATAACACCCTGCCACCTGCAATCAAGGCTCTTTTGCCTTTAATAACAATTGGTTGACCTTCTGGGTCCTTCCCAAGCCGAACCTATACGGGGACGCTTGGCGCGGCATTTCGCCAGCGACACGTTCCAGAAGTCCATTTCGTTTCGTTTTTTCAAACATGGAGAACCCTATGAAAGTCGAATTACTCGACCTCAAAAAACTTGTGCCTTACGCCAGAAACCCAAGGATTACCGCGCACGCGGTGGACAAGGTGGCGGCCTCCATCAAGGAGTTTGGATTCCGCCAGCCAATTGTCGTGGATTCCGAAATGGTCATCATCGCGGGGCATACACGCTATCAGGCAGCGCAGAAGCTGGGCTTGAAGAAAGTGCCTGTGCATGTGGCGGAGGGTTTATCCGCCGAACAGGTGAAGGCGTATCGCATTGCCGACAACCGCACGGGCGAGGAAGCGCAGTGGGATAACGAAATGCTCGCCCTCGAATTGGCCGATCTCGACAACATGTCATTCGACAAAGCGGTGCTTGGCTTTGAAGCGGCGGAATTGGAGCAGCTGCAGAAAAGCCTCGAAAGCCTGCTAACCGACGGCATTGATGACGATGAGGAAAAGCCCATCGACGAAGCCGACACTCGCGCAACCATCGGACCCTACAGCTTTGAGATTCCCCGCGAACGATACCTCGCATGGATCGAGGAAGTGAAACAGGAAGTCGGCTTCGACAAGGAAGCCATTGTCCACGAACTGAAAAAGAGGCTCGGCTTATGAAACTAATCGACATTGATAGCCTGAACCCGTCCACCTATAACCCGCGCACCGCAGATCCTCGGCGGCTCGATTTGATTGAACTGTCGCTTCGCAAGCTGGGCTTTCTTCTCCCCATCTATGCCACGCCCGACGGCGAAATCATCTCTGGTCACCAGCGGCATCATGTGGCGAAGCGGCTGGGCGTTCGCCAAGTGCCAGTGGAGTTCACCAGGGCGATGGATTTGGAGGAGCGCAAAGGCGTAAACGTCGCCTTTAACCGCGCCACCAATGATTTGCGCCCGAAGGATACGCCCGAGAATATCACCGATGCGCTGGCGCGGGTGGATGTGAAGGCGATTGCGGCGGCAATTCCTGACAAAACGCCTGACACGCCCGAGTTCTACCCGTGCCTGAAGGCGCAGGTGATGCCGATTGCGCCATTGCTCAAAGCGAACAAAGGCCGTTGGATCACCTATGCCACCAGCATTTCCAAGACGCTTTACCTCAAAGGCGTGCTGATGCCCGTGGTTGCCACCAAAGACCTGCGCGTGGTGAACGGCATAGGCCGCTTGCAGATGCAGGCGGAATCCAAACGCTCTGATGTGGCGGTGGTGTTGGTGACGGAAGACGAAGCGCGGTTGGCCGATGCCATGCTGAATCTGCTCTCGATGGATTTTGACATTCATAATCGTTACCGCGACCTGCTGCGCTACAATTCGTTCCGCCGCCTGCGCCGCGTGCGCGAGGATCTGGGGCGCGGGTTTATTTTCGCAGTGGCTGGCAACAGCACGTCAAAGGATTTTGATGTGGCCGAGCCAAAGAACCGCGACAAGTGGATCAAGGAGCATGGCAAGTCGGTGCTGGATTTCGGCGCGGGGCATTTGCATGAAACGCAAATCCTGCGTTCTATCGGCGTGCGCGTCACTCCGTTTGAGCCGTATCGCGTGAATGAGTCCGAAGAAATTGACAAGGCAGAGTCCTTGCGCGTGGTGGATGAGTTCCTTGCCGATGTTGGTGATCGCAAAATCCCCTACAATTCGGTGTTCATCTCAAGCGTGCTGAACAGCGTGCCGTTTGAGGAAGATCGCAAGCACATCATTTGCCTGTGCGCCGCGCTCTGTTCACCGCAAACGAAACTCTATGCGGTGGCCTCAAGTATCAACCACATCAATATTCGCCAGCTGAAAGGCTACAATTCCCTGAACGAACGGCAATCGACGGGGCGTGCCTTCCTGCTCGAATATGAATCGGGCATCACGCTGGGCGATATGACCAGCAGCCCGAAGGTGCAGAAGTACCATAGCCAGAACGAGTTTTATTGCCTGTTCAAAGAGTTTTTCGAGATCGTCCAGGTATCGGAAAGCAACAGCAATGTGCAGGCGGTATGTGCGAGGCCAAAACCGATTGATTACAAAAAGTTGAACGCAGCACTCGAGTTTGAATTCGATTTACCCTATCCTGATGGCAGCAGGATGGGGCGTGTAATTGATGCAAAACGCGCTTTCTCCGAGCGAACGGGACTTGTGCTATGATACTCTTGCTCGACCTTAACTACACGCTGGTGGAAAACAGCGATGATAAACGCCGCCCTTTCATAAAACAGATCGAGGCAGAGCAATATCGTCGCTGGCTGGTGGAGTTAATCAGGCCGCATCACGTCATCATGATGACAGCGCGGCCTGCGATGCACCGAGAAGCAACGCTTGCGAGCATTAGCGCAAAAACCGCCTGGTTACCCCAGGAAGCGCATTTCAATGTTTACGGGCTTACACCCCCGTTGGCAAAGGAACGGATGCTTGCGGAGCATGTGCTGCCTAAACACGGCGGGGCAACATTCCTCGCTATCGAAAGCAACCCAAGAACCCACGCAATGTATTCACGCTATGGCATTCGGTCGGTGAAGATCGAACCAGGTGAGCGTTGGGACGCATTACCCGAGTAAACATCATGGATATTCCCCGCGAGTGGACGTTCGAGAACACGAAAGTGGCCTCGGGCTTCGATAGGCATGTGCGCGAGCAACTGCCTTGGTATGATTTGGTAACTGGTGCGGTGGCGCATATCGCCCGTCATTACATCCCCAGAAATGGGCTGGTGTATGACATCGGCGCGTCCACTGGCAACATCGGCCAAGCGATTGAAGAAACGATAGTTGAGCGCAAAGCCAAGCTGGTGGGCATCGAAGCCAGCGCGGAAATGTGCGCGAGGTATAAAGCCCCTGGCGAGTTGGTGCAGATCGACGCGCTTGATTATCGCTTCCAGCCTTATGATTTGGCGATTTGCTATCTGGTGTTGATGTTTCTGCCCGTCGGCAAACGGCAGGAGTTCATCGACTATCTGAAATCCCTCATCAAGCCAGGTGGTGCGCTGCTGATTGTCGATAAATGCGAAGCGGCCACGGGCTATGAAGCGACCGTGTTCTGGCGGCTGACACTAGCGGGAAAGATTGCCGCAGGTGTGGATGCGGAAAGCGTGATCGCAAAAGAACTGAGTCTATCAGGCGTTCAACGACCACTCGACCCCGCCATGCTGGGCGACGATGCAGTGCAATGGTTCCGCTTTGGCGATTTCGCTGGGTGGATCGTGACTAAATGAGAAAAATATCATGCAACTTTTATACAAAGTCGCCGTCATTGCGCGGTTCTTGAACTTGACGGAACGGCGCGTGCAGCAGCTCGCCCGTGACGGCATCATCCCGAAACCAGAAAAGGGAAAATACGATCTGGTGGGATGTGTTCAAGGTTATATCGGCTACCTGCAAGCCCGTGCTTTTGGCAAGGATACTGGCACGGTGGATATGTACGCCGAACGCGGCAGGCTTCTCAGGCTGCAAGCCGATAGAGCGCAAATGGAACTGGATATGATGCGTGCAAGGCTCATTTCCGCAGATGAAGCGGAGGAGCTTTGGGCAAGTTTGCTGGCCACCTTTCGCGCACGAATGCTCGCTGTACCAACCCGTGCGGCGCACCTGGTGCTTCATCTCAAGGAGTTTTACGCGATCGAACAGAGCCTGCGCGATCTGGTGTGCGACGCATTAACGGAACTCGCACGCTATGACCCAGAGCAACAAATCAGGCCAGAAGGCGTTGAAACGCGCACTGAAACACTTGAAGCCCCCGCCGAGGCTGAAGGTGAGCCAGTGGGCGGATGAATACCGCTTTCTAAGCAGCGAAGCCAGCGCAGAACCTGGCAAATGGCACACCGACCGCGCCCCGTACCAGCGGGAAATGATGGATGCAGTGAACGACCCCCGCACCGAGATGGTGGTCATCATGTCATCGGCGCAGGTAGGCAAAACGGAGATTATTAACAACATCATCGGCTACAACGTCCATCTCGACCCGTCGCCGATTCTGCTGTTACAGCCGACGCTTGAGATGGCGGAAGCATGGAGCAAAGACCGCTTCGCGCCCATGCTGCGTGACACATACGTTTTGAAAGGATTGGTGAAAGACCCGCGCACTCGGGATTCTGGCAACACGCTACTGCATAAACGCTTCCCTGGTGGCCACATCACGATGGCGGGGGCGAATTCGCCTGCATCACTGGCATCACGTCCGATTCGGCTGGTGCTGTGTGATGAAGTGGATCGCTACCCTGTGTCAGCTGGCACGGAAGGTGACCCCGTGAGCTTAGCAAAAAAGCGCACGACGACCTTTTGGAATCGCAAGATTCTGCTGACTTCCACCCCGACCATCAAAGGGGCAAGCCGAATTGAATCGGCTTTTGAGCAAAGCGATCAGCGGCGGTTTTATGTGCCTTGCCCTCAGTGTGGTGAGAAGCAAACGCTGAAATGGCAGCAAGTCAAATGGGAGCAAGGCGACCAGAAGGACGGTGACGAAAAGCACAAGCCCGAAACGGCTGCCTATATCTGCGAACATAACGGCTGCATCATCGGTGATGCTGACAAGGCCGATATGTTGCTCAAAGGCGAATGGATTGCCGAAGCTCCGTTTAACGGCGTGGTAGGCTTCCACCTCAACGAGCTTTACAGCCCGTGGGTGACATTCGTGCAGATGGTGGCGGAGTTCTTGAAAGCCAAAAAGCTGCCCGAAACCCTGAAAACATGGGTGAATACCTCGCTCGGGGAAACGTGGGAGGAAAGCGGCGAAAGCGTCGAGGCGGATGTGCTTCTCCAGCGCAAGGAAAGCTGGGGCAAGGATGCGCCCGAACCTGTGGTGCTGGTCACCGCTGGGGTGGACGTGCAAGGCGACCGCCTTGAGGTGGAAGTCAAAGGCTGGGGCTTGGGTGAAGAATGCTGGTCATTGGATTACCGCGTGTTTTACGGTGATCCAGCGCAAAGCATGGTGTGGCAGGAACTGGATGCGTTTCTGCTGCAACCTATCCGCAGCAAGCTGGGCGTGAATCTGAATATCGCCTGCGTGTGCGTGGACTCTGGCGGTCACCATACGCAAGCGGTGTATGAGTTTTGTGGTGCGCGTGCGGTGCGCGGCGTGTTCGCTATCAAGGGAATTAGCCAAACGGCGAAACCTCTGGTGGGACGGCCGAGCAAGAACAACCGCTACAAACTGCGCCTCTATCCTATCGGCACGGATACAGCGAAGGAAGTTATCTTCAGCCGCCTTCGGCTCACCGAGCCTGGGGCGGGTTACTTCCATTTTCCGCTGGAACGTGACCGCGAGTATTTCTTGCAGCTGACGGGTGAAAAGCAAGTCACGCGCTTTGCAAAAGGTGTTTCAAAACGGGAATGGATTAAAACCCGCGCCCGAAATGAGGTGCTGGATTGCACGGTGTATGCGCTGGCGGCCTTCAAGCTACTCAATCCAAACCTCGCCAAGCTCGCCGAGGATTTGGAAAACGCCCCGCGCATAATCGCAGAGCCGACGGATCAGGACAGTAGAAATCAACCCAACCAAGCGTGGATTCCACGCATGGACAACTGGCTATCGAGGTAAACAATGGCATTTACGCAATCACAATTGGACGCACTGGAAGCGGCAATCGCCTCTGGCACGCTTGAGGTACGCACGGGCGATAAGTCGGTGCGCTACCACTCGCTCGATGAGATGATAAAGCTCCGCGACGTAATCCGTAACCAACTGAACGCTGACGCGCAGATACCGACTAGCCGCGCCAGCTTCGCCAGCTTCGTGAGGGATTAGCCATGTGGATTGATGACATCATCGGGGTGTTTTCCCCACAATCGGCGTTCAAACGCAAGCAAGCCAGAATCGCAATGGATATGCTGGCGCGTGGCTATGAAGGCGCGAAAACTGGCAGGCGGATTGATGACTGGATCACCAGCGGCACTTCGGCCAATGCGGAAATCAGCGGTGCAGGTAATCGCCTGCGCGAGCGTTCCCGCGATTTGGTGCGGAATAATTGCTATGGCAGCAAGGCGGTGGAGATTTTCGTCGGCAATGCTATCGGCACAGGCATCACCGCGCAGGCGCGCACCAGTTCGGAACGCCTGAATAAGCAGATCATGGCGGCATGGAATGAATGGTGCCAGTTCTGTGATGCGGATGGTGATTTGGATTTCTACGGGCTTCAGGCACTCGCGGCGCGTGCCATGTATGAAAGCGGCGAATGCTTCATTCTGTTTCGGGATCGAGGACTCAGCAGCACCATGCGCGTGCCGCTGCAATTGCAGATCTTGGAGGCGGATTTCCTCGACACGGCAAAATCCACCGTGGGAGAAAACGGCAACACGATTCGCCAAGGCATAGAGTTCGACAAGCAAAACCGCCGTGTGGCTTATTGGATGTGGCCGCAACACCCTGGCGAACTGATTGTTGGATCGGCGCGTTTCCAAAGTGTGCGCGTGCCTGCCGATATGGTGGTGCATGTGTTCCGCAAGCTCCGCCCTGGTCAAACACGCGGAGTCACGGCTTATGCCCCCTCGATGGTGCGGATGCGTGACCTTGACGGTTATGATGACGCGGAATTGTGGCGTAAAAAGATTGAAGCCTGCTTTGCCGCCTTCGTGGTGCAGAATAACGGCGCGGACGGACCCATCATCGGCAATGTGGTGAACAAAGCTGCCAGCGGTGGCACAAGTGGCGAACCGCAGCGGGTGGAACAGTTCCGCCCTGGTATGATTGAGTATTTGCACCCTGGTGAGGACATCCGCTTCGGCAACCCCACCAGTGATGGGAACTATGAATCCTATGAACGGGTGCAGCTGCACGCCATAGCCGCAGGGCTTGGCATTACTTACGAGCAGCTAACGGGCGACCTTTCCCAAGTGAATTACAGTTCGCTTCGGGCTGGGTTGCTAGAGTTCCGCAGTCTGATTGAAATGCTGCGCTGGCAGGTATTCATCCCGAAAGTGTGCGCTCCCGTGTGGCGGCGGTTTATCGAACGCGCCTTTATCGCAGGGGAAATCAGCAAAATCGACTACGCGGTGACGTGGACACCGCCCAAGTTCGAGATGATCGACCCGCTGAAAGACGCGCAGGCCGACACCATGATGATGCGTAACGGCACGCTGACGCTGAAAGAAGCGATTGCCCGACATGGATTCGACCCCGAGCAGCAGCTGCAAGAAATCGCCGACACCGCGCAGAAACTCGATGCTTACGGCCTGGTGCTGGATAGCGACCCACGCACCACAGCGAAAAGCGGCGTGGTGCAAACCCCTAACGATGGAGCAAGTAATGACCAAACCCCCAAACCTGCAAACGAGTAATCTGCCACTGCAAACGCGAATGGCGACACTGGACGCGGAATCGGAAGACCGCGTGTTCAATGTCATTTTCACCACGGGCGCGGTGGTGCGGCGTTACAATTTCATGGCCGATGAGATGTATGACGAGGAGCTGGTGGTGAACCCCACCTCCGTGCGCCTCGGCAGGCTGAACTCTGGTGCTGCCCCCGTACTCGATACCCATAGCGACTTCGCGCTTGAGAATATCAAGGGCGTGGTGGTGGGCGGCAGCGCACGCATCGAGGACGGGCTTGGCTATGCCAGCCTGAAGATCGACGGCGGCCAGGAAAGCGAACCCATACTTCGCAAGATTCGGGATGGCATCATCCGCAACGTCAGCGTTGGCTACCGTGTCCACCGATACGAGGTCATTCGCAGTGATGGCGCGGTGCCGCTTTACCGTGCCGTCGATTGGGAGCCATACGAAATTTCGCTGGTTCCTATCGGCGCGGATGCTGGTGCTGGCATCCGTTCCAACCCTCACACATTCCCGTGTGAGATTCTTAACTACCAACCCCCAAAGGAGAACCGTTCTATGACGTACAATGAAACCCAGCCGACTGATTTCCCCGATCACACGGAGAATCCGTCGGCAACCTCCGCCGCTGAAACACAGGCAGACGCGGCGGATACGACCCAACCCGATCAGCTGCGTGCCGAAGGCGCGTTGGTTGAGCGGAGCCGTGTAGCAGAAATCACCAAAATCACCCGTGCAGCCATGTTGCCCGATAGTTTCGCGCAAAAGCTGGTGAATGATGGCACTGCCGTCACTCAGGCACGCAAGCTGGTGTTGGATGAACTGGAACGCCGCAGTAGCCCCGCGAATGAAATCCGTCCGCATGTTTCGATTGTGCGCGATGAGATGGATTCGGCGCGTGCGATGGTGGAAAACGCGCTGCTACACCGCCATGATCCGCAAAAATACAAGCTGGATGATGGTGCGCGTGAGTATCGCGGCATGTCGCTGATGGAAATTGGGCGCGATATGCTTGAACGTCGCGGCGTTCGGGCGCGTGGCCTTTCCAAATCGGAAGTGGCAGGCATGATGCTGGGGCTGGAAGCTCGCGGCGGATTGCATTCCAACAGCGATTTTCCGTTCATTCTGGCAAACGTGGCGAACAAAACCCTTCGCAGTGCCTATGAAGCGGCACCGCAAACCTTCAAAGGGTTTTCCCGCCAAACCACCAACCCCGATTTCAAGACCATCGCACGCACACAGCTGGGCGATGCGCCTTCGCTGGATAAGGTGAACGAGTCGGGCGAATTCAAACGCGGCACGGTGGGTGAAGCACGGGAACAATACGCGCTTGCCACTTACGGCAAGGTCGTGGCTGTTACCCGTCAGACCATCATCAACGATGATCTGGGGGCATTCACGCGCTTGCCTGAAATGTTTGGCCGTGCCGCCGCAGACCTTGAAAGCGATACGGTATGGGGCATCATCACCAGCAACCCGACGATGGGTGACGGAACAGCCTTGTTCCATGCCAACCACGGCAACCTTGCAGGTGCTGGCGCAGTCATCAGCGTGGCAACGCTGGGCGATGGTCGTGCGGGTATGCGGAAGCAGAAAGGCTTGAACGGACGCTTTATCAACGTCATGGCCAAGTATCTTCTTGTGCCTGCCGCCATTGAAACCGTGGCCGAACAGTTCGTGACGCAGACCAACATCATCTACACCAAGAGCAGCGACTACAATCCGTTTGCTAATAAATTGCAGGTGATCGCAGAACCGCGCCTCGATGCGGCTTCGGCAATTTCTTGGTATCTCGCCGCAGATCCTGCCCAGATTGATACGATTGAATATGCGTATCTCGAAGGTCAGGAAGGCGTGTATCTCGAAAGTCGTGTTGGCTTTGATGTCGATGGTGTGGAACTGAAAGCACGCCTCGATTTCGCGGCTAAAGCGATTGACTGGCGCGGCTTCTGGAGAAACCCAGGCGCATAAGCCTTTCCCAACTGACGACGTAACCCAGCGGCTCTTGAGCCGCTTTTTTTGTATCTAAAAAAGGAGAATCCTATGAAGAACTTTGTAATGGAGGGCAAAACTCTGACCCTCACAGCCCCGTATGCCCTGACTTCTGGTCAAGGCTTATTGGTTGGTTCCCTCTTTGGTGTGGCATCAGGTGATGCCGCCATCAGCACCGAGGTGGAGGCGATCACCGACGGCGTGTTCACCCTCACGAAAGCAACGGGTGCTGCATGGACAGTCGGCGCGTTAATCTACTGGGACAACGCGGCGCGTAACTGCACCACCACAGTTGCTACGAACAAGCTAATCGGGGTTGCTACCGCTGCCGCTGCTTCGGGCGATACGGTGGGCAACGTGCGCCTGAACTCTGCGTACATTAGCTAATGACTGCTTTTGACACAGCGATTCAGGCTCTTTTCAACGACCGCAATCTGTCAAAGCCAGCCTTTTTCTTGCCAATGTTAGGTGCGAACCGTTCGGTGCGCGTGATTACTCGTGCGCCAGACGTGTTTCAGGATGTGGGCGGGTCAGTGATTGAAACTCCCACCCTTGTGGTGGAAGTCCAAGTCTCTGACTGCCCCACCATCGTGCCTGGTGACCAGTTCATGATCGACGGCATCACCTACAAAACGCAAGCAAGGCCGCGCCGCGACCCAGAGCGGTTAATCTGGCAGGTCGATTGTTATGCGGATTGAAGCAGCTATCACGGGAAACCTTCATAAGTTTATGGAGCAGCAAAAGGCGGCGGCGGAAGCCGCCGTCACTGCTGGCGTGGCGGAGGTGACCGAACGCATAAAGAACGACCTGCGGGGGCAAGTGACGGGTGCAGGGTTGGGTAATAAGCTCGCCAAAAGCTGGCAAGCCAAGCTCTATCCCAAAGGCCAGAAATCTATTTCAGCGGCGGGCTGGGTATTTTCCAAAGCCCCGAAGCTGATCCGCGCTTTCAATGAAGGTGCGCTCATCAAAAGCAAAGATGGGTTCTTTCTGGCAATCCCCACCGAAGCCGCTCCGAAGCGCGGTGTGGGTGGAAAGCGGATTAACCCGTCAAACTTCCCCGAGCATTCGCTGGGGCGGCTGCGCTTTGTCTATCGCCCAGGGAAAATCTCCCTGCTGGTGGTGGATTCCCTGCGTGCCAGCACGGGCAAGCGCGGTGGTTTCCGCAAAGCCAGTGAATCCGCGCTCAAATCAGGGCGCGGCCTCACCACGGTGGTGATGTTTCTGCTGGTGCCGCAAGTGAAGCTCAAAAAGCGTCTGGATTATCAATCCGTGGTGAACGCTCGCGAAGGCCAGCTGCCACAAACCATTTTGAAGAATTGGAAAGAGGTATCCCCCAATGCCGAGCAAACGTGAACAGGTGCTGGATCGGCTTTTCACCAAACTGAAAACGCTCGAAACAGCCACGCTCAAGGTCTATCGCAACCTCGATAAGCCCGAGCAAGTGCCAACAAACGGCATGATGGTGATGCGTGATGGTATCGCCCAAGACCCCGAAGTGCTGCTTTCGCCGCTCACCTACATTTACGAACATTTGGTGACGGTGGAAGTGCTGGTGCAAAACCCTGACCCTGCCACCCGCGACGCGCTGCTAGACGTGCTGCTGGTGGCATTAAGCGGAGTCATCACAAGCAACCGCACACTGGATGGGCTTGCCGAATGGGTCGAGGCCAGATCACCAGAGTTTCAAGACGAACCGATTGAAGGAGCTGCCAGCGTTCGCGCCGCCACGGTGCAGGTGATGGTGCGCTACTTCACATCCGACCCGCTCAATTAACCAACCCTAATCAGGAGTAAATCTTATGGCTCGATCCTATGGCTCGGCAGCGACGTTGCTTGCCTTGAAAGAATCCACTTACGGTGTGAAACCCACTGGTAACTGGGAAAAGTTCGCGTTTGTGTCTTCGGACTTAAGCGCGGAGCAAAACCTGCTTTCCTCTGACCTTCTCGGGCAAGGCCGCGAACCGCGTGCGCCGTTCCGTGATGTGATTAACGACGAAGGCAATCTGGTGGTGCCAGTGGAAGGCCGCGACTTTGGCCGCTGGCTGCAACTGCTACTCGGCAACCCTGTATCGGCTGGCGTGGCGGCAACGGGTGACATCACCTTCACCGCAAACCCAAGCGCAACCCATACCATCACCATTAACGGGGTGACGTGGACTTTCGTTGCCTCGGGTGCGACGGGTACGCAAACCAATATCGGCGCGAACCTGAATGCTACGCTCACCCAGCTGGCAACTGACCTTAACGCTTCGGTCAACGCCAGCATCACGCCTGCCACTTATTCCAACGGCGGCGGCACCAAGCTCAATATCGTGCATGATACGCTGGGGGCGACGGGCAACAACTTCACGCTGGCTTCTGGCAATGCCAACGGTGTGGCAAGCGGTGCAACGCTCTCAGGCGGCGGCTTCACGCACACTTTTGTCAGCGGCGCGGCAAGCCTTCCATCCTTCGCGGCGGAAATCGGTCATGCCAATGTGCCAGCTTATTTCGTGCATACAGGCTGCATGTTGGGAAGTATGGCATTGAATTTCCAGCGTTCAGGTGCAGCGAACGCTACCCTTAACATCATCGCTCAAGGGGAAACGCGCTTTGCATCCACGCAAGGCGGCACGCCCACCAGTCGCGTATATAAGCCATTCAGCCAGTTCAACGGCTCGATCAAGCGCAATGGTGCATCGCTGGCCAATATCACGGGCGCACAGTTCACCTATTCGAACGGATTGCAGGCGGTGCCGACCATCCGCAATGATGGGCTGATTGAAGCGGTTGACCCCACCATCATCAATGTGAATGGCAGCATTGACGTGCGCTTTGCCGACACCACGCTGGTGGATGACGCGATCAACAACACCGCCATTGAATTGGAGCTTGCCTACAAGCTGGCGGGATTAGACGGGAACAACTTCTCACTCACCTGGACATTCCACGAAGTTTATCTGCCGCGACCGCGCATCCCCGTGTCGGGACCAGGCGGCGTGCAGGCCAGCTTCAACTGGCAGGCCGTCTATGACGACGCACTCAGTAAATCCGTCACCGTCGTTTTGAAAAACGATGTCACCAGCTACCCATAAGGAGGTGTTATGCTACGATTGAATCTTCAAAAAGAACCGTATTGGCTCGATTTGCCTGCCGAAGTGAAACTCAAAGTGCGGCCACTTTCTACCGCCATTATGAGTGCGGCGCAGTCTTCCGTCATCAAGCAGATCACCGACTGGCGGCAAGAACGTAAATCCCGCACGGAAGTCGGCGCGGATGTATCTGATTTGCCTGATGTGGACGACGAAGAAACCCGCCACGGGCTTTCGGAAGCGTTGCTTATCAAGGCAATGGCACGCGGCGCGGTGATCGAGTGGCAAGGCGTGTTGAACAGCGCGGGTGATGCGCCTGCGGTGGTGAATGATCAAGCCGTGAACGATCTCATGGATATTTGGTTCATCGCGCAGGATTTCTGGAAGAAATACACCGCTTCACTTTCCCTGCTGGACGCGGAGGGAAACGTCTCTGGGCTCGTTGTAAATGGCACTTCGGCGGCGGGTCAGGATATTGCAGAACATGCCACGACGAAGCCCTCCCGTGTAGCAAAGGCGAGCTAAACGAAACGGGCGAACCATTATGCCCCTACATCAAAAGCGAACCGCATTCGATGGAGGGGTTCGAGGCATGGGAAGTGCTGCTTCGGTGTAGCGGTCAGTTCAAACTTTATCCCAGCGGTAAAATCGCAGGGTTCGACATTCCAACCATTTTAAGTGTGACCGACGTACTCGGCTATGACCGACAGGCATTATTGCGCCTGCTGGATTATGCCGAGGCTGGGTTGCACGAGGCAATTCGCGATCATGGCAACAGCAACGCAGAACATTTCAATCAGGATAGCGGTTCTTGACGGCGATAAAACGCGCCGTGAATTAACCCTCACTGGTGAAGCGGGACAACGTGCGCTCGCCAAAATCAAGGAAGCCACAGCTCCCGCCAGCAAGTCGCTGGTGGCGGTGAATGTGGTGAGCGAGCAAGTTCGCTATGGCATGGAAAACCTTGCAGGCGGCACGGGTTCGCTCGGGGCAAGCCTCACGCGGCTTGGTCCCGTTGGGCTGGCCGCCGCCGCTGTCATTGGCACGCTCGGCCTTGCGGTTGCTGGTGGGATCAAAGAGTTTAAGGAAGCCGAGCAAGCCCTTAACCAACTAAACGCTGCCCTTAAAGCGACCGATTTCACCGCCGGTGTGACCGCACAGGAAATCACCGCGCTTGGTGAGGCGGTGGAAGGCAACACGCTCTTTAAGAAAGAGGATATTCAGCAAGCTGCCTCCTCGCTGGTATCTTTCCAAAACGTCGCTGGTGAGACATTCACCCGTGCGCTGCGGCTCTCCGCAGACCTTGCGGTACGTTTGGGAACTGATGTGCCTTCCGCCGCCGATATGTTGGGCAAAGCGTTGGAATCACCCGAGGAAGGGCTTGGCAGGCTGGCGCGGAAGTTTTCCGATCTGTCACCCACCCAGAAGGAGGTGATCGAGAACTTCGTTAAACAAGGCGACATTGCTTCGGCGCAGGCGGTTATCCTTGAGCATTTGGAAGAAAAAACCAAAGGGCTGGCGGACGCGCAGGCGCAAGGCTTAACGGGTGCAGCTAACCAGCTGGGGGATGCGTGGGATGATCTGCTGGAATCCTTCGGGCGTACCATCAGCGAATCGGGTGCGGCTCAAGTTAGCCTGAATCTGCTCACCAAAGCGGTGCGCGGCTTGCAGGAAGCATTAAACCCCACCCGCGAGCAGCAAAAAAGCCAGCTTGAAGAAGAAATCGCCGATTTGCAGAACAGCTTCGGTACTAAGCTCGACATTGCCGTGCTTGGCAGTGCGCCTGGGCTTGAGGCTAAAAAGCGCGAACTGCAAAAGATTAACGACGAGATCGCCGCCGAGCAAAAGAAGGCCGACGAAGATACGCAAAACGCACGTACGGCCGCTGAGAAAGCAGCTGCAGAGCGTCGCAATAATCAGCTGCTTGAACTTCAGAAGAAATATTTGAAGGAATATGAGGATGTAACACTCACCTCGCAGCAGAAAATCCTGCGGGATGCGGAAGAACGTCGCAAGCAGATCCTCGCCCTCAATAAAGGGGATGCAAATAGTGAAGCTGCGCGGGAAGCACTGGCTGCGCTCAATGCCTCCACCAAGGCAAAGCTGGCCGATGCCAATAAAACGACGGCAAAATCTTCAGGCAGCACAAAAGATGACAGCGAAGAAACCCGCAAACGCGCCATTCAGGAAGTAAACCGTGCGCTTTTGCAGACCAAGCCTTCCTACGATTTGGCAAAGCAGGCACTGGATGAGTGGAAAGCCAAGCTGATCGAGAATCTCGGCGGCGCGACCGAAGCCAACCAGGAATATATCGACAAAATCGAGCAGATTTACTCGGTGAAGCTCAAGGAGATTTACAACAAGTCGTTGCTCGATAGCGATAAATGGGAGGATGGCGCAAGTCGTGCGCTCAAACGCTATGCCGATGAAGCCACCAACGCAGCCAAAAACGCGGAGGATTTATTCGGCAGTGCGGCCACCAAGGTGGAGGACACGCTGGTGGATATGGTCACCAGTGGCGAGTTTTCCTTCAAGAAGCTGGGTGATCTGGTGCAGTCCATCGAGCAGGACATTTTGCGGATGTTCATTCGTCAGCAAATCACGGGACCGATTGCGGGTGCGCTGGGTGATTTTGCCAAGGGCAGCGGTGGTGACATTTTCGGCAGTATCTTCGGCAGCCTGTTCCATGATGGGGGTGTTGTCGGTGTTTCGGGTGTTTCCCGCCGCGCTGTGCCTGCTTATGCGTTCGCAGGTGCGCCGCGCTTCCATAATGGCCTGATGCCCGATGAGTTCCCCGCCATTTTACAAAAGGGTGAAACCGTACTGCCCAAAAACACCAAGATGGGCGGCAACAATATCACCTTCAACATCACCACCCCGAACGCGCAGAGCTTCATGGAAAGCCAAGGACAAATCATGAGTAAGCTCGCCGCGCAGATGGGGCGGCATAAAGCGAGGAACGGATAATGCCAACATTTCATGAAGTGCAATTCCCGCCGAAAATCGCTTATGGCGCAAGCGGCGGGGCGGAGTTCAACACCAGTATCACCACCACCTTTTCAGGATTCGAGCAGCGCAATGTGAATTGGCAAAAGGCGCGTGGCCGCTGGGATGTCTCGACGGGCTTGAAAAGCAAAGCCGACATGGATGCGCTGCAAGCCTTCTTCCGTGCGCGGTATGGCAAAGCCTATGGTTTCCGCTTCAAGGATTGGAGCGATTATCAGGCGGTGGGGCAAACGCTTGGCACTGGCAACGGTTCGCTGACTACCTTTCAGCTGAACAAAACCTATACCAGCGGCGGCAACAGCTATGTGCGGGAAATCAAGAAGCCCGTGTCAGGCACAGTGAAAATCTACCTCAACAGCGTGCTGCAAGGCTCGGGCTACTCGGTGGATCACACCACAGGCGTGGTGACGTTTTCCGCCGCGCCTGGTGCGGGTGTGATTGTGAGCAGTGATTTCGACTTTGATGTGCCTGTGCGCTTCGACACTGACACGCTTGCCGTGCGTGCCGACGGACCAGGCTTTTTTGTATGGGATTCAATCCCGATTGTGGAGATACGCTTATGAGAACCGCTTCAAGCAATATGGCCGCGCATCTGGCGGGTGAAGTCACCAGCCTTGCCGTGTGCTGGAAACTCACGCTGGTGGGTGGCACGGTGATGGGCTTCACGGATCACACCTCCGATCTCACGTTGAGCAGCCAGCTTTACAAAGCCGCGACGGGCTTTTCCCCCACGAGCGTGGAAACCAAAGACAAATTCAGCGTTGATAACCTCGATGTGGCGGGAATCCTTGACGCGGCGGCAATCACCGAAGCCGACATCATGGCGGGGAAATACGACTTCGCCGAGATTGAAATCTTCATGGTGAATGTCACCGACCTTTCGCAGGGCATCATCACGCATCGACGCGGCTGGCTTGGGGAAGTGACACTCAAGAACGGGCAATTTGTCGCCGAGGTGCGCGGGCTGGCGCAGAAACTGAGCCAGAACATCGTGGAACTTTACAGCCCCACATGCCGCGCCATCTTCGGTGATGGACGCTGCAAAGCCAACCTTGCCAGCTACACGGTGGGCGGGAGTGTCAATACTGTCAGTAGCAGGCAGGTGTTTATCAGCAATTCCATGACTCAGGCGGCTGGGTATTTCTCGGGCGGCGAAGTGGTGTGGCTGACGGGTGCAAACGCTGGTCGTCGCATGGAAATCAAAGAGTTCTCGAACAAGCAGTTCACCCTCGTGTTGCCTATGCCCAACAATGTGACGGTGGGCGACACCTTCAACGCGATAGCAGGCTGCGACAAAACCATAAGCACCTGCATCGCCAAGTTTAACAATGCCGTGAATTTTCGCGGCGAGCCTTACGTCCCAGGCATGGACAAGATGCTCGCCACCGCAGCCACGGCCAACGATTTGCAGCGCGTATGACCCAAGCACAAACCATTGTTACCCAAGCCCGAACATGGATCGGCACACCGTTTCACCACCAGGCGCGACTTAAAGGCAAAGGCTGTGATTGCCTCGGCCTGATTGTCGGTGTGGTGGATGAGCTGGGCTTGAAGGATAAGCACGGCCAGCCGCTTTCTGGCTATGACGAAGTGACCTATTCCAAAGAGCCAGACGGCGCGTATCTCACCGAAAAGCTCACGGCGTTGCTGGATGAAGTGCCGATAGCCGAGGCGCAGGCGGGTGATCTGGCTTTGTTCAAGGTGCGCGAGAACCCGCAGCACATGGCATTTCTCACCGATTATGAAAACACGCTGGGGATGGTTCATTCCTACGCGCCAGCCCGTCGGGTGGTGGAACACCGCCTCGATGATGACTGGAAACAACGACTTGTGAAGGTATTCAGATGGCAGCCATCGTTCTAGCAGCCGCCGCGAGTTCTGCGGCCTCATCCATCGGCGCGGGTGCATTTGCCGCAGCGTTGGCGGGTGGTGTGGGCGGATATTTGGGCGGGTTTATTGACCGTTCTATTTTCGGCAGCAAGGCACGCATCAATCAAGAAGGTTCGCGCCTGACCGATTTGATGGTGCAGGCTTCCACCTATGGCAAGTCGATACCCGTGGTTTATGGCAACGCCCGAATTGCGGGAAACGTGATCTGGTCGCGCCCGATTCAAGAGCATGTGACCACGACAACGCAATCCTCGGGCGGTGGTAAAGGTGGCGGCGGTGGCGGAAGCGTGGAAACCACCACCACGACCTACACCTACACGGCAAGCCTTGCGGTGGCGATTTGTGAAGGCGCGATTAGCGAAGTGGTGCGCGTATGGGCGGATGCAAAGCAGCTTGACCTGACGGCTGGCAGCTATTCGCTCTATCTCGGTGATGAAACACAGCTGCCTGACACGTTTATGTCGTCCTTCTATCCCGCAGGGCAAACGCCAGCTTATCGCGGCATGGCCTATGTGGTGATTAAGGATTTTCCGCTGGGGGATTTCGGAAACCGCATTCCGAACTTTACCTTCGAGGTGCGCCGCACGCTGAAAAAGCCCTTCGACCTTGAGGATAAAATTAAGGACATCACCATCATCCCAGGTGCGGGTGAAAATGTGTACGACACGGTGGTGCAGGAAAAAACCAGCGGCCAGCAGGATGTATCAGGCAATTTCGTGCAAGGTGGCAAAGTCACCAAAATGAACCTGAACAACCTGAATAATAAAGCCGATGTGCTGGTGGCACTCGATAACCTGAAAGCCAATCTGCCCAATGTGGAATGGGTGTCGGTGGTGGTGAACTGGTTTTCGGATTCCGCAGATCCTGCGGTGAGCATTATCAAGCCAGCGGCGGAGTTTAACAGCCAAGGCGCACGGGTTGCGCCCGATGATTGGGCGGTAGCAGGATTTAACCGCAACAACGCGCATGTGATTTTAACTTTTCCCGATGGTTCGCCCACTTACGGCGGCACGCCCACGGATAAAAGCATCATTCGCTTGTGCCAGGAATTAAAGGCGCGTGGCTACAAGGTGCTGTTTTATCCGATGGTGCAAGTGGACACCATCACGCCACAACCAAAACCGTGGCGCGGCAGGATTACACCGACCAATGCCACCGATGCGGCCAACTTCTTCACCCGCACCAATGGCTATAATGCTTTCATCACGCACTATGCCAACCTGAACGTGGGCGGCGTGCTTCTGAAGAATAATATCGACGCTTTCATGATCGGCTCGGAATTGGTGGGACTCACCACCTATATGAGCAGCGCGGGCGTGTTCCCAGTGGTGACGCAGCTGAAAAGCCTTGCCGCCACGGTGAAAACCGCCGTCGGCGCAGGTGTAAAAGTGGCTTATGGTGGGGATTGGAGCGAGTATCATTCCGTAAACGGCTGGTATCACCTTGATCCGCTATGGAGCGATAGCAATATCGACGTGGTGGCGGTTGATTGCTACTTCCCACTTACGCCCGATTTGCCGCAGTCACAAATTGACTATCAGGCAGTTTATGACGGTTGGACGCAGGACGAAGGATGGGATTATTATTGGGACGGCACACGCACCACCAAAACCTTCTATTCAGGCGCAACCTATGCCTGGAAGAACATAAAACACTGGTGGAATAGCACCCACACGAATCCTGATGCCAGCGGCACGGCGTGGACGGCCAAGATGAAACCCGTGTGGTTTTCGGAGATTGGCTTTCCTTCGGTGGATGGATGCGCCAACCAGCCCAACGTGTTCGTTGACCCTGACTCGGTAGAAAGTTTCTATCCTCGGGGTTCGCGCTCGCGGGTGGATTTTCTGGCGCAGCGCACCGCGCTCGATGCTTCGATTGACTATCTCAACGCTGAAAATGCGCTGGAAGCCAATTTCATTCCGCGCAAGTTCGTGTGGACATGGGATGCACGGCCGTTTCCGTTTTTCCCTGACCTCGGCTCGGTATGGGCGGATGGGAGCAACTGGAAAACAGGCCATTGGGTGCAAGGCAAGCTGGGGCTTTCGAGCCTTGGGCAGATCGTCGCCGACCTGCTGAAAAAGGTGGGTTACGACAACACCATGTATGACACCAGCCGTCTGACGGATATTGTGTCGGGCTTTATCGTGAGCAACAGGCAAACGGTGCGTGCGTGTTTGGAGCAATTGGCCTCGGCTTATTTCTTCGACATGGTGGAATCGGACGGGCTGCTGAAGTTCATCAAGCGGGGCAAGGTTTCCAACACCACGCTGGATTTCTCGGAACTGGTGCCGCGTGATGATGCGATTGATACCTTCACCATCACCCGCACGCAGGAACTGGAATTGCCGCGCCAGGTGGATGTCATCTACTTAAACCGCACGGCGGATTATCAGGCTGGCACGCAATCCTCGCAGCGGCAAACCGTCAAAGCGGTGGATTATGCCACGGTAAACTTGCCGATTGTGCTTTCAGATCAGGAAGCCAAGGTGGTGGCGGATGTGACGCTCTACAATGTGTGGGTCGGCCGCGTGCAGTACCAGTTCACCGTGCCGCCGAAATATGCGCTGCTTGAACCGACCGACGTGATTACCATCACGAAGGATGGCGCGTCGTATGTCATGCGGATCAATTCCACTAAACTGGTGCGAAATGGGATGCAGGAACTCACGGCGGTGGCCGAAGATGTGTCATCCTATGATTTCTATAATCCCGCAGGCACTGGTACGCCCAACATTCAGCCGCCGACGAGTATTTCCGCCACGCGGCTGGAACTGCTCGACCTGCCAGCATTCCCCACGGATGCGGTGACGGATGCCTATTTGCGCTATGGCGTGGTGGGCTTGGGTGGGGACTGGACGGGTTCGGCGGTCTATCGCTCGGATGATGGCGGTGCAAACTATGCCCTGATGCAAACACTCACGGCGCAAGCCACCATCGGCGCGGTGCTGAATATCATCCCTGCGGGGACGGTGTACACTTGGGATAACAGCACGACCATTGATGTGCTTTTAACCTTCGGCCAGCTGCAGAGCGTGACCGATATTGCTGTGCTGAATGGCGCGAATGTGTGCGTCATCGGCGATGAAGTCATCCAGTTCCAAACCGCGACACTGCTCGACACAAACAAATATCGTTTGTCTGGGCTTTTGCGGGGGCGGCTGGGTACGGAATGGGCTGTAGGTAGTCACATAGCGGGTGAACGCTTCATCATGCTGACAAACGCCCTTGCGCGGGAACTGATGGCATCCTCTGGCTGGGGTATCGCCAAGAAGTTCAAGCCAGTGACCGTTGGTTCCACGCTTGGGGCAACCACCGCGCAGGATTTCACCTATGCGGCAAAGGCTCTGAAACCTTATTCCCCCGTGCATATCGAGGGCAGCCGAAATGTGGGTGGTGACCTCACCATCAACTGGAAGCGGCGCACGCGCATCGGCGGGGATTGGCGGGACGCGGTGGATATTCCGCTTTCCGAGGAAGCCGAACGCTACGAGGTGGAAATCATGCAGGGGGTGACGCTGAAACGCACCATCATCGGTCTGACAACGCCCACGACCATCTACACCGCCGCGCAGCAAGTGACCGATTTCGGATCGGCACAAAGCAGCGTGCTGGTGAATGTGTACCAGCTTTCCGCCGCCGTCGGGCGTGGATACGCGGGAATCGCAACGATCTAACCTTCAAACAACGGATAGTCTTATGCCAAACACCACTAATCGGGTGAAGCTGCCCTATATTCTGCAATCACAGTCGCAAAAGGAAGTGACGCATAACGCATCACTCGACCTGATCGACGCGCTGTTGCAGGCCGCAATGGTGAGCGTGGGGGTGAATACGCCTCCAGGCTCGCCCGTCGCGGGGGATAGCTACATCGTAGGCAGCGCACCCACGGGCGCATGGGCTGGGCAAGCCAAAGCCCTCGCGTTTTACACTACCGCCTGGAACTTCATTGCCCCGTGGGAAGGGCTGACGGTATGGGCGAATGATGTAAACACGCTTTACACTTACGATGGTGCGGCATGGGT
>JAIXQD010000027.1 GCA_027485855.1 Rickettsiales bacterium | reverse complement strand
TGGATTGACTATAGCTGTGATACTTATTGTTTAGCATTTCATTTGAGTTACTTATATAAGTGAACCCTAACGCCTTCATTACGCCGCTTGCATCCTTAAGGTCGCCTACTAAGGCTTGGCTTGGGGCGTCCATGGTCTTTTTCAATCGATCCATGGCTTTATTTTTCTGCAAATAATCGAGTGCCGATGACATGCGGCCCTCAAGGTGTGCGGCCTCTGAATTGTCTTTGTTCGGCAGGGTTTTGCGCTGCGCAAATGCGCTTTCAAATTGTGCGATTTGTGATTTGATGCTGATTTCCGACGGGTAGAATGGCGGCAATGCAAGCAGGGCAGGGATGATAAGCCAGCTGGCGATGACGGCGGTGAGGGAAAGTTTGCGCCATCCCACGATGAGATACTGCACAATACCAAATGCCAGCACCGCGCCAATGGTAACGAGATAAACGCGCTCATCTGTCCAGCCATAGGCCGAAACGCGCAGATACAGAGCATACGCAAAGACGCATAACGGCACGATCATCGCGGGGTAGAAGTAGCGATAAAAGAGGCGCTCATGTAATTTGCCAGACTCACTGCGTAGATAAAGCGAGGTGTGGATGTAGAGGCCAACGGCGGTGAGGCATGTGATCATGACCGCTAGCACGTTTTTCGGCAAAGCCTGTTCCAGCCCGATTTTGCCAAAATAAACATAGAGCACGCCTAAATAAACGACCCATAGCGGCAACACCACATAGACCAACAAAAACCAGTAAGGATGCTTGGTTTTGAAATCGTCTTCACTAAGCTCTTGAATGCGAGGCAGATGCTGGAAGAAAAATAGCGGGGTGAGCAAGGTGTAGGTTAGGATATAAAGGTGAGTGAGGATTTTATCGACAGGAAGATTGAGTTCAAACAATGCTTTAATCGCTTCTAAAATCGCCCAGACGCCGCCCATGAAAAGCCCCGCGCCGACGACTGAAAAAATAAACAGCGTCACGCCATGGCATAACCACAGATTAAGTTTGCTGTTGCTTTCAGCGCGCAGGGAAAAAGGCGCAATGAGCATGAGGCCAAACAAAACCACACTGAACATGACAGTCGATTCCACCGATTGTTTGGTGAGATAAAAACCTGCGAAATAAAAGGCAATGCCCGCCAGCATGGCTACCAGATGGGTGGCGCGGTTGGCACGGTCGCGGCCGTCTGCCCAGAAGGTGACAGCAAGGGAGGCCGATAATGCCCAAGACGCGCCGACAGACCAGCGTTCAATGTCTTGTGTGAGGACGTCAAATTCTATTGCTTCGCATAAAATAGCAGCGACCACACACCAAAAAAGTGGCGCAGGAAAGCGCCGCAATACAGGCACAATGGCATCCAATGAAAAGCTTTTGAAAATGGAGGTGATGCCAGCCATGAGATGCTCCGAAAAAGGAGGTTAAACGTCGAGTGCTTCTTTCAGATTTTCGCCAAGCAAAGCTGTTTGCTCTTGGATGAATTGGAAGCGCAGTTCTGGCTTTTTACCCATCAGCTGCTCGAGGCGTTCTTCGGTGCTTTCAATGTCTTCTTCCGCAATCATCACGCGTAGCAAGCGGCGCTTGCCCGGATGCATGGTGGTTTCTTTGAGCTGGCCGGGGGTCATCTCACCCAAACCTTTAAAGCGCCCAACTTCCACCTTGCGGCGGCCACCTTGGGAAAGTTTTTCCTGCAGCTTGGCTTTTTCTGCATCGTCCGACGCATAGAAAGTTTCCCCACCCACCGTCAGGCGGTAAAGCGGTGGTTGCGCGAGGTATAAATGCCCCGTGCTGATAAGTGCTGGCATTTCTTTGTAGAAGAATGTCATCAGTAGGCTTGCGATATGCGCGCCGTCCACGTCCGCGTCGGTCATGATCACCACTTTGTCATAGCGCAATTGCGCGATGTCAAACGCTTTGCCTGCATGCACACCTAAGGCTAATTCCAAGTCGGAAATCTCTTGGTTGGCGCGAATTTTGTCAGAAGTGGCGCTGGCCACGTTGAGGATTTTGCCGCGCAGTGGCAGAATGGCTTGGGTTTCGCGGTTGCGCGCTTGCTTGGCGCTGCCGCCTGCTGAATCCCCTTCCACCAAGAAAATCTCAGTGCCTTCGGAGCCTGCGCGTGAACAATCCGCCAATTTGCCGGGCAAGCGCAAACGCTGGGTAGCGGTTTTGCGCGCGACGTCTTTTTGTGCGCGGCGGCGCAGGCGGTCTTCGGCGCGGTCGATCAAATGAGAGAGCAGGGTGTTGGCCTGCGCAGGGTCATTGGAAAGCCACAAATCAAAACGGTCACGAATCGCATTCTCAACCAAGCGATTGGCCTCGGCGCTCACTAATTTATCTTTGGTTTGGCCTTGGAATTGAGGGTCTTTGATGAACAAAGACAGGATCATCACCGAGCCTGCCAGCACGTCTTCTGCGGTAATATTAGCCGCGCGTTTTTGCTGTTTGGCCATATCCCCAAATTGGCGAGTCCCTTTGGTGAGAGCCGCGCGAAGCCCTGCCTCATGCGTGCCGCCTTCCGGGGTGGGGATGGTATTACAATAAGAGCGCAGATTACTGTCTTCATCATCTGTCCAGGCAATCGCCCATTCCACGCGGCCACGATTATTGGCCAATGGTGCCTCGCCCGCGAACAGGTTTTCAGTCACGGTGCGGGTGTTTTCCAGCACGCCTTCCATGTAGGAGGAAAGGCCGTTGGGGAAATGCAGCGTGTCTTGGGCGGGAATGTTGGTGCCTTCCACCAAAGACGGGGCGCATTGCCAACGAATTTCTACGCCTTTGTAGAGATAGGCTTTGGAGCGCACGAATTTATAAAGGCGGTCAGCACGGAATTGCGCTTTGTCACCGAAAATCTCTGGATCGGGATGGAAAGTGATGCTGGTGCCGGTTTTTTTGCCGCATGGACCCGTTTTTTCCAATGGCCCTGCGGCCTTGCCTTGCGAATATTGCTGAGCATAGGCGGTGCCGTCTTTGAATACGTCCACCTGCAAGGCGTCTGCTAGTGCATTGACCACGGAAATCCCCACCCCGTGCAAGCCGCCTGATGTTTCATAGGCCTTGCCGCCAAATTTACCGCCGGCATGGAGGGTGGTGAGAATGACTTCAAGCGCAGAAAGCTTTGGAAATTTCGGATGCGGATCGATGGGGATGCCGCGACCATTGTCGGTAATTTTTACGACATTATCTTCATAAATTTCTACGTCGATACGGGTGGCGTGGCCAGCTACAGCCTCATCCATCGAGTTATCAAACACTTCTGACACCAGATGGTGCATGGCGGCTTCGTCTTTGCCACCAATATACATACCAGGGCGACGGCGCACGGGTTCTAACCCCTCGAGAACTTCAATGTCGTCGGCGGTGTAGGTGGTGTTGGCTGCTTTTTTCGCGGCAGGCGCGTTGGAGAATAAATCGCTCATGTGCCTATCTATAGCGCCATCACGGCGGCTTGCAAGCCCCAAAGAAGGCCGCCCGCCTCAAAACTTCACACAATTGTAACACACGGGTGACAAGTTATTTGCTAGATTGCTTGCAAATAACAAGTTTTAAAACTGAAAAAAAAAAAAAAAAATGTCTGTAG
>JAIXQD010000003.1 GCA_027485855.1 Rickettsiales bacterium | reverse complement strand
TGCTAATAGCTTTTATGCTTCTTACTTTTCTGCCCAAAATATAACATGCGGTTTTATTTTCATGCCGCAAAAAGCAAAAAAAGCCCCGCCATAGTGTGGCGGGGCTTTGGGGAATGGGGGAAAAATTAAATTAAAAAACTAAGCAGCCATAGCTTTACGCAAATGTGCCTCAAGCTTGGCTTGTGCTTTGAGCTCGTCGGTTTTTTCAACGGCGGCCAGCTCACGCGCTAAGCGCTCGAGTGCGGCTTGGTAAATCTGCCGCTCGCTATAAGATTGCTCGGGCTGATCGCTGGTGCGGTGTAAATCGCGCACCACTTCGGCAATGGCCACGGGGTCGCCCGAATTGATTTTGGCTTCATACTCTTGCGCCCGACGGCTCCACATGACGCGGCGCACGCGCGATTTGCCGGCCAAAGTTTCAAGCGCGGCTTTAATGCGATCGCGGCTGGAAAGTTTGCGCAAGCCCGAGTTTTTAACTTTGCTCACCGGAACTTTAAGCACCATGCGGTCTTTTTCAAAATTGATGGCATAAAGCGTCACGCTCATGCCGGCAATTGTGTGGCTTTCAATGCCGGTGATGCGACCCACGCCATGCGCCGGATACACTACATAATCACCGCTTTTAAATTCGAGTTTTTCAGCCATGGTGTTTAAGACTCCCTGCCAGAGATAAGATATAGACATCGCACTCTCATGAGCGAGCTTGCGCCACCAAGGCCGTTGCGACCCTATTTGCAGCACAGATAACATAGCTCGCCTCCGTGAAAGAATGACGGCTGTGGATAAGTGCCCTGTTTGTGCTTATTGTTTGTGCCCATTCTTGACTGTGGGTAAAAACATTAACAAGGCGATAATATCCACAACTTCCCTTAATATTTGTATCACAAGAATGAGGCGGGCTCAATTGAGCTATTAGTTTCATGGTGAAGTTTATCGCATGATTCATTCGCGCAAGTAATTTTGCACGACAGTTTTTTACTTTCGTTACGATATGCGCTCAGCTTGGCGCGAATTAGGCCGCCAAAGTAGGGGCTGTTTAGATTTTGTACTTTGCCAAAAGCTCGGCGCGGTTTTGCGCATATTTGGGCGCAGGCGCATAAAGTGCCTTGAGCGCCTCGGCTTGTTTTGCCGATGCCGCAGCCAAGGCATTATCGAGCGAGCCGCCATAGCTTTGCCACAGCATCTCATGCAGCGGGCTGTTTTTGGGTGCACGCAGCAAATAATCGAGCCGCAAAGATTCTGCCGCCGCCGCATAATCGGGGCGCATGGCCAAGGCCTGATGCGCGGCGTTAAAATGTGCCAAGGCCATTTCTGTTGCAGCCGCAGGCCAGGCTGCAAAAATGGTGCTGTGGCTGGCAATGTCGGCCGCTCTGCTCATTTGCGCTTCAGCTAAGACGCGCAAATCGTTGTTGCCAAGGCTATGGGTGGGCGTTTGCAGATAAAGCCGCAGCTGGTTTTTAAGCGCCTCGTTTAAAATGTCGCTGCGGCTGTTTTGCCAAACTTTTTTCATGGTCGAGCGATCGGCCAAAGGCATATTGGCAATTATTTTAGCAATGGCCGCGGCTTCGGCGGCGGGTGCATTGTGCACTAAATGTGCGGCCAGCAAAAAACCTTCTATGGGTGCTGCGGCCATATAGGCGCGTACCATGGGCGCGCTGTCTTGCGCCAAGCTGGGGTTGTTGTTGAGCGCTTTTATTTGTGCGGGCGCAAAGCCTAAAGTTGCATAAAGCTCGTTGGCAATAACGGCCAATACCGAGCCCGACTTTGCTTGCAAGCTAAGGCTTTTAGCTTTTTCATAAAGCTGTGGTGCGGCCAATGCAGAAAAATCGGCGCGCAAAAACGGCAAAATTGCCTGAGCGATGTTAGTGTTTATGGCCGATGCCGGCAGCCAATTAGCAATGCTGGCGGCCTCGACCTGTGCGGTCTTGCCGCCAATAACCGTAAGCGCGGTTGCTATGGTTGGCGCTGCGGCATTTTGTAATGCGGCGCTATAGCCCATGCCACGCACGACCTTGGCTAAAATCTCGATCTGCTTTGGTGCCGATATATCGGCCAAAACCTCTGGCAATATTTGTGCAAAGCCTTCGGCCAAAGCCGCATTCAAACCCGCATGCGGTGATTTTTGCCAACGGGCCAATAAGGGCAGATAGGTTTTAAAATCGGCGCGCAATAAGCCCAGCATGATTTCAGCCTGCTGCGGCATCAGCGCCTCAACTATGGCGGCGTCTGCTTTGCGATCTTTGCCGTGGCAGGCTTCGCCGGCAATTTGTATGGCGCGCATGGGGCTAAGCTCGGCCAGCTTTTTATGGGCCAGCATAATTTCAGGCAGGAGGCTGTTATCGCTTTCGGCCACAAGCAATAAATTGCGCAGAACCTGGGCAAGCTGCTCGCTGTCTTGGTGGCTGAGGGCGATATCGAGTTCGCTATAAAGATTATTCATGGTGGGCGTGCTCCTGACGAGCTTTTATAAACAAAAATAAGGCGCATTTTGCAAGCAAAATGATTGCTGCAACAGCGAGCCCGTGCCCATTTTGCCTGCTTTTAGACTATTGACCCGGCTTATCGGAGAAATGCTTGGCAAATTTATCGGGCACGCCCTTCCAATTGTCGGCGTCGGCGGGGGCATCTTTGCGGCGGGCAATATTGGGCCATTTGGCGCCATATTCGCGGTTGAGCTCAAGCCATTTGGCGGCGTTGGGGTCGCTATCGGGGATAATGGCTTCTGCCGGGCATTCGGGCTCACACACGCCGCAATCGATGCATTCATCGGGGGCAATCACCAGCATATTCTCGCCCTCATAGAAGCAATCAACCGGACACACCTCGACGCAATCCATATATTTGCACTTTATGCAGAGCTCGGTGACAACAAACGGCATGAGGTTTCTCCTTAGGTGCCATTCTTAACTAAAAACAGGGGCAAAATCACTCTTTTTTGTTTTTGCTGCCCCTAGTTTTATTGGCCTTGGTTTTATTGCCCTTACTCTTATTGGCCTTCGTTTTCTTAGCTTTACTGAAACTTGTTTGCAAACTGGCCAAACTGGCAAAAGGGTTATCGGCATCGGCAGGCAGCTTTGCGGCCCGGCTTTGTACAATTTGCGCGGCAGGCAAACGGCTGCGTTGCCATAGCTCGGCGCCATTTTCGCCTAAAACGGGCCGCCAACCGGCTTCGCGCAATACACTGGCCGCCGCCTCGACCGACAGGCCCAGCAAAGCCGCATCGGCGCCGCTTAGCTCATGCGGCTGGCTAAAGCGCTGCAAAAATTTTTCTAACGCATCAACCCGCAAGCCAAAACCCGCTAAGCAAGGATAGCCCAAAGCAAGGCAGGCCGCAGCGCCCGTAGCGGGCTCTGGCCAATTAACGCGCCCCACAGGCGGCAAAGCAACATCTTGGCCGGTATAAAGACGCCACAATAAAGCCCGCCAAGCAATGGCCGCAGGCTTAAGCAAGGTCGGCACATAAGCAAAGATCGAGCCCAACTGCACACCCAATTTTTGCAATTGCAATTTTGCCGGCGTGGTAAGGCCAGCCAACAGCGCCCCTTGACCCGCCAGCCACACTGTGCCGAGATTTTCGAGCAACTGAAATTGCCAGCCACGCGCCGCACGCGGCAGGTTGGTGGTGGCAAGCTTAAATAATAGCGGTATTTCAAGCTCTAATTGCTTTTGCATTTCGGCTTGCAGTTTTTGCGTAAGGCTTTGCCGCCACTCAAAGCTGAGTGCCTCATGCGCCAAAAGCTCTAAGGCGGGGTGCAAAATATCGGCGCCCTTTATGGCCCGCGCTATGGGCACGCCGCGCCACAAAACCTCACCCTGCGGAGTAAATAAAATATCCCCGCCCCCAGCTAAACTTACTTGCGTTAAGCTATCGGCAATTTCTGCGGCGCGTGCCGTGAGCGCCTCTGGCAAAGCGCGGCGGGCGGCCTGTAGCAAAGCGCGGTTATCGTCGCTATTGCCGGCGCGCTCGGGCTTAAACTCTAGCCCTTGTAAATGCCCCACCGCATGCCCCTCAACCAACACCACGCCCTCGCCTGTCACAGCACCGCGCAGTTTTTCACCAACGCGCAATTGCTTTAACAATATCGCTGTGCGCTTATCAACAAAGCGCGCCGTGAGCCGCTCATGAAGCGCATCTGACAATTCATCTTCTACTTTGCGGGTGCGCTCTTGCCAGTCTTTCGCATCACGCAGCCAATCGGGGCGGTGCGCCAAAAAAGTGAGTGTGCGCACATGGGCAATGCGCGTCATGATTGTATCAAGGTCGCCCTCGCGGCTGGCCAAGCGGCGCAATTGCCTTTGTATCCACTCATCGGGCAGGTGGCCTTTGGGGCTGCATAAATATTCAAAGACCAATGCCACAAAACGCGCATGCGCCAAATCGAGCGTTTTGCGATAGTCGGGTATCTGACAGCAAGCCCAAAGCCAGCGCAACCGCTCTTCGCTGTTGGCTAGGTTTTTAATCTTAGCATCACGCGAGAGCGTTTGTAGCGCCAGATAATCGGCGGCAGGGCGGCCCTTTTGCAGCTCGGGCCGTGGTGGGCGCGCCTCAAGGCTGCGCAGCAAACCATAAATACCAGTAAAGTTTAAATCGGTATTGCGCCAGCGCAAATGTTTAAGCGCGGGGTAATCGTGTGTTTCAATGGCGGTCACCATATCTGGGTGCATTTGCCAATCTTCGGTGGTGCCAAATGTGCCATTGGTTTTGAAGCGGCCAGCACGGCCAGCAATTTGCCCCGCCTCATCGGCGCGTAAAGCCCGCACATCTTCGCCATCAAATTTGCGCAAGGCGGCAAAAGCCACATGCTCAATCTCCATATTAAGGCCCATGCCGATAGCGTCGGTCGCTACCAGATAATCAACCTCGCCTGCTTGAAACATCGCCACTTGTGCATTGCGCGTGCGCGGCGAGAGCGCGCCCAACACCACCGCCGCCCCGCCCTTTTGCCGCCGCAGCAATTCGGCCACGGCATACACATCGGTGGCGCTAAAGGCCACCACCGCGCTGCGTGGCGCAAGGCGCGTGATTTTGCTATGCCCCGCAAAACTCAGCTTCGATAAACGCGGGCGGCTGAGCACCTCAAGCTCGGGCAGCAGGCGGCGCAGCAGGGGCTCAATGGTGGACGCACCCAAAAATAATGTTTCAAGCCGGCCACGCGCCGCCAGCACCCGCTCGGTAAAAATATGGCCACGGTCGGGCGTGGCGGCCAGCTGCACCTCGTCTATCACCAAACAATCAACTGGCTGCGATAGCGGCATCGCCTCGACCGTGCAGACAAAATAGCGCGCCTCCACGGGCGCAATGCGCTCTTCGCCGGTAATCAGTGCCACCTTGTCAGCGCCTTTAAGCGTCACGAGGCGATCGTAATTTTCACGCGCCAGAAGCCGCAGCGGAAAGCCAATCATGCCGCTGTCATGCGCGGCCATGCGCTCTAGGGCGTAGTGGGTTTTGCCGGTATTGGTAGGGCCCAACACCGCAATAAGGCGTGCCAACGAAGTCATCGAAAAACTATAGCATAAAAACCGGCTTTGGCTTAAAAAGTGAAGATGCACAGCCGTATCGAAAAACTCTGCCAAGAGCGCAACATTAAAATGACCGAACAACGTCGCGTTATTGCGCGTGTGTTGTCACTGGCCGAAGACCACCCCGATGTGGAAGAGGTTTACCGCCGCGCCTCGGCTATCGACCCAAAAATAAGCATTGCCACCGTTTACCGCACTGTGCGCCTTTTTGAAGAAGCACAGGTGATTGATAAGCTCGATTTTGGCGATGGCCGCGCCCGCTATGAAGAAAACCGCGACGACCACCACCATCACCTCATCGATCTTAAGAGCGGCGAAGTGATTGAGTTTCGCAACGATACGCTTGAACAAATAAAAGAAAAAATCGCCCAAGAGCTGGGCTATGAGCTGGTGGGCCACAAGTTAGAGCTTTACGGCATCAAAAAGAAATAGCTTAAAGTTAACTGGCCAGAATTAAGCGGCAAGTGTTAATCGACGAGTGTTAAAGGGCTAGCTTGCCAACCACGGCAATTGCGCCAAACGCGGCAAAAGCCAGCGGTAAAAACCGCTCCCATCAACGCCCAGCAATATATGCGCATGAGTCGGGGCCGTATTCAGCCCCCATTCATCCACCACCATTTGCCCACGCGTCAGACGGCCTTCAGTTTCAACGCGCACCGCGCAATCTTTGCCATAAAATAAATCGGGCTGGAGCAAGGCTGCAATCACCAAAGGGTCGGGCATCATGCCGCCATCGGTGCCGTAAAGCTGCTCATCGAAGCTACGATAAGTATCAAGCAAACGCGCCACAATGTGTGCGGCTGGCGTGGCCAAGGCGGCTATATCGGCACGGCGCTGCGCACTGGTCAGCGCTTGCCAGGCACAATCCCAAGTGACAAAAGTAAGCTTAGCGCCGCTTTGGCAGACAATATCAGCCGCAAGCGCATCGGCATAAAAATTAAACTCGGCAACAGGGCTGGTATTGCCCGCCACACGCACTGCGCCACCCATGGCAATAATGTGTTTAATGCGCCCTGCCAAAGCAGGCTCGGCCCTTAGCGCTGTGGCAATATTGGTGAGTGGTGCCAAACACAACAGGCTGATGCTTTGTGGCTCGGCCTGTTGCAAAGCCCTGCGCAAAAAAACATCGGCCGGTTCAGTTTGTGGCGCAGCGCCAACGGGCAAAAGCACGTCACCAAGGCCGCTTGCGCCATGATTAACCTCGGCACTATGCATGGCACCACTTAAAGCTTGCGCTGCCCCCGCATAAACGGGCACATCGGCACGGCCTATAGCAGATAACACGGCCAAAGCATTTTGTGTGGTTTGTGCCACGCCCACACAGCCCGATACGGTGGTGACGGCCAGCAAATCAATTTCAGGGGCGGTGGCGGCCAGCATCAGGGCAATGGCGTCATCTATGCCGGGGTCGGTATCAATGATAATGCGCTGTCGGTTGACCATGGACGGTTTTGCTTTACTCTAAGGGTTGATGCCAACATCACTTGCAATTTTCGACTTTGACGACACGCTCACCCATGGCGACACGCTGCCACATTTTCTGGCGCTGTGCCGTGGCTGGCCACGCACCATTGCTGCCTATGCTTTGGCTATCATAATTGCCCTCCCTAAAGCAAGTAGCCTTGGCGTTTATCGCAGCGCGGTTAAAATATATGTGCTGCAGCGGTTACTGCACAATGTGCCTTTGTCGCAAGCACAAGCGGCCGCACAAGCGCTAAAACCACACTGGCGACAGGTTATGCGTGAACGTTTATTATGGCACAAAGCGCAAGGCCATAAAATTGTGATTGCCACCGGTGCCCTCGATATTTATGTGCGGCAATTGCTGCACGATATTGATGGGCTAGACTTTCTTGATACTGTGGCCGAGCAACAGCACGGCATACTCACTGGGGCGCTGCTGCACGGCAATGCGGTGCGCCACGAAAAAGCCAAACATGTGCAGCATTATATAAACACTCACGGCCCCTTTGCGCGTATATATGGTTATGGCAATGCGCCATCCGATCTGCCTATGTTGGAGCTCTGCGATGAAAAAACTATTATTTAGCTGCCTTTGCTGGCTTTGCCTGTTTATGCCTGCGCCCGCTAATGCCAGCGCCAACGACATTGCGCCAAAAACAACCTATGTTGCCACCACCACACATATTGCCGATATGCTGCGGCAAATAGTGGGCGACCGCGCCACCATTATAACCCTTATGGGCCCCGGGCTTGACCCGCACACTTATCAGCTCACCCGCAGCGATATGGCCAACATGCTGAAGGCCAATGCGGTGTTTTATAACGGGCTGCTGCTCGAGGGGCGCTTGGCGCGCGCCATTTACCGCCTGCAAATTGAAAAAAAACCTATTTTAGCTGTGGCCGAAACTCTGCCCACCGACCTCTTGCGCAAAGCTAATGGTGATTTTCCCGGTGCCTATGACCCGCATATTTGGATGAACCCAATTTTATGGGCCCGCATTGGCGAAAATGTGGCACAGTTTCTGGGCGAGCAAGACCCCAAAGGCCGCAATATTTACCAAGCCAATGCGCGGCTACTGAGCGAGCAGTTACAAAAACTCTCGGACGAAATGCGCACAGCCATTGAGGCCCTGCCGCCTGAAAAACGCGTGCTGGTCACCGCACATGACGCCTTTGGTTATTTGGGCGATGCCTTTGGGCTTGAAGTGCATGGGCTGCAAGGCCTCTCAACTGAAAGCGAAAGCGGCATTGCCAGCATCGATAATTTGGTACAATTGCTGGTCGATAAAAAAGTGCCCGCCGTTTTTGTTGAAAGCTCGGTGCCCGAGCGCGGCCTGAAAGCTGTGATAGAGGCTGCGGCAGCCAAAGGGCAAAATGTTGTGGTGGGCGGCACGCTTTACAGCGATGCTTTAGGCGAGCCAGGCAGTGCGGGCGAGAATTATATCGGCATGATGCGCCATAATTTGCGCACCATAACCGAAGGCCTCAGCGGCAAAATCAATAGCGGACAATAAGCATGACCTCACCCCTTAGCGTAGAAAATATCAGCTTTAGCTATCCGCGTCGCACAGCGCTGCAAGATGTAAGCTTTACTTTGCCCAAAGGCGCACTCTGCGCGGTGGTGGGGCCCAATGGTGCGGGCAAATCAACCTTGCTTAAATGTATTTTGGGTTTGCAGCCGCCACAGCAAGGCCGCGCCTTATTTTGGGGCACAGCCTTAGCACAGCAGCGCAAGCGCATAGCCTATTTACCGCAGCGCGAGCAGTTGGACTGGGACTTCCCCATTTCGGTGCGTGAGGTCGTGGCCATGGGGCGCGAACTGCACAAGCCTTTTTGGCAAAAGCTCAATACCGATGACGAGCAAAAAATTGATGCCGCCATCGAGCAGATGCAACTCACCGCCCTTAGCCATCAACCTGTGGGGCAGCTCTCGGGCGGTCAGCAGCAACGCGCCCTGCTTGCCCGTGCTGTAGCCAGCGAGGCCGAGTTATGGCTGCTCGATGAACCGCTGGTTGGCCTCGATGCCCCAACCGAAAACGCCGTTATTGCTTTGCTGCAAAATGTTGCGGCACAGGGCAAAAGCCTTTTGGTGGTGCACCATGATTTAGCCACGCTAAACGCCTTTAGCCATGTGTTGCTACTTAACCAAAGCCTGCGCGCTTTTGGTGCCAGCAATGACACCGCAACCAAAGTTGCGCTGGCCGCAACCTATGGCCTAGCACAAACATCACAGCCCGCCGCATGATGGAGTGGCTCAGCCTCTTACTGCCCACCAGCTACACCCATGGCACCGTGCTATTGGGCGTGGCAACTTTGGGCATTGCGGCAGGGCAGCTGGGCACGCTCATGCTGTTGCGGCAAGAGGCCCTACTGCCCGATGCCATGGCGCACGCAACCTTACCGGGCCTCGTGCTGGCTTATTTATTGGTGGTGGCCACAACCGGACAAGGCCATGCACCCGCTTTGCTGTTGCTCTGTGGTGGTGCCATTAGTGGCTTTTTGGGTTTGGCGCTGGTGCGACGGGTTATTAACCGCACACGGCTTTTGCCCGATGCGGCCATGGCCATTATTTTAGCCTGTTTTTTTGCGCTGGGCATGGTGCTGCTCTCTTATGCGCAAACCTTGCCGGTGGCAGGTCAGGCAGGGTTAAAATCCTATATATTTGGTCAAGCCGCTGCCTTACGCCTCACTGATGCGCTGAGCATGGCGGTGGTAGCTGGCGTTACGCTCTTAGTTATTGGTGGCGCCTTACCGCGCTGGCGAGCGCTTATTTTTGCGCATGAGCAAGCTGTTTTAGCGGGGCTTAAGCAACATTATTGGGATGCGCTGCTCATGGGCCTGATTGGCCTGTTGGTGGTGGTGGCGCTACCTGCCGTTGGGCTTATTCTGGCGGTGGCTTTGCTGATAATTCCGGCCGCCACAGCGCAATTGCTTAGCACAAAACTACAAGCGCGCCTCTGGTTGGCCAGCCTGTTTGGCGCAAGTGCGGCTTATATCGGCACCGCACTTTCGGCGCATTTTGCCAATTGGCCCACGGGCGCCACCATTGTGCTGGTGTCGTTTGCCGTGTTTATTGTGGCGCTGATTTTATCGCGGTGGCAAAAATGAGTGGCTTTATCACCCTCGATTTACCGGCCCTGCTGGCGGTGTGGCTGGTGGCGCTCATGGCCGCCGCTTTGGGCAATTATTTATTATTATCGCGCCGCGCCCTTTTGGGTGATGCCATGGCGCATGCGGTTTTGCCGGGGCTGGTGCTGGCGTTTTTAGTAACCGCCACGCGTGCACCTTGGGCCATGACCATGGGCGCAATCGTCACCGCACTTTTTGCCGCGGGCTTGATTGAATATTTACGCCAACACACGCGCCTTGCCGCACAAACTATTTTGGGCATAGTTTTTACCAGCCTGTTTGCTTTTGGCGTGTGGCTTTTAGAGCAAAGCCATTTGCGCCAGCTTGACCTCGATTTAGATTGCGTGCTCTCTGGCCAAATTGAAAGCCTGACCTGGCTTGCCGCCCCCAGCCTTGCTGGCCTACCACCCGAGATTTTTTGGCTAACCGGCCTTGCCCTATGTCTTGGCACCATATTAACACTGGCGCAAAAACGCCTGGCGCTGGTTATTTTTGCGCCTGAAGCCGCCAGCATTGCCGGCAGCGCCCGCGGCTGGATGTTGTTTTTAACCGCAGCAACCGCCTTGCTGGCGGTGGCGGCTTTTACCGTTGTTGGCTCTATTCTGCTGATTGCTTTGCTCATCTGCCCCGCAGCCAGTGCAAGGCTACTCACGCATAAGCTTGGCACGCAAATAAAGCTCTCTTTATTATTGGCCAGCCTTGCAGTGTGGTTAGGCTATGGCTGTGCTGTGTGGCTGCCAAGCCTGCTGGGCTTTGACCATAGCCTATCGGCCAGCGGCATGATTGCCGTCATTAGCGGAGTTATATTACTGACCATCGGCTGGCTCGACCCCGCACAAATGCGCAAAAGGCCATAAAAAATGCCCACAAAAAAACGCCCGCCTTGTTGCCAAAGCGGGCGTTGATAAAGTTTAAGCGATAGCCTTACTCGCGATTACCAAGCAAGCTCAGCAAAAACTGAAACATGTTGATAAAGTTAAGGTAAAGCGACAAAGCACCCATAATGGCAAGCTTGCTATTGGCTTCGGTGCCATAGGCGCTGTCATAGATGCGCTTTTGATTTTGCACATCAAAAGCAGTCAGACCGGCAAAAATAAACACGCCAATCACCGACACCGCCCATTGCAAGGCGCTGCTTTCAACAAAAATATTGGCAATGCTGGCAATGATAAGGCCAATCACACCCATCATTAAAAACGCGCCAAAAGCGGTAAGGTCGCGGCGGGTGCTATAGCCCCACAGCGCCATGCAGCCAAAGGTGCCCGCAGTAATAAAAAATACGCGGCTAATATCGGCCACTGGGTAAACCATAAAAATGGTCGCCATCGACACGCCCATAAGACCGCTAAAGGTCAAAAAGCGCGAATAAAGCTGCGCCGAGCTCAAGCGCGCTGCATTAAAACCAAACATTAAAAAAATCAGCGGTGCGAAAGCCAAAATCAGGCCAAAGCTTTTAACCAAACCCGCCAAAGCCGGCACGCTGGCAAAGAAAAAAGCCACAGCGCCGGTAATGCCAAGGCCAAAAGCCATGGTTGAAAACACTTTGGCAAAATGCGCGCGCAAGCCAGCATCGTATGTGGCTCTTTCAATGCCAATCGATGTGTTACGCGAAAATTCGATGCTCATTTTATAGCTCCTTTTAAGCTCGCCTAAGGTCAACTCCTTATAGCTTGCACATAATATAATATCAGCCTTGGCAAAATTCAAGCAAAGGCCGCTGGCGCAAGCGTACAAGCCACTGAATTTATTGTGGTTATTTCCATTTATCTGCTTGAAACTATTTCTGCACGCCAACCGCGCCTCGTTATTTGCTATAAAGATGCATGACCGATACAAATGTGAAAATTGATTTTCGCGCAGGCAGCGATGGTCTGCCGATGCTGGCCGATACCCATCTTCGCGTCATGGTGCACAAAGCCGATGATAAAGAGCGCAATGCGGCTATAGCAAAAATGCGCTCAATCAACAGCGAGGAGCCTGAATTTACCGGGGCCAAAGCTGGCACGATGCTGGCCTTCGCCGCTGTTGCTGTGGCTGTGCCATTTTTATTTTTTGGCCCAGCATGGCTAGTCATGACACCTGTTGTTGCACTTTTTGCAGCCGGATTTGGTAAATCTCTTTTCGATGAGCATATTGTGTATGAGCTTATTTACAGGTGGCGTAAAAATAAAGACCACAAACTTGATACAATAAGAGAGCAGGAAAAACAGCGACTCAGCGAAATAGTTATGAGCAACCCCAATTTGCGCGAATATGCCGAGATGCAGGCCATGGTTGCAAAAAAAGAGGCCGAACAAAAAGAGCAGGCCGCCAAAAACAAAATTGCGGCCGAGCAAGCCGCGGCTGACGCCAAAAAACAAGCTGATTTTGCCGCCGCCAAGGCTGCACTTAACCAGCGCCTTGCTGAGTTGGGCGGGGCCGAGGCAGCCCCCGAGGCCCCCGCCGCAATAGCCGTTGCTCAGCCTGCGGCAAAAGCAGCCAGCACGCCCGCAGCAACAAGACCAGAAAAAATAGGGGCGGCACTCACAAAAATTGGCGCAGATATCAACCGACCAACGCAAGCATAAAAAATATGGGCATGAGGCACAAAGGCATGAGGCACAAATGAACGATATCGAGAGCCACATCACATTTAAGCACGACGAAAAAGAGCGGCTTGTTTTAACAAACGACACGCTACAAAACGCCCTGCCACACAGCGCCGAGCGCGGCCTTTATGAGCAACAAATTGATGCGGTGAATAAAAATAATGGCAAAATCTTGAATATTTTTGGCGCTTTGGCGCTACCATTTCTGCTCTCCCTGGTAGCATCATTAGCCATGCCAGCCTTTATGCTGCTAACCTTGGCTATAATGCCTGTGATGCTTTTATGTATAATCCCCTTAGACAAGACTAGAGATAAAATCACGGCACTTAACGATGCCGAAAAAGCCCGCATCAAAAATTATTTTACCGAAAACCCAAATGGCAAAAAACTTTTGTTAAAAATACATGCCGAAAAGCTCGCGGCCGAAAAAGCGCAGCTCGCATCGGCGCTAAAAAAGGTTAAGCAAGAAATAAGCAAGCTCGGCACCGATGCCAGCCTTACGCATGATGCCGCACCAGCCGAAAGCGCAAAAATTGCCGCACAGCCAATTGTGCTGCCCGGCTCGGCCACACGTCCAGCAGCAAAAATAAAAATTGGCCTAGGCATCAACCAACCAACGCAAGCGTGATACGCAAATGAGCGACATAGAAGACAGCCTAACATTCAAGCATGACCGAGCAGGGCTGGTTTCGCTTGAAAATGACACGTTGCAAATTGCTATGCCACAAAGCGACGAGCGCAGCCTTTACCAACAACAAATCAACGTGGCAGAAAAGAAAAGTAATTTGTATTCAGCCCTTATTGTTGCCAGCGGTATCGCAGCGATTATGGGCGTATTTGGCATAGGAGCAATATTAGGAACTGCATCGCCCCTGTTCATATTGCCTGCGGTGGCCTTCCTCACAGTGTTTGGGGCTTTCTCTGTACTGGAGGGCAAGGTGACAAAAAAGATTTCCGCACTTCACAGAGCTGAAAAAGCCCGCATCACAAAATATTTTACCGAAAACCCAAATGGTAATAAGCTTTTGTTAAAACACCATGCCGACAAACTCGCGGCCGAGCAAGTGCGCTTAATATCGGCCCTCGATAAAGTTAAACAAGGCTTGGCTGATATGAGTCTTGCGCTTGATGCAACAACTGTCACACCAGCAGAGAGTGCAAATATAGCGGCACAGCCTGCACCACAAGCCATTGTGCTGCCCAGCTCGGCGGCACGACCAAAACTAAAATTTGCCATAGGGCAAAGCGTGCCCAGTGCGTAAAAATAAGCGCCGCTATCAACCAACCAACACTAGCGTGAGGCACAAAGACGTGAGGCACCAATGAGCGACATAGAAGACAGCCTAACATTCAAGCACGACCGAGCGGGGCTGGTTTCGCTTGAAAATGACACGTTGCAAATTGCTATGCCACAAAGCGACGAGCGCAGCCTTTACGAGCAACAGGTCAACACAGCAAAAGGGAAAGATAGATTATATGAAAAAATCTTTCGTGCCAGCGGAGCTGTTATGTTCTTTAGTTTGGTCGGCATAGCACTTACGCCTGGTGCCGCAGTAGGACTTGCTTTGTTGCCCATGCTTGGCTTTATTGGTACCACCATATTTCTTGCTAAGCTGTCTATCCGCCAAGCAGACAAAATTGACGCTCTTCACGATGCCGAAAAAACCCGCATCAAAAAATATTTTACCGAAAACTCAGATGGTAAAAAGCTTTTGTTAAAACTACATGTTGAAAAACTGGCGGCCGAAAAAACCCGCCTAACATCTGCCCTAGATAAAGCCAAACAAGACTTTGCTGATATGGGCGCTGATACAATTACGCATGACGCCGCAATTGCCACACAGGCCCAAAGCGCAAAAATGGCCGCACAACCAATTGTGCTGCCCAGCTCTGCAGCACGGCCAAGGCTAAAAGTTGCCATAACCGACGCTGCACCCAGAGCTTAAAAATTAGGCCTAAAACAGGCCTAGGGCCTAGCTTAAAGCACAATAAAATCAATGGCTTGTTATAAGGCCTGCCCTTAATTTACAGAAAATAAAGCCCCGATTGTTACGATTGGCATACAATTTAAACGCCATGGGGGCAATATGGCACAAATTGATTTTTACGCGACGGATCAAGACCCGCTGCCAGCACCCGCCGACCCGCTGTTGCGTGAAGCCGTACTTCTTGCTGATCCGGAAAAACGATCGCTTGCGACAAAACAATATCTTGAAAACCAAAGTCGTTATCAGGATAAGCCCAAACGCCCAGGCTTCATAACACAGACCATCGCCGGACTTATAGGCGTGGCGCCAGGTATTCTTATTATTTCAACCGCACTCTCTATGGCGGGTGTTCTTAGCCTGCCCGTTATTGCCGCCATATGTGCGGTGGGCGGCGTTGCAGCCGCGAGTGTGGCCAATCTCGTATCTCAAACCGTGGTGAAAACGTCTCACTTCATCAATAACGAAAAATATGAGACTAGAAAAACGCAAATTATTGAAGGCGAAAAACAAAGGTTAGCAAAAATTATTAATGACAATCCAGAATTGGTTGCATATGCCAGGGCAAATGCTCGGGCTAAAGCAGAAAACAATCAGCCAGAAATAGGATACGCTGAACAAAAAGCTCGTACGCTGGCAAAAATTGCCGCCGCCACAGCAGCGCTCAATGCAAGAGCCGCAGCCGCTGGCTTAGCCGCGGACACCGCAACACAAAATGTGCAGGATGTAAGAGCCGCGCCTGCCACCCACATTAAACATGATATTGCCCTTGGCGCTCCCAAAGGCGCCTTGGGCAGGTAAGATACGTGACGATATGCGGCAGGCTTAAGAGGCCAAGTTAAAACCCACTTGTTAAAACCACCTTACTAAAGCCTATAAGCCGAAACCTATAAGCCGAAACCTATTCTGCGGCGTCGTCATCCAGCGGCACAGATTTATTGCCAAACAAGCTTTCAGCCGTGGGTTGCGACGCGGTTTTGTGCTCTTGATAGAAATTGTCGCTCTCGATGATGCTGTCGCTGGTGTCGACCACAGGCATGGCCTCAACCACACCAGCCCGCGCCCGCCGCCGTGCGGCCTTAGCTAAAGCGGCATCAAGATCTATTTGTTTGCACAGGCCGCTAAGAACGGGGTTCTGCGGTTTAATCTGGCTGGTGTTCCAATGGGTGCGGTCGCGCACTTTGGCGATAGTGTCTTTGGTGGTGCCCAGCAAGCGAGCAATTTGTGCATCGATTAATTCGGGGTGGTTTTTCACCAAATAGGCTACGCCATTGGGCTTGTCGGCGCGTTTGCTAATGGCCGTATAACGCGGGCCCTTGGCGCGCATTTGCACGGTGGGCAAATCATCTTGCTGAAGCTTAAGGCGCGCATTGGGGTTGGCCTCGCAGCGGGCAATTTCCTCGCTGGTGAGCTGGCCGTTCAGCAGGGGCGACAGACCCGTGACATTATTAGAGCCCTCGCCATCGGCAATCGCTTGAACCTCAAGGCTGTGCAGGCCGCAAAACTCGCCAATCTGGTCGAAGGTGAGCTTGGTATTATCAACCAGCCAAGCCGCAGTCGCTTTGGGCATGAGGGGCAGTTTGCTTTTGGCCATAAAAATCTCCCGAACACATCTATCCTGCCCCGCCATAGCAAGGCCATGGCGCGGGCGTTACGGGACAAATTTTTAAGGGGAACGCTCGCACCGCTGTTTTGACGCTTTTAGTCCGGTAAAGTCAAGATTATTTTGCCAAAATGGCCGCCGGACTCCATTTGCGCATGCGCCGCAGCCACCTCTGCCAGCGGAAAATCCTTGTAAATATAAGGCTTTAACTGCCCTTGCGCAATCAATGGCCAGCATAGCAGCTGCATCTCATATAAAATGGCCGCTTTTTCGGCGACACTGCGCGGCCGGAGGGTTGAGCCCAAAAACTGCCAGCGATTTTGCATCAGGCGCATAATATTAACCGACACATCGGCGCCACCTGCAGCCGCAATGCTGATATGCCGACCGCCCTTAGCCAAACAGCGCAAATTATCTGCCCAAAAATCGGCACCGCGCTGATCGAGAATAATATCAACGCCCGCCACGCCATATTGCGACTCTTGCTGCAAAATAATATCGGCAAAATTTTGTGTGGTGATATTGATAACCACTGCGCCCATGCTGGCTAAAGCGGCCGCCTGGGTCTCGCGGCGGATGGTGGTGAAAACCTCTAGCCCCAAAGCGCGGCAAAGCTGCACGGCAAAATGCCCCACGCCCGAAGCACCGGCATGTATCAAAATTTTCTCGCCAGCACGCGCCCGCCCCAGCATAAAAACATTGGCCCAAACTGTGGCTAAAGATTCAGGCAAAGCCGCTGCCTCTTGCAGCGAAAGCCCCTCTGGCACCGGCAAAACCTGGCCTTGTGGTGCTACAGCATATTCGGCATAACCGCCACCTGCCAGCAACGCACAAACGGGCATGCCCAGCTTAAGCGTTGTGACATCTTTACCAAGCGCCACAACAATGCCCGATACTTCAAGCCCCAAAACACTGCTGGCACCCGCAGGCGGCGCATAGCGCCCCTCACGTTGCAAAATATCGGGGCGATTAACGCCAGCCGCCGCAACCTTAATTAAAACCTCGCCCCGAGCGGGTTTTGGCACTGCGACTTTTTCTATATGCAGCACATCCGTGCCACCCGGCGTCACGGCAGTAACAGCACGCATAAAATCTGGCACTTGCGAGGATGAATGGCTCATGCCAATGATTTAATAGAAAATGGAGCAAAAGACTATGGCTTTTGATTTTGACGAATTGGAACCCCGCCACAAAAAAGTAGCTTTGCGTGATTTATCGCGTCTCAGCATCAGCGATCTTGCCGATTACATTACTGCGCTTGAGGCCGAAATTATCCGCACCCGCGAGGAAATAGCCCGCAAAGAAGCACAAACTAAAGCCGCAGCGGCATTTTTTAAGAGCTAGACCAGCAACGTTATAAGCTATGGCGTTGGGTTTGCCGCTGCTGTGGGGTTTTGAGGGGCTGGCTTTTGTGCGGCTGGCTTTTGCGGAGTTGCCACAGCTGCCACCGGCACAGATATAGGGGCCGATTCAGGTGCTGATTCAGGCACAGATACGGGCGCTGATTCAAGAGCCGGCATTGCCACTGGTGCCACCACGGGCGCCGGTTTTGCTACTGGCGCTTGAACTGTGGGCGCAACCACGGGTGCTTCTTTGGGTGCTGCGGCAACCTGTCCAATACGCGCAAGAATAAAAAGGCTGCCCGCCGTTAAATAACGCACCGTTGGCCAGATAGTTTTATGCGGGGTCACCACACACCAAAAAGCGCCTTGCAGCAGCATGCCCGCCGAAGTGCGCATAACACCATCGCGCACGCCTTGTGATATCATGCGGTCTTCGCTGAAATTGGTAATGCCCCGACGCAGCATATGCGGCATGTGCTGGTCGGCCATCTCACGCGCCTGCCCAAGCCTGCCACTACGACGCACATCGCCTAAAACGGAATAGCCAAAAAACACCCCGCCCACGCCCTTAAGAAAAAGCCCAAAACCCAAAAGCATGGCCATGCCACCGCCTAAAAAAACACTCGTGGCCATGAGCAAAATAATATTGGCAATAGCGCTGACAATCATGCGCGTGCCCACATAAACGGCCACGGCCTCTTGCTGGGCTTGGCTGGGCAAAAACGGTATTTTTTTATGGCCATCGCGACGAAAAACATCGAAATAGGCCGGAGCGCTGAGATTCAGCTTAAGGCGAGACATGCAGCAAACCTAAAACATTTTTGCCCGGCCTGCCAAGTACCCTAAAGTGCGGTGCGGCATTTAGCGACCCGTGTTAGCGCTCGCCCTCAACGCTCAGTGGTGGCGGGCAGCACCACATCGCGGCCAAATAAATCGGCAAGGCATTGGCGCTGCCTTGTCGCAGGGCTGCCAAATAAATCATCGGCGGCTAAAAGCGGCGGGTGCGCTTGAATACGCGGCAAAAAAATCTGTGGTTCGGGGTTTTCTAATAACAGCGCCAAGCGCTCGCGCTGCGCTGTGCGCCATTGCTGGGCCAAGGGCAAATCCTGCAATAAGGGCAGGCTGGTTGGCCCCACCAAAAACAGCAGCAACGCCAAAACCAAAACAATTTTATCAGAGCACCACGGCAAGCGCTGTGCCACCATGGCCCGCAGCAGCGCCCGCAGCCTCAGCATCAGCATGGTTGCAGCCAGCCATAAAAAGCCCGCCGCCACCACATGCATTTGCTCTATGCCAAGCTGATAGCCATCACGGTAAAGCTCAAAGAGCGGCACAATGGGCAAAAGGGCCAAAAGCAGCAAAAACACCCAGTAAGTGAGGCTATGATGTGGCGCTGGCACCGTTAGCGGCAAGGCCAAAAGCAGCAGCAACCAAGCCCAAAGCTGAGGCGCCAGCAGCAAACCCACAAACATATTTTGCCAATCATTAAGCGCCAGCAGCAAGGCGCCCAGCGCATCACGCGCATCGGGCCCGGCCAAAACCAACCCACCCAACAGCGCATGATAAACCAAACCCAAAACAGACACCGCCAGCAGCAACCAGCGATAATCCGCACGCCACAAATGCCACACCCGCCGCCGCACAATCATTTGTGCGGCAAACAACAAGCTCACCAGCACCGGCACCACAACATGTGCGCTGACTGCAAATAAAAAACAGGCCAGCAAAAATGCCGAGGCGCTGGCACTTTGCGCGCCGCGCAGCAGCATGTCAAAAAACAAGGCGGCAATCAGCAAAAGCGCCAAAAGCGGCCACACCACCGCAACCATTTGCGGCCATTGCAACAAGGCCGAGGCTTCTTGCGGCAGGCTGGCACAAAAACTAACCAACGCGGCCAACGACAAAAACCACAAGCCGCGCTCTTTGGCCATATGTGGCAAGAGCAAACTCAACAGCCAGCGCAAGCCGCCCAAACAAATCACCAAGCCCAACAGCAGCAGCGCCACATATAAAAAATGCACATCAAGCTGTGTTGCGCGCAGCAACGCCCAGGGCAAAACCGCCAGCGCCGTTGCCGTGGGTGCAGCCAGCCCTTCGGCTTGCGCTGAAATGAGCAGCTCATCCCAGCCATTTTGCCAATAAGCGCCAAAGCAAAAATCATCACCAACGGGGCTGGCAAATAAGCTAAGCAGCAGCCATGGCAATAACGCCAAAACCACGCCCGCGACAAACCACAAAGGGATAGTCAGCACAAGGCCGGGAGCAGGCATAGAGCGAATGGGGCGCGGATCAAGGTTGGTCATGGTTTTTTAGTTTAGCCTGCAATTCGGCCAACACCAAGAGCCGCAAAGTGGAGCTTAAATTGCTGCCTTTTTTGCCAGCACCCGCGCTCACGCGCTGCGCATCAATACTGGCAATCAGCTGCGGCATGGTTTGCCTGCGCTGGGCAGCAATTTCTTGCAGGGCTTGCCAAAATTGCGGCTCAAGCGACACGGATGTCGCATGCCCCTCAACCATCAACGAGTATTTGCGCAGCACCATAGGTGCTATCGCGCTGCCAGCATTTTTTCAGGCCGCACCCAGCGGTCAAACTCTTCGGCGCTTAAAAAACCCAAATCAAGCGCGGCGGCTTTTAAGGTTGTGCCCTCTTTATGCGCTTTTTTGGCCACTTGTGCGGCTTTATCATAGCCAATATGCGGGTTAAGCGCCGTCACCAGCATCAGCGAGTTTTGCAAATGCTCGGCCAAGCGCTGCTCATTGGCGGTAATGCCCACCACGCAATTTTTAGCAAAACTTTCAGCCGCATCGCCCAACAGACGCAGGCTATTGAGCACATTAAAAATAATGACGGGCTTAAACACATTCAGCTCAAAATGGCCATTGCTGCCACCAACCGTAACCGCCACATTATTGCCCATCACTTGCGCGCACACCATGGTCAGCGCCTCGGATTGCGTCGGGTTAACCTTGCCTGGCATAATCGATGAACCCGGCTCATTTTCAGGCAGGTTGATTTCGCCAAAGCCGCAGCGCGGGCCCGAGCCCAACAACCGTATATCATTAGCGATTTTCATCAGGCTCACCGCCAGCACATTGAGCGCGCCTGAAAGCTCAACCAGCGCATCATGCGCGGCCAGCGCTTCAAACTTATCTTCGGCAGGCACAAAAGGCTCGCCCGTTAAAGCCGCCAGCTCTTTAGCAAAGGCCACATCAAAACCGGGTTTGCTGTTTAAACCGGTGCCAACCGCGGTGCCACCTTGCGCCAACATGTAAAGGCGCGGCAGGCAATTTTGCACGCGCAAAATGCCATATTCGATTTGCTTGGCGTAGGCACCAAACTCCTGCCCCAAAGTAAGCGGCGTGGCGTCTTGCAAATGGGTGCGGCCGATTTTAGCAAGGCTGGCAAACTCTTTGGCCTTGCCCGCCAGCGCCGCGTGCAAATCATGGAGGCGCGGCAGCAAATGCTGCTGCACTTGCAACACCGCGGCAATATGCATGGCTGTTGGAAAAGAATCGTTCGATGACTGGCCATAATTAACATGGTCATTGGGGTGCACGGGTTTTTTGCTGCCCATGACGCCGCCCAGCATTTCAATGGCGCGGTTACTAATTACCTCATTGGCATTCATATTGCTTTGTGTGCCCGAGCCCGTTTGCCACACCACCAACGGAAAATGCGCCGCAAGCGCGCCCGAGGCCACCTCGCCTGCGGCTTTGGCAATCACTGCACCCAGCTCTTTATCAAGGGCACCCAAAGCCACATTGGCTAAAGCCGCCGCTTTTTTCTGTAAGCCCATGGCTTGCACCAAGGGTGCTGGCATAGTCTCGCCGCCTATGCGGAAATTTTGCAAGCTGCGCTGTGTTTGTGCGCCCCAATATTTATCGGCGGGCACGGCAATTTCGCCAAAACTATCGGTTTCGATACGGGTGTTGCTTGTCATGATTTTATTCCTATGGGTTATAAATGCCAATAACAGCTATGGTGGGCGATGGGCCTATATTTAGCACAACCCCCTCTTGCGCCAAACATTTTTAACGCCCAATGATTTTTCTGGCCGCTCTTGCCTTAAGCCAGACAAAGCGGTAAAAACCTGCATGGATAATATCACCCAACCCACCCCGCCTGCCATTCGTGTGCTGGGCCTCAGCAAAGATTATGGCGGCAATAAAGCTGTCAACAATCTGAGCTTTTCTGTGCCACAAGGGCAAACAGTGGCATTGTTAGGCGGCAATGGTGCGGGCAAAACCACCACTATTTCCATGCTGTTGGGGCTGTTAGAGCCAAGCTCTGGCACCATAGAGCTACTGGGCCAGCCCATGCCGCAAGCGCGTGACAGCATTATGCGGCAAATGAATTTTTCCAGCCCTTATGTTGATTTGCCCGCTCGCCTGACGGTCATGCAAAATATGCGCGTTTACGCCATGCTTTATGGCGTGCCGCAGCGTGAAGCGCGTATTGAAGAACTGCTCACCGATTTGCAGCTTATGGGGCTGGCGCATCGCAGCATTGGCAGCCTGTCAGCCGGGCAAAAAACCCGCAGCACCTTGGCCAAGGCGCTGATTAACCGCCCGCGCCTCTTGCTGCTGGATGAGCCAACCGCCTCGCTCGACCCCGACACGGCCGATTGGATTCGTAGCTACCTGCAAAATTACCAACAGCGCGAGCAGGCCACAATCTTTATGGCCTCGCACAATATGGCCGAGGTTGAGCGCATGGCACATACCGTACTGATGATGAAACAAGGCGCACTGATTGATATCGCCAGCCCCACCGAGCTGCTGCACAAATACGGCCATAAAAATCTTGAAGAAGTTTTTCTTGATGTGGCGCGCAACGAGCAAGCCATATTAAAGGTGGTGCCATGAGCCACGCCCTCACCCGCATTGCTGCCATTTTGCTGCGCCATTATTATTTGCTGATTGGCTCTTGGCCGCGTGTGGTCAATATGATCGCCTGGCCCACCGTGAATATTTTAATTTGGGGCTTTATGAGCACCTATCTTAAAAACTCGGGCATGGGCGTGGCGGCCATTGTCGGCACTTTGTTAGGCGGCCTGTTATTATGGGAGATGTTTAACCGCAGCCAAGTGGCCACCATGATTGGCTTTATGGAAGAGGTTTGGGCGCGCAATGTGGGCCAGCTTTTTGTCACGCCGCTTAAAGTAAAAGAATATATGTGCGCGCTGCTTGTTTTTAGCGCCATTCATGGCGTGGTGAGCTTGGTGCCCGCGGTGCTGATTGCCCAATTTATGTTTGGCTTTTCGCTGCTTAGCATTGGCTTGCCGCTGGCGTTATTCTTTTTTGCGCTGCTTATTTTTGGCTGGGCGATTGGCATGATTATTATCTCGCTGATTTTGCGCTACGGCCTTGCGGCTGAGTGGTTTTCGTGGCTGCTGCCCTTTACCATTGCGCCGTTAATGGCCATTTATTATCCGGTTAGTGCCTTGCCACAAGCCTTGCAGCCCATTAGCTGGGCGCTGGGCCCCACTTGGGTGTTTGAGGGTATGCGCGCAGTTTTAGCGGGCGAGGGCCTGCGCTGGGATTTATTGGCCGGCGCCTTAGCACTTAATGGCGTGGCGCTGTTATTAGCCATTGGTGTATTTATTTTGGCGCTGCGCAATGCCCGCCAGCGCGGCGCTTTGCTGCATATGGCCGAGTAATTATTGCTGTAGTTATTCGGCTTTATCTATTGTGGCCAAATAACTTGTGCGCAAACTATCCAACGCCTGCCAGCCATTGGCAGTGGTGACGCCCCAAAAATCCCAACCATTGCAGGCTTCGATATTTTGCAGTTGTGCGCCAAGCCCGTGAATGCTGGCAATAATACTGGCTATCTTATCACTGGCTTGCCCGCCACTCGCTTGCAAACGCGCATCGGCCCGCACCAAAGCGCTATAGCGGCCTTTTTTATCGGTGAGTGTTTGCCCCACTTGCACCAAGCCTGCGGCCAATAGCTCGGCAAAGCTCACTTTGGGTTGGTCACGGCGAGAGGGCGTGTGCCACAAGGCCGGCTCACCCTTTGGCGCAGCAATGGCCGCAAGGCGCCGTTCTGCTACAGCAACATAAGCGGGCTCGCGCTCAAGGCCAATAAAATGCCGCCCCAGTTTTTTAGCCACAGCGCCGGTTGTGCCTGTGCCAAAAAATGGGTCAAGCACCACATCGCCCAGTTTGGTGCTGGCCAACAGCACCCGATAGAGCAAAGCCTCGGGCTTTTGCGTGCTATGGGCTTTTTTGCCCTCTTGCTTGATGCGCTCAGCCCCTGTGCAGAGCGGAATTTGCCACACATTGCTCATTTGCTTATCGTCGTTAAAGGCTTTGAGTGCGGCATAGTTAAAGGTGTAGTGTTTTTGTGTTTTGCTTTTGGCGCACCACAGCAAAGTTTCGGTGGCGTTTTGCAGGCGCGTGCCTCTGAAATTGGGCATGGGGTTGGTTTTGTGCCATATCACATCATTGAGCGTCCAAAAGCCCAAATCGGCCATGAGCGCGCCAAGGCGATAAATATTATGATAGCTGCCAATAACCCACATAGTGCCGGTGTCTTTTAAAATACGGCGACATTGCCCAAGCCAGGCGCGCGAAAAATCAAGGTAGGCCGCGTCATCGGCAAATTTGTCCCACGCATCATCAACTGCGGCAACCGTGCTGGCATCGGGGCGTAGCAGCTGCCCGCCAAGCTGCATAAAATAGGGCGGGTCGGCAAAAACCAAATCAACCGAAGATTCGGGCATTTGCGCCAACAGCTCAAGGCAGTCGCCCAGTAAAACACGATTGAGCACGCAATCGAGCGGCAAAGAACTATTTTGGTTTTTTGGTGTTGTGCGTGACATCACTCTTTCATGCGACAAAAAAAGCCGGCTTGCAACAAACTCTTGACCTTGTGGGCGCATCAATCGCATCCTGTGTGAATGGCTCTTACACTCACCGAAGAATTACTGCTGCTCGCCCTTGATGAAGAAGGGCATATTTTACCCCTGCCCGCCAATGCGCTTGAATATGCCATTGCGGGCTCAGTGCTGATGGGGCTACAGCTGCGCGACAAAATTGACGCCGATGGCGAGGTGGTGCGCGTCCTTGATAAAACCCCGCTTAAAGAGCCGGTGTTAGCCCCCGTGCTCAGCCGCCTTCTGGCCGAGCCCGAGCCCAAGCCCATAAGCTTTTGGTTGCGCGAGCTTGCGGGCGATGTTGCCACCATTAAGCAAAATGCCTTTAACGCCCTCGTGGCTAAAAACGTGCTGGGCTATAAAGACTCGCGCCTTGTTTGGGTGTTTCGCTCGCGCGCCTACCCGCTGCTAAACGAAAAAGAAGAGCGCAGCGTTATTGTGCGGCTCATGGTTGATTTATTCGGCGAGAAGGACCCCGACCCGCGCGATGTGTGCCTCATATGTTTGGCCGATGCCTGTAATTTATTGCAGCAATTTTTAGCCGAGCGGCAATTAAAAGCGCTTGAGCCGCGCTTGCAAAAAATCTTGGGTATGAATTTGGTGGCGCAAGCGGTGGCCGATGCCATTGCCGAAATGCCCAGCCTTGTGGCCAGCAACAACGCCCCCAGCACCGACAGCGGTAAAAAGAAGCGCAAAAAACAAGTGCGCAAAGAAAAACCCGATAGCTGGGAGTGGCGGGCTTTTTGGCCAGGCGATGGCGTGCAGCCCGAGCCCATTGGCCGCATTGCTGAAAGCACGCTGAGCAACTTCACCCGCGAGCGCACCGACGATCAGTATATCCTGACCAACCGCAGCCGCGATAATATCAAAATGCGCAAGGGCGGCATGCAAATCAAGCAATTGCTGCAAAGCTATAATAGCTTTCAGGCCTTTCGGCCCAAGCGCAATTTAGACTTTCCATTTAAGGCGAGCAAACTGGCCGATAGTTTCCCTGAGCTAGCGCTGCACGACCAAGAGCTGAAAAATCTCGATAAATTATTAGAGCTGCTCGATAAATATAAATACGAGCCGCGTGTGCTTGATGTGCGCAAAGAGCGCTACATGCTAGAGCTTGAAAAAGACCTGCGCATTGAGTTTGCCCTGCTGATTTTGGGGCGGCAGCAATTTTGGTCGGCCTGCGTTGAGGGGCATAATTTTTTTAAGGTTGAGAGCCAAGCACAAAATATCTCGCCTGCCAGCGCCAGTGTGTGTGGCTATATGGATTTTCTGCAACAAATTAAATCGGACTAAAAACCTATGTTGCTGAGCATTGCCATGGCTTTTTTAAAACTGGGGTTGTTTGCCATTGGCGGCGGGGCGGCCTCGCTTAAATTAATTGAAGAAGAAATTGTTGAGGGGCGCGGCTGGGTCACGCACGCCGATTTTGCCGCCATGGTGGGTGGCTCTTATTTATTTCCGGGGCTTACTGCGGTAAAGGTGGCAGGCTTTATTGGCCAGCAAGTGGCGGGTGTGAGCGGCCTGCTCATTGCCACCATTGCTTTTTGCACACCAGGGCTGGTTTTAGGCGGGGTCGGCTTTGCGTGGCTTATGGCGCATCGCACCGAGCCACATGTGGCTAAACTTATTACCGCACTTCAATATGCGGGCGTGGCGCTGATGCTGGCCGCCACATGGTCGCTGGCGATCAATGTTTTAGGCACGCCACAAGCGGGCATTGGCGTTGCGGGGTTGGCGCCGATGATTGCCTTGGCTTTGGCTTTGTTGCTTTTTGTGGCGGTGGCTTGGCTTAATCTCAATGCCTTTGTGGCGCTGGTGGTTTTTTTGCTTATATTTATGAGCCTGCCGTTAAAAGCATAGAAAAAACAGCTGCTTAATACTGGCTTGTGCCGTATTCGGAACGATGCTATAAAATGCGTCTTCGTTCTCTTTTAGTTGATAATATTCCGATGTTTATAGCCACAGCCCTGCTCCCCTCGCCGACTTTATCGGCCAATCTTGTTGGTCCAACTTTGCGTGGTCTCACGCATTTTGGCGGCAGCGAAAATATGCTGCCTGAACTGGCCGATACTCAAGCACAGCTGGTTGTGGCGCGCACACAAGCACAATGGCAAAAATTATGGCAGCTGCTACAGCCCGATTTTATCGATAATGGCCGCGAACAATTGCTCTTTGCTGATGCGCCCGCCCTGCCGCGCAATGCCATGGCTGTGGCTGTGTTAGCCACACAAAAACAAGCGCACCCCACACAAATTATTATTAGCGCGGTGCAGCCACTGGCAAATAGTAGCTCCCATAATAGTTCTCAGTGGCAGCTGCATTGGCAGTTTCGCCGCTTTATTGATGAGCCCGCCGAGCCCTGCCAGCCCTATATGGTGCTTATCTTAAAAAAACAGGCCGGCAAAATTACCGCCCTACAAGAGCCCGATGTCCTGGTGCCTAATCGGCCGCAAGAGCTGCCCACCGCCCTGTGGGGCGCAGAAAGCGCGGCCAGCCATAAGCAAAACATCTTCTTAACCCCTTGGCACCCCCCACATTTGCGCTTTTGTTGATTTAGTTTCAGCCGCATCAGTTACAATAAGCCTATGAATAGGCTAACCCTTCCGCATAGCTCTATGCCGCCAACGGCAGCACAAAAGCTGGTTGACCAACTTTGGTACCTTACGGCTGATAGCGCGCCCGATAGCGCACCTGACAACCCACAAGAAATTGACTATGCCGCCATTGATAGCACGGCCTTGCAAGAGCTACGCATTTGGGCTGATGCGCAATATGAGCAGCTCACCGATGAAAATAGCAGCGATGACCGCCGCCTACAAACCGCCCGCGACTTGCTGCCCATCGCCAAAATATTGGCAAAAATAAACAAATGCCCCAACATCAATATTGATGGCGAGTTTCTTCGCAAAACAAGAGACGTAACCGGCCTTAGAAACACCATCCAAAAACTCTCGGGCCCCTTTAGTTATTTTTACTCGGCTAAAAGCGCTCAAATAGTAGATTTAAAAAGCGCCATAGAAGTAACATATGCACAACCCGAGCCCATGTTGCAAACCATCGATGCTATGCTGCAAAAATCCGCCGATGAAGCGAGAAATTTTTTTAGAGAATTAAAAAAAGTTGCTGAAAAAGATTTAGCTGCAGCCGGACAATTACTTGCCCAAAGCAGCAAGCCCGCCAAGCTGAAACGCGGGGTGGATGGTTTGAATGTGCTTTATATTTCCAAACACCTAGCGTCGCTTGACTTGTCTTACCTTTTCTTCGATTGGCGGAGCGCGGCTGAAAGGTCGGCATCGCTGGCCGAATATGAGCAGCAGCTGACCCGATTTACCGATAGTCCTGAGTTTTTAAAGCACCAAGCCTGGCTGGCACTGACAACAGAAAGCGGGCTGATAAAAAGAACTGTACATAATTGGGGCACCACAAATGATCCTGTCTGGCTTGAAAAAGCAAAACAAACCGAGGCGCTGGTAAAAGCGCAAGGCGATTTGCTTTATGCCGAATATATCACCGGCACCGAAGGCCATAGCGATAGAGATGGTGCAGTGGCTGGCACACGCGACGCTACAGCGCGTAAAATTGTTGAGCGCGAGCTCGCGCGCATGGCAGAGGCCGCCGCACAACAACAGTCAACACCACCCAAACTGGCCCCACTTAGGCCAGACGCGGTTGCTGTAACGAGATTAAACGCCATCGCGGGTACTGAACCGCATCTTTAGCCGCATCCATCGCAGCGTATTACCGCAAAAACCCAGCCCCACATTTGCGCTTTTACTTATTTAGTTTCAGCAGCATCAGTTACAATTAATTTATGACGAGGCTAACCCTACCGCACAACGATACTCCGCCGCCTGCGGCTCAAAAGCTGGTTGATCAGCTTTGGTCCCTTACGACTGGTAAAACCAAAAAAAT
>JAIXQD010000023.1 GCA_027485855.1 Rickettsiales bacterium | reverse complement strand
CTACGCTAGACAACCGATCCATTTTATGCTTCTCATAAGCGCAGAAAAAAAACTGTATATGAGAGAATATCCATGACCAAAACCTTTGGTAAATCCCGCCTTGTGAGCCGCCATGTGACCGACGGGCCAGAACGCGCACCCCACCGCTCTTATTTATATTCGATGGGGTTGGGCCCTGACCAAGTGGTGCAGCCATTTGTGGGCGTGGCGACGACATGGAACGAAGCAGCCCCCTGCAACATCACCCTTGGCCGCCAAGCACAGGCGGTGAAAAAGGGTGTGGCAGCGGCAGGCGGCACCCCGCGCGAATTTACGACCATTACGGTGACAGACGGGATGGCGATGGGCCATCAGGGGATGAAGTCCTCTCTCGTTTCGCGCGATATTATTACGGATTCGGTGGAGCTGACCATGCGCGGCCATGCGTATGATGCGTTGGTGGGCCTTGCAGGTTGTGACAAATCCTTGCCGGGTCTGATGATGGCGATGGTACGCTTGAACGTGCCGAGCGTGTTTATCTATGGCGGCACGATTCTGCCGGGTCGTTACAATGGCAAAGACGTGACCGTGGTGGATGTGTTTGAGGGCGTGGGCCAACATTCTGCGGGCAATATGTCGGCAGAAGAACTCGAGAAACTATCCCAAGTGGCGTGCCCGTCGGGTGGGTCGTGTGGTGGGCAGTTTACGGCCAACACCATGGCGTGTGTCAGTGAGGCGATTGGCCTTGCGCTGCCGGGTTCGGCGGACGCTCCAGCGGTGTATGAATCACGTGATCGCTTATGCTTTGATTCTGGCCAAGTGGTGATGGATCTCATCAAAAACAAACTCCGCCCGCGTGACATTGTGACGCGCAAAGCGCTGGAAAATGCCGCCGCCGTGGTGGCCGCCACCGGTGGCAGCACCAACGCTGCGCTGCATCTGCCAGCGATTGCGAATGAATGCGGCATTGATTTTGACCTGCATGCGGTGGGCGAAATTTTCAAACGCACGCCATACATTGCGGACCTCAAACCGGGTGGGCGCTATGTCGCCAAAGATTTGTATGAAGTGGGTGGTATTCAGATTGTAATGAAAGCGTTGCTGGACGCAGGGCATTTGCATGGTGACTGCATTACCGTGACCGGAAAAACCATTGCCGAAAATTTGGCGCATGTTGTTTTGCCAACGGGGCAAGACGTGGTGCGCCCAGTCAGCGCGCCGCTTTCACCGACGGGTGGCGTGGTTTCGCTCAAAGGAAATTTGGCACCAGAAGGCGCGATTGTGAAAGTGGCGGGTTTGAAGAACTTGCGCTTCACTGGCCCTGCGCGCGTGTTTGATTGCGAGGAAGATGCTTTTGCGGCCGTTGAAAAACGTGCCTATAAAGATGGCGATGTGATTGTAATTCGTTATGAAGGACCAAAAGGTGGGCCGGGCATGCGCGAAATGCTGAGCACCACCGCAGCGCTTTATGGCCAAGGCGTGGGCGAGAAATTAGCGCTAATTACCGACGGGCGTTTTAGTGGCGGCACGCGCGGTTTCTGCATTGGCCATGTGGGGCCAGAAGCGGCCGTGGGTGGGCCGATTGGCTTGCTGAAAGACGGCGACATGATTACGATTGATGCGACCACGGGCGAGCTGAGTGTAGCACTTTCTGATGAGGAATTGGCCGCGCGCAAAGCCACATGGCAGCCGCGCAAAACGGATTATAATTCGGGTGCCATCTGGAAATTTGCGCAGCTTGTTGGCCCTGCTGAAAAAGGAGCACTCACGCACCCAGGGGCGTCGGCTGAAACGCATGTCTATGCTGATTTGTAGGTCAAAACGCTAGGACTGTCATATTATATTCATTCGCAGCAAGCGGCGGCATCCGCTATTATATTCTTTGTGAATAAGAGGAGAATGCGGATGAAAATAAGAGTCTTTTTATTGCTTTTGATAAGTGCAAGCATGCCCGCATTAGCAGCGGAGGTGCCTACCACTAGCGTGGCGGTTGAGCAAGTTGACCCTGAATTTATTGATTCTTTGGATCAACAAGAATCCGTTCAGCTAACAGATGATCAAATAATCCTGCCAAATGGCAAATCGTTACAACAATTTTCGGATGAGCATCCTGAGTTGCACAAAAAATAGGCGGAAAGTTTAAGCGCCTGCATCATCCATTTTATTGGCATACCAGGTTTCACCAATCACGATTTTTTCGCGGCCTTGGGATTCGCGCCATGCATTGCTATCACGCAAGCTATAGATGCAGCCGCAATATTGCTGCTGATAAAACTCTTCTTCTTTGGCGAGTGTGTACATGCGTGCTGCACCGCCGTCTTTGCGCCAATTATAGGTCCAGTAACTCACATCGCCGTAAGGCTCGGCGGCGCGGGTGCCAGAATCATTAATCTGTTCCATATTTTTCCAGCGCGAAATACCAAGCGAGCTAGTGATAACGCGAAAGCCGTTTTCATGTGCATACAGTGCTGTGCGCATAAAACGCATGTCAAAGCACATCGAGCAACGACGACCACGCTCGGGGTCTTTTTCCATGCCTTTGGCACGGGCAAACCATTCTTGCACGTCATAATCTAAATCAATGCATTCAATGCCCAGCTTTTCTGCATAGCGGCGGTTTTCGCTTTT
>JAIXQD010000004.1 GCA_027485855.1 Rickettsiales bacterium | reverse complement strand
TGAATGTCACATGAGGATTCGCTGAAGGCTCGCTCGAATTACTATCCTCGCCTCCTACTTCAACGTCAGCGCTGCCCAGCCGCGTTCAATATGCGCATGTTCTAATGAAAGCCCTTGATAATGATGCGCGGCACGCACCATTTTCGATTGCTCATCGAGCAAGCCAGAAAGCACCAATTTTGCATTCGGCGCCATCGCGGCTTTCGCTTGTTTCGCCATGCGCATGAGCGGGCGCGCGAGAATATTCGCAATCACCAAATCAAACTGTTGACCAATCACCGCGCGGGAATGATAGCCATTGGCCGCGAGGAAACGCACGGTAGAAAGCCCGTTAATAGCCGCATTTTCTTTCGCTACTTTCACCGCCACGGGGTCGATATCAATCCCTAAGACATCGGCTTTTTGCCAAAGCTGCTTGGCCGCCAGCGCCAAAATCCCCGTGCCACAGCCCATGTCCAAAATGCGTTTGGGCTGCACGCCCATTTGGTGCAACCGCGCGAGCGCCACCAAGCAACCTGCGGTGGTCGCATGCTCGCCCGTGCCGAACGCCATACCAGCATCCACTCGCAGACGATGAAGCCCAAGCGGATACGGCGGCAGCACATGCGCCCCATGAATAAAATGACGGCCAATACGCAAGGGCGGGTATTTAGTTTGCACTTCCATCACCCAATTTTTTTGCGGCACTTCGGCAATTTCTAGCGCACTGATTTTACTGTTATACATCGCCTCTAATACACCCACCGCTGTTTGAATTTCGGCGATATCTGGCTTGTGATCATAGATTGCCTGCACGCGCCACAACCCGTCTTTTTCATTGGCCACAAAATGCTCCACGGCAAGTGCGGGCGTGGATTCCGCCAGTGCCCATTCGGCCGCCTCGGCCAATACATCATGCGCAATAAAACTCGCCTGCCAAAGTTTTGGCGGCACCGCAAAAGGGTTGTCATTCCATGTTCTCATGCGCCTATCATCTCCATCCATTCATCTTCTGAAATCACTTTTACACCTAACTCTGCGGCTTGCTTGGCCTTGCTGCCTGCCTTTTCACCGCATATGAGCAAATCGGTTTTACTGCTCACCGCACTCCCCACTTTTGCGCCTAATTGCTCGGCGCGCACCTTGGCTTCCGCGCGGGTCATGCGCAATAATGTGCCCGTAAACACCACTTGTTTGCCAGCAATCGCGGAATCTATCGCTTGCGGCGCAAGCACTTCTTGCACATCAAGCTCGCGTACCAACGCGTCATACATCGCATGCTGCGCGTCATTCGCAAAAAATTCCTGCAAGGCATTCACTACTTTCCCACCAATGCCATCAATCGCGCTGAGCGCTTCAAACCCTTTGTCAGTAACGCATTGCTGCCATGCCTCGATGGTTTGGAAATGGCGTGCCAACATGCGTGAAGTTTCTTCGCCCACAAAACGAATACCCAGCGCGAATAAAAATTTATCGAGCGGAATGCGGCGCGCTTTTTCAATCGCCGCAAATAAATTCTCCGCCGATTGTCGGCCAAAGCCTTTCCAATTTCTAAGCGGTGTGAGGCTTTGTTTGTCACGCGATTCCAACGTAAAAATATCCGCCCATGTGCGCACTAATTCGCGCTCCCAAAACAGCACCAACTGTTTGTCACCAAGCCCATCAATATCCATCGCACCGCGGGACACAAAATGTCGCAACCGCTCCAGCGCCTGCGCCTCGCAAGAAAGCCCTCCCGTGCAACGACGCACCGCTTCACCCTCAGGCCGGTGGGCGTCTGCGCCACACACAGGGCAATGAGTGGGATAGACAAATGCCTCGCCGCGTGGTTGCGTTTCATCCACGCGCACCACTTGCGGAATCACATCCCCTGCACGTTGAATAATCACCGTGTCGCCCACGCGCACATCTTTGCGCAAAATTTCATCTTCATTATGCAGCGTGGCATTGCTCACCAGAACCCCGCCCACATTCACTGGCTGCAAGCGTGCCACCGGCGTAAGCGCACCAGTGCGCCCCACTTGAATATCAATCCCCAACAACTTCGTAGCGGCTTGTTCCGCACTAAATTTATGCGCAATGGCCCAACGCGGGGAACGCGCCACAAAGCCAAGCCTTCCCTGCAATTCCAGCGCATTGATTTTATACACGCAGCCATCAATATCATACGGCAAGCTCGCGCGCTGCGCTTCAATCATATCATAAAAATCTAATATATCTTTTGTGGTGGCGCAGACGCGATTAAGCGGATTGATGGCAAAGCCAAAATTTTCCAGTGCGGCAAGTTGCGCGGAATGTGTAGCGCCAAGTGGCGTGCTGGATTCTGCCACGGCATAGGCATAATAAGAAAGCGGGCGCGCGGCAGTGACTGCCACGTCCAGCTGACGAAGCGAGCCAGCGGCGGCATTGCGCGGGTTCGCAAAAGGCGTTTTATTAGTAGCCAATTGTGTTTCATTTAAAATAATAAAATCATCTTTACGCATATACACTTCGCCGCGCACTTCCAGCAAATCGGGAGCACCCTCACGCAGTTTCACGGGCATGAAGGTGGCGAGATTCGCAGTGATATTTTCACCCTCTTCGCCGTCGCCACGCGTGGCCCCTTGGGTCAATTCCCCATGCACATAGCGCGCAGAAAAGGACAGCCCGTCCATCTTTGGTTCAGCAGCCACAGCCAATTGCGCGCCTTCCTCTAAACCCAAAAAACGCGCCGCGCGCGCGATAAAGTCTTCCACATCTTCAGCGGCAAAGGCATTGGCGAGCGAAAG
>JAIXQD010000009.1 GCA_027485855.1 Rickettsiales bacterium | reverse complement strand
CACCACTGTTTCGGCAGTGGATTTTTTAGAACGTGCGGGTGTGGCGAAATTGGCAGACGCACCAGATTTAGGTTCTGGCGCCGCGAGGCGTGTAGGTTCAAGTCCTATCACCCGCACCACTTCGGACTTAGTGTCCGAGAATTCTCTGAAAAGCGAGAAAGGGAGCGATAGAGCTGCGGTTCTATACCCCTCCTTTCGGTCATAGGCCAGAGGGCGTGCAAAAGTCGTTTTCAGCACCAATCTCTTGACCGATATATCGCCGGAAACCCAACGATGGTAAGGCTTTGCGAAGAATTGAAAAGCGGTTCTAGCCGTCTCCGTTACGGTGCTATCAAACTCTCCGCATTTCTGTATCCGCTCCTGCAAAACCAGCCGTTGTTCCTCCAAAGTTTTAATCTGGCGCTCGTAGCTGGTGATAAGGATGGCACTGTCCGCCGCCGCAATGCGGTCAAGGAACTGCTCCACCTTCCGTTCAATCAGCAATATCTGGTTTTGAAGTTCCTTGCGGCGCTCCACAATGTCACCCGATTTGAGCTTCGACAGCTGATCCAGCATATTATCTACCATCCCCACCAGTGTGTCTGATGGAGTTAGCCCTTTCAGAAGCCTCACAAATTCATCCTCAAGGTAGTCGCGCTTGATGGACTTGCCGTATTGTTCGCAACCCTTGGTCTGGCACAGGTAATACGGGTATTTCCCGCTTCGCCCCTGCGTCCAGCAAGATTTCATTGGCACGCCGCAGCAATCGCAGGTCACGAACCCGCGCAGCGGAAAGTCATGGCTTATGTCGTGCCGTGCTGGAACCTTGGCGCGGCCATGCAGCTTGTCCTGAATCCGGCAAAAGGTTTCAAACGAGATAATTGGCTCGTGATGCCCCTTGGTCAGCCCGATATTCCATTCCGGATAGTCAAAATAGCCGGAGTAAAGTTTCCGGTTCAGCATATCCAGCACACGCTGCATATGTACTTCTCCTTTCCGATCTTTTGGAAAAACCGGCTGCTGCGCCAGAAAGTTTTTCACTTCAACCGGCGAGCTGAAGCGGTCGGAGGCGAAACCCTCCATCGCTTCTTGTATGACGGAGGCCAGCGGCTCATCCCGCACCAGCATTTTGCCATGTGTGCCGCGCTTCTCCATTTTGTATCCGCGTGGTGGGCAGAGAATCCAATACCCGCTCATCATCCGCGCACGCATCCGGTTCTTGACCTGCTCGGCGTTTTTCTGGCGCTGATGTTGCGACACGCTTGCCAGCAAGTTCTCTACAAGCTGGCTGTCTGAATCTTCCCCGAATTCGATGGAGGGCGATTGCAGCACGCCCCCGGCATCACGAATGGCGATGCGTAATTCCAGATGCGCTTTCACGCCTCGCGCCAACCGGCTGATGTCATCAATGATAACGACGATCTGCTCATGCTCGTGCTGCCGGAGGTAATCCAGCATCTGCGTCATGGCGGGGCGGTCGATCATGCTGCCGGAGATACCTTCCTCAGCGAAAACCTCTACCACCTCCAATTTTTTGTGACGGGCGAACTCTCTGCACCGCGTTTCCTGTGAGGATAATCCGTGTCCGTTTTTCACCTGCTCTGGCGATGATACCCGGCAATAAATAACAGCTTTTTGCATGGCTTCTTCCATAAAAGCCCTCATAATTCAATGTCTTGAGGGTCTTTCGGAAGGATAGCTAAGTGCAGCTCGGAATCAACGCTCTTTTGATGTCTTTTTTCCTTTAACGCCAGCTGGTTAATGCCCAGCTGCTGGTCGAAATAATTCTCCAGCGTTACCCATACCGCATTCACCAGTTCAAGTTTTTGCTCCTCTGTTAAATCGAACTTATCGACATACTGCCGATACGGGGTCAGGTCGGTAATCATCGCCAGCCCCCAACGCACATGAACGCCGCCTGCGCGTATGCAGGTGTGTTTAATTCAAAACGATGGAAAAATGGGCTTATGCTGCTGTGGAGGGCGAATGGTCGCACGTCCCGCGATGATATGTGTACATATACCAAATTCTGTTCACTGTGTTTAGCGTTTTTTTGTTCGAACATCCTAACGCCCTCTCTGCTTGGCGTTGAGGCGCATGGCGATCTTTAAAAGCGCAATCGTCCACATCTGCCATGCTTTGGTGCGACCATAGCCGATGCGGTAGCAAATGGGTTTCCACGGAACCCGCGCCGCACGCAGCCATATCAGGCGGCGCTCGGCTTCATCGTCGAGGAAGAAAATCCACTGGATGGTTTCTTCCATTCGCGCCACGGCTTCCGCCGACGGGGGACCAAGGCGCATTGGCAGGCGGTCTTCTGCCAGTTGTTCCGCCACGGTTCGTACGATGGCTGGCCATGTGCTGAAATAGCCTTTCACGCGCACGGGTGGCAGGCGCTTCAGCGTGTAGGCTGCATCTTCAAAACGGTCGGCAACGTCAGTGACTGTCCATTTTTCGGGGGTTTTGTATCTCATGCCTTGCCCTCCGCGATGAGTTTTACGGAGGTCACGGCAGCGCCGCCCTCGGTGGCCGTGCGCCACCAGCGGGTCAGATCAGGCATGTAGTGCTGGTTAATCCACTGGCAGGCAAAGGCGCTTGGGCAGCGGATGATGACGGTGTTTTCCTGCAAATCGGTGACGACCGTGTTGGCAAGCCAGCTGCGGCATGAAGCCTTGCTGTGCTTTTGCTGGAAGGCATCCAGCACCGCATCCCACGCCTGCTGCAAGCCCGGCACATCGCAGGCAGGTGGTTTAGGTGGATGACTGCCGCCGGAGAAGCCGCCCTCCAGAATCTTTGCCACATGATCGGAGGATTCTACCGCCCAGCCAAGGTCAATCGTCCAATCCTTGCCTGCCACTTTGCCAAGGCAGAAATCGCTGCTGCCGATGACTTCGCAGAAATAGCGCCATGCCCGGATGTCCTGCTGGAAGTCCTGCTGCCACCGCTCCAACATTTGCTGTCTGCGTTTGGGTGTTATTCTGGCACTTTGCCCTTTGGTCAGTTTGTTCTGAACCTCTGCATTCCAAATTTGCAGCATCTGCTCTGCAATATCGTCTGGCAGGGCTTTTGTTTTCTCCCTCTCGCGCTCTCCCTCTGCTCTCGCTCTAAGTTTTTTATCTGAAATCTGTTTTTTCTGAGTTTCTGCATCTGAGTCTGAAGTCTGTAATCTGCTATCTGTATCTGGTGCTTTTTTTGCTGTTTTTGCGTCACCGCGTTTCACCTTGCGTTTCACCGTGTCACTTGCCGTCACATCGCGTTTCTTCGTGTCACGATGCTTTTGCATCCGCTCGGTGGAAGTGGTGTGCTGGCGTTTATCCCAAGCGGTGAGACGGTTCTGCTCGTTGAGCATTCCCTTGGTGTACATGGCGGCGATGATGGCCTCCACCGCCGCCGTTTCCATGTCCTGCATGATGGCGATTTGTTCAGCATCCACTTCCACCGTGCCGCGTGATTTGTGCTGGGATGCCGCATCGAGCAAGCAGGTCCAGACCGCCACGACGTGAGCCATCTTCTGTTTGGCACGATGCGCGATCACCTTGAGCTTAGGGTCGTGTGGCATACCGTGATACATCCTGAACCATTCCATCGACATGCATTGCCCTAATCGAGCAAGCTGGGTTGATTGGCATCGGCCTGCGCCACTTCGCGGTCGTGATCCTGCTGCTTGAGTGATAGCGCCAGTTCAATGCAGCCCTTGGTGAGCTTTGCGCGGTCTAACTCGCGCACCGCCTGCTTTTTGAGCGTGAGCAAGGTTTCCATATCCATGCGCCGCATAGTTTCGATGGTCAGGTGACAAATTTCATCAAAGGTTGAGATGGGTTTGTGATCGTATGAATCGTTCATGATTGCCTCCGTTGTTCGAACTGTTCGGACAAAGGCTGCACGACGATATGGGGGGCTGGCGTGGGGCTTGGTGGGGGCTAAAGGGTGACCTTGGGTGGGGCTATCAACCGATAAAATTTCACGAAATTTAGACTTAGAAAGCCTGTCAAGGGGGCTTGGGTGGGGCTGAAGGGTGACCTTGGGTAGGGCTATGAGGGGGCTCACGCGTCCCACATGCAAACACCAGCTATTTATTGAATGTTTGCGATTAACCTCTATGCTGCATACTGCGTAACGGGCGTAAGAACCCACAAAGGCGCGATGATTTGGACTGCGTGTTTACCGTTTCAGTCCTCCCACTATGTTGGGAGGGCGATGGAATACAATACCTTTACGGGAATACATCGCGGCTGCTTTGTGGCTTCTTAACCTCCCGGCACCATAGTGTGTCATAGGCTTGTGCCTCGTTACCGGAATGGAGGTAATGAGCGTGACAAACTCTGAAAATGTACATGCAATAAGTATTCATGTTGGTGTGCGCATTCGGCAAGCCAGACTCATGCGCGGCATGAATCAGAGAGAACTCGGCCAGAAAATTTCCAAACCAATCAGCTTTCAGCAAATACAAAAATATGAGCGTGGCGCTAACCGTATATCGGTAGCTTTATTGCAGGAATTCGCGGATGTAATGCGCTTTCCAATTACATTCTTCCTGCCAAATCAGGATATAAAGCATGGTTGCTCATTGAATCGCGAAGAAGCGCAATTATTAGAGTGTTTCCATGCTCTCGATAAGAATGGCAAACAGGCACTTTCTACTCTACTGACACTCATTCGGAGGGCGGATTGATGGGATACCGCTACCAAAATAAATTGGATGAAGAAAACGAGCGACTGTACTGGAGTCAATTCCCACGCTGGCGAAGAGTATTGAACCGCTTAACGGTGTTTATCTTTACGGTGTTGTTTTTTGCTCTCGCCTTTTACAGCGGTATCGGTTGGATCATTTTGCACTTCATCTGAAGCAATATTCAGCCGGTAGTATCCTCGATCATTGGAAATAATCAGATCTCGCCAATCCCGTTTGTGCTTAAATACATCGCGCAATCGTATGGCCTGAGAGCCTGATTCATAAATGAGTGTTTTCCCATGTACCCAAGGATTACGGCTACGCGAGGCATCATGCAGCATTTCTAAAATTTTCGCCTGCACATCTCCGAAATGATAATCTGTGTCTTTGAACCGTACATGCCGATAATCCGAAGATGGTTCAAATTGCCTGTTTGGTTTTGTTGTACATGCTGATGCTTCAGTAGATGCCAAGTGATATGAGCATTCAAACTGTTCGCGATGTTCTTGCAGAACAATCAAGTCACTGATGCGTACTGAAACGGCAGGCTGCGGTGGCTCGTATGCTAGGCGTAAGATTCTGCTTTCATCGCACACAGAATGAAACATACGCAGCTTTGCGCGGCCATTGCTAAATATCTGCCGGGAGTCTTCCGGCCTCACGCCAACGAACCCCTCCAGATGCTCATGGCGTTCGTAAATGAATTTGCGGTTTTTGATAACTCCACGCTCCACATAACGTAGCGGCAGCCAAACGGCTGTTTTTAGCAGGCCGTTTTCTACTGCATAATAGACATCCTCCTGCGATACCTGCCATACACGTTGCAGGCATCCCAGACGCTCATATTTTTTCGCTGGAAAGCCCATGTCCAATCCGTTATCATAAGCTATTAACTAATTCTTTCTCTGATAGTTAGCTGTTCGGACGGATACCAATAACGGCTTTCGATGTATGCGGATAATGAAAAGAATTATCACAACCTATAAGATAATTTATAGCTCCGGCTCATATACCGTAGGTTGATTCAGTTTGGGACTTTTGAAACGTGCAGCTGATTCTAAGATCGCATCACGAACAAATTGTGTGCGAGGTTTTCTCAGCGCAAATTTATTCCATGCCAGATACAGCCTAATGCGCGGCAACTCCTCATCCAGCAGCACTTCTTGCAATAAACTATTTTGCAATTCATCGCGAATAAATTGACGGGGAAGTATGCTAAATCCTGCGCCGCTCAAGATCAGTTCCTTGATAAGCCGAAAACTTCCCACCGAAGCGCTTTGTTTGAGCAATGCGTGGTTGATGGGCAAACTTCCAAGATAGTGGCGGATACAGGGTAAATCCTCATTATGTGCAATATAACGCAGATCCTCTAAATCTTGAATGGTGGCGGCTTTGTCCTGATTTGGCACTGCAATGACCAAATCATCCGTTAGCAGCTCGCGATAACCGATGACTTCAGAATCAATGACAGAAGGCACAATCGCCATATCCAATGACTGGTTATCCAGTAAACGCCGCCAATCCACTCCCTTTTCCTGTTGCACCACAAACTGGATGTTATGCGGCATGAGTGCGCTGATCGTGTAGGTGAGATGCTGCTCTGCAAATTCGCATAATCCGCCGATGTAAACGATTCCTTGCAAATCTGAAGTGTTTGCGCGAGAGGCGTTAAATATCTGCTCAATTTGGTCGATATGCGGCGCGAGTTCTTTGGCAAGCGCGTGGGCTACTTCCGTTGCTTCATAACGCTTCGGACCATCACGATAAAAAAGTTGTTTTCCCATTTGTTGTTCCAGCGCGGCGATGTGTTTTGATATGGCAGGCTGTGTTAAACCTAAAATGTCGCTGGCCTTGTTGTGTGAACCACAACGATAGACCGTAACGAACGTTCTTAAGTAATTCACATAGGCCATTACAGTTGGCTTTTCTCGTAAGTTCGCTTCAAAAATCGGTCGTTGTAGAACGTGCCGAACGGGATGAAAGACACGATGGCCGTTCGGATGATGTCGCTTCGTTGCCACTGTCCATGTGCTATCGCCTCTGGCAAAAAGCGCAGGTAAGCGATGAAGGCCACGCCGTGCAGCGGTCCCATCACCGACACAAATTGCGGGATGCCGCCAATATGCTTGAGCGGCACGGCAATCAGCAGCAGCACCAGTAGCGTGGTTCCTTCAATCAGACCGGCGATACGAAGTTTGCGGATAGGATTCATGGCGCAGCCTTTGGTTGGCCGGGTTGGATCATGCCTGTGAGTTTTTCCGCGAACACGCCAAGCAGATATTCGGCGTGGGCATAGCGGCGGAAGTTGCCGGTGATCTGACTCATGCGCCATACGCTGCCTTCATCCGCCCATGTGATCGCCGCCAAACGCTCACCCGTCATCGCGTCGAGAACTTCCGCTTCCGCGCTCGCGCCGCCATTCTTCACGGGCGCGGCCACCAGCAATGTGGTGGCGGTGTTGACATAAGGGTTCGCGGTCGTGATGCCAGTGATGGCAGAGCGCACATAAAGTGTGCCGGGGGCTGGTTGCTGGGTGATGCGATAATGCTTACCCAGCTGCGCATGAAGTTTCTCTCGGAGTGTATCCGCCAGCTTTTGATAGGCCGCTTTTTCCTCCGTATCATCCCCCTTAAGTTTCAGTGCCACATTTTCAATCATCACATTTTGGTACTGAGTAAAGGACGCGGTGGGATTGATGTAGGTAGCTTCCTTCAAATCCTCGTTCGGCTTTTGCAGCGTCTGATAGTCGGAAAGAAAGCCGGATTTTGTCATTTCCTGATTGGTGCAGGCCGAAAGAGCCAGTATCAATGGCATGAAATAGAATAACTTAAGTACCATATCGACTTCACATAAACTACTTTACTATACAGGACGGTTTGTATAGTATATTGAGCAATCGTTATGGGTCAAGCAAATTACTCGAAGGCAGAACAGTTGAGGAAAAACATGACAAAGCACAAGGATAGTTCTTACGACCTGATTCTGGAAAAGGCGCTGGAAGTGGTGATGGAATCGGGTGCGGCAAGCCTCACCTTCGAGGCGGTGGCGAAAAAAAGCGGCATCAGCCGGGGCGGTATTTTATACCACTTCCCCAGCAAGCAAGCGCTGCTTCAGGCGATTCTCGATCAATATGTCACCAAGGATATGGAGTCTTTCAATAAACACTGGGAAAAATTAGGCGGCACGCCGGAAACGATGGTAAAGGCCGAACTGCTCTGCGCCACAGAAGAAGATATGGATCGTGATGACGAGGCCGTGGCGCTGCTCGCGGCGGTGGTGAATAACCCTGCGCTTTTAGACAATGTGAAGCCGATTATCGAAGGGCGCTATGATATTGCCCGCACTCAAAAAACATTCGAGCGGCAGGCGGCGGTGTTGCTGGCGCTTGACGGTATTTACATGCTGCGGGCTTTAGGCTTGCAGCCGCTGAACCGCAAAGAGCGCAAGAAAATCTATCAATACCTGCTTTCCCTACTCGCTGACACGGAGGCCGCATGATCGCATACGGATACTTAGTAGCCGCCATTACGCTGGAATGCATCGGCACCACGGCGCTCAAGCTCTCGGTGGGCATGAGCAAGCTCTGGCCGTCGATCACAGTCGCGGTTTGCTACTTGATGGCGTTTTGGATGATGTCGCTTTCGCTCAAAACCCTGCCGGTGGGCTATGTCTATGCGCTGTGGGCGGGTGTGGGCATCGTGGGCGCAAAGCTGATCGGCGCGTTTTACTTTAAGGAATCCTCGCACCCGCTGGAATTGCTTGGCATCGCGCTGATCGTGGCCGGAGTCGTGCTAACCAGCCTTTATGCACCTAAAGGCGGTCATGGATGAATAAAACCGCCGCATTACTTCTCACCTCTGCCCTTTGCCTTTCCGCCTGTGGTGAATTTCGTGGCATGCCATCGCTTGATGTGAAGCTGCCGGAAATCTTTGCCGAATCACCCTCGGTAGAGGCGGCAGAAAAACCTGCTACTCTCGCGCAGGATTGGTGGAAGCAGACAGATGATAAAGTGCTGGTGGGGCTATTGGAGCGTGTGGAGCAGCAAAACCTGTCACTGGAGCAAGCCCGTTTCCGGCTGCTTGCAGCGCGTGAATCAGCACGCACGCTGGACTATCTGCCAACACTCGGCATCACGACCGATGCGCAATATAACCGGCTGATCGAGGGAAATTTTGCCATCAATAACGTTGGGTTCGCAGGGGCTGGCGGGCAGCAAAAGACGACCGGCTTTTACAATGCACGGCTCGATAGCTCGTGGGAATTGCCGCTCTGGGGGCAGTATGGCGCGGCGGAAGACGTGGACAAAGCCACGCTTGCCTATGCCAAGGCCGATCTTGCAGCGGTGCGTGCGAATGTGACTGCTGAGGCCGTGCGCCTTTATGCGGAGATGCGCGGGTTTCAGCAGCAGCGCATCGCACAGGAAGCTATCGTGGCCGCTCAAGAGAAGATCGCGGAATATCACACTATCAAACATAAAGCGGGGCTGATTGCGGATAGCGAACTGGCAAGCGCCAAGCGCAACGCGCTGGATGCGAAAAGTGCTTTGCAAACCACGGTGAAAAACGAGGTCGCAGCCAAGCAGCAGCTGGCGGCGCTAATGGGGCAAGCCGCGCCGGAAAAGGAATGGGAAACCGCTGCTTCTATACCGAGCATTAAGCTGCCAGAACTCGGCGATACGCCCGTGGATGTGCTGCGCAACCGCCCGGATATTCGCCGCGCTGAGGCCACCGTGCTGCGCGAGGCCGGGCAGCTGGAACTACTGAGAGCGGATCGCTATCCACGCATCACGCTTGGTGGAAACTTAAGCCAGCTCGACAATCTCACCGGCTCGCCACTGCCGGGAAAGACCATCCAGCTGACCGGCACGCCTGCGATTTCAATTCCGCTGTTTGATTGGGGCAAACGGCTGGCTGCTGCCAAAACGCAGGATATGAAACTGTCTGAAGCCGCAAGTGCCTACCGCGAAACGGTGGTGAATGCGATGACGGAGGTGGAGAGTTTCTTAAGCGCGGCCAATGCCGCCAAGCGGAATAAAGAACAATCTGCCGAGAGTGCTGCGCTGGAGCAAAAGAACCAGCAGCAAGCGGCGCTACTTTTCAAGCAAGGCCTCACAGATGGCATCGCCACCGAAAACGCGAACATAAGCGCAATGCAGGCAGAGATGAATGCGCTGCAAGCAAACGTCGAACATATCAGCCGCATCGCAGCGCTGACCAAAGCCTTAGGCGGCGGTATTCCCGCCCCAACCACCTCAACGAACGAGCCAACCCCATGAGCCGCAAACTTCTTTTATTCATCATCATCGTTATCGCTGGATATGCCGCCTTCAAACTATTCGGAAGCGATGAGAAACCCAAAGCAACCGTAAGCACGGAATCACTGGCCGTATCGGTGGTACAGCCTTCCGAGCAAACGCTACATCAACGCATCAGCGCCACCGGTATGCTCATCCCGCGTGAAGAAATCGCGGTGCTGACCGAGCTTTCTGGCGTGCGCGTGAAAGAGCTTTTCGTCGATGTGGGCGACAGCGTGAAGAAAGGCCAGAAACTGGCCGTGCTGGACGCAGAAAGTCTGGAACTGCAAGCCCGCCAGTTGGAAGCGGAGTACCAGAAAGCGCGGGATGAATATGCCCGCATTGAACCGATTAAAGATAGCGGCGCGGTGAGCAAACTCTCGGTGGCTGAAAAACGCAGCGCGATGGAAGCCGCCAAAGCACGCGCTGAGGATGCAAAACTGGCAGTGCGTCGCGCCACCATCACCGCACCGCAAGCAGGCGTGATTTATGAACGCCGCGCCACGCTCGGCCAGCTGGTAAATGCCAGCGAGCCGCTGTTTCGCATCGCGCAAGGTAGCCAAATCGAAGCGCAGTTGAAGGTGCCGGAAGCGGACATGGCGCAGGTGCGCCTGAAGCAGCCGGTCACGCTATCCGTCACCGGCAGCGATCAGGAATGGCAAGGCACGGTGCGGCTGATTGCGCCGCAGATTAATGCAAACACACGCACCGCTTCCGTGCGCGTGGCGATTGAAGGAGAAAACACGCTCATCGTCGGCAGCTTCGTGCGCGGGGATATTCTGGTGGGCGACACACAAGGCCTTGCCCTGCCAGCCACCGCCATTCAGGAGGATTCCGAGGGGCGCTTCGTATGGGTGGTGGATGCCGAAAACAAAGCCGCTCGCCAAGCTATCACACTCACATCAAGGCAGGATAATACCGTGCTGGTGGAGGGCGTGCAGCCGGAAATGCGCGTCATCGCCAAAGCAGGCGCGTTCGTGAAAGCGGGTGATGTGGTTAGCCCCATAGAACCAAAGGCGGAGGCCAACTAATGTCGATGCCGCTTTCCACCTGGGCGATTCGTAACCCCATCCCACCTATAGTGTTGTTTCTGGTGCTCACGGTGGCGGGGCTGGTGGCATTCTTTAAGCTGCCGGTTAATAATATGCCGAGCGTGGTGGTGCCGATTGTGAGTGTCACCATCAGCCAGCCCGGAGCCTCAGCAACCGAGATGGAAACGCAGGTCACGCGCCGGGTGGAAGGCGCGATTGCCGGTTTGCAGGGCGTGAAGCATATCACTTCAAATATTTCCGAAGGTACCTCCGTTTCCACCATCGAGTTTCACTTGGAAACCGATTTCGACCGGGCGATGAACGACACGCGGGATGCGATCTCCAACATTCGTGACCAGCTGCCGCGCTCCATTTTAGAGCCGAACGTGCAGCGCGTGGAAATCGATGGCGGCGCAATTTTAGTCTTCAGCGTCGAAGCGCCGGAGATGCGCACCGAGGAACTCAGCTGGTATATTGACGATACCCTCAGCCGTGAACTGCTCTCGATTCGTGGCGTGGCCAGTGTGCAGCGTTCCGGTGGCATCAGCCACGAAGTCACCGTGACGCTCGATGCTGCCAAACTTGCGGCCTTCGGTGCCTCCGCTGCCGATTTCAGCCGCCAGCTGGCGCTCACCAATATCGACCTTCCCGGTGGCCGGTTGCGCGTGGAAGGCACGGAATATAGTTTGCGCACGCTGGGCAATGTCAAAACGGTAGAAGATTTGCGCGACACGCGCATTGCTTTGAGCGGTGGGCGTGAGGTGCGCCTTGGCGACATTGCCACCGTGACGGATGGCGGCGCGGAGGTGCGCTCGATCACCAAGCTCGACGGCAAACCCGCCGTGACGTTCCAGATTTTCCGCTCCAAGGGCTCAAGCGAAGTGACGGTGGGCGATAAGGTGGAAGCAAAACTGGCCGAACTCGAAAAAACCAACCCTCAGATTACCTTCAAAAAAATATTCTCGCTGGTGGAGTTTACCGAGATCAGCTTCCACTCGACCATTTACACCTTCTTTGAAGGTGCGGTGCTTACCATTCTAGTGGTGTTCCTGTTCCTACGCGACAAACGCGCCACGCTGCTGGCTGCCATCACCATTCCGCTTTCCATCATCCCAACATTCCTTTGCATGTATTTCTTGGGCTTTACGCTCAACGCCGTGAGTCTGCTTGCCATTTCGCTGGTTACCGGCGTGCTGGTGGATGATGCAATCGTGGAGATTGAGAACATCCACCGCCACATGAAAGAAGGCCGAAAACCCTACGATGCCGCCATGATCGCCGCCGATGAAATCGGCCTTGCGGTGGTGGCAACGACGCTGGTGATCTGCGCCGTGTTTGCCCCTGTGAGTTTTATGGGAGGCCTCGCCGGACAGTTCTTCATCCAGTTCGGGCTTACCGTTTCCATCGCGGCGTTTTTCTCGCTGGTGGTGGCGCGGTTGCTCACGCCCATGCTTGCCGCTTACCTACTCAAAGCGCCGAACCACCACGACGATAAACCAAGCCGCTTTGCTGACCGGTATCACCGTCTGGTGGAATGGACGCTCGGTAACCGCCTTAAAACACTCGGCATCGCTGCACTCAGTATGGTGTTTTCCTTTAGCTTGGTGCCGTTCCTCTCCACCGGATTTATCCCGTATGAGGATTATTCGCAGTCGCGCATGACGATCGAACTGCCACGCGGCGCAACCGTGGAGCAGACCGACGCGGCGGCTGGGCAGGTCAAAGAGCTTCTCAAACAACAGCCGGAAGTGATGTATGTCTTAAGCAGCGTGGCGGGCGGTTCGCAGGGCATGAGCAGCCCAACCAACACTGGCGGCGGTGCGGCGGGTGTGAATATCGCGAGCTTAGACATCAAGCTGGTGCCTAAAGGAGAGCGCAGCATAAGCCAGCGCGACTTTGAAAACCGTATCCTGCCGGAGCTTAAAAAACTGCCGGACATGCGGATTGAGTTTGCCAACTCTGCCGGGGCGAAAGACATCATGATCGCGCTGGTGAGCGAGGATACGGCAGCGCTTTCCCAAGCTGCCGAAGCCATCGAGCGCGAAATGCGTGGGCTAACGGGCATCTCAAGCGTCGGCACTTCCGCCAGCCTTCAGCAGCCGGAAATCGTGATCGTGCCGGATTTTGCAAAGGCTGCAGAGCTGGGCATTAGCGTGCAGGCCTTGAGCGATGCCGTGAACATTGCCACCATTGGTGACATTGAGGCGAACCTCGCCAAGTTCAACTATGGCAACCGGCAGATACCTATCCGCGTGCGGCTGGCAGGCGGTGAAGCCACCTCGCTCGACACCATCAGGAACCTGCACATTCCTACTGCTTCGGGTGGGAGTGTACCGCTTTCAGCCGTGGCGGAAATTCGCTTCGGGTTTGGACCCACCAGCATCGAGCGCTATGACCGCCAGCGCAAAATCGCGCTTGAAGCGAACCTGAACGGCATTCCGCTCGGCAAAGCGCTGGAGGAAATCTACGCGCTGCCTTCCATGAAAAACCTGCCTCCCAGCGTCAAGGTGCTCAACACAGGCGATGCGGAAGTGATGGCCGAACTGTTCGCCAGCTTCTTAACCGCCATCGGCGCAGGCCTGATGATGGTCTATGCGATTCAGGTGCTACTCTACAAAGACTTCATCCAGCCGTTTACCCGCATGGCGGCGCTGCCGCTTTCCATTGGCGGCGCGTTCCTGATGCTGCTGCTCACCGGCACGGATCTCAATATGCCCGCCGTGATTGGCATTTTGATGCTGATGGGCATCGCCGATAAAAACTCCATACTGCTGGTGGATTACATGCTGGAGATGATTCACGCAGGCGTGCCGCGCCGCGAGGCGATTATGCGTGCCTGCGAAGTCCGCGCCCGTCCTATCATCATGACATCGCTGGCCATGCTGGCTGGCATGATTCCCATCGCTCTGGGCTTGGGGCTTGATACCGCCTTCCGCGCACCAATGGCCATAGCCGTGATCGGCGGGCTGATTTCTTCCACCGCCTTAAGCCTCATCTTCGTGCCGGTGCTGTTTGATTATGTGCGCGACTTCGAGGAATGGATTACCCCGAAACTAAAGAGGTTATTGTAAGGATTCCTATGAGCTTTGTTTTTACCTATCTACATTTCCTGAGCTTTATCACCCTTGCTTGCCTGCTGGCGGGTGAGTTTTTTCTGCTTAGAAATCCGCTTAACGCATCCACGCTGAAGCTGGTGAAAAAGATTGATACCGCCTACGGTATTGTCGCGGGGCTGGTGCTCGCAACCGGCATTGCTCGCATCTATCTGGAAAAAGGCTGGGAGTATTATTCCGGCAGCCACATTTTCTGGACGAAAATGGCGCTGTTCATTCTCATGGCCGTGGTGTCCATCTATCCCACGATCCGCTTCATCAAAGCCAAGACAGAAGCGGATTTTGAAGTGCAGCACTACATTAGCACCAAAAAAGCAATCCTCACGCAGCTGCTACTTATTCCGCTGATTTTGTTTTGTGCGATTTGGATGGCGCGGGGAATGTATTAAGGGGTTTTTATGCAGAGCACGAACAAAGTCGCACTCGTCACCGGCGCATCGAGCGGTATCGGCAAAGCCATTGCACAGCGCCTGCATAAAGAAGGCTGGAGTGTGTGGGGAACATCGCGCAATCAGCCGGATTCAAACTGGCCGGAGGATGTGCGGCACGTCGTGCTAGATGTTACCGACGCTGCTTCAGTAGCCGCTTGTATAGCCCATGTTATTGCCGCTGCTGGCCAACTTGATTTGGTCGTGAACAATGCCGGGGTGACGTTGCTCGGCGCGATTGAAGAAACTTCCGATGCAGAGGCGCTTGGCGTGCTGGAAACCAACCTGCTAGGCGTTCACCGCGTGGTGCGCGAGGTATTGCCGCATTTCCGCACCCGTGGTGCTGGCAGGTTTGTGTGCATCGGTTCAATCGCTGGCTTCCTGCCCAAGCCGTATGAGGCGTTTTACGCAGCAGGCAAGCATGCACTGGAAGCCTACTGCGAATCGCTCGATCATGAGGTGCGCCATCTCGAAATTCGCTGCGTACTGATTGAGCCGGGTTATGTCAAAACCGGCCTGAGCGCCGCCGCCAAACGCAGCGCCATACAGCTGCCTTGCTATGCGGAAGTCATGCAACGTATTGAAACCGGGCTTGCAGAGGAAATCGAAAATGGCTGTGCGCCTGATGAAGTGGCCGGTGCGGTATTGCAAGCGGCTACAAATCCCGATCCTCATCTGCGCTATTTGGTGGGCAAAGATGCCCGGATACTGCGTCTGTTTCGTACCTATTTGCCGGAGCGTTTTTTCGGATCACAGCTGCGCAAGCGATTTGGCCTTCCTTAAGCTTGCTTCTTGTAATTTCTACGCTTTCCGATATTTTCAGCATATAAATTTTCGGTAAAGCCAATGAAATCAGACATTATAACTATCAAAGAAGTCGCTGAATTCCTTAAGCTGAAGGAGAAAACCGCATATGCGCTTGCCGCACGCGGTGACATCCCCGGCTTTAAGGTGGGTGGATCATGGCGCTTTCGCAAAAGCGAGCTGGAAAAGTGGATTGCTTCCCAGCAGAATTCGAATGGGAAGAAAAAGAAATGACAGTATCAATCGCCGAAAAACAAGAGCCATTGTCAAAAGGAGTTGTTCCGTTTGTAACGGAAGTGGCTCGATATTTCATGGATTTCCTCGAAACAGATTTTCACAAAGTCAGGAATCCAAAACGTCACATCCAGCATCGTAATAGCAATAACCTACAAGTCACCATCAATCTGAATAAATACAAGAAATATAGCGCTCTTACTTGGAAGGTAATTAGAAATGGCTTCGAAGATGACGCGCTTAACGAGTTAAAGCGCGGCGTTCACACCACTGCAATCCCTCAATCCCTGCTACAGCTGATTCAAGATCAGATAAATGCAATTGAACCTGATGCGATTGAGGTGGTGATAAAACTATTCCGCCACGAAATTGACTTAGGCATTTCCAAAAATCCGAATGATACAACCGCTGCTATCACCTTTGCACTTGATGGTATTGCACGCGTGATCCGTGAGAAATTCCTCACTTCCTTCATTGAAAAGATAAAAGAACCTCTGGATAAAATCCGCACTGCCACGGTTGATTCGGTTTATCAGGTGGAAGAAGAGCTCACCGACGTGCTAATTCGGCCATTCGAAGATGTGGTTTCTTCAATTGTTAACCAGATCAGCTTGGGCAAGGAGATAGAGGCAGAACAATCTCTTGCGCAAGTATTCGAACTACAAGATGTAAAAAATAAGTTGGAGAGCTTCTTCAAGGGATTCGCAGCGGGCGATCTATTCTTTGAAGTTTCAGAACTGGTGAATAACAAAAGCCTATTGGAGAAGCAGGAGTTCTATTTATACTTCTGCGATGTCAGCTATAAAAATCAGACCTATCCGCTGTTTTATATTCCTATTCAGATACAGAAAAATTCAGAGGGCTTTGGTTTTAGCTTCGACTCACTTCTGTATGTTAATAAAAAAGCCGTACAGTTCATTTCCCAAGATCACAACACTTCCATTGAGCGCAAAGGCTCTCTGGATAAATTTGTAGAGCGCATTATCTACCTCGCAGAAAAGCGTGAGCATTTGCTCGGTGAGATTGATCGCGCAATGAAAGAGGCAGTTAACTATTTTGGCCTCACACCTTATATCGATATTAATAACCCAGAGCGTCAAGTTGCCAAGGGGCAAGGCATACAAATCACCAATAGCTGCTACCTTGGCTTATTTGATAAATCAGATGAATCACTCATAAATGACTACGAAGAAATTTTACAAAAACTAAAAGCCGGTGATGACGTTCTAGCGGCGGCATTTCAGCTACTCGTCGATGATTTTATAACGAACAATCCGGTTTCGGTAGTATCCGAAGTTGAACACGATTGGGATAATACCACACCAAGCGAGAAACTGGTTTATGCCAGCCCTGTACCGCTCAATGAAGAACAAAGACAAATTCTTGCCGCGCTGAATAAGAAGAATTGCAAATACATCACTGTAGAAGGTCCGCCGGGTACGGGAAAAAGCCATACGATTACCGCGATTGCTTGCGACGCAATACTAAAGAATCAATCTATTTTAGTGCTTTCTGATAAAAAAGAAGCGCTTGATGTAGTGGAAGACAAAATCACCGAAACTATGAATAAGGTGAGACTGGATAATGAGTTCCAAAATCCAATTTTGCGCCTTGGTCAAGCAGGCAATACCTATTCAAGAATCCTTTCCACCACTTCGATGGAACGAATTAAAGAGCACTATAAGGCGGTTAGGAATGAGTACAAAAAAATTGAAACAAATATAGAACAATCCGTTTTCAGCCTAAAAAATCAAATCGGTAGTACCATCAACGCTTACGAAAAAATCAAACTGGCCGATATTGCTGAATTTACCACGTTGGAAAGCAAAATTACCGCTGACGAAAACTTGCCCGTGGATCTGGTTGAGTTACACGGCGATCAGCTTTCCGATGATAATTTGGTAGGCCTTCGAAATGATATGCAGGAATTGAAAGCCAAACTGGATGATCCGCAAAGCAAACTGGCTAACCTTTTCAAGAATTACTACCCTACTGATAGTAGCGTTACCGCATTCCGGCATTTCATCACTTTCCTCGGTATTGTGGATGAGTTGCGTATCAAAGCAAACGAAGCACTCTCGCATGTTGCACATATTCGTAACCTATCTGCGGATGGACTATACTCACTGGAAAGCTACATCACAAAGTGCGGCCAGTTAAAATCTGGCTGGTTTGGTTATTTCTTGAAGGGAAAGCAGATTGCCGCATTAAATAGCGAGTTGGCGGCAAAGTTGCCCAACGACTTTGCCGAGCCGCACTTGCAGCTGGAAAAGTTGAAAGATATAATTGGTCTATTCAGATTTTGCCAGCAGCTTAAAGAGGCACAGGAAATTGCCAGCGGTTTTGAGTTTAATCAGGATTTCAATAAGAGTATTCACCAGCTACTTACCCTTAATCTGCATTTGCCAACGGCGAGCGAGCGCAAAGAATTGCTAGATGCAATTTCTAACATTGAAGCAAAGCTAAACCAATACGCTAAAACCGCTACGAAGATAGGCACTACCACTGGCAATATATTCAACTATATCGATAACGCGCTCACCCAATACCCTGATTCTGAATTTGAGCAGCTGGCTCGCTACCTCTGCCTTAAAAACGACCTGCAAGACTATTTCAACAAAATCCCTGAGCACAATTATGTTACGGATAAAAAAACGATTGAGGAACTCGTTACCACACAGATGACCTATAAAATGGATGAGCGTGTGGTTGACTTCTTTGAAAACCATAAAAATGATGCTAAAACGCTATCCGGTGTAATTTCTAAAAAGCAGCGCTTTGATAAAGCCAGCTTTGATAAACTCAAAAACTCATTCCCTTGTATTCTTGCCGGGATTAGGGATTTTGCCGAATATATCCCGCTGGAATCCGAAATTTTTGATTTGGTGATCTTGGATGAGGCTTCTCAGGTAAGCATTGCACAGGCATTCCCAGCCCTGCTGCGCGGTAAAAAAATTATCGTGCTTGGTGACAAAAAGCAGTTTAGCAACGTTAAATCCAATCAAGCGCGATCAGATACTAACCGTGAATATCTAAATCGGCTACGCGACGTGTTCGTGGACACCATTTCCGATGAGTCTGCAAAACTTGAACGCCTCGGAAAATTCAATATCAAAACCTCTATCCTCGAATTCTTTGAGCGCATCAGCAATTATAACATCATGCTCAAAAAGCATTTTAGGGGATATCGGGAGCTAATTTCCTATTCCAGCAAGTATTTTTATAGCGATAACCTGCAAGCAATTAAAATCCGAGCTACGCCAATTGAAGAAACAATCAAGTTTAGCTTCATTGAGCATGATGGACGCATGGAAACAGTGGAAAATAGCAATCTGCTGGAACGCGAGGCCATTGTTGCAGAAGTGGAGCGAATTGCGCGGGAAGAACCTAATCGCAGCATCGGCATTATCACGCCCCATACCAACCAGCAAAAACTACTAGTGGATGCGTTTTCCAAGCATCCAGATTTCGAGCATTTTACTAAACACCACAAGCTTAAGATTATGACCTTTGATACCTGCCAAGGTGAAGAACGGGATATTATCCTTTATTCGATGGTGGCAAGCGCCGTGTCGGATAAACTTTGGGGGATTTTTATAAAAGACCGCAAAAGCGTCGATCTTGAAGAAGGCGGACAAATCAAGTTGCAGCGCCTAAATGTCGGTTTCAGCCGTGCAAAAGAACGGATGGATTTTTACTTAAGTAAACCGCTTGAAGATTTCACTGGCTCAATTGGCGAGGCATTGCAACATTACCGAAAAACCTTTGAAGAAGCAAAGCAGCTGCCCGATGCAAACAGCACTGACCAGCGTTCACCGATGGAGAAGAAAGTGCTTCACTGGATACAGGAAACGGCATTCTTCAAAGCCAATAAAGCTACTATTGAACTGCACACGCAATTCCCGCTAGGGGAATATATTAAGCAGCTGGATAAGCGCTATAAACACCCTGCTTATGTGGTGGATTTCTTATTTGTTTATACCGATACCGAAGGCAAGCAGCACAAAATTATTATTGAATATGACGGGTTTGAGTTCCACTTCGAAAACTTCGCGGCGGTGAATGAATTTAACTACGGCGAGTATCATACAGAACAGCATGTTTACCGGGAAAAAGTGCTGGAAAGCTACGGCTATAACTTCCTGCGTATTAACCGCTTCAACGTAGGCAAAGACCCAGCGGCAACATTGAGCGTCCGGATAGAAGCGCTCGTAAAAAAAAAGTCTAGCGCCAACCACGCATTAGTTGCTGAGATTCATAAAAACATTGATGGCTTGCAATCTGGGCGCATGAAAGAATGCTCGCAATGCAAAACGGTAAAAGCACTGGATGATTTCAAGGATGGGAAATTACGCACTGGCTACGGACGTTTCTGCACTGAATGTAAGGGAAAAAAAGAGTCAAAGCCAAGCGAGCCTAGAACACCACAGGCACTTACTGACGTGAAATGCCCCAAATGTAGTTCTCAGATGGTGGTTCGGGAAAGAAAACGAGATAAGAATAAGTTTTACGGCTGCTCGCGTTTTCCACGCTGCACAGGAACACGTCCTTATTAGTACCACTTACACAAGGCCTTTCCAACCTCGTTATGATCGAGAATTTGCCGTGCTGTACCATCCGTTAGCGCATCCTGCTTGCTGATGTAAATCGGCCTGCCGACCGCGCAGAAGCTGTCAGTCACGCGACCATTGATCGCGCAGGCGTTCAGCAGCATCGCCGTCAGCAAGAGTGCGGCGGTTTTTGTCTTGAACTTCATGGGATTTTCTCACGTTCTCTGATTGCGTTTCCAGCGCATCCACCCGCTCGGCATTCCGGCCAGCGCGACGAGCGGCCAGCAAAATGCCGAGGAATGACAACGCCGCCATGCACCACGCGGCCACGCGCAGCGCATTGGTAGTGAAGAAGGCTTTGATGGCGGCAATCATATTTTGCCTTCCTTCCGGGCTTGGTAGCGGCTCCACGCGATATAGAACAGCGCCATTGCCAGCACCGCGACGATTGCCCACGGCGCGGCCTGCGCCAGCGTGGTTGCCAGAGGCATGGCCGGTTCCAGCGCTTCGATGGCCTGTGACACCGCACCGATGCCAACACTGGCCACGCCGCCAATTTTGGTGGCAACCATCGTTTCGGTGCTGCCGATAGGCCTAATCTGATTCAGCGCATCCTTGGCACTTGCAGGCGGCTTAGTGTCGATGTTGTTAAAGAATAGATGCCCGCTGCTGATATAGGTAGGCTTCTTGCCCTTCGACCATGCTGGTTTTACCGCCGGTGTATGATAATGCGTGCTGCAATTTGTCGGGTCAACCAGCTGGTGATCGACCGCTTTCATGGCAATCTGCACGCATTTATCAAACCATGCGCCACTCGCCTTGAAGATCCGCGCCCGGTTCGGGTCGCTGGTGTTCCAGCAGCTGAATTGGTACGGCTGGATGCAGACGCTTTCCACGTCATCCGGCCAGTTGGGGAGCGCGACCCGGTTCATTACAACGCAAGCAATGGCGGTTGCGTCTTGAATATCATTGGGTTTCGCCTCGCCGTAGAGGGTGCGTGCCAGCGTGTCGATATGTTCTGCTTTCGTTGTCATAAGGTTCTCCTTTAGTTATTTTCCGATTAAGTAATTGATGCCGGTAGTGATGAAGGAGCCGATGAGTGCGGCAACCACCATGGCGAAGGAGAATGCCCCTTTGCCTTTGTTCATGATTTCAGTGAGGTCATCGACCTTGCGGGTCAGGTTGGCGATGGACTCCTTCGTTTCCTTCGCATGTTCGCGCTGTTGCTCGCGCAGCCCTCGCAACTCCGATTCAAGCACGGCAATCCGCACCTGGCCTTCAGGTGTATTCGGCATAAGACTCTCCATTGGTTAGGCTGAAAGATTCGCGTACCACTTGGTGGCAGTAGCAGCCCAAAACAGGGCGTTTTTCCCTGCCGCTAATGAGAAAGCGGCGTTGGCGGCTAGTGCATTTATGCTGTGGCCGGTGTTGGGATAAACCGCTAGGGCGTTCGCCCCAGCGTTCGCTACAAAAATGAATTCCCCTTGCTCAGGCGATGGCAAACGTGCGCCGCTGGATGCGGCAACGGTGGTGAATTCATTGGTTTGCTTGGTGATCGCTGTGGCGCCTGCTTGGTTCGTGCCTGCCGCGCTGAGGCCGGAGCCATTCGCCTTCACCGCTGCGCGACCGCTACCAGCCAGCATTTTTAGGGAGTCGTAGAACGTCGAACCATCCGGCGACACTTTCAGGGTAAAATTATCATCCCCCAGCAGGCCGAATTCTGCACGCCCAGAAAACCCTGTCTGAAAAATAAATCCAGCCTTATTCCCGGCAGCGTTTTTATTCAGCTTAATCTGGAGGTCACCGCCGATATGGTTAAACAGGATGGCTTCGCTTGCCACAGCCAGCTTGTTGGTGGAATCTGCCGTGGTGTTCACGCCCAGCATGGACAGGTTCTGCAGTGATGTCGGCGTGGCTACCGATACACCCCAGTTTGTGCCATCGTAGGTGTAAAGCGCATTGGCATCCTTCGCCCATACCGTCAGGCCTTCCCATGGTGTGATGAAGTTCCAGCCGGTGGTGTAGTAAGCCAGCGCCTTTGCCTTGCCCGTCCATGCGCCCGTCGGCGATGTGCCGACGATGTAGCAATCACCGGCCACGGGCGAACCAGGTGGCGTGTTCACGCTGACACTGACTATCGCGGCCTGAAGCAGTGCATCGAGGATGTCGAGCGAGGCGTTGTGCGTCACTTCTTTTTGGGCTTGGCTCGTGACAATATACGGCAAGCCCAGACGTGATGTCTGAGGCATAGGATTCTCCAAAGTTATGAATTAATTGAAAATTTATAATTGCTTGCGCGTTGGCATCGTTTTGCTATTTTCAAGCTATGCGCGAACACAAATAGTAAGTAATTTTATGGCCTTATTCGACCTTCCACGTCCCGAATTTCTTGCCAGCGGTGAAAAGGCAAGACTTATCCCATCTGTGGCTGATACCAGCCGCGAATGCCGTATTACTTCGATATTACTAGCAACGATGATGTCAGTTGAGGAATTCGGCAAAGGCATGCTGAATCAGTTAGGTGTTCGAGTAGGTAAAACATCAAAGATTCAGTGTTTCACCGAGATTGTTTTTAAGGGTGAACAACAGAGCAAGATACGGCCTGACGGGTTAATCATACTTAAAACTGGCAACAAAGAATGGCGTGCTATCGTTGAGTGTAAAATTGGCAAAGCAGAACTCGATAAAGCACAGGTTGAGGCCTATCTCGACCTTTCCAAGCAATTTAATATCGACGCAGTTATCACTATTTCCAACCTATCGGTTGCAGACGCAACACATCATCCCTTGCAGGTTAATAAAATAAAAACCCGCAACGTCGCGCTATATCACTGGTCTTGGATGCATATTGTTACCGAAGCTATTATGTGGACAAAACATTATGGCGTTGCCGATTCCGATCAAGGTTACATTTTAACTGAGTTCGTTCGTTATTTGCAGCACTCTAGTTCTGGAATCCTTTCGTTCGATCGCATGAATGCAGAATGGAAGGACGTTTGCACCTCCATTCAGAATGGCGCTCCCGTCAACAAAGGAAGTAATGAGGTCATAGAAAGCGTAAGCTGCTGGCATCAGTTCATTCGGGGGCTTTCTTTAGAGATGAGCGTTGCTGTAGGTCGCAGCGTGGTCGTTCCTCTGAAACGTGAACATGCAAATGACCCACAGAAACGCCTTGTTGACGATTGTCAGGCTTTAGCTGTCGATAATTCTTTAGAAGCTGAATTCGACATCCCAAATGCAGCATCACGCATTAAGTTTTGTTCAGATTTCAAACGTCGTACCGTTAGCGCATCCATGCGTTTGAAAGCGCCAGAAGATAAAGTTCGCGCTAAAGCCCGCATCAACTGGATTTTCCAACAAGTTAAGAACTGCACTGATGATAATCTGCTTATCAAAATCGTTTGGCCATCGCGTGTTCCAGATACATTCGTAACACTGGGTAAGCTAAAAACTAATATCGATTCTGGACTTACCGATAAAACAGACCTCCCTCCTATTGCTTTTGAAATCATTTTGACCCGTGATTTAGCTGGTCGTTTCAAGGGCGCACAAACATTTGTTCAAGATGGTAAGGCCGTGTTGCTCGACTTCTACACCATCATTGGCCAGCATCTGAGAGAATGGGTAGCGGCTCCTCCAAAACTCACCATTTCTGAACCATCAAAAGTAATAGATGGCACCATTGAAACACCGACAGAGCAGCCCATTTCCGAGCAAGCTGAAGTGATTAATCAGCTGCCCGAAAATGCGCCTGCGCCGTTGGCAGTGAACGAATAATCAGACCATTGCTATTGCCGGATAGCCCCGGCCAACCACCGCCGAGAGCTGATAGACCTTCACACTCACGCTGCTTTGTGCCGAACCGAAATCCGTCACCTGCAACGCCGCGCTATAGGCAACCGTAGGGCTGGTGGCAGTCAGGGTGCGCTTGACTGTCAGGCCGCTATAGATTTCCACCTCATAGCGTTCTGATTCCTCGCCCAGCGGGATGTCCACCCCGTCGCGCCATTCCGCATCCACGCGGGAGCGGCGCACCCAGCTAATAGTCAGGTTGCCGGAGCCATCGCGCACGCCGGTTACATGCGTCGGCGCAAATGGTTTCAGGTTCTTGCCGGTATAGGTGAAGGCAAACTCGTCAGTGTTACCCAGCGAGTTGCCGACGCTGACGGTTTTGTAATACAGTTCTCGCCCGATCAGGTTGTTAGCGATGGCGGTCGTATAAAGCGCCGGAGAAAGCAACACGAAGCGGTCGCCGGGGTCATGTAACCCCGTTGCCCATTCCGTACCCTGCCGCCCCCGCAAAAGCCGGGAAAGGCGATAGGTGTTTTCCCCGATCAGCACGGCATTCTGGAATTGCACCAGTTCCTCGCCAATCAGCGCCGCGTTTGCGCCGTTATACACGGCCAGTTCGCTGACGCTGGCAAGGCTGCCGGAACTGAGCAGCACTTCCACCTCGCTGAATTCATCCCACGTTACCGAGGCGCTATCGGGCAAATCCGTGATGATAACGCCGAAGGTGGCCGCGCCATCCAGCCCGGCCAGCAGGTTGAAGGTGTTGCCGCCATCCTCGCCACCGTCATCGGAGCGGTAGATCGCCGCGCCGTTCCAGTTCGGACCATCCGCCGCCACGCCAATACGCAGCAGGCCTTGGCTTTGCACCGTATCCACCGGCAGCGGTGGTGCGTCGATGAATTGCACCAGCGTCCCCGGCACCAGCACAGGCGGCTGGATGTTGTTGCCGGTTTCACCGGGCGGCGAATAGAAGTCATACGAGCTGATGTCTTCCGCCACGGCGCTGATTTTCATCATGCCGTTGGCTTCCATGTCGGTTTTTACCACCCGCATTTCATGCGCAACCCCGGACACATTTACCGTGATGATGTCGGTCGGCTCAATCCGCACATGTTTCGGCGGCAGGCTGAGGGAAAAGCTGATGCGCTCTTTCCATGTGCCATAGAGGGTGACATCGGCCACTTTCTTCGCCTGCGTCGCGCCCATCACAATCGGCAGGTTCATGGTCACCTGATCGACTGCTTTCACCACCTGACGCTGGGAAGTCTGCGTTACCGGGTCGTAATTGAAAGGCCGGTCGATATAGGTCACGTTCACGCGCTGGGGCAGTTCCAGTTCCTGCGCGTAATTGATTTCCAGCACGCTTTGCGTGTCACCCTTGCCACCGGGGATTAAATCATCCTCCGGCACGTTCTTGATCGAGGCATTGCCACGCGGCACGCATTTTAGGATGCCATCGCTTTCCACCACATCGAAAAAGAAGGCGCTGGTCAGCTGCTCAATAGCGTTTCGCACCGTAATGGGCTGCTGGACAACATACCCCTCCAGCGTGGCAGTGAGGCGCGTCACGTCATAATCTGAGGCGGTCAGGCCTGCGGCTTGGAACAGTTCGGCCACTACCGCGCCCAGCGTCGATGCACCCAGCTTGCCGTTTACCCAATGCCCGGTCGCCCAAAGGATGGAATCCTGCCAGACGTTTTCAAGGTCAGGCCAGAATGAGAACGGGCGAGCATCCCACGTCCACACAAACCGGCGCGGCACGAGGTTAGCGTTGCCGGTTTCCAGCCTGCGTTCCTCCAGATAGTCCAGCGTCGCATCGAGCGCCACGCGCTGCGCCTGAAAATCCACCCGGCCACGGCTGGCACGCGGGAAGAAACTCTCGCTCGATGTCGGGTCGTAAAACACATTGGGCTGGTTGGTGCAGCCATCCACGCTGGGGAAGCCGAACTCGGTAAACCAGACCGGCTTCATTTTGGAAGTCCAGCCAGTGGTCACCGCATTTGGGTTGGTGTGGGTGTTCTTCCACCAGTATTCGAGGTTTTTCCACGCATAGGCCGCGTTGCCGCCATAGCTGGTCTGGCCGGTGCGTGCGACGGAATCGAGATAGTAATAATCCCAGCCTTCACCTTTCTCCCAGTATTCCTTGATAAGCTCCGGGGTAATCTGCACCTGCGGCAGGTCGGGCGTGATGGGGAAATAGCTATCAATCCCCACCACGTCGATATTGGAGGAAGCCCAAAGCGGGTCGAGGTTAAACCACCCGCCACGGCTATGATATTCGCTCCAGTCAGCGGCATAGGTGATGATGGTTCCGGGCATGGCGGCTTTCACGCTACCGGCCAACGTCACCAGCTTAGAAACAGCCGGATAGCTTCCCGGCGAATCGGTAAAGCCGGTCATGCCCACCAGTTCCGAGCCGATAACGAACGCATCCACATCGCCACTTAGCAAATTGGCGTAGTGCATGATGAAGGCATTATAGCCGTTGGTTTTGGTGAACCAGTTATTGGCATCGGTAGCATTGGCGGGAATAATGCGCCCACGCCACGGCTTCGGCTCCGGCGTAATGGTATCCACGAAAATCATGGGATAGAGCATCACATTCAGGCCACGGGCTTTCAGCGCCGCGCAGATTTGCACCACCGTATGATCGGAAGGCGTGCCACCATAAGTCGGTTTCCCGTCGCCAAAATTCAGCACCACCGAAGCAGAAGCGCGGCTGATACCGGCCACGCTCCAATCCTGCGGCAAGACCTGCGTTGTGCCTTGAAACTCCACTTTGGGAATAATGGTGCAAGCTCCGGCATCGGTGCTGGTGGCAAACCACGTCACCACCACCGCCACCCATTCAAGGTTCGGCAGGTTCTTAATCAGCTGGTCGATGGCAACCAACACATCGGCCTTGCCCTCGTAATTGTGCATGTTGAGGGTTTTCTTTTCGCCGCTAGGCGTGAATGCCCCGCCGAAATAGGCGAAATAGCCATCCTGCTTGGTGGTATTCTCCGTGCCATAGACGAATTCGCCAGCCCCCGGAATCATCACGATGTCCTTAACTTTTTCCTCCACGCTGGGGCTGAATTTCAGCGTGCGGCGCACCTCAAACGTGAAATTAGGGATGCGGTTGCCATAATCGGCCAGCGGAAAATCTTCGATCACCACATAGGCGCGGCCACGGTAGGCCGGAATGGTTCCCGCAGGCAGGTACTTGGCGATGATGTCATCCACGCCCTGCGTTTCATCGCCGAAATGCACGTTGTATTTGCCTTGGCTGGCCGACAGCACATCTTCCGTCAGCACCTTGCTATCCGCCCATACGCGGATGACTTCATCAATCGGACCCTCGCAAATGGCAATCGCCAGCGTGACGAAATAATTATAAGTGATCGTGGTTTGGCTCGTGGTGGTTTTGCCGCCACCACCGCCACCACCTTTCCCGCCACCGCTGGAAGTCTGCGTGCTGGTAGTTTCGGTGCGAACTTCCTTAATGTCTGTTGACCAGATGACGTTTCCGGCAAGCCGCATTGTTCCATACACCTTGGGAATCATGTTGCCGTAAGTGGAAACCTGCGCCCGGAGGTCGGCAAGGCGCGGTCCTTCCTGCGTCGGCAGCTGCACGCGCTGGCTTTTCGGGAAAAACATCCCCGCCGCCATGCCGCCGAGATTCGCGCCCAGCACAGCCCCAGAGGGACCACCCAGCACAAAGCCGGTCACGCCGCCAACGACAGGGAGGACTATATCCATAGGTTTGCTCTATTTCAGGGATTGCAGTTGTTTGTTTTTGAAACGGTAGGCATGGGTGAGCATTCGTCGCCATGTGTCGTAAAGCGGTTGCTCAACCACCCGGCCAGCACTGGAATTGCAGTGAATCAGACCAAGCCCACCCGTCGGATAAATGGAAAGCAGCGCCACATGCTGTGGGTCTTTGAACGTGCGAAATAGCAGCACATCGCCCTCGGACATTTTATCGAGCGGTATGGGGCGCAGGTATTTCTCAATGCAGCCCACTAGCCGCCCACGCTCCGGGTACATGGAATAATCGGTTTCATCTGCACGCGAGAGCGGATTGCCAGCGCCATCCTGCAAGCCCAGCTCATCGGCCACGCCGACAATCAGGCCAATGCAATCCACGCCGCCCAGACCCGCCGCCGATTTTTTCAGCCGCCCCTGATGATGATAGCGCGTGCCGAGCCATGTGCGTGCCTGCACGACGATTTGCGATGATGAAACTCTAGCCATTGCGATTGCCCTTATCCATCGTGCCTGCGGTCATCAGCAGTTGATCGACCCCCGGCACGTCCGGCTCTCCCCGGAAATTAAGAATATTGCTGAACTTGGTGCGGCAGGTTTCGCGGGTCTTGTCACACCCGGCGATCACCTTGAACCCATCGCCGACTTGGATGGATTTTCCCATCGGCAGCGCCAGCACCAGCTGGCCGGAGGCGAATTCCTTCACCTCCATGCGCCGCCCATCATTGTTTCCGCTCGTCCATTCGACTTCACCGCCCGTGAAATACCCCGCCGCCTGCGTGAGCGCCGAGGCGGTGAATGTCTGGTTGCTGGTAGCCGCCGTGACGGTCGTGTTGATGGTGAAGCTGGTCAGCGATTTCTTGCATCGTGCATCCCCCAGCACGGCGCGGCAGGATGGCGAATACACATCGCCGATGGTCTGGCTTAAATGCTGCGTTAGGCCGCGCACCTCGGCAGTGAAAAGCTGCTGGTTGAGCGTCACTTCGCCCAGCCGCCCACGTTTCACGACCAGTTTGCCTTGGCTTAAATCCTCATAATTGACGGTGAAGATTTCGATTTCCGCATAGTCATACATACCCGCCAGCAGGTCGGATTCGGTGATTTTGGAGGGGAATGTCTGGCCTTCGACTTCCAGATTATCCACGCTCATGTTGGATTTGCTCTCCACCGTGGTCGGCGTGAACCCGGCGATGGAATCATAATCCAGCCCATCGACGGTCAATACCTGGTCGTGATCGGTGAAGCCTAATTCCTCGCCATCCAGCCGGATAATCTTCCAGCAGGTGGCAAGCGTGGTCATGTCGCTGCCGAAATGCGCCTCAAGCTGCGGTGAAATCACTCTCATACGCGCACCTCAATCAGCGGAATGTTGTTCCAGCTACCGGCATTGAAGCTATCCATCGAAAGCCCCAGCTCGTCCGTATCGAAGCGCACCGGCACATCGAATTCAAAATCCACCGTAAGCGTGCCGGTATGGGCGGTGGTGATGATTCCTGTGGCCGTGTCCACGCTCCAGCCACTCACTTGCAGGATGCTGTTTTTATAGAGCTTCACCGTGCCAGCGACCGGCTTGGTGATAATGCGCTCTGACACTACAGCGCCGCTGACATACCGCTTCACCATCTGGTATTCATCGCCGCCAAGCGATTGCAGCGGCTGGTTTACTGCTTTGAAGTCGCTCCAATCCTTGAAGCGGAATCCCACCGCCTTACCACGCCGCGCCCGGAAAAACGCAATCAGCGCCTGCCACTGCGTTTCGGTTTTTACCCCGGAAGCGGCATTATACCGCGCACGCGCTTGGCTCCATTTGCTGTTGCGCTGCTCATGCCCGGATAGCGTGGTCACCACATCCGTCATAAACATCGGACCACCATTCGCGCCGTAGCTGATGTCGGTGGGGAATTGGGTTTCTACAAAGCTCATAGGTTTCTCCTTGCTCGTTCGATAGAACGCGCCATATCAGCCGCAATCTGGCTTTGGCTTTGCCGGAAGCTGCGAACATCGGGTGTTTGCACGTTCATGTTGATAGTGATGGGGGATGCGCCCACGCCCATGTTGGGGGTGATGTTGAGCGGTGCATTCCCGGCATAAGCCAATTCGGGACCGCGTTCGCCGACCACACCGAACTGGCCGGGTTTCAGCCTGCCGCCATCGGCGAAGAAGCCGCCGAAGAAATCCCCAATGCCACCAAGGATGCCGCCCAAACCACCGCCGCTACTGCCACCACCACCGAAAATGCCTTTGATGGAGCCGAAAATATCCTCGATGAATCCGCCTTTGCCGGTGATGCCTAGGTCATTCAGCGCCCATTTCAGCAAGGCGCGGTTCAGGTCGGACAACATGCCGGTGAAGAAGTCGCCGAAGCTATCGAAGCGGCCACTGATGGCATCCAGCGAGTCGGCAATCGTGCCTTCCATGCTTTCGCCGATTCTATCAAATTCACCCTCGATGGTTTCGCCGGTCTTTTTCGTGGATTTATTCAGGCGTTCCGCTGCTTGCTCGGTCGCACGTCCGAAAGTTTCCTGATTGATGTAGCCTTTCTCCAGCAGGAGATTCAGCTGCGACATTTCCTTGTTGTAGTTTTCCAGCGGGGTGCGTGTGGCCTCAATAATGCGCTGCGCTTCCTGCTGGAGCTTGTTGAATGACTTCACTTCCTTGGCCGTTTCCTTCACTTTCTCCGGCTCTTGGGTTTCCTGAAACAGGCTATCGAGCGATTTGTTTTTGGCATTTCGCGCATCCACGATTTTCATGGCCGCGCTTTGGATTTCAGCATCAATCCCGGCGTTGAATTCCTTCGCTTCCGCCAGCGCCTTATCGAAGGCTTGCCCCATTGCATCAGCAAGGCCGGTTTCCAGAGCCTTGCGCGTGTTCTCGAAGGAAATGCCGCCCAGCGGATTTTCCACGAAATTCTTGAGGTCTTGCCCCAGCGCCTCAAAACGGTTGGAGATAGCATCGCCGAATGCGCTGAACGCATCGCCCACGCCTTTGAACACGGCAATGAACAGGTTGCCGAACTTTATCACCTCCGCGATGAAGGCCTTAAATCCAAGCCCAAACGGTTCGATGGAATCCGTAATCACCTGCGCCAGCCAGCGCACTTTATCTGCCAAGAAAATCAGAATATCGGTCAGGCCTGCATCGCCAATGGCTTTTACCAGCTTGGCGAACGCATCGCCCATGTTGGAAAGCGCCACATTCAGCGTGCCTGCCTGTTCCTTCATCGCCCCGGCAAACTGCACATCGCCGATGGAACGCAGATAGCCTTCAATTTCTTTGGCGTTCTTGCCGACGGTCGTGCTGACACCTTGGAAGGTGAAGGTAACCTGTTCACCCTGCACGCGGGATTTGATGCCGAATTCTTTGAGGCGCTCAAATTCGCCCGTGGTCGCATCCGCCACCGCTTCAATCATCTGGTTGAGGGATTTCCCCATCGCCGTTGCGGTGTTTCCGTAAGACGTAAGGGCTTCCTCCGATGGAGTAAGACCCAGCGCCTTCAGCTTAATGAAAGCATCGACGACTTCCTCCAACTGGAACGGAGTTTCCGCCGCGAATTTTTCAATGAAGCCAAAGGCCACACTCGCATTATCCGCCGAGCCGGTAACCGTTCGCAAGCTGGCTTCAAGTTTTTCAAACTTGGTGATGGTATCAGTGACCTGCTTGCCCACGAATGCCGTGGCCATCAAGCCGCCAATGCGGTTCAAGCCACCGCTGAGGCGCTTGAACCGCTTATCCATATCATTCACGCCATTGTTAATTTGCGCGAATGTCTGCTGCGTTTTGTTAATGGCGCGGATGATAAATTCTGCACTACCGAACGCGGCCATGAGATTTACCCATCAGTTCCTGTTGAAGTTGAAAAAAAGCGACCCATTCCGCGAACTCAGCGGTTGTCATTTGCTCGATTTCCGGGAGTGGTTTGCTGAGGCGGTACGCCAGCATCAGCTGGCAGTGTCGGATGGGGTCGCTTCGGAGTTTCCCTTGGCTTGCTCCACGTTTTTGAAGAAGTGGCGCTCGATTTCCTCATTAATGCGAAGAATCACGCGGCAATCCGCAAAATTGAGCAGCGTTTCCTTGTCCTCGACTTTGAACAGGCGGTTGCCATCCTTGTCGCGGGCTTTCACGATCAGGGAATTGACCGCGCTTTCAATGTTGGAGGCCTTCTTACCAGACATGCGCTGGATAAGGCTGGCCTCCGCCATCGTCATCGGGAAGATGTTGATTTCGAGCGGTGCATCACCTTCGCCCCATTCGGGAACGGAGATAACCACGCGCTCTTGTGCTTGATAATGCTTCTTTACTTGGTCGATGGTACGCATGATGCCCCCTTATGGTGTGACGGTTTCTTCATCCAGCGCACCTGTGCCGGTGAAGCTGAAGGTGGCTTCCACGATTCCATCGAAGGAGCCGCTGTAAGCGATGGAGGTCACGATTGCGTCACCCGTCCAATACGTCGCGCCGGAGGCATTGCCTTCCGGATAGAGATTGAGGGTAACAGTCGCGCCGACTTCAAGCGCACCTTGGCCGGTGGTGTCGGTTTCATCCCAAAACGCATCAAAACTGCCTGACCAGCTTTTGATGGTGGCTTGGTTCTTGCGCCATTGCGTACCGATGATGGACGCATCCACCGTGTCGGAGGTCACTTCGAGTGACCACGATTTAACTTCTGCGACTTGGGAAGTGCCAATAAAGACCTTCCCCTCGCTGCCAGCGTGGGTAGCCATACTATTTCTCCTAATGTTGAGTTGAGTGGGGTTAAACGAGCGTCTGCGGCGCGTTTTCTTTGACGCAGTACAGGACTGCGAATGTCAGGCTGATGATGGCGACAGGCTTTTCTCCTTCGCCGGAAAGCTGGGTGCTGGTGGTGTCGAGCGTGGCATCCTTCACCAACCCGCCAAGCGTCGGGTCAGCGCCGATGATTTGCTCTAACTCCAGCGCCAATGCGTCGGCCTCGGCATCAATATCGCCTCTGGCCTTCACATAGCCTTCGATCACCAGCTGAAGATTGCGCTGCTGCGTGCGTGGCCGCTGCATGGATGGGTTCCCCATGCCTTCCTGCGGCGTGAACACGAGCAAAGCCGGTAGTTTTGGGTCGTCCAGCGCATAGACGCGGGACGCATAAACCCGGCTTCCGGCGGCAGTGTTCCCGGCAAGCAGGTTCACCACCGCCTGCCGTATCTGCGTGCGGGCGTGTGTCATAGTTTTTCCAAAATAAGTTCGGTGATGCCTTCGCTATCCGGGCGAATCATGGCCACCTCGTAATCCTGACCATCGACCGTGAATTGGTCGCCGGTCTGGATTTCGGGAATGTCCTGTGTTCGTACCGATAACACCGGGTTTGCCACCACCACATCCACCGATTCGCCGCCGACCAATTCGGAATAGGCCTGCAACATGCCGGATAGGACGCGAGGCGTTCCCCCATCGGGGGTGTAGGTTACCTCGCGCCCATCCAGCGCCTTCAGTAGGGTTTGGTGATGACCGTGCATGTCATCCAAGAATGTCATGGGCTTAAAGCCCAACATTCAGGAGGACTTGCACCGTTGCGTCGCCGCTCTGCGCCGCTGCCGCCGCCACACCGACAATCGTGTTGCCGGAGGCAGTAGTGGTAAGCACGGAGTTGGCGGCATCCCAATAGAGTTTAGCTCCTTGGGTGACCGCGCCAGCGGCTTTCGGGACGCTGAACACGCCTTTGACGCGCACCGCGCCCGTCGCACCGTTGGCGATAGCAGCGATTGCCACGCCACCAATCGCACCGATCAGCACGAACTGGCCGGAAGCTATATTCGCCCCGGCGGTGTAATTGAGGACATCGCCCTCATGGATGAAGTTTTTAGCCATAGTGATTTCTCCTTTGTTTCAGGCATAAAAAAAGCGGCTAGAAGCCGCTGGTTGCTTTGGTCTTTTGGGGTGGTTACGCGCCGGGGTTTTTATACATGGTGCGGTATTCGAGCGGCGCTGCCGCTGCGTCGATGCGAACCTTGTATTCCACACCATCCACCGTCCAGCCGTCCTGCTGGTCGAGGAACGGAGCGGCCACGCCATCGAGGTAACCCACCTCAATCGTGTCGAACAGGTTCGGGTCAGCGGTCAGATACCATGCGGTAGCTGATGCCTCATCCAAACGTGCATCCACGATGATTTCCAGCGAACCGCGCACCGGGTTCGGCACACGGCTGTTGGTGGAGGCCGGGTCGGTTTCCGATGCCATCAGCACCCGTGCAGTGTCCTCCAGCGCCGCAGGCACCAGAAAATATTGCGGACGGATGTTGAGAGTCGCCGCGCCATCCTTCTGCTTACGCATGGCGGTACGCGCTGCGCCGACGTTGGCCGCGTTAATTACCGAGCCGGTGGCGGCAAGGTTTTTATGCGTGGCCGTGTGGAACAGCGTTACACCGTCTGACATGGTGGGGTTGCCGGTCAGCACTTTCCATACGATGTCACCCACCGTGCGGGAAGCAGCACGCCCCATCTTGCGTGGAATATCGGTGAAAGCGGTCAGATCATCATTGATAATGGCTTGACGGGTGATGGCAAATAGCTTGCCGTAGGTGGCCAGCTGGATGGTTTCACCACGTTCACCAATCGTGCCGTGCTTGTATTCACCGCCTTCAGGAATCTTATCCAGCGTTTCAAACACGCCCAAACCTACGCGGCTGTGCGTTTTGAAATCGGACAGGTTGCCGACGCGGGTGAATTGCTCGAAGACTTCCTCAGCTTCGCTATACCCGCGCAGCATGGCTTTACGGGCATTGTTTTCGAGAATTTTGGGGAAGTCGCTGCTCGAATGGGTAAAGGCACGCGCTACCAGCTCGCGCTTATCCAGCCCATGCACGCGCACGCCGCGCACCTCCAAGGACTTACGCGCCAGTTCCAGCAGCGTGTAGCCACGGAACTCGGAAGGCTCGCTGTCCTTGCTGGCGATACCAGCGCGGAAAGCAACCGCATCTTCAGCAGCACGGGCGAATTTCTCCACCTCGGTCTGTCCCATTTCGATACGTTGCCCGGTCGCAACCGGCTCCTCGCGTTTGCCAATGGCATCGAGCAGCTGCTTACGCGCCTCGTTGACATCCACCTCCGGGTTATCGAGGCACGCATCGCGCACCTTGTCATGGTCGGGGTGGTTGGCAAACAGGGTGCGAATATCGCCACGGCGTTTCTTTTCATCCTCCAGCGCACGCTTTGCACCTTCGGCCATTGCATCACCGCGCACCGTTTCCATATCGGGTTCAGTGCGGGCTTGCGGTTCTTTTACGGGTTCAGGCATTGGGTTCTCCTTTTGGGTTGGTTGGGGTTGAGGCTGGAGGATTTCGGCCTCCAGTTTCCGGCCAACCCCAACGGTGGGATCAGCGGGAATATCGACCAGCGAGATTTCCATCGGTGTCCAACGGACAACGCGGTAAACGTCTGGTTTATCTTTGTGTTCTTCGATGAGTTTGCGTTCGTTAATGCGGTAGGCAACTGACACGTTGCGCAGGATGCCATCGCGCACGTCCTGCCACAGGCCTTCCACTTCAGCGCGGCGGCTTAAGCGGATTTCCGCGTAACCACGGCCATTCTCCAGCCATGCGCGTTCCACCACGCCGATACGGTTAGCGCCTTCGCTGCGGTCATGATTGTAAAGCACCGGAGCGCTGTTATTCAGCCGCTCCAGATCCACTTCGCCATCGTTATGACCCAGCACCTCCACCCACGCATCGCTGAAGAAGCTCTGCCGGGTGACGGGTTCCTCCGAAGAAAAAGAAAGCCGCACAAGGCGGCTTTCAGCGTCAACGATGGAGCGGGAGGTTAGCTCAAGCGTTCGTGTCAGTATTTCCGGGTTGTTCGTCATCGGGTTCTCCTTCTTTTTCTGGTGTTTTGGTTGCCGCCACCGGCTTGCTGGCACTGCTGGTAAAGGTCAGGCCTGCTTCTTCTTCCTGTGCGCGTTCCTGTTTGATTTGCTCGAATACATCCTGCGGATTGCCGCCGCGTTCGCGGATAACCTGCGACCGCGATTTGAACCCGGCGGATACGGCCAGCTGCTCGGCTTCGCCTTCCTTTTTCGGGTCAATCCACGGCATGGTCGGTCCCTGAAATCCTGCATTCCACAGCGTGCGCGGGTTGATGCTGCCTTCGGGCAGTTCCAGCTTGCCTGACAGCACCGCCATATCCACGAACCGTTCCCATATCGGGCGCACGCAGCGTTCGATGAAATAGTCGCGCAGCACGCCGTAATGGACGGATTGCTCCACCAACTCCTGACGCTGGGCGCTGTAAGTGCCGTTGTAATCCTTCGATATGCTCGAATAGCTAGTGCTGGTTCCGGCAGCGACTGCACGCAGCTGGCTGTTTCGGAATTGCTCCAGCATGGCATTGGGGCGATTGCTATCAATCATCCCGATTTCCTCACCGGGCAGCAGGTTATCGAAAATCATCCCCGGCTGCATTTTCAGCAGGCGATTACCCGCCGCATCGACGCTTTGCGGGTTCGTCGGTGCATCAAGGTTCTTTCGCACATAGGCGCAAATACTGGCCGCAACTTTCGCCGCCAGCCGCTCGGAAAGTTCATAATCCTTAATATCCTCCATGCGTGTCATCACGCTGGCAAAGATGGAAACGCCGCGTGTCTGCGCGATGCGGTCGGTAATCTTCAGATGGATGATTTTCTCTGCCGGATAGCGTTTCGTGTCCTGCCGGGTGACAAAGCTGTACTTGTCGCCGGGGTGTTCCTTGTAGAGGTAATACGCACGCGGCCTGCGCCACGCGTTCTTCTCCACGCCGTGAATAATGCGCTTCTTGTCGTCGGTGTAATCGAAGGGCAGATAATCTGCTTCAATCAGTTCCAGCGAATACGGGACGCTGGTTCCATGATCGAGTGCGGCGTTCGTGCCTTCGATATGTTTCACCAGCACTTCGCCATCACGGAACCAGCACCGCGCCAGCAAGCGCAACATCTGATTCCAGTGCAATTCCCATGTGACTTCCGGCACGCATATCCATTCATCCCATAGCTCAAGCAGCTGATCGTTGACCGGCTTGGCGAGTTCGCCGTTTGCCAGTTTCACCTGCGGCTCCACCGTAATGCCGCGCCCGATGACGTTATTGACGAGGCAGTTAAGCACGCCGCGTGCGAGGTCGTGGTTTTCATCGAGAAAGCGAGCTTGCAGGCGCAGCGATTCCCCGGCGCGTTCTACCACCGCGTCACCACTGCCGGGGTCGGTTTTAATCTTCCGCAGGCGCGAGGGCTGGGCTGCTTCATAGGCACGCTGGTGCTTCAGAATCCATCGGGCGGTTTCCCGGCGTAGCGCGGCTTCGGGGGAGAATATCTCAATGGTTTTATCGAATAGATTAGTCATCGCTGAAATCCGCTAAGGCTGCTTGTTGGTTTTGATTCGCTGATTCAAGGGTGGCGACACGGCGCTCCCAGTATTGAATCTGCTCCCGTATTTCCCGCGTATTGGCGAGGGTCAGGCTGCGCCCGTTCATGGAATAGCTTTGGCCTTTGGCCACGGCTAAATCCGCCGCAATCCACGCATCGAGCGCGGTTTGCGCCTGCTGTAATGTCAGTGCCATCGGTGAATCCTTCAGTTAAAATTCCAATCGTCGTAGCCAATCCAGCCCTCGGTCTTGGTGGCCGGTGGCTCGGTTTCCTGCTTCTTCAGCTGCTGGCGTTCCTGTTCCTGCCGCAGCGCATCCAGATTCGGGTTCAGGATGTGCAGCGCAGCCAGCCCGTACACCCGGCAATCCAGCGCCTCGTTGCGCTTGCCCTTTGGCATCACCCACACCCGCGTCGGGTGGCCGTTAATAAACTTGGTCTGAATTCGTTCAGCGGTGAGCTGCTGGAAGTATTCCTCCGGGTAATCTGCCGGGAAATGGCAATAGCCCGGACCCGGCTGGTGGATTTTCAGCCGCGAGTAAATCATCTGCTTGGCCGTATCCGTGCCGAGGGTGAACAGTTTCACGCGCAGCTTGTTGGCCTTGCTGAATTTGCTCACCAGCGGCTTGCCAGCCGTGGACGCGCCTTTGATCGCATAAACCCGCGCATGTTCCCGGCGCTTGCAGAATTCATAGACTTTCTGCGTATGATGACCGCCCGTATCCACGCACGCTGCCAGCACCGATAACGTGCCGCCATCGGCACGCGGTATGGTCTGCCCCAGCACTTTATCTAGGTCTTCCCATACTTTGTTCTGCGCCGGGTCGCCGTGGATGACATGGTATTGCAGCGACCAGCTTTCCTGCCCAACGCCCCAGCCGATCACTTCCGCTTCCAGCCGGTCGCCTTGCACGTCCACGCCAGCAGTGATGACCACCACACCGGCAGGCGCGACACGCCCCCAGTTTTCCTTGCGCCCCAGCAGGCCGGATGCGTCGATGCCTTCGCTCGCTTCCTTCCATGTTTCGCCAAGGCTGGTATTGACCCACACCTTCAGCGTTTCCGGCAAACGCTTGGCCTTCAGGAAACTTGCCACCATTTCCGACCAGCGCACCCACGGGCTGTAAAGCTCTGAGATATGGAAGCCAGCAACGCCGTTAAACGGGGCAGATGCCCACCATTCTCCCCGCGCCAGCATCCATTGCTTATCGCTTTCGCCCAGCTTCGCTTGGCAATGCTCGCATTCATAATAAGCCGCTTCTGGTTTGGCCTTGTCGAACTTCAGTTGTGCCCAGCAAAGCACCTGAAACTTTTTACATTCCGGGCATGGCACATGAAAGCGGCGCATGTCGCTTTGCTGATACCGCGCATCAATCTTGCTTTCTCCCTCGATGGTCGGCGTGCTGGCCGATACCAGCAGCCGGTTCCAGAATGTCGTTGTGCGCTTCTGCGCCAGCGAACCGGGGTCGCCCTCGCTACCGGCTGAGGATGGGTAGCGATCTTCCTCATCCAGCAGTACGATGCGGATAGGCCTGCTTGCCAGCGACGAAGGGCTGTTTGCTCCCGCCATCGTCAGGTGACCGCCGGTAAACTTCTTATGCAGCAGCGTGTTGTCGCTGTTGCGGGTCTTGGAATCCTTAAACAGATTGCCCAGCGCCTCCGTGTCCCGAATCATCGGCGCGAGGCGGTCTTTGCTCCATGCTTCCGACATTTCCAGCGTCGGCTGGATAAACAGGATGGGCGACGGGTCTTGGTGAACGAAATAGCCAAGAATATTATTCAGAATTTCGGTTTTTCCGATTTGCGCCGAGGTCATAAAAACCACCTCGCGCACGCCGGGTTCATTCACCGCATCCATCATTCCGCGCTGGTATGGCGCTCGGTCAGTCCTCCATCTTCCGGGTTCGGCGCTTGCTTCCGGGCTTAGTTTTCGGTGCGCGTCTGCCCACTGGCTTACTGTCAGTTCCGGCGGCGGCATCCATGCCAGCGCCACCTTCCGCCGCAGCTTCTGATACAGTGTCGGTTGCGTCATCATCTTTGGCGAGTTCGGTTAGCGCCTCGTAAATGCTAGCTTTAAGGAACCGCTCGATTTCGGCGGGTTCCTGCATCACGGCGATCTGAAAGGCAGTTTTGGTCGGCAGCGCCAACAGCCGCATTCGGCAGGCGCTGATATGTTGGAGCCAATCGGTTTCGACGGCTTCAATCGCCACCAGCTGGTTACGCATGGTGGCCACTTCCAATTCGGTTTTATCGGCCTGCGCTTTAATCAGCCGGGCGCGTTCGTGATGCGTGTCCTGCGCGGAAACGCCGCTGCCAAAGGCGCGATCTTGCAAATACTGCACATATTGCTGCACGCAGCGTACCAGGTCGTATTTGCCTTTCTCTGGTTTGGGGATGATTCCATCCCGCGCCAGCTGCTGCACTCGTCGCTCGGTCAGGTTCAAAAACCGTGCAATCACGGCGACTTTGTGGAGAATCTGCATAAGGAATTCCTGTCATGACGTGATGACCCATCCTGCAAACTCTCCGAATCGAAACCATTCTGCGGCATCATCACCCAGCATCGCAGGGTCAAGCGGTCGCTGCACCCCTCCGAGTGACAGTTCTTTGGCAATGATTTGTTCTGCTTCCACCCCGGCAGCCACTTTACCGGCAAGCGTCAGCCGCCACAGCACGGTGGCCTGATAGCCGGTGGCCGCTTGGCATTTATCCACGATGATGATGGCTCCACCGGGTTTCAGCGATCCTTTCAGTTTGGCGATGAAGGCCGCACGCACACCCACCGGCATGAACATCATCACCAGATAGCAAATGGCGACATCGAACGGTTCAAAGTCATACCGGCAGGCATCCATCTGGATGAGGTTCTCCTTACCGGGACCATCATACCGGGCGCACATTTCAGCACTCGGCTCAATCGGCACCAGCCGCGCTTGGCGCTGCACGAGGGCGGCTTCCAGCGAACGGCCTATATTGCCGGTGGATGCGCCGATGTCATACACCATGCCATATTGCGGGATGTAATGACGAGCGATGTGCGCCACCGCACCGGTTACCAAATCGTACCATGGCAACTGCTCACGCACATGCAGGTTGAATCCTTTGGCTACCGAGGCGTTCTCGAATGTCCACTCTTTCGGGATGTGGATGGCATTATCGGTAGTTCTGTCCATTGTTCGTTCTCGACTATTTTTATCGAAGGAATGCCGTACTCCGCATACATGGCGTGCGTGCGGGGATTGCTTTCAATCGCTAGGTATTGTGCGTTTTGCCCATGCTTGGGAAAGACATGCTGCTCCAGCATGATGCGTTTCGCCTCGTGCGGTGGTTTGTGGTAACGGTTAAAAAACGCCTCCTGCGGTGTCCATCCCACCTTGAAATAGATGCTATCGAGTGTGGCCTGCCGGTGCATTTCAGGCCGCGCTGTCATCAGGATGGTGTGGTATGGCGCGACCAGACTCACCAGCCATTCGCGGTATTTTTCATGCTGAATCTGCATGGCGAACGGGCGTTTCTTTTCCGTGCTGTTGGCTACCAGCGTGTAGTTTAGATCGAGCAGAATAATCATAGTTTCATTCCCAGCCGTTGTTCAAAGGCAGTAATGGCTTCCTCCACAAGCCCCATGCGGCTCCCGTCAGGATACGGTAGGTTAAACTCAAAGGCGATAGCTGCTTTCAGTCTTTTCGGATTGATAGCCAGTGGCTTAGAGCATACGGCCTGCACGTTGCTGTTGCTTTCATTCACCTGCACCTTGGCGAAGAATTCCTTGAACAATGCGTAGAACTCTTTCTGCGAATGATACTTCTGCACCTTTGGCGATGTGGCGATGTCGCCAAGCGTAATGCCCGGTTCGTAATCCAGTTTGAACAGCACCGCGCCGGACTGCCGCTCATTCAGCGAGTGGTAACCACTCAGCTGCTTGAGGTTGATATGGTTGCTGGCTGATGCCACCGCGTAAAGCCGGGTTGCATCATCCGCCAGCGCCGCGCAGATGCAGGCGATATGCTGCCGGTCGGCTTGGAACGGCACGCTATTTAGCACACTGGATATGAAGATGGATGACCAGCGCAGCTTGTCCGTGCCGATGGCGTGTAGAAACTCGCGGGTCAGCTTGATACTCTCAGCCTTATCAATCTCATCGCCATCATTCACACGGTATGGCTCGAACGGCGTGACGCTGATGCCCAGCTTCCGCAGGATGCGCGTTTCATGCAAATGGCCTGCGCCGAAATCCAGCACGCACCGGCCATGCTGCTTAATCCAGCGATCACGGTTCGCCTGATTGTCCATGTCGAAAGCTTTAGCCGTCGAATCACCGGCCACCGCGAAGATGAATCCACGGCCAAGACTATTCCGCACCTGCCGAAGGCGGCGGAATGAATTATGCCGAAGCAAATCTTCGTAACGACGGTGGATGTCAAAATCCATCGAGAGGTAATTCAGCATGGCTTCCGCCAGTTTGCCTTCCTCGTCGGTGACAAACACGACCGGACACTGTGCAAGCCCCAGTTCAGCACAGTGCTGCAACCTACCTATCCCGTTCACGACCCGGTAATCCCGCGTAGCGACAATCGGCATGGTGATGCCGCGCCGCTTGAGCGTTTTGGCAATATTCAGCGAGTAGGCTTTCCAGCGCCCTTGATTTGCTTTCAGAAACGGGGCGATGGGGTGCATCTTTGCGCTCAGGCATGGATAAAACTCTGGCGTGTTCACCTCCTTGTCGGGGATACATTCCGCCAGCTTCCGCACATCCGTTGCCTTCAGCTGCTCGTTAATCTTTGCCACCGTGTCGCTCTGGCCGAGGTCATTGGTGGCGCGGTTAAATACCACGTTCACGCCCTTGCGCTCCGCCAAGTCCATTGAGCGGGTGACCTCCAGCGGCACTTGCTTGGCACCCATGCGGCAGGCGACGTGATGACGCTGGTGGCCGGAAATGATTTCACCGTCGGGCGTGGCGTAAAGCGGCAGCAGGAAGCCGAGCTTGCGCAGTGACAGTTCAATCAGATCAAGCCGCGCCGGGTCTGCGACACGCGGGTTGTAGGTAGAGGGTTCAATCTCTGTGACATCGACCAGTTTCATAAGCCTAACCGCCGTTTTAGTTCTGCGATGATTTCCTTTTTCTCGAACCCGGCGGATTGTTTGATGTCCTCCAGCCATTCGAGATATTGCTCACGCGGGATGGGGAAACTGTATGCGCCGATGCGTGCGGTGGTGTCGGCTTCCTCGATGTCATCATCATCGTCTGCGCCAAAACCATCTTCCAGCAGGCCATCCACCGAGGCCTTGATGTCCCGCAGTTCTTCATCGTTGAACCCCAATAACTCCGCGCTAAATGCCGCTTCCTCCAGCTCCACGATTTCCAGCTGCAGAAGCGCCTTGTCCCATTCCGATTCCTCGCCCACGCGATTGTCCGTGATGCGATAGGCTTTGATTTGCTCCGGCGAGAGGTCGGTGGCGACATGCACCGGCACTTTCTTCAATCCCAGCCGTTTCGCCGCTTCGTATCGGACATGGCCGACGACGATCACCATTTCACCATCCACGACAATCGGCTGGCGGAAGCCAAACTCCTTGATGGAAGCCGCAACTTTCTCCACCGCGTGCGCGTTAATCCGTGGATTCCGGGCATACGGAAGCACCTGATCCACTGGCATCAGTTCTATTTTCATAAACACACCCATTTCGTTTTTTTGACCGACCCATTTCGTTTTCTGATTTCTGGAAGCTGTTGAGATTGCTCAATAACAGCACCAAAAAAACGAAACGAAATGGACATTCCAACTCTATCCCTAGCGAAATCCCGCGCTCGCGGCGTACCCGTGGAGGGTGGCCGGGAAGGACCCGCCGCCGCGCCCGATCACAACGCGGCGGCAGGCGGGCGCTGCGGGGCGGGAGCAGGTCAAAGGGGCTTGACCACTCGCCACCGGCACGCGCCGCTACAGGTGCCGTTGCCGGGATGCTTCTACCCCACAGCCTATTCCATTTGAGGCCATGACCAAGGCAGCACCCCATGCTAAAATGGCATCGGCACACCTGTTCAAGTTATTGTAATACCATATAAAAGAGCGTTGATTGCAGGTGCGGCCCTGCTATCCGTTTAGGAATAACCAACTGTTCCTAAAGGAGAAACATATGCAGACTGCACCTGATACAACCACCACCCGCATCGCCACCCTCAATGACCGGCTGCGCCAGACATACTGGGGCGGCAAAGTGATGATGACACCCGGCATTACCGCACTGCCGGAAGACACACAGCACGCTATCTTCCGCGCCGTGCAGGAGTTCGATACGTTCACAGAGGATAACGACCCGTATGGTGAGCATGACTTCGGCAAGGTAGTGGTGAACGGCGTAAGCTGTTTCTGGAAAATCAGCTATTACGACAACCGCTTGGAATACGGCTCCGAAGACCCGGCCAACCCGGACATCACCACCCGCGTTCTCACCATCATGCTCACCAGCGAATACTAACGCTTCAACCGCGACAGGTAATAGGCGAGGTTCTGCGTAAACTCCACCGGCAGGCGCTCTTTTACCTTGGCTTCCATGATTGCCGCATTCTCCCGCTGCTTGAATAGCTGCATGATGCCGGGACCAAACAGCATCTTCAGCGGCAACCGCTTTCCTGATTTCCTCACATAGATTTCCGTATTGCTCGAACCTTTTTTACGCGGTGCGATGAACGCCCCGCGATAGGTTTTCGTTTTTCCCCATGCCTTCGCTTTTACCGGACCGCGCTTCCCACCGGGCTGCTGTGTCGGCTTGCGCGACCCCACCACGAATTCGATAAGATGCAGGGGGCGATCACTTGCAACCAACGTCGCCCACAAGCGTTTGAAGCTGGCACGACGGGTTTCGATACGCCGCTTTATACCAGCCTGCCTGCTACCCATCTGCGGGGCGATATGCGAGGCGCTGGCGACCTTGGCGCTATCTGCTACCCGGTTTAGCGTCCGAACCGTTGCCTCCGGCACAACCTGCTTTTCTAGGGCGTGCAGCCCCCGGCGCAGCGATTTGATGTCGCTTTCCACTGATAGGTCGAATGTCATGGCTTGATGTCCTTGCTACGCTGCTACACTTAGCGGTTCCCACTGGAAGGTTTTGCCATCCAGTTGCGGCGGGGACTTGTAAATCTCCACCCAGTCTTTTATAACCACCTGTAATTGCTCAACCCGGTTCGAGTTTAGTCCGCGGGGGAGCACCAAATATTATACCCGAGTGGACTGATTTAGAGCCGCGTTTAATACGCCAATAGGGTAATCTTATGATGAAGCCAGTTTTAAGAATCGATGGACAAGATGCCTCTCCGCTTGAAGGCCATATTGTTTTGGATTGGCAAAAAGTAATCTGGAATGGTGGTACTCTGACTTT
>JAIXQD010000015.1 GCA_027485855.1 Rickettsiales bacterium | reverse complement strand
ATATGTCTATGACACCTCTGGCCCCTACACCGACGCCAATGCAAAAATCAATATCCGCGAGGGTTTGCCAGAGCTTCGTGCAGAGTGGATTCGCGCCCGTGGCGATGTAGAAGAAGTGCCAGCGCGTGAAGTAACATTGGCGGACAATGGCTTTAAGGTTAACGGCCAAAGCCAAGGCGTGCCTGCTAAGTTGGCGGAAATGTTCCCGAACACCAAAAAAACTGTGCTGCGCGCGAAGGCTGGCGGCAATGTGTCGCAAATGTATTATGCGAAAAAAGGCATCGTGACGCCGGAGATGGAATATATCGCGGTGCGCGAGAATGAGGGCCGCTTAGAAGCATGGGAAGCGGCTAAAGGCGGTGAGCATTTTGGTGCGAATTTACCCAACCTCATCACGCCTGAATTTGTGCGTGACGAAGTGGCGGCAGGCCGTGCGATTATCCCTGCCAACATCAACCACCCAGAAATCGAGCCAATGATTATTGGCCGTAATTTCAAAGTGAAAATCAATGCGAATATCGGCAACTCTGCCGTCACCTCTTCAATTGCCGAAGAAGTTGAAAAAATGGTGTGGTCAATCCGTTGGGGTGGTGACACAGTGATGGATCTTTCAACCGGCCAGAACATCCACAACATCCGCGAGTGGATTATCCGCAATGCGCCGGTGCCGATTGGTACGGTGCCAATCTACCAAGCGCTTGAAAAAGTGGGCGGCGTGGTCGAAGACCTTACATGGGAAATTTACCGCGACACCTTGATTGAACAAGCCGAACAAGGTGTGGATTACTTCACTATCCATGCGGGCGTGCGCTTGCCGTTCATTCCACTCACCGAAAAACGTACCACGGGCATTGTGTCGCGCGGTGGTTCGATTCACGCGAAGTGGTGCATGGCGCATCACCAAGAAAACTTCACCTACACGCATTTTGAAGAAATCTGCGAAATCATGAAAGCCTATGACGTCAGCTTCTCACTCGGTGACGGCTTGCGCCCGGGTTCGATTGCGGATGCCAACGACGCCGCGCAATTTGCAGAACTCAAAACCTTGGGCGAGCTCACCAAAATCGCATGGAAACATGATGTGCAGGTGATGATTGAAGGCCCCGGCCATGTGCCAATGCACTTGATTAAAGAGAATATGGAAAAGCAACTCGAGGCGTGCTCGGAAGCACCATTCTATACGCTTGGCCCACTCACGACCGATATTGCACCGGGTTATGACCACATCACCAGCGCGATTGGTGCGGCGATGATTGGTTGGTTCGGCACCGCGATGTTGTGCTATGTAACGCCGAAGGAGCATCTTGGTTTGCCAAACCGTGACGACGTGAAAACGGGCGTGATTACATACAAAATTGCGGCACACGCAGCAGACCTTGCGAAAGGCCACCCTGCAGCACAAAAGCGCGACGATGCGCTTTCCCGCGCGCGTTTCGATTTCCGTTGGGAAGACCAGTTTAACTTGAGTCTAGACCCTGACACCGCGCGTGAATTCCACGACGAAACCCTGCCAGCTGACGGCGCGAAAGTGGCGCATTTCTGCTCCATGTGCGGGCCAAAATTCTGCTCGATGAAAATCACGCAGGACGTTCGCGACTTTGCCAAAACAGATTTTGGCAAACAAGTGGCAGCCAGCGCAGAAGCTCAGCTTGCAGCAGAACAAGGCATGCAAAAAATGGCGGATAAATTCAACGCTGAAGGCGGTGAATTATATCAAAAAGTAGCCTCTTAATTCTATGTCGCTCCAGCACATCCTCCTCGCTATTTTAGTGTGTGCATGCTGGGGCGGCAATTTTATTGCGGCTAAAATTGGCATGGAACAATTCCCGCCATTTTTGTTTTCTGCCTTGCGCTTTGGCGCGGTGGGCTTGATTCTTACGCCATTCGTGCAGCGCCCACAAACCCCACAGCAGTGGAAAGACATTGCGCTTCTTTCCTTTGTGCTCGGCACCTGCCATTTTGCCTTTGCCATTTCGGGTTTGCATTTTGGGCTGGATATCGCGACCTCTGTTATCACCACGCAGCTGGGCACCCCCTTTGCCTGCGCTCTTGGTGCGATTTTCCTCAACGACAAACTCGGCCCATGGCGCACACTCGGCCTCATGATTGCCTTTATCGGGATTATTGTCGTTGTCGGCACACCGAATGTGAGCGCCAATTACACAGGATTTTTGCTGGTGCTATTTGCTGCACTTGCCTTCGGCATCGCCACCATCATGATGAAACGCATGCAGGGCTTTCCCATCATGTCACTCGTGGGCTGGATGGGCTTACTTTCAGCACCACAAATTCTGTTACTGTCCTTTTTGTTTGAAGACCAACAACTCGCGCGCATCCTCGCTACACCGCTCCTGCCCATCCTTTGCGTTGGTTACTCCGTATTTCTTTCGACGCTCATCGGCTATAGCGGCTGGTATTATCTGCTCAAAAAATACGACGTGAGTTTGGTCACGCCTTTCTCGCTGCTCGTGCCGATTTTCGGCATCAGCCTTAGCCAGCTTGTGTTCCACAACGAACCTCTCAGCACGCAAACGCTCATTGGCGGCTTCATCACCATCATTGGTGTCGGCATCATCATTATTCGTCGTCCACGCACTGCGGAGCTTGGCTAATGCAAATCCATCCGTCACCCTCCCCGAATTTTGACAGCCGCAACGGCACGACCATTTCCATGTTGGTGCTACATTATACTGGCATGCCAGACGTGGATGCTGCCCGCGAACGCATGTGCAATGAGTCCGCCAAAGTCAGCGCGCATTATCTGGTCGAGGAAGACGGCAAAATCTGGCAGCTGGTGGAAGAAGAGCAGCGTGCATGGCATGCGGGCATTAGCTTTTGGCGCGGCGTGCAAAATGTGAACGCTAATTCCATCGGCATTGAAATTCAAAACCCCGGCCATGAGTGGGGCTACCGCGCCTTTCCGGATGCACAGATGGATGCTGTAAAATCGCTATGCTTGGAAATTCTAAAGCGCCATCCGCTTATCACGCCTGTCAATGTTGTTGCGCATGCGGACATTGCACCCGCCCGCAAAGACGACCCAGGCGAGCTTTTCCCATGGGCGGATTTTGCAGCAAACGGCATTGGCGTGTTCCCGCAATTTACAGCGCTAGACATCAGTACCACGGCGGCACAGCGCGAGGAATGGAATCTACCCCCCACCATCCAAATCGGTGACGAACATAATGGCGTGAAACTGCTGCAACGCGACCTTGCGCGCTATGGCTATATGATTCAAGAAGACGGTGTGTTTGACGCCGTCACCATGCGCGTCGTCACGGCGTTTCAGCGCCATTTCCGCCCAGCGCTTGTAAATGGCGAATGGGATAATGAGTGCGAAACCGCACTACAATGGCTGCTTAAGAACCACGCCTAAACGAGGCCAGTAGGCCGAAACAGCCTTGAGCGAAGTGCCATGTGAGGCGCAGGAGGCGCCGATAGCGGGCACAAATGCAAAAAATCCTCAACCGTCATCAAACTGTCATCAAATTTTGTTATGCTGCACGGGTTATTGATTCCAATAATAATTAAAATAATCGGCTTCTTGAAACAGAGCCATAATCTTTAAATTTTAATAACATGAAGAAACTCATGTTTTTTCTGGCGTTGAGCTTGCTGATTGCAAACTCCGCTTGGGCACAAAAAGACCGTGCCCACAACCAACTCGATTCACTTGTGAAGGTCTATGCCAGTAATGGCAAACTCCCACATGTGAGCAAAAAATTGGATAGCTTTACTGCTACTTCTGTGCAGGTGGCGTCTGTTAAAGACACCATTAACATGGAACAAAAGGCGTGGTTGATACGCTTATCCATCCCCTCCACGCAGGAGGGCAACAGCATCCCTCCCGCTATTCGTATTACGCCCGGTTTAGGCTGGTGCGAAATAGTGTGGAATACCACCAGCTATGAGATTGTTCCCTGGACAATCGCTGGCGGAGTTCT
>JAIXQD010000017.1 GCA_027485855.1 Rickettsiales bacterium | reverse complement strand
TCATAAAATTTCGAAGACTTCTCTGTTATATTCCTTAGCGAATCTATCTGTTTGCAATAGCACACAGTAAGGGCGAGTGCCCCTGATTTTTTTCTTAAAAACAAAAACGGGCGAAAGCCTTAATAATCATGGCAAATACATTTAAAAATGGAGCGGAACAAGCTCCTGCCCGTGAATGGGCACCGGTATCGATAGCAATCGGTATGTTTATCTCTTTCTTCGTGATGGTCTATATAGCCATTCATGGATGGCAGATAAAATTTGTCACGCCGGCAGTGGCCTTGGCATTGCTTTTCAGCAGCCGGTTTATCATCACAAAAAGCCAAACAGTTGGTATTGTGATGTTTTTGTTAGGTGCTATGGCCCTAGCAAAGCTTGGTACAACAATTTATCTGTTATTGCCATTTACTATTTTGGTGTGCCGTGAAGTGTTAGAGGCTGTAGCGGAAAAACTCAAAGTAACTGCCAATTTTGGAGGTTTGCCAAGAGAGTTTGCAAAACATGCTGCCGCTACCCTTTTGGCGGTATGTTGCGTCTGGGCTTTATCGGCGATAGTTGGCATGCTTTGGAAGCCAATTATCTTCCAGTTCAAGTGGCTGGGCATCATGGGCATTGTGCTTGCCTTGATAGGTTACAGCACGCTTGATGAGCTGCCCAAAGGAAAGACAGAGAGCGATCAATACGCTCTTAAAAGCTATGAAGTAGCTTTTGGTTTTATCATGATATATTTTGTATATATCTATGCATAAAAACCTTAATAGAAAACCCAGCCAAAGTGGCTGGGTTTTTTTATATTGGTCACTAACCTTGATTGATAGAAATTAATATTTTCTAATGCGAGATTTCGCGCAAAGCGATGTCTTGCTGGAGCTTTTCCAGATAAGGGCGCAACTTTTCGGCTTCCACCCCGTCGCGTTGCATCAACCGCTTCACGATCGGATCGTCGAGCAGGTCACGCAGGCTAGGTTCAGATGGTTTAAGTTTTGCCAACATTATTTTCCCTCATGTTCTTGAGGATTAGATATAACCCATTTGGCAGCAAAAGGAAAGCAATCAATGTTTTGCGGCGCAGCAAACCGCTAAAACTTTAGATAAATATAATATTTGGGCTAACGTTTCTGACGCAATGCTTTGAGCATGCCATGCAGGGTTTGCACTTCCTGAGCGCTAGGCTGAGCGCGCATAAACAGCGCTCTGAGGTTATACCACATGCGCTCTTTTTTCTCTGGTGTATTCCAGAAATTTTCAGCATCTAATGCAGCTTCTAATGTCTTAAACCAATGCTCCATGGCGCCCTTATCCACAGGGGTGTGCGGTGCGGCAACAGTGTTGTGTGCTTGCGTAGTCCACCATGCATATCCAAGCACCACGGCGGCTTGCGCGATGTTGAGCGAGGAATTTTCTGGCGCAGTGGGAATCGTCACAATCACATCGCACAAAGCTAAATCTTCATTGGTCAGGCCGGTGCGTTCGGGGCCAAAAACAATCGCGGTTTTTGTCTCAGATTGAGAATGCTGGTGCAGCATTTGCGCCATGATATTGGGCGTTATCACATCCTTTGGCAAATCGCGCGGGCGAGCGGTGCTGGCCGCCACATAATGCATATCCGCAAGCGCACTTGGCATATCGTCATATATTTTTGCATGTTCAATAATATCGGTAGCATTGGCCGCCATCTCGTTGGCTTTGGCATTAGGCCAGCCATCTCTTGGCGCTACAATGCGTAATTCACGCAAGCCAAAATTATTCATAGCGCGCGCCACCGCACCAATATTTTCACCCATTTGCGGGCGTACGAGAACCACGCATGGCAACATAATTATGCGCCTTTTTTTGTACGAGATTTTTTCGCCATTTTCTGACGCAGCAGATGATAAGTAATCGCGTCATAAAGCGCATTAAATGACGCGTCGATAATGTTGGTGGAAACGCCGATGGTATTCCATGTTTGGCCGGTTTCATCGCGGCTTTCAATCCGCACGCGGGTGAGCGCGCCAGTCGCGTCTTTCGGGGTTAAGATACGCACTTTGTAATCCACCAGCGCAAGGCTTCCCACTTCCGGAAAATGAGTGAGAAGGGCTTTGCGCAGCGCGCTATCAAGCGCATTCACAGGGCCGTTCCCTTCAGCAACCGTCATCACTTCTTCGCCTTGCACTTTGATTTTTACGGTCGCTTCCGCCAGCGTAATGCGTTTGCCGCGGGCGTTCCAGCGTTGTTCGTCCAGTGCACGAAACGAGGTGACTTCAAAAAATTCTGGCAATAAACCCAACGTCTCACGCGCTAGTAGCTCAAAGCTCGCATCCGCTTCTTCATAGGCATAGCCAAGCACTTCACGCTCTTTGACCACTCGCACTAGGTCGGCGATATGTTCGTTTTCGGCGGCATTGCCAATGCCAAATTGTTCTAACCGTGCAACGATATTGGCACGCCCTGATTTATCTGACACTAAAATGACGCGGTTATTGCCCACCAGCGCAGGGTCAATATGTTCGTAGGTGCGGCTGTCTTTCGCCATCGCCGACACATGCAAACCACCTTTATGCGCAAAAGCCGCTGCACCCACATAGGCTGCATGCGGGTTGGACGGGCGATTCAAACGTTCATCCAACACGCGAGACACATGGGTTAGTTGCGGCAATTTGCTTTCGGCGATTCCTGTGGTCATGCCCATTTTTAGCATAAGGGTAGGGATGATGGACATAAGGTTAGCATTGCCGCAACGTTCGCCCACCCCATTGATGGTGCCTTGCACTTGGCGCACGCCAGCGCGCACCGCCGCAATCGAATTAGCCACCGCTTGCTCTGTGTCATTATGGCAATGAATACCAAGGTTTTCGCCTTTAATATGCTTGGTGACTTCGGCCACAATCTCGCCTACCTCGTGCGGTAGCGAGCCACCATTGGTGTCGCACAACACAATCCAGCGCGCGCCACCCGCGGCAGCCGCTTGCAAACATTCCAGCGCGAATTCCGGATTGGCTTTATAGCCATCAAAGAAATGTTCCGCGTCAAAATGCGTTTCTTTTTTGCGCTTCACCATCAGTGCAATGCTCTCTTCAATCATCCGCAAATTTTCTTTGCGAGACACGCCAAGGGCCTTCTCCACCTGAAAATCCCATGTCTTGCCAACCAGACAAACATTGGATGTTTCGGCTTCCAAAAGCGCCATCAGCGCAGGGTCATTTTCTGCACTTCGCCCAGAGCGGCGGGTCATGCCAAACGCGCTCAGTTTGGCGCGCGAAAGTTTGGGCGCTGCTGCAAAAAACTGGTCGTCATTGGGGTTGGCACCCGGCCAGCCACCTTCAATGTAATCGATGCCTAATTTGTCGAGTTCAGTCGCAATGGCAATTTTGTCCGCCAACGTGAAGTCCACGCCACGGGCTTGGGCGCCGTCACGCAGGGTGCTGTCATAAAGATAAATGCGGTTTTTAGTCATTCGATTTTCGCCATATTGTCGTGCCGTCAGGCTTATCTTCTAGCAGAATTCCGCGCGCTTTCAAAGCATCGCGAATACGGTCGGATTCCGCCCAATTCTTCGCCGCTTTGGCCGCTTTGCGCGCTTCAATTTCCGCTTCGATTTCAGCCACTTCATCCGCTGTTCCGCTGCCTTGAAACCATTGCTGAGCGGTGCTTCGCAGCAAACCAAGCATGCGCCCCATGGCCAGCAAAACACCAGCATCTTTGGTGCCATGCATCAGGCTCAGCGCCTTTGGCACGTTCATATCATCGGCTAAGGCTTCAATAAATTCAGCGGGCAGGGTGCCTTCATCGGGGGCATTTTCAGTCGCACGATACCAGCCGTCGAGCGCTTTTTTAGCATCCGCCAGCAGCTTGTCCGTCCAGTCCAGTGGTTCGTTATATTTAGTGGACATAAACGCCAAACGAATCACTTCGCCGTGCACGCCTTTTTGCAAAAGATCATGCACGGTGATGAAGTTGCCGAGCGACTTGCTCATTTTCTCGCCATTCACGGTGAGGAAGCCATTATGCACCCAAAGCTTCGCATAATGCGAATGCGGGTGGGCGCAGCAGCTCTGTGCAATTTCATTTTCATGATGCGGGAACATGAGGTCCGACCCGCCGCCGTGAATGTCAAAATCATCCCCGAGATATTGGCTGCTCATGGCCGAACATTCAATGTGCCATCCGGGGCGGCCTTTGCCCCATGGGCTGTCGAACACACTGCTCGGGTCATCTTCGGCGTCGGTCGGTTTCCACAGCACAAAATCACCCGGATGTTTTTTGTAAGACTCCACCTCCACCCGTGCGCCTGCTTGCAAATCGTCCAGCTTGCGGCCAGAGAGCATGCCATATTGCCATGCCGCATTCGCGCTCTCGCTGGTAACGGCAAACAACACATGCCCTTCGGACACATACGCATTGCCGTTCGCAATTAGTTTTTCAATGATGCTAATCATTTGCGGGATATGTTCGGTCGCGCGCGGCTCGATGGTCGGGGGCAGAACGTTGAGCGCGCCCACATCCGCGTGAAATTGCGCGGTGATTTCGTTGGTCAGCGCTTGAATCGAAATACCACGCTGAATTGCTGCGGCATTAATTTTGTCGTCCACATCCGTAATATTGCGCACGAAGGTCACATGGCTTTTGCCATACACATGGCGCAGCAGGCGAAACAACACGTCATACACCACCACTGAGCGCGCATTGCCCAAATGCGGGCGGTCATACACGGTTGGCCCACAGACATACATGCCAATCTTGCCGGCCGTATGCGGTTGCAGTGCGTCCTTGCGGCGGGTGAGGGTGTTATAGATCTGAATGGTCGTCATCGCTTTACGCTGCCTCACCGCACAGGCGAGCAATGGCTTTCTCACGTGGGAGTAGCGCCAGCACCGCTTTTAGCTCTGGCCCATCCTCACGGCCTGTCAGCGCGCGGCGCAGCGGCATGAAAAGTTCTTTGCCTTTGCGGCCGGTTTTTTCTTTCACCGCATTCGTCCATTCCGAAAAGCTATTGTCAGACCATGCGGAGGGGTAAAGCTCTGCCGCTTGCTTGGTGTAATCCGCATCGTCATTGGCGGGGGCACTAATGGGCTGATGCAAAATATTCCACCAATCTTTGGCCTCTGAAATTTTGTGCAGATTACCACGCACAGAATTCCAGAACGCTTCATCCACCGCGCTTCCGCTTAGTTTTTGCTGCACTGCACTAAATGGCAGTTGCTGCACAATTTTTCCGTTTAAGCGTTCCAGTTCCACTTGGTCGTAATTCGCAGGGGCGCGGCCAAATTTGCTGATGTCAAATGCGGCAATCAAGGTGCTCATCTCGGCAATGGGTTCGATGGGGTCGGAGGTGCCAAGACGCGCCAGCAGCGAGTTGATAGACATCGCTTCCAAGCCTTCTTCACGAAGGGATCGAATGTCCCCGCCGCCGGTGCGTTTGGAAAGTTCACCGTCTTTGGTTTTAATCAGTGCCATATGCCCGAACGTAGGGATGGCGCTGCCCATGGCGGTGAAAATTTGGGTTTGCACAGCAGTGTTGGTCACGTGGTCTTCGCCGCGCAAAATATGGCTGATGTGGTAATCAATATCATCCACCACCGAGCAGAAAGTATAAAGCGGAATGCCGTCTGCACGCACGAGTACGGGGTCAGAGACCGTGCGCGCATTGATGCGCACTTCGCCACGAATCATGTCGTTCCATACAATATCACCATCCGCCAGCAAGAAGCGCCAGTGGGGCTTGCGGCCTTCCGCTTCATGTTTTGCTTTTTGTTCGTCGGTGAGTTTCAGTGCCGCGCGGTCATAGATGGGCGGTAGGCCACGGCCTGAAAGCATTTTGCGTTTGAATTCCAATTCTTCTGCCGTTTCATAGCAGGCATAGAGGCGGCCAGCGGCAATCAGTTGGGCTTTCGCTTCATCATAGCGGGCAAAGCGTTCGGATTCGCGAAACATGTCGCCGTCCCACTTCATGCCCAGCCAGCTCAAGTCTTCTAAAATCGCATCTTCAAATTTTTGCAAAGAACGTTCTTTGTCCGTGTCGTCCAAACGTAGTAAAAATTCTCCGCCTTGTTTTTTGGCAAATAGGAAATTCACCAGCGCGGTGCGGATATTGCCGACATGTAAAAAGCCGGTGGGAGAAGGGGCGAAACGAACGCGAACGGTCATGAGAAAGCCTTGGTCAATAAAGTTGAATGCCAAGGTTGATAACAGATTTTAGATGCGTTTGGAAAGAAAAATGGCAGTTTTGGTTATGCCGCGAATCGCAGCAGAAAGCGCTGCATAGGCAGGGGCATTCGTTGCGCCATGGGCAAGGCCTGTATCGTGATGTTCCAGTTCTTCGGCGCGGAATTGCTCGATTTTTTTGGCCAGCTCAGGGGCGTGGGCGCTAGCCACGGGCGTTTGCTCACGGTAATGTTCGTCAATCACGCTTTCCACCGCCACGGTGCAGGCCATCGCCGCTTCCGTTCCCATTTTGGCCGTAACAGCCCCTAGCAAAAACCCACCCACATGCCATAGCGGCATGAGCGCGGTGGGGCGCACTCGCTCGCGTTTCAGCGCCGCATCAAAATAATCCAAATGCTCTTGTTCTTGCGCAGCCATATGCTCCACCAGTGCGCGCGCCTGCGGGTCTTTCAGCGTGGCAAGTTGGCCTTGGTAAATACGTTTCGCGCCATATTCACCCGCGTGGTTCACGCGCAGCATACGGGATCTCACATTCTGCCATGGCTGAAAATTCTCGTTCATTCGCGCACCCAGCGTTGAAAGCCAAAGGCGGCCAGCGTAAAGCAGAGCAGCACATTGGCATTGGCCATGGTGAATCCAGGGAAAAACTCTGCGGGCACGTCGCAACGGGCGGCTTTAGCGCCAAGCAGTTGGGCTTTGAGGGCGTCAAACCCTCCGCCAATGCCGCCATTGGTGCAGGTTTCCATCGGCACAATAATATGGCGTTCCACCAAGCTATGGTAAATGCCCACACCCGCATTGGCAAAAAGCGCCACCACTGACGCTAATAATAGAGCGCGTGCAAAGGCAGGGTGCTCCTCAAACGTCATGGCCGCCAGCAGTGCCAACATGATGACCGCCACATGCGGCACGCGTTGCCACAGGCAGAGCGGGCAGGGCGCCCAGTCAAAACCATATTGCGAAATTAGCGCCCCCGCCATGGCGCCAGCGCAGCCAAGGGCAAGGACTAAATGGGGGCGAAACGCCGAAGAAAGCCAATATTTTTGCATGGGCGCAGTGTAAGCCGTGCGCGGGCGGTTGGCAAGAGAGACAATGCCCCCGAAGAAAGATACTTGACCGCAGCAAAACGGTGGCTATATTGCGGCCTCTTCCAAGCGAACTATTTTATATGGTCGCATGTGCCCCGGTGGTGGAATTGGTAGACGCGCTGGACTC
>JAIXQD010000030.1 GCA_027485855.1 Rickettsiales bacterium | reverse complement strand
TGCAAAAATAAGGCTACCACTGAGCTTAAAGTTAGTATAGTTTCTCCCCTCGGAAGGGCATATAGCTCAGCGGTAGAGCACTACCTTGACATGGTAGGGGTCACAGGTTCAATCCCTGTTATGCCCACCACTTCCCCCAAAAATCAGCCAAAATTGGCGATTTAAAATCGGCGGTTTAGGCCTCTATTTGCGAGCCCACTTTTATGTTGGCAGATTTGTCTTTTGCGCCCCCATTTGTAGCTCACCCATTTGTAGCTTATGCCGAGCCAACACTTAAAGCGCCGAGATTACTGGTGCTGGTGGGCGAAGCGCCGGGCGCAGAAGAAGCCAAACACGGCACGCCCTTTATTGGCCGCTCGGGGCAGTTGCTTAATAGCTGGCTTAGCGCCGCAAACATCAACCGCGCCGCTTGCCTTGTGGCCAATGTGTTTCGCTATCAGCCGCCTTCTAACAAAATCGGCGCTTTCTTTTGCTCTAAACAAGCCGCTGCACAAAAGGGGCAAAAACTCGCCGAACAATATGGCCCATTGGGTGGGCAATTTTGCTTAGCCAGCATGGCAGGCGAGATAGACGCACTGGCCAACATGCTACAGCAAACGCAACCGGCTTTGGTGCTAAGCTTTGGCCGCACGGCTTTATGGGCCTTAACCGGCCACGAGCTGATGAGCAAAAATCGCGGGCAAATATGGCCATGCCGCCTTGCGCAAAATATCAAGGTGCTACCAACATGGCACCCCAGCTATGTGCTGCGTGGCAATAAAAAAGCCGGCACAGAAGCGCAGCAAGATATTATAGCGGCAGCAGCAATAGTAACTTCAGCTTAAGGCGCAGTTTTAAGGCCCGGCTTTAAGGCGTAGGCGCTGCAGCGACCGTTTTTTCTGCGGTTGCGGGCGTTGTCGCGGGCCTCGTTATCACAACCTCGCCATTGCGCTGCACTTGCACTTGCTGCCCATTGGGTAAATTGGTCACCGCAGCGGGTGCTGGGACGGGTGCTGGGGCGGCCACTGCTGTTGCAGCGGGGCGGTTATTATTAGCGGGCGCGGCGTTGGGTGTTGGCTCATGTTTGCCGCCACTCATCAATATGCTGCCAACAAAACACAAAACAAAACCGGCAATACCGCCCCACAAATATTTATGCGCACTAAAGTCATTGCTTTTTAAAGAGCGGATTGTCCTATTAGCAGCATTCAAATTCTTGGCTAAGTCATCTCTGTCATCTTGTAATGCATCAAGTTTAGCGGTGAGCTTTTCAATTGTTTCTGCTTTTGCAGCCACATCATCTGCATAGCGGGCCTCAATCTCTGTCATATTCCGTGTAATTGCGGCATCTATGTGCTGCTGAATATCAGCAATATTTTCTAAAATCTGTTGAGCCAGATCACGCGGCACGTTTTTTTTGGCTTCTTTTGCGCCCTGTTTGATTGCCTCAAGCAGATCTCGCAAACTTCTTAAAGAAGTCAGCGAACGCAGCTTAATTTCTAAATCTTCAATGTCCTGCGTCAGTCGTTTATTTTCTAAATATCTCTGCTGGAGTTCTTCTTCCTGTTGCTTCTTTTCAAACAATAATTGCTGCAGCTGATCACGCAGTGGCGCCATGGTCAGCTGCACTTGCGCTGTTTCATCCCATAATTTTTGCATATCGGTGCGGATACGCGCATACTCATCTTGCTGCTGGGTTAAAAGATTGCGCTGCTGGTCTAGCTCGTCCGAGATTTTCCGCGCCACCATACTTAACCACACGTTCCAATCGCTTTTAAGCAAGCGCGGCACCGGCACCGGGCGTGGCTTGGTATTAAGCATTTTATCGGGATGCAGCAAAAAATTAAGCCGGTCATTTTCAGCACTGAGTAACTGCACCAGCTCTTGCAACTCGGCATCAGTGGGCGGCGCCTCGGCGGCATTGCCGCCATTTTCAAGTTGCTCCAACAATGTTGGAAAATCGAGGCCAATTTTTGCCATGCTTTTTTGCAGCTTGCTCAGCGCCACATTGCGCTCACCCTCTTGGTCTGAGCCCAGCATGAGAAACAGTTTTTTAAACAGCTCTAGCTCTTTTAAAATCTCGGCATTTTCACCGGCGTTTTCGTCGGTGTTTTTGGCCGCATTTTCACCGATATCGGCGCCATTATGATCGGCGGCGGCATCTGTGGTTTTATCTTCGCTCATGATAATATTCCTAATTAGTTTTAAGGCGTACTATGACCAATACGCAAAACGCCCATTTGTGAGGCCAGACGTTTTGCCGCATCATCGCGGCTGGCAAGCTTCAGCAATTCGTCCTTACCACCAGCGGTGAAAGTGGCCGCTGCCTTAAGTAAATCGAGCAAGGTATCTTTTGCGCCCGCGCCAAATTTTGCATAAGCCCCGCCCGAATTTTGCGCCATGCCCTTAAAAGCAACGGCGGCAGTTTCGTCTTCGCCCTCTTGAAAGGCAAAAATAGGCACTTTTTTGCTGCCAAAATATGAGGCTAACTCCATAGCGCGCTGATGGTTCTCTTCAAAAGAGTCGCCAATAATCACAATGGCGCCGCCAAAAAGATTGCCGCGTAAATTTTGTAACGCCGTAACATGTTGTGTGTGCCCGCCACGACAGCCCACTTCAGCCATTTTACGGCGTACGTCAGCAGCGCTGTTATGCCAGCCAGTATTTTTAAGATTGTTGCCGCCAAAATGTTGCAAATGCACGCGCAGCTCGCCAATCTGACTGACCGCACTAAACATTTCTGCTTGCAGCGCTTGCGCTTGTTTCCATGTGTCTTCGCGGCTGGCTGTGGCATCAATAATAAAGGCCATGCCTTTATGTTATGTGGTATCTGACCATTCGGCGCGCTCTGCCGCTTTGGCCGCAATCGCCGCAAGGCTGCTGCTGGTGGGCTTTTGCGTGGCTGGCGTATTGACGCCAGCAAGCTTAGCTAAGCCGCCGCCTGTGCTGGGGCTTGTAACATCTTTGGCGCCGCTTTTTACAATGGTGAGTAAGCCCGAGGTTGGTTTTTTAGTATCTGTGGTCATTTTTTGCTCCATTGATGTATGACAGCGCTTTATGCGGCGAATCTTAGATAAACAAAGGGTTGTTTTGCACTCAGAAACAATAATCGCGCCTTATTACTTGCGCCAGCACTATTATTTTCAAGCATGGTTGCAAAATCGATTTAACCGCCATTATTGGCGATTAAAATCTGGCCTTGAGTTAATTTGGCGAAAAGCTGCCATGCTTTCGTTTGGTAATATAAAATATTGGACAAACGCCCAAAAAGCTGCTAAGAACATATTATGAACAAAACCGAGCACCACGGCTTTTCTTATGCACAAAAAAAGCATTCATCTTTCATTAATTTTTGCACAAAAGGGCTGGACGCGCCCTATGGCTTTGATTATGTTCAGCGTCCCAGTTTTGACTGGGCCTGCTGGGCTGGTTTTCTACTGCGCTTTACTTGCAACAACTTAAAAAAACCTGTGGACAACCCCTAACAGGCCTTGATTTCAATCTGGCGGCAGCCACGATATATGGTAGATTAATAGTTGTTAGCCACAAAATGTGGTGGTATTTCCAAGTTATCCACAGGTCGAACCGTAACGACCCGCAGATAAAAGCGGAAATGAAAGTAAAACATAAGACTAATTCGGGCGGGCATGGGCTTGCCCTCATTGAAGGAGGCCAAAATGTTCGATGCCCGCAGCCAAACACCCGCCCCACAAGTGGTGGTTGACCGCAGCCGTGATGCGCTGCTGACCAATTTTGGCAAGGACACATTGGCCGACCGCTATCTTCTGCCCGGGGAAAGCCCGCAAGATATGTTTGCCCGCGTCGCCATGACCTATGCCGACGATGCCAAGCACGCCCAGCGCATCTATGATTATATCAGCCGCCTGTGGTTTATGCCGGCCACCCCCGTTTTATCAAATGGCGGCACCACCCGCGGCCTGCCCATTTCGTGCTTTCTCAACGAGTCATCCGACAGCCTTGAGGGCATTGTTGGCCTTTGGGTAGAAAATGTGTGGCTGGCCGCGCGCGGCGGCGGCATTGGCAGCTATTGGGGCAATCTGCGCTCGATTGGCGAAAAAGTTGGCCTTAATGGCAAAACTTCGGGCGTGGTGCCGTTTATCCGCGTGATGGATAGTCTCACGCTGGCCATTAGTCAGGGCAGTTTGCGCCGTGGGTCGGCTGCGGTTTACTTACCCGTATCGCACCCCGAAATAGAAGAGTTTATCGAATTGCGTCGCCCCACCGGCGGCGACCCCAACCGCAAGGCGCTTAACCTGCATCATGGTGTCGTCATTAGCGACGCTTTTATGCGCGCTGTTGAAAATGATGCCGAATGGGCGCTCACCAGCCCCAAAGATGGCAAAGCCATTCGTTTGGTATCGGCTCGCGGCCTATGGATTCGTTTGCTCACCGCCCGCATTGAAACCGGCGAGCCCTATTTGCTGTTCATCGACCATGTCAACCGCGCTATCCCCGAGCACCACAAGCTGGCCGGTCTGACCGTCAAAATGTCCAATTTGTGCTGCGAAATCACTTTGCCTACAGGCATAGATCGCAACGGCAAAGACCGCACCGCCGTGTGCTGTCTCTCCTCGGTCAATCTCGAGAAGTTTTTAGAATGGGAAAATGAGCCCAACTTCATCGAAGATTGCGTGCGTTTCCTTGATAATGTTTTATCCGACTTCATCGCCCGCGCGCCCGACAGTATGAGCCGCGCCCGCTATGCCGCCGAGCGCGAACGCTCGATTGGCCTTGGCGTGATGGGTTTTCATTCCTTCCTCATGCAGCAAAATGTGCCGTTTGAATCGGTCATGGCTAAAGTGTGGAATAAGCGCATGTTTAAAATGCTGAAAAGCCAGTGCGATGCCGCCTCACAAAAACTAGCCACCGAGCGCGGCCCCTGCCCGGATGCCGCCGAATATGGCATCAATGAGCGCTTTTCTAACAAAATTGCCATTGCGCCCACGGCCAGCATTTCTATTATCTGCGGCGGCACCAGCCCGGGCATCGAGCCTGTGGCCGGCAATAGCTATACGCATAAAACGCTGTCGGGCTCGCATGCGGTGCGCAACCCTTATTTGGACGCAGTGCTGGCAAAATATAATCGCAACGACGAAGAAACCTGGCGCAACATCACCCTGCATGAGGGCTCGGTGCAGCAGCTTGATTTTCTCTCCGACCATGAGCGCGATGTGTTTAAAACCGCATTCGAGCTTGACCAGCGCTGGCTGATTGAACACGCCGCCGACCGCACGCCGTTTATCTGTCAGGCGCAATCGCTTAATGTGTTTGTGCCCGCCGATGTGCATAAGCGCGATTTGCACCAGATTCATTTTCTGGCCTGGAAAAAGGGCGTGAAAAGCCTTTATTACTGCCGCTCTAAATCGATTCAGCGCGCTGAAGCCGATTTACATGCCTTCAAACTGATGGAGGGCGATGTGAAGCAAGCCACGCACTATGCCGACCCCGAGGCGAAAGAGCCGCGCCTGTCGCTCGACGATACGCGCACGCTCGACCCGCACGCTAAAGATGACGGCAAATATGAGGCTAACAAATATGAAGAGTGCCTCGCTTGCCAATAAAGCTTTTGCCAATAAGCTCTTGCCAATAGAGTCTAAAAAACTATTTTTATATTACACCAATAACGGAGCCTGCTTATGAGTGTCGCTGCAAAAGTTGAATCTGCCACGCCGGCCCAAACATCTTCCCAAACCTCTTCCAAGTCGCCTTTGTTAACGCCCAATCCGGTTTATAAGCCGTTCCGTTATCCATGGGCCTATGAAGCATGGATGAAGCAGCAGCAATTACACTGGCTGCCCGAAGAAGTGCCCTTGGCCGACGATGTCAAAGACTGGCGGCAAAAACTCAACGACACTGAGCGTCATTTGCTCACGCAAATTTTTCGCTTCTTCACGCAAGCCGATGTTGAAGTGAATAATTGCTACAACAAACACTACTCGCAAGTTTTTCAACCCACCGAAGTGGTAATGATGCTGACGGCCTTCGCCAATATGGAGACCGTGCATATCGCGGCTTATAGCCACCTGCTCGATACTATCGGCATGCCCGAAACTGAATATTCAGCCTTCATGCGCTACAAAGAAATGAAGGACAAATATGATTACATGCAGGGCTTCACCGTTGAAAACCCCACCGAAATTGCGCGCACGCTGGCCGTGTTTGGTGCCTTCACCGAAGGGTTGCAGCTGTTTGCCAGCTTTGCCATTCTCATGAACTTCCCGCGCTTTGGCAAAATGAAGGGCATGGGGCAGATTGTGACTTGGTCGGTGCGCGATGAAACTTTGCACACACAAAGCATTATCCGCCTGTTCCGCACCTTTGTGCAGGAAAACCCACAAGTTTGGACCGAGGCTTTCCAAAGCGAGCTTTACAATGCCTGCCGTGAAATCGTCAGCCACGAAGATGCCTTTATCGATTTGTGCTTTGAAATGGGCGGCGTGCAAGGCATGACCGCGGCCGATGTGAAGGCCTATATCCGCTATATTGCCGATCGTCGCTTGCAGCAATTAGGCCTCGAGCCCATTTATGACAGCCCCAAAAACCCGCTGCCGTGGATGGACGAAATGCTCAATGGCGCCGAACACGCTAATTTCTTTGAGCAACGCGCCACCGAATATAGCAAAGCCGCCACCCGCGGCTCGTGGGACGAGGCATTTAGCTAGGGCGCGGCTTACAATAAAGGCCACAGCTAAAGAAGGGCAAAGTGCATGGCTGAGATAATATATATCCTCACCAACGAGGCCATGCCCGGCTACATCAAAATTGGCCGCACCACCAACCTTGAGCAACGTTTACGAAGCCTCGACAGCACCTCAATCCCCCTCCCCTTCACCTGCTTTTATGCGGCCGAAGTGAAGGATGCAATTTTTGTTGAAAAGCAATTACACGAAGCCTTTGGCGAAAAGCGCGTGCGTCAATCGCGTGAGTTTTTTCTTTTAGCGCCCGAGCGTGCTGTTGCCGCATTAAGGCTGGCCGAAATAAACAATGTAACGCCAGGGCACGATTTTGTTGAAACCGCCGACGACCAACGCGCCCTAGAAAATGCCCGCAGAAAAGCCGAAAGATTTAACTTTGCTGTCGCACAAGTACCCATAGGTGCGCGCATTACTTTTACGCGCAACCCTGAAATTTATGCCATAGTTAAAACCAACAACACCATTGAGATGAATGGTGAAGAAACCAGCCTGTCGCGTGCCGCAGCCGACATTCTCACCCGCGACTATGGCTGGCAGCAAACATCGGCTCAGGGCCCCATCTATTGGGAATATGAAGGCGAAACACTTGTTGAGCGTCGCGAGCGCCTAGAAACAGAAGCGTCTCCGCTATAACCAGCGCCACATAAAATAGTTGCGGCGCCGTATCATGCTAAGCTAGCATGATTATCGCTCAATAAACGAGACACATATGCATTACTTCCTTGATACTGAATTTGCCGATTTGCCCGATAGCGGCATGGGCATAGATTTTATCAGCATTGGCTTGGTCACGCTGGATGGTCGCAGTTTTTATGGTGTAAGCAACACCATTGATGAGCAAAAATATAAAGGCCATTGGCTAGAGCAAAATGTGCTGGCCAAATTACCCTTACCCGAGCAACGGCAAAGCCTGACCGAAATTAAAGCTGCGCTGCTGGCACTCTTTGCGCCGCCCACGGGCGAGCGCGCGCCCACCACCATCAACATCTGGGCGCATAATGGGAGCTATGATTTTTATGTTTTGTGCCGCATTTTTGGCGGACAGTTGGCGCTGCGTAAGGCGCTGCACGACACTTATGGCATAGAGAAAACCACCTTCCGCGATATGAAAGAGTTACGCCCGCATCAGCATTCCCTGCCAATGCCTGCACCACAAAACCCAGCCACAGAGCACATTGCCATTGCTGATGCACAACATGAGCGGCTCATTTTTTTGGCACTCCGCCCCGAACTCGCCAAACCCGCAACGCCACCTGCATTTTTATCACCAAAACCCCGCTAAAACCTGCCTACAAATTTATGTTTGCTGCGCTTTCTGCTTGGCAGGGCTGCTGGCCTTGTTTATCTTGAGCGCCATAACTGACCGGAGATTATTATGTCGCAAAGCCGCACGCTGCTATTTGTCATTCTTGCAACTCTCAGCCTCGCTGTAAGCACGCCCGCCAAAGCTGAGCTACAATGGCAAACACCCAGCACCGATTGGCTTAAGCGCACCGAGGTGCAGGGTAATTTCACCATCAATAGTGGCTCGACCTATAATTTTCGCTCATGGCAGCCATTGCTGCAAAGCGCCGACCAACAGCAAACAGTGCTGATGCAAATCAGCGGCTGGCGCTATAAGCAAAACCGGATTTGGCGTGATGCTGGCAATTTTGGCGCGGCTTATCGTTATATGCCCGCCAGCAAGGCTTGGGTTGCCGGCATCAATGGTTTTTATGACTACGAATTTTCGGGCGGCAACCAGCGCACCAGCCTTGGCCTTGATTTTGACCTGGCACCGCTTGAATTTACCGCTAATCGCTATTGGCATATCGGCGGCGATGAGCGCGTCAATAATGCGCTAGAGCAAAGCTTAGCCGGCTATGATTTTGAAATTGGCAGCACCCTGCCCTTCATGCCTTGGGCCAAGGCCTTTGGCACTTATCGCAGCTATGATGAAGCTGGCAGCACGCAAAGTCAGCGCTTGCTGATTGCCTCGGCCGAAATAAAAATCTTGCCACACACCTTATTGCTGCTCAGCAGCACCGACAGCAATCGCACCTCACGCGCTAATGCTATTGGCCTGCGCATAACCTTGCTTGATAATGGCGCACCCAGCATATTTACCGCGGCACAAAGCGGTAATTTGTTTGCTGATAAAGCCTTTAAAACCGGCGATAGCAGCAGCTCTCGCACGGCCAATATCCGCCGCGATAATCGCATTATCTTGGGCAGGCCGTAAAAAAAGTTAGCGGAAAATATTTTAGGGTTGTGGCGCTTGCGACGGCGCGGGTGATGTATGCGGCACACCCAAATAGCACGAGGCCGGGGCATCTGGCGCACAACGGTTGGCCGCGCCGTTTTCTTCAACGGTTTGCTGTGCTTGTTTAATGGTGCTTTCTTTTTGTGTGTTTGGTTGACTTTGTGAGCCATTTTGCGGCTGGCCACAGGCCGACAAACCAATGCAGGCAAGGCCAATGGCGGCCATCACCAAAGTGTTGCGCCATTTAGAACCAGCCTCTATGGCCTTTGCGGTAAAATGTGTCATCTGCATCCCCAAATTTATTCGTCCTATCAATTGTACGTTTTGACTGGCAAAAACCAACCACAGATTTAGTTTCATCACTGCGGCACCCGACTGTGGCAACAAAGACTCAGCCACAAAGCCAATTTTAATATTTTGTCGCATCCTTGTTGGGGCAATGCCCGAATCAGTTAAGGTTAAATCAACCATTCACGCATACAGCATTGCGAGCCCCTCATGAGCCTTCCTGCCAGCGTCGCTTTCTCAGTGCCCACAACCGATATTGACCCAAGCCTACTGCCCGCACGCCAGCCCGATTTATCGGCGGCTAATCTTACTTTGGCGCGCTATAGCGTGCAAAGCGAAGGCGGCAGCTGGTCGCTGCATATCAGCGAAGAGTGCGCGCCACTGCAAGCGCTGCTGACTCGCGCCCGCGCTGTCAGCGCGGCGCTGCTGGCCGCTTACCCCGCCACCAACCTGCCCGCAATGGATGGCCCACTGGCTGGCATTGCTGTGCGCGAGCTCAAAGCGCGCCTGCGTGAAGATGGCCTCACAATTCTGCCCTATGTCGCCTATGACGAGCAAACGGGCGATGCGCTGCAACGGGGTTGGTTGGCACTTAATATTGGCTGGCACCTGGCGCAAAACCTTGCGGCCGAATATGGCCAGGACCATTTTGTGTGGGTTGAGGCCGGCCGCACCCCGCTCTTAGCCAAAAGCGCCGGCTAAGAACAGTCACCAAAAACGGTCAGCTAACACACAACAGCTATATAAGATAATATTCCTATATATTATTGGCACACATAATGGCCAATTGCTATTGGCAGACAAAACGGCCAATCGGGCCATTGGGGCCAGTCACTGTCACCATGCGGCACGGCGCGGGGTTGGCGGCTGTGGCTTGCGCAATAAGTGCGGTGGCATCTTGCCCGCCTTGTTGCAGTATATTAAACACTTGTTGCTGTTTTTCGGGGGCGGCACCCACATAAAGCTGCGCGCCAATACGACGGCTCATATTTTGCATGACGGGGTCAGCGTTGTTTGAGGCCATAAGGCTGGCAATTTGCTGCGCACTGGCCACCACTTGCGGGTTACCATCACGATATTGGGTCAGCAATTGTTGAATAGCGGGGTCGGTATCGGCCAAAATGGCAATGCCCATAGCTTGCAAAGCGGGATCGTCGCTTCTGCTCATTTCCATGGCAATGGTGCCTGTGGCGCAATCATTCGAGAAGGTTTGCGTGCTTTGACCGCGGCGACCATCGGTTGTGGTTTGTGTTTGCATGCAAGCGGCCGCATTTAGACCAGAGGGCGGCAGTTGCACAGTTGTTGTCGCACAGGCCGAGGCCATAAGGCCCGCTGCCAACACACCCGACCAACGGGCAATTTTAGCGATTTGGCCTGGCTTATGACTTTGTTTTAAACTTTGCATGATATTTCCCCCCGGAAATGTTGTTATTTATGTAAATTGCAAAACATCGATATATTGATTATCCATACGGAACGGTTATTGTCCATTCCGTCTTTACTTTCATGGAAATTATTTTCAAAAAAAGCGCCCGCTGGATAAACTTTCCAACGGGCGCCCAGGGGAAACTGTATCTATGGTTAATAAGCCGTTAACTAACTTCTTAGTTAGGCACCAGGCGTTGCCACCACGGGCGCACCCCTTACCGGACACTGACCGGGGCAGGTAGTAGCCGGACGAGCTGGTGCAGCAGGCGGCGCTGCACGACGGGGCTCTGCACGACGCACAGTGCGCGGTGTAGTCGCGGCTGGCTCTGGCGCAGCAATAATCGGGGTCGGCGCTGCAACAATTGGTGCTGGCGGAGTAACCGTAATCACCCGTGTAACTTGTGGTGCCGCAATGCCCAAGAAGCACGAAGCTGGCGATGCTGTGGTGCAACCATTTTCAGCGCCCTGACGTACAACTTGCTCTAAAGCGTCACCAATCACGCCAAACTGACGAGCCAAAGCAATAACACCCGTGGCCGAAATGGCGCCTTCTTGGTTGCGCATCATCTCAACGGCAGCGACAAATTGACCGCACTTATCATCAAATTCGGCATCGCCCTTACCAAAACCAGCGCTAAAACCGACAATACCGACCGAGCCAAAAATGCTGTTAGCAGCCATACACATACCGCCACCACCGCCGCCGCCACCCATCACCACAGATGGGGCAATGGCAACACCCGGATTGTTAATGTTGACCGAAGAATTACCGCCGGTGCTTGTGGAAGATGAAGCAGAGCTACCACCAGCACCGCCTGCACCACCGCCAGCGATATTGGTGTTGCTGTTAGCACTACTGGCGTCAACTGTAGTTGCGCCGCCTACAAGCGTGTTGCTATTAGCATTGCTGCTGTCAACGTTCGTTGTGCCGCCGACAAGCGTGTTGCTGTTGGCATTGCCGTTATTATTGGTGCTGGTGTTAGTGCCCACCAGCGTGTTGCTGTTGGCATTACCATTATTGTTAGTATTGCCGTTAATATTGGCGTTACCAATGTTATTGGTGTTTGTTGCAGTGCCCACGCCTGTTGCGCTTGAGGCTGATTGAGCCAGAGCCGGTGAAGCGGCAGCGACCAATAATGATGCTGCAGCAATGGCGGCGGCGGCTTGTTTGAATAAATTTGTCATAAATAGCTCCCCTGCTATGTTTTTGTTAAATAATTTCCGAGCATTTTTTCAGTAAAATTTCTAAACACTTATTTTATTTAGCTCTGATGGGTTATATTTATGAAGGACCGAAATAGTTGCGTCAACGAAAAAATATACGGCTATTCTTTCATGTGCCCAGATCAAAACTATTCTCAAAAGTGTTAATACATCAATTTTATTGAAATTGTTTCGGTTATTCACTAATTACTTGCAAATCCTTATGATAATGTAACAAGCATAATTCGTCATAAGGCGTTATTTGGCCGCAAGGCCATATAGGCATAAATGTTAGGATAAAATATGACCGCCATTGCTGCACCATCTGCTGGCCATACGCCGCAAGAGCTCGATTTCTTGGCGATATTGCGTGGCGATGCGCCAGCCGAGCCGCCCAAATTATTGCCGCAAGCAAGCGATAGCGATGAAGAAAAAGCTGCAAAAGAAAAAAAGAAACACTGGTTGCTGCGCTGGCTGATGGGTTACAGCAACAACCCCAGCACTGATTCATTGCAAGGCCCCATAGCGCCAGACAATAAAGATGATTCAATTGGCGCTGCTCTTGCAGCTGCATTGGCCGCCCAACAAGCCGCCAACATGCAAGCCGTGCCAGAATCAGCACCCGAAAATACTGCGCCAAATACTGCGCCCGTAGATGACGTGCTCGAATTACAAGCCGAGCAAATCGTCACCGGTAGTCAAACGCAGCCTTATAGTTTTAGCCTGTCTGAACATGCCAAACAGGCGCTGGCCATTGGCGCTTTGCAAGGCGTTGCTACCTTTGCTGCTAAAACAGCTTTAGTGGGCGCCGCTGCCAGCATCGGTATTCCGGCGGGTGGGCTTATTATCATTGGTGCAGTGTTGGCCGGCACAATTTCAGGCGCGGTGGCTTGCGCCAGAGCGGCATCGCGCGCCGATGGTCACAACAGCATTAAAAGCATTGGCCAATATTTATTTAAGCCCAACAGCTATAAGTTTGGCACATTCTTCAAATCTTTTGCGCTCAGCACAGTGTGCGGCGTGGCCTTTGGCTTTGCTGGCATGGCGGTGCATGATTGGTTGTTTGGTCAAGCCCCCGTTATTGGTGCGGGTACCGCTGCTGGTAGCGCCACAACGCCACATACTGATAATATTCCTAGCGGGTCAAGCCCCGCCCCATCACCAGCTCCAACACCGGCCCCAGCACCGGCCCCAGCACCGACTGATGCAGCACCCGCAGCACCTGCGCCAATTCCAGCACCTGTGCCAACAGTTTCAGCGATAGATCAAGCGCAGGCCTTATTAGGCGATGGCGCTTCAAGCAGAATGCAGGCAATTTTTGCTGCAGCCGAGCAAGGTAACCCACAAGCCCTCAAAGATGCCGCCTATTATTTGTTTAATGGCACACAGGGCCTGCCACAAAATCAAGATTTAGCCATTCAGCTTTACGAGCAAGCCGCCCGTGCTGGCAATGCGCAAGCCATTCATGATTTAGCCTATATCCGCACCTTGCCCGAATTTGCCGATAAAGTCACCTTCACGCCGCCCGCAGCGCCAACGCCTGTGCCCGTGCCTAAGCCAGAAAATTTGGTCGCACCACCCAGAGTGGCAGCACCCGCACCCGTGGCACCAGCTCCAGCAGCACCCGCACCAGCAGCACAACCAGTGCGCGAACCTATTATCATCGACCGCACACCCATACCCGTTACCGTAGAAGAGCTACCGCCCCTTCGCACCGTGCCGGTAGAAATCCCGATGGTTCAGCTTCCGACAGAAATAACGCCAAGCTATAGCGTGGCGTCAAATTGCCTGCGCGTTGATTATGTCAACCCTGCCAATGGCACTTCTTTATCGCAGCTTTGCTACACCTCAACGGCCAGCATCGATGGCGAAAATGCCATGCCCGGCACCATGCTCAATATCACCGCCTATGATGCCGCAGGCCAGCCCGTGCGTGGGCCATTTTTAACCGAGCCACTCGAAAGCACGCGCCCCGTGCCACTGCGTGACCTCCTCACCGCGGCCATTAATAATTTGGTTTATTCGCTGCGTAATGGGTAAAAGCCACAGCTAGGGCCATAGCAGCTCGCCATAAGGCCAACCACACCTTATGTGGTGCATATATCACGCGCCCCCTACCACATATTGCCGCCAAAGCTAGCCGGTTAATCTTTTATTAACCCAAATCACTCATAAGATAGGCCATCAGATTAATTTACTGTGCATCTGTTAACCGCATTTTGAGGAGTGATTTTGCTCTTAAACTTGCCCACCAGTTTTGAAAATTATCCGCAAGAGGATTATGGCCGCCCCCACAACCAGTTTCCTCAGCCTGTTTCTGGCCCACCCATTTTAGGCTCATCTGGTTTTCTTGCCTCCGGTTTTACCCCCACCCGCCCGACTTGTCTGGCGGGTTTTTTGTTGTTTTGTGGTTGCCTTCCCCCCCACCGCTAACATTGGAGTTGAACATGGGTAAACGCACGCAGAAGTTTCTGAACGCCGATACAGAACAACAAGCCTTTACCCGTAGCAAACGCCATGAGCGCCACGAGAAATCGCAAGATAACTCACCCGCCCGCAACGCCAATGGCTGGGACCCAACGCAAGACCGCCGCGATCAATCTTATGTGCGCAAAGTGCGTCCCTATAATGATGGGCAAAAAGCGCTCATGGAGGCCATTGCCACACATAATGTCACTTTGGCCTTAGGGCCAGCGGGCACCGGCAAAACTTACTTAGCCATATCGGCCGCGGTTGAGGCTTTAGATGCGGGCACGGTTGACCGCATTATTCTCAGCCGTCCGGCCATTGAAGCCGGCGAAAGCATCGGCTTTTTACCGGGCGACATGCATGAGAAAATGGCGCCGTTTTTACGCCCGCTTTATGATTGCCTCTCCGAGCGCATGGGCAGCAAGCGCGTGACCAAATGCATCGAGGATGGCACCATCGAAATTGCGCCCGTGGGCTATATGCGCGGCCGCACACTCAATAACAGTTTTGTGGTGATTGATGAGGCACAAAACTGCACCTACCCGCAGCTTAAAATGATCCTCACACGTTTGGGCTGGCACAGCACCATGGTGCTAACCGGCGACCCCGACCAAACCGACCTTCTCAGCGGTCTTTCAGGCCTGTCCGACATTGCGCGGCGCCTGCAAACCGTTGAGGGCATTGCTGTGGCCATGCTGCAAGAGCGCGACATTGTGCGGCATCCTCTGGTGGCTGCGATGTTGCCTGCACTGTAAGGGTTAGCGACGCTTTAAGAGCAACAAACACCCGTTTTTAAATTTCTGTTCCCCCCCAGAAAAAACGGCGCCCAAGCAATTGTGGCGCCGTTTGTTTTGCAGCATTTTTGCTTCTGGTCAAAATATTGATAAGGCTGTAAAACCCATGAGTGAAAAGCTTTTAGTGAAAAGCCCTATAAAAGGAGCCCGATAATGTCCCGCCCAAAATCTGCCGTGCCGGCTCTGCTTATCAGCCTGACCTTTCTCTTGGCATTTTTGGCAGCGGTGGCGGCCTCTGTTATCACCACCCGCAGCAAAAATGAGCATGCGGGGCACACAAGCCATAGCGAGGTTACTATTCCAGACCCGGCCAATGCGCCGAAAATTGGTGGCGCTTTTGAACTGACCGATGGCAACGGCAAAATCTGGCGCGATACTGATTTTCAGGGCCGCTGGCTGTTGGTGTTTTTTGGCTTTACCTATTGCCCCGATATTTGCCCCACTGGCCTGCAAACCTTAGCCACCGGCCTTGAGGATTTGGGCGCGGCGGCGGTTAATTTTCAGCCAGTTTTTATCACCATCGACCCCACCCGCGACCATGGCCAAGTGTTAAGCGATTATGTGCAGCAATTTGACGATCGGCTGATTGGTCTGACCGGCACAGAGGCGCAAATAGAGGCCGTGGCCAAAAAATATCGCGTGGCCTATAGCAAAAACCCGCATAATGGCGATGATGATTACCAAATGACCCATAGCAGTGTTATTTATCTCATGCGCCCCGATGGCAGTTTTGCCGATATGTTTAGCTCAAGCACAAGCCCGCAAGAGCTGGCGCGCGATCTTTCGGCCTATATAAAAGCGCCATAAGCGCTTGTTTTTTGGTAATTTTTAAAGTGTTTCGGCCAGCAATTTTTGGCATATCTGGCTTGACAGTTTAAGGCCTGCCGCCTATAGCTAAACCCGATTTAATCGACCATTTTATTTAAGGTTTTGCATGTCGGCCAATGATAATTTAGGTCAACCCGCCAACACTAATCAGCATGCCGAGAATCCGCATGCTAACGGGCCGTCCGATATCGACGCGCTGGCGGCCAAAATTAATGCCATGCAACCATCGGCTCAACAAAGCGAAAATGCCAAACAACTGAGTGCGGCCATGAACCCCGCCGCCATGCGCGCCAGCCGCATTGCCTTTGAATTGGTTTTAGCCAGTTTATTTGGTTGCGCTGTGGGCTGGTGGTTAGATAAACAGTTACACACCAGCCCGGCTTTTATTTTGATCTTAAGCTTTTTGGGTTTTGCCGCTGGCGTTTGGAGCGCATGGAAAGCCATGCAAAATTATGAAAACACCGTTGGGACTAACAAGTCGTAATTTGAAAGGGCCGAAATTATGAGTTCACCCCTCGCACAATTTGAAATTAAGCCGCTTTTGCCGTTTTCAATAAATGGCACCGACCTTTCATTTACCAACTCATCGCTGTTTATGCTGCTGACGGTTTTGTCGATTATGCTGTTTTTTGGCCTCACCTTGCGGCGCATATCGGCGACGCCAGGACGCTGGCAAATGCTGGCAGAAATTGTGCATGACGCTATTGCTAATTTGGTCAGCAGCACGGCTGGCGAAAAAGCCCGCCCTTATTTTCCTTTTATCTTTTCGGTATTTTTGTTCATTTTATTTGGCAATTTTCTGGGCATGGTGCCGCTGGGCTTTACCATTACCAGCCATATTTCAGTCACCTTGGCACTGGCGCTGGCGGTGTTTATCACAGTCACCATTACCGGCTTTGTTAAACATGGCGCGCATTTTTTACATTTCTTTGTGCCACAAGGTGCGCCTTGGTGGCTTGTTTGGCTGTTAGTACCCATCGAGCTGTTTTCTTACTTGGTGCGCCCGCTCAGTTTGGCTATTCGTTTATCGGCCAACATGCTGGCCGGCCATATTTTGATTAAGGTTTTTGCCGGTATGGTTGCATCGCTGGTGGCTTATGGCGCTTTCGGCTGGTTGGTGGCGCCGATGCCTCTGGCTGTAACCATTTTTTTAGTGGGGTTTGAGTTTTTTGTCGCACTTATACAAGCTTATATTTTTGCAATTTTAAGCGCTGTGTACTTGCGCGATGCCCTAGAAATGCACTAAAAGCTTGGCATGAGTTTATGGTTTTACATGTTTAACTTTAACGAGGAGTGAGTTATGGAAGGCGAATCAATGAAACTGTTGGGTGCTGGCATTGCCATGTTAGGCACATTTGGCGCTGGTATTGGTCTGGGTTTATTGTTTTCGGCATGGCTCTCGGGCATTGCGCGCAACCCGGCTGCGGCCTCCAAGCTCAATGGCGTTGGCTTTATCGGCTTCGCCGCAACTGAACTTGTGTTGCTGCTGAGCTTCGTTGTGGCCGTGCTGCTTATTTTCGTCGCCTAGACCGCTCGGATTATGCGTATGCCGCGCTCGCCCTTATTATTGTCTGCCTTGCTTTTGCCTGCCAGCTTTGTGCTGACACCAGCAGCCTTGGCCAGCGAGGGCGGCATGCCGCAATTCGACCCCACTTGGTTTAGCAGTCAGTTTTTCTGGCTGGCAATAAGCTTTATGGTGCTTTACGTCGCTATTCGCTATTGGATTGTGCCGCGCATCGGCACGGTGCAAAGCGAGCGTGCTGTGGCTCATCAGGGCAATATGCGCGGGGCTGAGGCCGCCAAAAACGAGGCTGTAGCCCTGCAACGTGCCTATGAATCAAGCTTACTGCAGGCCCGCAGCAAAGCGGCCGAAATTATGCAAAAAGCCAATGCTGAAATGGCTACGCAAACACAAAGCCGCCTAGCCGCGCTTGATGCCGACCTCACCGCCCGCGCCACCCATGCCGAGGCCGCACTTAAAATTGCGCGCGATACGGCATTGGCCAATATTCAGCAAGTTGCGGCCGAGGTTGCCAGCCAAGCCGCGGCGCGTTTGTCAGGCATGGCGGTGAGCAATGAAAATGCTTTAGCCGCCGTGCAACGTGCACAAAATATTTTGCGACAAAACTAAGGGCAGAGAGCAATAATCATGGACCAAGAATCAGCCGGCCTTCTTGCCAACTTGTATTTTTGGTATAGCCTTGCGCTGGTTATCTTCTTTGTGCTGGCCATAAAATTTGGCGGCAAGGTCATTACCGCATGGTTGGATAGCAACATCGCCCGCATCACTGCAGATATGCAGCAAGCCAAGGCTTTGCGTGCCGAAGCTGAAGCGCTGGTTGATAGCTACCGCCGCAAACAACAAGAGGCCCTGCAAGAGGCCGAGGCTATTTTAAGCCATGCCCGCCATGAGGCAGAAAATATCCGCACGGAAGCCGCCGAGCAAACCGCCATTATGCTGAAGCGTCATGAGCAACTCGCGCTTGAAAAAATCAGCCTGGCCGAGGCCGCTGCCACACGCCAAGTGCGTGATTATGCGGTTGATCTTGCCATGCAGGCCACGCGTGAGCTACTCACCGCCGAGCTAAAAGCCGAGCAGCAAAACCGCCTCACCGAGGAAGCCCTCGTTGAGTTGCCCAAAAAAGTTAGCTAAACAAACTTGGCCGTCATTCAATTTGCTGAACGCCCTATGACATTGTTTAGCTTATTGGCTTCTTACACCGCGGCACATCCATGAATCAAAACTTCGCCCCAGACGATTTTCGTCGAACCTCAGAGCTGCTCGTGGCTTTGGCCAATACCGACGCCAGTAGCGACACGAGTAACGACACGAGTAACGACACGAGTAACGACACGAGTAACGACTCTGCGACCACATCAAATGCCAAAGTCAGCTTGGCCGATATGTTATCGCTTTTTGCGGGGCGCGGTTTTGCCATGCTGCTGCTGCTTTTGGCTTTGCTCAATATTATTTTATCTATTTTGCCGGGCCTATCACTTGTTTTAGGCGTGCCGATGGTTTTGTTTGCTGCACAAATGGCTTTTGGCTATCGCGCGCCTTTTTTACCCAGCCTTGCCCTTGGCCGCTGGCGCTTCGATTTTGTCAGCTATGCGCAACAGCATGGCGTGCCACGCGCCACCTTAGCGCTAAAAATTGCGCCGGTGATTCGCTGGCTACAAAAAATTGAGCCTTTTATAAAGCCGCGTTTTCAAAGCCTGTCTGGCAGTGCGCTAGACCGCATCAATGGGCTGGTGCTGCTTGGCTTGTCTATTATTGTGGCGCTGCCGATTCCGTGGGGCAATATCACGCCGAGCCTGGCCATTATCGCCCTCTGCCTTGGCCTTTTAGAGCGCGATGGCTTGCTGGTAGCCTTGGGGCAAGTCTTGGCCGCTTTGCATGCATTTTTGTTTGTGGTGGCGGCCAGCCTGCTGTTAAGCGGGTTTGAGTTGCTCCATTATGGCAAAATCCTGTAAGTTTGCGGTATGACACTTTCTGCACAAAATCCCAGCCTGTCTTCGCCGCGCCTTTTAGAGCAGCTGGTGGCTTTTGATACCACCTCGCATCTGTCAAACCGCGCTTGCATCAGCTTTATGGCCGATATTTTGCAAGCGCATGGGGCGCGTCTGAGCGTCATCAACGATGCCCAACAAAATAAAGCCTGCCTTTGGGCAAGTTTTGGCCCTGCGGGTGATGGCGGCGTGGTGCTTTCTGGCCATACCGATGTGGTGCCAACCCTTGGCCAAAAATGGGACACCGACCCCTTTAAGCTCACCGAAAAATCGGGCCGGCTTTATGGGCGCGGCAGCTGCGATATGAAAGGCTTTGTCGCCAATTGTTTGGCACTCGCGCCGCTTTTAGCGCAAAGCACCCTTAAAACACCGGTGCATATGGCCTTCACCTATGATGAAGAAACCAATATGGCGGGCGTGCGCCGCCTGATGCAATGGCTGCAAGAGCAAAGTTTTAAACCACGCTGGGTTTGGGTGGGCGAGCCAACCGAGCTACAATTGGTCAACAGCCATAAAGGCGTGATGGATTTTCAAACACGTATTGAAGGCCATGCGGCGCACTCAAGCCAGCCGCATTTAGGCTTATCGGCCGTGCAGCTTGCCGCAGAAATTGCATTGTTTATTGGGCAGATGGCCGCTGAACGTGCCAGCAAAGCATTTGCTGATAGTGGATTTACCCCGCCCTTCACCACTTTTAATGTGGGCATGCTGAATGGTGGCACGGCTATAAACATTATTGCCGATAAGGCCGAACTGCGTTGGGAATTTAGACTACATCCCGGCGATGATGCCGCCAGCATTCGCGCCGATTACGCACAATTTATAGCGCATAAAATTCAGCCGCAATTAGCGCGCTTTGCTAAAACGGCCAATATCACCACTGAAGTTATGGTGCAAATTCCGCCGCTGGTGGCCGAGGCGCAAAACCCCGGCGAAATTCTGTTGCAAAAAATTACCGGCGCTAATCAAGCGGGCGTGGTGTCGTTTGCAACCGAAGCCGGCTATTTCCAAGAGGCCGGCATGAGCGTGATTATTTGCGGCCCCGGCAGCATTGAGCAAGCCCACCAGCCCAATGAGTTTGTCGCAACCGAACAATTGCTGCGCTGTGATACATTGCTGCAGCAAATGGTGCAACAGCTCTGCCGTTAATTTAAATGCCGCTCATTTAAGTGCTGCAAGCTTAACTGCCACTAACCGCTTTAGGCTGCGGCGTCATGGCGGCATCATAGGGCAATTCACCCACAATACAGGTGCCCTTACCATGATGCCCTGCTTCGGCTCTGATAGCCCCACCATGCGCTTCCATAAGGCCACGGCACACCGCAAGACCAAGACCTACGCCGGGTTTGTCACTTTCGGCGGTGGCGCGGTAAAAAATATCAAACACGCGCTCGCGCTCACTTTGCGGAATGCCGGGCCCTTCATCACAGACTTCAAAGCGCACGCCTGTTGCATGATAGCCCAACAAAATATTTATCGCCGATTTTGCCGGCGTGTATTTACAAGCATTATCAATAATATTGACCAGGACTTGCTCAAGCAAAACATAGTCGGCATGAAGTTTTGGCCGTGTCTCGGGCATAGAAATATGCAAAGGCCGCCCCTCGGTTTGCCGACGTAAGCGGGTAATAGCACTTTCCAACACTTCTTGAAAATCAAACCACTCACGATTGGGCTTAATAGTGCCGCTGCCTAAGCGCGTCACATCTAAAAGATTTTGCACAAAGCGGTTCAGCTGATCGGCCTCGTCCTCGATGGTTTCAAGCAGATGCGTGCGTTTATGCTCATCGAGCATTTTCCAATTTAAGCGCAAGGAGGTGACCGAAGTCATCAGCGACATCAAGGGCGATTGCAAATCACGACTAACCATGCCCAGCAAAGCCGAGCGCAGTTTTTCGGCCTCATTGGTCATGCGCGCTTTTTCAACATCGGCCGCTAGCTGCGTGCGCTCAATGGCCACAGCCGATTGCCCCGCCAATGTTTCCAAGAGGCGCATTTGCTCGGGCGAAAGCGCCCGCTCGCGTCCCTGCTCTTGCACGCCCAAAACGCCTATGGTACCGCGGGCTGTGCGTAAAGGCACAAACAACCACAGCGCCGTTGGCAAAGTATCCGAGCCGCGCCCTGCCGGCTTATTATTTTTAAACGACCAAGTGGCCGCCGCCATAGCGCCCGTATCAATTTTATCTTCGGGCGGGTAGCCCGCGGCTATCTCAAGGCGGTTTTGCTTAGGCAGCAATAACAAAGTGCGACAATGTAAAATAGACGCCACATGATGCACCACCGCCCACAGCGCATCATCAAGCTCAACCGCGGCTGATGCTGTGCGCGAAAAATCATATAGCGCTTGCGTGCGCCGCGCATTTTGTTTGGTCACCTCAATTTGTTGCTGCACTCTGGTGGCAATACGCGCGGCCACCAAGGCACAAATCATCATGATGAGCAGCAAAGCGGCATCTTCAACATTGTGCAGGGCAAAACTATAGGTGGGCGACATAAACAGAAAACTATGCGCCATCACCGATAGCACGGCCGTCACCAAAGCCGGCCAAAAACCAAACAAGCCCGCCACCATCATGACAGCAATCAGGTAAATAGATGAGATTTTTTCGGCATGCACAAACTGGCCCAAAATACCAACAATACCCAAGCCCAAAAAAGTGGCCACAAGCGCACCGCGCAGCTTACGCCAATTTTGTGTGCTGAAATGCGGCAAGCTGAGCGGGCGCGGCGCTGGCTCGCCCTCTGTTGCGTGTGGCGCATGATGCTCGTCGCTTTCCTCAACCTCGCCGCCCACCACCAGAAAATCAAACGAGGTGCCTTGCTCAAGCAATTGGTCGGCGACACTTTTACTAAACAAGCGCGAAATGCTGGTGCGCGCCGATTTACCCACCACAATCATGCTCACATTACGCGCGCGCGCGGCTTCTAAAATCTCACTGGCGGCATTTTCGCCCGTCAGCGTGGCTGTTTCACCGCCCAGCTGTTCGGCTAAGCGCAGGCTATGGGCAATTTGGTTTTTGCCGGTCTCGCTCATTTCGGCATGTCGGTGGGTTTCAACATAGACCGCCACCCAAGGCGCATGCCGACGCTCGGCCGCACGTTTTGCCGCACGTATCAACCTGACCGCTTGCGGCGTTTCATCAACGCAAACCATGATGCGCTCACGCGTTGGCCACGGGCCAGCTATGGCGTTGGTGCGCATATAGCTGAGCATTTGGTCATCCACGCGCTCGGCTGCGGCGCGCAAGGCCATTTCACGCAAAGCGGTTAAATTGCCGGGGGTAAAAAACCCGCTCATCGCCCGCTTAGCTTGCTCAGGAATATAAACCTTGCCTTCGCGTAGGCGCTGCAGCAATTCTTCCGGGGCGAGGTCAATCAGCTCGATGGCGTCGGCGCGTTTTATTAAACTATCGGGCACAGTCTCGCGCACCACAACACCCGCAATCCGCGCCACCACATCATTAAGGCTTTCGACGTGCTGAATATTGAGCGTGGTATAAACATCAATGCCAGCGGCCAACAGCTCTTGCACATCTTGCCAGCGCTTGGGGTGACGCGTGCCGGGCACATTGGTGTGCGCCAGCTCATCGACCAGCACCAAAGCCGGCCGCCGCTGCAAAATTGCGTCTAAATCCATTTCATCGAAGGGCAGCCCGCGATAATCCAGCCGTTTTTTGGGGATAATATCAAGCCCCGCAATCAGCGCCTCGGTTTCGGCGCGGCCATGGGTTTCAACCACGCCCACCACCACATCAATACCATCTTTTTTGCGCAATTGTGCTGTGCGCAACATGGCAAAGGTTTTACCAACGCCAGGCGCGGCACCCAAAAAAATCTTGAGCCGCCCTTCAGTTTTGGTCGGGGTATCAGGCAGGCTGAGGGCCTCAGGGATGGGCGCTGCTGTTATGGGTGTGCTCATAGGTTAATTTTCCTCATCGGGTTCATCGAGCGCGGCGTCCAATGCATCCAGCGCCATGTTGAGTTCTAAAAGATTAATGCGTGCCTGCCCAAAAACACCCAGAGTGGGCGGCTTGATGTGACGCTCGAGCAAGGCTTGCAGCTCGGCCTCGGCCATGCCGCGGGCGCTGGCAATACGCGCCACTTGCAGGCGCGCATAAGCGGGGCTGACATCAGGGTCAAGGCCGCTGGCCGACGCTGTCAGCGCATCTGCGGGAACAAACCCTTGCGCAAAACTTTCCCCCCAAACTTTCTGCGCTTCGGACAAATTTGTAAGCCATTGCTGCTTTTGTGCGGGCAACCCCTCACTGTGACTACGGCCGCCACTGGCCAAGGGGTCGTAGTTGCTTGACGATGGGCGAGGCCAGAAATAACGCGCGCTGGTGAAATTTTGCCCGATAAGTTTTGCCCCAAAATATTCACCCCGCGGATTAAGCAAAAGGCCGCCATTGGCACTCTGGGTAAATAAGGCCTGCCCCATCAGCCACACCGCCAAAGGATAGACGCCACCTGCCAAAAAAGTGAGCAGCAAGCACAGTGAAAGAGAGGCACGTAACTCACGTTTCATTGCCATAGCCCCGCAAAAACCGATAAATTAAGCGCCATATCGACCAGCTTAATGCCAATAAATGGCAGCAGCAAACCGCCCAAACCATAAATAATTAAATTATGCCGCAACAGCGCCGCCGCCGTTTTGGGTTGATAACGCACCCCATGAAACACCAACGGAATCAGCAGCAAGATAATCAGCGCATTAAAAATCACCGACGATAAAATAGCCGTGGCGGGGTTAAGCTGCATAATATTAAGGACGGTTAATTGCGGATAAAGCCCAACAAACATTGCGGGTAACAGCGCAAAATATTTTGCCACATCATTGGCTACCGAAAAAGTTGTTAAGGCGCCACGAGTCATGAGCAGCTGTTTACCCACACCCACAATCTCAATCAGCTTGGTGGGGTTACTATCAAGGTCAATCATATTGCCAGCTTCACGCGCGGCTGCGGTGCAACTGCCCATCGCCATGCCAACATCGGCCTGTGCCAAAGCAGGCGCATCATTGGTGCCATCGCCACACATGGCCACCATGCGCCCTTGGGCCTGCTCGCGCCGAATAAGCTCCAGCTTTTTCTCGGGCGTGGCCTCGGCCAGAAAACCATCAACGCCCGCTTCAGCGGCAATGGTGGCAGCCGTGAGCGCATTATCGCCCGTCACCATAATGCTGCGAATGCCCATTTGCCGCAGCAAGGCAAAACGCGCCCGAATGCCCTCTTTGATCACGTCTTTCAGGCAAATCACCCCAAGCAAACGGCCATTATGATGCACCACCAAGGGCGTGCTGCCCGTGGCACCCACTTGCTCTATGGCGGCGAGCAATTCTTTTGGCGCGGTATCTTTATTCAGATTAAGACTATGCAAAATAGCATCGGGCGCGCCCTTGCGGATAGAATGGCCCGTATAATCAACACCACTTTGACGGGTGCTGGCACTAAAGGGCACAAAGGTCAGCTCGGCCAATTGTAGCTCGGCTGCTGTTAAGCCAAATTGGCTTTCAGCTAGCGCCACAATCGAGCGGCCTTCGGGCGTGTCATCCGCCAGCGAGCATAATAAGCTGGTTTCGGCCAATTCACGCGCCGAGATATTCGGCAGGGGCAAAAACTCACTGGCCATGCGGTTGCCATGGGTGATGGTGCCGGTTTTATCAAGCATCAATACGTCAATGTCGCCCGCGGCCTCAACCGCCTGCCCTGATTTTGCAATAACATTATGCTGCAACAGCCGTGACATGCCGGCAATAGAAATGGGCGCTAAAAGGCCATTAATGGTGGTTTGAATTAAGGTCACAAAAAGCGCCACAAAATAGATGGGCGATGTTTGCCCACCGGCCTTATAGGTAAAAACCGCCAGCGACGCACACACCACCAAAAAAATTAATGTCAGACCCAGCAGCAATAAATTAAGCGCCCGCTCGGATGGGGTTTTTTGCCGCTCGGCCCCCTCAACCAGTCTAATCATGCGGTCAATAAAACTGCCGCCAACCACGCTGCTCACACACACCACAATGGCATCGGTGACCACAAAGGTGCCGCCTGTTACCGCGCACCTATCTGAGCCGCTCTCGCGAATAACCGGCGCGCTCTCGCCGGTCATGGCGCTTTCATTGACCGTGGCGATGCCCTGCACAATCTCGCCATCGGTCGGAATCATCTCGCCCGCGCGCACCAGCACATAATCGCCCAACTGCAAGCGTGTGGCCGATATAGTTTTATATTTGGCATCGAGGCGCGGCGCATCCAGCTTATTGGCCATAGCCTCGGCCTTGCCGGCGCGCAAACTTTCGGCGGTGGCTCTGCCGCGCCCTTCGGCCATGGCCTCGGCCAGATTGCTAAACAGCAAGGTGCACCACAGCCAAAAACAGATAAACAGATGCTGCAACCATTGTTCGTGGCCTGCCACACCATCGCGTAATGCCAGCAAGGTGGCGTATAGTGCTGTCACCCAAACCACAAAACTAAGCGGTTGCCAAAACAGCGTGCGCGGATCTAGTTTTTTAAGGCTGGCCCACCAAATATCACGCCGACCAAGTTCAGCCAGTAAAGAAAAATTATTCATGGCTGCACCATAAGTGTGTTCAGATGCTCCACAATCGAGCCTAAAGCCAATACGGGCATAAAAGTAAGTGCGCCGGCAATTAAAACCACTGCCAAGAGTAGCACGATAAATAATGGTGTAGCCGTTGGAAAGCTGCCCACCGATGGCGGGTGAATTTGCTTGGCCGCCAGCGCGCCAGACAAAGCCAAAACGGGCACAATCACCATAAAGCGGCCCACCGCAATTCCCAGCGCCATAAGATTATTAAACAGCGCATTGCTGGTATCCATGCCCGGCATGGCCGAGCCATTATTGGCCACAGCCGAAGTAAAAGCATAAAGCACGCGCCCCAAAACCACCTCAGGCGAAGCGCTGGGCAAATATGCTGTATCGGCACACAATATATAAATAACCGCCAGCAGCAAAGTTGCCACTGGCACCACCAACAGCGCCAGCATCACCAGCTTAATTTCATGTGCCTCAATTTTTTTGCCTAAATATTCGGGCGTGCGACCCACCATCAATCCGGCAATAAAAACGGCCAGCAGCACATAAAGCAACATCGAATATAAGCCACTGCCAAGGCCGCCAAAAATCGGCCCGCCATAAGTGAGGTTGACCATAAACGATAATGCGCCAAGGCTGGTAGAGCCGCCTAAAGAGCTATTGCTCGCCCCAATTGCCGTTAACGTGGCCGCCGTTTGAAAAAGACTGGCGCTGGCAATAGAAAAGCGCTGCTCTTTGCCCTCCATATTGCCCACCTCAATGTCGGCACGCAAAGTATTGCTGCCTTCAATATTGCTATTGGCCATTAACCCCGGCAAAGACTGTGCCTCGCTCCAATAGTTGGCGATGAGGCTGACTGAAAACAGCAACGCCATCACCAATAACAAAGACACGGCCTCTTGGCTGCGACGCAGCCACAAACCAAACGCCACAAAAACCGCCAAAGGCAAAGCTAAAACCGCAATCAGCAGAAATACATTACTCAGCGGGGTTGGGTTAGCAAAAGGGTGCGCCAAATTTGCATTAAAATAACCGCCGCCATTGGTGCCAAAAACTTCAATGGCTGTGTGGCTGGCAACAGGCCCCAACAGAATTGTTTGAGTAGCGCCCTCCATTGTGGTGAGCGCCGCGGGCGCATCAAAGCTTTGCGGGCTGCCTTGCCACAGCAGCAGCACAGCCAAAATGAAAGCGCCGGGCAGCAATACATAAACTGTGCCACGCACCAAATCTTGGTAGAAATTACCAATGGTTTTGCTTTTTTCGCGCGCAAAACCCCTGATAAAGGCCATGGCCACAGCCAGGCTCACCGCGGCCGATAGAAACATCTGCCCGCCCAAACCCACCATTTGACTAAACATGCTCAGCGCTGTTTCACCGCTATAAGATTGCCAATCAACATTACTGGCAAAGCTTATGGCTGTGTTCAGGGCCAAAGCTGTATCCATGGGCGGCAAAGCCTGCGGGTTAAGCGGCAACCAATGCTGCAAGCGCAAAATTGCAAAGAGCAAAATTGTAGAAACGGCCGAAAAACATAACAGGCTTTTACAATAATCGCCCCAGCTTTGCTCGCGCTGCGCGGCACTGCCCGCCAGTTTTAGCAATAGGCTTTTAAGCGGCGCTAAGGCTGGCTTAGCATTTGGCACCAGATAATGCGGGTCGCCGCACATGCGCACCAAATATAAACCAAGCGGCCACGCGACAATAAAGCTGATGCTCAGCAATAAGCCAATTTCAACCCAGCCTTGATAGGTCATAGAATCCCTGCCAGTTCAAACTAAAAAAATGCTTAAAGCTTGCTCAAAATTTATTGGGGCGAACCAGCGCATAAAATAAATAAACCAGCAACGCCACAACAATTATGGCACCTAAGTAAAGCTCCCACACAGTTGGATTTGCTAACTGGCCCATGGCTTACTCCTCGCGCTCGCAGAGCTTAGCATAAAGCCCGCACAACACAAAAAACACCACGATAGCTATGACAGTGAGCGTATCTTCCATGCTGCCTGCTAATATTTTATTGAGTCGGCACTAAAGGGCCGACGCGGAAAGCTTGGCTCACGCCCCGGGGCACCCGGAAAATTTTCAAGCTTGGCCGAAAGGTCGGCCAAACCGCGCGCGGCAAAATGCGTATCGGGGTTGCGCGTGGCAAAAATATCGGCAACCGGCAAAGTGCGCGTCCAATCGAGCACCCATTTACGATGAATAATTTTCCACACGCCATTCTTGCGCGAGACTCGGTCTAAAAAGCGCCCGGCAATAAAAACATCCTCGGCTTGGCCGGGTTTTTCGACACGCTGCTGCATCACAAAATAACTTTCAACCAAAGCCTGTTCAGCGCGCAGCTGAATGCGCACATTCGATAAGCAGGTTTGCGTGGCCCGCACATATTGGCTAAAAGCCTCGAGCAACCATTCGGCAAAGGGTGTCACCGCGCCTTGAAAAATGCCATGGCCCAAATCGATGGTGCCCTCGGCATGAAACAGGCTTTTCAGTAAATTCACATCAAGACGGTCAACCGCGCGGCAATAATCAACCATCAGCTCATGAATGGCTTGCTTATCGAGCAGGCTTTGCAGCGTGTCGGGTGCGCCCTTGGCTGCTGGCTTTTCGGCAGACTTGGCTGGTGCCTTGGGCCGCTCGCTAGTCAGCGTGGCTTTGGCGATTGGCGCTTTTTTGGCGACAGGCTTGCTGGGTGCAGCTTTTTTGTTATTTTTAGCAACGGGCATAGGCTCTCTCTTTGTTAACGCCTTGAAGCAAAAGGCAAAAGAGGATAGGCCATTTTATCTGGCTTCACAAGCAAAGCGCATGATTGCCACTAAATAATTGTAATTATTGGGTGTTTTTTTGCAAAAATTGACGCGCTTGTTCGGCTTTGGCCATTTCACCTTGAGATTCGTAAAAACTAGCTAAAAAAACCCACGCCAGAAAAAGCTGCGGGTTTTTGTGCGTGGCTTGCAACAGCAGCTTTTCGGCACCCCGATTATTCGCATCATCTGCCAAGATCAGCTTGGCCAACATTAGCTCAGCCACGCCATCGGTGCCTTGCAGGCTTGCTTCTTGCAAGGCGTTTTTGGCCTCGGGGCGGGCACCCAGCGCCAGCTGCAAACGCCCCAAAAGCACCCAATCATCGGTGGTGGGTATGGCGGGCGGTTTGGTTTGCATGGCGCGCAAATGCTGCTCAAGCTCATCGAGGGTGCGGGCGCGGGCCTGCCGCGCCGGATTATCGCGCCAAGGCATATCGGCCATATCGGGGTTGCCCTGCCAGCCATAAAGCGCCAAAGCCATAAACGGCAATAGCAGCAAACTGCGCCACTGCTTGCTGTGCGCCAAGGGCCTCGCGATGCTCAGCGCAACAAAAGCCGTCAGCATGGCGGCCAAAGATACAAATAGCCAACTCATGGGCGCGGCCCTTGCTTATGATGCTGCCGATAAAGCAGCACGACGCCAAAAAGCAACAACAAGGGCGCAGCAAGCCATAACAGCATGGTGGTAGCCTGCAAGGGCGGCTGCAACAACACACTATCGCCATAGCGGCTTTGAATGAAGTGCATAATGGCCGCATCACTTTGGCCTTGCTGTAATTGCTCACGAATAAGCAGCCGCACATCCCGCGCCATATCCGCCGGACTATCATTCACCGATTGCATCTCACACACCACGCAGCGCAAACTTTGCCCAATGGCAACCGCGCGCTCTTCCAGCGCGGCATTGGCTAAAGGCTCATCGCCTTCTAATGCCATGGCCGAGGGCATGAGTGCCAGCAGCCAAATTAGGGTGCAGATAATTTTTGCCATATTTGCTCTATTGTTTCCATATCTTGCGGCATGATGGGCCCTTGATGCCGATAACGAATAACGCCTGAAGCATCAATCAAAAATGTTTCCGGCACGCCGGTTGCGCCCAAATCAATGGCGATACGACCATTGCTGTCTTGTGCCAAGGCAATAAACGGGTTGCCACGGCGCTGCAAAAAAGCCTTGGTGTTTTCCGGCTTGTCCTTATAAGCCAAAGCATAAAGCGGGGCCTTTTTGGCCAATTGCAGCAATTGCGGATGCTCGGCCACACAAGGCAAACACCAGCTGGCAAAAATATTGAGCATATAAGGCTTGCCGCGTAATTGCTCGCTGCTTAATTCGCCCGCACTAAAAAGCAGTGGCGCCGTAAAAGCCGGCATTGGCTGTTCCAGCATATTGGCCGTAGCAGGCTGCTGATTGCGCCATAGGCTTACCGCCAGCATAAGCAGCAGCAGCAAAAAAATTATTGCGGGCCATAATGTGCTACGCATTTTGCTGTGCCTCATCTTGCGCTTGCTTGCGCCATAAACGTGCCGCACCACCAATGGCCGCCAGCCCCACCAAAGCCGCACCAAACCACAACCATGGCATAAGCGGCTTTACATAAAAGCGCATCGTCCAACCATTTTCATGCTGGTCGCCTAGGGTTGCGTATAAATCACGCAGGCCATTGGTGCTGATGGCGGCTTCCGTTGTGGCCATTTCTGCAACAGGGTACCAGCGTTTCTCAGGCAGCAAAATTGTGTGGGTGCCTGCCTTGGTTACATTAATATGTGCGCGGGTATAATCATAATTGCCATCATTGCCCGCCGAAAAACCAATAAGACTAAAATCATATCCGGCCAGATGCGTACTTTGCCCTGGCAGCAGCAGCAGCACACGGCTTTGCGCCAAAGCACTGCCCGCCATGCCCAGCACGGCCAAGGCAAAACCAAAATGCGCCAAAACCATCAGCTGCACACTAATATTGCCTGCCCGCCAATGCTGCCGTGCATAAAAAATAGTACCAACCATCACCCACAGGCCCAAAGCTAAGCCGCCCAACCCCCAGCCTAAGCCAATATCCCAAATGAGTAGCGCCGCCAGCAATAATGCCGCCACTGCCAGCATGATATTTTTCATAACGGGCCAGGGCGCTGCGCGTTTGGCTGTAGCAAAAGGCGCCAGCCCCATCAGCAACAGGGCCGGCACAAAAAGCGGCAACACCACGCTATTATAAAAAGGTGCGCCAACCGACACTGGCGGCAAAGCCAGTGCCTCGAGCAATAGCGGGTAAACCGTACCCAGCAGCACCACACCTGCTGCACAGGCCATAAATAAATTATTGAGCTGCAACTGCCCCTCACGACCAAAAGCGGCCGCGGGTGGCGGGCTGTGTAAATCGGCCGCACGCCACGCATAAAGCGCTAAAGCGCCGCCAACTGTGACAGCAAAAAGCAGCAATATCGCCAGACCACGGGCCGGGTCGTTGGCAAAAGCATGCACCGAGGTCAGCACGCCTGAACGCACTAAAAATGTGCCCAATAAACAAGTGGCAAAAGTGAGCAGCGCCAATAGCACCGTCCACCGTTTAAGGCCACCGCTTTGCCGCAATGTAACTAAGCTATGCAACAACGCCGTGCCCGTCAGCCACGGCACAAGCGCGGCATTCTCAACCGGGTCCCAAAACCACCAGCCACCCCAGCCTAATTCGTAATAAGCCCACCACGAGCCAAGGGCCAAGCCTAATGTTAAACAGCCCCAAGCCAGCAACACCCATGGCCGCACCCATTGCGCCCAGTTTTTATCAATGCCGCGCAAATAAAGGCCCGCAAGCGCCAAAGCAAACACCGCGCTAAAGCCAACATAGCCCAAATAAAGCAACGGCGGATGAATAGCTAAACCAATATCCTGCAATAAAGGATTTAAATCCTGACCATTGGCGGGGGCTTCAAGCAGGCGGGCAAAGGGGTTGGCGGTAAAAAGTGATAAAGCCAAAAACCCCGCCAACAGCAGCGCCAATAGCCCACCCGCCAAACTGCGCAACGGCAAGGGTGCACGAGGCGCACTATGCACCGCACGCGCAAAGCCCGCCAACAGCAAACACCAAAATAACAGCGAGCCCTCATGATTGCCCCAAACACCGCTTATTTTATATAATAATGGCTTATCGCTGTGGCTGTTGCTCACCACATTCAGCAAGGTAAAATCGCTATTGATATAGGCTTGCGTTAAGGCGGCATAAGCAATAGCCACTAAACCCAAAGCGGCCGCACTGGCCAGTTTTGCAGCTTTTGCCGGTGCGTTATGGCTTACACCACGCCCGCCAAAATAGGCGCCAAACAGGCTGACGCAAAAAGCCAGCCACAGGGCGTAATGTCCAAGCTCGGCTACATAAAGGCTCATGGCAAAAGACTCATGGCAAAAGACTCATGGTGGCGCGCCCTTGCTATTGACCGGCAAGCCCAAGGCTTTGGCAACATCGGGCGGCATATAATTTTCATCGTGACGTGCCAGCAAAGTTGTGGCCATAAAAATGCCGCTGGCATCGAGCGTGCCTTCGGCCACCACACCCTGCCCTTCACGGAACAGGTCGGGCACAATGCCCGTATAACGCACGCGCAGCTCTTGCTTTAAGTCGGTTACGGTAAATTCTATGGTGGGGCTGTTTGGCAGTCGTTGCACCGATTGCTCTTTAACGAGGCCACCCAAGCGCACCGCGGCATCAGTGGGCTGCTGCAACAGCTGCGTGGGCGTGCGGAAAAAACTGACCTGCTCAGATAAGGCACGCAAAGTTAATGCCACAGTGAGCGCTAAGCCACCCACCAAAAGCAACAACAGTAAAAGGCGCGCCTGCTTAGGTTTCATCTTTTAGGTTTCATTGGTCATCACGTGGCGAGTGATATTTTTTGTAAAAGCGCCAGCTGCGCCATACCAGCAGGGCTAAGCCAACACCGGTTATGCTATAAGCTGCTAAAACATAAAGTCCGTAGCTCATGCGGCTAGCTCGCGTAAATAATGTGCCCGTTTGCTTATTTCCGCCAAAAGGCGCAGCAGCACCAGCCAGCCCGCCAAGGCGGCAAAAGCCAGCCCCATAATATGCAGCGGCCAGGCCATGCTGATATGCACCGCATCGCGGCCCACAAGATTAATGCTGCTGCCTTGGTGCAACGTGTACCACCACTCTACCGAATATTTAATAATGGGCAAATTCACCACGCCCAGCAACAACAGCAAAGCACCGGCCTTTTCGCCGCGCTGGGGCTGGGCAAAGGCATCGAGCAGCGCCATATAGCCAAGATATAATAGGAATAAAATCAACACACTGGTCAGGCGCGCATCCCACACCCACCATGTGCCCCACATGGGCAACCCCCAAATACTGCCAGTGATTAAACACAGCGCCGTAAAAGTGGCACCCACGGGGGCAGCGGCCCTGCAAAACAAATCGGCCAAAGGGTGTCGCCACACTAAACTACATAAGGCCGCTACAGCCATGGCAGCATAAAGCGCCAAAGCCAGCCAGGCGCTGGGCACATGCACATACATAATGCGTGCACTATCGCCCTGCTGATAATCGGGCGGTGCGAGCACTAAAGCCCCCAACAAACCCACCGGCAACAGCGCCAGCGCCAGCCAGCCGCATAAGGGCCGCAGCCACGCCGCAAGACGCTTAAAGCGCGCCGGATTGGCCAGATAATCGAAGGCGAAGGTCATGCCACTCCTGCTCATGCTACTCCTCATGTGCCATAGATAAAGCTGTGGCCAAAACTGGCAAGAGCAGCGTTAGGGTTAAACATAATAAAGCCGCCAGCCACCACACCGCCAGCGCCGCGCCAAAAATTAACACGGGCACCAAAAGCGGCAGTAACAAGAGCGATAATAACAGCCCGCCCGCTCGACTGCCTTGCACTAAAGCTGCCCCACATAAAGCCAAGCCTTGCAGCACTGGCAAAGCCAACAGCAAGGCAAGCGCCAACAGCGGTAAGCTGGTTAAAGCCACGCCCAACATACTGCCCGCCACACAAAGCAACAAGAGCAGCGGCAGCCCCAAACATAAAAACTGCGTCAGCCACAATATCAGCGCTAATTGCCACCAAGCATAGCCAGCGATATAGGCGCTGGCCAAAAAATCATCTTGCATGAGTTGGTCAAAGAGCCGTTCGCTGGCCAGCAATATGGCTAAAACCGCCGCCAGCCATAATAGCGGCAAAGCAATTTTGGCTAAAAACACCTGATCAGGCCCAATCGCCAAAGCTGGCAACAGCACGGCCAAAGCGGCAAAACCACAGGCCTGCAAAATAACCGCCCGCTGCTGCCATAGGCGCATCAGATCTATGTGCAAAAAATTTCTCATGTAGCAAGCTCAATGATATGCGCTGGCGTTATGGCCGGGGCTGCGTGCGCGGCCAGCAAAATAATGCCACCTTGCTGTAAATGCTCTTGAAGATAGCGGGTTAAATGCGCCTGATGAGCCGTATCAAGCGCCGTGTCTGGCTCATCAAGCAGCCAGAGCGGTGCAGTATTTGCAACCAACCTTGCTAAAGCACAGCGCCGCTGTTGCCCTGCCGAAAGTTGCCGCACGGGCTTATCGGCAAAAGCCGCCAAACCAAAATGTGCCAAGGCCGCCGCTGGCAATTGCGCCCGCGCAGTTAACGAGCCCAGCAACCCATGCGCATGCCCTAAATAGCCAATTGTTTGCCGCCATACCGCGCTTTGCGGTGCTATATTTTGCCCCTGCCAACGCAGCCTGCCACTTTGCCACGGCAACAAGCCGGTTAAGGCACGCAACAAGGTAGATTTACCGCTGCCATTCGCGCCCCGCACCCAAAGCAATTGCCCTGCCTGCGCCTCAAGCGACAAGCCGCGCAGCACCAAACGCATCCCTCTTTGTATGGTAAGATTTGAAATTTCCAGCACAGCTACAATCCGCAATTATCTCGCGGGCGCAAACTACTCTAATTGCTTCAGCTTGACCAGCTTGTGCTTATTACCGTCTCCAAGGACGACGATGTATCGGTATATGAGTGATTGGCCGACGCGGCGCTGGCAGACGTGTATTATCGATATTATTGCCAGGGCCATGCTGCAGGCCGGCCGGTCTGCCACCAAAGAGGCGTGCGGCATTGTCGCCCGCCTCTTGCCCTGAGTTATCTTGACCAGAATTGCTATTGGCCGGCGCCGACGATATAGGCGGCGGCACGGGGCGCAATGGCTGCGGCGTAATGAAGGGCTGCTGCGGCAGGCCCATCAAGGGGCGGCCCTGCGTATCAAGGTTGAACACATATTCATAAACGGGCGAGGCAAAGCTGCCCACTTGCCGTGCGCCAATCCAGCGCTCCATGGGGCGCGGGCCAGCAACCAGCCTTGCACCCTCTGCCGTAATTGTTACGATTTGCGCATTGCTTGAAAGCAACAGCGGCACAAAGCCGCAATCTTTAATCCAACGTTTGTGCATGGTCAGCTGCTCGACATCGCCATGCATGGGCACAACCGAGCGCGGCTGCAAAGTGTCGTAATATTTTTTAAGATCGAGCTGCGCCCCATGACCGGATGAATGGATAGTGGCTTTATCGGCCGTGATGACCGGAATTTTTTCCAGATCTAGTTTGTTAACAAGGCGCGATACCGCATTGTCATTACCGGGAATTATGATGGCCGACAGCAAAACCACATCCTGCCGCGGGTTGCGCTTAAGATGGTCGTGCTGGCCATGCGCATATTTATAAAGATTAGCCAAAGGCTCGCCCTGCGTACCGCTGGCTACCACCAAAGTTTGCTCGGGGCGCAGGCCGCTCTCTTCAAGCTCGGAAAGGCGCTTGTGACGTGCACGTACTTTGCTCAGCTCAGCGCCGAGACGCTTGATTGATAAAGCGGCATCACCACGGCGCAATTCAGCTATGGCAATTTCCAGTTCGGCGCGCTGAGCGTTTTTAATTTGCAGCTGCTCGGTTAAAATTTCAACCTCGCCCAATACATCATCACCGCTCGACAGCGCGTTGATTTGACGCTGTATTTTGCCCATGACGTTATTAAGTTTACGGTTCTCGGATTCTTTCTCGCGCAAGAGCAAAGCCGCTCCACCATTTTTAAGCTGCTGCTGTTGTGTAGCAAGCTGCTCGATGCGGCGGGCTAAGCGCTTTATCTCATCACGGCGCTGAACGGGCGGCACAAGAGCAAGCTGCACCTTGGCCGGGTCAGAAATAATTTTGCAGCCGTATTTTTGCTCAAAATCAATGCCGGCATCGCGTAGCGCCCGCAAGCTATTTTGAATAGCATCACCGGTTACCAGCATCACCCGATTGGTGGCGGCAGCAACAGCGGCCAACGTATCAAGCCGCTGATGGTTTTGCGCCATAACGGCGGCAATGAAACGTTTTTTAGGTTGCTCTTTGATAAGCCTGACCAATTCATCGCGCACGGTGCTTTCAGCCGTGGTAAAACCAGGCTTTGGCGCGGCCGTGCTATCCATCATCAAGGCGGCCACTTTGTTATCGCGCGCCCAACGTGCCAGCGCGCCAAAATCGGTAGCGCCCAGCTCGGTTGTGGTATCGGCCTTTAAATCGCCCGAGTGGAAAACATTGGCCGTGGGCGTGCTAATGCCAAAGCCCATGGAAAAACCAAATGAGTGCGATACCGTAAAGGGCATAATCACAAAAGGCCCCACGCCTACGGGAATTTGGTCTTGCAGCACATGAATTTGCAGCCGCGCCAGAACATCGGACGGTATTTTTTGGCGAGCCAGCTGATTAAGCAAAGTTCTGACAGTCAGTTGCGGCGCATAAATGGGCGGCAGCTCATAACCAAGATTAAGATAATGCGCCACAGCGCCCACATGGTCGGCGTGACCATGGGTTAAAAACAAAGCCTCAACCGGCTGGCGAGGCTTAATGTCGGGCGTATGTTTATTGACGAAAAAGTCAGACATATCGGGGAAGAGCTCATCAACCCCATGACGCCGACGACTACCAAACATCAAGCCCAGCTCAACCATAATGCGAAGTGGCGCCTCGGTTGGTTTTTGCGGGTCAACATAGCTATAAACATGGGTGTTGCCGCCGATGCGGTCGTCGTTATTACCGCCAAGGCTTTGCCAGAACAGGCCGGTTTGCGCGGCATCAATCACAAGTGGCGAGAGGGATTTTTCGTCGTCACTCATGGCAAGCTCCCTTATGCGCTTTCCTGCAGAACATCGTCCTGCACTAGTTTAATCCAAGCATATAAAATTAAATCCAACCAGCGGTCGGATGGCGGCTGTGATTGATCGCCAAAATCGGCGAGCTCAACCACCATTAAACGAAGCTTATCATGCGGCAATGTTGATACATCCGCGTCCGGATGCTCCAGACGCAAGGCAGTGGCGATGGGAAGATAATCATGCCAGAAGTAAGGCATCACATCCCTTTACGTTAGAAGATTGCGCCAATTGCAGCAAATCGGTAACGAAACAGCCAAAAAATAAATCAGACAGTTTGAAAAATATAAAACCTAACAAACCGTTAAAACCACCGAACAGTTAAACTATGCGGCAAAATTGTGCGCAAAACAAGAAAAAAAGATAAAGAAAAAGTAAACAAAAATAGAAAATATCAATGAATTCAATATTTTAATTACGCACAAGCGAGGACTATATGGCCAGCGGCGCATAATTTCAAGCAACTTAGGCAAAATTGTCAATTTACATAATAAATAATTATGGCCGATATGTGGTGGTTCTGCTTTTATTCAACCACTACGGCTAGTGTTTAGCAGTAATTGGCCGAATCGAGCTGTTTAGCCTGCGTGCGCGCTATATTTTCTGCCGTTTGCTGGGCTTGAGCGCGTATTTCAGGAATAGCGGTACTTTCAAAATAAGCGCCCCACAGCAAACAGCCTAAAGCATAGATATTTGGTGCCACTTGCGTGTGCTGGCCAGTGACGGGTTCAGCCCCGCCAGAGCCTCGCGGCACCAACCCACCCAAAGCATGTTGCTGCAACAACCCCGCTTTAATCAGTGGCTGAAGATAGGCCACATCGCCCGACAAATTCCAACCACGACAGCTTATAGCGCCCGCCACCATAATTTTATGCTCTGGCGCGCTTTGGCTAGGTAGATGCAAAGTAAGTTGCTTGGCCTTGGCGCTGATACTGGCCACACGCTGCGGCACCAGCCGCAGGCGGCCTTGCAGCTGTAAACGGGGCAGAACTTGCCATGCGGCGGGCGCGGCTCTGTGGCGTAAGCGGTTCCAATAAGGCAGCAAGTGCCGCAAAAATTGTCGCTGACCGGATATACCCAGCTCTGCCCAAAGTTGCGGCGTTTGCGCGCGCAAACTATCGACATAAGCATAGGCCCCTGCCCGCGTTTGCACGGCCTGGCGCATTTGCTGCAAGCCTATGCTTAAACGACTGATATCAGGTGGCGCTACTAACGTTGCCACGCCACCCGCACTGGGCGCATGTGGTAAAGGCAACAGCGCATGGCGGCTACACAGCAAATATTCGCCCGTAAAGCCCAATTCTTCGAGCCATAAAACGGCATCCAGCGCGGTAAGACCAGAGCCGATAATTGCCACGCTCGGCGCCTTGCCTGCTTGCCGCGCCCCCAATTTGGCGATGGACTGCAAAATAGGATAATTATCCGCTTGCCATAAATCGGGCAAATAATGCTCAGCCCCCGATGCCGCCAAATTGGCCGAGCTGGGCAATGGCGCTGCGGGCTTGGGCCCCGTGGCCAGCACAATGTGCTGCGCCAAGAACTGCCCTGCGTCACTGCTTATGGCATAAGTTGCGGGGTTGGCGGGCGTGCTTGTAGGCGCAATGGCAGAAACCGCGCCCCGCAGCACTTCTAACTTATGCCCTTGCTGCTGCGCTTGCGCTTGCACAGCTTCAGCATAAAGGCGCAGATACTCGCCATACCAAGCGCGTGGCACAAAACTATAAGACTCAAGCTCGTGGTTGTAGCGGCCACGGCACCAGGCCAAAAAATCTTCCGGCGCGTTCGCCGAAAGTCCCAAACGCCCCGTGGGCACATTGAGCAAATGCGCCAAGCAGGGCGTATCATACGCCATGCTGCTGGCCAGGCCCCGCGGCGCAAAAACGATAATATGCAGCGGTGGTAATTTTTGCTCGATGATTGCTTGCAGCACAGCCATGGCGGCAAAACCGCCACCCACTATTGCTATATCAGCGCCCCCGTTACTGGGTGGCACATTACTCATGCTCATGGCGCCGCACGCGGTCGCGCCGCAATTCCAGCTTATCGGCCAGCATCACAATACGCTCTGAGGTGGCGCGTGGAAAAATCGCTGGACAAAGCCCATGCAACACCACCGTAAACGCCCCCAGCAATAGCTGGCCTGCCACCCACAAGCACACACGCAAATGCTGCCAATAGCTTTCGCCCGCATGGTGCAAATGCTGAAACATTAAGTTAGGCCGCAAGATTTTGCGCAACCGCAAACTTGGCTTCCGTTTTGGCGCGCACCTCATCAAGGCTCACCCCTGTGGCTAAAGCCACAAGACGCAAACCATCGGGCTCGATAGAAAACTCGCCAAGATCGGTAATCACATAATCGACCACAGCTGTGCCGGTCAGTGGCAGGCTGCAATTTTTAACCAGCTTGGCGCTGCCATCTTTGGCGTTGTGCTCCATAATCACCACAACTTTTTTAACGCCTGCCACCAAATCCATGGCGCCGCCCATACCTTTCACCATTTTACCGGGCACCATCCAATTGGCTAAGTCGCCATTTTCGGCTACTTGCAGCGCACCTAAAATAGTAATGTCGATATGGCCGCCTCTAATCATGCCAAAGCTCATGGCGCTATCAAAATAGCTGGTGCCGGCAACTTCGCTAACGGTTTGCTTGCCAGCATTGATAATGTCGGCGTCTTCGGTGCCCTCAAGCGGAAAAGCCCCCACGCCCAGCATGCCATTTTCGCTGTGCAAGGTCACTTTCATGCCCTTAGGAATGTAATTGGCCACAAGGGTTGGAATACCGATGCCCAAATTAACATAGTAACCATCTTTAAGGTGCAAGGCCGCGCGCGCCGCCATATCTTCTCTTGTCCACGCCATAGGAATATCTCCCTTATTTATGTTTAGGTTTAAAGTTTAGGCCGCTTTTTTGGTGACGGTGCGATTTTCGATGCGCTTCTCATAGGCTTTGCCCTGATAAATACGCTGCACAAAAATAGCGGGTGTATGAATTTCATCGGGGCCAAGGCTGCCGGCGGGCACCAGCTCTTCCACTTCGGCCACGGTCACTTTGCCGGCCATGGCCACCAGCGGGTTAAAGTTGCGCGAGGTTTTGCGATAAACCAAATTACCATCGGTATCGCCCTTCCACGCTTTAACAATAGAGATATCAGCCACAAGGCCGGTTTCAAGCACATAATGCTCGCCATTAAAGTTTTTGGTCTCTTTGCCCTCGGCCACCACGGTGCCATAGCCCGTGCGGGTATAGAAGCCCGCAATGCCGCAGCCACCCGCGCGCAAACGCTCGGCCAAAGTGCCTTGTGGGTTAAATTCAAGCTCAAGCTTGCCCGATAAATAAAGCTGCTCGAACAATTTATTTTCGCCCACATAAGACGAAATCATTTTTTTGATTTGGCCATTATCCAGCAGCAAACCAAGACCAAAACCATCAATGCCGCAATTATTGCTGATGCAGGTGAGGCCCTTGGCGTTCGACTCTTTGATGGCCGCAATTGAGTTTTCAGGGATACCGCACAAACCAAAACCACCTGACGCGATGGTTAGGCCATCTTTTAACAATCCGGCAAGGGCCGTTTTAGCATCGGTGTAAACTTTGCTGTGGCTCATGTTAAATCCCCCCTTAGTTTGGCAAAACACACTTATATATAAATACTCTTACCTAAAAACACTGCGCCATATAAGCGGTTTTTTGGCCGTAACGCAAGCGGGGGGCTTGCATAAAAGCTTTGTGGCTCGCATATATCTGGGGCCAAGTTACGGTAGCATTACAGGAGCCATTAAAATGTCAGACAGCAAAACCGAACAATTTCAATATCAAGCCGATATTGCCCGCCTGCTGCATTTAGTCACCCATTCGCTTTACAGCGAGCGTGAGGTTTTTTTACGCGAGCTCATCGCCAATGCTGCTGACGCCTGCGATAAATTGCGCCTTGCGGCCCAGCAAGAGGCGGGGCTTGCCAAACAAGCGCAAAATCTGGCCGTAAGGCTTATCCCCGACCGTGCGCAAAGGCTGCTGATTATCAGCGATAATGGCATCGGCATGAACCAGCAAGAGCTGATTGATAATCTTGGCACCTTGGCGCGCTCGGGTACGGCCAAATTTTTAGAGGCGCTGCAAAATAAAAAAGACAGTCAGCTGATTGGCCAATTTGGCGTGGGCTTTTATTCGGCCTTTATGGTGGCCGATAAAGTTACCGTGCTCACCCGCAAAGCCGGCGAGGCCGAGGGCTGGCGCTGGGAAAGTCGCGGCGCTGAAGGTTTTGAAATTATCGCCGACAATGAGGCCGCGCCTGCTCAAGGCACGCGGGTCATTCTCAGCCTTAAAGATGATGCCTTAGATTTTGCCGATGAAGCCCGCCTGCGGCAGATTGTGCAAAAATATTCTAACCATTTGCAGCTACCCATTTACTATGGCGAAGAGGGCGACAACCGCCTGAATAGCGCTGAAGCTCTGTGGTGCCGCAGCAAAAACAGTATCAGCGAGGCCGATTACAAACAATTTTACCAAGCAACCGCGCTGGCCTTCGATGACCCCGCGCTGACCTTGCACTGGCATGCGGAAGGCACCATCGATTATCGGGCGCTGCTGTTTGTGCCGGGTGCCCGCCCCTTCGATTTATTTGAGCCCGCGCGCGACAACCGCGTGAAGCTTTATGTTAAGCGCATGTTTATCAGCGACAAAGTGGCAGGGCTGTTGCCGCCATGGCTGCGCTTTGTGCGTGGCGTGGTCGATAGCGAAGATTTACCGCTCAATGTCAGCCGCGAGATTTTGCAAAACAACCCGCTGCTGACAAAAATAAAAACCTCACTCATCAGCAAAATTTTGGCCGAGCTAAAAACGCTCAGCAAAACCAAGCCCGAGGCTTATTTATCCGTTTGGCAAAATTTTGGCGCGGTTTTAAAAGAGGGCCTTTACGAAGATCACAGTCAGCGCGAATTGCTGCTGCCTTTGCTGCGTTGTCACAGCAGCCAAAGCGATACGCCCGTGAGCCTTGCCGATTATGTCAGCCGCATGCCGCCCGAGCAAACGCAAATCTATTATCTGACTGGCGAAGATATGGCGCAAATGCAGCAAAACCCGCAGCTAGAGGGCTTTAAGGCCCGTAACATTGAAGTGCTGTTACTCACCGACAGCGTCGATGATTTTTGGCCACAAACTTTAGGCACCTATGAGGGCAAGGCTTTTGCCTCGATTACCCGTGGCACGCCTGACCTTGAAAAAATTAAAGCCAAAGACAAAACCGACACCGCCACTGGCAGCATCGATGATTTGGTTGCAGCGGCGAAGTTACTCTTGGCCGATGCCATTAAAGATGTGCGTGAAAGCCAGCGCCTGACTGATAGCCCCGTTTGTTTGGTGGCCGATGAGCAAGATATGGATTTACGGCTTGAAAAATTGCTCAAGGCCCATGGGCAGATGCAAACCAGCAGCAAGCGAATCTTAGAGCTTAACCCCAGCCATGCGCTGGTGCAGCAATTGCAGGCACAAGTAAAAGAAAAAGGCGCAGAGTCGGTGCAAGAGGCTTTATGGCTGCTGTTCGATCAGGCTAGTTTGCTGGCCGGCTATGGCGTGCAAGATGCCCATGCTTTTGCCCAAAGGCTGGGTCATGTGTTGCAGCGCAGCTTGGCCGCATAGGAACTAAAACCTATAAAGCAGTTATAACTGGCTATTCAACTGCGTTGGGCGCACGCTACTCAACTGTGCTCGTCGCACGCTATTCGACTGTGCTTGCAGCAAACTACTCAACTGAGCTGGGCGCGCGGCCGGCAAAGCCATATTCGCCAAAAAGGCTAAAGGGGCCGCAGCGCGACTCGTTTTTTGGTTGCACTGTCACCACATCGGCATCAAAGACAAACTCTAAGGCGCAATCTTGTGCCTCAGATTGCCAGCCTTTTTCGGTACGGCTGAGCCAGCCGCTAAATTCGGCAAAGCGCTCAAAATCATCAGGGGTTCTGGGGTTGTCATTGGGGCCGATAATAAAACCCTCGCGCGCCGATAATTTAAATATCATGCCGCCCTCAGCGCAAGCCGCAAAGACTAAATTACCATCATAGCGGCCAGCACTGCGCACATAACGGCCATAGGGAATGTCGCTGGGCAAAGCTTGCTCGGTGGCACACTGCACATGACGGTCATTTTCGGCCACGCTTTGGCTTTGCTGTAGCTTATTATAAAGCTCTAGCAATGTGCCAAGCGCGGCATCACTTAATGCCGTGCCCTCTTTGGCTTGCAGCTCTATATGCGTCAGCACACCGGGCTCTTGCACAAAATAAAGCTTGGCATCGTTTGGTGCCTCATCAGGATTTTGCACTAAAAACAGCGGCGCTTCAGCACCTGCGGCCACATCTAGTTTGGCGCCCTCAGGCAAGGCCGCACGGGTGACCGCCAGCATCGCTTCGGCCGCAGCTTTGGCGCTGGCATAATCGGCCTCACGCTGCAAATTGCGCGTCACCGAAACTTGCATGGGGGCTGTGGCCGGCAAATCATCGGGGCCCGCAAAAACATAGTGCTGCGTATTTTCGCCAAATGTAGCCATAACCAATTGCGGCACGCCAAATTGTTTCATTATTTCGCGATAAGGGGCCACATCATTAAGCTGCTCTAAGCTTAGTTTTGGCCGCTGCCAATCATCGATAGGGTCGGGTAGCAATTCTTGCGCCATAAGCTGTGCCGGAGCTAACAGCAGCGCCAGCAATAAACCAAAAGCCGAAAGATGATGCGTAAGTTTGAATTTTTTCATTTTAATCATCCTGCTAAAGCCGAAATCTGCCACTAAGATGCAGCAAAATGGTTAACATTGCCCCTCATTGCCGATGCAACTAATTCCGCATTGGTAACTAGCCTAACAATTTGTTAAAAATAAGACATGGAAAGCTCAAATTTTGCCAAAATACATATGCTTAGCTTACGCGCCGCTATTGTGGGGCTGCTTTTTGGTGCTGTGCTGCTGCCTATGTGGCTGTTTTTCTTTGCTATAGCGCACATCGATAACATCGGCATCGGTCTGTTTTTGCTGCTTATTTATAGTCTGTTCAGTTTATTTACCGCCTATGGGCAAATGACTGCGGCATTGAACCAGCAGCACAGCAATTATCAACAACAGCTCGACCAATGGAGCCAGCAAGATTTTTCGCCCGTAGCGCTGGCGGGCTTGCCCTTGTGGCTGGCGCTGCTTTACGGGTTTTTTCGCGGCCTAAGCTATGCACCGCTCACCGCGAACCTGCATATTTATTTGCGTGATAAAGCAACACAACCAGCGCAAATGCCGGCGCAAATGGCACCCATTTACATGCAACATAATCAACCGCAGCTGCGCCATCATGCACAGATGCTGACTTACCATCGGAGCCCAGAATGACTCAAAAAAATCTCGCTAAAGACACCGCCCTTGCCAGCGCCTTTGCCGGCAATTTGCTGATTTGCGCGGTTATTGCTTATGCTGCATCAAGCATAGTGGGCAGCATGCCATTGCTGGGCCTTTGTGCGCTGACTTATGCTGCGCTTTGCTTTGGCATCAGCATCAGCAGCCTTTGGAGCAACGCCACAACGCAGCGCTATTGCCAGCTGATTGAATTATGGCAAGAGGCCGATTTTGCCGAAAGCAAGCTGGAAGGCCGCGGCACTATCGCCACATTATTTTACGCCTTTGCATGCGGCATATTTTATGCGCCGGCACTTTTGCCCGCCACGCTCTTTGCCCGCGAAACTATGGGCGCGCCAAGAGTAACGCTCATGACCCCCAAAATGCTTGAAATTGCCGTGCTTGAAGCCGAGCTACGCGCACAACTAAACACCAGCCAAAAATATATCGGCCAAAAATATATCGGCCAAAACTTCACTGGCAATAATCAGCAAAACATGCCGCAACGTGCCAGCAAAACCGCTGCACAATCTGAGCCGCAAGAGAGCCAATCATAAGGAAGCGTGGCATGAGCGACCAAGCAAAAACTATCAGCAAAGAAGAATGGCAAAAAAAATTAGCCAAAATTGCCGAAGATGGGGCTGATACTGGCTCAATGTTTGGCTGGCTTGGCGTGCCGCTTTTGGCAGGTTTGGCACTGGGCTTTATAGCGGGCTTACCCTTATGGGGTGTGGGTGTCGGCCTTGGTACGATTGTTTTAGGCCTCTTTCGCCTACCATTTACAGACGGTCCAAATTTCTATAAATGGGAAGAAGATAAAATTGAGAATATCTCTTACAAAAAAAATAAAGTGCAAGCCTACTTAACTGGTTTCTTGTTAGCTGCACCAGTTTTGTCGCCCCTGTTATGGCCAATAAGTTTTGTGGTTAAAAACACTATAAAAATTACCGAAGGAGCCGGCATAGTCGCTGCCGGCAAAGATCTGTTTGGCAACCCCGTGCTGGCGCAAGAGAAACAAGCCGCCGCAGCAGAAAAAGCCGCCGCAAAAGCCGCACAAAAAGCAAAGGCCGAACCCGCACAATTGCCCGCACCCGCCATTGCTGTTGCCGCACCCGTTATAGAAGCAGTCGCAAATGCACCCGTCCGCCCGGCGCGCAGCACCATTGGCAATAACCGCGTGACAGTGCGCTTGCCGGGTGCCGCCCCCGGTGAAGGCGCCTAAAGGTGAAAGCGCATAAGGAGCAAGCATGAGCGACCCAGAACAAACTATCAGCAAAGAAGATTGGCAAAAAAAATTAGCCAAAATTGCCGAAGATGGTTCGATGCATGGCCTGGCGTTTGGTTGGCTTGGCTTGCCGCTTGTGGTGGGGCTGGCACTGGCTTTTGTTGCGGGCCTGCCCGGATTGGCTTTGAACATCGGTGTTGGCGCTGTTCTATTAGGTAGCCTGGGCATGTTACTAGCAAACCGGCAAGGTTTTTATAAATGGGAAAGTGATAAAGTTAAAAATATTTCGTACAAAAAAAACAGAACGCAGGCTTACCTAACTGGCTTCTTACTGCATGCCCCTGCCCTTTCACCCCTTTTATGGCCAATCAGTTTTATTGTTAAAAACAGCATGAAGGCCACAGAAAATTCTAGCAGTTTAAAACAAGCGGCCGCACAAACCATTACTGCACCCATTCTCGGCATCAGCACGGTTGGCAAAACGCTTTTTGGCAACCCCGTACTGGCGCAAGAGAAACAAGCCGCCGCCGCAGAAAAAGCTGCAGAATTAGCAAAAGCCGAGCCCGTGCAAATTACCACAACCGATACGCCCGCACCCGCCATTGCTGTTGCCGCACCGGTTATTGCCGAGCTGCCCATCCGCCCAGCGCGCAGCACCATTGGCAATAACCGCGTGACAGTGCGCCTCCCTGGGGCCGCGCCTGGTGAAGGCGCATAAAGGTGAAAGCGCATAAGGAGCAAAGATGAGCAACACCACCGCAAATAGCGCCCCCACCAGCGATAAAGCAAAAGCGTGGCAAGAAGAGTTAGCAAAAGTTGCTACCAGTGGTGCCGTGACCGGGCTGCTTATAGGGCTGATTGCTGTGCCGATTTTAGCTGGTCTCACCTTGGGTTTAGTTTTTGGCCTGCCGGGGGCGGGCCTCCTTCTTGGCTTTGGCAGCGCTCTGCTTGGTGCCTTCAGCGCTATGGCCCAAGTAAGTGCTGACGAAGGACGCAAGTCTCGTGGGGAGCCTCAACGTTTTCTGGTATGGGAAGAAAAGAAAATTGATAACCTCAACCCTGAACGTAATAAATTTGAGGCGTTTTTTATTGGCCTGCTGCTGTGCTTGCCCGTGGCATCGCCCTTATTATGGCCAGCGAGTTTTATTATTAAAGGCAACATGAAAGCCGCCGAAAATGCTGGCAATGCTAAAACCAGTTTTTTAGCTGGCATAAAAGCCATGGCGGCCAATATTTTTACCAGCCCCATTGCGCAAGAGCGCAAGCAAGCCGAAGCGGCCGCAAAAGCCGCACAAAAAGCAAAATTAGCGCCCATGCAAATTGCAGTGCCTGACACAACTGCACCTGCCACCACATTGGCCGCACCTGCCATTGCTGTTGCCGCGCCTGTTATAAGCGAACCGCCCATCCGCCCAGCCCGCAGCACCATTGGCAATAAAGGCGTTACAGTGCGCCTCCCTGGGGCCGCCCCCGGTGAAGGCGCATAAAAGCGAAAGCGCTTAAGGAGCACCCATGAGCGACCACGCACAAACTATCAGCAAAGAAGATTGGCTAAAGCAATTAGCTAAAACAGCCGATAATGGTGTCACCGCTGGTATCTTTTTTGGCTGGCTTGGCGTGCCGCTTTTGGCAGGGCTGGCACTGGCCTTTATAGCGGGCTTACCCTTATGGGGTTTGGGTGTCGGCTTTGGCGCAGTAGTGTTAGGCCTCCTTCGAGGAGCTATAGCAGATGAGAATTCATCAGATTTTTATAAATGGGAAGAGAATAAAATTGAAAATATCTCCTACAAAAATAACAAAGGGCAGGCTTTTTTAACTGGCTTCTTGCTCTTTGCGCCGATCGCTTCACCGCTTTTATGGCCAATTAGTTTTGTGGTTAAAAATAGCATGAAAGCCGCCGAAGGTTCCGACAGCCTCAAACAAGCATTTGTACAAACTATTACTGCGCCCATTAAGCTTGTGTTTGGCAACCCCGTGCTGGCGCAAGAAAAGCAAGCCCCCGCAGCAGAAAAAGCAGCAGAAAAAGCCGCCGCAAAAGCAGCACAAAAAGCAAAGGCCGAGCCCGCACAATTAGCCGCACCCATTGCTGTTGCTGCACCCGTTATAGAGCCAGCCATCCGGCCAGCGCGCAGCACTATTGGTGACAAGCGCGTGACAGTGCGCCTCCCTGGGGCCGCCCCCGGTGAAGGCGCTTAAAGGCGAAAGCGCCTAGTGACAATTTACTTTATTTAAGGCCGATAAAAGCGCGCCACGCGCCATTGCCAGCAGCACAGCAATGGCGTAACGCACAGCTCCATAGCAAGGGCGAATAGCACAAAATGCGTAAGCGCATCGCCCACCAGCACGCCATAAAGCCGTGCCAAACCACCAACAAACACAATGGCAGTCAGCAAACGCATGGCTGTGCCGCGTTGTTCGATGTGTGGCACAAGGCTCCAAAATAGCAGGCCAATCATCAATAACAGCCCCGACAAATAACGGAAATGGCTATTCAGCAAAATATCTGCTGTGGCCGATAAAAAACCAGTGCCCATTAGTAGGCCAAAGCCACCCGCTAAAACCGGCACACACCCACACAGCAAAATCGCCCCTTGCAAAGCGCGCTTCATTAAATGACCACGGGCAAAATATTGAGCCCTCATGGCGTTTTATGTGCCGCGATAAAATTTAAAACATCTTGCGGCAAATCTGACTTTGGCCCCAATTTAGAAAATGTGCTGATAAGGCTAACATGATCAAGCGCGGGGTAGCTGATAATCGTGGCTTTGCCGTGCTTGCTGTTTATCGCCGCTTGCATTTTTTCAATATTGATTGTGCCCACCAGATTATCTTTCTGTCCCCACAGCAGCAACATGGCGGGTTCGGTGCCATCAATAAAATTGCTGGCTTGCATCTGCGGATATTTTTCGGGCGGGCCAAACATATCAATTAAATCTGGCGCGTCGGGCGTAAAGGCATAAGGGCCAGCAATGCCTACAAAACTGGCAATAACATCATTTACTTTTTTGCCTTCGCGGGCCAAATAGCGCGCATCGGCCGCAAGCAGCGCCCCCACATGCGCACCCGATGAATGCCCCATAAGATGCAGTCTATGTTGCGACACCCCATCAATATGCGTGCTGGCATAGGCCAAGGCTTTGGCTGCGTCATCGACTAATTCAGGGAACTTCACTTGCGGATATTTACGGTAGTTAGGAATAATAACCACATAGCCCTGTTGGGCAAAATAGGCGCCGATAAAACGATAATCTTCTTTTTTGCCCTCGGTCCAGCGGCCCCCATGTATAAAAAACACGAAACCTTTAGGTGTGGGGCCTTTGTGTGTTGGGGCTTTAGGTGTGGGTGCTTTAGCTGCTGGGGCTTTAGCTGTGGGGGGCTCTGCCGCGCCTTTTGCTGTTGCGGCATTATCGGGCCAATAAATATCGAGTCTTTGTATAGCCAGCGGGCCATAAGCCCGCGTCTCGATAGAATAGCCGCCGCCCAAAATAGCCGGGCTATTCACCGCCCACAGGCCCACCGCCGTGCAGGCCGATAGCACAGCAACCGAAAAGCCCAAATATATATAACGCAGCGATTGAGAGATTTTTGCCATACCACACCCTAATAGAGCTTTTATGGCAAAATGCTTAAAGCCGCAAAGATTTATGCCGCCGCACTGCCCTGATGCGCCCGCACCAAATTGCTGTAATCGCTCATAAGGGCTTGCGTAAGTGTGCCCACCTTATAGCTCCACTCGCCCAATTGGGTGATGGGGGCTATTTCAGCCGCGGTGCCGGTTAAAAACATCTCATCGGCGGTTTTGAGTTCATCCGGCCAAATCGCCCGCTCAACCACGGTGATATTACGCTGCCGCGCCAGCTCAATCACGGTTTGGCGGGTGATACCATCCAAAAAGCATTCGGGGATGGGCGTGTGTAATTTGCCATCCTTCACCATAAAGAAATTGGCGCCGGTGGCCTCGGCCACTTGGCCGCGCCAATCCAGCATCAGCGCGTCATTGCAGCCTTCAGCCTCGGCCGCATGTTTACATAAAGTGGCAATACCATAATTGCCAACAGCCTTTGCCGCTGTGGGCGCCGTGTTGGGTGCTGGCCGCGCCCATTTGGCCCAAGTGAGTTTCAGGCCACGCATTTTTGCTTCGGCATTAAAATAATGCACCCAATCGGTCCAAGTGGCGATGGCGAGGTGAATTTTGGTTTTAGGTGCCGACACACCCATTTGCTCGGCGCCACGCCACACGACGGGCCGCACATAGGCATCAACATGCTTATTGGCCGCCAGCACCGCATTGCAGGCCTCGTCGATTTGTTCGGCGGTGTAGGGCACAATCATGCCCATAATTTCGGCCGATTTAATCAAACGCTGGCTGTGCTCATGCAGTTTAAAAATACGCCCGCCATAAGCGCGCTCGCCCTCAAACACCGCGCTGGCATAATGCAAGCCGTGGGTGAGCACATGAATTTTTGCCTCACGCCACTGCACCATTTGGCCATCAAGCCAGATTAAGCCATCGCGATCATCATAGGGCAGCAAAGTCATAGTGGCTCCTTTGGGGTGCGCCAGTAAATGCGCAGGTTAAATTGAATATTCATTGTCGCTAATGTGCGGCGCACAAATCAAGCGGTGCAGATTGCAAAAAAGTGCCAGCGCACGCAAGATAAATATAAGCCTCTTTGCGTTGCAGCATAAAAACACCTATAAAGTGCCCATGAATGAAATGCCCATGAATGAAATACTATGAATGATTTTTTGCAACAGCCGCATTTGCTGGTCATTGACGACGACCCGCGCCTGCGCGAGCTTTTGGCCAGCTATCTGCGCGAGCAACAATTTTTAGTGAGCACCGCCGCCAATGCCGCCGATGCACGCGCCTTGCTGCCGCTCTTTCAATTTGATGCAGCCGTGTGCGATGTGATGATGCCCAAAGAAGACGGCCTAAGTTTAACGCGCTTTATTCGCAGCCAAGGCACCTTGCCGGTGTTGCTGCTCACCGCCATGGGCGACGCCCCCGACCGCATTGCCGGCCTTGAAGCAGGCGCCGATGATTATCTGCCCAAGCCCTTCGAGCCGCGTGAATTGCTGCTGCGCTTGCAAGCCATTTTGCGCCGTGTGGCCAAGCTGCGGCGCGAAGCCCCAAGGCTGCGCTTTGGTCGCTGGCAATTTGCCGCAAGCTTGGGCCTGCTTGAAGATGGCGCGCACACACAAAAACTCACCACCGCCGAAAGCAACTTGCTGCGTATCCTCACCGAAAATTTAGGCCAACCCCTCACCCGCGAGCAATTGGCCGATTTATCTAAAAGCCGCGGCGATGTGCGCGCCATTGATGTGCAAATCACCCGTCTGCGGCGTAAATTAGAAACCGACCCCAAAACGCCACGCTATTTACAAACGGTGCGCGGTGAGGGTTATGTGCTTTATGCGGATGCCGAATGAGCCTCTTTGCACCAACCCTGCTTTGGTCGAAGCGCTTTTTGCCACGCACTTTGTTTGGCCGCACCGTGATGATTTTGCTGGTGCCGCTGGTGCTCGCACAAACCGTGGCGACTTTTGTTTTTTACGACCGCCACTGGACGACTGTATCTAATCGTTTAGCGGTGGCGGTTGCAGGCGAAGTGCGGCTTGTGGTTGATGCCGTTACACGCAGCAGCAACGCTACCGAGCAAGGCGCGGCCTTGGCCAATATTGCCAGCGCCACTGATTTTCAAATTCGGTTTGAGCCGCAAGCACAAATCGCCCCCGCCAAAGCCAGCCGCGGCACCTTGGCCGAAACCATGTTGCAGCAAGCGCTCCAAGAGCGCCTGCCCAAAAATGACGCACCGCTCAAATTTAATATCGACCGCAATGCCGCCCCTGAATGGATTGGCATTGACGTGCAACTCCCGCAAGGGGCATTGCGTATTTTATGCCCCGAGCGACGGCTTTACACTCCCACCAGCACCATTTTTATTGGCTGGATGTTGGGCAGCGCGCTCACGCTTTTTGCTGTGGCGATAGTTTTTTTGCGCAATCAAATTCGGCCGATTCATCGCTTGGCCGATGCCGCCGAGGCCTTTGGCCGCAACCAAGAAGCATTGCATTTTAAGCCCGAGGGCGCGCTTGAAGTGCGGCGTGCGGCCGTGGCTTTTTTAGTGATGCGTGACCGTATCCGCCGGCAAATTAGCCAACGCACCGCCATGCTGGCGGGTATCTCACATGATTTACGCACACCCCTCACCCGCATGAAATTGCAGCTTGAGCTAATAAACAGCAGCCCCGCCACCGAAGGGCTAAAAAGCGCAGCCGAAGGGCTAAAAAGCGACGTGCAGGAAATGCAGCAAATGTGTGATGCCTATCTTGATTTTGCCCGTGGCGAAGTAGAAGAGCGCATTCAACAAATTGATTTACCCAAACTGTTGCAAGAGGCCGTACAGCAAGCCGCCCGACAAGGCCGCACCTTGCAGCTTGAAGCGCCGGCCAATATCAATCTTTCGGCACGGCCCTTTGCGCTGCGCCGCTGCCTTGATAATTTAATTGGCAATGCGTTGCGCTATGCCACGCACGCTAAACTATCGGTCGAAATTGTCGGCCACACTGTGCAAATTCATCTGGATGATGATGGCCCAGGCATTGCGGCCGAGCAGCATGAGCAAGTATTTAAAGCCTTCACCAGGCTTGATGCCGCCCGCAGCCCCGGCAGTGGCGGGGTTGGCCTTGGTCTGACCATTGCCCGCGATATTGCCCGCATGCATGGCGGCGATATTGCCCTTAATCAAAGTGCTATGGGCGGCTTACGCGCCAGCATTATTTTACCGGCTGATATGTAAATTGGCCAAGCTATCGCCGATTTGTTTAAAGGCCGTGCGCAAATCGACAGTGGCGCCACCGGCTTGGCTCTCAGCGTCAAAATAATATTCGGGCTTGCTGGCACAATTACGAAACATGGTGCGCGCCTCGTTTTGGGCGGTGTTATTACCGAGCTGAAAAGTGACAGTATAAATGGTAATTCCAGCGGCTTTCATCGCCGTGCAGAGTTGCGCGGTTTTATTATTAAGCGCGCGGCGTGAGGTATCCCAATCGCGGCTATTAATATCGCTCCGCCCGCCATCGGTGGTTAAACCCAAACGCAACATTGAAGTATAGTCCGAATAAAATGGGTCGGCGCCGATGCTATCGTAAAATTGGTTTTCACCATCGGTCATCAGCACCACCACCTTATCCATCAGCGGGCTGTTATAGTCCAAGGGCAAAATATTTTCGCCATTCACCTGCTGATGCCCCCAGCCCACGCCACGCCACAAAGGCGAAATCATGCGCCAGCCCCAAGCCATGCCGATATTCGACATCGTACCGCCCTTATTCCACGGCACTAATGTGGCGATATAATCTAAGGTGGTTTGTTTGTTGCTGGTAAAGGGCAGAACCTCATTGGGGCAACCGACATTGGGGCCACGCGCCGCAGAGTCGCTATAGCCAGCGCTTTCATTGAGCGTTACCGCCGAGCCAACGGTGGCTGTGGCCGTGGCTGGCGTAAAGGCTTGTATCACCACGCCACCCGTCAGCGTCACGGTGGGCACGCTGGTATAACCACGCCCCTGCTGCGTTATAGTAAAACTAGTGACGCGGCCATTGCTGATGTTAGCGCGGGCAACCGCCTGCTGCACGGCGCTGGTGCTTACATTGACTGTTGGCGCAGACGTATAATTACGCCCCTGATTGGTGACATTAATTGAAGTAATGCGGCCATTACTGACAATGGCTGTGGCCGCAGCCGAGCTGCCCCCACCACCACTAAAGCTAATGCTAGGCGCGCTGGTATAGCCTTGCCCGCCATTGGTGACTGTAATAGACGTAACCCGCCCACCACTCACAGTGGCTGTCGCTGTGGCCTGCTGCACACCACCACCTGTTATGGTTACGGTTGGTGCTGTGGTATAGCCGGCGCCCGCTTGTGTCACCGTAATGCTGCTTAAGCGCCCATTACTGATAGCCGCAGTGCCGCTGGCCAGCGCCGCATTGCCGCCGGTAAAAGTCACGGTTGGTGCCACGGTATAGCCCTCACCCGGGTTAGCAACAGTGATGCTAGACAATGTGCCATTACCCGCAAGGTTAGCAGTGGCAGTGGCGCCTGTGCCATCACCGCCCGTGAGTGTGACAGTGGGGGCGCTGACATAACCATTGCCACTATTGGTTAGATTGATGCTAATGACGCCATCGCTAATCCAATTATTATCTTGGGCAGCCACTGTATCGGCCCAAAAATACATCGGAAAGCGGCTGGCAATTTGTGCGCCACTATTGCCGGCTTGCGGTGGCGCATCGCTGACATCTTGTGGGGTTAGGCGCTCTTCAACACAGCCCTTCCATTTGGTGGCTGCCGCAGGATATGAGCTTGGATAACGCGTGAGATCGAGATTTTGCACCCAAGCCTCACGACTTGGGCCAATATTAACCGCAGTGCTATAAGGCACCACGCCCACAAATAAATTATCAAGGCTGCTATTATCGCCAAAAACAATATTGATAAGATCGGTTGCGGCATTGCGCAACGAAATATATTTATTATTGCCCCACATCGAGCCGGTCACATCCAGCACCAAGACCAGCTCCATGCCACGATTTTCGCGCGTGACCTCACTGTGTGCGGCAAATTCGCGCTCATTAATGCCAAAAAGGCGCATAAAAGTTGTATCAACCTTAGCGCGCGCATCTAGCTTGACCACCGTATTATTATTGGCTTTCTCAACATTAACCCAAGTGAGCGTGGCGCCCGCTGTGGTAGAAACAAAATTGAGATCTAAATAACGCTCAACCTCAATCTTTAAATCGGCGCTGCTATTTATTTTATTACTCACCGCCAGCGCTGCCGCATCAAGCGCATTGGCCAGACGCGACTCGGCGGTTTTAACGCGCCCCACATCAATGCCAAGCCCGACAAAGCCCGACAAGGCCATAAAGCTTAACGCCACCATCGGCAGCACCGCACCACGCTTAGACGCCAATTGGCGCACTAATTGACGCACCAATTGATTGGGGCAAAATCTGAGCATGGCAACCTCCCTAATTTTTATGCGCTAATTATTATCGACCAATGTTTGCAGCGTGCCCACCCGCGGCGCATAAAAAGCCCGCCGATACATGGGCGCAAAAATATTGGGCGCGCCCACAAATAATGAATAAGGCTCAAAATAAACTTCGGCCGCTATCAGCATTTCATTATCTTGCAAAACAAAACCATCGGGCAGGGTTGCATCATCATTGGTGCGACCGAGCCGGCTAACTGACGCAGGCCCGGTATCGGGCCGATATTGCCACAATACTTTTGCCGGCAAATTAGGCGATTTTCTGACTGCCGAAAAAATAATTTGCCCATTACGAAAAATATAAGGGTGCATAATTTGCGTGGCCGCCGCCGCCAGCACATCTAAATCGGCGGTATAAACAGTATCTTCTTGTCCTTGCGCCACAAGGTCAGCCAGCGAATAAGCGATTTTATCAATCTTCTGGTTCATGAGCAGCCAACGCGTGGTTTCAATAACACCCAACAGCAACAACACCAAAATGGGCAAAGTGAGTGCGAATTCAACCGCAGCAATGCCGCGTCTGCTTTTAAAGCTGGCAATGCCGCGTCTAAAATGCGGATTCATCATAAGGCTCATTTTTAACAACCATCCGCGCCGATAAAACACGCACACCGCCCTCGCCCAAAGCCTCGCCTAAAAGCGGCGTCATAATGCGCCACGGATAGGCCAAGGTGAACACCACCACATTGCCCGAGCCGCCATAACCAGGGGTGCCTTGGTCGGTATCGTACTGGCCGTTATTGTTGATATCGTCGTAACGCTCAGTGGTGTCCCACTGGTTATTGTGGTTTGCATCAACAAAGGGTTCGGGCTGGCCGATATCTTGAATGCGCGCATAAGATAAAGACGTCACCGACATTTCATCGACACGAAACAGCTGATTATTAAACCGCTGCAAATCGGCCAAAATTGTTTGCTCGCGCGTCATGCCTGAGGCCACATAACCAGTCTTGCCCAAGCGTGAGGCACTGGCACTGGCATTTTCCATAAGAGCTTGCGTCATATAAATGAGTGACAATTCAATAATAGCCACCAGCAAGGTTACCAGCACTGGCACAATCAGCGCAAATTCAAGCATGGTGACGCCATCACGCTTTTTAAGCTGGCGACAAAGGCGAGCGAGAGACAGAGCTGCAAAAGACATGCATCATCTTATGCCCGACGCAGTTAAGATGTTGTTTACCATGCTTCGGCCTTAGAAGTGTTTTACAACGAATTTCGAACTATTGGCGGCTAAGCACACCAATTGACAGAAAAAAACCGCCAGAGCGGTGTGCTCTGGCGGCTTAAATTACTCAATTAAATCACGCAAAGAGTAAGTGTTTTAGCTTACTTCTTTTTGGCGACAGCCTTCACTTCGTCAAGGCTTTCAACAAAGCGATGATTGATAACGCCAGCGGCTTCGGCGCCTGCCTTATTGGCCAGATCCGAAAGTTCTTTGGTGTTGATCAGCATTTTCTCGTAAGCCGCTTTCAGAATATCGGTTTGCTTGGCAAACTTTTCTTCTGGGGTGGCAGCGCTGACGATTTGGTTGATAAGACCGCCCGCCGTTTGCACGGTTTGCGCGGCAATTTCAGCCTGACGCTTAGCAATGGCTTGAATGCCTTCTAGCGCCAATTGGTTGGCTTGCTGGAGGGCTTCCATATTTTTGCGCTGGGCAACCATGATGGCGTCGATGTCCATGGTGGGGAAACGCATCTCGCCCATCATTTTGCTGAAATCAAAGCCTTTGAAGCTGTCTTGCCAAGCGGTGAAATTGGGGGTGACGACATTGGGGTTAAAGCCCGTATCTTGTGCTGTAGCTGTTTTGGTCATGATGACTCTCCTGAAATGCGCCCACCAGAGCGTAAGCGCGGGGTTAGAAATTATTCTGTTTTATGGCGCTGCACAAACAGCGTTGATGCTTATATAACCGATATTGACGGGGCCTACCAGCAAAATATTATTGCGCTGCACAAAAATGGTGTTGATTGGTTAACGAACCCATTAACGAAGCAGGCCCCAACTTTCGATTTGCTCAAGCGATTTATCAAGTGCGGCCATGGTCTTAGCCATATCGGCCCCCTCATCCACCCAAAAGGCTTTCAGCATACGCCCATACACATAGGCCAGCGCCAAATGCTGCGGCAATGGCCGGTTATCAAGCCCGCTTGCCGCACCCAGCCACTCTAATGTGCGGCTAAAACTAATAACCAAGGCAGGGGCCGTTTGCGGGCGCAAGCGCCGCCACATATGCCGCAAGGCCAGCTTGTGCGGCTGCATGGCGTCAGCCCGTGCCATGAGCAATTCAAATAATTTTTCGCGCTTGCTGGCGCCATCTAAATTGGCTTGCAGCATGGCTTGGTCAAATTGCGCTAATATTTTTTGCAGCAACTGCCCTTCATCGGCCACAAGCATGCGTAGCTGTGCAAGCGTAATACGCAAGGCGCGTGCCAGCGCCGTCCAACGCAGCGCCTGCGGGCTTTGCTGTAGCAAAACCAAAGCGGCTTTTACCAGCTGCGCATCATCTATTTTATGAGTTGTGGTGTTTTTGGGTGTGGATTTTTTCATGGTTTTTATATAGGGCATAAAATTGATAATGCAAAGCGGCCTTTAAAATAGCCCTAGCCTTCGGCCAGCTCGATGGCGCGCTGTTGTGCGGCTTGCATGGCCTTAAACAATAAATCGGGCAAGGCCGGCATCAGCTGTGCCAGCGCTGCCGCCGTGGTGCCGGCAGGGCTGGTCACTGCCGCGCGCAAATCTTCGGGCAGGGTTGCGCTCTCGGCCAGCATTTTTGCACTGCCCATCAGTGTGGCTGTGGCCAAATTTGCCGCTAAATCAGCCGGCAGGCCCAATTTTATGCCCGCATCACGCATGGCCTCAACCAACAAAAAAACATAGGCAGGGCCACTGCCCGACAGCGCTGTCACTGCATCTAAAAGCGCCTCATTGTCGGTATAGGCAAATAAACCTAATGGCGCAAACAGTGCCTCGGCCTGCTGTTTTTGTAATTCGCTGACCTGCTGATTTGCCACCGCCACCACCGCGCCCGCGCCCACGGCCAAAGGCAAATTAGGCATGGTGCGCACAATTGCGGCATTACCACTGCCCAAGCCCTGCTCTATAAAACTTAAGCTGCGCCCCGCAGCAATGCTGACAAATAAGCTTTGCCCTACAAAAGAAGCAAGCTGCGGCAAAATCTGCGGCAGGCTTTGCGGCTTGACCGCCAACAGCACTACATCAATCGCGGGCTTGGCAGCTGGTGGCATATGTTGCAAAGATACAAAAAACTCAGTGCGGGCTTGCTGCGGCAAATGCAGCGCGGCCTCGGGCTCGATAATAGTAAAAACCGTGTGGGGCAAAGCTGTTTGCCAACCGCGCCACAAAGCTGCGCCCATTTTACCAAAACCGAGCAGCAAAATATGAGCGGGCGAAGTAAGCGGCGCCTTGCTCATGCCTGCCCTTCAGGTTCAAGTAAACAGGCCGACAAAGCCTCGCTTGAGGGCGTAATGCCATAAGCGCATAACTGAAAAGCCGGGATAAAACGCTCTATCTCATCAAGCGCTAACAACATGGCCGCCTCAAGTTGCGCTAAATCTAAATCGGTGAGGCGCAACAGCCATGTGTAGCGGTAAAAAATTTCAGGCTCGCTTGTGTTCTCACTGGTGCTTTCACTGGTGCCTTCACTGGCGCTCTCATCTTCAAGAAATTTTTCGCTGCATTCAAAGTGCCCCAGAAACAAACGCGGATTAAGCGCGGCCAACATGGCCTTGACGGCATCGCCGGCAACATCTTGCAAGGGCGCAGCAAAACGAAACAGAAATTGTAGCGCCTCGGGCTCATCGTGCCAGGCGATTTGCGCCTCATACTCACCGAACCTGCCCGGAATGGTGAGACAAAGCATTTCATCGAGCGTGCGGCAATGCCAGCCTTGAAACTGCGCAAGCTCGCGCGCCAAGCTAAGCGGATCGGCATGAGGGGTGGAATGCAGGCGGGCAACAGACATGCCCCATGATGGGCGAATTTGCCGACGCTGGCTAGACGCTATTTTGCTTTTTTACGAGTCTTTTGCGCCGGTTTTATAGCAAGCTTTTTAGCTGGCTTTTTGGCAGCTGCTTTGGACGCGCTATCAGCGTGCTGCCCTTGCTCGAGTGCTTTAACGCGCTGCAACAGCTCATCTTGCACCAGCCTTGCCTTAACCAGCATTTGTTTAAGCACTTCAAACTCGTCACGGCTGACTAAGTCTAAATCTTGTGCCACATTGGCGGCATGTGCCTGCCCGCGCTCACGAAACTCATCGCGCAAGCCAACCGCAACGCTAAAAGCGCCGCCGGCCAACTTGGCTAATTCGGCCATAATACTGGCTTTGATATTGCCGGCAAAATGCGCGCTGCTGTTATCATCGGCCCCCTGCTCATGGTCATGTCGCTGATTTTGATTATTGGCTTTAGATGCAGAACGAGGGCGAGCCATTGATATCTCCTTGCGGCAAACGACAGCTCTTTATATAACAGTCTTGATACAAATATAAAGGCCTTAAGCTGTGGCACTTGCTTTTCCTGAAATCAGCCCGATTGCACTAGAAATTGGCCCCTTGGCCATTCGCTGGTACGCGCTGGCCTATGTTGTGGGCGTGCTGGCCGGCTGGCGGCTTGCCACCTATTGGGCCACACGCCTGCGCCTGCCGCATCAGCCCACAGCACAGCAGCTTGATGATTTTGTCAGTTGGTCGGTGATTGGCATTATTTTAGGCGGGCGCATTGGCTATGCCTTATTTTATCAAACCGCGCTTTACTGGCAGCAGCCGTTAGAAATTTTAAAAATCTGGCATGGTGGCATGTCGTTTCATGGGGGTTTGGCGGGGCTGGTTCTGGCCGGTACCATTTTTTGCCGGCGGCATAAATTATCATTGCTGGGCCTGTCGGACTTAGTGGCAGTGGTGGCACCCATTGGGATATTTTTGGGGCGCCTGGCCAATTTCATCAATGCCGAGCTGGTGGGGCGTGTCAGCGATGTGCCGTGGGCCATGGTCTTTCCAGGGCATGAGGGCGCACGGCACCCCAGCCAGCTTTATCAAGCCGGTCTTGAAGGCTTATTATTGTTGCTTGCCATAAACCTGCTGGCTCGGAATAAAAACCTATGGGCCACACCAGGGCGCTTATCGGCGATATTTTTAATTTTTTATGCGGCCTTGCGTGCTATCGGCGAGTCATTCCGCGAGCCTGATGCACAATTAGGTTTTATCTTGGGCCACATCACCATGGGGCAGATTTTATGCGTGCCCATGGCTTTGCTGGGTTTATATTTATGGCAACGTCGCAGCCCCTCACCTTAAAAATGCCCGTTGCACCAGACACCATGGCGCCAAACACCACAGCGCCCATAACACTGGCCGACTATATGGCGCTGTGTAATGCACATTATTATGCCGAGCACATAGTTTTTGGGCGTGCGGGCGATTTTATTACTGCCCCCGAGCTGACCCCCATGTTTGGCGAAATGCTGGGGCTATGGCTTTATCATAGCTGGCAACAGCAGGGCGCACCCACGCCCTTTATTTTATGTGAGCTCGGTGGCGGGCGCGGGCATCTCCTGAAAGCCGCACTGCATGCCACCCGCAACTTTGCCGATTTTAACAAGGCGATGCAGCTTTACGCGCTTGAAAACAGCCCACGGCGACGCACCGAGCAAGCACACAGCATCGCCCCCCGCAACGCCATATTTATTGATGCGGTCAACCAGTTGCCGCCGCTGCCATTATTTTTTATCGCCAATGAGTTTTTTGATGCGCTGCCCGTGCAGCAATTTATTTTTACCGCGCAAGGCTGGCAAGAGCGCTGCGTGCAATCAGGCCCGCAGGCGCATTTTACCAGCAGGCCCACAGCCCAGCTACCAGCCCATTTACCCCCCACTGCACCGCTTAATACCATTGCTGAATATAATCCTACCGCGCTAACCATGGCTCACACTTTGGCGCAGCATATAGCCGCACAAGGGGGCGCTGGCCTGATTATCGATTATGGCTATTTTGGCCCCGCTTTTGGCGATACGCTGCAAGCCATTGGCCAGCAACAAAGCCAAACGCCGCTGGCTAACCCTGGCGCGACCGACCTTACCGCGCATGTCGATTTTGGCCTGCTCAGCCAAACTATTATTGCTGCTGGCGCCTCATGCACCAAGCCCATTGCCCAAGGTGTGTTTCTGCGCCGCCTTGGCATTGAACAACGCGCCCACCAGCTATGCCAACTTTACCCGCAAGACGCCACACAGATTTTAGCCGCACTGCAACGATTATTAGCCCCCGCACAAATGGGGCTGATTTTTCAAGCCATGGCACTCACCGCGCCACAGGCCCCAACCCCCGCAGGTTTTACATGACAAGGCCCAACCCCTTTACCGCAGATAATATGCCCAAACATGTGCGCCATGGTTTTTTTGGCCGCGAGGGTGGTGTGTCTTCCGGCGTTTATACCAGCCTGAATTGTGGCCTTGGCACCGATGATGATGCAAAGGCCGTGGCTGAAAACCGCGCACGCTGTGCGCAAAGCCTGGGCTTTGCTGCGCCAGCACTGCTTACGCTTAAGCAAGAACATACCAATAAAATTATCTCTATCACCGATAACAGCAACCCGGGCCGCGTTGTGGGTGATGGCCTTGTGACGAACCAAGCGCATATTTTATTGGGCATACTTACTGCCGATTGCGCGCCGGTTTTATTTGCCGACCAGCATTTGCCCATTATTGGTGCCGCCCATGCCGGCTGGAAAGGCGCACTTGATGGCGTATTGCTTAACTGCGTTGCCGAAATGCGCAAGCTGGGTGCAACAAACATTATCGCGGCCCTTGGCCCTACCATTGCGCAGGCCAGCTATGAAGTGAGCGATGCGTTTTTGCTGCCCTTTTTGGCGCAAGCCCCGCAGCACCAACAATTCTTCAGCACGGGCGTACAGCACGGGGGCACACGGCACGGCCACTGGCAGTTTGATTTACCGGCTTACATTGTCGCGCAATTAACAGCGGCCGGTGTGGCTGTAAGCAATATAGGACAAGATACCTATAGCCAGCCGCAGCAATTTTTTAGCTATCGGCGCTGCACCCATAAGGCCGAAGCCAATTATGGCAGACAATTATCGGCTATTGGCCTAAGCGCAAGCCAGTTTTAGCGCGGGCCAGTTTTAGCCGCACGCACCCGACCCGCACGCGCCGCCGGCAAAGCTGGCACAAGCGGAGCTGTGGGCAATAAAGACGGGGCAGCATCAAGCTGGCTGGTGGTAAAGCTGCTGCGCTGACCCAAATCGGCTTTGTGCGCGGCCAAAAATTTCTCGGCTTCTTTGCGGCCATCTTGGTGAAGCTGCTCAATCATGCTGGCATCAAAGTTAAGCATGGTCAGCACGGTATATTTGCGCAACGCGTCACCGGCTTGTTGAATGTGCAAACGAATGGGCTTTTGCCCTAATTGCTGGCGATATGCGTTAGCCATTTCAATGCCGCGGGCTTCAGCAATGGCAGAGGCATTCATGACAATTTCAGCCGAGCGGCGCACCTCAGATACGGGGCCGGTTGTTTGCGCGCCTGTTTGTGGCGAGAGCTGCACCAGCAAAATATCGGCATCACGGCCATCTTTGGGCACCAAAGTATAAAGCGACGGATTTGCAGCAAAGCCACCATCGATATATTGGCGGCCATTAATAACAGGCGGCTTAAATATGCCCGGCACGGCACAGCTGGCTTGCACCGCATCGGGCGAAAGCTCGGCGCCGGTAAAATCTTTAACGGCACCCGTTTCAACATCAACCGCCGTTACATAAAGCTCAACAATTTTGCTTTGGCGCAGCGCCTCAAAATCGACCAGCTTATTCATGGTGTCTTCATTGCGTTTATACAGCAATTTATAGGCTTTTTCGCGGGTGAGCAAAATAGACGCCCAGTTTTGAATGCTCATACTGACAAAAGCGGTCATTAAACTTGCGGCTTTTTGCGTGCGCTTAGGCAGGCGCCCCACCAAATGCGTGCCGGGCTGGCCCATGCTTTGCCAAAATATGCGCAGCATCTCTTTGGCTTTATCTTTGCCCGCCTGCCCACCACCGCCTTGCGTTAAACCTGCGGCCAACAAGGTGCTGTTAATTGAGCCAATCGAAGAGCCCGCCACCGCCTCTATCTCAATGTCGGTTTCTTCTAGCAGACGCTCGATAAAACCCCACTGAAACGCCCCATGCGCACCACCGCCTTGCAGGGCCAAACGCAACGGAATCTTTTTAGCTGTGGTTTTACGGCTCATGAGTGTCTCGCCTTAAAAATGGTTGTTGATGGGCAACAATATATTGGCAAAGCCGCCCGCAATGCCAGCATTATTTCGGTTTCGCGTCAATTTTTATTGCCGTTAAGCCCGCTTTTGCAATGCCGGATAAGTGCATAGACGCGACATAAAAATACGCTTAGTCTCAAGGCCATATTTAACACCCATTTTTAACCCTAAATTCAAATGGTTAAGCACATGGCACGCAGCTCATCTTCTTCTAAGCCCGATAGTCTGGAAATGCGCCTAGAGGCCATTACCGCCGAGCTCTATAAGCTCGCCCCCAAAACCCAGCACAAGCTGGCCGAAGAGTTTATGCGCCATATGCTTTCGCCCGTGGCCGTTGAAGACCTTGCCCAAGGCAGCCCCGAAGATTGGGCGGGCGCTGCGCTCTCGCTGCTCGATTTTGCTCGCGAGCGCCAAGCCGGCCAAAGCAAGATACGGGCTTTTAATCCTACCATGATAAAAAATGGCTGGCAGGCACGCCACACCGTGCTGGAGCTGGTTAATCAAGACCGCCCGTTTTTGGTGGATTCCGTCACAGCCGCACTGAACCAATTGGGCTTTACGGTGCGCTTGGTGCTGCATCCGGTGCTGCGCATGAAGCGCGATGACAAGGGCAAATTATTATCACTGCAAAGCGAAGGCGGGCAGGCAGAGTCGCTGATACAAATTGCTTTTGATGAATGCCGCGATGACGCACAATTACAACAAATTGAAACCGCGCTGAAAGCCGTGCTGGCCGATGTGATTGCCGCCACCGATGACTGGCTCGATATGCGCACGCAAGTGCAAGAAGCTATAACGCAAATACAGCAATTACCCGCTAATGCCGCCAGTGCTGAAGAATGTACCGAAGTGCAAGAGTTTTTGCGCTGGCTAGAGGCCGACCATTTTACTTTTTTAGGCTATCGCGATTACACCCGCACCGGCAGCGATCATGAATTGCGCCTCTCCATCACGCCCAATAAGGGGCTGGGCATTTTACGGCGCGATGCCACGCTGGTGTTTGAGGGGCTGCGCGATCTTGCCGCACAACCACCCGAATTGCGTAAATTTATGACCGCACCCCGACTGGTGGCCATTATTAAAACGCATCGCCTGTCAACCGTGCATCGCGCGGTGCCGCTTGATGCCATTATGATTAAACGCTTCAATAGCAAAGGTCAGGTGGTGGGTGAGCGGCTGTTTGTCGGTCTGTTCACTTCTATGGCTTATGGCCGCAATGCGCATGAAGTGCCATTGCTGCGCGCAAAATTAGCCCGCGTTATGGCCCGCTCTGGCCTTGACCCCAAAGGCCATGATGGCAAAGCCCTGGCACATATTTTAGCCACCTATCCGCGCGATGAGCTTTATCAAATTGGCGAAAATGAACTCACGGTTATCACCGCGGGCATTTTGCAATTACAAGAGCGGCAGCGCGTGGCGTTGTTTATTCGGCGCGATCCGTTTCAACGTTTTGTCACCTGCTTGGTTTATTGCCCGCGGGATCGCTACAACACTGAGTTGCGGCAAAAATTTCAGTCAATTTTAGAGGCAGGCCTCAGTGGCCGCACCACACATTTTAATGTGCGCATCGACGACAATGCCTTTGCGCGTTGCTTTTTAGTTTTGCGCACCGAGCCAGGCAGCAGTCACAAAACCGATCTTGCCGAACTTGAGCAACAATTAGTCGATGCTGCGCGCAGCTGGGGCGATAAATTGCGCCGCGCTCTTATTCAACGCATGGGCGACACCCAAGGCAAAGCCCGCGCCGCGCAATGGGGGCAGGCTTTCCCAATGGCCTACCGCGAACAGACTGTGGCCGATACCGCACTCGCCGATATTGATCTGGCCGAATGGGTACTGCGCCATGAGCGCCTCTCGGTCAATTTACAGCAACAAGGGCGCGAATTATCGCTTAAGCTTTATCACCCGCAAGCGCCCATTACGCTGGCGCGCGTCATGCCGCTGCTTGAAAATATGGGGCTCGCGGTTTTTTCTGAAAATGGCCCCTTTGAAATAACCCCCAAAGCCGGCCACAAAATTTGGCTGCACGATTTTAGAGCCACCCCACAAAATAATCTTGAAATTCATTTGCCCAGCGTCAAACTGCTGTTTGAAGATGCACTGATAAAAGCCTGGTCGGGCGAGCTTGAGAATGACGGCTTTAACCGGCTGGTACTGCTGGCTGGCCTGAGCTGGCGCGAAGTGTTGTTGCTGCGCGCACATGCCAAATATCTGCGCCAAACCGGCCTTAGCTTTAGCCTTGAGATTATCGCGCAAACCTTGGCCCAGCATGCGCCCTTAGCAAAATTGCTGGTGCAGCTGTTTCATGCCAAATTTGACCCAAGCCTGCCACGCGCCAAAGCCACAGCACAAGCCAGCGCTCTTGAAGCACAGATTTTGGACGCGCTTGAAGCCATCAGCAATATCGATGAAGACCGCATTTTGCGGCGCTTGCTGAATTTGCAGCAAGCAACTTTACGCACCAACTATTATCAGGTCGATGCCGATAAGCGCCCCAAAACTTATGTCTCGTTTAAGTTTGATGCGGCCCGTATCACCGACCTACCCCTGCCACGCCCACAATTTGAAGTTTATGTTTATAGCGCACGCATGGAAGCGGTGCATCTGCGCGGCGGCAAAGTCGCGCGCGGCGGCATTCGCTGGTCTGACCGGTTGGAAGATTTCCGCACTGAAATTTTGGGCCTGATGAAAGCCCAAATGGTCAAAAACAGCATCATTGTGCCGGTGGGGGCGAAAGGTGGCTTTATTGTCAAGCAGCCCGCCGAAAACCGTCAGGCCGAAGCGATTGAATGCTACAAATTTTTGGTGCGCGGCCTTTTAGATATCACCGACAATATCAAGCAAGATAAAATTGTGCCGCCGCCACTGGTGGTGCGCCATGATGATGACGACCCCTATTTGGTGGTGGCGGCCGATAAAGGCACGGCAAAATTCTCGGATATTGCCAATGCTTTATCGCGCGAATATGGCTTTTGGCTCGATGATGCCTTTGCCAGTGGTGGCAGCGCCGGCTACGACCATAAACATATGGGCATTACTGCCAAAGGCGCGTGGGAGGCGGTTAAACGTCACTTCCGTGAGCGCGGCAAAGATTGCCAGCAGCAAAGCTTTAGCTGCATTGGCGTGGGCGATATGGCGGGCGATGTGTTTGGCAATGGCTTGCTGCAATCGCCGCACACTCAGCTGGTTGCCGCCTTTAACCATAGTCATATATTCCTAGACCCGAACCCTGATGCCAAAAAAAGCTATCAAGAGCGGCTGCGCCTCTTTCAGGGCGTCTTAGGCTGGGGCGATTATAACAGCAAAGCCTTAGGCAAAGGCGGCGGGGTGTTTTTGCGCTCGGCCAAAAGTATTACGGTGAGCGCTGATGCGGTCAAACGCTTTAAGCTGCCGCAGGCCACGCTCAGCCCGTCTGAGTTAGTGCGCGCCTTGCTCCAGGCCGAAGTTGAATTGCTTTATTTTGGCGGCATCGGCACCTTTATTAAAGCCGCTGACGAAGCCCATAGCGATGTGGGCGACAAAGCCAATGATGCGCTGCGTATCGATGCCGAGGAAGCGGGCGCGGCCATTATTGCTGAAGGCGCTAATCTGGGCCTCACGCAACGGGCGCGCATTGCTTTTGCGCGCAAAGGCGGGCGGCTCAACACCGATGCGATTGATAATTCAGGCGGGGTTGATACTTCAGACCATGAAGTGAATATAAAAATTCTGCTGCAAAATGTAATGGCCGCAGGCGCGCTCAGCTTAAAACAGCGCGATACATTGCTGGCCAAAATGACCGATGAAGTGGCCAGCCTGGTGCTGCGCGATAATTATTTGCAAACGCAAACTCTGTCGCTGGCCGAGCGCCGTGCCGCCGAGCTTTTGCCCCAGCACCGCGCACTGCTTGATTTACTCAGCCGTGAGGCCAACCTAAACCGTAAGGTTGAGTATTTGCCGCAAGACGCCCAACTTAAAGAGCGCGCGCGCAATGGCGAGGGCCTGTCGCGGCCAGAATTAGCCGTGCTGCTGGCCTATGTTAAAATTTGGCTGAAGCAACAAATGCTGCAAAGCGAACTTTTGCAGCATAATCTTTTGCAGCAAGATTTGCTGGCCTATTTCCCCAAACCATTGCAGCGCAGCTATGCCAGTTTTATTGAAACACATAAGCTGCGCCGCGAGATTTTGGCCACCAGCATTGCCAACGAGGTTATTAATCGCCTTGGCCTGCATACGGTGCCACAGCTGGCCCAAAAACATGGCGTGAGCGTAACCGCCGTCATGACCGCCTATGTCTTGGTGCGCGAATTATTTGAGCTGCCCAGCCTGTTTAACGCCATTGAAGCGCAAGATGGGCAAATGCCCACCACGCGGCAATATGCTTTGCTGCAATTTGTCACACAGCAAGCCAAGCAAGCGATGAGCTGGATGTTGCTGCGCGGCCCACGCCCGCTTGATATTGATAAAGCGCTCAAGCGTTTCAGGCCGGCGCTGCAATCGGTGGGTAATTTTAAAGGTGAGCTACCGCCCGAGCTGACCGATGCCCCCATGACGCTCGCCAACAAGCTGGCAATTTTGCCGCATTTAGTGCCCGTGCTGGATCTGGCCGATTTAGCCGAGCGCGTGCATGCGCCCCACAATGCGCTGGCACATATCTATCAAACCCTTGATGAGCATTTGTCGCTTTCGGCTTTGCGCGTGGCTATAAAAGACTATGCCCCTTCAAGCCAGATTGAGCGCGAGGCGTTAGTGGTTCTGCGCGACGAGGCCTTTGCCGCACACCGCAAACTGACTGAAAAGCTCAGCCAAAAACTCGACCAAAAACTGGCGCAAAAGCTTGACCAAAAACTGGGGCAAAAATCGGGCAAGGATAAACCTGCTTCTGCCCTCAATAACTTTTTGGCGACCGATGACGGCGTAAAACGCTATCAGCAGCTCTGGCAAAGTTACAAAGCCACGCCTGATTTGGCATCATTCACTTTGCTGGTGCAGGCGCTGCGCGAACTGACCGATGACTGAACAAACCTCGTCCTTTGCGGCAAAAACACTGTTAGCCGCGGGCTTTGATCAGCGCAAAGCGCCTTATGCGCCAAGCCTCGAGCAAGAGCATTTCGATATACAAGATAGGCTTTTTTGGCAGATTATCCCCAAAGTTTATGATTACACCCAATGCCGGCTCGAAAAATTATGGCAGCTTTATTGCGCTGTGCAATATCTGCAGCAACGGCAGATCAGTGGCGCCTTGGTTGAAACCGGCGTGTTTTTTGGCGGCAGTTTTATGCTGAGTGCGGCAACCTGTTTAGCCCAGCAGACACCGCGCCACCTTTATGCATTCGATACGTTTAAAATGTTCAGCGGGCCACAAACCGCCGATGATATCAATTATGCCGGTCAAGCGTTAGGCGGCGATGTTGCCGATTTTCGCCAGCAATTTATGGCCAACTTTGCCACCATCAATTACCCTGCCAGCCACAGCCATATTATTGCTGGCGCCGTTGAGGATACAATTCCTATAACCGATACAGGGCCCATTGCACTTTTGCGGCTCGATACCGACACATTTTTAAGTTATGAAGTGGCCTTGGCCAAGCTTTACCCGCGCTTGGTTGCGGGCGGCATAATTATTTTAGATGATTACGGCTATGCGCAAGGGGCACGCAAAGCCTGCGATGCATTTTTTGCCACACAGCCGCCGCTATTATGGCAGCGCGTCACCCATGGCTGTCGGGCGGCTATTAAAATATAGCCCTAATTAAATATAGCCCCAATTAAATATAACCCCAGCATCAATACCCGCCTCATCAACATAAAAACGCACCCCAAAAAACGCACCCAAAAAATGGCCCCAAAAACGCGCGCACAAAAAACCCCGCAAACTTGCGTCTGCGGGGTTTAATGTGTGCTTATCGTCCTAGCGGAAGATGATTTCAGCGCGGCGGTTTTGCGCCTCACGAATACCATCGGCCGTGGGCACGCGGGGCTGGCTCTCACCAACGCTTTGCGTGCTGACATCGTTGCTGGGCACGCCCAAACGCACCAACTCATCGCGCACCACGCTGGCGCGACGCTGGCTTAAGCGCATATTATATTGTGGGCTGCCGGCGCGGTCAGTGTGACCCACCACATGGATTTGTGCGCCACGGCCAATGCGCATATCTTGCGCCACTTGCTGCAAAATACGCTTGGCTTCTGGGGTGAGCACTGATCTATCAAAATCAAAGAACACCATATAGACATTGGGCACAGCCGGCATCACGCGTGCTGGCGCTGGTGCGGGCATGGGCGGTGGGGCTGCGGCTAAAGGCTGCGCTGGCATAATGGGTGCCGCAACAGGCTCTGGCGCGGGCGCGGCCATAGGCACAACATCGCCCCACTGATAACGCAAACCAGCCATAAAGGTGTGATGCCGATTATTCAGGCGGCCTCTAAAGTTAGAGCCCAAAGTTGTGGTGATTTCGTCCACCTCTTCGGTGTGGAAATAACGATAATCGGTAAAGGCGCGCACATTCGGATTAAACGGATATTGCACCCCAAAAATCCATTGATAGGCAAAGCGGCCCTGATCTTTGTTAAAGCTAGTGCCGTTGATGGTGCGGATATTATCAACATTGACCCAAGAATAACCAATACCACCACCGGCATAAGGCACAATCACCCAGCCTAAATCGTCAAAATCCCAAATAAGATTGGCCAATACTGCATTGGTGGTTATTTCGCCCGCACCACCAGCCGAGCTGGCGCCGGTGACTTTATTCACCTCGTTGCTGCGATAGCTATATTCAAGTTCGGTGCGCAAACCATCGCCCCAGCTCCAACCAGCGGCCAAAGCGCCCGCCAAAGCCGGACGCTCATAGCGCACTTTATTGTCGATACCCAAAATTTGCGCATGGCCATTTGTTGGCCAGTTGCCGCCGACAGCGCCGCTCACATAGGGGCCGTAAAGTCTGGTCGAGAAATCGCGTTCATACCAAGCGCTGCCATCTTGGGCAAAAGCGGGCGAGGTTAAAAGGGGCTGAGCCAAAGTCAAAAGTGCGGCGGCCGCTATTAAAAATCTTTTCATGTGGGTTCTCCTTAAACACCAAGCTCAAATTATTGAGCCTACAATGCAAACTGCACTCTAGCCAAATTTGCTCATAATTTCAGCAAAGTTTTGTGCGAATAACCCTGCTCACAGCGTTAAAAAATAACTGTTGCTACACAGCAACAGGTGCACGGGCATGGCGCGCTTGTGACTTTTCGGCATATTGGTCATAATGGCCGAGCCAGATGGTTGGATGGCCGCGGGGCGCAAGCTCCGAGGAAAGTCCGGGCTGCACAGGCAACGGTGGCGGATAATGTCCGCCTGGGGCGACCCACGCAACAGGGTCACAGAAACAGAACCGCCCATTTTATATGGGTAAGGGTGCAAAGGTGCGGTAAGAGCGCACCGCAGGGCTGGTAACAGCGCTGGCATGACAACCTGCACCGGCAGCAAGTGCAAATAGGAGCGCAAATGGGGTGCCTGCCTCGCGCTCGGGTTGCGCGCTTAAGCTGTTTGGCAACAAACAGCGTAGATGAATGGTCATTGGTGGCTGGCAACAGCCATAACAGAACCCGGCTTATAGACCATCTGGCATTTTACCCCCCCTCCCACGGCCAGCCATAACTAGCTAGACAGGCAAATTAAGCTTGTTTTAAGCACGAAATGACAATCTAGGGTCTATGGATACCGACCCCATAAAGCGCGATGAAAAGCGCGACGAAACTCGCGACGAAAAGCGCGACGAAGCTCGCGGCGACATTCGCCAAACTGTGCTGCATGTGCGCCGCATCAGGGCCGATGCGCAAAATTGGCAAGTCAGCTTTCATGAGCATCCGGCTTATTTCAGCTTGGCCAAAACGCTAACGCCCGAAGCAGAAGCGCAGCTGCGCGCTTTAATCGAACAAACAACACAGCCACTGCTGGTTAGCCACACGCCCGAGCTTGCCATTCAAGCAGCCGAGTTAAAACTCTGATGGCCACGAAAGCTGCCCCTATCCTCGATTTTTTTAAGTCTATGGCTAAGTTTTTGACTGAGCCCATCAGCCTCAGCGGCAGCTCGATGAATGGCGATTTATATATCCTTAAAGGCGGCCCCCGAGAGCCACAGTTAGACCAAACCCCGCCGCCGCCGGCACAAACACCCAAAGCCCTAAGCGAAGCTGAAGCTTTGGCGGCTTTTGATGTTCTGGCCAATAAAGCCGAATATAAATTCGCCTATATTTACGATTTATGCTACGCCCGCGCCCAACTCATGGGCGAAGATTTGCGCCGCATGGGCATAGAACCAGGGCGCGCCTGGGCCTTTGAAGATGAACACGGCAATCTGCTGCAACCGCAATTTCTGTCTGCCGATCAAACCACCTGGTGGTGGCATGTGGCCGTCACTGTGCCTGTGCAACAGATGGATGGCACGGTGCAAACCATGGTTATCGACCCAGGCTTGTTTGATGGCCCAATTACCCTGGCACAATGGGGCAACATCATGGGCGCACAAGCCAGCCAGATTCATACGGTCGGCTTTGAAGAAAAACCGCCAAAAAGCAAAAGCCATTATATGTTTGTCGATACGCTGCGCGCTTTGGTGACAAACCATAGCGACCCGCTTGAGGTTTCTTTAGCCGCAAAAAGCGCCTTAGACGAATGCTCCGATAAATATGCCCAAAAAATGCGCGAGCTGCACCCCAGCGAAATGCGGCAAAGGCTTGCCGCTGTTGATGTAGAAAATCGCGGCAAAGATGTGCTGCTTAAAGCACAAGGCCCCAATTGGTATAGCCGCGCAAGACTGCCTGCCAGCCAATGGCAAGAGCTGAGCCAGCCAAAACCCACCGCACCACCAAGGCTGGCCACAACCATGCAAGAAAGCCTGTATTTATAGGCACTCTTTGTATTTTTTAGGATAATTGTCCTATACTATTTTGTGTGGCCGCCAATTCGGCCAGCACCAATTCGGGCACGCCCGTAACACAAAATCAGCCAGCCGATAAACCCGCCCGTTACCCAGCCGATTTGCCACATATCTTTGTGCATTTTAGCCACAGTGCCCTAACATGATGCAAAATCATGATTATTTGACAGGCGCAAAGTGGCGTTTTAGTCACAGCTCATTTTGCGAAACGAAAAACATTGCCGTACCGCACCGAGGCCGATAAAAAAACGAATATTTATAAAATATTAATCAATTTTTAGCGATTTTCCCATTATAACCCAATATATCCCACGAATACCCACCAAGGTACCAAATGGGACCATGTTAAGCCAAATTAAACTTATTTCGTTTGCTTAACATTTTAGTCGGGTGATGTGGGCATGTTTTTTTGAACAACATTCTGGGTTTTTTGAACAACACAGTTTTCTAAACACACAGTTTTCTAAACACTCTGGCGCGGGCTTTAAACACTTGGCACAATTTTTATCCACCATCATCAACCGCATCGACCGCAAGGGACGGGTCTCCGTGCCTGCCAGCTTTCGTGCGGCCCTGCCGGCTGATGCCAGCGGCATTGTGGTGTTTCGTGCCCTTAATCATGATGCGCTTGAAGGTTGTGCAGTCGCGCACTTAGCCGAGCTTTCGGCCAGCCTTGATAAGCTTGATTTACCCGCCAGCACCTATGAGCTGATTGAAAGCACCATTTTTGGCAGCGCCGTTGAGCTATCCTTTGATGGCGAAGGCCGCGTCTGCCTGCCCGAAGCCCTCAGCCGCGCTGTTGGCATTAACGAGGAAGTGGCCTTCTTTGGCCGCCGCAAAACTTTTCAATTATGGCAGCCCGCTAAACTTGCGGCCTATACCGAGCAACAACGCGCGGCCGCCAAAGCGCAAGATGTTTCTTTGTCGCGTATTTTTGCCTTAGCCCAACAACAACAACAACAACAAAATAGCGGGGCCCTATGAGCACACATATCCCAGTTCTGTTGCAAGAAGCCCTCGAAGCGCTCGCGGTAAAACCCGGTGGCATTTATGTCGATGGCACTTTTGGCCTTGGCGGTTATAGCGCGGCCATTTTAGCCACGCCCGATACTAAGGTTTACGCCATCGACCGTGACCCCAGCGCCATTGCCGCCGGACAAGAGCTGGCACAAAAATATAAACAGCGCCTCACCCTCATTCATGGCCGCTTTAGCGAAATGCCGCGTCTTTTGGCACCCTTTGCCGTGCAAGCGGTTGATGGCGTAGTGCTGGATGTGGGTGTTTCGTCGCCGCAGCTTGATGATGCAGAGCGCGGTTTTTCTTTTCGGGCGGATGGCCCGCTTGATATGCGCATGAGCAGCGAAGGCCGCAGTGCAGCCGATATTGTCAACAGCGCCGCCGAAGATAAGCTGGCTAATCTCATTTATCGCCTTGGCGAAGAGCGCCGCAGCCGCGCCATTGCCCGCGCCATTGTGCAAAAGCGCCTCACGCAAAAATTTCAGCGCACCAGCGAACTCGCCGAAATTATCCGCAGCGTCGTGCGCGCTGATAATAGCGGCATTGACCCCGCCACCCGCAGCTTTCAAGCCTTGCGCCTGGCCGTTAATGACGAACTGCCCGAGCTGATGGCCGGCCTCATGGCCGCCGAAGAATTGCTGAATGCCGATGGCCGCTTGGCGGTGGTATCGTTCCATTCGCTTGAAGATAGAATTGTGAAAGATTTCCTACGTCATCGCTCGGGTGATGAGGAGAGCGTCTCGCGGCATTTGCCCTTATCCCCCCAAAGGCAGGCGGCGAGCTTTAAACTGGTACAGCGTAAACCTGTTATCGCAAGTGATGCCGAGCGGGATCGTAACCCCCGCGCCCGCTCGGCTAAACTGCGCTGGGCCACCCGCCTGAATACCCCCCCACAGCAAACACCCCCGCCTGCCTTCAGCGAATATAATTTTGAAAATCTTCTCTGACCCCAAAGAGACCCCTCATGCAGACAAACCTCTTCAACAAAGCACCAAGCAGCAAATCGGGCCTCATGCGCCGCAGCACCCTTTTTTGGTTGGGGCTGACGCTGATAGCCAGCCTTGGGCTTTATCAAACTTCAGGGCAAACGCAAAAAATGCAGCGCGAGGTAGAGCGCATCGAGGCCCAACTCACCGACACCAGCAAAGAAATTCAGTTGCTGCGCGCTGAGTGGGCCTATCTGAATGCGCCCGATCGTCTGGCGCGTTTGGCCAAGCAGCATCTGCCGCAATTGCAAGCCGCACAAGGCCGCCAATTATCACAAATTGCCAGCTTACCCAGCCGCACCGCACCCGTGGTTATTTTGGCCGCCGATGATGGCAGCGGCAAACCTGTTTTAGGCCGTGTATTGCGGGCAGATGCCACAACCGCCATTGCGCCCACACGTTTTGCCGCGCCGTCCATCGAGCAATCGCAGCAGCTGCACTGGCTGCTTTACCCATCGGCGCAAGCCAACTAAGCTTTACGCATGAGCGCAAAACCACCCGAAAAACAACTTTTTTTACCCGGCCTTAATCGCCGGCGGGTGGCGCGTGACCAAGGCGTCTCCATGCAGCAGCAAGCGCTGAGCACCGCACGGGGGCGCATTTTATTTTTAGCCAGCTGTTTATTTTTGGCCTTTAGCGTGGTGGGCGTGCGCTTGGTCGATGCCACATTATTGAGCCGCGAAGGCAGCGGCCTTACCGCACAAGCCGCACAAAGCCTATCGGGCACCAGCAGAGCGGCCATTCTTGATCGCAACGGCGAATTGCTGGCAACCTCGATACCGACCATCTCGCTTTATGCCGACCCCGCCCGCGTCATCGAGCCCGAGCGCACCATCAAAGCGCTGCGCACAGTTTTGCCCACGCTCGATGCCAAAGCTTTAGCCACCGAGTTTGCCAGTAAAAAGCGCTTTGTCTGGCTACAGCGCCACTTAACGCCCAAGCAATATGAGCAAGTGCTGCATTTAGGTTTGCCGGGCATTGAGTTTCAGCAAGAAGAGCGGCGGCTTTATCCGCAAGGGGCTCTTACGGCCCATGTGCTGGGCTATGCCGATGTGGATAATAACGGCCTTGCCGGCATTGAAAAATATTTTGATGCCACACTGCGCGCTGGCCAAAGCCTGCGTCTGAGTGTTGATATTCGTTTGCAGCATATTTTGCGCCACGAAATTCAAACGGCCATCACCGATTTTAATGCCATTGGCGGCTCTGGCATGATTATGGATGCACAAAATGGCGAGATTTTAGCCATGGTCTCGCTGCCCGACTTCGACCCGCACGACCCAGGCAGTGCCGATGCCGAGGCGCTGTTTAATCGGGCCACTTTGGGCGTTTATGAAATGGGCTCAACCCTTAAAAGCTTTAACAGCGCCCTTGCGCTTGAAAGCGGCAAAATTAGCCTGTGGCAAAAATTTGATGCGACGCAGCCTATTCGCTTTGGCCGCTTTACCATCAATGATTTTAAGCCCGAAAATCGGTTTCTGACCCTGCCCGAAGTTTTTCAGCATTCTTCTAACATTGGCTCGGCGCGCATGGCGCTGATTGTGGGCGGCGCCACCCAGCGCGAATTTTTGCGCCAGCTTGGTTTTTTTGAAGCACCCAAGCTTGAACTGCCCGAAATTGGCCGCCCGCTTGTGCCACAAAAATGGAGCGATCTTACCACTATGACCGTTGCTTTTGGTCATGGCCTATCCATCAGCCCGCTGCAATTGATGCGCGCCACCGCCGCCATGGTCAATGGCGGGCTCTTGCCCGAGGCCACATTATTAGAGCGGCAAACCGCCAGCGACAAACCGCTGCGTTACACGCGGGTTATAAGCGAGCAAAGCTCGGCCACCATGCGCAAATTACTGCGTCTGGTGGTTGAAAGCGGCACCGCCAAAGCGGCCGATGCCAAAGGCTATATTGTGGGCGGCAAAACCGGCACGGCCGAAAAAACCACCGGCAAGCGCTATAGTTTAAATGCGCGGTTATCCTCTTTTGTGGGCGCCTTTCCTATGCAAAATCCGCGCTATGTGGTGTTTGTCATGGTGGATGAGCCCAAGCCCAATGCCAGCAGCCATGGCTATGCCACAGGCGGCTGGGTGGCCGCGCCCGCCATAGGTCGCATCATCGCCCAAATGGCGCCACTTTTGGGGCTTATGCCGGCAGACGAAACCGACCCCGCCATTCGCACAGCCACTAGGCTGATTGGCCCTGACAGTGTAGCCTTATATGATGACAAAAATGATTCGCCCCCAGCCGCTGTTGCACCTGCTGCAGAAAGTAGCAATCCACTCACCGTGGATGATAACCTGCCCCTGCACAACTGATACGCCAACACTTGCGGGTCTTACGACAGATAGCAGAGCCGTGCAGCCGGGGTTTTTATTTGCCGCACTGCCCGGTACTGCCCATGATGGCCGCAATTTTATCGCAGCCGCACTTGCCGCAGGCGCCAGCGCCATTTTAGCACCCACCGGCACACAACTGCCGCAGAATAGCCCAGCACAATTACTGACCAGCGATACACCACGCGCCGCGCTCACCTTGCTCGCCCGCGCCTTTTACGATGCGCAACCACAAACGCAAGTGGCGGTTACGGGTACCAATGGCAAAACCTCGATTGTGAATTTCACGCGGCAATTATGGTCGATGGCGGGTTTAGCCAGTGCCAGCATTGGCACATTAGGCGTTATCAGCGATGCTTATCAGCAAGAGGGCAGCCTTACCACGCCCGACCCCATAACGCTGCATCGCCTTTTGGCCGAGCTTGCCCAACACGGCATCAGCCACTGCGCGCTTGAGGCCTCATCACACGGGCTAGACCAAGAGCGGCTGTTGGGCTTGCAGCTTAAAGCCGCGGCCTTTAGCAACCTTACGCGTGATCATCTCGATTATCACCAAGACATGCCGCATTATTTTGCCGCCAAAGCCCGCTTATTTGGCGAGGTTTTGCCGCAGCACGGCATCGCAGTTTTACATGCCGATTTACCCTATGCCAGCGAACTGCAAAAAATCTGCGCGCAGCGCCAACAAAGCATCTGGCGCTATGGTATGGCGGGCGATGAAATACGCCTTAAAAGCTGCACCCCAACCCCGCACGGGCTAGAAATAACCGGCAACGCCTTTGCACAAAATTTTGCCATAACCCTGCCGCTGGTGGGCGCGTTCCAAGCCGATAATGTTTTAGCCGCGCTCGGCCTTGTGGTGGCCAGTGGCGGTGATGCGGCGCAAACGCTGGCACATCTGCCCCGCTTGCAAGGCGTGCCGGGGCGCTTACAACAAGTGGCAAGCGTTAATAATGCCGCCATTTACGTAGATTACGCCCACACGCCGGACGCACTGCAAACCGTGCTGCGCGCACTGCGACCACACACAATGGGCCAATTACATGTGGTGTTTGGCTGTGGCGGCAACCGCGATAAGGGCAAGCGCCCACTGATGGGTGGCATTGCCCATGCACTAGCCGATAGGATTATAATCACCGACGATAACCCCCGCCTGGAAAACCCCGCTACCATTCGTGCTGAAATTTTGGCCGCCTGCCCTAACGCCACCGAGATTGCCGAGCGCAGTCGCGCCATTGCCAGCGCCATTGAAAACCTTAAAGCAGGCGATGTGCTGGTCATTGCCGGCAAGGGTCATGAGCGCGGGCAAATTATTGGCACCGAGACACACCCCTTCGATGACGCTGCCATAGCGCAGCATTTTGCTAAAGGACATGCCGCATGAATAAGCCAAACCCGCAATCGGCCCCACTTTGGCAAAGCGACGATATTCGGCAAGCAGTGTCTGGCACAGGCGGCGGCACAGGGGGTGGCGATTTTGTGGCATTTGATGTGGCCATCGATAGCCGCAGCATAAAAGCGGGCGATTTATTTATTGCCCTTAAAGGCCCCAACCATGACGGGCATGATTTTGTCAAACAAGCCCTCGATGCCGGCGCTGCGGGCTGTATTGTGCATCAAGATAACTTAGGCGAGCGCTGCATTAAAGTGGCCGACACCATGGCCGCTCTGGTGGCTTTAGGCCAAGCGGGGCGTAAGCGCGCCCGCGGTAAAATCATTGCCATTACCGGCTCGGTTGGTAAAACCGGCAGCAAAGATGCGCTCTATCATATGCTGCAACGGCAGGGCCAAACTTATGCCACCAAGGGCAGCTTTAATAATCATTGGGGGGCGCCGCTCTCTTTGGCGCAACTGCCGCCCACAGCGCATTTTGGCATTTTTGAATTAGGCATGAACCATGCGGGCGAATTGGCACAACTCAGCCCCATGGTGCAGCCGCATATTGTGTTAATTACTACGGTTGAAGCCGTGCATCTGGCGCATTTTGCCAATGTCGCCGCTATTGCCGAGGCCAAGGCCGAAATTTTTACGGGCCTGACTGCGGGCGGCACGGCCATCTTAAATGCCGATAATCCTTTTTTTGCGCGTCTGCGCGATGTTGCCGCACAACATCATGCCACCAATATTTGGGGCTTTGGCGAAAGCGCAGGCGCACAAGCACAACTCATCAGCTATCAGTTGCAAGCGCAAAGCAGCACCGTTTGTGCTAGTTTTATGGGGCAAGAGCTGAGCTATGACATTGGTGCCCCTGGCCGTCATTGGGTGCAAAATAGCCTTGCCGTGTTGTTAGCTGCCAAAGCCGCAGGCGCCGATATTGCTTTGGCCGCGCAAAGTTTGGCACACTTCACCCCACCCGCCGGACGTGGGCAACAACAAACCTTGCGCCTGCCGCAAGGCACCATCACGCTGATTGACGAAAGCTATAATGCCAGCCCGGTATCGATGCGCGCCGCGCTCGATTTGCTGAAAAGCAGCAAGCCTACACAGGGCAGTAAGCGCATTGCCGTTTTGGGCGACATGCTCGAGCTGGGCTTTGACGCAACCAGTTTTCATACCGCGCTCTTGCCCAGCATCGGCAAAGAGATTGACATGGTTTTCACCTGCGGCCCGCTCATGCATAATTTATTTTTGCAATTACCCAAAAATCAGCAAGGCATGAGCGCGCCCGATGCACTGGCCTTGTTGCCACACATCGAGGCCGCGCTGCAAAGTGGCGATGTGATTATGATTAAAAGCTCGAAGGGCACCGGCACCAGTAAAATTGTGGCAGCACTCCAAGCAAAAAACCGTAAGAAGGATTAACCGATGCTCTATTTGCTCTTAGCTCATTTGAATGATGAGCATATTATCTTCAACCTACTGCGCTATCTGACCTTCCGCACCGGTGCTGCCCTTATGACGGCGCTGCTGATTTGCTGGCTGATTGGCCCCAGCTTTATTCGCTGGCTGCGCTCAATGCAGGGCGATGGTCAGCCCATTCGCAGTGACGGCCCTGAAACCCACTTCAAGAAAAAAGGCACGCCCACCATGGGCGGGCTGTTAATGCTGATTGCGCTGTTTATCAGCACATTGCTGTGGGCCGATTTATCTAGCCCCTATATCTGGATTGTGTTGCTGGTTATGGCTGGCTTTGGTCTGGTTGGCTTTGCCGATGATTTTGCCAAATTACGCGCGCGCAACCATGCGGGCGTATCGGGGCGAGTACGGCTATTGTGGCAATTTCTGATTGCCGGTTGTGCGGCCTTACTCCTCACACAAGTGGCCAACCCCGAACATGCCACGGCATTGGCCTTTCCCATTTTTAAAGATTGGCTGTGGCAGATGGGTTATTTTTACATTGCCTTTGCCGCCGTGGTGATGGTGAGCGCTGGCAATGCCATGAACCTCACCGATGGGCTTGATGGTTTGGCCACAGTGCCGATGATTTTTTGCGCTGCCAGCTTTGGGCTGATTGCCTATCTTGCCGGCAATGCGGTTTTTGCCAATTACCTGCAAATTACCCATGTGCCGGGCACGGGTGAGCTTGCGGTTTTATGCGGCGCGCTGATTGGCGCAGGGCTTGGCTTTTTATGGTACAACGCGCCGCCCGCACAAATTTTTATGGGCGACACTGGCTCGCTGGCTTTGGGTGGCGGCATTGGTGCCATTGCCGTTGCCAGCAAACATGAGCTGGTGCTGCCCGTGATTGGCGGGCTGTTTGTGGCCGAAACTGTCAGCGTGATGCTGCAAGTGGGTTATTTTAAACTCACCGGCAAACGCATTTTTAAAATGGCGCCGCTGCATCATCATTTTGAAAAACTCGGCTGGCCCGAAAGCACCATTGTGGTGCGCTTTTGGATTATCTCGGCCGTGCTGGCGCTGATTGGCCTGTCAAGCCTCAAACTCAGATGATGCAACTGCCCTTCGCCAAAGATAAACATTATTTTGTGCTGGGCCTTGGCACATCGGGCTTGCCCACCTCACAGGCTTTGCAGGCCAGCGGCGCGCACGTGCAAGTGTGGGACGATAATCCTGCATCACGGCAGCAAGCGCAGGCCTTGGGCCTGACCGTGACCGATGCGCCCGATTGGCCACACCTTGATGCGTTGGTGCTGTCACCGGGTATTCCGCATACCTACCCTGCGCCACACGCTTTTGCAGCGGCAGCGCGGGCGGCCCATGTGCCCATTATTGGCGATATCGAATTATTGGTGCAAGCAAACACACAAGCCAAAATTATTGGCATTACCGGCACTAATGGCAAATCAACCACAACCGCACTCATTGGCCATATGCTGCAACAAGCCGGCCTTGAAGTGGCTGTAGGCGGCAATCTAGGCACAGCCGCACTGACCTTACCCACCCTCAGTGCCAACGGCTATTATGTGCTGGAGCTATCATCCTACCAGCTTGAGCTATGCCCCAGCTTACGCTGCGCTGTGGCCGTGCTGCTTAACATCACCCCCGACCATTTAAACCGCCATGGCGGCATGGCAGGCTATATCAAAGCCAAGGCCAATATTTTAAATATGCCCCCAACAGGCCTTGCGGTGTTGGGCATTGACGAGCCTGAAACACAAGCCGCCAGCAAAGCCTATAATGGCCCCCGCACGCTTATTAGCTGCCAGCAGCTATTGGCGCAGGGTATCAGCTGGCAAAAAAATTGCCTTTATTATAATGGGGAAATTTTCCTAAATATGGAAAATTGTGCGGCTTTACCCGGCGCGCATAATGGCCAAAATGCCGCGGCAGCCGTGGCTGTGGCACAGCATATCGGCATTGCCGACGCCAAAATTATTGCGGGGCTTGAGAGCTTCCCCGGCCTTGCGCACCGGCAGCAGCTGGTGGCCAAGCACCAAGGCGTGAATTATATCAATGACAGCAAAGCCACCAATGCCGATGCCGCCGGCAAAGCGCTGGCTTGCTACGATAATATTTTTTGGCTGCTGGGTGGCCAAGCCAAAGAAGGCGGGCTTGCTGGGCTTGAGGCCTTTTTGCCGCGCATTAAAGCGGCCTTTGTTTATGGCGCGGCCGAGGCCGATTTTTTAAACTGGCTCCGCGCTCACCATGTAACTTGTAGCGGTCATGGTGATTTGAGCCATGCTTTTGCAGCAGCGGCCAAAGCCGCAGCACAAGCAGCACCCAGCATTGTGTTGTTATCGCCCGCTTGCGCCTCATGGGACCAATATAAAAGCTTTGAAGCGCGTGGCGCCCATTTTATTGCCCTTGTAAAGGAATTCGCTCAATGATGAATCTGAAACGCGACCAATCGGTTTTGGGCAAATGGTGGTGGTGCGTCGACCGTTGGACACTCTTGGCGCTGGCACTCCTAATGGCCATTGGCGTGTGGCTGATTCAAGCCGCAAGCCCGGCTGTGGCCGAGCGCATCGGCCTTGATACCTTCCATTTTGTTGAGCGGCATTTGCTGATGCTGCTGCCGGCCATTCTTTTATTATTGGGCAGCAGCCTGCTCAGTTTGCGCGGCGTGCGCCTTTTGGCCCTTTTGGCGCTGGTGGTAAGCTTGGCTATGGTTGCGGCAACCTTGGTTATTGGCACCGAGATTAAGGGCGCCACCCGCTGGCTGCATGTGGCTGGTTTTTCGTTACAGCCCTCAGAGTTTTTAAAGCCTGCTTTTGCCGTGGTGGCCGCATGGCTGTTAGCGCGCAGTCACGAGGTTATCGGCTTTCCCGGTCATGCATTAAGCGCGATGATTTTTGGCCTCTGCGCCATGCTGCTGTTGCTGCAACCCGATTTTGGCATGACCTTTGTGCTGGGCTGCATTTGGCTGGCACAGATTTTTCTGGCCGGCTTACCGCTCATTATTGTGGCGCTGCTTTTTGTGTGTGCGGCAGGCGGCAGCGTTGCGGCTTATTTTATTTTTCCGCATGTGGCCAGTCGCGTGAACCGCTTTTTGCAGCCAGAAACAGGCGACACCTTTCAAGTGCAGCGCGCCAGCGAGGCTTTTGGCCAAGGCGGCTTATTTGGCACGGGCCCGGGTGAAGGCACCATTAAAATGTCTATCCCCGATGTGCATGCCGATTTTATCTATGCCGTCGCCGGCGAAGAATTTGGCCTGATTGGCTGCTTATTATTATGGGCACTGTTTGTGTTTATTGTGGTGCGCGGCCTGCTGCGCCTGCGGCGCGAAAAAAATCTGTTTGTGGTGCTGGCTGCCAGTGGTTTATTTTTTCAATTTGGCTTACAAGCCTTTATCAACATGGCCTCGACACTGCATCTTATCCCCACCAAAGGCATGACCTTGCCGTTTATCTCTTATGGTGGTTCATCGCTCTGGGCCATGGCTTTAGGTATGGGTATGGTTTTGGCGCTGACAAAAAAACGTAACGAACATCCTCTTTATAATACAGGTGCAGCATGAGCATGATGAATAGTATTGTTCTGGCCGCGGGTGGCACAGGCGGGCATATTTTTCCGGCCGAGGCTTTGGCGAGCGAGCTTACCGCACGCGGTCATGCTGTGGCGCTTTTTACCGATAGTCGCGGGCAGGCTTTTAGTGCCGATGTGGCAGCGCCCGTAGTGCGCATTAAAGGGCGCACGCCTTCAGGCGTAAAGATGATACAGCGGGTGCAGGCCTTGGGCGAAATAGCGCAAGGGGTGTGGCAGGCCAGACAACAGCTGCAAGCGCATCAGGCAAAATTAGTGGTGGGCTTTGGTGGCTATGCCAGCGTGCCCACAATTTTAGCCGCGGCCAGTTTGCGCCTGCCCATTATATTGCACGAGCAAAATGCCGTGTTGGGCAGAGCCAATAAATTGCTGGCACCTTTTGCCGATAAAATTGCCACCTGTTTTCTCAGGGTGCAGGGCATGGGCCGCTATTTGCACAAAATTACTTTAACCGGCAATCCCGTGCGGGCGGGCTTTGTGGCGGCGCGTGACGTGCCCTACCCCACCCTCAATATGCAAACGCCGTTGCGTATATTAGTCACCGGCGGCAGTCAGGGCGCCAAAGTTTTTGGCCAGATTTTGCCCGAGGCCTTAAAGCGCCTTCCCGCCGCTTATCGGGCGCGGCTGCAATTACAACAACAATGCCGCAGCGAGGATATTCCGCAAGTGCGGGCAGTTTATGATTCACTAGGGCTTGCAGCCGAGCTGGCGCCCTTTCTCACCAACATGCCCGAGCGCCTCGCGCAAGCGCATTTGCTGATTGGCCGCGGCGGCGCCAGCACAGTGGCCGAGCTCACTTGCGTTGGGCGTCCGGGCATTTTAGTGCCCTACCCTTATGCTTTGGGCGATGAGCAAAGCGCCAATGCCGAGGCGTTGTCGGCGCATCATGCCGCCTGGCTGATGCCTGAAGCGGCCTTTACCCCTGATAGTATTGCCGTGCGGCTTGAAGCATTTTTGAACTTGCCCGATACGCTGATACGCACAGCGCAAGAGGCCCGCGCCCAAGGACATCCGCAAGCGGCGCAAAATCTGGCTAATTTGGTGCTCAAGGCTTAACTTTTAGCCATAAAACAGGCACAATATGCGCTTAATCTGTGTTTACACCTGATTCGGCGAGGCAAAATGCGCGAACTTCCTTTATCGATTGGCACGCTTCATTTTATTGGCATTGGCGGTATTGGCATGAGCGGCATTGCCGAAGTGCTGCATCATTTGGGCTATAGTGTCTCGGGCTCGGATAGTAGCGACAATGCCAATGTGCAGCGTTTGCGCGCACAAGGCATTCGTGTGGCTATTGGCCACAAAGCCGAGCAAGTGCAGGGCGTATCGGTGGTGGTCTACTCATCAGCCGTAAAGCGCGACAACCCCGAGCTGGCCGCTGCGCGCGCCTTGGGCTTGCCTGTCGTGCGCCGTGCTGAAATGCTGGCCGAGCTCATGCGGCTTAAATGGTCGGTGGCGGTGGCGGGCACGCATGGCAAAACCACCACCACTTCTTTGGTAGGCTGGCTGTTTGAAAAAGCCGGCCTTGACCCCACCATTATCAATGGCGGCATTATCAATGCTTATGGCGCCAACACCCGTCAGGGCGGGCCTGAATGGATGGTGGTTGAAGCCGATGAATCGGACGGCACTTTTACCCGCCTGCCTGCCACCATTGCGGTGGTCACCAATATCGACCCCGAGCATCTCGATCATTATGGCACATTCGATAATGTACGCTTGGCCTTTGAAAATTTTGTGCAAAATATTCCGTTTTATGGTTTTGGCGTGTTATGCGTCGATCACCCAGAAGTGCAGTCGCTTATTCCTCGCGTTGAAGATCGGCGCATCATCACTTATGGTTTCTCGCCGCAAGCCGATATTCGCGCCGTTGATGTGCGCCAAGGCCCAGGGGGCGCGCGCTACAGTGTGGTTATCACCGATCGGGCGGGCGGCACGCCGCGCGTGATTGATGATATTCAATTGCCCATGTTTGGCTTGCATAATATTCAAAACTCGTTGGTATGCGTGGCCATTGCCCACCAGATGAATATTCCTGAAGCCGTTTTGCGCGAAACTTTTGCCAGCTTTCAAGGTGTCAAACGGCGCTTTACCAAAACCGGCAGTGTCGGCGGCATTACCGTGATTGATGATTACGGCCATCATCCGGTTGAAATCAGCGCGGTGCTAAAAGCCGCACGCGTGGCGGGCACGGGGCGCACCATTGCTGTGGTGCAGCCGCATCGTTATTCACGCCTTGAAAGTTTATTCGAGCAATTCTGCACTTGCTTTAATGATGCCGATATTGTGCTGGTGGCCGATGTTTATGCCGCAGGCGAAGCGCCCATTGCTGGTGCCGATCGTGATGCGCTGGTTGAGGGTTTGCGCCGTCATGGCCACAAGCATGTTTTGCCCTTATCAAGCCCAGAGGCTTTGCCCAGCCTCATTCATGAATTGGCTGTGCCGGGTGATCTGGTGGTATGTTTGGGTGCAGGCAGCATCACTTATTGGGCCAATGCGCTCCCCGCTCAGCTTGAAGCGTTGCTGGCACAAAACCCGCAGCGCGTGCAGGGCTGATTTATGCTTGCGGCGCTCAGCCACACCAGCACGCTTTTGGCGCAATTGCCGCAGCCACGCGGACGGTTGCAGCAAAACGCGCCATTGGGTCAGCGCAGCTGGTTTAAGTGCGGTGGCAGCGCCGAGATTTTATTTACCCCCGCCGATGAAGCCGATTTATCGGCGTTTTTGGCAGCGTGTCCGGCTGATATTCCTATCACTATTTTGGGCGTGACCTCTAATGTGATTATCCGTGATGGTGGCATTGCGGGCGTGGTGGTGCAGCTCAAGCGCGGCTTTAATAGCTGCGTTAAAACCGCCAATGGCTTGCAAGTGGGCGCGGCCTGCCTTGACCGCTTTGTCGCCGAGCAGGCTTTAGCACTGGGTCTTTCGGGGCTTGAATTTTTATTTGGCATTCCGGGCACGATTGGCGGCGGCCTACGCATGAATGCCGGCTGCTATGGCCGTGAATTTAAAGATATTGTGCAGCAGGTTGTCGGCTATGACCGGCAAGGGCGGCAGCATATATTTAGCGCCGATGAAATGGGCTTTGCCTATCGCACTTGCGCTGTGGCTAAAGATATTATTTTTACCAGCGCGCACTTATTGGCACAGCCAGACAATCCGGCCAATATCGCCGCGCGCATGCAGATCATTGATACCGAGCGCAAGGCCAGCCAGCCACAAAATAGCGCGACAGGTGGCAGCACTTTTGCTAACCCCGAGGGGCACAAAGCCTGGCAGCTGATTGATGCGGCAGGCTGCCGTGGTCTGCGTGTAGGGGCCGCACAAATGTCTGAGCTACACTGCAATTTCATGATTAATTTGGGCGGCGCCTCGGCGTCCGATCTTGAAGAATTAGGCAATCTGGTGCAAGCGCGTGTGCAAGCGCACAGTGGCATTACACTCAAGTGGGAAATTCAACGGCTTGGTCAGATAGGCCCAATACTGGCAAGCCCAACGCAGGAGCAAGCATGACATTGTCTTTTACGCCTAAAGTGGCACCCTGTCATGTGGCCGTACTCATGGGCGGCTGGTCGTCTGAGCGCGAAGTATCGCTGGTGAGTGGTGCTGGCGTGTGCAAGGCGCTGGCCGAGCTCGGCCATAATGTGACCGCCATAGATGTGCAGCGCGACCTTGGCAGCCTCATGCGGGTGTTAGCACCCGCCACCGGCGGCAAGCCCGACATTGTGTTTAATGCGCTGCATGGGCGCGGCGGCGAAGATGGCACGGTGCAAGGCGTGCTGGAGTTTTTGGGCGTGCCCTATACGCATTCGGGCGTGCTGTCCTCTGCCTTGGCTATGGATAAGCCCCTCACCAAACTTGTGGTTGAGGCCGCAGGCGTGCGCTGCGCCAAAGGCCGGCTTATCAGTAAGGATGAGTTGCTCAAGGGCGACCCCCTACCCCGCCCCTATGTGATTAAGCCCGCCAATGAGGGCTCGTCGGTTGGCGTGCATATTGTGCGCCAAGGCGATAACCGCACGCCCATTACGCCAGATGGTTGGGTTTATGGCGAACATGCGCTGGTAGAGGAATATATTCCTGGGCGCGAGCTGACTGTGGGCCTTATGGCAGGCCGCGCCTTGGCCGTCACTGAAATTGTTTTTAGCACCGAGTTTTTTGACTATACCGCCAAATATACTGAAGGCCATGCGCGCCATGTGCTGCCCGCTCAATTGCCGCCTGCTGTTACTGAAGCCGCACTACGCATGGCTGAAACCGCCTTTGCGGCCTTGCAGTGTCGTGGCATTGCGCGGGTTGATTTCCGTTATGATGAGCGCCTTGGCGCCGATGGGCTTTATTTTCTTGAACTGAATAGTCAACCAGGCTTTACGCCGCTGTCGCTGGTGCCCGAGCAAGCCGCGCACATAGGCATTAGCTATGCCGCCTTGGTTGATTGGCTACTCGCCCACCCCACATGCCCGGGCTGATTCCAACCGACTGGCTGGTGCGCGCGCTTGCCCGCGATGATAAGCGGCGTAAAAAGCGTGGCCGCAAACTGATGCTGTTTTTTGCCAGCCTGCCTTATTTGGGCGCGCTGTTATTGCTGAGTATCGCTTTATGGCTGTTTCATATTGGCTGGTTTGGCGAACAATGGCGCGCAGGGCAAATATTTTTACGGCAGCAAGCGCATGCGGCCGGCTTTGTACTTAATGATATTCAGCTGGTGGGGCGCAAACAAACCGATATTGCCGCCAGTATCCGCGCTATTCGCGCAAAAAAGGGTGACCCGCTGCTTGATATTGATCTTGAGCTGGTGCGGCAAAGATTATTAGAGCTGCCTTGGGTTAAAGATGCCGTGGTGCGCCGCCGTTTGCCACAAACACTTTATGTACAAATATTCGAGCGCGAGCCTTTGGCACGCTGGCAGCATGAAGGGGTGGTGCGCGTGTTGGGCGATGACACCAAAGTGTTGCAAGGCATCAGCGCCAATGATTTTAGCCATTTAATTTTGCTGGTTGGCAAGGACGCACCACAACATGCCAAAGCTTTATTGGCACAGATTAATGCACGCCCCACTTTGGCCAAAGAAATTTTGGCCGCAACCCGTGTGGGCGAACGCCGCTGGGATTTGCGCGTTAAGTCAGGCTTAACCATTAAGCTGCCAGAGTTAGAGGCGAGTGCCGCGCTTGACCGCCTAACCAGCTTATATGAGCGCGAAAATTTAGCCGACAAAGCCGTGAGTGTGGTTGATATGCGTGTGCCCGAAAAACTGATTTTTACACCGCTGCCTAATGCTGAAAAGCCTAATGCTGATGCTGAAAAGCCCAGCAGCAAAAAACCTGCCAATACAAAAACCAACAGCAAAAAACCCGCCGCACCCACACGCGGGGTAAGCACACCCCAGAGTAATACACCCCAGAGCAGCACACCCCAGAGTAACACACCATGAGCCGCGCCCCCATCACCAGCTCGCTTATTGCCGTGCTCGATATTGGCAGCAGCAAAATTGCCTGTCTTTTAGCGCGCCTGCCGGCCAATGGTGGCGCGCCGCATATTATTGGTATTGGCCATCATGGCGCGTTCGGCATAAAAAATGGTCATATTGTTGATCTTTCTGCCGCGAGCGAGGCCGTAGCCGCAGCCATTGCCAGCGCCGAGCAACAAGCCGGCGAAAGTGTCGAGCGCATTATTGTCAATGCGCCGCCCTTGGCCACACAATCGCAAATTATTGATGCCAGCCTTAACCTTGCTGGCAAAACCGTCAGCACAGCCGAGGTTAAACGCCTTTTGCAAGAGGGCAAAATGCATGGCGTGGCCGCTAACGCGCAAATGCTGCACGCTTTGCCGCTGGGCTTTGTGCTGGATGAGCTAAAAAATATTCGCGACCCGCGCGGCATGAGCGGGCAAGATTTATCGGTGCAGTTGCATGTGCTCTCGTGCCACGATACCGCGCTGCGCACCTTGGCGGCCTTGTTTGAGCGCCTGCAACTTGAAGTCGATGCGGTGGTTACCACCGCTTTAGCCAGTGGCCTCTCGTGCCTTGTTGACGACGAGCTAGAATTAGGCGCCACCATCATTGATTTAGGCGCTGGCAGCAGCAGCCTTGGCGTTTTTGCCGGCGGGCATTTATGGCACAGCAGCGCCATTAAGCTGGGCGGGCAACATATTACTGCCGATATTGCCCGTGGCCTGGTCACGCCGCTGGCTTATGCCGAACGGCTTAAAACACTTTATGGCAGTGTTTATGAATTATCGCTGTCCGACCCCGACCTTATCACCGTGGCGCAAGTGGGCGATGATCGCGCCTCTGAAAATCAGCAGGTCAGCAAAGGCCAGCTCAATGCCATTATTCGCCCCCGCCAAGAAGAAATTCTGGAGATGCTGCGCGATAAATTGCACGAAGCCGGCAGTTTGGCGCAATTAGCGCCGCGCATTGTGCTGACCGGTGGCGCCAGTCAAATGCCGGGCCTGCGCGAGCTTGCCACCGAAATTTTGGGCCGCCCCGTGCGTTTGGCTAAGGCCGTGCGCTGTCAGGGCAATAGTTTTGCCAGCAGCGGCCCCGCTTTTGCTGTGGCTAGCGGGCTTTTAGCTTATGCACAAAAACCGCCCGAAGATGGCGCACAGCTGTTAGAAAGCCAGCATTGGCTGGCACAAAGCTGGCTTGGCCGTGCGGCCGCTTTTGTGCGCAGTCACATATAGCTACAACATCTTCTGCTTGCTTTACTTGTGCCTTATGGCCACAGTTTTTATTGCGCCCCAAAAGCCATTCATACTTTCTTTACCATAGTTTAGGCGACTGTCTTTATGTCTTGCATCAAGATTTAGCGGGAAGGGTCGCAATAAAAGCCTAAATCTATGGGTCTTTGATGCGAATCGCGTTGCGCTTTACCGCGAATCAGCGGCCTAATAATGACGTGCGCCAATTCTGGCTCTTATCTTGAATCTGTCCTTTGGAGATACCCCCATGATTCACCTCGGCATGCCTGAAACTGAACATAATCTGCGCCCCACTTTGGTTGTGGTTGGCGTTGGCGGCGCTGGTGGCAATGCCGTGAATAATATGATTAAGGCCGGCCTTACGGGCGTTGAATATCTGGTGGCCAATACCGATAGCCAAGCTCTGGCTCTCAATGCCGCGCCACGCAAATTGCAATTGGGTGTCAATTTAACTCGCGGTCTTGGCGCTGGCGCCCGCCCCGATGTGGGCCGAGCGGCCGCTGAAGAGCAAATGGCCGAAATTCAAAATTATCTTGAAGGCGCCAATATGGTGTTTATCGCGGCAGGCATGGGTGGTGGCACCGGCACGGGTGCCGCGCCCATGATTGCCAAAGCCGCCCGCGAGCAAGGCATTTTAACCGTGGGCGTGGTCACCAAGCCCTTTGCTTTTGAAGGCGCGCATCGTATGCGTCTGGCTGAAAGCGGCATCAGCGAATTGCAGCAATATGTTGATACGCTGATTATTATTCCTAACCAAAACCTGTTTCATCTGGCCAGCCCCAAAACCACATTTAAAGAGGCCTTCTCCATGGCCGATGATGTGCTGCTGTCGGGCGTGCGCGGTGTGACCGACCTTATCACCACGCCAGGTCAGATCAATCTCGACTTTGCCGATATTCGCACCGTGATGGCCGAGATGGGCAAAGCCATGATGGGCACTGGCGAAATGATGGGCGAAGACAGAGCCGTTAAAGCGGCCGAAGCGGCTATCAATAATCCGCTGCTCGATAATGTGTCGATGCGCGGCGCCAAGGGCGTGCTGATTAACATCACCGGCGGCCTCGATATGACGCTGTTTGAAGTTGATGCCGCCGCCAGCCGCATCCGCGATGAAGTTGACCCCGATGCCAATATCATTTTTGGTTCAGCCTTTGCCGAAGATATGGAAGGCAAAATCCGCGTATCGATTGTGGCGACAGGCATTGAAGCTGCCGTTGCCAGTGGTGCCAAACCCCGCTTAGGCGTCGTCAGCGGTGGCGCCAAAGCCAATGCGCCCGTGCCGGCCTATGCACAAGTGCCGCCCACCACACCGGCCTTTGTTGCGCCACAAGGTCATGCCGTGCAGGCCCAAAATACACAAGCCCATAATTCTCAGGCAAATGTGCAAGCAAGCGTGCAGGCTAACACGCACACTGGCACAGCCGCCACAGGCTTTGCGCAAAACGCCGCAAGCGGCCTCGGTCAAACAGGAATGGGTCAGACAGGAATGGGCCAAACAGCGATGAGCAGCTTTGGTGCACCAACCAGCCCAGGCTTTAGCAGCAGCTTTAATTATGCCGCTGCCAGCGCCGCTGCAACAGCTATGCCCATGCCAATGGCCACGCCTGAAATGTCCATTGAAAAAGAACTGCCGCTCCCCAGCGAGGTTATCCCTGAGCTGGCGCAAAGCCGGGCCAGCATCACCGAAAAAGCCATGCCAACACAGCAGCCCAGTTTGTTTGCGCCGATTGCGCCAACAACAGCAGCTGCGGCACCAGCCAGCACGCCTACAGTGCCGGTCAGCAATGGCTTTAGCGCGCCCATTACACAACCATCAGTCACAGAGCCGAGCGCAGCAAAAGAAGCTGTTGCAGTAACCGCACGCCGTGGGCCATCTTTGTTTGAGCGCGTCACTGGTCTTGGTGGTCTTGGTCGCAAAGCTGAAAAACCAGCTGAGGTAAAAACTGAAGTGAAAACCGAAGGCAGCTCTGCTTTTGGTGCTTTAGCGAGCGACCCCACCGAGCGCGTTAAGGTCAGCAAAGCCGATGAAGATGCGCTGGATATTCCGGCATTTCTGCGCCGCCAGCAAAACTAAGTTCAGCAAAATTAAGTTCAGCAAAACTAAGTTTTAAATATCTGCTCTCTTAAAGCCCTGCGCTCATACCGCAGGGCTTTTTTGTGACATGGCAGGCGCGGCATTTGTTGTTGCAAACATAGGGCCGCCATATTTTTGCACGGTCACGGCTGGCTCGAGGCTGAGACGCTTAACAAAGCACCAATTTGGCCCAACCGCGAGCGCCGCAACTCATTGATAACAAATATATTTTTATTGTAATACTTGGCCACAAGCTGTGATTGGGCAAAATTATTGCAGCGCGGCATAGTGGGGGTAGAAATTTTAACCCTAATCAAGGTTGATAAAACCGTGCTGTTCAAACCGCAAACCGCTCATCACAAACAGCAAGCCCAGCACACGCTGCGCCATGCGATCAGCTTTAGTGGCATTGGCGTGCATAGTGGCACTGTGGCGCATGTGCGCCTTGAGCCCGCACCCGCCAATAGTGGCGTACAATTTATCCGCAGCGACATTAAGGAAAATAATCTTATTATCGCCCGCTACGACAATGTGGCCGAAACGCGGCTGTGCACCGTCATTGCCAACGAGCACAAGGTTAGTGTGGCCACCATCGAGCATCTGTGTGCGGCGCTGGCGGCTTGCGGCATCGATAATGTTTTAGTACAGATTGATGGGCCTGAAATGCCCATCCTTGATGGCTCATCTGCGCCGTTTGTGGCGCTGATTGCCGAAGCCGGCCTTGTGGCACAAGCAGCGCCGCGCCGCTGGCTTGAGGTGCTTTACCCCGTCAGCATTCAAGATGGGCAAAAAACCGCGCAGTTTCTGCCCAGCGCCGAAAGCCGCTTTACCGTTGATATTGATTTTGCCGCGCCCGCCATTGGCCGCCAGCATTATAGCTTGGCGCTCTCGTCAAAAAACTTTATGCGCGATATTGCGCCCGCACGCACTTTTGCCCTTAAGGCCGAAATTGAAGCGCTGCAAAAAGCCGGCTTTGGTCGCGGTGGCAGCCTTGATAATGCGGTGGTGATAGATGACGCCCAAGTGCTGAATGATGGCGGCTTCCGCTTTGCCGATGAGTGCGTGCGCCACAAAGTGCTCGATGCGGTGGGTGATATTTACCTCGCGGGCGGGCCTATTTTGGGGCACTTTATTGGCAATCAGTGCGGTCATGGCCTCAATAACAAATTGCTGCGCGCCCTCTTTGCCGAGGCACGCAATTATCGTTGGGTGACCAACCCTGTGCCGCTTATGGCACAAGAGAGCGCCACAATTCATGAGCCGCTTTACCAAATGGCCTAACATAAAACAGCCTAACTTAAAACTGCCATTTACAAAAAGCGTTAGCCTAAAAACTGTGTGGCTTGGCGCATCTGCCCTAAATGCAGCACGCACACCAAAGTAAAAAACCGCCTTGCTGTGGCTAAATCCATGGCCACATCTTTGGCCAACAGCTCTTGCAGGCGGCGAGCGCCTTCATCATGCAGGCCACGACGCGCCATATCGATACTTTGTAATTGCTCGGGCTGGGCTTGCGGCAGAGCCTTGCTCCAACTTTCGCAGAGGGCAAAATAATCACGCACATCGGCGCGCAGTGCTGCCACAGCCAATCTTATTTCATAACTATCCGGCGTATCAGCGGCGATACAGCGCAAAATAAGCCGGCCATCATTGAGCGCAATTTCAAGCTTATAGGGCTTGGCCAATTCTCGATGCAGCAACACAAAGCGCACCGTATCAGATTTAAGCTGGGCAATGGCATCGGCCAATTCTTGTGCCACCAGCGGCGCATAACGCACGCCCGAACTCAGCATATGAATATCGCTAAAGACGATGCCCGTATCTGCGGGCGCATTTTGCGCTACATCTTTGTGCAAATGATCCTCATACAGATTATCGTCATGGTGGGGGCAACGCGAGGCGGGCCAAGCCTCGCCCACATCTTCGGCAAAAATGTGCCAATCTGTTGCCTCAAGCCGAATGGCCGTGCCGCCGGAAAAAGTCAGCTCTAGCCCATGAGCAGTGGTGGTAATAGCCAGCAGCAGCAACATGTCATCATCAAGCGAAAAATCTTTGTGACGCACGCGCTGCACGCCTTCAACCCAAAGGCGGCAATGTTGCCGTTGCTCAGGCTGGCGTTGCTCGTGTTGGCGCTGCTCGGGTTGGCGCTGCTCGGTGCTGTGGCCTTGTTGCTCCCAACAAAAACGCGCGGCTAATAAAGCAAAACGCTGCTGCTCGGCAAACCAGACAATTTGTGCCGTCGGCACAATACTATCTTGCAGCATGGCCGATAAAACCGCCACATCGTCGGCATCTTGCGCTTGTAATCGCAGCATCGATTAGGCTGCCTGTCTGATGCGCTCGATTTGTGCGCCGCAAGCCGCAAGCCGTTGCTCGATACGCTCATAGCCCCGATCAAGATGATAGATACGCTGAATCAGCGTTTCACCCTGCGCCACAAGGCCCGCCAAAAGCAGCGAGCTTGACGCGCGTAAATCTGTGGCCATAACCGGCGCGCCACGCAGCTCGGCCACGCCGCGCACTACAGCTGTGCCATGCTGCACGCTAATATCAGCGCCCATGCGCACCAGCTCGGGCACATGCATATAACGATTTTCAAAAATATTTTCGCTGATGCGGCTGCTGCCCTCGGCCAAACACATCAGCGCCATAAATTGCGCCTGTAAATCGGTAGGAAAACCAGGATGTGGTGCGGTGCTAATATCCACACCCTGCGGCCGCCCCTGCATGGATACATGAATGCCTTCTTTACTTTGCATAATCACTGCGCCCGCTGCTTGCAGTGCCGGCCAAAACCCCGGTAGCAGCGCCATGTCGCTGTCGGTGAGCAAAAGCGCGCCGCCGGTCATACAGGCCGCTATGGCAAAAGTGCCAAGCTCGATGCGGTCTGAAACAATATTGTGTGTCGCCGCACCCAGTTGCGCCACGCCCTCAATCACCAAGGTCGATGTGCCAATGCCGCTAATACGCGCGCCCATAGCTACAAGGCAATGCGCTAAATCGGTAATTTCGGGCTCAAGCGCGGCATTGATTAAACGTGTGGTGCCTTGCGCCAAAGTTGCGGCCATGAGCAAATTTTCAGTTGCCCCCACCGACACCAGCGGAAAAACCACATCCGCGCCCTTTAAGCCTTTGGGGGCAGCAGCCACAATATAGCCGTCCTCAAGGGTAATTACGGCGCCTAGTTGTTGTAAGCCTTTTATGTGCAAATCAACCGGGCGTGTGCCAATCGCACAGCCACCTGGTAAAGACACCCGCGCCTGCCCCATGCGCGCCAAAAGCGGCCCCAGCACCAGCACCGATGCCCGCATTTTACGCACTAATTCGTAAGGCGCGGTGGTGTTGGTAATTTTTGCGGCCGTCAGGCGCACACTGCGCTCGCCAATTTTTTCGGCGATTACACCATGCTGGGCCAGAAGCTCTATCATCGCTTTAATATCGGCCAACAGCGGCACATTGTTAAGGGTCAGCGGTGCGTCACTGAGAAGACTTGCGGCCAAAAGTGGCAGGGCTGCATTTTTTGCACCACGAATGGCTAAAGTGCCATGCAACGGGCCGCTTCCAACAATACGCAACGCATCCATGAATATATTCCTTTTAGCGAGGCGCTACATACGCGGCAAAGTGACGCCGGTTTGCCCCATATATTTGCCGCCACGATCGGCATAGCTGGTTTCACACAGGCTATCGCCCTTCAAAAACAGAAACTGGCACAAACCCTCATTGGCATAAACCTTGGCGGGCAAGGGCGTAGTGTTGGAAATTTCTAAGGTGACATGGCCTTCCCACTCGGGCTCAAGCGGGGTGACATTAACGATAAGCCCACAGCGCGCATAGGTCGATTTACCAAGGCAGATCACCAGCACATCACGCGGGATACGGAAATACTCTATGGTGCGCGCCAAAGCAAAAGAGTTGGGCGGAATAACGCACACATCGGTTTTGCGGCTGACGAAGCTGGCTTCATCGAAACGCTTGGGGTCAACTACAGCGCTATCGACATTGGTGAAAATTTTAAACTCATCGGCCACTCTGGCATCATAGCCATAAGAAGACAGCCCATAAGAAATAACACCCGCGCGCGTTTGCTTTTCAAGAAACGGCTCGATCATGCGCTGCTGTTGCGACATATCACGAATCCAATGGTCGGGCATTATCGGCATGGCCTGTTTTCCTTTACGCTGTCTTTATTATCAGGCCAGATTATGGCTGTGGCGCGCCATTGTCAAAGCGTGGGTTATGCTTAGGCAGCGAATTCCACAAAGTAGCCAGCTCTTGCGGCAGGTTGGTATGGAAAATAAATTTATGCGCGGCGCCATCTTTAACCAGCTCGAGGGTGTATTTAAAAGTATCAAAGCCCTGCTGGCCATAAACCTTGCGGCCACTCGCCATTAATTTATCGCAAAAATCTTTTTGCGCGGTCATCAGCGGCAGCGTGCCTTTGCCCAGCACCACATAATCGGTTAAGCCAGCAAAACCGCCCGTGCGGGTGATTTTAAGGTCAAAATCAAGGTTGGGGCGCACCGGCGCTGGCGCCGCTGTTTGCGCCGTTGCTGCGGGCTTGCTATCCCACATTTGCTGCAACATGGGTGGCAGTTTATTGATAAAAGCTGTTTTAGCTGTTTTACCAGCAGCATCGGTGACAGTAACCGTAAAAGTGTACATATCGGCCATGGGTGCGCGCGGCAAAACCTTGGGCACGCCCGCTAAAATATCTTGGCATAAATCGATAGCATTCTCAGTCTGAGGCACCAGCCCGAGGCGCTCTATTTTATCGCCAGCCAAGCCACCGGTGCGAATAATATCAACTTTAAGTGCTGGCGTCGGGGTCATGGCTCTCTCCTGCTGGGCGTTGTTGTTTTTGCATGTCTTTCACCGTGCGGCGCCGATGCAAATTAGCCCGCAGCGCTTCAGCTCGTTTTGCTTCATGCGCGGCTTTGGGCAATTTGCCATCTTTTATGGAAACGGTACGAAAGGCCATCGGGGTCAATCTTTAGCCGAAATAATTATTTTTGGCAAATAATTAGATTCATTTTAAAGCTTTTAGCGGCACTCTTTCATGGCATATGTGGCATAATGTTTATGGTTAGGGAGGCCTTGCCGCGTGACCAGTACCGAACAGCATAAAACGGCCAATGCCTATGCCCAGCTCGAGCGGCTTTACGCCCGACATACGCGCCTGCTGCTCGATGCCGACCGCCTTTATGCGCAAAAAATGGCCCTCACCACCACCACCCCAGATTATGCCGCTAAGGGCGAAGATTTTGCCGACAAGCTCACCAACACCCGCCTTGCCGCGCATGATTTACTGACCAGGCCCGATCATCGTATCGGCTCGCTTTTGGCCACAGCCGAAGCACAAGCCGCACAATTAAACGAGTGGCAGCGGGCCAATTTAAGCGTCATGCGGCGGCTTTATAATAATGCCAGTGCGTTGCCGCCTTATGCTTTAGCGCAAGTCGAGCATGCTAGCGCGCAAGGCGAGGTTTTGTGGCAAGAGCATGTGGCCAGCCACAACTTTAAGGCACTGCAACCCGCTTTAGAAAAAATTGTGGCAGCAAGGCGGCAACTGGCGCAAGCGCAGGTGGCCGCTTTGTCGGGCGATGCGCTCACCCCCTATGATGCCTGCCTTGAAGAATGGTCACCGGGTTTGCGTTATGTGGCGCTTGCGCCCATTTTGTCCGATTTAGAAGCGCGGCTGCCGCATATTCTGGCCGAAGCGCAGCGCCTGAAACAAAGCATAAGCCTGACACCACAACCCGCCTATAGCCGCAAACAATGGCTGGCTGTGGCGCGCATTATTTTGCAGCATTTTGGCCTTGGCCAAAATGAGCTAGAGCAAGATGGCGTTAAGTGTCAGCTCACCACCAATGCCAACCCTTATTGCTGGGGCGAGCCGCGCGATTTTATTTTAGCCATCGAGCATACCGGCGATATTGTGGTTGACCTCAATAATCTGCTGCACGAAATGGGCCATGCGCGATATCTGACGCATCTCACCCGCCTGCCCGAGCATTGGCAAACGCAGCCGATTGGGCAATTGGCGGGTTATGCCGTGCATGAAAGTCAGGCCATGGTTTATGAGCAGCTCACCCTGCATCCGGCCTTTTTTGATTTTGTGGCGCCGCTGTTGCAGGCCGAGCTTGGCACAAATGCAAGCGCGGCCCAATTATGGGCGCATTTCAACACCACGCGCACGCAGCATAGTGTGTGGGGCGAAACGCCGTTATCGCTGGCGGTTGGCATGCTGGTGCGCATTAAAACCGAGCGCGCCCTTATGAATGGCGCGCTCAGTGTGCAAGACCTGCCGCAATTTTTCTGCCAGCAATTAGAAAAACTCACCGGCGAGCCGCAAGACCCGCAGCGCTGGTTTCCGCCCGAGTCGCACTGGCTGACCAATAATTGGGGCTATTTTCCGGCTTATTTGTTGGGGGCCATCAGCGCCAGCCAGCAGCTGCACAGCCATCAACAAAACCATGAAGATTTTGAGCAAAGCCTGGCGCAAGGCCAGTTTGGCAGCCTTAATACCTGGCTGTTTATCAATGTGCATAGTCATGGTGCCCGCCATGAAACATTGCCGGCTTTGCGCAAAGCCACAAGCGATGCGCTGGATGTGCGCTTTTATCTTGAAAGGCTGCTGCAACCCTTTCATTTGGCACAAAATAGCGCCAGCGCCACACCAAAGGCCAGCTTGGGTTAATCTCTCAAGATCTGGCTGAGTATGGGGCCGAGTATAGGGCCAAGGTATCTGGGCTAGACAAGCAGGCCAATAATGTGGCAAAACGAGCATGAATGCTGCCGTAGCTCAGGGGTAGAGCACGTCCTTGGTAAGGACGGGGTCGGAGGTTCGATTCCTCTCGGCAGCACCAGTTTTCTCGATAGCTTAGTTTTTGGCCGACCTCAGAAAAATATTACAGCTGTAATTATTCGCTCGGGCCACCCTGTAATTAGTAATAGAGCAGCTTAAATGCCATCAAAAAAAACCGTCTATTTGTGCTTGGAGCAGGCTTCTCGGCTGGTGCCGACATACCCATGACCAATCAACTTTTGTTTCAAGCCTTAGATTCAATACGAGTAGAATGTCCTAGTCCGCCACCAACTAACTGAAGGTAATGAGGTAAACATGGGCTGGAGAGGCTTGGCAAGGTCACTTGAAACCGCTGTTCGACGGAGTGCGAAAGAAGCTGACCGTAGAGAAAAGATTCAGGCAAAGCTTCGGGCCCTTGAAAACGCATCGAATGCCGTTGAATCTTTTGAAGATCACATTCAATGCCTAACTAGTCTCCACACTAAATGTAGCACTAAGCGCTTTGACTGGAACTCTCTGGTTGAAGAAGCGCCGCCCACTGAACCGATCCGCCTAAACCAAAATGAAAGGCAAGCTCAGTTATTGCGCGATAGCTACAAGCCAAGTTTTTTTTGATAAATTGTTCAAGCTAGAGAATAAAAAGAAAGAGAAGATGGCGAAGGCAGTTGAATTAGCCAGAACAGAAGATGCTGAGCAATACGAAGAACAAATGCAGGAATATCAAAAAAATTACCATGCATGGCAGACGAACGTTCGGCTCGGACAACAGCTCATGGATAAAAACCCAAAAGCTTATTTAGAGATTTTGGAAGCTCACAATCCTTTTTCGACCATTAAATTCTTAAAACCAGGCATCCGGTTCTCAATTAACGAGCATGGTTGTTTGATTGCAGATATTAGCGTTCATAGTGAAGACATAATTCCCAAAGAAAAGTATAGCCTGCGACAAAGCGGCTCTCTCTCGGCAAAACAAATGTCTAAAAGTGAATTCTACACCCTCTACCAAGATCACATATGCAGCTATATCTTACGAGTTGCATCTGAGCTTTTCGCGCTGTTGCCGACAGAACAAATATTAATAAATGCAAGGGATAATCTCCTAAACCATCAGAATGGGCACATGGAAGAGCAAATAATTATCTCCGCACTTATAGTGAAACAGACTTTTGATAAGCTCAATCTCGCCTGCATTGATCCATCAGACGCAATGAATAACTTTTTACATAATAAGAAATTCAAAAAAACGACTGGATTTGCACCAGTTGAACAATTGACTCCTAAACACTAGCCTTTTTGCGGAATCTGTTATAACACATGTTCACCAACCTACTGATTATGTTGTAATTGGCATAATTAGTAAGGACGGGGTCGGAGGTTCGATTCCTCTCGGCAGCACCATTTTAAAGCACCAGTTTTACACACCCCATTTGCGCTCTTCCCCCGCCCCTCACTGCATCACAGGCCACCCACGATAATGTCTGGCTATATTCTTGCGCTCGACCAAGGCACCACCAGCACCCGCGCCTTATTATTTAATGCCGAGCAACAATTGGTGGCGCAAGCCGCACAAACCTTGCCGCAGCATTTTCCTGATAATGGCTGGGTTGAGCATGACGCCGCACAAATCTATCAACATAGCGTGCAGATGCTGCGCGCTGTGCTGGCCAAGGCCGAGGTTAAGGCCAAAGATGTTTTGGCACTCGGCATCACCAATCAGCGCGAAACCATTGTGCTATGGGAGCGCGCCACCGGCAAGCCGCTGCATAAAGCCATTGTCTGGCAAGATCGGCGCACGCAGGCCACCTGTGCCGCCCTCAGTGCTGCGGGGCATGAGCCAAAAATTCATGGCAAAACCGGCCTCTTGTGCGACCCCTATTTTTCGGCCAGCAAGCTTGCTTGGCTACTAGATAATATTCCTAATGCCCGCGCGCGGGCCGCTAAGGGCGAGCTTGCCTGCGGCACGATTGATTGCTGGCTGATTTGGCAACTGACCGGCGGCAAAATGCACGCCACCGATGCCACCAATGCCAGCCGCACACAGCTTTATAATTTAACCACCGGCAATTGGGACCACGAGCTGCTACAGCTGTTTAATATCCCCATTGGTATTTTGCCGCTCATTCGCGATTGCGCCACCGACTATGGCAGCACGCTGCCCACTTTGCTGGGGCATGCTGTGCCCATTATGGGCGTTATCGGTGATCAACAATCGGCCGCTTTGGCGCAAAATTGTGTGCTTGCGGGCAGCAGCAAAGCCACCTACGGCACGGGCTGTTTTTTGCTGTGTCACACGGGTGATAAAATTGTGCTCTCCAAAAATCGGTTGCTCACCACGGTGGCCTATCAGCAGCAAGGCCAGCGTCATTATGCGCTGGAGGGCAGCATTTTTATGGCGGGCGCTATTATGCAATGGCTGCAACCTATTTTGGGCTTAGACAAAGCCAGCGAGATTGACGCGCTGGCCGCACAAGCCAACCCAAACAGCCAAGTGTATTTAGTGCCCGCCTTTGTGGGCTTAGGCGCGCCCTATTGGGATGCCGAAGCGCGCGGGGCGTTATTGGGCATGACCCGCGATACGGGCCGCGCCGAAATTGCCCAAGCCGCGCTGGCCGCATTGGGCTGGCAAACCGCCGATTTAATGCATGCGCTGGCGCAAGATTGCACCGCGCAAAATCTGCCGGTGCCGCAAGCCTTGCGCGTTGATGGCGGCATGAGCGTCAGCCCCAGCGTGCTGCAAATACTGGCCGATTGCACCGGCCTTACCATTGAGCGCCTCATTGATGAGAAACATCAATCACAAAGCGGCGGCGCCATGGTCGAGGCCACCGCCATGGGCGCAGCATTGTTAGCGGGTTATGCGGCGGGCATTTGGGCATCGCCCTTTGAGGCGCACAGCAGCAAAATAAGCAGCAGCGTTATGCCTATCACTGATGATACCACGCGCCACACTGGCTATATGGGTTGGCAAGCGGCTGTGGCCAGCGTGCGCCGTAACGCAAACTAATCTTTAGCGATAAAATTAAGCGCCTCACCATTAATGCAATAGCGCAGGCCGGTTGGCTTTGGCCCATCGTCAAACACATGGCCCATATGGCTGCCGCAATTGGCGCAATGCACTTCGGTGCGGGCATAGCCTAAATGATAATCGGTGCTGCTGCCTAAAGCACCCGCAACAGGCGTGGTAAAACTGGGCCAGCCGGTGCCGCTGTCAAACTTATCATTGGCGGCAAACAGCAACGCATCACAACCCGCACAGCGAAACTCACCTTTGCGCTTTTCGGCATTAAGCGGGCTGCTACAGGCATATTCAGTGCCATGCTCGCGCATGATACGATATTGCTCGGGCGTTAAGCGGGCGCGCCACTCAGCATCAGAGAGCTGAAAAGGATAGGTTTTGTTCATAGACATTATATTGCGCGCAAAACAGCCATAGCGCAAGTAATTGAGCAGGGTTACACTTTTTAAGGCACAGAAATATAAGCGAGCAACAGATGAATTCAGCAAGCAATAGCGCCAAAGATAATTTTCAGCTTTATCTGACTTTTGCTTTACCGTCGGATGCGCAGCCCGTGGGCGGCTGGCATCAGGCTTTTATGCCGCTGCACATCGCCGACAACCCCGATGAACCCGCCAATGACCTGCAAGATTTTTTGGCCCAAGCACAAACCATTACGCAAAAACGCGCGGCCATGGCGCAAATGTTGAGCATTAAGCCCGAGCGCATCCGCATTGCTGCCGCTGGCATTGTGCTGCCCGGTGGGCAAAGCTGGCAGCCACTACAAGAAAAAAACGGCAAGCTGATTTTAGCGGGTGCAGACGCGCAGCCCTTTAACGAGCATGTACGGCAAAAACTGGTGCACCCAATTGCTGCCCTTAATTAGCCAAGCTAAAAAAGCTAAGCCGATTTAAAAACTAAGTTTGCGGCAAAGCTTTTTTGCTGGGTGCGCGGCCACGGTTATACTCGCTCTCACCAGCGCGGGTGCGCCCCTCTAGCTGACGTGTGCGGAACTGCTTATGAATGCTGCGCACGGTTGCATAAAAATCGATGCTGTCTTTTTCTAGCTGATTAATGGCATCAAAATTAGCCGCTCTTTTGTCGATAGCCGAGAGGCTGTTGGTGGCAATAAGATAGCCATTGCGCCAGCCATTACCCTCACGCGCCTGAATGGTATAGCTCCATGGGTCGGCAAAGCTTTGCGCCACAGTGCCAATGGCATCGCGCACATTCGATGGGCCCAATAATGGCAGCATTAAATAGGTGCCGGGGTCTTTCCAACCCCAAGCATAAAGCGTTTGACCAAAATCAGCTTGCGGGCTTGGCACATCGGCCGCGCTGGCCACATCAAAAAGACCGACAACGCCAATGGTGCTATTGACCATAAAGCGGCCCATAATATCGCCGGCGTCCTGCATGCGGCCTTGCAAAACGGCATTGGCAAATCTGACTGGCTGGCCAAGGTTATTCAGCACATTGCCAACGCCATCACGCGCAGGCTCGGGCAAAACGGCAATATAAACGCTGGCAGCAGGGCGCAGAATGGCTTTATCAACCGCAAGGTTAAAAGCAAAAATACCGCGATTGATGCTCTCGATTGAATCGCCCGTTTCGGCTAAATAAGCTGCATCTTCGGCATCTTGTGGCGCTGTGGCGCAAGCAGACAAACCGGCCAGAAGCAAACAAGCCGCTACTGCATTTTTTATAAAACGCATCGAATCAATCCCTTGTTACGAATGTTCTGCAAATTATTATACCATCACAGAATATCGACAAGCGATTGTGCAAACCTTAATTTTTTTCTGGAAAAGCGCAGCATTTAAGCCACAAATCGCCATCGGTTCTTATGTCGATAGCGGAATATATTGCTATTGGCCGGCTATTTATCGCTTATTTATCGAGCAAATTTTCGTCGATAGGCACACCGGGCTGATATTTCGTGCTGCGCACGGTCATGGTGCTGCGCACATGCGCCACATTGGGTGTGGTGGTAATTTCGGCAGTTAAAAACTTTTGGTAGGTGTCCCAATCGGGCGCCACAATTTTAAGTAGAAAATCATATTCGCCCGCCAGCATATGGCACTCGCGCACCATTTGCCACGCATTCACTTTTTCGATGAATTTTTTTAGCTCGGCCTCGCCTTGGTTTTGCAAGCCCACTTGTGCAAACACCGTGACACCATAGCCCATTTTCTCGGCATCGAGCTCGGCATGATAGGCTTTGATATAACCGGCAACCTCTAAGGCACGCACACGCCGCAAGCAGGGCGGCGCTGAAATACCGGCAAATTTGGCCAGATCAACGTTGCTCATACGGCCTTGCTCTTGCAAATTGCGCAAAATTCGCAGGTCAATTCTATCTAGCTTTATGCGTTTCATTTTGCCCCGCAGATTTATTACGAAATTTCTTTTTGCAATTTTGTTATACGCAATTTTGTTGTAGAAAGAGTTAAACTCATGCACCGAATATTACCATGACGCAAGAAAATATCAGCCTAAAGCCCTATCAAGCAGGCACCCCAAACCATAGCTGCTGGGTGGTCACTGATGGCAAAATTGGCATGGAAAATCAATGTGTTGGCCTTGCCGAGGCACTCCAACTCACCCCCATAATTAAGCGGATAAAACTGCGTCAGCCCTGGCATGCTTTAAGCCCGTGGCTGCGTTTGGGTTTAGGCCACGCTTTTAAGCCCCATGCCGACCGCATCACCCCGCCCTGGCCCGATATACTGATTGCCAGCGGGCGCTGTTCTATTCCGGCCAGTCTTTATGTAAAGCAACAGCACCCGCGCTGTTTTACCGTGCAGATTCAAAACCCCGTCATGCGCGCCAGCGCCTTCGATTTAGTCATTGTGCCCGAGCATGACCAGCTGCAAGGCGCTAATGTAGTTACCAGCAAAGGCGCGCTGCATCGGGTGAATGAGGCGCTTATTGCCAAAGAAGCGCACGATATTGCCGCTCGCTATGCGCATTTGCCCCGCCCTTATATTGTGGCCCTTATTGGCGGCGAAAATGCCGCTTATAGTTTCGATGGAGCTGAAATAATAAAGCTGGCCATGGCGCTGGCCGATGCCGCAAAAAACCTGGGCGGCAGCTTGTTAGTCACCACCTCGCGCCGTACGGGGGCCGAGGCCACAGCCTTACTTGAGCGGGCATTTAAAGGCAGTGATGTGCCGCACGCCCTATGGCGGGGCGAGGCCGATGGCAGCAACCCCTATCTGGGCTTATTGGGTTTGGCGGACGCCATTATTGCCACCAGCGACAGCGTGAATATGGCAACCGAGGCGCTGGCCAGCGGCAAAGCCGTTTATGTGTGGGATTTACCCTCAAAAAACACCAGCAGCAGCGGCAAATTTAGCCGTTTTCATGCCGATTTGCGGCAAAATGGCTATTGTCAGCGCCTCAATGACTGGCCAGAGGCACAGTCCTTGTCTTTATCGCCGCCGCCAAAACTGAACGAAATGCAGCGTATCGCCAAGATTATCGCGGAAAAACTTATCTAATAAAAACTGGAAAAAACCAAGGCAACATGGCAAATATAGCTCCTTAAAAGTTATAGGCAAAAGTTATTGGCAAAAAGGCTGTATCCATGGATAGCGTTTTCGATTTTGACAAACTGGCGCAAGCCCCCGTGCAGCACGAGCCCTATAGCTGGCTGATTGTACCGGGCTTTCTCAAAGAACAGCATATCGACAGCATCGAGCGCGACTACCCCGAAGTAACCCAACCGGGCAGTTTTCCGCTGCCCTCGCTCAGCTATGGCGGCGCCTTTGCGCAAATGTGCGCCGAGCTCCAAGCGGCCCCTTTGGCCAAAATGATTGGCGACAAGCTGGGGCTTGATGTGACGCACAAGCCCACCACCATTACTGTGCGCGGCCAATGTCGCGCCACAGACGGGCAAATTCACACCGACAGCAAAAGCAAACTCATCACTGTGTTGCTCTACATGAATGGCCAGTGGGAGGCCAAAGGCGGGCAATTGCGGCTTTTGCGCAGTGCCAATAATTTACAAGATTATTTTGCCGAAGTGCCGCCCATGCGCGGCACCTTGCTGGCTTTTAAAAACGCCCCGCATGCGTGGCATGGCCATGAATCTTTTAGTGGGCAACGGCGCGTGCTGCAACTCAATTGGGTGAGCAGCGATTTTGTGGTGTGGAAAGAAAGCTTGCGCCATCGCATTTCGGCATTTTTTAAAACTCGCAACGCGGCCTAAACCGCAGCCACACCTAAACAATAGCCACAAAGGATTAGCCCATGGCATTAGCCATTCAAACATTTAGCAATAATAGCGGCGGCAGCGCCTTGTTTAAAGCTTTGGGGCACCCGCTGGTGCCGGCACTTGCGGCCAAACTTTATGCCGAGCTGGCACAAGCTGGCAGCATTGCTATTATCGACCCCTATAATTTTGCCAGCCAGTTAGAGGAATTTTATCCGCTATCGGGCTTTAAGCTGGCTGGCGTTTATGTACAAAAACTTGAAGAGCTGGGGCAAAGCCGCCTTGGTCACAGCACGCAAAAGCTGAGTGCGCTTGCGCAAAGCCAAGCAACGCATGTGCTGCTCTGCGCTTTTGATAGCGAGCGGCTGGCGCTGCAAATTGCGCATTTGCTGCCGGCCAATGCCAAAGTGCTGAGCCTTGATGCGCTGCGTGTGCCCAGCGCCCTGCTCTCTGAGCCAAAAAATTATCTCTCACCGTTAAATTTTGCCACCAACTTTGCGTTTTTCCGTGATGCGGGCGGGCTACATACGCGCCTTGTCACTGCCAATTATTGGGGCGCGTGGCCCGTGCAAACTTTTAATCAGGCCGACCCTAACCGCCAAGGTTTTTTGTGGCTTAATTTGTTTGATGCCAACGGCCAAACATTGCAGCAATGGCAAGAGCCGCTGCCGCCAGCCAATGGCAGCATTGTGCTGGATAGCGCGGCCATTCGAGCGCGGTTTAACCTGCCTGAATTTTGCGGGCAGCTTTATATTCATGTAGTGGGTGCCGCTGGCCATGATGTAGTGAAATACGCGCTCGACACCTATGGCGATGAGCCCGGTACGCTCAGCTGCACCCATGATGCTAATGCCTGGCCGGCCGATTTTTACGCCGGCCTGCCCGCGCCTGCCAATGATGAACAAGCCGTGCTGCTGTGGGTGCAAAATAGCCACCCCGTGCCGATGCCCGCAGGCGCAATCAGCCTTAACCTTATGGGCCATAACGAGACGCGCCCGCTGAATGTGCCGCTACCCGCTTTTGCCAGCCACGCCCTTAATGTTCAGGATTTATTTCCTGATGCGCGCTGGCCGCAACAATTTGAAATTAGTGCCGGCAAGCATGTGGTACGCCCGCGCTATGAGGTAATTAAAAATAATGGCCGGCGGCGCATTGCCCACCCCAATGTTGAGCGCACCGACCTTACGCCTGACCCGCAACTCGCCAAACTGGCACCGCATTTGGGCAAGGGCTTTATTTTGCCAGCACCCATTTTGCCGCTGGCACAATTTGCAACCGAGCTGCTGCCCACGCCCATGGCGCGCAGCCAAGCGCATTTGCCGCTAAAATTGGCCATTTATAATGCGCAAGGGCAAGCCGTGGCTGAACATGCTTTTGGCAATATGTCGCGGCAAAATTGCCAAAAGGTTGATATCGATACGCTGGTCAACGCACAAAAACTGGGCAGTGATTTTGGCCATATTGAAGTCACCTATGATTTCAGCGCTGGGCAAGATGCCGATGGCTGGCTGCACGCTATTGTGCGCACGCATCATCGGCAAACGCAGCATGCTGCCGATACCAGCTTTGGCAGCCATATTTTTAATACCATTGTTACTTATAAAAATGAGCCACAAAGCTATACGGGCAAACCGCCCGGCCTTTCAACGCGCTTATTTTTGCGTTTGGGCAGCAATGGCGCTGATGCCTTTTGTCATTTGATTTATCCGGCCTCAACGCCATGGCATGCGCATAGCCAAACCGAATTGCAGCTGTTTAATGCCAAAGGGCAAATGCAAGCCAAACGCACATTAAACATTGCCTGTTCGGGCTCACATTTTTGGCGGGTCAGCGAGCAATTTAGCGCAACCGAGCTTGCACAAGCCGGTAGCGATGCTTATGTGATTATCAGAGATGTCACTTGTCGGCTATTTGGCTATCATGGCCTCTTTAGCCAAAATGATGCCGCCTTCGCCCTCGACCATATGTTTGGATTTTAGCCATGAGCAACAGCATAAACACCAACCTTCTTATTATCGGCGCCGGCCCCGCTGGCTATACCGCGGCCATTTATGCTGCCAGAGCCAATCTTAAACCGCATTTGGTGGCGGGCTTGCAACCGGGTGGCCAGCTGATGATTACCACCGATGTTGAAAATTACCCTGGTTTTGCCGCAGCCGTGCAAGGCCCGTGGCTGATGGAACAAATGCAAGCACAAGCCGAGCATGTCGGCACGCAAATTCATCACGATTTAATCGCCTCGGTCGATTTTAGCAGCCGCCCCTTTAAATGTGTGGGCGATAGTGGCACGGTTTATTTGGCGCAAGCAGTTATTATTGCGACAGGCGCACAGGCCCGCTGGCTGGGCTTGCCGAGCGAGCAAGCCTATCAGGGTTTTGGCATTTCGGCCTGCGCCACCTGCGATGGCTTTTTCTTTAAAGGCAAAGATGTAGCCGTGGTGGGCGGCGGTAATAGCGCCATGGAAGAGGCGCTGTATCTGGCCAATATCTGCAATAGCGTTACGCTCATTCACCGCCGCAATGCGCTGCGGGGCGAAAAAATTCTGCAAGACCGTGTGCTGAAACATGCCAAAATTAAAATGCTGTGGGACCATGAGGTGATTGAGGCGCTCGGCACCAGCAACCCCACCAGTCTGACGCATCTTAAACTTAAAAATACGCAAAATGGCGCAGTGCAAACCTTGCCCTTCGATGGTTTGTTTGTGGCCATTGGTCATGACCCAGCCACAGCGGTTTTTAAAGGCCATGTGGCTATGGATGATGGTGGCTATATTCTCACCAAGCCCGACAGCACGGCCACCAACATTGCCGGCGTTTATGCCGCAGGCGATGTGAAAGATAAGGTTTTTCGGCAGGCTGTTACTGCGGCGGGCACGGGCTGCATGGCCGCACTTGAAGCCGATAAATGGCTGGCCGAGCAACATAGCCATGCGGCCGCCGCTGAATAAACCGCACACTATTTTTTACGCGCACCCCTAAGGACTGCCCCTATGAATATATCCCTAAAAGATAAAATTGCATTAGTTACGGGCGGCAGTCGCGGCATTGGTGCTGCCATTGTAGCCGAGCTGGTTGGCGCGGGCGCCACGGTTATTTTTACCTATAGCCAATCGGCACAGCAGGCTGAAGCTGTGGTACAACAACATGGCGGCAAGGCGCAGGCGATAAAGGCCGATGCCAACCAGCCCGAAACCATGGCCGCACTCATCGCACAAATTAAACAACAGTATGGCCGGCTGGATATTTTAGTGAATAATGCCGGTGTTTTTACGCTTGGCATGGTGGGCGAACTGAGCTTAGCCGACTATCAGCGCTGCATGCGTATTAATGTTGATAGCGTGTTTGCACTATGCAATGAGGCGGTAAAAATTATGCCCGCAGGTGGGCGCATTGTTAATATCAGCAGCGGCCTTGGTGAACGCGCCACAGGTGCGGGCATGAGCGCTTATGTCGCCAGCAAATTTGCTGTGTGCGGCCTCACCCGCGCTTTTGCCAAAGACCTTGGCAGCAAGGCAATCACCGTTAATGCTGTTTTACCCGGCCCCATTGATACCGAAATGAACCCGGCCAACGGCCCCGCAGCTGATTTTCAAAAATCGCAGGTAGCTATCGGGCGTTATGGTACCGCGGCAGAAGTTGCGGCCAGTGTGTTGTTTTTGGCCAGCCCCGCTGCCAGTAATATCACCGGCGCCACATTAGCGGTTGATGGCGGCTGGAACGCCTAGGCTTTAGCGTTTTTAACAGTGGCAAATGCAAAAAAACATCGGCCATTTTGTATAAAATGGGCGGGCAAAGGCTATTCGTTGGCCACTGAATCGGTTAAGCTTGGCGCATGAGTAGCTATATCGATGGCTCACTGCTGGCCAATGAGCAGGTGATATTCAGAACTGAACTGCACTGGGTGGTTTACCTGCCCGGTATTATTTTTGTTTGCCTGGGCGGCCTTATGGCGCTCATCAACCCCTTTATTTTGGCTTTTCTGGCCGAGGCATTGCCTGTCACCCCTGAAAAACCATTGGCTGGCCTTGCTTTTGCCATTGTGCTGGTGGGCGTGTTGATGCTGCTTTCGGCCTATGTGCAGCAGCACACCACCGAGCTGGGCGTCACCAATAAGCGCGTGCTGGCCAAATTCGGCTGGATTAGCCGCACCACCTTCGAGCTGTTTTTAGGCAAGGTTGAGGGCGCCAATATTGAGCAAACTATTTGGGGGCGGCTCTTGGGCTATGGCTCGATTCATGTGAAAGGCACGGGCGGCGGCATTTCGCCCATCGATAATATCCGCGAGCCGCGCAAATTTCAAAAAATTCTGCTGGAGCAAATCAGCCGCAATCAAGACGCGCAGCATGGGCAAAATGACTGAAGCCAAAATGACTAGGGCCAAAATGACTAAAATAGGTTTTTATTCATTTGTGCTGGCGCTGCTTTTATCGCTGCCCGCACCGCAGGCGCAGGCGGCCAGCCCCGTTTATAGCGCCAATGAGCGCAGCTTGCTCGATAAACGCCCCGAGCTGGCACGCATGCTCGCCATGAGCGCCGCACCCGACGAGGCCACATTGCGCCGTCAAATAGCGGCGCTGGTGGCAAAGGCACCCATCTGGCCAGAGAGCTGTGCGCAACAAAGCAAATTTGTTTTTGCCGAAAATCGTTGGCAGAGCCTGGCTTTTGATGCCGACATTAACAAAGCCATTGAAGATAACAGCGTTATCAATGTTTGGCGCGGCGCGGTTAAACTGCCCGATTGCCCTTTAGGTGTTGAACGACAAATTATTGCCACACAAACCGAAAAAGGCTGGAGCGTGGCCTTGGCTTATTATGGGGTCACGCAAGCCTGGCCGGCCCTGCTGAGCAAAACCTTGCCGCAAGTAAGCTATGCCGCACAAATTTTAGCGCAACAGCAAATGCCCAGCTGCACTGAAGAGCCACGCTTGGTGCAACAATTAGTGCAAGAGCCCAATGCCGCGCCCATGGCTTTTGGCATATTTTTTTCAGGCCAATGGCGCGAAGAATGGCTGTTTAGCACTTGCGGCATTCGTGCTTCGGTGGTGATTGATTTTGCTGCCGATGGTCGCGGTGGCGCCAATAGCAGCATTGCCGGCAGCGCCCTTATTGATGAGCCGCCACCAGAAGCGAACAAAGCCGTGAACACAGAAGCAAACACGGAAACCAAAGCAGAAACTGCTGCCGAACCTGCAACAGAACCTGCTGCGGAAATGCCCGCACCCACAGACACCACACCCGCTGAAACCGCGCCCACAGACACCGCGCCTTAGCTTGCTTTAAGCCATATCTACTTAAAGCAGCAACAACAGCAAAATCAATTAAGCCAGCAAGCTTTTCAGCATCCAAATGGTTTTGTCATGGGCGCGCAAGCGGCCTATCAACAAATCTTCGCTGCCTTCATCATCGGCATCATCGGCCACATGAATGGCCGCATGCAGCTGCTCGCGCAATTTTTTATGGTCGGCCAAAAGCTGCTCAAGCATTTTTTTTGCGCTGTTTTGGCCGGTGGCATCTTTTAAGCAGGTCATATTGCCAAAATCGGCCAAGCTGGCTGGCACCGTAAAACCTAAAGCACGCAAACGCTCGGCCAAATCGTCGGCAGCGTTGGTGAGCTCGGTATATTGCCCATCAAAAAATTCATGCAGCTGCATAAAAGTGTTGCCTGTAACATTCCAATGAAAGTTCTTATTTTTGAGGGCTAAACACCAGCTATCGGCCAGCACATGCTCGAGCGCAGAACGCACATCAGCAAAGCCAGATTTGTGCCCAGATTCATGTTGGGCGTGCTTTTTTGTGGGTTTTTTGTCCTTGCTCATGGGTGCCTCCATCTAAGATTGCGGCTGCATCCTAACGGCAAAAGATAAAATCTGTGTTAATCCGCGCGCTCACGCCAGCGCATGGTGATAGGATAACGCCGATCACGGCCAAAATTACGCTGTGTTATTTTTGTGCCCGGTGCCGCTTGCCGCCTTTTATATTCGGCACGCCAGACTAAATCTTGCACCTTTTGCACGGTGGCCGCCGTAAAACCACGCGCGACAAGGGTGGCATGGCTGACCTCTTCTTCTATCAGCCCTTGCAAAATCGCATCAAGCTCGGCATAGGGCGGCAGGCTATCTTGGTCGGTTTGGTTGGGTTTAAGCTCGGCCGTGGGCGCTTTGGTTAAAATACGCGGCGGAATCAGCGCCAATTTATCACACAAGCCACCATGCGGCAGATGCGTATTACGCCAAACGCATAATTGATACAGCAGAGTTTTATACACATCTTTAATGGGGGCAAAGCCGCCGCACATATCGCCATACAGTGTGGCATAGCCGGTGGCATATTCAGATTTATTGCCGGTGGTGAGCAGTAAATGACCAAATTTATTGGATAGCGCCATCAGCAATACGCCGCGCAAACGGCTTTGCATATTTTCCTCGGTGATATCGGCGGCTTTACCGGCAAAAAATGGCGCCAGCTCTTGCGATAGCGCCTGCATGCCACCAATAATACTAATGCTGTTGTAAGTGCAGCCCAAAGCTTGCGCCAAAGCTGCGGCATCTTCATGACTTTCAACAGACGTATAGGGCGATGGCAACATATAGGCATGAACCTGCGCGGCCCCTAAAGCGTCGGCGGCGAGCACGGCCACTAAAGCACTATCAACCCCGCCCGACAGGCCCAGCAAAGCACTGCGAAAATTATTTTTGCGCGCATAATCGCGCACGCCCAGCAACAAAGCCTGATAAAGCTGAGCCAAATCTGTATCAATGCGCGCAGCTGTGCCAGTAAATTGGCCGGCGCTGAGGCTTAGCGGCGTCAGCGCATCTTGCCATTGCGGGCCTTGCCAGCACAGCGCCCCTTGTGCCGATAACGCAAACGAGCCGCCATCAAAAACCAGCTCATCTTGCCCGCCCCACTGATTAACATAAAGCAGCGGCACATGATGCACCTTGCATACTTGCTGTGCCACAGCGATACGCTCGGGCAATTTCGCTTGATGAAACGGGCTGGCATTCAGCACCAAAAATGCTGTGGCGCCTTGCTGCGCTAAATAAGCGGCTGGTGCCTCTACCCACACATCTTCGCAAATTAAAACGCCCAGTTTTTGCCCGCAAAGCTCCAGCGGCGTGGACGCCTGCCCCACCGCAAACACACGTTTATCATCGAAGGTATTATAATTTGGCAAAGCCTGTTTTGTGGCCACCAGCTGCACTTGCCCGTTTTGCAAAAGTAGCGCGGCATTATAGGGCAAGGCGCCTGTGCCATAAGGCGCACCCAGCAACATGGGCGGCAAATGCGCGGCGTCTTGCGCAAGTTTTATCAGTTGCTGCTGCACGGCCTCTCTAAAACTGGGGCGCAGAATGAGATCCTCGGGCGGGTAGCCAACCAAGCTTAATTCAGAAAAAACCACCAAATCAGCACCCGCCGCTTGTGCTTGTTGAGCGGCCGCTAGATGCAGCGCGGCATTGCCGGCGCAATCGCCCAAGACGGGGTTGATTTGCGCGACAAAAATATTCATGCCAAAAATTTTCATGCGTTGGCCTGCTTGAGGGCTTGAATAGACGAGGCTAACTGAAAAGCCAGCTCAAGCGCCTGATGCCCATTAAGGCGCGGGTCGCAATGTGTGTCGTATTGCTCAGTGAGATTAATTTCTGCAATGCCTTGCGTGCCGCCAATACATTCGGTGACATGCTTGCCGGTGAGTTCTAAATGCACGCCGCCTGCGGGCACACCCATGGCCGCACAAGCCGAGAAAAAGCCCTGCACCTCGCTCAGAATATTTTGAAAATCGCGCGTTTTAAGACCGCTTTGTGTTTTAGCCGTATTGCCATGCATGGGGTCGCACGTCCAAATCACCGCGGCTTTGGCTTTTTGTGTGGCGGCTAATAATGGCGGCAATTTTTCGGCCACAATATTGGCACCCATGCGGCTGATAAGCGTAAGCTTGCCCGGCTCATTTTTGGGGTTAAGCAGTTTTATTAAAGCCAGCAAATCATCGGGCTTAAGCGATGGGCCGCATTTAAGCCCCAAAGGATTAGCAAGCCCCCGGCAATATTCAATATGCGCGCTATCCAGCTGGCGGGTGCGATCGCCAATCCACAGCATATGCGCCGATAAATTATAATATTGGCCGCCGCTTTCTCTCGTGAGGGCTTGCTCATAGGGCAGCAGCAAAGCTTCGTGGCTGGTGTAAATATCGGTCTCGCGCAAGGTGGGCACGGTTTGCGCAGTAAGACCCATGGCGGCCATAAAATCTAATGTTTGCGATAAACGGCTGGCCAAATCAGCATAGCGGGCATTGGCCGCACTGCCTGCAACAAAATCGCTATTCCAACGCTGCACTTGCTGCAAATCGGCAAAGCCGCCTTGCATCAGGCCACGCACCAAATTAAGCGTAATGGCCGATTGATGATAGCCGGCCAAAAGCCGCTTAGGGTCGGGGGTGCGGCTGCTTACATTAAAATCTATGCCATTGACCATATCACCGCGATAGCTGGGCAAGGTTTGCCCGCCGATAGTTTCGTAATCATCGCTGCGGGGCTTGGCAAATTGACCCGCCAGACGCGCCACCTTCACCACCGGAATAGTTGCACCAAAAACCAGCACAATGGCCATTTGCAATAACACACGGCAACTATCAGTAATGCTATTGGCGTTAAACTCGGCAAAGCTTTCGGCGCAATCGCCGCCTTGCAGTAAAAAAGCGCGTCCCTGTGCAACATCGGCCAGCTGATTTTTAAGCCGCTCAACCTCGCCCGCAAAAACCAGCGGCGGCAGGGCGGCTAATTGCGCCTCAACAGCAGCTAAAGCGGCCATATCGGGGTAATGCGGCTGTTGCAAAGCCGTGCGCGTGCGCCATGAGGTGGGTGTCCAAGCGGTCATGGGCTTAAGTATAGCCGCTTTGCTCAACTCTACAAGCGGGTGTGCGGCAGGTTTAAAGGCTTCTTTGACCGCGCTTGACAATGTAGCGCGTGGCGGCATGATCGCTTTGTTTGAGCCAGCTTTGGCACAATTGGCGCACAAAATCGGGCTGAGTTTTGGCGGCATCATTCAGCCAATTGCCAACCGAGTTTTGCACATAGCGGCTATCATCGGCCAAAAGCGGCTGCAACAAGGGCAGGCCCAGCTGTGGGCGCTGTTTGAGCGCCGCAATATGCGCACACCAAACGCCACGCGGGCGGCTGAGCTCGCTGGCAAAACGGCGCATATTGGCATTTGGGTTTTTAACATAAGGCTGCAAAGTTTTAAGCCCCTCTGCCAGCTGTTGGGCAAAAAGCGGCCGTGCGGCTAGCCAAACCCACTCACGCACATTGGGGTTGTGGTCGGAGGCCAAAGGCACAAGCTGGCGCAGCAAGGGCGTAATTTTGTGGTGGCGCTGCGCTAAAGCATAGGCCGCCATGCCGCGCAGCGTGTCAGAGGTGTGGGCGAGCAATGTAGGAATAATATCCTTACCCTCGGCCTCGAGCAAACTTGCCGCACCCAGTTGTATACGCTGCAAAATGCCCGCAGATGCGCCAGCTTGTGCCATAAAATGCGTGCTGGCTTTGCGGCTGAGGCTGCGCAGCAATGCGGCAAAATCAATCACCAAAATTTCGGACAGGGTTTTGGCCTCAAGCCGGCCCTGCTCTAACGATAATTTAAGCGCGGGCGAAACATCGGCCCTGCGCGCGGCACCGCGACGTTCACGCAAGGCCGCCGCTTTGTCTATTTGAGAAGCGGCGCGCTTACTCAACCGTAACCGATTTGGCTAAATTGCGCGGCTGGTCAACATCCGTGCCTTTAAGCACCGCCGTATGATAAGCCAGCAACTGCATGGGCGCGGCATATAAAATGGGTGCGGCAAAGGCATCGATAGACGGCATGGTAAAAACATGCGGCGGCTTAAAGGACAAATGCTGCTGTGCCTGACTATCGGCAAACATCACAATGCGGCCGCCACGCGCCATGGCCTCTTGCACATTGCTGGCAGTTTTTTCTAACACCGCATCGAAGGGTGCTAGCACAATAATCGGCACATGCTCATCAATCAGCGCAATGGGGCCGTGCTTCATCTCGCCGGCGGCATAGCCCTCGGCATGGATATAGGAAATCTCTTTTAGTTTAAGCGCGCCTTCAAGTGCCAAAGGATAGCTGGTGCCGCGCCCCAAATAAAGCACATCACGCGCATCGGCAATGTGGCTGGCCAGCGCTTGTAACTCATTATCGCGGCGCAGCACTTCGCTAATGGCCGCTGGCACCAAGGCAAGGGCTTGCAGTTTTTCGCGCAATGAATCGGCGCTAATGGTGCCCCGCGCCACAGCGGCTTCAAGCGCCAGCAACGCCAACACCGTCAGCTGCGTGGTGAAAGCTTTGGTAGAGGCCACACCAATTTCAGGGCCGGCATGGGTATGCAGCACCGCATCGGCCGCGCGCGCCATGGAGCTTTCCGGCACATTGACCACCGCAATCACTTTTTGCTGCTGGCTTTTGGCATAATGCAAGGCCGCCAATGTATCGGCCGTTTCGCCCGATTGTGACACCACCAGCATCACGCCATCTTTGGGCATGGGCGGCTGCCGATAACGAAACTCGGACGCTACATCAATTTCAACGGGCAAGCGCGCTACTTGCTCAAACCAATATTTAGCGACAAAAGCCGCGTAATAAGCCGTGCCACAGGCAGTGATAGTCAGGCGCGAGGTTTTGGCCCAATCAACCGGCATGGGCGGAAAATGCAAGGTGCCCAAATCGGGCTGGCTGAGGCTTTTTATCACCTCACCAATAACTGCGGGCTGCTCGGCAATTTCTTTAAGCATGTAATGCCGAAACTCGCCCTTGCCAATGAGCGCACCTGAAAATGCTGTTTGCCGAATGGGCCGATCGACAGGCTGCCCCTGCTCGTTGCGCACCAAAACTTGCGTGCCGTTTATTTCAACCCAATCGCCTTCTTCAAGATAGCTGATACGGTTGGTGAGTGGCGCCAGCGCCAAAGCATCCGAGCCCAGATACATTTCATCTTCGCCATAGCCAATGGCAAGCGGGCTACCGCGACGTGCGCCAATCAATAAATTATGGTGACCCGCAAAAATAATGCCTAAAGCATAAGCGCCCTCCAGGCGTGGCAAAGCTTGGGCCGCAGCCTCTGACGGGCTAAAGCCCTGCTGCAAATAATCGCTGACGAGATGCACCACAACTTCAGTGTCGGTGTCGCTTTCAAAGACATGGCCCTTGGCAGCCAGCTCGGTTTTAAGCTTGCTGTAATTTTCGATAATACCATTATGCACCACAGCTACTTTATCGTTGGCGTGCGGGTGTGCGTTGCGTGTGGTGGGCTTGCCATGCGTGGCCCAGCGTGTGTGGGCAATACCCACCGTACCCGATAGCGGCTCTTGTTGTAATAATTGCTCAAGGCTAATCAGCTTGCCCTCGGCACGGCGGCGCTCAATATGGCCATTGACCAAGGTGGCAATGCCGGCGCTGTCATAACCGCGATATTCAAGCCGCTTCAGCCCATCCAGCAATAAGGGGGCCGCATGATGACTGCCAACAATGCCAACGATACCGCACATGCTCTTTTCTCCGAATCAGTTTTAAGCGTCTATCATCGACATAAGCGCGGGGTATGGCTAGATGCAAGTCACAGTTTATGACTGTTTTTTATGAGTTTTCTTGCTGTTGCGATATTGTTGGGCATAATCGGCCTTATTGCTTTGCCGCGCCCGACCAAAAGCCATGCTTTGTGCCGGCACAGATTCGGTTAAAACACTGCCGGCGGCAACATAAGCGCCCTCGCCAATTTCTATGGGGGCCACCAGCGTGCTGTTAGAGCCAATAAAAACCGTATCGGCCAAAATGGTGCGGTGCTTGTCAAAGCCATCATAATTACAAGTAATGGTGCCAGCGCCAATATTGCAAGAAGCGCCAATGGTGGCATCACCAATATAGGCCAGATGGTTCATTTTACTGCCTGCGCCAATGTGGCTATTTTTCACCTCAACAAAATTACCAATATGCGCACCCGCCCCAATGACAGTGCCGGGGCGCAAACGAGCAAATGGCCCAACTACAACGCCCGCGCCAAGGCTGCATTGCTCAAGATGCGAAAAAGGCTTGATACTGACGCCATCGGCCAAAGTTACGCCTGCACCAATCACCACATGCTGTGCCAGCACTACATCGCGGCCAAACTGCGTATCGGCCGATAAATAAACCGTGGCGGGGTCTAGTAAGGTAACGCCCGCTTGCAAAGCTTGCTGCCGTAAGCGGGTTTGCAAATAAGCCTCGGCCACGGCCAGCTCGGCCTTGCTATTCACGCCCAAAAGCTCGGCCATGTTGCCAGCAACCGCCACACACACACCACCGGCCTTATGCGCATGACCAACAATATCGGTAAGATAAAATTCCTTTTGGCTGTTATGATCGGTCAGCTTATCCAGCAGCGCGGGCAGTTGGCCAGCGGCCACGGCATAAACGCCGCCATTGCAAAAGCTTTGTGCGCGTATCTCGGGCGGGGCATCTTTAAACTCAATAATTTCTTCGCACTGGCCTTGGCCGTTGATGCGCAAGCGGCCATAAGCCTGTTGCAAAGGGTTATCGACATGAAAACCCATCACCGCCACGCTGGCACTTTGGGCGCGGCGCTGTTGCAATAAGTGCGTTATGGTGTCGGGCGTAATGAGTGGCGCATCGCCATTAGTTATCACAATTTCGCCGGCATGGTTTTGCAGCTGTGGCAATGCGGCCCGCACTGCATCACCCGTGCCGCGCTGTTGCTGCTGTATGGCAATAATGTGCGGTGCTGCCATGCTTGCCACCTCTTGCATCTCGGGCGCCAGTACCACAATAATTTTTTCGATACCCGCCTTACCCAGCGCTTGCAGCACATGGCTCAGCATGGGTTGCCCGGCCAATTGGTGCAAAACCTTGGGCTTATCGCTTTGCATGCGCGTGCCTTTGCCCGCGGCCAGCACAATCGCGGCTACATCTTTATTGCTCATGAAAACCCCCAGAAAACTACTTAGCGGAAACTACTTGGCGGAAACCTCTAAGAAGAATCTACTTTACGGCAACTGTAGCGGGGCTAGTTTTATCTGCCAAGAGGAGAGACGCAAGCGATGCGGTTTGCGCGCCTGTTTCGGTGGTGGTGGCAGCTTTTTTACGGGGCGGCAACTTCGCTGCACTGAAATCCAGCAAATGCACCATGACTGCGCCATAGCTGCTTTGCGTTTCAATTTTAACGGGCATGAGCGGCAAGCCTGGCGCAACCTGCGCTAACCACACATAAATAGGCGGGCGCTTATTTTTACCGTCCTGCTTGGCCCAAAAACCTTTGGCATCTTCCTTTTTTTTGCCGCCGGCAATCAGGGTAAAATCAAGCGCACATTTGCGTGTGGCGCCGCCATAATAGGTAAAATCTTGTTTTTCGATAGTCTCAGTGCCGTAATCGACAAGGCCAATGTCAAAACGCCGGCGGCCATCAAATACGGGCACCACGCCATTGCAGCCATTTTGCCAGTCGGCATGCATCAGCAGCTCTAAAACACCGCTCATCGGATCGACCGCTTTTTGCAATAAGGCGGGCTCAACCGGATCGCGGTCATCATCTTGCGCGGGCGGCGTGGCCGAGGCTTTCATCTGCCGTTTTTTATCCCACAATAGCTCAACACTGCGCGACTGGCCGCGCCAGGTGCTAATCACCTCATGGCGCTGCGGCAATAAGCCGGTTTTGCCAAACTGCCCTTCAGCATTAGATTCAGTTTGCCATGGCACAATATTGCCCCAAAAGCCGCGCGTGGCCGCCTTGCCGCTGATAAAATATTTCTGTTTATCAAAGCCCAGCTGCAAGCCGCCTTGCAAAAATTGAATGCCGCCAACGTAAACGCCATAACTGAGCACGCTTTTATCGGGCGCATCAGGAAAGAGCGGCGCATCGGCCGCCCGCGCCGGCGAGAGCAGAAAAAACATAGCCAAAAACACCGCAAAGCAGCGGGCAAAAGCGGCAAAAAGCCGTGGGCGTAAAGGCGAGGCCATGCTTGACATGATAAGGTTAAGCTCCTATTGTCCACGCCGTTCTAGGCTAGAAGTTTGCGCTTTGTGATAGCGCGCTTTATTATTATGTATCTTGCACTATGATTATGGCTAAAGCATGGTACGCAGACAAGGTTGTTTTTACTTTCGTATCAGTATGTTAGTTTAATGTCTGGTTTTTGTTGGTGTTTAAAGATTGGGGCGTGGTGCTCAGCGCCAAGAGATAAATGCTCTACCGCTGAGCCAGTATGTTGATTGTGTTTAAAGATTGGGGCGCGTAGCTCAGCGGTAGAGCACTGCTTTCACACGGCAGGGGTCACAGGTTCAATCCCTGTCGCGCCCACCAGTTTTTATAAAACCAAGCCTCTCGCCTTCGGCAAGATAAACTACACTTGCCTTCGGCAAGGGTCGCGCCCACCAATTTTTTAAACAAAGCTTTTTGGCGGGGCACTGGTCGATAGCGCCACTTAATCAAGCCCGCAAAAATCCCGAAACTACAATTTACTTGCTAAGCCTGTGTGCTTTTCTGCTATCTTAAGTCTGCCCAAAATAGCGATGCTTAAAAGCAAGGATGCGGCCATGACCGAATTTACTCACACCGACTTTATGCACACTGCCCCCACCACTATTCTGACGGCTGAGCAGCGCCGCGCTATTATTGTCGGCGATCGCAATGCCGATATTTATAAAGGAGAAAAAGGCCCCAACGGCAAATATTTTGAGGGCGGCACCCAGTGGCCGATGATGGCGGTGGCCGCACATGCGGTGCTGTTGCTTGAAACCGCACCCAATGAGTTTAGCGTGGTGTTGGGCAAGCGTGGCAAGGCCATGCGCCGCACCGATCAATGGTCGCTTTTGGGCGGCTATATGGAAGTTGGCGCGGCCGAAAGTGCCATTATGGCCGCCATTCGCGAAGCCGCTGAAGAAAGCCAAAATATTGTGCAGCTCAAGCCCGAAGATGGCCAGCAAATTTCAGTTTACCTTGATTATCTTGATTATTTTAACAAAGCCTCTTGCACCTTAGGCTATTTATTTGTGGTGCGCGGTGAGGCCGCTAAAGAGCTTACAACAAAATTACTCGCCATGCCTGAACATGACGAAGTGAAAGAGTTTAAGCTTTTTGCGCTGGACGATAATTTACCCGTGGCCGTGCATGCTGCGGGTGGCTTTGCCTATCCGCACGAATTGCGCAGCATTCTTATGGGGCAAGATCGCTTAACCGAAGTGCTGCAGCTTGAAAAAACCGCCGCACTTGAGGCCGAGCTCGCCGCACTAAAAAAGCAAATGGCATCACACCCTAACCCCTTTAACTATAGCAGCAAACCCGCACCCAAAGCTGGCTAATGCAAAAAGTTCGTCTGCTAGAAGTTAGCCCGCGCGATGGGCTGCAAAATGAATCGGTCATTTTTAGCACCGCGCAAAAAATTGAGCTGATTGCGCGTGTGCGTGCCAGTGGCCTGAGCCATATAGAAGCCACCAGCTTTGTGCATCCAAAATTAGTGCCACAAATGGCCGATGCCGAAGCGGTGATGGCCGAACTGCACCAAAACAAAACCATAAATAATGGCGCTCATTTTGTGGGGCTGGCGCTGAATGCCAAAGGCGCACAACGCGCCATTGCCGCTGGCGTCAATGAAATTGGCTTTAGCATTTCTGCGACCGATGCTTTTGGTCAGCGCAATCAAAATATGAGCCGCACGCAAGGCCTCAGCGCTTGGCGCGAGGTGGTACAGTTGGCCAAAGCCGCAAACATTCCGGCACATATTACCATTTCGGTGTGTTTTGGCTGCCCTTTTAGTGGCGAAGTGCAACCCGCCCAAGTGCTGGAGCTAGTGCAAGAGATAGCCGCCTGCGGCACGCATGAAATTGCCTTGGCCGATACTATTGGTGTGGGTGTGCCCGCACAAGTAGCCGCTATTTTTGCCGCAGCAAAAAATATTGCGCCACACAGTAACTTTCGTGGGCATTTTCACAATACGCGCAATATGGCCGTGGCCAATGTGGTGGCGGCCTATGGCGTCGGCGTGAATGCTTTCGATAGTTCTTGCGGCGGCATTGGCGGCTGCCCCTTTGCCCCCAATGCTACGGGTAATGTCGCCACCGAAGATCTGGCTTATTTATTCTCGCGCATGGGTGTAGATACCGGCATTGATTTACCCAAACTCATCGACACCACAAAATGGCTCGGCACGCAGCTGGGCAAGGCCACCCCCGGTATGGTGGGGAGAGCTGGTGGTTTTCCTGCGCGTATGGGCACATAAACGCCACAAAAAAACAAAGCGGCGCAGGCCTGCGACTAATAACATCAAGCTTCTGTGCAGCGCAACATAAGCCCCTGTTTTTTCTGGTAAAAAATGCCATCTTCTCGCAAAATGCAGCAGGTTTTTAGCCGGAGAGAACTTTATGTCGTTGCGCCCCATTTCTTTTGCTGATCGCTATGAGTCAGCACAAAATGATGTGATTATGACCGGCATACAAACGCTGGTGCGATTGCCGCTTGAGCAAGCCCGCCGCGATGCCGTACTAGGATTAAAAACCGCAGGCTTTATCTCGGGCTATCGTGGTTCGCCCTTAGGCGGCCTTGACCAAGAATTATGGCGCACCGGCAAACTAATGCGCCAACATCATATTGTCTTTGAGCCGGGCATAAACGAAGATTTAGCCGCAACCGCTGTGTGGGGCAGTCAGCAAACTAATTTATTTAGTGGCGCTAAATATGATGGCGTTTTTGCCTATTGGTATGGCAAAGCCCCCGGGGTTGACCGCAGCATAGATGTGTTTCGTCACGCCAATAACGCTGGCACCATGCCCAAGGGTGGCGTGCTGCTGCTGGCGGGCGACGACCATGATTGCAAATCATCCACCCTGCCCTCGCAAAGCGATTATGCCCTGCTGCATAGCGAAATTCCTATTCTTAACCCCGCCAATCAGCAAGAGGTGCTCGATTACGGGCTTTATGGCTGGGCGATGTCGCGCTTTAGCGGCTTATGGGTGAGCCTGACTTGTCTTGCCGACACGATGGATAGTATGGGCATTGTCAATGTGGCCGATAACCGGCTTCAGATTATCACCCCACAAAATGTGCCGATGCCGCCTGAAGGCGTAAATATAAGATTAGGCGATACGCCGCTTATGCAAGAAGAGCGCTTGCGCAAATATAAACTACCCGCCGCCATTGCCTTTGCCCGCGCCAATAATTTGAATAGGACTATATTCCGTAGCGCCACGCCTAAGCTGGCGCTGGTTGCCAGCGGCAAGGCTTATTTAGATTTGCGCCTGGCCCTTGAGTTGCTCGATATTGACGATAACAAAGCCCAAGCTATGGGCCTGTCGCTGTTCAAAGTGGCCATGCCGTGGCCGCTCGATGGCGAAACGCTGGCCGAATTTGCCAAAGGCCACCAACAAATATTGGTGGTAGAGGCCAAACGCAACCTTATCGAAGATCAGCTGAAGGCCGCGCTTTATAGCCTGCCCGATGGTCAACGCCCGCAAATATTGGGCAAACATAATGCGCAAGGCCAACCGCTTTTGCCCGAGGTTAAATCTTTTGGCGCGGCCACCATGGCCCGTGCCCTGCTCACCATTTTACCGCCCGAGGCCATTTCCGATAAAGCGCGTCATTATTTAGCCGCGCTCGATAAGCAAGACAATGTTTTGCAAAAACATCAGGCACAGGCCACGCGCACGCCGTTTTATTGCTCGGGCTGCCCGCATAATACATCTACCGTGGTGCCCGAAGGCAGCCGCGGCCTCGCTGGCATTGGCTGTCACTATATGGTCACGTGGATGGGGCGCAACACCGAGCTTTTTTCGCAAATGGGTGGCGAAGGCTTGCACTGGGTGGGGCAGCAACATTTTACTGAAACACCACATGTGTTTGTCAATTTAGGCGATGGTACTTATTACCATTCGGGGCTGATGGCCATCAGGGCCGCTGTGGCCGCCAAGGCCAATATTACTTATAAAATTTTATTCAATGATGCCGTGGCCATGACCGGTGGCCAGCCCGTCGATGGGCCACTCAGCCCGCAGCTGATTGCCAAGCAAGTGCTGGCCGAGGGCGTGGCCAAAGTTATTGCTGTCAGTGACGATTTGGAAAAATACGGCAGCAACCATGGCTTTCCGGCAGAAGTGACTTTTGACCATCGCGATAATCTCGATGCTGTGCAAAAAAACCTGCGCGCTAGCACGGGGGTTACGGTCATTATCTATGACCAAACCTGTGCGGCTGAAAAACGGCGGCGGCGCAAGCGCGGCACCATGCCCGACCCGCAAAAACGGCTATTCATCAATGACGCGGTGTGCGAAGGCTGCGGCGATTGCTCGACAAAATCCAACTGCATTTCCGTCGAGCCACAAGAGACCGAGTTTGGCCGCAAACGGCGCATCAATCAAAGTAGCTGCAACAAAGATTACTCTTGCCTTAAAGGCTTTTGCCCCAGCTTTGTCACGGTGCTGGGCGGCGAAATACGGCGCGAAAAAGCTGGCGCCATTACTCTGCCCGCATTGCCCACGCCAAGCTTGCCTGCGCTTAATCAGCCTTGGAATATTGTGCTGACCGGCATTGGCGGCACAGGCGTTACCACCATTGCGGCAATTTTAGGCTATGCCGCCTTTATGGATGGCAAAGCCATCGCCACGCTCGATATGAATGGTTTGGCGCAAAAAGGCGGCTCGGTGATGAGCCATATTCGCATTGCGGCCACTAATGAGGCGCTGCATGGCGCGCGCATTGCCGCAGGCGCCGCCGACCTGTTGCTGGCGGCTGATATTGTGGTGGGTGCCAGCCCCGAAGGCATGAAACATTGCACCAGCAACCGCACCAGCGCCATTATTAATAGCCACATGGCACCCACAGCGGCTTTTGTCACTAATGGCAATGTGCAATATGATGCGCAAGCCATGCAGCTGCAAATTGCCGAAGTGAGCAAAACGCAAAGCACTGTTGCCGCTAATGCCTTGGCCGAAAAAACCTTGGGCGATGCGCTTTATGCCAATATGCTGCTTTTGGGCTTTGCCTATCAGCAAGGCCTTGTGCCCGTAAGCGAAGCGGCAATTTTGCAAGCCATTGCGCTGAATGGCACTGGTGTTACCGCAAACCAGCAGGCTTTTCAGCTGGGTCGTGCGGCCGCACATGACGCGGCCTTTGCCGAAAAACTTTTGCAGCCTGCCGCCAGCGTGCCGCTGGCCACCAGCCTTGCCGATATTGTGCAAAAACGCAGCGACTTTCTGACGCAATATCAAAATGCCGCTTATGCCGAGCGCTATATGGCACTGGTGCGCCTCGTTGAAGAGGCCGAGCAAAAAATGGGCGGCGGCCAAACCCTCACCAAGGCTGTGGCCCGTTATTTCTTTAAGCTGATGGCCTATAAGGACGAATATGAAGTCGCACGGCTTTATAGCAGCGATGATTTTTGGCAAAAACTCAATGCGCAATTTAGTGGCGATTTCAAACTGCAATTTAATTTAGCCCCGCCCTTGCTTAGCCGCCGCGACCCCAACACCGGTCACCTGCAAAAAACCACCTTTGGCCCTTGGATGATAAAAGCCTTTGCGCTCTTGGCTAAGCTGCGCTGGCTGCGTGGCACAGCTTTCGATATTTTTGGCTATACCGATGAGCGCCGCCAAGAACGCCAGCTGCGCGATGACTATGAGCAAACCATGAAAGCGCTGCTGCCCTCTTTAAGCCCAGCCACTTTGCCCACACTTTTGGCACTGGCCAATCTGCCCGAGCAAATTCGCGGCTTTGGCCATGTGAAAGAGGCCAATATGCAAAAAGCCGCAGCGCAAAAAGCCCAGCTTTTGGCGCAAATGCAAGCGCCGACCACAGCAGCACCACTGGCCGCCGAGTAGCCGTGGCCAAGATTGCCATTATTGGCCTTGGTATCGTTGGTAGTGCTGTTGCGGCAGCACTCGCGCAAACGGGGCATGCGGTCACTGCTTTTGAGCAATTTAACCCCCTCCATGAGCGTGGTAGCTCGCATGGCGATACACGTATTTTTCGGCGTGTGCCGTTCGATGGTATTGAATATATCGCCATGGCCGAACAAAGCTACCCCGCCTGGCACGATTGGAATCGTGCAGCAAACGAAGCGCTATTTGTTGAAACGGGCGGCCTTGATTTAGGCAGCACCGATGCGCCAAGCATTACGGCAAGTGCGTTGCTTTACCGTGAATATAAAGTGCCGCACGCTGTCATGGGATATCAAGACATTATGCGACGCTGGCCACACTTTGTCCTGCCGCAAGATGTGATTGGCTATTTTCAGCCACAAAGCGGCTATGTTCGCCCCGATGCCACTATGGCTTTTCTCCACCGGCAAGCAAAGGCGCATGGAGCGCTGCTGCATTTTAACAGCACAGCTCAGATTGAAGCGATACACCCAAAGCCTGTAATTGTTGCAGATGGGTTTCGCCAATCTTTTGACTATATGGTGCTAGCCTCTGGCGGCTGGCTGGGGCAGGATTTTGCCCCCGCGCAAAAATGGTTGCGCACCGAGCGACGCGTGCTGGCATGGCTAAGCCCAACGGCTGCAACGGCCCAACAATTTACACAAGGCCCCGTTTTCACTTTAGTGCACGAGCAGGACGACTGGTATGGCATGCCCACGCCCGATGGGCTGTTGAAAATTGGTCACCATCTGCACCAGCAAGAGCCCGTAAAACCCGGTTATGCGGCAGCAGCCAATGCTGCCGATACGGCGTTGCTGGGCAAATTTATGCACTTTCTGCGGGGCTTCAATACTAGACCCACACGGATGGCGTCTTGTATCTATAGCCTTACTCCTGATAATGATTTTATCATCGACACACATCCTGATGCCGACAATATCTTGCTATTATCTTGCTGCTCGGGGCATGGCTTCAAATATGCTCCCAGCTATGGCCACATCGCGGTGGCGTGGGTAGCAGGTCAATGGCGGCGTACGGCACGTTTTGCTTTGGCACGCTTAAACACCACCAACGATTAACAACGCAACCTAACGTAGGCTGCACCCTAACATCGCCGCTAAAAAAATATAGGCGGGCCTATGCGCGCCAAAATAAAAACCCCGCATGGTTGCCCATGCGGGGTAGAAGCAGCCAGCGCTTTCGCACCAAACCGCAAACCTAAGAAACTAGGGCCTAGAAACTAGGCGCCCACTGCTTCTTTCAGTTCTTTCGCAGCGCGGAAGGCAATTTTCTTCTTGGCTGGGATTTTGATTTGCTCGCCTGTGGCGGGGTTACGGCCCATGCGTGCAGCGCGCTTGCGCACTTGCAGAATGCCCAAACCACCCCAACGGATGCGGTTGCCTTTTTTCATGTTCTTGGCGATGAGCGCAACGCAATCGGTCATGATTTCGTTCATCAGCTTTTTCGACACGCCATGCTTTTCAGCAAGATCGGTGGCGATAATTTTCATGGTGATGGTGGGGCTTGGTGTAGTTGCTGTAGCCATAAGTGAAGTTCCTCTTCAATAGAGTGTTGTTGCTGTGTCACGCAAGTGACCTTGATAGATTGCGCTTTTATGCCCGATTCGCAAGGCTTAAAATGCGGTCACCCCAAAATAAGCCTTATTTTATTGGGCTTGGCGCTTTTTTGCTTGAAAATGCCTGCAAAATAGGCCTTGGCAGCGCCTTGTGCTGCCTAACTATCCTGCCTTTAGTTATCCTGCCGCTGCAACTGCACGGCCAACACGCCACCGGCAATTTGCTGGCCGGCTTTAAGCGGCATCTGCTCGATAATGGCCGCAAAGGGCGCTTTAACGGTGTGCAGCATTTTCATTGCTTCCAGCGTAAACAGCGGCGCACCCATGGGCACGCTTTGGCCCACTGCCACAAACACTTGTGTAACCAAACCCGGCATAGGCGTGCGAATATGCGTATCGCCCGCAGCCTTGCTGTTGCTGATAGTGTTGATATTGGCCAAAGCAATTTCGTGACGCACACCTGCCAGATACACCGCAAAAACATCATCGCCTAATGCATAGACGGCATCATAGTCGGCTTTTGCCGCAAGGTTAAAGCTGGGCATATCGCCCGTGGCCAGTGGCAAAAACAAAGTAGCATCGGTGCCGCATCGCCAGCCACAGCTTGCACCAAAAATCTGCTGTGCTTGCTGCTGTAAATAATGCACCAAGGCCGGATAGGCTTTGCTGGCAGGCTCGGCCTTTGGCCAAAGGCTGTCGCGGTGGGTGGTTAAAAATGCCGTATCAATCGCAGCGCGCGCAAAAGCGGGATGCTGCGCAATGCGCCACAATAAATGCCGGTTGGTTTGTAGCCCTTCTAGCCGCGTATGTTGCAAAGCCTGCGCCAGCTTGGCCACGGCTTGGGCGCGGTTATCGCCATGCACAATAATTTTTGCCAAAAGTGAATCATAAAAGCGGCTAATGACTGTGCCGGCCACAATATCGGTATCAACCCGCGCCGCCGGGTCAAAATGCAAATGACTGACTGTGCCGGTGCTAGGCAAAAATTCCTGGCTTGGATCTTCGGCACAGAGACGCACCTCAATGGCATGACCTTGCGGCTTAAGCGCTTGCACCTCTGGCGGTAGGGCCTCGCCACTGGCGATGCGCAATTGCCACTCAACCAGATCAAGGCCAAAAATGGCCTCGGTCACGGGGTGCTCTACTTGCAAGCGGGTATTCATCTCCATGAAATAGCCATTGGTGGCGATGCCATTTTCGACCTCAACCAAAAACTCTATGGTGCCGGCATTGACATAGCCAACCGCTTTTGCCGCAGCAATGGCGGCTTTGTGCAAAGCCTGCCGCAAAGCATCGGGCAAGTCTGGCGCGGGGGCTTCTTCCACAATTTTTTGATGGCGGCGCTGAATCGAGCAATCGCGGTCGCCTAAAGCCAGCACCGTGCCATGCGCATCGGCCAAAATTTGCACCTCAACATGCCGCGCTTGACGCACATATTTTTCAAGCAGCAGACGGCCATCGGCAAAAGATTTTTCGGCCTCACTGCGCGCGGCCTGCAAAGAAGCGGGTAAATCGGCAGCGCGCTCTACAATGCGCATGCCCTTGCCGCCCCCGCCCGCACTGGCTTTTATCATTAGCGGGTAGCCGATTTTTTCGGCCGCTTTGATAAAAACCGCATCCTCTTGCGCGTCACCATGATAACCCGGCAGCAATGGCACGCCGGCTTTTTCCATCAGCGCTTTGGCCGCACTTTTGCCGCCCATGGCGCGCATGGCGCTGGCCGATGGGCCAACAAACACCAAGCCGGCCTTGGTGACTTTCTCGGCAAAATCAGCATTCTCAGATAAAAACCCATAACCCGGATGTATGGCCTGCGCGCCCGCTTTTTGCGCCACGGCTAAAACGACATCACCTTGCAAATAGCTTTGCGCGGCTGGCGCGGGCCCAATGGCATAGGCCTCATCGGCGGCGTGCACAAAGCCCGCTTGCGCATCGGCCTCGCTATAAACCGCAATAGTACGAATACCCAAGCGCTGCGCTGTGCGCATAACACGCCGCGCAATCTCGCCGCGATTGGCAATAAGTAATGTTTTAATCATGCGCCACCTTGTGACCCACCACTAGCCCAGGCGGGTTTGCGCTTTTGTAAAAAGGCCGCAATACCCTCGCGGCCATCCTCGCTGGCGCGGGCATCGGCTAAAATATCGGCGGTGTGGGCTACCAGCGCGGCATCGATTGGCGCATGCGCCACATGGCGCAATAATTTTTTACCCACCGCCAAAGCCTGCGGGCTATTTTGCAAAATATTTTTTAGCAGTGGTTGTAGGGCCGACTCGGCCTCGCCTACTTCATGCACAAGGCCACAATGCAAGGCAGCCTCTGCCGTAAAACGCTCGCCCGTTAAAAAATAGCGGCGCGCTGCTCTAATACTCATGGCCGCCACAATGTAAGGCGATATCACCGCGGCCACCAAACCCAAACGCGCCTCGGGCAAACAAAAAATGCTGTTGGGTGCGGCAATGGCAATATCGCATGCCGCGACCAAACCAACGCCGCCGCCAAAAATATTGCCCTGCACGCTGGCAATGGTGGGTTTGGGGCTTTCAGACAACGCTGCCAGCAACTCCGCCAGCGCCAACGCATCTTGCCGGTTTTGCGCATGGGTGAAACCCGCCATACGCTGCATCCAATTTAAATCGCCGCCCGCCGAAAAACTGGCACCCGCGCCGCGCAACACAATAACCCGCACCGCAGGGTCGGCGCTAAAGCCTTTAACCGCAGCCGTTAAATCGGCTATCAGCAGCTCATCAAAGGCGTTATGACGCTCGGGGCGGTTCAGGGTAATTTCGGCAATGCCTTGTGGTTTAAGGTCGGTCAGCAAATTCATGGGCTACATCCTAAACACGCCAAAGTGTGTTGCGGCCACAGGCGCATTGAGGCAAGCCTGCAACGACAAGCCCAGCACCATGCGCGTTTGTGCGGGGTCGATGATGCCATCATCCCAAAGGCGGGCAGTGGCATAATAAGCATCGCTTTGCGCTTCAAACTGTGTGCGAATGGGTGTCATAAATTCTTGCTCTTGCGTGGCGCTCCAGGGCTCACCCTTGGCCGCCAGCGCGTCGCCGCGAATGGTCGATAAAACCCGCGCCGCTTGCTCGCCGCCCATAACGCTGATTTTAGCATTGGGCCACATCCACATAAAACGTGGGTCAAAAGCCCTGCCACACATGCCGTAATTGCCCGCCCCAAAAGAGCCACCCACCACCACGGTAATTTTTGGCACAGTCGCGCAAGAGACTGCCATCACCAGCTTTGCGCCATCTTTGGCGATGCCGCCATGCTCGGCCTCACGCCCCACCATAAAACCAGTGATATTTTGTAGGAATATAAGCGGCACGTTACGCTGGCAGCACAGTTGCACAAAATGCGCGCCCTTTTGTGCGCTGGCACTAAATAAAATGCCGTTATTGGCAATGATGCCGACTTCAACCCCAAAAATACGGGCAAAACCACACACCAAAGTTTCGCCATAGCGGGCTTTAAACTCATCAAACTCGGAGTTATCAACCACACGGGCAATAATATCACGCGCATCATAGGGCAAACGCGCATCTTTAGGCACAAGGCCGTAAAGCTCGGCCGCGTCATAACGGGGCGGCGTGGCCTGCCAATTTAATTTGGGCGCGGCTGGCGCATTTAACTTATCAACCATCTGACGCGCAATGAGCAAAGCATGCGTATCATTTTCGGCCAGATGGTCGGCCACGCCGGAAAGCCTTGTGTGCACATCGCCGCCGCCCAAAGCTTCCGCCGAGATATCCTCACCCGTGGCGGCCTTTACTAAGGGTGGCCCACCTAGGAATATTGTCCCCTGCTCTTTAACAATCACCACCTCATCGCTCATGGCGGGCACATAGGCACCACCCGCCGTGCAAGAGCCATGCACCACAGCCAATTGCGCCACGCCGCTGGCCGATAAATGCGCCTGCTGATAAAAAATGCGGCCGAAATGCTCGCGATCAGGGAAGACCTCGTCCTGCAGCGGTAAAAACGCGCCGCCAGATTCAACTAAATACAAACAGGGCAAGTGGTTTTGCATGGCAATGGTTTGTGCGCGCAGATGTTTTTTAACGGTCAGCGGGTAATAGGTGCCGGCCTTCACCGTGGGGTCGTTGGCGATAATCATGACAAGACGCCCCGCCACCTGCCCCACGCCGCACACCATGCCAGCACCGGCAACATCGCCGCCATAAAGGCCATAGGCGGCCAAGGGCGCAATTTCTAAAAACGGGCTGCCAATATCCAGCACCGCGGCAATGCGCTCGCGCACCAGCATTTTGCCGCGGGCTTTATGTTTGGCCGCAAGCACAGCACCACCGCCCGCAGCGGCTTGCGCCAAGCGCTCACGCCACACGGCCAGCAAGGCCGATTGGGTGGCATGGTTTTCAATAAAGGCCGCATCGGCGGGGTTGAGATTGCTTAGCAGAACAGGCATAATGCAGAGAGCAACCGAAAATCACCCGTTCGTCAAGGTTTTTTACCATGCCCGCACATTATCCACAGCTCAGCTTTGGCCTGCCGCCCCATACCGATGAATTGCGCGAAATGGTGCGCCGCTTTGCCGAGGCTGAAATTGCCCCCAGAGCGGCCGAGATTGACCATAGCAATATCTTTCCGCGCGATTTATGGCCCAAGCTGGGCGCGCTGGGGCTTTTGGGCATTACAGTGGCCGAAGAAGATGGCGGCAGCGGCATGGGTTATCTTGAACATTGCATCGCCGTTGAAGAAATTAGCCGAGCCTCGGGCGCGGTGGGTTTGTCTTATGGCGCGCACAGCAATTTATGCGTCAATCAATTGCGCCGTCATGGCACGGCCGCACAAAAACAGAAATACTTGCCCAAGCTTATTAGTGGCGAGCATGTGGGCGCGCTGTCTATGTCGGAAGCAGGCAGCGGCAGCGACGTTGTCTCGCTCAGCACCCGTGCCGAAAAACAAGGCGAGCATTATGTGCTGAATGGCACAAAAATGTGGTGCACCAACGGCCCTGATGCTGAAGTGCTGATTGTCTATGTTAAAACCGAGCCCAAGGCCGGCGCCAAAGGCATCACGGCTTTTATCATTGAAAAAGACATGGCCGGTTTTAGCACGGCACAAAAGCTGGATAAGCTGGGCATGCGCGGCAGCAATACCAGCGAACTCATTTTTGAAAATTGCCGCGTGCCCGCCGCCAATATTTTGGGCGAGCTGAATAAAGGCGTTAATGTGCTGATGAGCGGCCTTGATTATGAACGCGTGGTGTTGGCCGCGGGCTCTTTGGGTTTGGCGCAAGCCGCGCTCGATGTGGTGTTGCCCTATATGCATGAGCGCAAACAATTTGGCCAAGCCATTGGCGAGTTTCAGCTGATGCAAGCCAAAATGGCTGATATGTATGTGGGGCTTTCCAGTGCGCGCGCTTATGTTTATGCCGTGGCCGCCGCCTGCGATCGGGGCGAAACCACGCGCAAAGATGCGGCGGGCTGCATTTTATATGCGGCCGAGATGGCCACCAAGGCCGCCCTAGAGGCGATTCAAGCATTGGGCGGCAATGGCTATATTAACGACTACCCCACCGGCCGCATTTTGCGCGACGCCAAGCTCTATGAAATTGGCGCCGGCACCAGCGAAATTCGCCGCATGCTGATTGGCCGTGAGCTTTTCCGCGAAACGGAGTCATAGGCTACCAGCCGCCAACACTGCTAGCTTCAGGCTAAGCTAAAGCCGCTAAACTAAAGCCGCTCTATGGCCATGGCGGTGGCTTCGCCGCCGCCAATGCACAAGCTGGCCACACCGCGCTTAAGGCCATAATTTTGTAGGGCCGAAAGCAGCGTGATAAGAATACGCGCGCCCGAGGCCCCAATCGGGTGCCCCAAAGCACAAGCGCCACCATGGATATTGACCTTCTCATGCGGCAAGGCTAAATCGCGCATGGCGGCCATGGCCACCACGGCAAAAGCCTCATTCACTTCAAATAAATCAACATCGGCCACGCTCCAGCCAGCTTTGGCCAAAACTTTGCGCGTGGCACCAATGGGCGCCAAGGTAAAGCGGCTGGGCTCTTGCGCATGAAAAGCTTGCGCCTTAATTTCGGCCAGCATGGGCAGGCCGTGTTTTTCGGCAAGGCTGCGGCGGGTAAACACCAAGGCCGCCGCCCCATCTGAAATTGAGCTGGCATTGGCCGCTGTGACCGTGCCATCGGGGCGAAAGGCGGGTTTTAATGTAGGAATTTTTTCCGGCTTGGCTTGGCCGGGTTGCTCATCGGTGGCAAAAGTGCTGCTGCCTTTTTTATCGGCCACGGTCACGCCCACAATCTCGGCCGTAAATTTACCGCTTTGCGCGGCTTGCGTGGCGCGCTTTAAACTTTCTAGGGCGTAGGCATCTTGTGCCTCGCGGGTGAATTGATATTCTTGCGCGGTTTCGTCGGCAAAAAAGCCCATGAGCTTGCCTTTGTCATAGGCGTCTTCAAGCCCATCTAAAAACATATGGTCGAGGACGCGGCCATGGCCCATGCGGTAGCCGCCACGAGCTTTATCGAGCAAATAGGGGGCGTTGGTCATGCTTTCCATGCCGCCTGCCACAAGAATATCGGCATTGCAGGCAGCTAAACTATCGCAAGCCAGCATCGAGGCCTGCATGCCCGAGCCGCACATTTTGTTAATAGTAATAGCGCCTGTGGCCTGCGGCAAACCCGCGCCCAAAGCGGCTTGCCGTGCGGGGGCCTGCCCCTGCCCTGCTGGCAGCACACAGCCCATATAGACTTGCTCGATTTGCTCGGGCTTGAGTTTGGCGCGGCTGATTGCTTCTTTAATGGCAATGGCGCCAAGCTGGTGCGCCGCAAGACCGCTAAACTGGCCCTGAAAACTACCAATAGCGGTACGAGCCATGCCCGCGATAACGATTGGGTCTTTTGCCATTGTGAAAACTCCTTTATCTATAGGCCATGACAATCTGGGTTACAGGCTGCGCAGGATTTATTGGACAAGCGGTGAGCCTTGCGCTTTTGGCGCAGGGTCATGCTGTGCTTGGGCTGGATAATCTCACGCCCTACTATGATGTCAAGCTTAAGCAGCAAAGATTAGCGCAACTCGCAAATAAAGCTGATTTTCGCTTTGAAGCCCTTGACATTGCCAAGCTTACACAATTGCAAGGCGCCAACCTGCCCAAGCCCGAGGCGGTGATACATTTAGCCGCACAAGCCGGCGTGCGCTACAGCCTTGAGGCACCACTCAGCTATATCGAGGCCAATGTCGCGGGGCAAACGGCCTTGCTTGAATATTTGCGCCTGAGTGCCGCCGATGTGCCTTTTATTTATGCCAGCTCCAGCAGTGTTTATGGCCGCAATGCTAAAACCCCTTTTGCCGAAACTGACGCGGTTGAAATGCCCGCCAGCCTTTATGCCGCCAGCAAACGCAGCGCCGAACTGATTGCCGAAACTTACGCGCATCTCTATCGCCTGCCCTGTGTGGGTTTGCGCTTTTTTACGGTTTATGGCCCATGGGGTCGGCCCGATATGGCCTATTGGAGCTTCACCGAAAAATTACTGGGCGGCCAGCCTATTACTTTATTTAACAACGGCCAAATGCAGCGCGATTTCACTTATATCGATGATATTGTCAGCGGCATTTTAGCGGCACTTAAGCTGGCCCCCGCCATTTTAGCCACATTACCCACGCCCCACCGGCTTTATAATTTGGGCAATGACCACCCCGAAAAACTCACCGATTTTGTGGCGCATTTAGCCAAAGCCTGCGGGGTTGAACCGGTGCTGCAATTTGCCCCCATGCAAAAAGGCGATGTGGTGCGCACTGCGGCCGACATTAACCGCGCCCGCGCCGAGCTAAATTTTACGCCCACAACCCGCATTGAAACGGGCCTTGGCCAATTTGTGGATTGGTTTAGGTCTGGCCAATATAATATTCAGGACTAATTCATAGCCATGACTGCTCTTTCGCTTTACTGGCTCCGGCAAGATTTTAGACTGGCCGACAACCCCGCGCTGATTGCCGCTGCTGCACAAGGCCCGCTCGTGGCGCTTTATGTGCATGACGAAAGCTTGGCTTGGGCCCAGGGCGCCGCCAGCCGCTGGTGGCTGCATAGCGCTTTGCAAGATATCGCCCAGCAATTGGCGCAAAAAGGCATAAAGCTGATACTACGCCGTGGCAGTGCTGCCAAAATTGTGCCGGAAGTGGCGCAGGCACTGGGTGCCACAACGGTGCATTGGAACAGAGCCTATGAGCCCGCCGCCATCGCCCGCGATAGCGCCCTCAAAGACACGCTCAAACAACAAGGCCATAAGGTTGAAAGCCATAATGGCCGGCTGTTGTTTGAGCCTTGGACCATCAAAACCCAGCAAGGCGGTTTTTATAAAGTTTACACGCCTTTCAGCCGCGCTTGTTTTGCCGCGCCCGCGCCACCCACGCCGCGCCCTGTGCCTAACATGCAGGGTGCAAACATCAATATCGCCAGCGATGATTTATCAACATGGGGCTTACTGCCAACCGCGCCCGATTGGGCCGGTGGCTTGCGGCAAAGCTGGGTTGTGAGCGAAAGCGCGGCACAGCAGCGCCTAGAAAGCTTTATTGCACAAGGCATGGCTGGCTATAAAACCGAGCGCGACCGGCCAGACAAACCCAAAACCTCGGCGCTATCGCCCTATTTGCATTTTGGCCAGATAAGCGCGGGGCAAATATGGGCCGCAGCCCAGCATAGCCTTGCCGCTGGGCAAAATGCGGCTGACGCCCAAAAATTTATCAATGAATTATTGTGGCGCGAATTTTCTTACCATTTGCTTTATCACTTACCACACTTGCCTGAAACGCCACTACAGCCGCGCTTTGAAAATTTCCCGTGGGAAGATAAACCTAATTTATTAAAATTATGGCAGCGGGGGCAAACCGGCTACCCCATTGTCGATGCCGGCATGCGGCAATTATGGCAAACCGGCTGGATGCACAACCGTGTGCGCATGATTGCCGCCAGCTTTCTCATTAAAGACCTGTTCATTGATTGGCGCCTTGGGCAAAAATGGTTTTGGGACACGTTGGTGGATGCCGATTTAGCCAATAATGCCGCAAGCTGGCAGTGGGTGGCGGGCTGTGGCGCCGATGCCGCGCCCTATTTCCGCATTTTTAACCCGATTATTCAAGGCGAGCGCTTCGACCCAGAGGGCGATTATGTGCGCCGTTTTGTGCCCGAGCTTGCGGCCCTGCCCAAAAAATATATTCACCGCCCATGGGAGGCCGAGGCCAGCATTTTAGCGAAAGCCGGCGTGACATTGGGCAAAACCTATCCTATGCCAATAGTCGATCACGCCAGCGCCCGCAATAAAGCGCTGGAAATTTTCAGCACCCTTGGCGAGAAAGATTTGTAAATGAAAATTGCGGTTATTGGCGCAGGCATTGCCGGCATGGGGGCGGCCTATCTGTTATCACAACAGCACGAAGTAACGCTGTTTGAACAACAGCCGCGCTTGGGTGGCCATGCTAATAGCGTTAACGCCGCGAACGTCACCGTTGATACGGGCTTTATTGTTTACAACGAGCGCACCTACCCTAATTTTTGGCGTTTTCTGGCGCATTTGGGTGTGGCCAGCGAGCCCTCGCATATGTCGTTTGCGGTGTCGGTGGGTCAGGGCGCGTTTGAATATTCGGGCAATTCGCTGCTGTCGCTGTTTGCGCAAAAACGCAATATGCTGCGCCCGTCTTTTTGGCGCATGCTGGCCGATATTGTGCGTTTTTACAAAACCGCGCCGGCGTTATTAAGCCGCGCCGATAATCCAAGCCTGCGCGATTATCTGGCAGAGGGGCGCTATAGCAAACTTTTTTGGCAAGGCCATTTACTGCCCATGGGCGGCGCTATTTGGAGCAGTAACATTGAGGTGATGCTCGATTTTCCGGCAAAAAGTTTTGTGCAATTTTTTATCAATCATGGCTTGTTTTCTTTATCGGATGCGGGGCGGCCGCAATGGCGCACTGTCAGCGGCGGCTCTAAAAATTATATCAAGGCGCTGCAAGCCCAATGGCGCGTGCAAGCGCATATCAATGCGCCCGTGCAAAAAGTAGAGCGCTTAGCGCAAGAGGTGCGGCTTACGCTTGCCGATGGCACCCAGCAGGCATTTGAGCAAGTGGTGTTTGCCTGCCACAGCGATGAGGCCTTGGCGCTGCTGGCCAACCCCAGCCCCGCAGAAACCGCAATTTTAGGCGCTATCCGCTATGCGCCCAATATTGCTTACCTGCATCAAGACATCAGCTTTATGCCCAAACGCCGCAGCGCTTGGGCCAGTTGGAATTATCTGGCCGATAGCCTCTCGCATGCGCCCAGCCTGTCGCTGACTTATTGGATGAACAAGCTGCAAAATCTAACTACCGATGCGCCGTTGCTGGTTACGCTCAACCCCAGCCGCACACCACAAAAGCTATTAGGACAATATGCCTATACGCACCCGCAATTTTCTGCGCAGGCGGTGGCGGCACAAAAACAGCTCGGCACAATACAAGGACAGCAGCATAGCTGGTTTTGTGGCGCTTGGGCGGGCTATGGTTTCCATGAAGATGGTTTGGCCAGCGCATGCGCTGTGGCCGATGCGCTCAATTGCCCGCGCCCTTGGGGCAATGTTGCCGAAATGTCGAATGCCTATGACCATGCCACAAAACGCTGATATCCCTTCAGCTGATATCTTTTGGTATGATTGCGCCGTGCTGCACCGGCGGCTGCGGCCTTTTGGGCACAGGCTGGCCTATAATGTGGCCTATATCTATGCCAATTACGACAAACTGCGCGAGGGCAAAAACCCGCAACGGCTATTCAGTTATAATCGCTTTAATTTATTTAGTTTTTACGAGCGCGATCATGGCGCCCGTGATGGCAGCGCCCTGCGCCCTTGGCTAGAGCAGCACTGCGCCAAAGTTAATCTGCCACGGCCAGAGCAAATCTGGATCTTCACCATGCCGCGGCTGCTGGGTTATGTTTTTAATCCTATTAGTTTATTTTGGCTGTGTGATGCGCAACAGCAGCCCTATGCCTTATTTTATCAGGTTAAAAACACTTTTGGCGAGCAGCATTGCTATGCGGTGCCCATTTCTGGCGCGCCGCCTTTTTGCCATAGCGCCCTTAAAAACCTGCATGTCTCGCCCTTTTTTGACATGCAGGGCAGTTACCGCTTTCGGGTGACTATGCCGCAGCAGCGTTTTTCGCTGCTGATTCGCTATGCGGCCAGCGAGGGCGAGCGCCTTTTGGCCACTCTGACAGGGCGGCGCAAAAATTTTAACACCAGCACTTGCCTTAGCATATTTGCCCGCTATCCTTTGTTAACGGTTAAGGTTGTGGCAGCCATTCATTGGCAGGCAATAAAAATCTGGCTAAAAGGCGCAAAATTTAATAAAAGCCCCAAGCCCCCAGACACTGAGGTAAGTTTAGGTCATGAATGATATTGAGCAGCAAATCGCCCATTTGCAAAAGAACCAAAGAGCCAGTTTTAATGGCCGCGCTGGCCATTATAGTGCGGCCACCCATGCCTTGCTCACCTTAGCCCGCGGCATTCAGCTTGGCACGCTTACGGTTATTTTGCCCGATGGCGAAAGGCGCGATTTTTGCGGTAAGGAAAACATTGGTGAAATGGCTGGCCATGGCGTGCTGGTGATTCACCATGAGCGCGTGGCGCGACGCTTTTTTACCGGCGGCATTTTGGGCTTTTGCGAAGCCTATTTGGATGGCGAATGGTCATCGCCCGACCGCCTCACCCTGTTTGAAGTGGCCTTACGCAACGAGCAGCATTTGCAAAAGCTGCTGGATGGCAGCTATGCCTATCGCCTGTGGCAAGGCGCGCTGAACTGGGTGAATCGCAACAGCAAAAAGGGCAGCCGCCGCAATATTGCCTACCACTACGACCTTGGTAATGATTTTTACCGTGAGTGGCTTGACCCTTCCATGACTTACTCGGCCGCGCTGTTTAACGGCAGCCATGATTTGCAACAGGCCCAGCAACAAAAATATGCCGCACTCGCCCAGCGCTTGATGTTGCAGCCGCAGCATCATTTGCTTGAGGTTGGCTGCGGCTGGGGTGGCTTTGCCGAATTTGCCGCCAAAGAAATTGGCGCAAAAGTGACCGGCATTACCATCAGCCGCGAGCAATATGATTTTGCCGCCCAGCGCATGCAAAAGGCCGGCCTTAACGATAAGGTTGAAATTAAACTCATTGATTACCGCGATGTCCAAGGCCAGTTCGACCGCGTGGCCTCGATTGAAATGTTTGAGGCGGTGGGCGAGCAATATTGGCCGGTTTATTTCCACACCTTATCGCAGCGGCTTAAAAGCGGTGGCATGGCGGGGCTGCAAATTATTACCATTGCCGAGCGCTATTTTGAGCTTTATCGCCGTGGCGCCGATTACATTCAAAAATATATTTTTCCGGGCGGCATGTTGCCCACCATCCCCATTTTGCATAAGCAACTGGCGCAAGCCGGCCTGCAGCAAAAAGAGCTGAGCGCTTTTGGCAATGATTACGCCAAAACTTTGCAGCTCTGGCAAACGCGCTTTCAACATGCGTGGCCGCGTTTAAGTCCGCTTGGTTTTGACGACCGCTTTAAACGCCTTTGGGAACAATATCTCGATTACTGCGCCGCAGGCTTTAAAGTGGGCACCATTGATGTGGTGCAGCTTACGGCTGTGCGTGACTAGTCGTATCAGCCGCTGGCAATTATTGTCTTTTGCGGCACCCGCACTGCCCTTAGCCGTGCTGACTTTGCCCTTTTACATTTTTTTGCCGGCCTTTTATGCACAAACATTGGGCCTTGCCACCGTGGGCGGCATTTTGCTGCTCGCCCGATTTTTTGACATGGCCAGCGATTTAGCCATGGGCGCCATCAGCGACATCACGCAAAAATATGGCCGCAAAATATGGTTGGCGTTCGGCACGCCACTATGCGCCCTAGCGGCATGGCAAATTTTTGTGCCGCCTGCTACGCCCACAGCGGCTTATCTGTTATTATGGTCGCTGCTGTTATATGCGGGCTGGACCATTATCGCCGTGCCCTATAGCGCCATGGCGGCCGAGTGGTCGGCTGACACCCATGAGCGCACCCGCATTGTCGCCTATCGTGAGGCGGCAACCGCAATCGGCACATTATTATGCCTGTTGCTGCCGGTGTTATTGGTGATAGAGGCGCAAGCGCAGCAAATGCGCTTATTTGGCGCGCTGGTAGCGGTGGGCGTGCCCTGCGCCATGCTGCTATTGCTGACGCAAATACACGAAAAACCCGCCGTGATAAACCACTCCAACACCACAAAATTACAATATTGGCACTTGTTAAAACACCACAGCCCTTTCCGCCAGTTGCTTTTGGCCTATCTTTTAAATGGGTTGGCGAATGGCTTGCCCGCCAGCTTGTTTAGTGTGTTTGTGGTCAGCTGGTTGGGCGTTAGCGATTTAGCGCAGCAAGGTTTAATGCTGGTTGTTTATTTTTTAGCGGGGCTTGGGGGTATTCCCTTGTGGCAGTTTTTATCTAAAAAATATGGCAAGCAGCGTGTGTGGTGCAGCGCCATGTTGCTGGCTTGTGCATTTTTTCTGCTGACGCCACTCAGCAATGCCGAGGCGCTGTGGGTTTATTGGCTGATGGTGGTGGGCACGGGTTTGTGCTTGGGGGCGGATGTAATTTTGCCAGCCTCGCTGCAAGCCGATGTGATTGCCCAAGATACCAACCGCACCGGCCACAGCAAGGCAGGGCTGCTGATGGGGGCATGGAGCATGGCCACCAAATTAGCGCTGGCTTTGGCGGTGGGTATTGCTTTTCCGCTGCTGGATTGGGCCGGACTAAAAACTGGCACCACCGCCACCGATTTGCCGGCTTTTATGTTAATTAGCCTTTATGCGCTCTTACCGACTATACTGAAATTATGTGCGGTTAAATTAATGTGGCGCACCTGCCCCAAGCTTTAGGAGAAAACATGCTGCGAAAAATTGTAACAACTTTAATATTAGCCCTTACTTTAGCAGGATGCAGCAGCATGAAAATTGCCGATTTTAAAGGCACCGAGCCTGCCTTTGACCCGTTTGTGTTTTTTGCCGGACACACGCAAGCCAAAGGTATTTTTGAAGATCGCTTCGGCACTTTGCGCCGCAGTTTTGTGGTCGATATTGTTGGCACCGTTGAGGGCGACACGCTGACCTTAGTCGAAGATTTTGTCTATGATGATGGCGAAGTGGCACAACGTATCTGGAGCATCAAGCGCACCAGCGCCACGCAATTTACCGGCACCGCCGGCGATGTGATTGGTGTGGCCACGGGCGAAATTGCTGGCAAAGCCATGCAATGGCGCTATGAGCTAAACCTCAAAGTGGGCAATGATGTGTGGCCGGTGCGTTTTGATGATTGGATGTTTGCGCTTGATAAGCAAACCATGATTAACCGCGCGCGGATTTATCGTTGGGGCTTTGAAATTGGCGAGGTGAGTTTGTTTTTCACCAAAGGCGCTTCAGCTACCAAAGCGGGCGCGCCACCAGCGAAATAAGCCGCCTACCCACGGCAACTGCTCGTACAACGCGCTCACATCGGCATAATCGATATGCTCGGTGCATAAAAAGCGCGTTGTGCCTTCAGGCATGGCAAAAGCCGCCATGGTAATTTTGCTGGCACCAGTAAAGTGCAAATCATGGCCGCGCCACTGGGCATAAAAACCCCATTCAAGCCAAAGAATATTGCCGCTATTCCACTGTCCTGTCACCACAAAACGCACGCGTTGCAAGCGGGCAAACATTTTTTGTAGCAAGTGCAAAATCTCGCTCCGATTGCGGCAATGGTGCCACGCATCTTTAAACTCGGCCTGCTCGGCAAAAACCTGCGGCACTGTGCTTAAACTTTCAGGCGATAGATTCTGCCAAAAGTGAATGATGCTTTGCACGCTTTCCGCCGGCAGGCTGTTGGCAACGGCGCTCATAGCCCAGCTCGCATCGTGGCCCAACGCACCAGCGGCAGATAAAGGCTGGCCGGCAGCAGGCTTAAGGCTTTAAGCACATAAGTAAAGCGCCGTGGAAAAGTAATTTCAAACTTATCGCTGCCAAGCCCCGCAATAAGACGGCTGGCTGCGGCATCAACTTCCATTAAGGCCGGCATCGGGAAGGTGTTTTTATCGGTCAGCGGTGTGCGCACAAAGCCAGGGCAAATCAGCTGCACCTTTATGCCCTTGGCCGCTACATCAAACCACAAAGCTTCGGCAAAATTATTAAGCGCGGCCTTGCTGGCGCCATAAGCCAAAGAGCGCGGCAAGCCACGATAACCGGCAACGCTGCTGACTAAAGCGATTTGGCCCGCGCCACGCTTAAGCATAAAAGGCAGCAAAGCTGCTACACAATGCACTGTGCCATTGAGGTTGGTGTTAATGGTATTGGCAAAAACTTGCGCATCAAGTGTGGTGGCGTCATCAGGCAGGTACGTACCCGCATTGAGCACGGCCACCATAATGGCGCCATGTGTAGCCTCAATGCTGGCCACAGTGTTTTTTATGGCCTCGGCATCGGTGATATCAGCCGGATACACAAAAATATTGGGCACCTCTTGCGCTAGCTTTTGCAGTGCTTCAGCATTGCGCGCACTCACAGCCACGCGCCAGCCGCTGCGCGCCATTTGCAAGGCCACTTCACGGCCAAGGCCGCTACTGGCGCCGGTTATCCAAACAAGTGGGCTTATGGTGGTGGGCAGGGTGGTCATGCGAGTGCTCTCTTACGGCAGGTTGATATATTCATCGGCATGATAGCGGATATCGGCGCCTTTGGCACGAAAAGCTAAATCAACCCAGCGATTATTATTGTCGTAAGCAATATTAAAATCTAAATCATCGCCTTGCACGCGATACCAGCGCTGCGCATCAGCCTTGGCCGCAGCACCAAGCAAGGCCGCATCTACGGGCGCTACTTTAAGCGTACGCACCTCGCCGCTTTGCGTATCCAACACTGGCCGCCCCGATAACAGCGAATTGATATTCCAGTACGAGGTCGTGACCACATCGAGCGGCGCCACATAATCGGCCCTGTCACTGGCCGAAATGGCAAAGCCATTTTCAAGACGCTGCCCGCGCACCCGATGCTGCGTGCCATCATCGTCGGTATCGCTACTGATGCTGATGAGCTGATTATCTTCCCATACTTCGGTGTTTTCGTGGTCGTAGCGGTAAAGCGTAATAAAAGCCAGCTGCACACGCAAATTAATGCGCACCTGCACAATGGTGCGCGCCCCCTCTTGACGAATGCTCACACGATGCGTGCCAATGGGCGAGCCGCCATTTTTTACAATAAAATAAAGGCTGTCGCGATTAACGGCAAAATCTTGCTCGGCTTGTGCAGCCAGCGGCATCATTAAGCCCAATAATAAAACCCACAAACAAAGCTTACGCATCTTTTATCCCTTTGTGCGCGCCCGTGAGCGGCCCCCATCGACGGCCAAAATTTGCCCCGTCACCCATGAAGCGCGCAGCAAATAAAGCGCTGCTTCAGCGCTGTCATGAGCCTCGCCTAAACGCGGCAGCGCGTGTAAAGCGGCAATGGCCTGCGCAATGTTAGCATTGCTGGTAATGCTCGCACTGATTTTGCTATGGGTCAAACTGGGCGCCACGGCATTCACCCGAATGGCGGGTGCCAGCTCGGCTGCTAAAGCGCGGGTTAGCCCCTCAATCGCGCCTTTAGCCATGCTGATAATTGAATGGTTGGTAAAGCCCTGCTGCACCGCTATGCTTGAAAATAGCACGATGCCTGCGTTGCAATTATTATTTTGTGCATAAAGCCGCAGCCCCGCTTCGGCCGCTTGCACCGATAGCGCCGCACCAACTGCATTCAGCTGAAACGCCGCCACATAATCGGCCGCTTGACTGGCCTTGAGTGGCTTTAACGGTATCGAGCCCACCGCATAAACCAACCCCGCCAGCCCCTGTCCCACATCACCCGCTTTTATGGCTTGGCTTAAAGCTGGGCTATCTAACACATCGGCCACGGCAGAACTGGCATTGAGCTCGGTTGCCAAAGCCGTAAGCGCCGCGCCATCACGGGCCACAAGATGCAGCGCCTGGCCATGGGTGCTAAGCAAACGCGCTGTTGCACTGCCTATGGCACCGGTTGCACCCACAATAACGATTGGAGCTGACATTCTAAGCCTCTACTTTTTGGTTATTTGTTTATGCTAAAGATATAGTCCACGGTTTTGCTAAAACCAGAGGAAAATGCAACCCGACCAACGCACCCCCATTAATATCGTTTTAGCCGAGCAGCCACTGGCGCGGGCAGCTTTGGTGACACGCCTAACTGCCCTGCCACAAGCGGGCAAGGTTGCGGTCATTGCGGCTGGCAATAGCCCTGCGCTTAATCTTAGCACAAATGGCAGTGGCTGTGTGTGCTGCGTTAATCTTGGTGATCTGGCCGAAAATTTGCGCCAGCTTTATCTGCAAAAAGTGCGGCAGCAAATCCCCGATTATGAGCGCATTATTGTAGCCGCCGAAGGCAACCCCGCATCTTTATTGCAAACTCTCATGGCCGAGCCCTTGCTGGCGGCGCGCTTACGTCTGGCCAGTGTGCTGGCTCTTACCAGCGAAAACCCTATAAGCCGCAAGCAGCAAGCGGTGGCCGATTATATTATCAGCACGCCCACAGAAATAACCGACGAAATATTAGAGCAAGGCCTATGGCGGCCGCAACTGGGTCTCGCCTTGCCGCAATGGCTTGATTTTGATGCCAAGGCCAAAATGGCCGGCTGTTTTATTTTACAGAGCGACCAGCCGCAAAGGCTGGATGAGATTTTGCAAAAGCTGCACAGCTTGCAGCAAAATTATGGCGAAAAATTATGGCGCTTGCGTGGCGTGGTTTGGGCGGGCGGCGCCCCCATTGTGCTGCAAGCCGTGCAGCATTTAGCCTATCCGCCTTTTGCGCTGCCCGATTGGGGCAGCGTTACCCCACAAACACGGCTGCTATTTTGCACCGATGATTTAGGCGCAAAAACCACGGCAAAGCTATTAGGATTTTAATCATCGCCGTTCATCGGCGCTTGCACAATCACGCCATACCAGCCAAGGCCCTTATAGGTTTCATAGCCGGGGGTTACGCAAAAGCCCACTGTGTTGCCATGATTATCGATATAGTTGCCGCGCAACCGCCCCTCGGTTTGTAGCGGGAAGGTCTCGCTCAAAACGCCGCGCCCATCGCTGCTGGCAATGATACGAAACTTGCTATCGAGCATCAGGCAGCGTGTGCTTTTCTTTTCTTCCGGGTCAAGGCGCACCCCATCCACCACCACTTGCGCTTGCGCCTGCCAATCAAAGAAAATACCCAAAACCCCTAAAACCTTGCCATTCACATCGCCATTTTCACGGATGGCGGCGGAATAGGTCGCAACCGAGCGCCGCCCCAGCAATTCATTGACGCTGACATCGGCCACCGCATATTCATTACCATCACGCGTATTCATGGCGCCACGAAACCAGCTTTCGTTATTCACATTAGCGCCCATCACCCCCGGATAACGCCCAGGCTGGCCATTGCAAACGACACGTCCATTCACATCGCACACCCATAAATCGAGATAGACGGTATAGGCATTTAAAATAACACCTAAACGCTGACTACAAAAACCAGCCTTGCTGCTATCGACCAACGCCTCAACCACGGCACTGTCGGTGGCCCACCAACGCACATCGCATGAGCGCTCATAAAGATTACGATCGATAATCTCAATCATGTTGAGCGATAAATCGACCAAGCGGCCGCCTCTAATATTATTAACCAACTTTTGCCCAAGCTGATTCAGCTCTTGCGTTTTTGCGGTCATGCTTTGCTGCAGTGCCGAAGCAATTTCAGTAATGCGTTGGCTGATGGTTTTAACCTCTTGCGCCACCACGGCAAAGCCTTTGCCGGCATCGCCCGCGCGGGTGGCTTCAATTAATGCATTGAGGGCTAAGATTTTAGTGGTGCTGGTCACTTGCTGAATTTCAGCAACTTTGAGCGTGGCAAGCTCTGAAACTTCTCGTGATAATTTCAAAATCTTCTCGGGCATTGATCACTCGCGCTATAATGTGGGGGCCTAATAATATTCTAACTACATACTCTGGCGTGAAGTTATTAAAATAATATCAACCATAAATGATATTTCCTCATTAGCAACAACGGCCTAAAGCCCAAATCGAAAGGCTTGTAAAAAGTTAAAAGAATCTTGACACGGCAGACAATAAGCCTAGATTAGGCACAAAGTTTCATATCGGGAACTATCTTAATGACCGCCAAGCCCAAGCTTACAATTAACATCGATCAATCAGCCACATTAGAGCTGCCGCTTAATCTTGAGCTGGCTTGGCCAATGGTGGGGCAGCCGTCTTTATGCAATTTATTGCGCACCATCAACAACCCTGAATTGCCGCTTAATGCGCGGCAAGAGGCGCAAAAACTAGCTGTTATACGCGTGAATGCGCTTGGGCCAATAGGCTCACCCACCCCTGAGCAACTCACACAAATGGCGAAGCTTAATCGGGTATTGGCGGCCAGCGCTGCTGAACATGCTAATCTGGTGCGGCTTGAGCGCGAGGCTAATTTACAATTTTGCCGCGTGATGTCGGCCTATGCGAACGAAACCGGCGCACGTCAGCGTTTTGAAAAACTGCTTAAGCAAAAAGATTTAAGCACGCCCACAGCCCTTGATCGTATCCAAACTCTGGCCAGCGCCTGGCCGCGTCTTGGCATGCTTAAAGGCTTTAAACTTAATCTTATCTGGCTGACTTACAAAACCCCCAATTACGACATGGCCCGTCAGGAAATCACCGAATTGCGCGAGATGGCCGACACCATTGCCCAAGCCCGCGATTTATACAACACCAAGCAGCAAGTGGCTGAAGCGCTGTGGCTTGAAAGCAAAGAGATGGGGCTGGTGCCGTTCATTGTTGCCGCGCACGACCTCGATTATCTGCGCCTAGCTAATGTCGCACAGGTTAAAACCATGCTGACACAAAGCTTGCGCAAAACACCAGCCGCTGCTTCAGCACCAACCTCATCTAATTTAACACCAACTTTATCTGGCCCACACCCATAAGGAGATTATCGCCATGCTCACCACTTCAAACAAAGCTGTGCTTAAAATTATTGGCGTTGGCCTTGCCAGCGGTATTGTAGTGGGCTTAGCGGCAGGCATTGGTGGTGCCGCAGGCTTACTGATTGGTGCAAGCCTGTTTGGCCTTGGTGCGGCCGGCACCACGCAATTTGTTGGCTTTATTGCTGGCGCTGCTTTTGGCATTTGGCAAAGCTATAAAATTAGCAACCGCATCACCGGTAAAATTCAGCAGCAAACCTATCTTAACCCGCAGCAATCCACCTATGCCACTGTGGGTAGCATTGTGGCAGGGTTGGTTGGCGCTAACTTGGCTTATGGGCCCGCACTGAATGTCACTTATAATGTGGTGCAATCCGTGTCGGCACAGGCGGCCACAAGCCCGGTTGCGGCAAACGCATCTTTTGCCAAGCAAGCCGAGCTGCCCCGCCCTGCCCTTGCTGCAAAAACATTGCCGCAAATACGCTTTGGCTAAAAATTAGTGGCCCAAGAATCAGTGGCTAAGCATTAACGCAGGCGATGGTCGCGCTTTGTGTCATCAAGGCCGGCGGGCTCTTGATGCACTAAAATCTCAGCGGTGGGGTAAAGCTGCATTAAACGCTGCTCAATGGCATCGGCAATGCTATGCGCCTCGTTTAGTGTAATGTGCCCATCAAGCTCTAAATGCAATTCAATAAACCAGCGCTCACCATCCGAGCGCGTGCGCAAATCATGCAAGCCACGCACCAAAGGGTGGCTTAGCACTTGCTGTGAAATCTCATCGCGTGTGCTGGCGGGCAATTCGCGGTCGAGGAGCAGCCCCAAAGCATCGCGGGCAATGCCATAAGCGCCATAAAGCAAAATGGCGGCAACCAGCAAAGCAAAGAGCGGGTCGAAAAATAAATTGCCGGTATATTTGGCCAGCAACAACGCCGCAATGACCGAAAGATTAAGATAGATATCACCGCGATAATGCAAACTATCGGCGCTAATCGCAACCGAGCCCGTGCGCGCAATCACATAGCGCTGCAACGCCACCAAGGCCAAGCTGGCCAGCACCGCAAAAACCATCACCCATAAAGCCATGGCCGCATGCACCACAGGTTCGGGCTTGAGAATACGGCTCACCGCCTCATAGCACAATAAGATGGCCGAACCACACACAAAGGCCGCTTGCGCCAAGGCGGCCAAAGGCTCGGCTTTGCCATAGCCAAAGCGGTGCTGCATATCGGGCGGGCGCAAAGCGCGCGCCACCCCAATAAAAGTGACAATCGAGGCCATAAGATCGACGGTTGAATCAACCAAGGCCGAGAGCATGGCAACCGAGCCCGTGGCTAACCATGCGGTAAATTTTGCGCCAATTAAAGTGCTGGCCACAATTAAACTGGCCCAAGTGGCCAGCCGCCGCAAAAACGCGGCTTTTTGCGGCGTTATATTAGCCTTTACGGGTAAAGACGGGTGATTTGCCATGAACCACCTTCGGCAGCGCGGCTATATTCGATGCGGTCATGTAGCCGAAAATCGCGCTGTTGCCAAAACTCAATTAAACTGGGGCGCACGCGCCAGCCATGCCAATAAGGCGGGCGCGGAATATCGCCGCTGGGGTAACGATGCTCCACATCATTGACGCGCGCCTCAAGCGCCGCACGGTCTTTAAGCGGCCGCGATTGCTGCGAGGCCCAAGCCCCTAATTGCGAGCGCCGACTGCGCGAGGCAAAATAGGCATCGGCTTCTTCGTCCGACAGGCGCTCGGCCAGCCCCTCAACCCGCACCTGACGCAACAGGCTTTTCCAATGAAAACAAAGCGCCACCTCGGACTTGGCGGCCAAATGCTGGCCCTTGCGGCTATCAAGGTTACTATAGAAGGCAAAGCCGCTTTCATCCCAGCCCTTCAGCAGCACCATCCGGCTGGCGGGGCGCCCTCTGCTATCGACGGTGGCCAAGCACATAGCTTCGGCATCGTTCATTTCGTGAGATTTCGCTAACCGAAACCAATCCGACCAAAGCGGCCAAGGGCTGGCCGGTAAAGGCTCGATAAAAGCAATATGTTCAGGATTGGTCATCATTGTGCCATTTTCCTAATCTAAAAAAGGGTGTAAGCAGTATCCCACAGGTTTAACGATTCTGCTAATCCCTCGATGGAACAAAAGGAGCGACAATGCGTAACACATTTAAACGTAATCTTATGGCCACTCTCTTAGCCACAGCACTTCTGGCTGGCTGCGCACAAGATGCCGGCAACAAAGAAGTGGGCGGCACAGTTTTGGGCGGCCTTGGTGGTGCTTTGCTGGGTGCACAATTTGGTAGTGGCACAGGCCAGCTGATGGCCACAGCCGCAGGCACCATGCTCGGCGCTTATTTGGGCAACCAAGTGGGCAGTGGTCTTGATAAAGCCGACCAAAACTACGTTGGCCGCGCTGAAAGCAACGCCTATAGCGCGCCCATTGGTCAAACCATTACGTGGTCTAACCCACAAAGCGGCAATTCGGGCACCATTACACCGGTGCGCGAAGGCCGCAGCCAAAGCGGCAGCTATTGCCGTGAGTTTCAACAAACCGTCAGCATTGGCGGCAAAAACCAAAAAGCCTTTGGCCGCGCTTGCCAGCAGCCCGATGGCTCATGGCAGATTGTTGAGTAGGTTTTAATTCTTATAGCGGCGCTGCAATCTTACGGTTGCAGCGCCGCCTCTTTTATCGCTTGTTTTTATCTGGAGAGCCCTTATGAAAAAAATTCTCGCTTTGGCCGCATTGCTTGCCACTTTTTCTTTGACCGCTCTGCCCGCAGCGGCACAAAATTTCACCCCGCCCAGCCTTGAGCTAAACAGCAAATTCAGCGGCGAATATAACCTTGATTCACGCCATGCGAGCGTTACTTGGCGCATTTCGCATTTGGGCTTTAGCAATTATACGGCGCGCTTTAACGGCATCAGCGGCACACTTAAATTTGATGCCGACAACCCCAGCGCCAGCAAAGTTGATATCCTTATCGACCCCACCACAGTTGATACCGGCCTTGATAATTTCGACAAAAAACTACAAGGCGCTGAATGGTTTAACACTGAAAAATTTCCCAGCATTCGTTTTGTCAGCACAAAAGTGACAGTGCTCGATAAACAAAATGGCCTGATTGATGGCGAGCTGAGCTTTTTGGGTCAAACCAAGCCCGTGCAGCTCAAAGTGCAGTTTAATGGCGCGGGGCACAACCCTTTTGCCAATGCTGCAACCTTAGGTTTTTCGGCCACCGCCAGCCTCAAGCGCAGCGACTTTGGCATGAGCACTTACCTGCCTGCCATTGGCGACAATGTAACGCTGCAAATTGAAGCAGAGTTTAACTTAAAGCCCAGTTTGTAAAGCGGGCGCACCATGAGCAACACCGATATACGCTACAATAAAGTGGCCATAGGCCTGCATTGGCTTTTGGCTTTGGCTATTTTAGGCATGGTTTTTTTGGGTGGCTATATGAGCGACCTGCCCAGAACCGATGCTGGCAAATATCCGCTTTATCAGTGGCACAAATCGATTGGTATCATCATTTTGTTGCTCAGTGTGCTGCGCTTGGTGTGGCGCCTTATGCATAAGGTGCCTGCCATGCCCGCCACAACACCGCACTGGCAAAAGTGGGCGGCCAAGCTTGCGCATTTTGGCCTTTATGGCTTAATGCTGGGCTTGCCGCTATCGGGCTGGGCGATGGTTTCAGCCTCACCGCTGAATATTCCAACGGTGCTGTTTGGCATTATCCCTTGGCCGCATCTGCCCATTTTGCCAGACCTTGCCAACAAGGCTGATTACGCCAAATTTTTCTATGAAACACATGAGTTACTGGTAACCCTATTTTGGTTTTTGCTGGCAGCGCATGTAGCAGCAGCGCTCTATCATCATTTTATTTTACGCGATGACGTGTTGCGGCGCATGTTGCCCCAAATAAGCACCCCCAAAGCTGCTATGGGCTTAGTGGCGCTGTCGTTGCTTTGGCCACAAGGCGCTTATGCCAAAGACTGGCAGGTTGATTTTGCCCGCAGTAAAATTGAATTTACCGGCACAGAAAGCGGAGCTGCTTTTACCGGTTCTTTTGGCAAATTCAGCACCAAGCAATTGCGCTTCGACCCCGCCAACCCGGCCGATAGCGCCATTGAAGTGGCGATTGAGCTTGGCAGCGTGCGCGCCGGTAGCGCCGAGCGTGACAGCACCTTGCCCTCGGCCGAGTGGTTTAATACGGCGCAATTTCCGCAAGCCATTTTTAAAAGCCAAACGGTGCGGGCGGTTGGCGATAATGGCTTTATCGCCGATGGCACGCTGTCAATAAAAGGCCTTGAAAAACCTGTGCAGATTAGCTTTACGCTCACCCCACAAGCCGATAATCCGGCGGGCGTTACTGTGAACGGCACCACCACGCTTAACCGGCAGGATTGGCGCCTTGGCTACACCGATGAGGGCAGCGTTGGCAATATGGTTACGGTCAATTTGCAGCTCACTGCGCAAGCCATTGGACAGGCGCAGTGAAACCTTTTAAAATTGTCGCATGACTTTGCGTGACCCCTATAGCGTGCTGGCTGTGCCGCGTAACGCCAGCGCCGAAGATATAAAAACCGCCTTTCGGCGCATGGCCAAAGAATCGCACCCCGACCGCAACCCGGGCGATAAAAAATCTGAGCAGCGCTTCAAAGATATTAATGCCGCTTACGACCTGCTCTCTAACCCAGCAAAACGCGCGCGCTTTGATCGAGGCGAGATTGACGCACAAGGCAATGAGCGCGCTGGTGGTGGCTTTGGCGGCGGGTTTGGCAGTGGCTTTGGGAGTGGCTTCAGCAGTGGCGGGCGGCGCACGGGTGGTGGTGGCGCAGGTAATGGCGATTTCGCTAAAGATTTTGGTGGTTTTGCTGGTGGTGGCAGCTTCACCGATGATATTTTTGCCGAGCTTTTCGGCACAGCACGCGGTGGTCAGGCGGGTGCGCGCGCTGGTAAAGGCGGTGACACCGGCCAGCGCATTAGGGGCAGCGATGTCACCTATGATTTAACCATCAGTTTTATCGATGCGGCCAAAGGCAGCAAACAGCGCCTCGCCTTACAAAATGGCAAAACGATTGATGTTGGCATTAAACCCGCCACCGCCGATGGCACTGTGCTGCGCCTTAAGGGGCAAGGCTTAACCGGCCTTGGTGCCGGCATGGCGGGCGATGCTTTGGTTACAGTGCATGTAGCGCCGCACGCTTATTTTACCTTAAAAGGGCTCGATTTACATTTAGACCTGCCCGTCACTTTGGCCGAGGCCGTGCTAGGCACAAAAATTAAAACCCCAACGCTTGAGGGCGCAGTCACGCTCACCATTCCGCCGCATAGCAATAGCGGCACAGTGCTGAGGCTAAAAGGCAAAGGCCTAAGCCGCGATGGTCAAGAAGGCGACCAATATGTAACACTGAAAGTGGTTTTGCCCGAAAAAATGGATGATGAACTGATAAAAAACATTGAAAAACATGAGGCTAAATCCCCCTACCACCCCAGACGCAAAGCGGGCCTAGAATAAGCCGCAAAGCAGGCTTGGAATAAGCCGCAAGCCCGTCTATGATACGCCCGCTTATAAGCAGTAAGGTTTTAGAGGTAAGGTTTTAAGAGGTAGAGATGAGCCAAGAAAACTTTTTTCCGCTGCCCACGGGCGAGCTAATGCGCGGCAAGCGCGGCCTGATTATGGGCGTTGCCAATGAGCGCTCGATTGCTTGGGGCATTGCGCAAGCCTGTGCTGCACAAGGCGCGGAACTCGCCTTTACCTATCAGGCCGATGCGCTGGGTAAGCGGGTTATTCCTTTGGCTGAAAGCCTCAAGGCCAGCATCATTGTGCCGTGCGATGTCACCGATGAAGCCAGTGTTGACACGGTTTTTTCAACCATTGAAAACCAATGGGGCCAGCTCGATTTTGTGCTGCATGCCATTGCCTTTTCCGACAAAAATGAGCTCGATGGGCTGTACCTCGATACTTCACGCGGCAATTTTCTGCGCACGCTCGATATTTCTTGCTACTCATTTACGCATGTGTGCCGCAAAGCAGCACCCTTGCTTAAAAATGGCGGCAGCTTGCTCACCCTCAGCTATCTTGGTGCCGAGCGCGTCGTGCCGCATTATAACGTCATGGGTGTGGCGAAAGCGGCCTTAGAGGCCTCAGTGCGTTATTTAGCCATGGATTTAGGCCCACGCGGCATAAGGGTTAATGCGATTTCAGCCGGCCCCATTAAAACTTTAGCGGCCATGGGTATTGGCGATTTCCGCTATATTTTGCGCTGGAATGAGCTGAACGCACCGCTGCGTCGCAATGTCACGCAAAATGATGTGGGCATGTCGGGGCTTTATTTGCTGTCTGACCTTGGCCGCGGCGTGTCGGGCGAGGTGCACCATGTTGATAGCGGCTATCACTGCGTCGGCATGATGGCGGTGGATGCCGCACCACAAGTGGTGCAGCTGCTCAGCACCATGAAAAGCAGCGAGTAACACTTGGCCAGCAATAGTTGGGGGCAATTTTTTCGCTTTACCAGCTTTGGCGAAAGTCATGGCGTGGCCATGGGTGTCGTTATCGATGGTGTGCCCCCCGGCCTTGCGCTTGATGAGCCTTATATTCAGCAATTTCTTGATGCGCGGCGGCCGGGGCAAAACCGTTTTGTCAGCCCCCGTCAAGAACCTGACCGCGTACAGATTTTATCAGGCGTTTATCAAGGGCGCACTTTAGGCACGCCGGTGGCCTTGTTGATTCCCAATACCGATGCGCGCTCTGCCGATTATAACGACATTGCCAAAGCCTATCGCCCGGGCCATGCCGATTACACCTACGATAAAAAATATGGCCATCGTGACCCGCGTGGGGGTGGCCGGGCGAGCGCGCGCGAAACGGTGGCACGCGTGGCCGCAGGCGCTGTCGCACGGCGCATTTTAGGCGATAGCATAAAAATTGAAGCGGCCGTGATACAAATTGGCCCGCATGCCAGCACGAAAGCGCCAGAAGATTGGGTGCAAGATGATTGGGCACAAGTATCACAAAACCCATTTTTTGCCGCCGATGCCAGCATGATTGAGGTTTGGCAAAACGCCCTTGATGCCGCAAGTAGCGCAGGCACCTCACTTGGGGCGGTGTTGCAAGTGCAAGCGCAGGGCGTGCCCGCTGGCTGGGGCGACCCTATTTACCAAAAGCTCGATGCTGAGATTGCTGCGGCACTCATGAGCATCAATGCCGTAAAAGCCGTAGAAATTGGCAGTGGTTTTGCGCTGGCCGGCCTTGAAGGGCACCAATCGGCCGATATTATGCAGCAAGGTCATAGTGGCATTGAGTTTGCTGGCAATCATAATGGCGGCATTTTGGGCGGCATCAGCACCGGCCAGCCCATTGTGGCGCGGTTTGCGGTAAAGCCCACCAGCTCTATTCGCATAAGCCAACCCACCGTCACGCCCGATGCCACGCCCACCACCATCAGCAGCACGGGCCGCCATGACCCTTGTGTGGGCATAAGAGCCGCCCCCATTGCCAGCGCCATGCTGGCTTGTGTTTTAGCCGATGCCGCTTTGCGCGGGCGCGCCTTAACCGGCGCCTGGCATATTACTGAAAAGGAATAAAAGCCCATGTGGCAAACCATTAAAAAATATATTTTGCGCAGCTTTACCTTTATTGGTGGCTTTATGGTAATTATGGCCACATTGGGCTGGATATCGGCGCTCAGCCGTGACCATGGCATGACGCTTAAAGATAATATTGTGCTGCAAGTCGATCTCGATCAGCCTTTTGGCGATAGCGGCAGCAGTAACCCCATTAGTGTTGCTTTACATGGCTATCAGCCGAGCCTGCCTGAACTTTTAGGCGCGCTTGAGCTGGCCGCACAAGATAGCCGCGTTAAAACGGTGCTGGTGCGTTTGGGCGATTGGCAAATGCCCCCCGCCACCGCACAAGAGCTACGCGCGGCTTTTGTGTCCCTCAGCGCTGCGGGTAAAACCACTTTTGCCTTTGCGCATAGTTTTGGTGAGCTGAGCGCGGCCAATAGCAGCTATTATTTAGCTACTGGCTTTAATCAAATTTGGCTACAGCCAGCGGGTATGGTAGGGCTTACGGGCATTGCCGCCGAGATGCCGTTTTTTCGGGCCCTGCTCGATCGCTTTGGCATAACCCCACAAATTATGCAGCGCGCCGAATTTAAAACGGCCTTTGAGAATTTTACCCATAAAAATATCACGCCCGCCAACAAACAAATGCTTGAGCGCATGGTGGGTGGCCTTAATCAACAGCTTATTACGGCCATAGCCGAAGGCCGCAAGCTGCCGCCCGCCACTGTGCAAAGCCTTTTGGCCAAAGGCCCCTTTACCGCCACAGAGGCCAAAGAGGCCAAACTCATCGACCGCATTCAATATGCCGATGTGGCGATAAAGACCGCTAAAAAACAAGCCGGTAAAGATAGCCAGCAAGTGCATTGGCAAGATTATCTTTATGCGCGCCACGATGAGCTACCCGCCCCCAAGGATGATAAAATTATTGCGCTCATTACCGCCAGCGGCGCCATTATGAATGGCGAAAGCGATTATAGCCAATTGGGCAACACCACCATCGGCGCCGATACCATGACCGATGCTTTTACCGCAGCTATGGACGAAAAAGCCGTGAAAGCCATTGTGCTGCGCATCAATAGCCCTGGTGGCACGCCTGTTGCCAGCGAAACCATCAGGCGGCTTGTTGTGCGCGCTCAGAAAAAACACAAACCCGTGGTGGTGAGCATGGGCGATGTGGCCGCGAGTGGCGGCTATTGGATTGCCATGAATGCCGATAGGATTTTAGCCCTACCCGCCACACTCACTGGCTCTATTGGGGTTGTTGGCGGCAAAATGGTGGTAGAAGATGCCGCTAAAGAATGGCAAATCGGCACGGCCTTTATTGATGGCGGCATTGGCAATGCCGGTATTTGGTCGCCACTGTCGCGCTATACGCCGGCGCAAGAGGTGCGCATCAATGCGCTGATGGACCAGCTTTATAACCAATTTACCAATCGTGTGAGTAAGGCGCGCAAAATTCCGCCCGAAAAAATGGCCGATATTGCCAAAGGGCGGGTGTGGCTGGGTAGCGAAGCCAAAGCGCTGGGCTTGGTTGATGAGCTCGGCGGCTTACCAGAGGCCTTTAAGGCCGCGCGCACATTGGCCAAAATACCCGATGGCGAGCGCGTGGCGATTGTGCCCTACCCGCCCGAGCGCAGCCTACGCGATGAAGTTTTAGAAGTGGCGCAGCATTTTCTGAATAGCCAAATCAGCTTTGGCCAGTTTACCAAAGCGCTGGCCGCATTAGCGCCATTGGCGCTCATGATGCAGCCGCCTGCTGCCTTACAAATGCCGCCGATTGCAGTGAAATAAGCTACGGCTAAATAAGCCGCAGTTTTTTTTGAGAGGGTGACTAGCCGTAACTCTAGCCGTTGCGGGCCACAACAAAGCGGGCCACTTCGGCCATGTCTTCGGCGCGGCCATCAAAGATTTTAAGATGACGGCAGGCTTGCTCACACAAAAGCTCGGCTTGCGCGCGCGCCCGCTCGGCCCCTAAAATTGAAACAAAGGTGGCTTTTTTAGCGTCAGCGCGCACGGGCTTGCCCATTTGCTCCCGCGTGGCCGTGGCATCAAGCACATCATCCATAATCTGGAAGGTCAGGCCCAAATCATGCGCAAAGGCGGCCAAAGCATGTTTATGTGCGGGGTTGGCGCGGCCCAAAATAGCGCCAGCCGATGCGGCATAGGCAATCAGCTCGCCGGTTTTCATGCGTTGCAGGCGGGTGATGGCGCCAATATCAAAAGGCGTGGTTTCAGCCAATAAATCCATCATTTGTCCACCCACCAAACCATTAGGGCCTGAAGCTTTGGCTAAGCCACTAATCAGGTTGGTGCGCACGGTGGGGTCGGTGTGGGTGGCGGCATCGGCCAGCACTTCAAAAGCAAAAGTGAGCAGCCCGTCACCGGCCAAAATCGCCGTGGCTTCATCAAAGGCTTTATGCACTGTGGGTTTGCCGCGGCGTAAATCGCTGTTATCCATCGCGGGTAAATCATCATGCATGAGCGAATAGCAATGCACAAACTCAACCGCCGCTGCCACACGTAAGGCGCAAATCTCATCGACACCAAAAATACGCGCGCCCGACATCACCAAAAATGGCCGCAAGCGTTTGCCGCCCGCTAAAGTGCCATAACGCATGGCCTCGTAGAGTTTGCCTTCGGCCATGTCGCTTTTAGGCAAAAGCTTATCCATCATCCGGTCAACGGCTTGGGCGGCAACCGCCATTTTATCGAGCAGTAATGGATCAATTGAGGGCATGGCAAAACCGCCTGTAACGGTAAGAGGTGAATGTTAAGTAAAGGACTTGGTGCTGACGCCTTGTTCGCTGGCTTGAATTTGCTCAACCTTCATCTCGGCCTCACGCAAGCGCGCCTCGCAATGGCGGCGCAGCAAAGTGCCGCGCTCATAAGCGGTGATGGCTTCATCGAGCTTAACCTTGCCCTCCTCGAGTTGCTTTATCAGCGTCTCAAGTTCGGCCATGGCCTCCTCGAAGGAGAGCGTGTCAATATCTTTGGCTTTTGCTGTAGTCATGGAGATAGAGATTAAGCGCTAACGGCATTAGGGGCAAGAGTGTTTTGGCCCATTAAAACCTCAACATGGGCCACAACCGAGCGCGCCAAAGCCTCAACATCATAGCCGCCCTCAAGCAAAGAGATAACGCGGCCTTGCGCATGCTGCTGGGCGATTTGCACCAGCTGCGCGGTAATCCAGCTATAATCATTTTCGCTGAGATTAATTTGCGCCAGAGGGTCGGCCTCGTGGGCATCAAAGCCTGCTGAGATAAAAATAATATCCGGCTTAAATTGGGCCAAACGCGCTAAAGCCTTTTGCCACACCGCCCGAAACTGCACCCGACCATCGCCCGCAGCCAGTGCCATATTGCATATGTTGTTATGGGGGCCATGATCGGCAGGGTCGCCCGTGCCCGGATAAAGCGGCATTTGCTGTGAGCTGGCAAAAAATGCGCGCGGCTCGGTGCGGGCCCAAACCTCGGTGCCATTGCCATGATGCACATCAAAATCAATCACGGCCACGCGCTCTATGCCGGGCTTGGTTAAAGCATAAGCGGCCGCAATGGCGGCATTGGCGAAATAGCAAAAGCCCATGGCGCGGTCGGGCTCGGCATGATGCCCTGGCGGGCGCACCGCGCAAAATACGCGGTTATATTGCCCCGATAGCACAACATTAACCGCATCGATGCCGGCGCCAGCCGCGCGTAACGCGGCCTCATGCGTGCCGGGGCTAAAGAAAATATCCTCATTGGCGTCAATGACGCCCTCATCCTGCTCGCTTAATTGCTGAATGATGCCGTTAATATAAGCGTCGGTATGCACAAGCCTTAAATGCTCGGGCGCAATCATCGAGGCATCATGCCGCGGCAGTTTTAGCGGCGCTAAGGCACGCAAAATAAACTGCAAACGCGCGGGCGATTCAACATGGCCCTTCGGCGTCTCATGCCATTGGCAGGCTTCATGGGTAATCAGTAAACAGCTCATGCCAAAGCATAACCGTAAGCCCACCCAGAAACAAGAGGCGCAAACAAGCAGAGCTTAACAGCCCCCCACCCTTAATGATTAGGGCGCGGGTTAGGACGCAGTTAAGCTGCCTTGTTAGGGCGCGGCTTTTGGCGGCGCTGATGCGGCGTTTACGGGTGGCACCGGCCTTTTTGTGCCAACACCAGAAGTCTCGACCGCGGACTCGGCGGGGCTAGCAGCGGACTCGGCTGCAACAACACCAGCGGACTCGGCGGGGCTAGCAGCGGGCTCGGCTGCGACATTAACGCCAGCAGCGGGCTCGGCAGCAGCAACACCCGCGGACTCGGCGGGGCTAGCAGCGGGCTCGGCAGCAGCAGCAACTGGCTCAGCTTTTGCCCCCAGCATTGGCTGCAAAGCATCGGGCTTGGCTGCAGTTATAGCTACATCAGTGTTTTTTTTAGCCGCAGGCTTTTTGGCAAAAATTTTGCTGAGGCCCGTTTTGTTGGCAACAAAGCCAATGGCCGATTTGCTGGCAATAATTGCGCCACCCGCGGCAAGGCCATAAGCCAACTGACCCAACAAAGTGCCGGCAAAAGGCAAAGCGGTCAGGCCCAAGCCACCCAGCACAATCGCGCCACCAATCCAACCCATGGCGGCAATGCCTAACATGCCAATACCGGTCATAGCATAGGGGAAGGCTTGCGTTATACCATAGCCCAAGCCGCGCTTGGCTTTGGCAAACCAACTTTGCCCTTCGGTTCTAGCAAGGGCCGCCGCCATATTATCGGTGCGCACCACGCCTGCCACCACACCATAAACCAGTGCTGTCGCAATAACGCCTATTGCCAGCAAATTGGCTGACAATACGCCAAGGCTTATAGCCGCGCCACCGGCCAACATATATTTCATCGAGATGACGATAATCTCGGCCGATAAAATTGTGTCCTTGGTGGTAAGGTCGCTAATCACGCGGCGCTCATGACCCGTGCCAAACCATGCAGCCACTTTGCGCACCCATGGTTTTTTCGATGCATCCATCTTACCGAGTTGCCGCTCAAACCAGCCGGGCTCTTGCTCTTCGTTTTTATAGTTACTGGCCACTGGTTTATCTTTAATAAAACCAACTTTATGGCCTAGCCATTTTGCCGCATGGGGTAATTTTTCCTTCACTTCGGCAGCTGATTCATAGGCCAGATAAGCGCCACCCGCTAAAAGTATAATGGGCGTAACTGCGGGCGCAAACGCATTAAGCGCAATAAAACCTGCACCCAATAACAGCTTGTTGCCAAAAAATGAAATGGTGGCGAGTTTACCAATCATGGCCAGTTCGCGCTCTTGCGCAACGCCGCCCAAGCCTTTTGCCGTAACAGCGCCATCATCAACCACAATAGCGCCAAGTTTGCCGCTGGCCTTAGATAAAGGCTTGGCCGCAACGGCAATATCATCGGCGATAATCGACATTTTTTTGACGACTTCACCAATTATAGCAAAAATCCCACTGCTTGGCATATGTCTCTCCTAGAGCTAAAGTTTTAATATCTAAAGTTTTAATAATAAGGCTGTTGCATCATCCGATTTTTTAACGCGTGGATGCGCGGCACCAGTTGAATCTTGCTGCTCGAGTGTGCGCAATTCCTCGATCATCGGCGCTAAGCCCTGACGGCGTGCCGCATCGATAAGACTGCTATCGGTGTAGTTAGCAAATGTATCAACCAAACGATAAAAACCATCGCTCATCAACAGCAAATGGCTGCCTTGCGGAATTTGCTCTTGCGTGGTTTTAAGCTGATCGGCGGCTTCTGGCGCGATGCTGAGAATCCAATAGCCATTGGGCTTATTCATGCGCGCGCGTGAGCTTTGCAGCCTTGGCAACAAAGCCGCATGATAATCTTCAACCTTGCCGCTTTGTTGTTGGGCGGCACGCACCGCGCCATCAATATAGGCATCGTTTTTCGCCAGCGCATGATCGCGCGCAAGGGCCTGCACCTTGCCATCGGGCGTTTGCAATAAGGCCACGCAGTCGCCCAGTTGCCCTGATTGCAGCCACAGGCCTTGGTCATTTTTTTGCCAGCGCAATAACACACCCGCCGCACTTGGCAGGCCATAATCTGGCACTTGGGCAACATCAACTTGTGATTTGTAGAGCTTTGAAATTTCAGTCATGGCCGCACGGCTGATTTCAGTGGGGCTGGTCAAGCTCAGCGCTTGCGTCCGAAAAGCTTGCGAGAGCTGCTCGGCATACCAAGCGGCATCACTATTTGAGCCGGGCACATATTCGCGCTCGGCCACGCCTGTTGCGCCATCGATAACCCAAGCAGCGCCATTTTGCGCAGTGCCAACGCTGCCAAAGCGATCTTCGTTCGGTTTGCCGACACGACTACCGGGATTGGTGATGCTATCTAAAATCATGGGTGCGCTCCTTTTGCTCTACGCTCTTGTAGCGCATTATTTATACTTGCGAAATAACTTTAAGGAAGCTTGACTTTTTCCGGCCAGAGGACGATATAAGCAGAGCTATTAGGCTATAAATAGTCCTATTTCATATAAAACAATGGCTTAGATATGATAAAGCTCACAAAACTGACCGATTATGCCGTGGTATTGCTGGCTTATATGGCCGCCCACCCTGATTGGCACAAAGCGGCCATTTTAGCCAAAGACAGTGGCCTGCCTGCGGCTTCTGTTGCTAAGCTTTTGAAAAAACTGGCAAAATCTGGTTTATTGCTGACCAAACAAGGCGCGCAAGGTGGCTATCGGCTGGCGCGGGCGCCGCACAGCATAACGGTTGCCGAAATGATTGTGGCGCTTGATGGCCCGATTGCGCTCACCGACTGCGCCGAAAGTCAGGGCAGTTGCGGGCTTGAAAGCCTGTGCGGTTTTCGCGGCCGCTGGGACCAAGTCAACCGCGCGGTACGTTTGGCGCTGGAGACCATCACTTTGGCCGATATGCTGCGCACGCCAACATATGCAAGGCCCGCTGCGCCCAGCATCGCCAACAGTGCGCAAATAGGAAACCAAATAGGAAACCAAATAGGAAAAATGTCATGAGTGCCGCGCCACAAGCCATCATCGCTAAAACCGAAGATGAACGCATTGCCGAAACGCGGCAGCAAGTGACCGAGCTTACCGAACAAAAATATAAATGGGGCTTTGTCACCGACATTGAGGCCGAATTTGCGCCCAAGGGCCTCAACGAAGATATTGTGCGTTTTATCTCGGCCAAAAAAAATGAGCCCGAATGGATGCTGCAATGGCGTTTGCGCGCTTTCCGGCACTGGCTGACCATGACCGAGCCAGATTGGGCGCAATTGGGCTATCCCAAAATCGATTATCAGGACGCATATTATTATGCCGCGCCCAAGCAACAAAACAAACCCAAAAGCCTTGATGAAGTTGACCCCGAATTACTTAAAACCTACGCCAAGCTCGGCATTCCGCTCAGCGAGCAAGCGATTTTAGCCGGTGTTGAGCCAAGCATTGCGGTGGATGCAGTGTTTGACAGTGTCTCGGTGGCCACCACTTTTAAAGCCAAACTGGAAGAACAAGGCATTATTTTTTGCTCTATCAGCGATGCTATTCAGCGTGTGCCCGAATTAGTGCAAAAATATTTGGGCAGCGTGGTGCCTGTCGCCGATAATTTTTTTGCCGCTTTAAATTGCGCGGTCTTTACCGATGGCAGCTTTGTTTATATTCCTAAGGGCGTGCGCTGCCCCATGGAGCTTTCTACCTATTTTCGTATTAATGCCGCCAATACCGGCCAGTTTGAACGCACGCTGATTATTGCCGATGAAGGTAGTTATGTGTCTTACCTTGAGGGTTGCACTGCCCCTAAGCGCGACGAACACCAGCTGCATGCCGCGGTGGTTGAACTCGTGGCGCATGATGACGCCACCATAAAATATGCCACAGTGCAAAATTGGTACCCTGGCGATGAAAATGGCGTGGGCGGCATTTATAATTTTGTGACCAAGCGCGGCGCGTGTCGTGGGGCGCGCAGCAAAATCAGCTGGACACAGGTTGAAACTGGCTCGGCCATTACTTGGAAATATCCCAGCTGCGTTCTGCAAGGCGATGACTCGGTGGGTGAGTTTTACAGCATTGCAGTCACCAACCATCATCAGCAGGCCGATACGGGCACCAAAATGATTCACTTGGGCAAAAACACCCGCAGCACCATTGTGGCTAAAGGCATTTCGGCGGGTAAAGCCAATAATACTTATCGGGGCCTCGTTAAAATTGCCCGCTCGGCACATAATGCCCGCAACCACACGCAATGCGATAGTTTGCTGATGAACGCGCATTGCGGCGCACACACTGTGCCTTACATTGAGTGCCGCAATCAAAGCGCCCGCCTTGAGCATGAGGCCACCACCTCTAAAATCAGCGAAGACCAATTATTTTACTGCCAAAGCCGTGGCCTTACTGAAGAAGAAGCCGTGGCACTCATTGTCAATGGCTTCTGCCGCGAGGTTTTGGCCGAACTACCTATGGAGTTTGCCGTGGAAGCACAAAAACTTTTAGCCATTTCATTGGAAGGAAGTGTCGGCTGATGTTTAACATTGATAATTTACACGCCACCATCGCGGGCAAAGAAATATTGCGTGGCCTTACGCTGCATGTGCCGGCAGGGCAAGTGCATGCCATTATGGGGCCCAATGGCGCGGGCAAAAGCACGCTGGCTTATGTGCTGTCTGGCCGTGATGGCTATGAGGTAACGCAAGGCACAGCCACCCTTAACGACACCAACCTGCTTGGCCTTGAGCCCGATGAGCGCGCGGCCTTAGGGTTATTTTTGGCATTTCAATATCCGGTCGAAATTCCGGGCGTGACCACCATGAATTTTTTGCGCAGCGCCCTTAATGCACAACGGCGCACACGCGGCGAGCCCGAAGTGGATGCAGTGGGCTTTTTAAAAATTATTCGTAGTGCCGCGCAAAAGCTTGGCATTGGCGAAGATATGCTCAAGCGGGCGGTGAATGTTGGTTTTTCGGGCGGCGAAAAAAAGCGCCTTGAAGTGCTGCAAATGGCCGTGTTGCAACCCAAATTAGCCATACTCGATGAAACCGATAGCGGCCTTGATATTGATGCGTTGCGCATTGTCGCCGATGGGGTCAATGCGCTGCGTGCCGAAAACCGCGCCATGCTGGTGATTACCCATTATCAGCGCCTGCTCGATTACATCAAGCCCGACGCCGTGCATATTTTGGCCGAAGGGCGCATTGTACGCAGCGGCGGCTTTGAAGTGGCGCAACAATTAGAACAACATGGCTATGCCCATTTTGGTATTGCTGAGCGTGCCGCATGAGCCTGCCCGCTTTTTTACAGCCGCTTTTGGGCGAACCACGCGACATGCCGCGCCCCATCCGTGAGAGCTGGCGCTATACCGACTTACGCCCGCTGGCTAAAATTAATTTTAGTGCCGCACCGCTTGATGTGCCGCTGGTGGCGGGCGATGTGCCGCGCTTATTGGCGCTCGATGCACCCACTTATAAACTGGTGCTGGTCAATGGTTTGTTGCGCCCTGACCTGTCCGATTTGCGGCAAATGCCCGCCGATTTACAGTGCCAGCAAGTGGGCTCGGTTTTGCATATTCGCCTCACCCCACGCAGCTGCATTATGCCGGCCGTGTTAAAAATTGTGCATGTATTAACACAAGCACCACAGCCGCAAAATGCCCATTGCGCTATTCATATTAGTCTTGGTGCGCATGCGCGCCTTACGGTGCTTGAGCATTATGCCCATGTTGGTAACAGCGCGGCAGAAAACGCGGTGCCGCAGCTTTATACGCAGCAGCTTGAAATTGACCTCGCCCAGCAATCGAAGCTGGTGCATACGCGCTGCCAACGCTTTGCCCCTAACGTGCATTTTATCAGCAAGCTCAATGCCGAGCTTGCGGCACACGCAGTTTACGATAATTTTTCGTTGCTGCTGGGTGCGGCGCTCACGCGCAATGAAATGGCCATACGCCTTGGCGGGGTTGACGCGCAAACGCAGCTCAATGGCGCATATTTAATGCAAGGCACACAACATGCCGACACCACCAGCTTCATCGACCATGCAGCACCCCATACCAGCAGCCGCGAGGTTTATCGTGGCGTGCTGTCGGCACAATCACGCGGCGTATTTCAGGGCAAAATCCGTGTGCAGCCGCAAGCACAACAAACCGATGGCTATCAGCTGAACCGCGCCTTGCTGCTTTCGCCTACGGCCGAAATCAATAGCAAGCCCGAGCTGGAGATTTATGCCGATGCAGTCAAATGCAGCCATGGCGCCACGGTGGGCGATCTTGATGCTGCGCAAATTTTTTACCTGCGCCAGCGCGGGCTAAGCTTGCCGCAAGCACGCAATTTGTTGGTGCGCGCCTATGTGCAAGAAAGCCTCAATGATATTCACGACACCCCTTTGCGCCACACCCTTGAACAGGAAGTTGAACAATGGCTGAGTGCCCAAGCCCAACTTTAACAAACCCAGCTTTAAGGGACGCAGCTTTAAACAGCGAGCTTTTTGCCTGCGCCGCACCCAGCGTTTTTAATGCAAGCGCTTATCGTGCCGATTTTCCGTTGCTGCGCCGCAACCCTGATTTGGTTTATCTTGATACCGCCGCCAGCGCGCAAAAGCCCAAAACCTGCTTGGACGCCATGCAGCGCTTCTATGAAAATGATTATGCCAACATCAATCGCGGTGTGCATAAATTATCGCAGCGCGCCACCGACGCCTACGAAGCCGCCCGCCGCCGCGTGCAGCGTTTTATCAGTGCCAAGCACACGCACGAAATTATTTTTGTGCGTGGCGCCACCGAGGCCATTAATCTTGTGGCGCAAAGCTGGGGCAGCACCAACCTTAAAGCCGGCGATGAAATTATTTTATCAACCTTAGAGCATCACGCTAATATTGTGCCGTGGGTTGCGTTGGCCAAGCGCCTTGGCGCAAAAATTATTGTGGCGCCCATCAATAGCGACGGGCAAATAACCCTCGATGCCATAAAGGCCGCCATCAGCCCGCGCACCAAACTGATTGCGGTCAGTCATATTTCTAACGCGCTAGGCACCATCGCCCCCATTGCCGAAATTTGCGCCCATGCCCAACAGCACGGCATTATCACGCTGATTGATGGCTGTCAGGCGGCCTGTCATCTACCGCTCGATATGCAAAGCTTAGGCGCCGATTTTTATGTGTTTTCTGGCCATAAGCTTTATGGCCCAACCGGCATTGGTGTGCTTTATGGCAAAGCCGAGCTGTTGGCCAAAATGCCGCCCTACCAAACAGGCGGCGATATGATTGCCACCGTGGCGTTCGATAACATCACCTATCGAGACGCCCCCCACCGCTTTGAGGCCGGCACACCCGCCATTGCCGAGGCCATTGGCCTTGCCGCCAGCATCGATTATATCGCCACCATCGGCCTTGCCCGCATTGCTGCCCATGAAAGCGCCTTGCTGGCCTATGCCCAACAACAATGCGGCAATATTGCCGGCTTAAACTTTATCGGCAAAAGCGAGACAGGAATATTATCCTTCACCATGGCCAACGCACACCCGCATGATATCGGCACAATTTTAGATGATGCCCATATTTGCATAAGAGCCGGGCACCATTGCGCGCAGCCGCTGATGACACATTTGGGCCTACCCGCCACCGCGCGCGCCAGCTTTGGGCTTTATACCACCACCAGCGATATCGACGCCTTAGCCAGCGGCCTTCATAAAGTGCAGGAGCTTTTCGGCCGATGAGCGACGATCTTAAAAGCCTCTATCAGGAAATTATTTTGCAGCATGCGCGCACGCCGAAAAATTTTGGCGATTTGCCCACCGCCACGCATCATGGGCTTGGGCACAACCCCTTATGTGGTGACCAAATCAGCCTGCATCTGCGCCTTGAAAATGGCTATGTGGCCGAATGTGCCTTTACCGGCAAGGGCTGCGCTATTGCTATGGCCTCTTGCTCGCTGCTGACTGATGCCATACGCGGCCTTACGCCCGCGCAAGCCGAAGACACCATCAATTATGTGCAGCAAAGCTGCATGGGGCAAGATTTGCCGCCGCCCGCAGCACTCGATGAAGACACTGTGCTGCGCTTGGGTGCTTTAAGTGGTGTGCGCACCTATCCGGTGCGGGTTAAATGTGCCACCTTGGCTTGGCACACATTACACCAAGCGCTGAATGGCAGCGACACCGCCAAAACGGAGTAATCATGCAACGCCCCATCGCCCCACAACCGCCCACAGCCCCCAACTTTACGCCAGAAAATACCAGCGAGAATACGAGTCTGGGTTATTTACTGACCGGGCCGCATATTCCGCACATAAGCGGCAGCGCCTGGGAAGAAGGTCTTTTGGCTCAAGTGATTTTGCAAATTAAAACAGTGTTCGACCCAGAGATCCCGCGGGTTGATATTTATGAGCTTGGTCTTATCTATCGGCTTGATATGGCCGAGGGCGGTAAGCTGCATGTCGATATGACCCTCACCAGCCCCAACTGCCCTGTGGCAGGCGAAATGCCCGGTATGGTGCAACGCGCTGTGGGCCAATTGGCCGATATTACCGAGTGCGATGTGAATATTACCTTTGAGCCGCCATGGGAAAAAACCCGCATGAGCGAGGCGGCTCTTCTTGAACTTAACATGTTTTAAGCCCATATACCTAACAGGAGCCCACCATGAGCCGAACTTTACCGCCCGCCATTACGCTGACAGATGCCGCTGCTGCACAATTGCAAAATCTGCTGGCCAATAGTGCGCGCCCCGTGCAAGGCTTGCGCTTATCGGTAAAAAATACCGGCTGTGCTGGCATGAGCTATAAAATGGATTATGTGGCCGAGCCACTCGCCGGTGACGAGCGCGTGACGGCCAAGGGCGTGACAGTGTTTATCGACCCGCGCGCCTTGCTGTTTATTATTGGCACAGAAATTGACTATCAAAGCAGCGCGCTTAAAAGCGGTTTTGTTTTTAACAACCCGCAAGAAACCGAGCGCTGCGGCTGCGGCGAAAGCTTTAAGGCCGAACAACCGGCAAAGCCCATCGAGGTAGAAACAGCCGAACATGTCCATGACGAGCATTGCGGCCATAAGCATTAGTAAACATAAGCATTAGCGGGCATTAACAAAGCTCATTGGTTGTGCTACAAAATTAGTCCTTATCAATTCCTGCCTTCTTGGTGACCTCCCATGAAAACACAAAATGCCCAACCGATTAAACTTGCCGATTATCAGCCACCGGCTTTTCTGGTTGATAAGGTTGAGCTGCATTTTGATATTCAAAGCCTCGATAAAGTTATTGTGCATAGTACGCTGCATATGCGCCGCAACCCCCAAGCCGCCCGCGCTAAAGATTGCCAGCTGCAAGGCGATAATCTTTCGCTCGATGATCTGGCCATTAATGGCGTGGCACCTGTGCGCCATACGCACACCCCTGAGGGGCTAACGCTGCATGATGTGCCCGATAATTTTATACTCACCACGCGCACCACACTCGATCCCAGCACCAATAAAGCTTTTGAAGGGCTTTACGCCTCAGACGGCGCGCTGTGCACCCAATGCGAGGCCGAAGGCTTCCGCCGTATCACCTTTTTCCCCGACCGGCCCGATGTGCTGGCAACCTACACCGTCACCATCACCGCGCCGCCCAACTTGCCAACCTTGCTCAGCAATGGCAACGAAACCAGCCAAAGCATTTTGCCCGATGGCCGCAAGCAAGTGGTTTATACCGACCCTCACCCCAAGCCTTGCTATTTATTTGCACTGGTAGCGGGCGATTTGGCCGTGGTGGAAGATGATTTTACCACCAGCGAAGGCCGCAAAGTAAAACTGCGCGTCTTTGCCGATAAAGGCCGCGAGTCGCAATGCAGCTATGCGCTGGATGCACTCAAACGCTCGATGCTGTGGGACGAGCAAGTTTATGGCCGTGCCTATGACCTGAATGAGTACAACATCGTTGCGGTTGATTTTTTTAATATGGGCGCGATGGAAAATAAGGGCCTTAATATTTTTAACAGCAAATATGTGCTGGCCAGCGAGCAGACCGCCACCGACAGCGATTATGATGGCGTGGAAAGCGTGATTGCTCACGAATATTTCCATAATTGGACGGGCAACCGCGTGACTTTGCGCGATTGGTTTCAGCTCAGCCTTAAAGAAGGCCTGACCGTTTTTCGTGACCAGGAGTTTTCGGCCGATATGCGCAGTCGGGCGCTGAAGCGCATTCAAGATGTGGTGCGGCTACGCCAAGCGCAATTCAAAGAAGATGCCAGCCCCATGGCGCACCCGGTGCGCCCCGCCGAGTATCTGGCCATTGATAATTTCTACACCGCCACCATTTACGAAAAAGGCGCCGAGCTGTTGCGCATGCTGCACACCTTGTTAGGCGAAAAATCCTATCGGGCGGGCACTGATTTATATTTTCAGCGGCATGATGGCCAAGCCGTGCGCATCGATGAGTTTGTGCAAGCCATGAGCGATGCCAGTGGCCGCGATTTAACCCATTTTATGCGCTGGTATGACCAAGCCGGCACCCCTGAAGTGACCGCCAGCGGCCATTATGATGCAGCAAAACAAAGCTACACCCTGATCCTCACGCAAATGACCAAGCCCACACAAGGGCAGCCACAAAAACTGCCCTTGCTGATACCCGTTAAAATGGGGCTGATTGCCCAAGATGGCAGCGAGATGCAATTGCAATTGGCGGGTGAAGCCAAAGCTGGCGGCACCAGCCGTGTGTTAGAATTAACGCAAGCCATGCAAAGCTTTACTTTTGTTAATGTGCCGAGTGCGCCGGTGCCGTCGCTCTTCCGTGATTTTTCGGCGCCGATAAAACTGCACTGCGATTATACCGATGCCGAATTGCGGCATTTACTGGCGCATGACAGCAACGGCTTTAACCGCTGGGAGGCTGCACAAATGCTGTCCGAGCGGATGATGCGCACGCTTTACGCCAAGCCCAACAGCAAAATCGATACCGCCACCATCGATGCCTTTAAGCAATTACTGGCCGATTATAAAAGCGATGCCGCGCTGGTGGCCGAGGCACTGAGCCCACCGCAAGAAAGCCAATTGGCGGGCAGTATCAACAGCCTCAACCCCGATGCGCTAGCCACAGCGCGTTTGCAATTGCGCACACAGCTGGCCCAAGCGCTTAAGCAAGAATGGCTCAGCACCTATCAAGATTTAGCGCAAGATAACCCGCTGGCTTTAGATGGTGTCAGTCAAGGGCGGCGGGCTTTGCGCAATTTATCGCTCAGCTATTTGCAATTGGCCGAACCCAAAACCGGTGCAGCCCTAGCGACCGATGCCGCACGCCTTGATAAAGCGCAAAATATGACCATCACCATTGGTGGCCTTGCCGCTTTGGCCGAGGCCCATGATGGCGGCAAAAACAACCCCGCCATTGCGGCCTTTGATAATTTTGCGCAAAAATGGGGGCAGCATCCGGTGCTGGTCACCAAATGGCTGCAACTGCAAACACGCGGCAGCCAAGCTTTGAGCAACACCACCCGCCTTATGCAGCACCCGCTTTATCAAGCCGACAATCCCAACCATTTTTACGCACTCATTGGCGGCTTTAGCAGTAATTTTGCTGCTTTCCATGCGCTTGATGGCTCGGGCTATCAGCTGGTGGCCGATGCTGTTTTGGCGCGCGATGCCGTCAACCCGCAAGTGGCGGCCCGCTTGGCCACACGCCTGATTGATTGGCAAATGCTGGAGCCCGTGCGGCAAAAATTGCTGCTGGCACAATTGCGCCGTATGGAAACGGGGCCGCTCTCGCCCAATATGCGCGAGATTATTGGCCGCGCCCTTAAGGATGCACCGAGCCTGTAATGCTATAGGGCCATAACGCTGGCGGCCATAACGTTATGGGCCGTAACGCTATCATAATGTTTTCGTGGCAGATTCATCACGCTAAGCGTGCGGGTCATCTTTGCAACTAGACTTTAACCGTTGCTATGGTTTAACTAAGCTGTCTGATACTTGAAAAGGATTCCCCATCATGACCCGCGCCCTGTTTCGCTATAGTTTAGCTTTATTGCTCGCTCTGTTAATGGCTCCGGCCACAGCGCAAGCCACTCCCGACCAAATCAGCTTCGGCGTTGGCCGTTTTGATGTGCTGGAAAATAATCCGCGTGACCCCGCATGGGATCTTCGCCTTGAATATCGTTGGGGCGTTAATTTGCTTAAAGCCACCGACCCATGGCTGGCCGTTCGCCCCTTCGCTGGCCTTGAAGTGACCACCGATGGCGCCCTTTATGGTTTGGGTGGCTTGGTGTTTGATATTCCCTTGGGCAAGCGCATTGTCTTTAGCCCCAATTTTGCTGTGGGCCTTTTTGATGATGGCAATGGCGCGCGCGGCAAAAAAATGGGCTCGCTCATTGAGTTTCGCTCAACAGCAGAGCTGGCTTATCGCTTTGATAATGACGCACGCATTGGCTTGGCTTTTGGCCATATCTCGAATGCGGGCATCACCAAGCATAATCCCGGCTCGGAAATTGCCACGGTTTATTACCATATGCCCATCAGCGATTTGTTTGGCAAATAAACGCCATCGCTACCTTAAAACCCGCCGGCTACAATCGGCGGGTTTTTTCTTGCGCTGTTTATCGGCCCGCTTCTGGCTTTAGGTTGCTATAGGATTTTATGCTTAAACGCACGGCACACGCTAAGGAAAATATCGGCAAGGCCATTTTATGCAGCCTTGGTGCCAGCCTCATTTTTACGCTACTGAATGGCGTGGTCAAACACCTGTCGCCCCTTTACCCCGCCAGCGAGATGGCGTTTTTTCGCTTTATCTTTGCCATTCCGCTGGTGGTGCTTTTGGCGCATTTTTTTGGCGGTGTGGCGCAACTTAAAACCGCGCGCCTAAGTGGCCATTTATTGCGCGGCACGGCGGGCAGCGCTTCGGCCTTTTTGTTATTTACCGCTTTTGCGCTCTTGCCCTTAGCGAAGGCCACCACGCTGACTTTTGCCGGCCCGCTCTTTATTACCTTGCTGTCAATGCCGCTATTGGGCGAAAAAATCAGCAAAACCCGCTGGCTGGCTGTATCGGCAGGTTTTATCGGCGTTATCATTGCCAGTACGCCTTGGCATTTTAGCTGGGCACAAGATGTTTCTGCCGGTTTTTCTTCGGGTTTTTCTGCGGGCCTGTCTTGGGGGGTGATGGCCGCCATTGGCAGCGCCTTTTTTTATGGCTTAGCGCACACTACCATTCGCAAGCTAGCCAATACGGAAAGCCCGCTTTGCACCACCTTCTGGTTTTTTGTGGTGGGCGGCTTGGTGATGAGCCTGAGCCTGCCTTTTGTGTGGGTGACCCCACAGGGCATGGATTGGCTGTGGTTGCTGGCCTTGGGCATTTTGGGCGGGCTTGGCCAGTGGCTGGTGACAACATCTTATCATTATGCCGATGCCTCGCTGGTCAGCCCCTATATATATGTGGCCATTATTTGGTCGGCGCTGATGGGTTATATTGGCTGGCAAGAGGTTCCGTCACTCTCCTTGCTGGTGGGAGCGGCCATTATTATTGGCAGTAGCTTGCTGTACACCCGCTATGAATGGCGCCAGCGGCATAAGTAAAAACGCATAAGCTTGGCCCAGTAAATTTAGCTAAGCCAAATTTGGCACACGACTTGCAATATCCTTCACAGAACATTTGTGGAGGTAGCTATGAGTCTCTTTTCAGCATTAACCGTGGCCGTGGGTGGCTTGAATGCGCAATCGCGTTCAATTGGTCACATTTCGGATAACATCTCGAACGCCACAACGGTTGGCTATAAACGGGTTGATACACGTTTTGAAGCGCTGGTTACTCAATCGAACCTGCGCTTGCATGATCCAGGTGGTGTGCGCGCCAGCCCGGTTTTTCAAAACTCGATTCAAGGCAACTTGCTGCAAAGTCAGGTCTCGACCTCTTTGGCCATTTCCGGCAACGGCTTTTTTGCCGTGCGTCCGCCTGAAGTGGGCAGCAGTGGCTCAACCACTTTTGGCGCAGAAGATTTTTACACCCGTAGAGGCGATTTTAAACTCGATCGTGAGGGCTATCTGGTCAATGGCGCCAATAACTATCTGATTGGCTGGTCGGTGGATGCCGCCACACAAGCGGTTAATACCTCTAGCCCAGAGCCCGTGCGCGTCTCGCAATTGCTCGATGCGCCGGTGCCCACCACACAAGTGCAATATCGCGCTAACTTGCCCGCAGGCGTGGTGACTGGCACCAGCTATCCAACCTCAACCATTAATGTGTTTGATAGTTTGGGCAACCCACAATCGCTTGAGCTGACTTGGACAAAAAATGCCGCAACCAATGAGTGGGGCCTTAATGTGCAAGTGGATGGCGCCACGACTCCCATTAACAATGGGCTGACTTTTGCTTTTAACACCACAACCAATCAGGGCACAATTGCGACCATCACTCCAGTATTAACTGGCACACCGGCAGCATCGCCCTTTACTGTTGTGCCGCCCGTCGCACCGGACAATTTTGCCGATGTGACTTTTCCGGTCAGCTTTGCGGGTGCGGGCAGCCAAACCATTTCGCTGAGGTTTGGCAGCTACAACACCACGGCTGGCGTCACGCAATTTGCCGATAGTAATGTGCAGGTGACCACGCTTGAACAAAACGGTATTCCGCGCGGCTCGTTCCGTGATCTTACCGTTGATGATAGCGGCTTTGTGGTTTTGAATTATGATAATGGTCGCTCACGCACCTTATATCAAATTCCGATTGTGCAGTTTAACTCGCCCGATAGTTTGAATAAGGTCAGCGGCGGCTCGTTCTCGCGTTCGCTCGAGGCGGGCACACCGCGCTATAGCGCGCCGGGCACTGTCGGCGCGGGCAGCATTTCTGGTAACACGCTCGAAGGCTCGAATGTGGATATTGCCGATGAGTTTACCAAGATGATTCAAACCCAGCGGATTTATTCGGCCAACGCCAAAATTATCACGACAGCCAACGAAATGTTGCAAGAAGCCATTGCCACAGTTCGCTAACTTAAACTAAAGCGGCGCGTTGCTTTGAGGGGAGCAGCGCACCGCAAAGGGAAAAAAATATGTCGCTCTCACTTGCCCTTGATACCGCCCTCACCTCCTTGCGGGCTTCGCAAGCGAATATTCAGGTGGTGTCGCAAAATATCTCGAATGCCAGCGACCCTGGCTATTCGCGGCGGCAAGTGGTGCGCACCTCATTATCGCAAGCGACGGTGCAAGAGCTGTCGGTGGGCGGCGTTAATATTGCCCGTGTTGAGCGTGCCACCAATAATTCGATTAACACCTCGCTGCTCGAAACCACCTCGAATGCGGCGCTGAATGGCACGCAAGACCGCTATTTACGCGCGCTCGATGACACTTTTACTTTGTCCGGACAACAGGCAAAACTTTCAACCACCTATACGGGTTTTCAGCGCGCCCTGCGCGAACTTTCGGCGCAGCCAGAATCGGCTGTGGCGCAAAGACAAGTGCTGAATAGCGCCAATGAGCTGGCGCAAGAGGTGAATCGCTTGGCTAGTGCGGTCTCGCAGGTCGATCGCGAGATCCTCAATGAAACCAGCACCACCGTCAGCGATCTCAATGCCAGCCTGCGCCGCTTACAAGAGCTAAACGGGCAGATTGTTTTTGGCTTGGCGCGTAATTCGGACGTGACAGTTTTCCAAGATTCGCGTGATGCCGAACTGCGCCGTATTGCCGAAACCTTATCGGTGCGCACGCTTGAGCGCGCCGATGGCTCGGTTGGTGTCATCACACCCGCTGGCTATACTTTGCTCGATGGCGACCCCGTGCAATTTACCTATAATGGCAGCAGTGTTGATATTATTGGCGGCGCCACCAATGTCGGCAATCGCCTCACAGGTGGCAAGCTTGAGGCACTTTTGGGCCTGCGTGAAAATACCAGCCCCGCTACAGCCAATGCCGCCCCCGCGCGTGAGGTGGTGCGCAAAATAAATGAACAGCTCGATTTGGTGGTCACCTCTTTTACTAATTCAAGCGTGGGCCCGCCTGCAACTTTTGCCTATGCCTATAATAGCGCGGTCGCAAATGCAGGCGAATTACCCAGCGATTTTTTTACCGGCACTAATCGCTTCGATTTTGCGCTGAACCCGGCTTTGCAAAATGGCACGCAGCTGATCAAGCAAGCCGCCGCCGCCCCCTCTGCCGATGCGCTAGAAGCCGCCGGACGCACTTTTACCGCAGCGGGCCTGAATGTCACCGGTGCCAGCTATGGCAGCGCCATCAGCTCGATTATCTCACTGTTTGGCCAAAGCAAAGAGCAGGTGAAGCAATTGGCGACACTGGCCGAGAATGAGCGCAAAACTTACGAAAAGCGCCTGCAGCAAGATGTCGGGGTTAATATCGACGAAGAAGTGTTGCAGCTCACCATTTTGCAAAACTCGTATCAAGCGTCAGCGCGCATAGTCAGCGTGGTGCAACGACTATACGACATTCTTGATGGCATCGTTCGATAGGAGGATAATCCATGACGCAATTAAGCTCGCTTTCTATCCAGCTGCAAAGTGTTGAAACCGTTCAGCGCGGGCAAAACCTCATTTCAAATTTGGCGCGGCAGCTTAGCACCGGTAAGCGCTTTGATAATATTTCTGAATATCTGGCGTCGGAAAGTAAGCAGCTGCTTGATTTGCGCAACACCATCGATACCCGTGCGGGCTTTGGTAATGTGATTAAAACCGTCAAATCACGGCTTGAACTTTACGACAAAAGCTTGGCCGGCCTTGAAGATATGGGCAATCAGGCTTTGCGCCTCATTACGCAAAGCTCTAGCTCGACCACGGCTAACACCGCTGCCATTGGGCAGCAGGTTGAAGGCTTCCTTGATGATTTTAGTTTTTATTTAAACCAGCGCCTGGGTGATCGTTATCTGTTTTCGGGCACGCGCTTTAATACCTCGCCTGTGGGCGATCTTAAAACATTACCGCTGCCGCCCACCGATACACTTACCACCAGCCCCGTGCTGCCGCGCTACGACACAGAATTTCCAGCCAGCAATGCGCAGGGTTTTATTCGCGATCGGGTGACGATTGATGAAAGCTTTACCGTCAGTTACGGCATTACCAGTAATGATCAGCCCTTCCAGCAATTAGCGCTGGGTCTGCGTTGGGCGCAAGCGGCCGCGCAAGATCCGACTAATTTCACGGCTTACATGGCTACAGCCGAAAGCTTGATTAGCGCGGGTCTCACCGGCGTGCGTGCGGCGCGTGCAGATGTTGCGGCCAATAGCAGCACGCTGACCCGCAGTGCCGATTTGCACAATGATTTAACGCGTGATGCCACCAACCGCATTCAAGAAATTGAAGAAGTGGATATCAACGAAGTCGCCACCAAGCTGTCTTTTAGTCAAACACAGCTGCAGGCGTCATTTTCGGCAACAGGTATTTTAGCCAAACTTTCAATTGTGAATTTCTTATAATCATTTGCTCGTTTAGACACTTTTAGGGGAGAATGCCACATGGGTGCTCTTGCAGTTCACCACAATAACGCTAAGCTTGGCGCATCAGAGTCTATGCGAGGAGCCGCCATGTTGCCCGATACGTCATCTATACTTATGTTTTCGCCGGTGCAATTAAGCTATATTGCTGGCCTGCGCGGTTTGCGGCCGCGTCTGCCGGGTGAGCCTTTCGCCTATGCCGAGCTTAATGTGCGCCAGCCGCAGCGCTTGCTGGCTTTGGCTGCCTGCAACCCTGAAGGCCGCTTTTTTGGCTTTAGCCGCGATGCCGCGCTTATTGCGCAAGCGCAAAGCGACAGCAGCAAACATAGTGTGACCAATATCGAGTGGCATGCGCTCAGCCTTGATGCGCTGGCACAAGCCATGCAAAATGGCGCCATCATGCTGCCTGCCTGCGATTATGTGGTGCATGATAGTGCTGGCAACAGCGCCCCAAACGAAGATTACTTTAGTGTTGCAACGCAACTTCTAAGCGAAGGCGGTTTATTGGCCACACATTATGATGTGGCGCTTGATACAGCCCGCAAAACAGCCCTCACCGCCACACTCACTATTTTAGCTAGCGAGGCCCCACGCGATGCCATAGCGCCGTGGCTGACACTTATTTTAGATTTGGCTTTGGCGGGCAAACCCGCCATTACCTGGGCCGATGCTGCACGCACAGCCGCAACTGCGGGCAATCTGCAAGCTTTTGCAGCAGCCCTTGGGCAAGCCGGTATGGGCACTGGCACGCTCAATGCTTTGGCCAATGGGCGCAAGGCGGGCCTGCATTTGTTAGGGCAAGGCGAAATACGCCATAATTTTTTAGAATTATCAGCCCCCGCTCAAACACACACGCAGCTGGTAGCGCACAGTACGCATTATGCCTTTGAGTTGCTCAAAGACCTTGCCTGCGGTCACGAACAACGCTGCGATATCTGGTCGAAAGAGCCGGCACTGCGCACCGACAACATCGTCACGCGCTTTGGTGGCTTTAATTTTACCATCACCGCCGAAACCGTACCGGCTGAGGTTATGCTGGCGTCACAGACCCTCAATTTCCGTGGGCCAATATTTAGCAAAATCATAAAAGCCCTGCAAGAAATGCCGCATACTATTGGCGATTTACTACACCGCCCTGAATTTGCCGGCATGGATGCCACCGACATTGTCGGCGCGCTGCATCAGCTGCTTGCGGCAAAAATTGCCTTTGCGGCCAGAGCCAGCATGGCCAGCTTTAAAGGCAATGTCACCCAGCCTAAATGGCAGGGCAGCTATAATGCGGTTTATCGTCAGCACACACCTTTTGCCGATTGCCTGATTGCCAGCATTAGTTTGGGTTGGCCGTTATTATTGCCCGCAACCACCACTTTGGCATTGGCCGCTTTCGAGCGGGGTGGCGCTGGCCGCGTGCTAGAAGAAATCACCACAGCACTCGGCCAATGGCAAGATTTGCCCGAGGCGCAATTGCTGGGGCCGCTTGCCGATATCCATAGCCGCGAGCAAATCGCTATCGACCTTGCGCAACAAGTCACCGAACATTGGCTGATGCGCGCCATCACGCTTGGAGTGTTTGAGGTTTAAGCCTGTGAGCAGCGCCATACTTTTGGCGGCAAAAAAGCAGCATGCCGCCGGCGATTTGGGCGCAGCCGCAAAAACCTATCGAACCTTGCTGGATGCCGCGCCACAACTCAGCGCGGCGGCCTTGCATGGTTTGGGCACAATTGCACTGCAACTGGGCCAAATCGATAAGGCGCTCAGTATTTTAGCCAGTGCAAAAACTTTAGCCGATGATTTGGCTGATGCGGAAAATAATCTTCTCGCTGACATATTAGGCGATATGGGCGTGGCCTATTTACAAAAAGGCAATGTCGCAGCAGCGCTCGAGCAGCTGTTGCTGGCAACCGCAACAGCACCACAGAGCGCCCGCCACCATGATAATTTAGGCTTGGCACTCAACGCCAATGGGCAGGCCGATGCGGCCAAAGCGGCTTTTCACAAAGCACTATCTTGCGACCCGCATTATGGCTTAGCGCATTTGCATTTGGGTGCCGAAGCGCTGGCACAAAATAATTTTGAGCAAGCACAAAGCCACTGCGCGGCGGCAAGCCGGCTTTTGCCCAAACACGCCTTAGCGCAAGCCCAATATGCCGAGCTGTGGCGGCAAGCGGGCTTCCTTGACCATGCACAAAGTTTGTTTTTGCGCGCCCATCAGCTTGCCCCGCAAGATGCACAAATTGCCTATAGTTTGGCCTGCAATAGCTATTGTATCGGCAACCAAGCGCTGGCGGCACAGCATTTTGATGCGCGGCTGCGCTTGCCGGTTTATACGCAACAGCGCCAACAATTACCGCGCCTGTGGCAGGGCGAAATGGTCGATACCTTGCTGGTTGAAGCCGAGCAGGGCTTGGGTGACAGTTTGCAATATTTGCGCTTTGTGCCAGCGCTTAAAAAATATGCCAAGAACATAATCCTAAGAGTGCAAAAGCCGCTTTGGCCGCTGCTGGCAGGGCACAACTTGGCCGACCCCGCCGCCCCACCACCCACCCATGATGCCGCTGTATTTATTTTAAGCCTGCCGCATTTGCTTAAAATAGACCCTGCCAATAGTGCGCAGCACAACCCTTACCTGACTGCGCCTGCCTTGCCGGCAACTTTAGCAACAATATTCTATGGCACGGGCTTAAAAGCGGGGTTGGTTTGGGCCGGCAACCCGCAGCATCGCAATGACCATAATCGCAGTTTAAAGCTGGCTCAGCTACAGCCACTGTTCAGCTTGCCGCATTGGCAGTGGTTTTCGTTGCAAAAGGGCGTGGCCGAAACTGAGCTGGCGGCTTTCAATGCTATAACCGATCTAGCCCCGCACCTGACCGATTTTGCCGTAACGGCGGCCGTTATCAACGCGCTCGATGTGGTGGTGACAGTTGATACGGCAGTGGCACATCTGGCTGGTGCGTTGGGCAAGCCCTGTTTGGTGTTTTTGCCCTTGGCGGTGGATTGGCGCTGGCAGCTCGACCGCGAAGATAGCCCATGGTACCCAAGCCTGTGCCTGATGCGGCAAAGCGCGCCCCAGCAATGGCATAGCGCCATTCAAAATGCCGCAAGCAAGCTCAGTGCCTTTGCAGCAGGCGACAAACAAGCGCTTGTGGCACAAAAATGGCAAAAACCACCGGCCTTGCGCAGTGCCTATGCGGTAAAATTAACAGTTGATTTTGTGGCCGATGCGCCTTAACGCCAAATTTTAGGCGCCCGCCGCAGCAAGCTTGGTGGCCACCACACCAACCACAGCGCCACACGCCACGCACTCACACGCCGTTGCGCTTGAATTACCTGCCGCGCCCGCCATTGGGTTTTTAAACCTATAAAACTATCGCGCCAAGCACGGCGCTGCACCGGCCATTGCCGCCAATGTTTAAGCCCCAGCAAAAAACTAGCTAAAAGATGCAGCGGCAAAAGTGGCAAAAACACATCGGGCATATTGCGAATAAACACCCATAAGCGATTACGCACCCCATGATAAAGGCCAAAATCGCTTTGCCGGCCAATAATGGCCGAGCCCTCATGGATAATGACCGCATCATTCTCTTGCCAAATTTCATAGCCGCACAACCTGATGCGGAAAGACACATCAACATCTTCGCCATTGAGGAAAAACTCATCGGGCATGCCGCCCACCTCCTGCCACACTTCACGGCGCACTAAAAACGCCGCCGCACAAGCCGCAAACACATAGCCAGAGGGCGGCGTTTGCGACGCCAGCCAGCGATAGCCCCCTCGCCAATAAATACCTATGGGGCTGTAACAATCACCCACCCCATCGAGCAACAATACGTCTTCAGCACAGACCAAGCGCGCCCCCACCATGGCAATTTCGGGCTTGGCCTCGGCAATAGCCAATAAACGCGACAAAGCATGTTGTTGCATAATCGTATCGGGGTTGAGCAACATCACATAACGCCCCAAGGCCGTATCGACACCGATATTATTGCCCTTCGGAAAGCCATGGTTCGCCCCCGCATCAACCCAATAAAAGCGCTCATCGGGCAGTGGCGTTGTGCGGCTATCATCGGTTGAGGCATTATCAACGATACAAACGGCAAAATCGGTAAATTCCTGATTGGCAATACTGCGCAAACAAGCCGACAAGCGCGCCACGCCTGTGTTATAATTAACAATAACAAGCGTGATTAAGGGCGGCTGTGTTAAACTAGGCCGGTTTTTATCTGGGTTTTCTTCTGGATTTTCTTCTGAGTTTTTTGGGGGGCTTAGCACAATTTTTATCCCTATCTGCTTAGGCTGGATGTAAAGTTTAATCTCGATTCTCGTTTCTCTTCTGACTAAAGTTTTGTAGGAGCATATGGCCAGTCTGATTGATCAGCTCATGGGCACATTATGGGGCACGGTGCGTTACCCGCTCGATAGTTTTATTGCCCTTGAAAGCAGTGACGACCAACAAACGCTGATTGCCAATGATGGCTCATTGGTGAGCATTGTGCGCGTCTTTGGCACGCGGCAAGTGATTGGTGATACCGAATATCAGCGCATTGTCGAGCAGGCCACGCTTAAACTGGGCGCCAAATTTGACCGCCCCGGTTTTGCCTTGCAGGTTTATTTTATGCGCGACCCAGACCGCATCACCCACGAAATTAAGCGCTATATGCGCCCCAACTGGGCTGCCGCCAAAGCAATTGGCCTTGAGCTGGAGGATTTGCTCTCTGAACGCGCCCGCCACCTCAGCAATTATCTGGTGTGGGAAGGTTTTTACTTTGTGCTATGGACCCGCCCCAATGTGCTGTCTAAGGCCGAAGTTGATAAAGCCTTTAAAGAGCGGGCCGAGCGCAAATGGGTGGTGGCACCCAATGGCATGTTTCCGCTAGGGGCGCTTGACCGGCTACGCGTGCGGCACCGCAGCTATGTGGGCTCGGTCACGCAATCGCTGGAAGAAATCGGCATTCAAGCCCGCGTGATGGAAGTGCATGATGCGCTGTCGGCGGTGCGCACCAGCATTTATCCGTCGGTGGTCAATGACCAATGGCGCGCCAGCCTGCCGGGCGATAAAGTGACACCACGCGCGCCGAGCGATGTTGGCGATTATTCAGATATTTTATGGCCGCCACTGCGGCAGCAACTGTGCCAAGCCGATGCTGAATGCCTGACGCCCACAGTGGCTCGCGTGGGTGACCGTATTTGGGCGGCGTGCGATGTGACGCTGGCCCCCATGGAGTGCATGCCCTTTCCGGTGTTGCTCTCGCGGGTGATGACCACCGATATGCCGTTTAGGATTTCATTCCTAATAGAATCTGGCGGCATTGAAGGCGCCGGCATGCGCAAATTTTTTGCCAGCATTTTAGCTTTTACCAACGATACCAATAAGCAAATTAAAGGCACGCTTGATGCCTTGGCTGATCTAGCCAGCAACGAGCCCGTTGTCCGTTTACGAATATCGGCTGCGACTTATGCCAAAATCGGCGAGGAGAAATTGCTGGAATCGCGCCTCGCTAACCTCACGCAAGCGCTGGAATCCTGGGGCTATTGTCAGGTGTCAACCACAGCGGGCGACCCGTTAGAAGCCGTAATGAGCTCGGCTTTAGGCATTGGCGTGGCCTCAACCGCGCCTGCCGCCATTGCGCCATTTTTTGATGTGATGAAGCTTTTGCCGTGGCAACGCGCCTCATCGCCGTTTGAGGAGGGCGCGGTGTTATTTCGCACGCCCGATGGCCGCGTTTGGCCTTATCAAATGGGCTCAAACCTTACCACCACTTGGTTTGATATTATTTTTGCGCAACCGGGTGCTGGTAAATCGGTGCTGATGAATGCGCTCAATTTAGGCACCTGTTTGTCGTCGGGCTCGGGTGGCTTACCTTTTATTGCGGTGCTTGATATTGGCCCGTCCTCATCGGGGTTAATCTCACTTATCCGTGATGCGCTGCCACCTGATCGCCAGCATGAAGCGCAGCATTTTAAACTGCGCATGCTGCCCGAATATGCCATTAACCCGTTCGACACACAGCTGGGCTGTCGCCACCCACTGCCGGAAGAGCGCGCTTATTTAAGCGAGCTACTCACCTTGCTGTGTACGCCACCAGGACAAGCGCAGCCCTATGATGGCATTCCGCAATTAGCGGGCATGTGCGTCGATGAGATGTATCGTTGGCGCGATGACAAAATGGCCAATGCCGAACCGCGCCCCTTTTTAAGCAATATCGATATGCAAGTCGATGAAGCGATTGCGGCCTATAATATTCATTTGCCGCCCGAGCCCTTCTGGTGGGATGTCGTCGATGCGCTGTTTAAAGTGGGCGCCATACATCAGGCCACACTCGCCCAGCGGCAAGCCTCGCCCACTTTGGTGGATGCGGTGGTGGCGGCGCGTCGTCCGCAAATTCGGGCGCTGTTGGAAGAAACGCAAATTGGTGCCAGTGCTGAGGGCGTCATTCATGCTTTCGAGCGGATGATTGCCAGCGCTATTCGCGAGTTCCCCATTTTAGCGTCGGTCACGCGCTTTGATATTGGCGCGGCACGCATGTGCGCCATCGATTTATCGGAAGTGGCCCCGCAAGGCGATGAAGTGGCCGATCGGCAAACCGCCATTATGTATATGCTGGCGCGTTATGCTTTGGTGCGCAGCTGGTGGTTTGGCACAGAATCGCTCAAATTTATGACCGAAGAATATCGCCCGCACCATGAGCGCCGCCTGCGACAAATCCGCGAAACGCCCAAGCGCATTTGCTATGACGAGTTTCACCGTACCGCCCGCACCAAATCGGTGCGCTCGCAATTAGTGCGCGATGTGCGCGAAGGGCGCAAATGGGGCGTGCAAATTGTGCTGGCCAGCCAATTGCTTGAAGATTTTGGCGATGAGATGATTGACCTTGCCACCGGCGTGTGGATTTGCGGCGCCACTGCCTCAGACCGCGCGGTTAATCAAACCGGTGACCGCTTTGGCCTGTCTGAAACAGCGCGCTGGATTATGCGCAACCGTCTCACGGGCCCGCGGCCTTCGGGGGCGCCCGTGTTGCTCTTGCTCTCGACCAATGAGGGGCGCTATGAGCAGCATCTTATCAATACGCTGGGCCCGGTCGAGTTATGGGCGCTGTCAACCTCGGCCGAAGATGTTGAGGTGCGCACCCGTCTTTATACGCAGCTGGGCGCTGAACGCGCCCGCAAAGTTTTGGCCATGGCCTATCCCAATGGCTCGGTGCGCAACGAATTAAGGCGGCGGGTCATTGCCCGCACCGAGGGCGGCGAAGTTGAACAAGGCGCCACCAGTGCCGTTATCAGCGAAATTATCAGTGAACTGACCCAGCTTGCACTAGGATTGCTGCATAATGCCGCAGAATAGTATAAGCTTATCAGCTAAACTCAATAAGGTTATTGGGCGTTTTATTTGGCGTGTGTTACCGGTTTTTAGCTAAACGAGGCAGACAATGGCAGCTCCTGCAGGCGGCGGCGGTGGTGGTGGCGACAATACAGTAATGACCTTAATTTTCCTGCTCCTTTTGGTGATGGGATTATTATGGTTGTTCTGGTTTTTCGCCCGCGAATATATTTTAGAAGTGGTGCGCTATATGCGCTTGGGCGAAATGTGGCTGCTCGATGTTTTTATCGATAGCCCCACGCTTACCAAGGCGCGCGAGATTTTGCCGCAAATTCCCAATGTGCGCGAAGCGGCCAATGGCATGCGCCTTGAATGGCCTTATCTGGCCAGTTTGGGTAATTCGCTTGGCTATTATTATCGCTGGGTTGTTGCCGTTATTTTTGCCGGTTTGGGCCTGCTGGTGATGTTTAGATTGCCGAAAGACCGTTTTAAAAACCGCTACGACATGGAAGGCTTGATTAAAATACAAAGCCAAACCTGGCCGGTGATTAGCCCCATCATCGATTTCAACCCCATTAAACTTAGCGCACGCATTCCGGGTGATGCCATCCCCGAAGACCTGCCGCCTTTTGCCGAAGCGCTCGCCCCTGAAGAGTGGTTGGCCTGGCAAAAAATTGGCCTCAATGGTAATCAGCTCGACCGCGAAGGGCTCAAGCGCGCTTTTGTGGCTCAATTAGGGCCACGCTGGCGCGGGCTTGAGGGCTTACCGGTGCATCAACGTTGCCTTTTGGCTGGCTTTGCCCTACGCGGCGTGCAAAAGCGCAAAGACAACGACATCATCATGGGCGAAATCGCCCAATGCTGGAACCATAAAACCGGCTTTACCCCCACGCCTCAGCTGCTGGCCAAGGTCAATAAAGTGCTGCGCGACCCCAAAATTGGCGGCGAAATGCTCAAAGTGGCGCGGCGGCATGCTTATCGCACTACCGCCATTTTGGCCGTGCTTAAATGGGCGCGCGAAATGGGCGGCGTGTTGCCACCGGCCAGCTTTATTTGGCTGCGCGGCTGGGAGCGGGCGCTGTGGTACCCGCTCAATAACTTAGGCAGAAAATCCTATCACCCAGAGGCGGCGGGCGCTATGGCGCATTATATGTCTGAGGTTTTGGCAGGCAAGCCCTTGCCTATCCCCAGAGTTGACAGCGCCATGACCGTTATTCAGCAATGGCTGCTGGATACGGGCACAAAAATCCCAGCGTTGCAGCCACGGCAAAGCAGCAAATTACAGCTATTGGGCAAGGCGCTCAGCGCCCTTCCCGCTAAATCTTAGCGCAAATACAGGAGAGAGAGCATCATGCCAAACCGTTTATTTTCTCGCGATATTATCGCCCGCATCAATGATGGCGCCTTGCTGCTTGATATACGCCGCGGCCCACAAGCGGGTCTTATTCGGCTTGAGCTATCAAGACTGGCCGCCGTACAACTGATTGTGCGCGACAACAATCTTGGCACCTTAACCGCCAAAGGCGAGTTTGCGATGATTGCGCCTTTTGACAACAGCGATGATGCCCAACATGCGCTGCGCTGTGCCAGCAAAGCGCTGATGTGCCGCACGCAAGGCTGGGGCTGGGCGCGCCTGCCGTTGCAACTGGCCCAAGCTTTTGCCTATGTTTTAGGGGCGCTACTGGCCATTGGTTTTGTCTTTAGCCTTGAGGGCAAAAATGCCGCCCCCGCCATGAACCCAGCTGGCTTTGCGCAAATGCCTGGCATGAGTGGCCTTGGTGGCGGTCTTGGTGGCGGCATGGGGGGCGGCATGCCACAACTTGGCGTGCCTAACTTGAGCGAATTTAACGCACCACAAAGCACACCCGCGCCTACGGGCACTGCGACCCCGGCAGCGCCAGGCCAGCCACAAGCGGCCGATAATGTGCTGCAAGTTCCGCAATAGGCCAAATGGGGAAATATACCTATGCCGATTAAAGCCAAATATACCGTAAAGCACGAAACGCTGTTGCGCGACACGCGCCCCTTGGGCAAGCGTCTGGCCGAAGTGATGAGCGACAGCGCCATCAGCTTTATTGTTTTTTTTGGTGCCACTTTTATTATGCTGACGGCAGGCTTGGTGCCTGGTTTTCAAGATGAGGGTATTGCCAGCATTCCGGGCAAGTTCGATTTTGCGCTTATTTTGGGCCTGCTGTATTTTTGGTGGCTGTGGCGACGCAAAGTTGAATTACCGTTAAAAATGCCGCTTTATGCCGGCGACAAAATGCGCGACCCGCATAATATCCCCCCCGGTGGCGGCGGCCCTGGTAAATGCGAGGGCATTCTTTATCTCGGTAATGACAAAGATTTTGGCTATGAATTATGGCTGACCAATAGCGATGCGCGCACCCATATTTTATTTTTGGGCACCACGGGCTCGGGTAAAACTGAGGGGTTGAAGGCGCTCGCCGTCAATGCCTTATGCTGGGGCTCGGGCTTTGTGTATGTCGATGGTAAGGCCGATACAAATTTATGGGCCGATACTTATTCGTTGGTGCGGCGCTTTGGCCGCGATGATGATTTGCTGGTGCTCAATTACATGACCGGCAATAGTGACACGGCTAATCTCTCTAACAGCATGAACCCGTTTTCATCGGGCTCGGCCAGTTACCTTACGCAAATGCTGGTCAGCCTCATGCCTGAAGCGGGCGGCGATAACGCCATGTGGAAAGAGCGCGCCGTGGCGCTGATTGGCTCGCTCATGCCAGCGCTAACCTATAAGCGCGACCATCAAATGCTGCTGATGGATATTGGCGTAGTGCGTGACCACCTTGAATTACCTGCCATTATTCGGCTGTCGCGTGACCCCAGCCTGCCCGAGCGCATTATTCGTGGTTTGCAAAGCTATCTCTCAACGCTGCCGGGCTATATTGATGACGCCTTCGATGATGATGGCAATGAACGGCCGCCCAGCCCCGATAGCCCGCCTTACGATATGACCGTGGCGCGGCAGCAGCATGGTTATTTGTCGATGCAATTTACCCGCATGCTGCAATCGCTCTCCGATGAATATGGCTTTATTTTTAAAGCGCAGCTGGCCGATGTCGATGTGGTCGATGTGGTGTTGCAACGGCGCATGCTGGTGGTGCTGATTCCGGCGCTTGAAAAATCGGGCGATGAAGCGGCCAACCTTGGTAAAATTGTGGCAGCCGCGCTGAAAGGCATGATGGGCAGCACGCTCGGTGCACAAATTGAAGGCAGTTGGGAAACCGCCATCGAGAATAAACCCACCGCCGCCCCCAGCCCCTATATTACCATCTTTGACGAGGTCGGTTATTATACCTCGCAAGGTATGGCCGTCATGGCCGCACAGGCGCGCTCGCTCGGGTTCTCGCTGGTTTTTGCCGCGCAAGATTTACCCGCCATGGAAAAGCGTGTGCGTGAAGAAGCGCGCTCTATTACCGGTAACTGTAACCTTAAGATTTTCGGCAAGCTTGAAGACCCTACCGGCACCAAAGAGTTTTTCGATAAAACCGTGGGCTCGGACTTAGTCATGGAAACGACCGGCTTTAGTCTGGCCGCCGACAGCACCACCAACACTTATATGGATCGGCGCGATGCTGGCTTGCAATTGCGCAACCGCGCCAGCTATGACGCACTCAAAGGCCAGCGCGAGGGCCAAGTGCATATGCTGTTTGCGCAATATATTACTGCGGCCAATTTCTTTCATGCCCGCGCCGAAAAAGTGCGTGCCTTGCGTGTGCAGCGCATGTTGCCGGTGCCGCCCACCACCAATACCACGGCCGCGCGCGATCGGGCGGTAGCCGATATTGGCACCAAGCTGCGCGACCCCGAATGGCTGGCGATTAATGCTGGCACAACCCAACCACTGCCTGAAATTACCGCGCTGGCCGAGGGCTATAATAAAGGCCTGGAGCTCCATAAAAACGATGTCGCGGCAGGCATAAGCGCCATTGTGCAATTATCGCAAGGGGTCAAACTCAAAGCGGGCAAAGGCACCACCGATAAGTTTAACCCTAATAATCTCAGCCCCGAGCAACGCGCCGAAAATGCTAAAAACGCGCCACGCATTGGCGATTTGGTTGATAAAAAAGCGCCAGCAGCTACAACCAGCACGCCAAGCGCAGCGCAAAGCATGGCGCAAAATTTAGCCGTAGCCGCACCCATCATTAACCCCACGATTATGGATACTGATTGGCAACCCGAGCCGGGCAAAAATGCTGCGGTCGCCAGCGCGCAAAAAAATATGAGCGCCACAACCGCACCCAACACCCCCCCTGCAACGAACACTGCCAGCAGCAATGAGGCGGTACAAAAACGCGCCAGCCGCATCGATACCGAGCTGCTGCCACCACAAAAACAACAAGGCGAGTTTAGCCGTGCGGGTGACGGCATGTTTGAAACCACGCCTGATGCCACAGCTCAGCTGCAACGCACCGCCAGCGCCATCAGCCGTCGTTTATTTGGCGGCAATAAAGGCGATGATGAGCGCCGTTAATTGCGGCTTTACAAGCCCAGAAAAAGTAATTGCGGCTTTACAAGCCCTGAAAACCTAATTGCGGCTTTACAAGCCGCGGGCGCCTGTTTTAACTTTAGTCATGAGCATCAGTATTGATATTGAAGTTTACGACCTTATCGAAAACAGCCGTGGCGAGTTATTGCTGGCCATTCCTGATCAGCGCCTACCCAGTCCTGCGGTAAAATTTACGCTGGATGGTGCATCATTATTTTTGCACTACCCCGATGGCCGCATGGCCGAACTACATAATTTGCCGCAAAGTCTGCAGCAAAAACTGGCCAGCGCCCAAAAGCTGTTAGTGGGTGAGCGCGGGCAAGGCCAGTTTCGCGGGCAGCTTATTCGCAGTTACGAAGCTATTCGCCTTTAATTAGGCCACCTTTAATTGGGCCGCCTTTAATTAAGCCCATCACCAACAAGCGCCCTCTTGTCGATGCAATCTCGTCTATGTTGCAGTGCGGCGTTATTTTATTGCTAAAATACGTTAATTCTTTTGAAACTATTGCGCCAAACCGTGCCGATAGTCACACTCGGCAAATGGGCCTGTTTTAGACCCCAGAAAAAAACGAGTGAAAAAGGACATCATCATGGCACGCAAGCCCAATCAATATACCGTGTTAAAAGCAGCGGCCCTCGCCACAGCCGCCGCAACTGCCGCGCTCATCGGTGGCACCAGCGCTGCCCATGCACAAACTGCCGCTGTGACCATGCCCCAGCGCGACTCCATGCCCACAGCCGACATTTTGTTTTTAGGCCCTCCGCCTTACACCGCAGATGGCAGCAATATTCCTGACCCGCATAACGAGCCCCCCTCATGGGAAGCTCATCGGCAAGAACAAGAGGCCGCCGAACGCACTATCCAGCGGCAAGAGGCGCTGCGTCGTGCCTCACGCTTTGACAACGAAGGCAATCTGCGTTTTGGCACCGACCCCGAGCTTGAGCAGCGCTATGGCGATGCCACCAACACCGCCCGTGATTGGGTTGATAGCCGCCGCAATCTTTATACCGACTCTGCCGGCGGCCAATGGCGCATTGGCGGGCGCGGCATAGAGTATAGACTTAAATTCTAGTCTTTAGCCTTATCCCCCCACCCCCAAAAAAGCAATTTTTTGGGGGTTTTTTTATGCTCTGCGCCAACCTGCACCTGCCCCACATATTATTTATCGGCAAATTTTTATGGCGCAACTATTTTGCTATCGTTATATTATGAGAGCGAATAACTCAGCCCAATAAAAATGGAGCCTCAATATGATAAAATTGCCCAAAGAAACCCGTGCTTTAGCCCTTGGTGCGGTAGCGCTTATGGGTGGTTTTACCAGTGCTTGCACTACCACATCTGAGGGCGCCGCGGTTAACAGCAGTGGCACAAGGCTGGTTGGCCCCTCCATGAATGGCCGTTGGCTGCAAGGCAATATCGATTACGCCAGCGATGCCTTTAAAAGCTTTACCATCATTGGCACAGTTGATAACCGCCCGCCGCCTGGTGCCGATCGTTATCGGGTGCGTTTAGGCGATACTGGCTGCTGGGCCCTTATGACCCGCACCAATGTCTATCCGGTGCGCCGTGGCATTGGTGGCGGGGTGCTCTATAACTATGATTATAATCAGGAAATTGTCTGCGACGTCGATTATACGGGCGATAACCAGCGCGGCGTTTATGGCAATGATTTTGTCCGTGGCATTCCAGGTGTGGCCCCGCCCGATTTTGGCCCAGTCAGCCGCTGCTATGATGAAGCCCCAACCGAAAATGTGCGCCGCCCGGGCGATAGAGTGCCGCCCGGCTATTGCGTTACCATTCGGCCCTTTAGACGCTAACAATATCGCCTTAAAGGCGTTTCATGCGGCAATAGAGCATTTTTAGCTAATTAGCTTTGCTTGCTGGCTTTTTGCCAGCTGTTTTAACTTACCCCTTTTTGCTTGACGAGTGTGCCCGCCCTCGCCTATAAAACCGCTTCGTTTAACCACTTCTGATTAGGTGTTTTATGGCACGCATTTGCGATATTACCGGCAAGAAAAATCAATTTGGCAACAAAGTCAGCCACGCCAATAATAAAAGCCGTCGCCGCTGGCAGCCCAATTTGCAAGCAACCGCTATGCCCTCAGCTTTGCTGAACCGCATGGTGCGCTTGCGTCTTACGCCCAACGGCTTGCGCACCGTTGAGCATCGCGGTGGCCTTGATAGCTTTTTGCTTGAAGCAAAAGCGGCCGAACTCACGCCCGCAACGCGCAAACTTAAAAAGCAAGTCGAAGCCGCTAAAGCACGCACAGCTGCTTAATACTTAACAGCACTTTTATTAAAGGCCGTGTCCGCTTTTGGTGGTCCGGCCTTTTTGCTTTTTGGCCTCCCTACTTTGCCGCCTACTTTGCCGCCCCCCCTACTTTGCCCCCACTTTGTAAGCTTTATATTAGTAAGCTTTATATTATCTGGCCTTTACTTTATAAATTCAGCCATGAGCCACACCTATCCTAATTTTAGCTTTAGCGCGACACCGCGTGGTGCCGCAGGCGAGCCCAAGCTTGGCATGGCCCGTCTTGGGCAAATTCAAACGCCGCATGGCGTGGTGCAAACGCCCAATTTTATTTTTTGCGGCACCAAAGCTGCGATGAAAGGCGTGACGCCACAGCAACTGCACGAGACCGGCAGCCAAATTATGCTGGGCAATACTTATCACCTGATGATTCAACCCACGGCTGAACTTATTGCTAAAATGGGCGGCCTCCATCAATTTACCGGCTGGCATGGCCCCATGCTGACCGATAGCGGCGGCTTTCAGATTTTTTCTATGGGTCATGGGGGCGTTGCCGACGAAATCAAAGGCCGCAATCGCCCTGGGCGCACCGCCAGCCTCATTAAAGTCACCGAAGAAGGGGCGCGTTTCCGCTCTTATGTCGATGGCAGCGAGCTTAAACTCACGCCCGAAAGCTCGATGACGATTCAGCGCCTCTTAGGGGCCGACCTGATTATGCCTCTTGATGAATGCACAGCCTTTCATGATAGCCGCGATTACACCGCCCGCTCGATGCAGCGCAGTCACCGCTGGGAAAAACGCTCGCTCACCTCATTTCATGCGCAAGCAGAGCAGCATAATACGGTCGGCAAACAAGCGCTTTATGGCATTATTCAAGGCGGCATCTATGATGAGCTGCGCCGCGAGAGCTGCGATTACGTCAATAGTGAAAGCTTTTTTGGCCATGCGGTGGGCGGCAGCCTTGGCGGCAGCAAGCAACAAATGTATAGCGTAGTAGAAATGTGCACCCCGCATCTAGCGCCCAACCGCCCCGTGCATTTGCTAGGCATTGGCGGTATTGATGATATTTTTGCTAATGTCCGCCTAGGAATAGATACCTTCGATTGCGTCTCGCCGACAAGGCTGGCGCGGCATGGCTGGGCGCTGGCGCCCAAAGCCCAGCGCAACCGGCTGAATTTACGCAATGCGCAATATCGCGATGACCCAAGACCGCTCGATCCTGAGTGCGATTGCTATACCTGCCGCACTTATAGCCGCGCTTATTTGCATCATTTGTTTAAAGCTGGTGAGCCTTTGGCACTGATGCTGGTGTCACTGCATAATATTCGGGTGATGAACCGGCTGATGGCCGATATCAGGGCCGGCATTGCAGCGGGCGATTTACGCCCCGCCGAGCAAAAATGGCTGGCCTAAGGCGTGACACAAAAAACCAGCAACACGCAAAAAGAGCATCTGCTGCAAAGCCAGCAGCAAGCCGCCCTCGCCCGCATTATCGATGAGCAAATGGATTGGCTGCTGGCCTGGCTTAAAATTGCCGTGCATGCCACAACGCCGCGCAAAGCCGAGCAATTGCCACAACCACCGCAAAGTTTTAGTGCGTGGTTTCGGCAAGTCAGTCAAAACCAAAAAGCCGACCAGGCGGCCATTGATAAAATGGCTGTGCTGCACGACCAATTACACACGCTGGCCCGCATTGTGGCGCTTAAAGCACCCGAGGGCGCACCGCCCGCCGCCAAGGACTTTGACGCCGTATTAGAAAAATTTAGCGAACTTATCAGGGCGCTGCGCCGTTATGAGCGCGCTTTTAATGTGGCCGCATCGGGCCTTGACCCGCTCACCGGCTTGCGCACCCGCACCGGCCTTATGGAAGAACTCGCCCGCGAATTACAACGCTTTGAGCGCAACCAACAGGTTTTTTGCATTGCCATTCTTGATCTTGACCGCTTCAAGCTTATCAATGATACACACGGCCATGATATGGGCGATCGGGTGCTGGCGGCCGCTGCGGCCTGCATTGGCAAACAGCTGCGCGGCATGGACGAAGCCTACCGCCTTGGTGGCGAGGAGTTCTTGCTGCTGCTCAAGCAAACCCCGCTTACTGAAGCGCGCAAAGCCGTAGAGCGCATCAGGCTGGCGCTGATGGAAAATCGCCTGACCTTACCCAATGGGCAAACCTTGGCGTTTACCGCGTCTTTTGGTCTGACTGATTGCGCCAACCATAAAGATGTGGATGCGCTGCTGAAAGCCGCCGACACGGCCCTTTATCGCGCCAAACAAACGGGGCGCAACCGCATCATTGTGGCCGAGTGAGAAAAAAATCCGCCCCCATAATTGCGTTGCTTATTGTGCTGGCATTGCTGCTGCTGGCTGTCGCTGGCTGGTGGGCTGTGCCAAAATTTGCACCAAAGTTACTGGCGCATTATACCAATGCTCAATTACACGGCACGCCGCTTGTGCTTAAAAATATTGGCCAGCTCAGCCTTGGGCCAGAGGGTGAGATAGAATTAAAAAATATGCAACTACAAGCGCAATTACAGCCCGAGATTTGGCTGGCACACTATAATCACCAAAGCCACAAGAGCAGCGCCACTTTTACCCTGCCCGTGGCCAGCAGCCTGCCTGCACGCAAAATTAATCTCAGCGGCGAAGTGCAGGTGGCGATGAACGGCCTTATGGCCGAAAGCACGGTTACTTTTAAACTAAGCCTGAGCGCGCCCACGGCCAATACGCGCCTGTTGCAGCTCACACTCAGCGCACCCACCAGCGCCGGCGGACTTATGAGTGGCAAAATTGATATCAGCGCCGATTGGGTTGATGCCACGCAATATGAGCTCAAACTAACCCCGCAAGCGCTGTCACTTTTTGCTGGCCTCGATATCGAGGCGCTTAATGGCGAGGTGGTGCTGCGCAGCAAGAGCGAACCTGCCATAGACCTTAGCGCAAAATATATCGCCCGCAATGAGGTGTCGCTACAAAACATCACCCTAAAATGGCATAAGCAACAAGGGCTGTTGGCCGCACAATGGCTTGAAAAAAGTTTAAGCATTAATGCCACGCAAAAATCGGCACAAACTTATCAGCTGCACGCCAAGCTTGATAAATACCCCGCCGAGGCGCTGTTGCAGCTTGGTGCGCCCGCCATGCTGCAAAATATCAATGGCAGTATTGCGGGTGGCCGCTGGTCGATAGCGCCGCTGGCGCTATCGAGCACCATGCTTGATGCGCCAATAAACTTAGAGCTGCATAAAATTGATTTAGGTCAATTAGCGCAGCTGCTGGCCATTGATGGGCTAAGCATGAGCGGCACATTATCAGGGCAAGTGCCGCTTTTGTGGCAAGAGGCGCAATGGCGCATTGGCAAGGGCGCTATGCTAAGCTCTGGCCAAGGCACCATTCAATATAACCCCAAAAAATACCCCGCGGCCTTGGCGGGTGAAGCCACACAAATGCAGATAGTGCGGCAAGCGTTGCAAAATTTTGCTTTAAGCAGCATGGCGCTAAATTTAAGCGGCGCGCCTTTGGGCGAAATATCGGCACAATTAGCGCTAAAAGGCCATAATGAGGCGCTGTTTGGCCAGCAGCCGATTCATTTTAATTTGTCGGTCACAGGGCCCATAGCCCCACTCATCAAAAACTTTGCCCCTAATAGTGCTGATGGTAATTCTGGCGACACCACAGAATCGCCATAATTATCTGCGAGAGTAAAAGCATGATAAACAAATCACCCGCCCTCACCCCATTATGTGTTTTAGCGATTTTGCTGGCGGCAGGCTGTGCGCCCACCGTAAAGCTGGAAGCGCCCGATAAACCCATTGAAATAAACCTCAATATCAAAATTGAGCAAGAAGTGCGCGTCAAAGTCGAGCGTGAGCTAGAGCAAAGCTTTAAAGCCAACCCCGCTTTGTTTGGCCTGCCGCCCGCCACTGTTGGTCAGAAAAAATAATAGGAGCCCCCATGACAAAATTTTTTATTTGGAAAAAATTCCTTCTCACTTTGTTTTTAACTTTTGCACTCAGCTTGGGCCTTGCAGTCAGCACCAGCAATAGCGCCATGGCGATGGATTTATTTGCCGCCAAAGCACAAGGCTTGGTGGGTGAGCGCCCAGATGGCTTGGTGGGGGCCGTGACGAACGATGCCGCACTGAGCCAGCTTGTGGGCAGCACCAATGCCGGACGGCTTGCAACCTACCAGCAGATGGCGCAAAAACAAGGCGTGCCGCTAGAACAGATTCAAACCGTGGCGGGACAAGAGCTCATTGGGCGCACGCCTGCTGGCCAATATATCATGAGCCGTTCTGGCCAATGGGTTAAAAAATAGCGGGTTAAGAAATAACCCGATTTAAGCACCAAATAAAGTAGGGGGCTCTATTTACTGCGCTGTTGCGGCATGTCGGCTAACAGACGTGCCGCATGACCTTGCAGAGCCGCAGCCTCGGCATCGAGCGAGCCATTCATAATGTTAGTAATGCCCGATAAATCGGCGCTGCGCTCATCGGCAAGGCATTTGATATAGGCATCACTCGCCTGCACAAAGCCATTATAGGCGCTCATATTTTCGTTTAATTTTTCGGCCGAGCCGCTGGCTAATGTGGGCGGGGTTGGGCGCTTGCAGCGTGTCGTTTGCCACTGACCTTCACCATCGCGATAATTAATAACTCCCGCTTGCGCCGGCATGGTTATAAGCTGGGCCACAAACAAAGCCATAACGGCTAATATGTAAAAATGAGCTTTCATAGAATTTTTTCCTAAAACGATAGTTAAACCAAAAAAATAATGCCCCATGATAATAACAATTATGCCGATTGAAAAGCGCCGATATTTTTTTTGACGGCATGGCCTTTGCACAAAGATTATTTGGCCCACGAATAGAGAGCGCCTATATAATGCGCGCAAGACGGGCTAAATGATGAGCCTTAGTGCTAAATTTTCAACCCATGACCTGAAAGCGATAGCGCCTTTTGTACAAATGCGCGGCTGACGGCTGGATCGCGCAGGTCAACTGCTTCGACGTCAATCGTCAGAACTTTGCACGATTTTTCAGCCTGTGCGATCTGGCAATCCATTTCAATTTTCAGCTTTTGCAGGTATTCGACCGGAATAGCATCTTCAATGGAACGCGCACGGGCGGCAATACGCTCTGCCAATGTTGCCGCCGAGCAGTTAAGATATATCACCACAGCAGCATGACCAATTTCCGTGATCGCGGCCTTGGCGGCGGCGCGACATATATCTTTCGTTGCTGCTGTTTGCGGGCCGGCTTCAATATAGGCCTCGCTTCCCCACATGGAGTAATCAAATACGGTCGGGGTGGTGTCTTGGTTGGATGTTTTGGCCTGATGCATAAAATCCATTAGGAAAAACATGTCTTTTTCAAAAGCAAATCTCGGCGGATTACTGTAGAATTTGCCAAGATAGGGGTTTTGCTCCACTTTTTCATAACACATCTCTGCGCCTGCCTCGGCAAAGGCTGTTGCCAATGTTGTTTTGCCGCACCCCATGGGGCCCATAATTTCAATCCTAAAATTCGACATAACTGAGTGCCTATCCTATATGTTGCAAATGATAACGGGCATTATTACTTGTGGGTGTTCGGGCGCATGGCGAGCCAAAATAAGTGAAATCTGCCTGTTTTGGCCCTGTTTTGGCCCTGTTCTGGCTAAGCCGCTGGAGCTATTACCACATTTTTGTTGTCAAAGCGAATAAATTGTACTGAATATCAGCACAATCAATCGCTTGGCCCGATTCTGGAATGCCCGATTCTGGAATGAATGAGGGCAGATATATATTGATTTTGGTGGCAACCGATTTTAGTGGAGCCCCATTTTGGTGGAGCCATGGGGAGTCGAACCCCAGACCTCTACAATGCCATTGTAGCGCTCTACCAGCTGAGCTATGACCCCGTCACCAAACGGTTAGTGGCCTTATTTAGAACAGCGCCCACATAAACACAAGCGGAAAAATAAGCCTAGCCGCCAAACTATCTGGGCCAAACTATCTGGGGCCAAACTATCTGGGGCCAAACCGCCTTGGGCCAAACCGCCTTGGGCAAAAACATCTGGGGCAAAAAGCGTCTTGGGTAAAAAGCCTTGGCCCCCGCCACCAAGCAAATGGCCGGCTAAAACAGCTCAACATTAACCCTTATTGGCGCCTTACTGAATTGGCCCCACACCAGCCCCTTACTGGCTGGTCGTGCGCTTATTTATCGTCCACATCCTCATCGAGGGGCACTTCCATATCGTCGGCATCGCCGCCCAGCTCTGAGGCGTCCTCAATGACGGCGTCTTCTTCGCCATCGGCGTCTTCTGTCTCGGCCTCGGGGATATCATCGATATCGGGCACATCATCAACCAGATCTTCTGGGACGATTTTAACCTCTTCCTCTTCCTCGATAATCGGCGCACGGGCACGGCGCGACTTCAGCAGAAGTTCGGGGTCGAATTTGCCGCCGCATTTGGGGCAGGTGGGCGGCAATTTATTCATGTCGTAATAGCGCGTGCTGCAATGCGGGCAAACGCGCTTGGTGCCAAGCGGGCCGTGGGCCGCCGTGCCGCCCTTGCTGGCGGCGCTGGTATTAAGCACTGTCACCATACTACCGCTCCTGACTGGCAAAGATGCTTTATCTGCCATGCCTTTTTGTGTTGCCGATTTTGTCGCTAATGTTGCTTTGCCGGCCTTGGCCTCAACTGCTTTAACAGCGGGCGCTTTAATATTAGCAACTTTGGCCGCAGGCACCGGCTTTGCGGGTTTCGTTACAATTTTGGCAATAACCTTTTGCGCAGCCTTAACGGGTGTTTTGAGCGAGGCTTTTGCGGGCGCCTTGGCCAGCGGCTTTGCCACGGTTTTTTTAGCGGGCGCTTTTATGCTCACTTTCGCGGCTGTTTTTGCTGAAGCGGGCTTTTTAACCTCGGGTTTTTTGTTAAGGGGCTTCTTAACCACAAGTTTTTTATCAAGGGGCTTTTTTGCCGAAATAGTCGGTTTGGCAGGCGCTTTCTTTTTTGCTGCTACGGTTTTTGTTTGAATTTTGGCCATAGGACCCTCAATTTTGCAGATAAGTTTGTTAAATTGCTCTTTGCCATGAAGCCTTGCTAATGTCAAACTCATAGATGATGCTCCCAAAGACTATAAACAGCCAAAACCCCTATAGCGCCAAGCAAAGCCCGCCTTTAACTGGCAGTTTGCGGGTGCCGTCCGATAAATCGCTGTCACATCGGGCTTTACTGCTGGCCGCATTGGCCCATGGCAAAAGCGAAATAAGAGGGCTTTTGCCCGCAGGCGATGTGCTGGGTCTGGCCATGGCGTTGCAAGGCTTGGGCGTTAAAATCAGCACCGTGCCGCCCTATTGTTTTGTTGAAAGCCAAGGGCTGGCCAGCTGGCGCGAGCCCGAAACTGTGCTTGATATGGGCAATAGCGGCACCGCCACAAGGCTGCTGCTGGGGCTGTTAGCCGCCTGCCCGTTTAGCACATTTTTGCAAGGCGATGCCTCGTTACAACGGCGGCCCATGGCGCGAGTAATTAAGCCACTTATCGAAATGGGTGCGTTTATTCATACGCGCAGCCAAGGGCGATTGCCGCTGGTTATTCAAGGGCGGCAACCGCTACGCGCCATTCGTTATCAATTGCCGGTGGCGTCCGCGCAGGTAAAATCGGCGCTGCTGCTGGCGGGTTTATTTTGCGGCAGCGAGAGCGAAATTATTGAGCCCACCCCCACCCGCGACCATACCGAGCGCGCGCTTAAGGCTATGGGCATTAAACTAACCACAACCGATTTTGCCAATGGCGGCTTGCGGCACCAATTGCAACCGATAGGAAAAGAAACCCTAGCAGCACAGCGCTTTGATATTCCGGCCGATATCAGCAGCGCGGCTTTTCCCATGGTGGCCGCGCTCTTGATTGAGGGTTCAGAGATAATTTTGCAAGATGTGTGCCTTAACCCAACACGCACTGGGCTTTTGCTGTGTTTAACTGAAATGGGTGCCAACATTAAACAACTTAACCCAAGGCAGATTGGCTTTGAGCCTGTGGCCGATTTGCATATTTGTGCCAGCACACTCAGCGCCATTACCACGCCCGCCAGCCGTGCTGCATCGATGATTGATGAGTTCCCCATTTTAGCCATGGCCTGCGCTTGTGCACGGGGCACCAGCCGCCTTACGGGACTGGCCGAATTGCGCGTTAAAGAAAGCGACCGGCTGCAAGCCATTGCACAGGGCCTTACTGCTTGCGGCGTGCGCGTTGAAATTGACGGCGATGATTTAATCATTCATGGCGAGGGCACAGCACCTAAAGGGGGCGCGCCCAAAGGGGATGCCCTTATTAAAACCGATATGGACCACCGCATTGCCATGAGCTTTCTTATTTTGGGTTTGGTCAGTCAAAAACCCATTACCATTGATGACAGCAGTTTTATCAATACCAGCTACCCAGATTTTATCGGCCAAATGCAAAGCTTGGGCGCCACTTTAACACAAGCAGAGTCCACATGACCCAAGAGCCACAAAACACCACGCCACAATCGCCCGACCAGCATTTATTAAACTTGCTGCGGCACAAAAAGCCCGCCCGACAAAAAACACAAACTGGCAAGCTCAGCATAGGTCAGCGTGTTGCCGATGGGGTTGCGGCCACGATGGGGTCTTGGCGTTTTATCATTGTACAATCGACGTTTTTGCTGTGCTGGATATTGGCCAATATTATGGGCTGGCTGCTGGCCTGGGACCCCTACCCATTTATTTTGCTTAATCTGCTCTTGTCTTTTCAAGCCGCTTACGCTGCGCCTATTTTAATGATGGCGCAAAATCGTCAGGCCGAAATCGACCGACAAAAAGCCGCACAGGATTATGATATCAACCTTAAGGCCGAGCTTGAAATTGAAATGCTGCACCAGAAAATCGACCTTCTGCGCGAGCAGGAAATCGCTAAGCTCACGGCGCTGCTTGAGCAGCTCTTGCAGGATAAAAAGCGCGATTCTTAGAAACTTACCGCACTGCACAGCCAGCCGATAATTGGCTCTTGCCAGCAGGCTGTTTTTGCTTTTGGATAATAAAAGCCCACCCAATAACAAACGAGCCCGCCCCATGAATGATTTGCTCAATAAGCGCCAGCAAAACCTCGATCAACTGCAAGCGGCACTAGAAGAAGATAAAAAGGCCCGCGAGCGTTACCGCATTCTGCAAGAAGAGCAATTGCGCGAAGCCGGCCAACAGCTTACCGCCCAACGCGCCCTCATTGAGCGCAACTTTGCCCGTCAGCAAGCGCTGCGCTTTTCAGAGCAGTTGCAAACCATTATTCGTGACAGCCTTGGGCTTACAAAAATAACCGCCGAGGTTAGCAATGAGGCACGCATTGGCAATGACGATATTTGTTTTAGCCTGAGCCTTGATTTAGGCAGCCACTATAAAACACACAACAAGCTTTTACTGCATGTGCGTGCCAGCAGCAGCATCAGCGATCGCCGTACAGAAATTTTGCTGCTTAATGGCGATTTGCCCAACGGCAAAACGCGTGAAGAATGGCAGCAAGAGCGCGACAAGTTGCAACGGGCCTTAAGCAGCTTTTCTTATTCTTCGCCTGCCTCTAATCGGACGCAAGCCGAGGCGGCGTTAACACAGCATGATGCTGCGCTTATTCGCTTGTCGGTTAATCCGGCACAGATTATTTTATTTGACCGGGTGGAGCTGGGCTTTGCCGAGGCCACACGGCAAAAAGTTGATAGCCTTGATGGGCTGCTGGTTTATTTGCGCTCGGCGCTTCGGGGGCAATATGACCAATATCTGCATTTGGTGATGCGTGTGCCGCTCAGCGCCGATGAACGCATTAAGCAAAACCAGCAGGCACTGAAGCGCCTTGCCGGTAGTGCGGGCTCGCTCTTTAGTGGGCCGAATTAATCACGCCCGTTATGCCCGCAAGCAGCAAAGCAGGCTGGACATTTTGTGGCTAAGCCGTTAACAGATTTATCCGTGATTACGGATATTGCCACAGCTCCTATACTGGCTAGCCCACCAGTAATTGCTATTGACGGCCCCGCCGCCAGTGGCAAGGGCACCATTGCGCGTAAGCTTGCGGCGCATTTTGGCTTTGCCCATTTAGATACGGGCGCGCTTTACCGTGCAGTTGGGCTATTATGCCTGCGCTCGCTGCACGACCCACAGGACGATGTGCAGGCCACAGCCGCAGCTCAAAAACTTTCGGCCAATATGGATATATTGCAAGACCCCGAGCTGCGCTCGAATAAGGCCGGCGTTGCGGCATCACAGGTGGCGGCTATTAGCGGCGTGCGCACAGCGCTGCTGCAATTTCAGCGCGATTTTGCCGCGGGGCGCAATAAGCCGGATACTTTACACGGGCCCGGTGCCGTATTTGGCGCAGTATTAGACGGCCGCGATATTGGCACAGTCATTTGCCCCAAAGCGCCGGTCAAATTATTTATTACTGCGGCCTTAGAGGTGCGCACCGCACGCCGTGTGCGCGAGCTTGAGTTGCTGGGCCATAAGGTTGACCCTGAAAAAATTCTGCACGATATGCGCGAGCGCGATAAGCGCGATAGCGAGCGCGCCGTAGCCCCGCTTGTGGCCGCGCAAGATGCCCTCACCATAGACAGCACGGCCCTCACCGCCGAAGAAGTGCTGCAAACAGCCTTAGCCTATGCCGAGCCACGTTTGCTTTTTTGGCTTAAGGTTAATAAAAGCCATAATTACTAATTACTTTCGGCATTTGGGTTTAAACTAGCCTCATGCGATTATCGAATAATCTGTTACAGGCTCATCTCGGCGGCTTTGAAAAGGCCGTTATGACGCTGCGTGCTGCACCCTCACAGGGGCGCCTATATGAGGAAATCGCCGCGCTCTTTGCACAAAATGCAAATGCCGCTGGCGATGATAATTTAGCTTTAGCCGTGCGCGCCGCCATGCAGCAAATCGCCGCAGCAGTGCCAGAATTACCCACACAACAAGCCAGCAAATATCAAAACTGGTTGCTCACACGCTATCGGCAAAACTGGCTGGCACAGGCTGGTGATAACCCACCACAGCCGTTGCTGTTGGAAGATTTATATAAATACGCCGAGGACCTTACGCTTTATCACAACACACCCAATGTGATTAAAAAACGTGCTGGCATTAGCACCGATTTATTTGCGATTGAGAGCCCGTTTAAATTAGCAAAGCTTTTGCGTGCCGTGCGTGGCGAGGTAGCGACCGAGTTTAAGCCGCTCAGCCCAGCCCAGCAGAGTTTTATCGATAGCCACCAAGCCATAGTTATTGGCCAAACCGCGCAATGGCGGTTAGTGATGCCGCTCACTACCGAAGCCAGCCAAGAATTTGGCTCGGGCACACGCTGGTGCACAGCCGCACAAAATGGTAATGCCTTTAATCTATATTTCCCCAACAAAGTTTTGCTTTACCTTGAGGCCAGCGGAATTGGCAAATATGCCTTTGTGCTAGAAAGTGGCAAAATCACCGACCTGTTTGATGCCGAAGACACCGAGCAAACACAAGAGCAACAGCAAGCCCTGCTCGATAAACTGCCCACACTCGCCACACAATTGCAAAAACTTGATGAGGCTGTGCCATTACTGCGGCTCATTGTTGATAAAGCCGGTTTTACCATAGCCCTTAACAGTATCATTGCCAGCCGCAGCCTTGCGCCCCACTCCGCCATTAACGAGAGCGTGCTGATTAACGAGAGCGTGCTGATGGATAAACTGAGCCACACCAATTTAACCGCAGATGAAAAAGACAAGATACTTATCGAAGCGGCAAGAGCAGGCCTATTAAAAACCACAGAGGCCTTCCTAAAAGCTGGCGCAAATATATATGCACAATGTTACTCGGCGCTGCGCTTGGCGGCAGAGTATGGCCACGCCGATGTGGTCAGCCTGCTACTAGACCATGGCGCAGTTGTGTTTGCTAACAAAAACGCCGCCCTACGCATGGCAGCAGAGTATGGCCATACCGATGTGGTGAAATTGCTGCTAAAGCATGGCGCCAATGTGCATGCCGATGATGACTATGCCCTGCACATGGCGGCAGAAAATGGCCACACTGAAATTGTGAGGTTGCTGTTAGACCATGGCGCAGATGTGCATGCCAAAAATGATAAGGCGCTGCGTCGAGCGGCAACCTATGGCCACACCGATGTGGTGAAGCTATTGCTAGAGCGCGATGCAAATCTGCACGCCTATAATGACGAGGCCTTACGCCATGCGGCAAGCAATGGCCAAACTAAAACTGTAAGGCTGCTACTAAAACATAGCGCAGGTGTGCATGCCATGAATAATCAGGCGCTATACTGGGCCGCATATCACGGCCATATTGAAAATGTGAAACTGCTGCTCGATCATGGCGCAGATATACAGGCTAATGACCACTTTGCCTTGCGCGGCGCGGCCTTACAGGGCCACGCCAATGTAGTGAAACTGCTGCTAGACCATGGCGCCGATATACATGCCAAGAATGACGAAGCCTTGAAATGGGCAGCAGAAAAAGGCCACACTGAAGTTGTAGAAATATTAGAGGCGCATATCGCCAAAGAGACCGCAGCACAACCGCCAAGCGCAGAAAAACCCGCAGCAAAGCTAAAGAGCAACACAACAAACTTAGCCACATAAAGGCAATTTCTACCGCGGCCATTATTGCACCAAAGTTTGCACCAAAGTTTAATGGCTTACTTCAGCGCCCTGGCCGCTATTTTTACGGCAAAATCTGCGCTTTTTTGATGCATTGTTAACCGCTTTAGCCTATAAAGCCTGCGGCAAAGCCAATGCTTTGCCCCAAAAGCCGTGCATTTTTCGGGGTGCTTCTATCTTCTATGCATAGAACATCCGTCCTTCATTGATGGCGCGGTTTTGTGGTTAACCTTTGCATCAATGAAGCTGGAGTGATTTTAATGGCTCGTATTAATAAAGCAGTCAAAGCTGCCCCCCATATTGCCAACACACAAAACGACCTGCCCAAATCGGGCGAAAGCTTCGCCGACCTGCTCGACGAAACTTTTGGCAAAAGCCTGTCGCTGGAAGGCAGCGTGCTGAAAGGCCGCGTGATGGGCATTGAAAATGATTTTGTGGTGGTTGATGTGGGTCTCAAATCTGAAGGCCGCATTCCGCTTAAAGAGTTTGGCTTATCTGGCCAGACCGAGATTAAACCCGGCGATATGGTCGATGTGTTCCTTGAGCGCATGGAAGACCGCAATGGCGAAGCCATGCTCAGCCGCGAAAAAGCCAAGCGCGAGGAAAGCTGGTCGGTGCTGGAGAAATCGCACACCGATGGCATTCGCGTGAGCGGTATTATTTTTGGTCGCGTCAAAGGTGGCTTTACGGTTGATCTTGCTGGCGCTGTGGCGTTTTTGCCGGGCAGCCAAGTGGATATCCGCCCCGTTAAGGACATCACGCCGCTTATGGGCACGCCCCAACCTTTCATGATTCTGAAAATGGATCGCCAGCGCGGCAATATTGTGGTGTCGCGCCGTGCGGTGCTGGAAGAGTCACGCGCTGAGGCACGCACCGAGCTTGTGGCCAACCTCAAGGAAGGTCAGATTCTGCAAGGCGTGGTTAAAAACATCACCGATTACGGTGCGTTTATTGACCTTGGCGGCGTGGATGGTTTATTGCACGTCACCGATATTGCCTGGCGCCGCATTAATCACCCGTCTGAGGCACTCACCATTGGTCAAAGCGTGACCGTGCAGGTGGTGCGCTTCAATTCGGACACACAGCGCATCAGCCTTGGCATGAAGCAGCTTGAATCCGACCCATGGGAGAATGTCGCAGGGCGTTACCCCACCGGCACCCGCATGAAGGGCCGCGTCACCAACATTACCGACTACGGCGCCTTTGTTGAGCTGGAGCCCGGTATTGAAGGCTTGGTGCACGTCTCGGAAATGTCATGGACCAAAAAGAACATGCATCCGGGTAAAATTGTCAGCAGCAGCCAAGAGGTTGAAGTGCTGGTGCTTGAGGTTGATAGCAGCAAGCGCCGCATCAGCCTTGGCATTAAACAATGCCTTGATAACCCATGGGAGAGCTTTGCCAGCAAACATCCCAGCGGCACACAGCTGACCGGCGAAGTGCGCAACATCACCGAGTTTGGCCTGTTTGTTGGCCTGCCGGGCGATATTGACGGCATGGTGCATATGTCGGATCTGTCGTGGGAGAAATCCGGCGAAGAAGCCATCAAGGATTATGCCAAAGGTCAAACCATCACGGTTAAAGTGCTCGATGTTGATGGCGAAAAAGAGCGCATCAGCTTGGGCGTGAAGCAACTCACCAACGACCCCTTTGAAAGCGCCGTCAGCGGCATCAAGAAGGGCGATGTGGTCACTTGCACCGTCACTGCCGTGAATGATGGCGGCATTGAAGTGGCCTTGGCCGATGGTCTCACCGGCTTTATCAAACGCGCCGATTTGGCTCGTGAGCGTTCAGAGCAACGCCCCGACCGCTTCGCCGTTGGTGAGAAGGTTGATGCCAAAGTCACCGCCATCGAGCGCAATAGCCGTAAAGTCTCACTCAGCATCAAGTCGCGCGAAATCGAAGAAGATAAGCAAGCGCTGGCTGAGTTTGGTTCATCCGATAGTGGCGCCTCTTTGGGCGACATTTTGGGTGCGGCCATTAAGCGCAAAAAAGACGGCGATGAGTAATCTGCCGCTTTAAATTACCAGTTTGATTAAATGGTTAATAGATGCCCCGTCCGGCCACAACCGGACGGGGTTTTTATGTGACGAAACTATTGTTTCGGCCGCGCAAAGTTGCTAGGGTTGGCGCATGAGCGAGCCAAAAAAGCCAATACCAAATAGCGAAACCGAGATTATGCTCAATTTATTTGAGCAGCAGCTTAATGTTGCGCACACCAACATCGGCATACTGTCTGATTATCTAGACCAGCAACACCGTCGTGATGACATTCTCTCTAAAAATTTGCTTTTGGGTTACGCCGCCAGCATCCATACCAGCTTGGAAGGCCTTGGCGATGTGCTTGAAACATTGAGCCCGCTTTACCCGCAAGACAGCCTGGTTGCTAAGCTCAACGGGCCGATGCAAGCATCACTGCAACGGGCCAGCACTGCAAATAATGCCATAATTAAGTTGGCCCGCGAAGAAAACTCAACCCTCGGCCCGCGCAGAAAAACCTACGAAAATTGCTGCATCCTTATGGGCGAAATGCAGCAAATGTTGATTTTAGTAAATACCTCGCGCACCGCTGAATTGCTGCAGCAAGCTAAAGACGCGGCGCAACAACAAAAAGAACAAGAAGAAAAACAAAGATTAGCCAAAGAGGCGCAAATTCCTATTTTAAGCCTGCGCCCCGCACCCAATATGCTGCGCCGTGGGCCACATTTATTGCCGCCAGAAAATATCTCGGAAAATACTGGCGACACACGGGACGCTTCAGCCGCACCCGCCGCACAGATTGCCGAGGCTGTTGCAACCGAGCCAGACGCAGCCGAGCCAGCAAAAATTGAACCAGCACCCAAGGCTGTTAACAGCGCTACGAGAAAAAAAATACCACCGCCACCACAGCCAATGGCACCACTGCCTAGATCAGGATATTAGTTAGCATGAGTACCGCAAAAACACCGCGCCGGCGGCCTTATCGTGTGGTCGAAGGCACCGGCTTTATTTTTTGGGAGCAGGGCATGGAGGGCATGGTCTGGGCCGTGCAAAACCAAAAATATAAAAGCTATGACGGGCTAGAGATACTCGGCACCGGCGATATTCTCACCATTTTTGCCGATAATAAACGCGAAGTGGCTTTGTGGTCGGGCGAATTGCGCTTTAGTAAAACACGCGGCCTTAAGGCACACCCGCTGCTGCCGTTTAAAACACAGCGCCTGAGCAATGGCGCGTGGATGAATGGCATCCCCACCACCATTGATGGCGATTGGCTTTATCAGCAGCTGGCCAAAGAACCGCCGGTGTTGCTACTTACCCGCAAACCCGACCGCCAAAAAACTGCCGCAAACAAACCTCAAAATCAAAAACCCGCACCATAATATTTTTCTCTCCACACACCCTCCAGCAAATAGGTACAAGCTATGTCAGCAACAGCACCCAACAATAATACACCCAACAATAATGCCGCCCCAATTTATGGTATCTTAGATGCGTTTTTTGAAACCGGCACGGAAGGCGTGCTATGGGCGCTGCAGGACGAAAAACATATCAGCACCGATGCCAAGGGCAACCCCGCTTGGAGCTATGACGGGCTCAACATTTTAAAAAATGGCGACCTGCTCACCGTATTTGCCGATAATAAGCGCGATGTGGTGCTGTGGCGCGGCGTGATAAACCTTGACCCAAACACCAACCGGCAGCAATTTGAATTTGTGACGGGCATGACCTTTACCGCACAAACCTATGACGGCTTTTATGTGCATGGGCTGCAAAGCAATGTTGACCTTAAAATGTGGACGCGGTTTTTCTTTGATGGGCGCCCCGCCATGCTGCAAAAAGCCCCGCCTGCCGCAGTCCAGCCTTAACAACCCAACCTTAACAGCCCAACCTTAACAGCCACAAGCCGCAGCCTTAGTGGCCAAGGCATTTAGGTTTTTATACCTAAATACTTTAAAGCAAATTAGCTAAAATTAGCGCTAAAGCTGTGCCATAATTAGCCACACCTAAACTTGCCCCTGCTAGATTAGAGCTTGCTATAATAATAAGGGCCAGCCATGAGCAGAGACAACCAAACAGGCGCTGCGCAACACACGCACCAGCCGAATATGCGCAACAACACAGCGCCAGCTTTAGCAAAAAACGAGATACTCAAAAATGGCCTGCCGGCTGTGGGCTTGCTGCTTTTTTTGGGCGCGGTTTTTTATGCTTTTATGCCAAGCCTCGCGGCTTTTGGTCGCCTACAGGCCGAAACGCCGATGTTTGGTTATATTTTAGGCGGGCTTGGCATTGCCATGCTGGCCCTTTTAGGACATAGGCTATTATTACGTGGCCTGCCCTTATTGGCCTTGCTAATCCTAAGCCTCGGCGGCTTGGCGCTCTGCTTGTTGCTGCTGCTCAATATTTTAAGCTAACCAATCTTGGGCTAACCTATGCGACAAGACGAAAATACCCGCTCGGGCTCAAACCTGATGGATGGTTTTCATGGGCTGCATCGTGATGTCGGCAGCTTTAAGGACACCAACGCCCTTAGCCAATATCAGCTTGGCCAAACCATGGCACAGAATTATGCGCCGCCCGAGGCCGACGATGCGCCTGGCAACAGCGGCAGTATTGTAAATTACGAAGATATTCCTAACTGGCTTATTCGTGCTTGCGGCGTTTTACTGTTTTTAGGTTTTATGGCCTTGGGGGCCGCAGCGCATGCCGATTTTGCCACATGGGGGCTAAAACATATGGGCTCGGCCTTGTTGGGCTATAGTGCTGGCGGGGTGGCCACACTGACGCTAAGCTATGTTGGGCAAAGGCTGCTGCGCTTTTTCTTGGCTTATCTGCTTTATCTTGCCACGGCGTTTATGCTGGTTATTGGCATTTTGGCCCTTGCGGCAGGCGCTGCCTATGGCCTTTTCTTGCTATTGGGCAAGTTGGTGAATTAGCCGCATTTCAATTCGTTTTGTGCCGATACTGTATTTGCCAGCAAGGCCGGGCGAGGGATGCGCGCGAGCAGCGGCGTGGTCTCTTGCACATCTTCAATAAGCGGCGCGAGCTCAACCGACAAATCACGAAATGGCCCAAGGCCGGTTTCAACCATGGCCAATATTTTTTGCGGATATTGCGCCGCAAGCTTGTGCCGGCGCTCGTAATCGGCCTTTAGTGCGGCCATATCAACCAGCCCGACCTCAGCCCCCAATTGCCCTTGGCGACGACGCGCTGATTCTGCTGGCGTGGTATGAATAAATAAAGTAGGTGGCGCATTGCTCAGCACATTTTGCCACTGCTGCTGCAGCGCGGCGCGCTGGCCAGCATCGCCCGCCTTAAAGGCCGCACCTTGCAGCAAATAAATATGGTGCGTCAGCCAGCCGCGATCGAACAGCAGCACGGCGGGCGTGTCACCATGCTGAGCCCTATGGGCCGCAACCTGTTGCGCAAAATTATGCGCGGCCTGCTGCTCGCTGGCGAACAGGCATTGCAGCAATTCTAAATTCTCGGCGGCACTGGCCAGATACATTTGCGCGGCATTTTTATAGCCACGGCTTTGCGCTAATTGCTGCGCCGGACTTTCAGGGCCATAGGGCGCAAAGCTTTCAACCAGCCAGCCCTTGGCCTCTAGCCTTTGTATCAGCGCACGGGTGGTGGTGCTTTTGCCCGCGCCCTTGGTGCCTTCAATACATATTTTAACAAGATTATTCATTTCTAACTCCAAACACTCCTTTTTATACTTGTCTGTTTTGATATGCAAACAAATAAGTTATTTTCGCCGCTTGCCCATGATAGATTGCTGCATTGACTTGCTGCATAAATCACCCGATACTTTGGCTTGTGCTAAGCTATTGATTGCGCTGAATATAACCCCGATGGCACTTGTTCTATGGAGGTCTTATGACTAAATCTGATTTGGTGCAGCGTCTTGCCGAAAAAAACCCCCATCTGCTGCAACGGGATATTGAGCGCATTGTTAATGCCGTGTTCGATGAAATTACCACGGCGCTGGCTGTGGGCCACAGGGTCGAGCTGCGCGGCTTTGGCGCTTTCTCGGCCAAAAAACGCGACGCACGCGTGGGCCGCAATCCGCGCACCGGCGAAAGCGTGTCGGTTTCGGCAAAGGCCATTCCATTTTTTAAAACGGGCAAACAATTGCGTGACCGGCTGAACGGCCTCACACCCAACGAAAAAGACGACTAAACATGCTCGCCCGTTTTTCGTGGTTGCTGACCCTGCCCCTCACTTTGGTGCTGGTTGCCTTTGCGGTGGCCAATCGGCAAACTGTGGCCGTCAATTTATGGCCCTTCGCCCTTGAAATGCAAACGCCGGTATTTTTGCTAAGCCTTGGCTGTTTGTTTATCGGCTTTGCTTTTGGGGCGTTGTTACTGTGGCTCAGTTCACTGCGGCATCGGCTGGCGGCACGCAAGCTGGGCACGGCACTGGCAAAAGCGCAAGACGAAATCAAAAAACTCCAGCAGGAAAAAATGCCTGTCACTACTATGCCCGCAAATTCTGCTGCCAGTCTTGATGTTGGCCTTGATGCTGGCTTAGGCGCTGGGTAGGCCAGATGCGCCACCCGATTTTTTTGGCACTCGATAGCAGCGATATTGCGCAAGCACAGCAATGGGTGGCGCAATGTGCCAACAATATTTGCGGCATAAAAATCGGGCTTGAGCTATTTTGCGCCCATGGTGCGGCAGCTTTGGCGCTCGCGCCCGATCTACCCATATTTCTAGACCTTAAGCTGCATGATATCCCCAATACGGTGGCCGCCGCCTTGCGCGCTTTGCCTTTAGAAAAAGTGCAATTTACCACGGTGCATGCAAGTGGTGGTGCCGCCATGATTAAAGCCGCAAAAGCGGCCTTGCCCGCACAGTGTAAGCTTTTAGCGGTAACCATTCTGACTAGCCTTGATGATGCTGATTTAGCTGCACAGGGCCTGCCACAAACCAACACGCAAGTGCTGCGTTTGGCCAAGCTGGCCTTAGCCGCTGGAGCCGATGGTTTGGTTTGTTCGCCTGCTGATGTTGCCAGCTTGCGGCAAGCGCTTGGCACAGAGCTGGTGCTCATGGTGCCGGGCATTCGCTTTGCGCATGAAGCCGCACAAGACCAAAAGCGCATCGCCACACCAAAAGCCACTTTAGCCGCAGGCGCCACATATTTAGTGATGGGCCGCAGCCTTACGCAGGCACAAGACCCCGCAGCCCTGCTGCAACAGGAATTTGCCGCATGAGACCTAGATAATGCAGCTGGCGGTTAAAATTTGCGGTATCGACCGCCTCGACAGCCTAAAAGCCGCTATCGATTATGGCGCGCGTTTTGTTGGTTTGGTGTTTTACGATAAATCGCCGCGCGCCCTCAGCATAGAAGCCGCGGCACAATTAGCCCGCCATGTGCCAACCGGCGTAAAAATTGTCGGCCTCTTTGTTGATGCTGATGATGAGCAGCTGCATCAATGCATCAATAATGTGCCGCTCGATTTACTGCAACTGCATGGCAAAGAAAACGTCGCCCGCTGCCAAAATATAAAAGGCACTTATAATTTACCTATCATCAAAGCGCTGCCGGTTGATAGCGCGGCCGACATTGCCAGCGCCAGCGCCTATCGCCGTGTGGCCGATTATATTTTGTTTGATGCAAAGCCGCCTAGCAATGTCAAAAGCCTGCCGGGCGGCACGGGCCTGACCTTCGATTGGGCGCTGCTGCATAAACAACATATTGCCCGCCCGTGGTTTTTAGCGGGCGGCCTTAATGTGCATAATGTGCAACAGGCCGTGCAGCAAAGTGCGGCAAAATTGCTGGATGTGTCATCGGGCGTTGAAGATCGGGTAGGTTATAAATGCACGCAAAAAATTGCCGAGTTTTTAACTTTGTGCGGGGGGCTGAGCATTGAAAACCCCTTATAATAAATGGCCCGATGAGCAGGGCCATTTTGGCGAATTTGGCGGCCGCTATGTGGCCGAAACTTTAATGCCGCTGCTGCTGCGGTTAGAGCAAGCCTGGCAGGCCGCAAAAGCTGATGCCACTTTTTGGGCCGAATATCACCGCCTGGCGCGTGATTATGTGGGCCGCCCCAGCCCGCTTTGGCCAGCCCAGCGGCTCAGCCAGCATTTGGGCGGCGCGCAAATATGGTTTAAGCGCGATGAGCTTAATCATACGGGCGCACATAAAATCAATAATTGCCTTGGGCAAATTTTATTGGCTCAGCGCATGGGTGCCACACGCATTATTGCTGAAACGGGCGCGGGCCAACATGGCGTGGCCACTGCCACCGTATGTGCGCTGTTTGGCTTGCCTTGTGTGATTTATATGGGCGCCACTGACATTGCCCGCCAGCAGCCCAATGTTTTCCGCATGAAATTGCTCGGTGCCGAGGTGCGCGCCGTGCAGTCGGGCGCGGCCACCTTAAAAGACGCCATGAACGAAGCCCTGCGCGACTGGGTGACAAATATTGACAACACCTATTATTTAATTGGCACTGCTGCGGGCCCGCACCCCTACCCCGCTATGGTGCGCGATCTACAAAGCATTATCGGCAAGGAAGCCAAAGCACAAATGCAGGATGCTACGGGCAGATTGCCCGATAGCTGTGTGGCTTGTATTGGCGGCGGCTCCAATGCGCTTGGCTTATTTACCGCTTTTCTGGACGATGCCGTACAACTCATTGGCGTTGAGGCGGGCGGCCATGGTCTTACGGGCCACGACCACGCGGCATCAATTTTAGGCGGCCGCGTTGGTATCTTGCACGGCAATAAAACCTATTTATTGCAAGATGCCGATGGGCAAATTTTAGAAGGCCACTCCATTTCGGCTGGGCTTGATTACCCAGGCATTGGCCCCGAGCATGCGTTTTTGCATCAGCAAAAACGGGTTGAATATGTGGCTGCCACCGATAAAGCCGCGCTGGCCGCCTTTAAACTATGCGCATCGCTAGAGGGGATTATTCCGGCGCTTGAGCCTGCTCACGCGCTGGCCGAGGTTTGCGTGCGTGCGCCCAAACTACCCGCTACGCATAATATGCTGGTTAACATTTGTGGCAGAGGTGATAAGGATATTTTTAATGTCGCCGCACATTTAGGCGTGGTGCTTTAACATGACCCGCCTTGCCCCAACCTTTGCCGCCCTCAAGCAAAAACAGCAAAAGGCTTTTATTCCTTTCACCATGGCCGGTGACCCTGATGCCGCAGCCACCTTACAATTGCTGCATGGCCTTGTGGCACATGGCGCCGATGTACTGGAGTTGGGCATGCCCTTCTCCGACCCCATGGCCGATGGCCCCGCCATTGCCGCAGCCGGCCTTAGGGCACTCAAAGCCGGCATGACCTTGCATAAATGTTTGCAGCTGGTCACAGATTTTCGTGCACAAAATAGCCATACGCCGATTGTGCTGATGGGTTATGCCAATCCGGTTTTTCAATATGGCTTAGATAATTTTGCTAAAGATGCCGCCATAGCTGGCATTGATGGTTTAATTATTGTCGATGTGCCCGCCGAAGAGTCGGCCACATGGCATGCGGCGCTTGCGGCACATCATCTTGCGCTTATTCCGCTGGTGGCACCCACAACCCCACAAAGCCGCCTGCCCTTTTTGTTAAAACATGCTACTGGCTTTGTTTATCTGATTAGCATGACCGGCATTACCGGCTCAGCGCAAAGCCATAACCAAAATCTGGCCGAGCAATGCGCCGCCCTTAAAGCCGCCACCGATTTACCCATCGCTATTGGCTTTGGCGTCAGCACGCCCGAGCAAGCGCAGCAAACAGCGCAACGGGCCGATGCGGTGGTGGTTGGCAGCGCTTTAGTGCGTTTATGGGCTGAAACTATTAACCAAGGCACAGAAAAAGCCCTGGCCACCACCTTGGCGCTGGCCAAAAGCCTGAGCAATGCGGTAAAAACACCCTGACCCGATAGAGAAACCGATAAAGGACGTCTCATGAGCTGGATTACAAATTTTGTGCGCCCAAAATTACAAGCGCTGGTGGCTAAAAAAGATGTGCCCGATAATCTTTGGACCAAATGCCCCTCTTGCAGCGCCATGCTATTTCATCGCGACCTTGAAGATGCGCATCAAGTGTGCCGTCATTGCGGGCATCATTTGCGCTTAGGTGTTACGGCCCGCTTAAAATTACTGTTCGATGATGGCCGCTACCAAACCACCCCCATTCCCGACACGCTCACCGACCCGCTAAAATTCCGCGATATGAAACGCTACAGCGACCGCCTGCGTGATGCGCAAAATAAAGCCAAACGGCAAGATGCTTTTGTGGTGGCCAGCGGCACGGTTGGCGGCCATAAGCTGGTTGTTGGTATTTTTGATTTTAATTTTATGGGCGGCTCCATGGGGCAAGCGGTGGGCGAAGGCATTATTACCGCCGCCAAAACCGCCATTGCCGAGCAAAGCGCTTTGTTGCTTATTCCGGCCAGTGGTGGGGCGCGCATGCAAGAGGGCATTTTGTCGCTCATGCAATTGCCGCGCAGCCTCATTGCCGTGCAGCAAGTGCGCGAAGCCGGCCTGCCTTATATTGTATTGCTCACCGACCCCACCACCGGCGGCGTGACCGCCTCTTTTGCCATGGTGGGCGATATTCATATTGCCGAACCCGGTGCCACCATTGGCTTTGCTGGCGCACGCGTCATTGAAAACACCATCCGCGAGCAACTGCCCGATGGTTTCCAAAAGGCCGAATATCTTTTAGCGCATGGTATGCTTGATATGGTGGTGCCACGCGCCGAACAGCGCAGCACTTTGGCGCGCCTGTTAAGCTTGCTGCAAAAGCCAGCCAATAATAACAAAAACCTGCCCAGCCTTGTGGCATCGGCAAGCCTCACTGCGCCACCGCATGGCAAACGCGGCCGCTGATCGTCTTAGCCTTAATAAGCGCTACGAGCATCTTGGCACACTCAAGCCAAATGCAGGCGACCTTACGCTTGCCCGCATGCAAACGCTGCTGGGCAAACTTGGCGAGCCGCATAAAAAACTGCCGCCTGTCATTCATGTAGCCGGCACTAATGGCAAAGGCAGCACGGTTGCTTTTGCCCGCGCCCTGCTTGAAGCGCATGGCTTACGCACCCATGTGTTTACCTCGCCGCATCTGGTGAACTTTAACGAGCGCATTCGCCTTGCTGGCACGCTTATAAGCAATGAGGCGCTGGCGGCACTACTAGATGAGGTTGAGGCCATCAATAATGGCGCACCGATAACCCCTTTTGAAATTATCACCGCAGCGGCCTTTTTGGCTTTTAGCCGCACACCGGCAGAGGCACTGGTGCTGGAAGTGGGCCTTGGCGGCAGGCTTGATGCCACCAATCTTGCCACAGCCCATGTGTGTGCCATAACGCGCCTCTCTTACGATCATTGCGCCATTTTGGGCGATAGCCTGACACAAATCGCCACTGAGAAAGCCGGCATTATCAAAACAAATGCACCGGTTATGCTCAGCCGCCAGCCCGATGCGGCGGCCAAGGCAGTCATTGCCAAAGTGGCCCAGCAGCAAAATGCGCCACTATGGCAACAAGACCAAGATTGGCGCATTGAGCCACAAGAAGGATTTTTTACCTATAGCGATAAATATGGCCAGCTACGCCTGCCGCTACCCGCCCTTGCTGGCGCGCACCAGCTTGATAATGCCGCACTCGCGCTGGCTTGCGCTCGGCATTTTCCAGATATGCGCCTCAAGCAACAAGCCGCTGCCCAAGCCATGCTAGAGGTCAGCCACCCTGCTCGGCTGCAACAGCTAAATGGTGGCGCGCTTAGCCAACATGCCCCACAAGCCGAGATCTGGCTTGATGGCGCCCACAATGACAGCGGCGCCGAAGTGCTGGCAGCATTTTTGCACAATAACCGCACCGACCGCCCCACCATTATGATTATGGGCATGCTCAATAGCAAAAACCCCGAATTGTTTTTAGCGCCGCTACGGCCCTATCTTGCCGCGCTTTATGCCGTGCCCATTGCCGATGAGCCCAAAAGCCTTGCGCCTGAATTTTTGTGCCAAATGGCCGCCCCGCTGCCCGCGCAAAGCGCCAGCAATCTTACGCAAGCGCTACAAGCTATTGCGCAAACCACCCCCCATGCTCGCGTTATTATTGCGGGGTCGTTGTATCTTATGGGGCAGGCCTTGCTGCAAGAAGGTTCTTTGCCCACATAAAAAAATCCGCTAAATTAGCGCATCATTTTTAACCGGAGCCCCTGCAATGCGTGACCTTGACTGGCAAATTGTGCCCGCTTCTGAAACTGCCGCTATTTTAGCGCATTTCAACCCGCTGATTAAGCCGCAGCCACTGGCAGCCGAGACCACACAATTGCGCATGGCCGCTGTGTCATTTTACGATGGCTATGCAATTTACGAAATCACCAACCAACAAACCACCCCCAACACCACGCGCTATGGCCTGCTTAAAAACGACGATGCCATTCTGTTGGATTGGAGCAATGTGCCAATTTATGCACTCAATGAGCGCGCCAAAGTGATTATCAACAAAAACACCGTGGCGGCTTATGCCAAATTCTTTTTTGATTTTGTGCGCGGTCGGCATGGGCGCTTTGTCATTGCCGAAGATACGCAAGATGTCGCCTTTTTAGCCAGCGCCAGCGATACCGAGCGTCAAGCCGTGGCGCGGCAATTACAGCCGCTGAATTATAAAGGCATTGGCCGCGATAGCCGCTTTGGCCTTGAGGGCACAGTGTTGTTCAAAAACGCTTTATTTAAAACCAATATCCGCGTTGCGCCCGATGGTATGGTTGAACTGACCGATGAGCAGCTGCTGATGGAAGACCTTAATGTGCAGCAGGATGTTGTGTTGACGCGCACGCCAACACAACATTAAGCCACACTTAAAAGGCGGCTAAGCAATCTGCTGCAAAATCCATTGCTGCAAATTACTTTTGGGCAAAGCACCCACTTTGGTGGCCACCAGCTGCCCGTCTTTAAACAGCATTAAAGTTGGAATGCCGCGCACGCCCAGCTTGGTGGGTGTTTGCGGGTTTTCATCGATATTCATTTTAGCGATGGTGACTTGCCCGTGCATTTCTTGGGCGAGCTCTTCCAAAATGGGCCCCACCATGCGGCAGGGGCCACACCATTCGGCCCAAAAATCGACCAATACGGGTTGTGCGGCTTTGATGGTTTCGTCAAAGTTGGTATCGGTGACGTCAATGGTATTGTGGCTCATAAGAAGGCTCCTTTAATTTTGCGGCTGTTTAATGCACTTCTATAATGTGGCGATGCTGCGGGCAAAGGTCAAGCCGGTGTAAAATTGGGCAAAAAGATGGGCTAAGACGCCTCTAACAGCCAGTTTTGTAAGGCTTCTTCCAGCTTTGTTTCGGGTATGTCCAACCAAATGCCGCCATCAGTATAAAGCAAAGTGCAGCGCACCAGTTTATCAGCATAGATTTGCCGCAAAACCGCCCGATAGAGCGCCAGCTGGCGCAGATAAACACGCGGCACATCATCAAGGCTTTGTGCGGCAGGGCGGTTGGTTTTGTAATCAATCAGATGCACGGCGTCGCTCGTTACCACCAACCGGTCGATTTGCCCTGCCAGCACCAAATGCCCGATACAGCCGCTGATAGGCACTTCGGCCAAACTATTGCCACCAAACAAAGCCGCAAATTGTGGCTGCTGCAAAATATGCATGGCCTCGCGCAGCAAAGCGGTTTGCTGTGTGGCGCTTAACCGATGTGTTGCACTGGCTAAATAATTTTGTGCCGCAGCTTCACGCTGCGCCTCTGGCAAATCGGGCAAAGTTTGTAATAAACGGTGCAAGAGTTGCCCGCGCAAAAAGCGCAAACTCTCGGGTGCTTGTAGTGGCGAGCGCACCGGTGGCGCACTGCCCAAATGCGAAGGTGCTAAGGGCCGACTAGGGCTTGGCTCGGCAGGCGCTGGCTGTTGGGCCCATAAGGGCAAATCGGCGGGCTTTGCTGGCGTTGATAATATAGGTTTATTGTCCTTTGCGGGCTTATTTGACGCTTCTTTTATCTGCGCATCTTCAGCACGCCAAATATCGGTGAGGCCCAATTGTTGCTCTGGCTCGCTGGCACTGATTTTTTCACAAAAGCCCTTAACGATTGGCGCCACCCACTGATACCAGCATTGTTGCGGCATCTCTTTATCGCCATGATAACCAGCAAGATAAAGCCTGTCTTCGGCACGCGTCAGCGCCACATAAAGCAGGCGGCGCTCTTCGGCCAGCGCCTTTGCCTGCGCGGCACGGCGGCGCTGCTGCAAAAGTGCGGGTGTGGCATCGGCACCAAGGTAAAGCAACGGCACACTGCCCGCGTCACCCTCAAAAAAACTGCTTTCAACACGGCCTTCTAATTTGCCGCAAGCATCGGGCAAAATCACAATGGGCGCTTGCAAGCCCTTGGCACCATGCACCGTAAGTAACCGCACCAAACCACCGGCTTTTTCTTGCTCGCGTTTTATTTCGCTGTCATCCACCTCTAGCCAGCGCACAAAACCTTGCAATGATGCCGCATGCTGCTGCTCAAAATTTTGCGCGGCTTCTAATAGCTCATCGAGCGGGTCAGAGGCATCGGCGCCGAGCCGCGTCAGCAAAGCCGCCCGCGCCGAGCTGACCTGCAAAGCTGTTGCACCAGGGCAAGGCGCGGCCAGCAACTGTGCTAAATGGGCATATAAGCCGCTTTGTAAAATGCGCTGTTGTGCGGCTTCTAGCCACACAGCCATGGCTTTATGCCGCACATCTGTTTTCAGCGCTTGCCACAAACTGCCACGGCGATCGATGGCCAGCGCCATCAAGGCGTCTTCAGCCATGCCTAACAGCGGGCTTTTAAGGAGGGCCGCCAGGTTTAAATCATCTTCTGGCAGTAGCAAAAATTTTAAATAGGCCAAAATATCTTGCACAGCTAAGGGCTGCGTCAGCGTCATCCGATCGATACCGGCTAAAGGCACGTTTGCGGCTTTAAGGGCGCGCACCAGCTCGTTATAAAGCTTATTGCGCGTACGCAGCAAAATCATAATATCGCCGGCTTGTATGGCTCTAGCCGACGAAGTCAGCACTTGCCCCTCGTCTAGCCAAGATTTTATGCGCTGCGCAATCAGTTGGGCCAAGCGCTGCTCGGGTTTGGCCGTATAAACTTGCGCGGATGGCACATCCCACGCATCGAATTGCTCTTTGGCAAGCGGTGTGATGGGCGACCATAATTCGATACTGCCGGCCTGCCCCTCGCGCGCGGCTTGGTGCACAACCTCGCTCGATGACACGCCTTCGCGCATAAACTCTTGCGCAAACACAGCATCAACCACTTTAAGCACCATAGAGGTTGAGCGGAACGACACTGTCAGCGGCACTTCGGCCCAGTTTTGTTGTGCTGCTTGCACACGCTGGGCAAACAAAGCGCGCATCTCGGCAAATGCCGCAGGGTCCGCCCCTTGAAACGAGTAAATCGATTGCTTTTCGTCGCCCACCACAAACAGGCTACGCGGCAAGGCGTTGCGCGCCAAACTATCGCTGTCAAAAAACTCTTCGACAAGGGCGCGCACCACTTGCCATTGCTGTGGGCTGGTATCTTGCGCTTCATCAATTAAAATATGATCAAGCCCGCCATCCAGCTTATAAAGCACCCAAGCGCTGCGTCCTGGCGTGGTCATAAGACGGCAGGTGGTGAAAATGAGGTCATCATAATCGAGCCAGCCTTGCCGGTGTTTGCGCTGCTGATAATCGCCCAGCAAATGTGCGGCTAAATTAAGCGTGGCTGCGGTGCGCTGGCCGCACAATAAACGGGCCAACTGCTCATCTATGGCTTGTAGCCGTTGTTGCTCGCTGGCGATAAAATCAATCACTGCTGGCTCGGTTTCTAAAGCCTTGGTGCTCGGCATTTTGCGCAACTCGCCTTTTTGGGTAAACCATAAGGCCCGATAGCGGCTAAAATCAAAATCAGTTTGTTGCAATATTTCTTGCAAGGCCGCGGCAAAGGCCTGATCTTTTTTGCCGCCCTTGGCCAAAAGCGGCAAAGCGGAGTAAAGCGCGCTTAGATCAATGCCCGCTTTGGCATTTTGCTTGATATCTTCGGCCTTGCTGTTGGCCGGCAGGCCCAGCTCTTGCCAGAGCTGCGCTTGCACAACAGATAAGCCACCATGCAGCAATAATGGCTCAAGCTGGCGGCGCTGCGCCAAAATCATTTTGAGTATTTTATTGAGCCCGCCCTCATCGGTGGCGCTGGCCAGCACATTAACCGCAGCCAATAAGCCCGCATCGCGACCGGTGGCCGCAAGCGTGAGCAAAGCCTGGCGGCATTCATCGAGCACTTGCGTAGCGGCGCGCTCATCGAGCACGGTAAAACCTGGCGACAAGCCAGCCTCAAGCGGAAAGCGCCCCAAAATAGATTGGCAGAAGCCATGAATAGTTTGAATGCGCAGGCCACCGGCACAATCCAGCACTTGCGCAAAAAGCTGGCGGGCGCGTTGCAAATCTTCGGGCTCGGGCGGGATGCCGGTTAATTTTAGTAGCTCTTGGTGCAAATTTTCATTTTCAGCCGTGGCCCAATCGCGCAGTTTTTCGGCGAGGCGATTGGCCATTTCGCCCGCACCCGCCTTGGTAAAGGTCAGGCACAAAATACGCTCGGGCGCGGCACCAGCCTGCAATAGGCGTAAAATCCTATCAGTCAGCACTTTGGTTTTGCCGCTGCCAGCAGACGCCGACACCCACACTTGCGCCAGCGGGTTTGAGGCGCGCTGTTGTGCGGCACTGGCTACTACCAGCGCCGCTGGCGCTGTGGTGGTGGGCTCAGCCATGGCGGCCATCCCACTCGCTGGTACGGCTGAGATGCTCATAATCATTGTAGCTTAATGCATAATCAGGGCGCGGGCGGGCCAAATAAGGCTGCTGCGGCTGCGCATAGGCCGCTAACAAGGCGCGCAATTTTTGCTCGGTGATATCGAGCAATTCTTCTAGCTGTGGCAAGGTTTTGTTGCGGGGTGTTGGGCCTTGATAGCTTTGCGCCACAATTTCAGGCTTGTTTTTAAACACTGCCCAATATTCCAGCGCAGCAATAGGCGCGGGCCTGAGCCCGGCAAAACCACCCGCACGCAGCAGCACGGCTTCAATGCTCAGCTGTGCTGCCCTGCCTGTGCCAATATCAGCCAAAGAGGGCGCCGTGCCGCTTTTATAATCGATAATCACATAGCCATCGGGGCCGTAATCGATGCGGTCGGCGCGGGCTTCAAGGGTAAATTGCTGCTCGCCAAAAGCCAGCGGTATGCTGGCCTTGCCCTCAAGCAAGATTGGCTTTTGCACCGGCCAAAGCTCGGCTTGATGCAGGCAAAAATTTTGGGCAAAGCGCTCAAAGCGCGGCCACCACAAGCTGCGCCAATTAGGAAAAATAGCATATTGTGCAAAAGCCACCTGCCCCAGCGCCAAAAGGCGTGGCAAGGCATCGGGCGGAAAATTCGCCACCCCATGCAGGCTTTGCATAAACTGCTCTAACACATCATGTACTAAATTACCGCGCTCGGCTGTGTCGGGCGTTTGCTCAATGTCATCCAGCGCCTTAAGGCGCAAAATATATTGCGCATAATAGGCATAGGGGTCACGCTTAAGCTTATCAAGCGCGGTGGCCGAAAATTTGAGCGGGCGCTGGCGCAAGGGCGGGCATGGCGCAGGCGGCAAACAAGGCTGCAAGGGTTTTGGCTTATCCAGCGCGGCAAAATAATGCTGCCATAAATGGCCTTGCTGCATTTGTGCGGGAAGCCAGCCCAGCTTGTGCCAAACAGCCTCTAGCCGCAGCCACCAGCGCGCGGGCAAGGTTGGGGCGCCACCCACACGCAGCGACCGCGTTAAATAAACCTTGGAAAAAGAGGCGAGTTGCATAAAATCATGCGCGGCCTGACCCAGCCGGCGCTCGGGCGTGGGCAAGCCAAATTTTTGACACATCGGCCGCGATAAAAATGGCCCAAGCTCGGCTTGTGGTGGCCAGCTATTTTCGTTTAGCCCGGCGAGCACCACAACATCGGCCGTGAGCAAGCGTGCCTCAAGCGGCGAGAGAATTTGCACCCGCGCATGCCGTGCCGCCCTTGGGCGCACCATCACTTGTGCCAACAGCCCCTCTAGCAACGCTGGTAATTCTGCCGCGGGCCAATGGCTTTGGGCGATTTGCTCGTCTTCAAGCAGTTCGGCCAGTAATTGCGCGGCAACCTCGCCCGCATCGCCCTGCCATAAATTGCTGGCGCCATTTTGTGTGGGCGTGCAGGCCAGCTGTTCTGCGGCATGCAGCAAGGCTTTAAGATAATCGGGCAAATTAAGCTGCGGCAGCGCCAACAAGGCCGTAAGCGGCGACAACACCTCATTGATTTTATTTATCAGTGGCAATAAAGCGGGGTGCTCTTTTTGCACCAAGGGCAGCAACCCCGCAAAATGCAACACAGTGCGCACGCCGCGCAAAAACTGACGCTCAAATAAACTTATCTGCGCTCGATAATAATCGGCATCACAGCCAAAGGCGGCCAGCCTATGCTTAAGCAGCGCCAGCCAATCATAGGCTGTGGCCTGTGGCTGCGCGGCAATGGCCAATAAACGTAATAATTGCCCAAGACCACTGCGCGACAGCGGCTGCCCCACACTATCATCAACCACAACATCATAACGCAATAAGGCTGCGGCCACACGCTGCGCTAAGGCACGATCGTGTGTGACCACCAACACGGTGCGGCCTGCGGTTTCGAGTGTTTCGCGCACAATAAGGGCAATGGTTTGTGCCTCGGCCTCGATATGCGGCAAGGCCAAGGGCGTGAAATTTTTAATGGCCTCTGCCGAGATATTTTGCAGATGTTGCCATTGCGGCGTGGCTGATGCCGGCAATAAGGCCGCCTGCAACATGGCGTTGCGTGCTTCGTTGGCACCATCACTCATGGGCCATGGCTGCACCTGTGCCCGCGTCACTTCAAGCTGCGCTAAAAGCTGAGCCAAACCATATTGCGGATGCTGTAGCGGCAGGCTCTGCCAAATATCATCGGCCAGCGTGGTATCGAGCGCGGGCAACACCACGCGCCCTTGCGGCAGGCGCGCCACACAATTTAATAATGCGGCTGTGGCTGGTATAGAGCCGGTAGAGCCTGCGGCAATCACTGGCCCTGCGGGTGGGTTTTTTTGCCAATACTGCGCCAGATTATGCAACAACTGACTGCGCCGCGCAGAAGGGTCAAGCGCGCCGCTCTCGGCTAAAATCTGCGGCCAGTGCGCGGTGATAAGCTGCAAAAACTCTAATGTTTCTTGCCAGTGTTGGGCATATTCTTGCGGCACTAATGTTTGCAGCGTGGCAAAATCTAGCTCTTCGGTTTCAACCGCATCAAGCAGATTGGCGAGTTCATGCGCCAGCGATAATTGCTGTGCGGCACTGATATTCTTATCTTTGGCCGCCAAGAGGCGCATCAGCAAAAACTGCCTTGTGCGTGGGGCAATAGCGGGCGGCAATTCGGCCTCACCGCGTAATGTCAGCTCATCGCTATCGGCGTCACCCAAAGGCGATAAGCGCGGCAACAACAAACTGCGCTGCGGGCTGAGTTGCAAAAATATTTGCTGCAAAGCCCGACATGCGCGGCGCGTGGGCAGCAAAATTGTATAGCGCGATAAAGCCAAAGGCTCGCCCGCTGTTTCGGCGAGCAATTGCCTTGCTAAAGCGCGCAAAAAATCAACCCCCGCAGGAATATTATAAAGCCTCATGCGGAAAGCAGCCGGTTGACTTCGGCCAGCGCTTCAGGCGTGCCGACATGATAAACCTGCCCCTCATGCTGCCAGCCCCAAAGCCGGCCTTGCTGCTCAAGCGCATCCCACAATAGCAAATTAGAAAAACGCCCCGCTGGCGCATTTGCATAAATTTTTGGCGAGACCAGTTGCAACGAATTATAAACAAAAGGCCTTGGCGTTTTGGTGCCTGCGCGCAACAGCCTTGCCGCGCGCGCCGCATTAAACGACCCTTCAATAAAATAATCACCAAGCTCGGGGTTAAAGCCAAAGGCGGTGCGTGTGTCTGACAGCATCAGCAACACATCCATCTGCTCGGGCCGCCATGCCCGACACAAACTGGCCAGCGACGATGTGCCCGGTGCATCGCGCCACACAGAATCGGCATTCACAATAAAAAATGGCTCAGCGCCCAAAAGCGGCAAAGCCAGTTTGGTGCCGCCGCCTGTTTCAAGCAATTCAGGCTCGGGCGAAAAAACAATGTCTAGCCCCTCGTAATCGGCCAGATGGGCGCGCACTTGCTCGGCCAAATAATGCACATTAACCACAGCCCGCTTCACACCAAAATCGCGCAAGGCATCAAGCGTATGCCGCAACATTGATTGCCCCGCCACACTTAAAAGCGGCTTTGGCGTGTGGTCGCTTAAGGGGCGCATCCGCTCGCCGCGCCCTGCGGCCAACACCATAGCAGTATGCGGCTTAATACCAGTCATTAGGCAGCAAGCAGCTGGCGGCGCTGAGGTGGCAATAATTCATCAAGCACCAAGCGCACCGGCGCCAAGGCGGGCATGGTCAGTTTATGATTAAGCTGCCCCCACACCCGTGGCAAAAAGCGCAAATTATGGGTTTTATTCATGAGACGCGCCACGCGCAAAATAATAGCAATGATGCGACAATGGCGCTGTGCCCCTAGCACATCATAGCCCGCCAAAAATATCTCACGCTCGGCTTTGGGCAAATGCGCAGCAAAATCTTGTTTAAATTTTTGGGCGATGTCGGTGGGTATGTCACGCCGCGCATCTTCAAGCAGCGACACCACATCATAGGCATAGGGTCCTATGCCGGCATCCTGAAAATCGAGGATACCGATATTATGCCAGCCCGCGCGCCCTGAAAGCAGCATGAGATTTTCAAGGTGATAATCGCGCAGCAAAATGGCTTGCGCACCCGCACATACGGGCACCAAAACCTGCTGCCAGGCTGTGCGCAAAGCGGCTTCTTCGGTGGGCAAAAGGCTGCGGCCCATTAAATCAGGCAAGGCATCTGTGGCAAAAAGCATCACTTGCTCGGTAAAGCGGGCCACATCAAAGCGCGGCAAATGCTGGGCTGCGGCGGGCAAAGCCGTGGCTTGTAAGGCTTGCAACACCGACAAACCTTGCGGCAAGACATCGTGCCAATTTTGCGTGTGGGCAAAATGCTTGGCTAAGGTGATGTCGCCAAAATCTTCTTGCAGTAATAAACCATGCGCTTTATCGAGCGCATAAATCTGCGGCACGCTGGCTTGCATCTGCCGCAAAATATCGCCGACCGCTAAAAAATGCTCCAGCACCTCGGGTGGCGGCGCATGCATCAGCACGGCAGTGGCATTGGCGCTAGCTGTGGCGTTGGCTTTTTGCAAACGGTAATAGCGCCGTGCCGAAAAATCGCCCGCCAAAAAAACCGGCTCGGTTTGTCCCCAGCCATGCTGCTGCAAAAAATCTGCGGTAACTTGTGGTAATTCAGGCGGGAAAATTGAGCTCATGCAATAGCGGACCGGTTAGAGTGACAATGCGGGCATTGGGAGCAGCGCCCATAGCCAAGTCTAAACGCAGCCAGCGCTGCGGTAAAGGCAAAGACACCAGCCCCGAGCCGCCATGGGGCCACTCAACCACAACACCATAAGCCAAGGCCTCAAACCAGCCTATTTCTTCCAGCTCGGTGGTGTGCTTAAGGCGGTAGAGGTCAAAATGCCAAATTTCGTGACTTTGGTTTGCAGCACTCGCGCTATATGTTTGCACAAGCGTAAAGGTTGGGCTGGTCACTTCAATAGCACCGGTTTTTGCCCTAATAAAGGCCCGCGCCAAAGCGGTTTTGCCCATGCCCAAATCGCCCGCCAGCAACAGGCAAAAAGGCCAGCGCAAATGCTGCGCCAAATGCTGCGCCAGCGCCACAGTGGCGGCCTCATCGGCAAGATTGATTTGTAAAGCGGTATCGGCCATAAACGCATTCTAGCAAGGATAAAGCCTATGACCAAGTCTATCAGCACAGATATTGCCATTATCGGCGCGGGGCCCGTTGGGCTATTTGCTATTTTTGAGTGCGGCATGTTGCGCATGCGCTGCGCCGTCATTGATGCCTTGCCGATGCTGGGTGGCCAGTGCAGTGCGCTTTATCCAGAGAAACCGATTTATGATATTCCGGCCTATCCCAGCATTGGCGGGCAAGAGCTGGTCGATAAACTCACCGAACAGGCCGCACCCTTTGCGCCGGAATATTTACTTGATCAGCAAGTGGTAAAACTAACCGAAGACAACGGCGTTTTTACTTTGCACACCAGCGCTGGCAACAGTGTGACAGCAAAGGCCGTGATCATTGCCGCAGGCTGTGGCGCTTTTGGCCCCAACAAACCACCGCTGGACGGGCTTGAGCACTACGAAGGCAGCGCCGTGCATTATCATGTGAAGCGCAAGCAAGATTTTGCCGGTGCCCGCATCGTCATTGCCGGTGGTGGCGATAGCGCGGTTGATTGGGCCTTATCGCTGCCCGATGTGGCCGAAAAGGTTTATGTGGTGCACAGGCGCGCTAAATTTAGAGCCGCACCCGAAAGCGTGGCCAAGATGGAAGCGCTGGCCAAAGCTGGTAAAATTGAAATGGTCACGCCCTATCAGCTGGCTGCCCTTACGGGGCAAAATGGCCAGCTCAGTGGCGTGATTGTGGAAGATATGGACGGCCAGCGCCGCACGCTTGACGCCAATCATCTGCTGGCATTTTTTGGCCTTGCAATGGAGCTTGGCCCGATTGCTGAATGGGGCCTTGCCATTGAGCATAACCGCATTGATGTAAACTTGCCGCATTATCAAACCAGCACAGCAGGCATTTTTGCCATTGGCGACATTGCCCATTACCCAGGCAAGCTCAAACTGATTTTAACCGGCTTTGCTGAAGCAGCCAGCGCAGCTCACGCGGCCCATGCACGCGTGCATCCAGGTGAGGCACTGCATTTTGAATATTCAACCAGCAAGGGCGTGCCCGGTAGCTCTTAAAGGTAGTGCATAAGGGTAGCGATTAAGTGTAGTGCTTAAGCGTGCCAAAAATAAACGGTTACTTTGAAATTGCTATAACCGGACGGTTACTTTGTAGCGACAATAACCGGACGGTTACTTTGTAGCAACTATAACCGGACGGTTATAGGGCAACCAACAGCATATTTCTGTGCCGACATTCATTTCTGATAACAGCTCAACCCGCCCGCCATGCAATTCAACAAAGCTTTTTACTAAGGCCAAACCTAGGCCCGCGCCGCTTTGTCTGGTGGGTTTATGCGCCCGCTCAAACTTACCAAAAACGCGCTGCATATCTTGCGGCACAATACCCATGCCGGTATCTTTAACCGATAAACGCAGCCAGCCCAGCTCGGGCTGTGCCGATAAAGTAATTTGCCCCAAAGGCGGGGTAAATTGAATGGCGTTAGATAACAAGTTAAACAATATTTGCTGTAGCCGTTTTTCATCGGCCAAGAGGTCGGGCACGTCATCGGCCACTTCCAACACCACATTAACCTGCTGGTTGCGCGCCCACTCACCCACCATGGCTGCGGCATTTTGGCATAGGTTTTTAATCTTAACTGGTTTTTGCTCTAACACCATGCGCCCTGCCTCAATGGTGGCTAAATCAAGCACAGCATTGATAAGGGTAAGCAAGCGGCGGCTGGCCTCTAAAATGGTTTTGCTGTAATCGAGCTGCCGCTCATTGAGCGTGCCAAAAAACTGATTAGCCAAAATTTCGGCAAAGCCCATAATAGTGTTAAGCGGCGTGCGCAGCTGATAAGACACATTGGCCACAAACTCACTTTTAAGCCGATCAGCTTCGGCCAAAGCGGCATTACTGGCGCGTAAGGCTTGCTCAATGCGGGCGCTGTCGGTTTGGTCAACAAAGCTGACCAACACCGCGCCATCAGGCAGGGGCGTGCTGGCAAAAGCCAAAATTGTGCCGTCCTTGCGCTCTAGCCGTTGCTGCTGCTCCATGCGCTCGAGGATTTGCCCAATAAGGTCGGCCTTGGCTTGTGGCCACAGCTCGGGTGGTGCGGTAAACAAACCCCGCATGCGCTCGAATAATTCGTTGATATGTACTTCACGCAAATCGCCATAAGCCTCAAGCCGCCATAAATGCGCAAAAGCCGGGTTTGACAAACGCACGCGGCCATCGCCACCAAACACCACCACGCCCTCGGCCAGATTATCGAGCGTTTCCTGCTGCACGGCTATCAGTGTGTTATATTCGGTTTGTAGCGTAAGGCGGTCGGTGACATCTTCGGCCATAAACATGAGGCCACCCAGCGGATGCGGCATGGTAATCACCCGCAGCGCCATGCCATCGGGCAAATAATGCATATCCTCACGCGGTTCAAGCAATTGCATAAAAAGCTGTTGCTGCTGGCGCTTGAACGATGGAAAATCCGATTGCTCGGGCACACGGCGACGGGTGCGCAAATCTTCCAGTACTTCTAAAAAATGTGGCCGCTGCCGCAAAAAGCCCTCATCGAGCGCCCATAAACGCGCATAGGCCTGATTGAAAAAGGCCAGCTTCTGATCGGCACCATAAACGGCAATGGCCGTGCCGAGCTGGTCAAGCAGCTGCTCATGGATTTGCACATGCCGTGCTAAATCTTGCTTTAATTCTTCTTCTTGCGTGAGATCAAGGGCAAAGCCCACCAGCAAGCCCTCGGCCGAAAGCGGCAATTCAGTGACACGCAGCAAACGACGCTGACCACCAATAACCACATGCTGCTGCTCGCTGTGGGCCACGGTAAAATTATGGGCTTTGTCGGCCATACGAATAGCGCTGCCTTTGCCCGTGAGCCGCACCAGCTCTATTTGTTGCTCAACCGCCTGATGCGGGCTTTGCTCAACGGCTTGCGCATAAGCCCGATTACACCACACCAAACGCAAATCGCGGCCACGCAGCCACAGCGGCAAAGGCAAAGCATCAAGGCAGGTGCGCATTTCGGCCACCCGAATTTCCAGCTCTTGCAATTGGCTGCGGGTGCGGCTGGCGGCCTCAAAGGCCTCCGTCACATCATCGACAATGAGTAGCAACATATGCTCATCGCCCGACAAGGGCTCACCGGTAAAGCGCATTTGCCGCCCGCTGCTGCTCACCAGCTGGCGCACAAAGCCCGTGCCACTTAAACGCAAATTATCAATCGCATCACGCAATGCGCGCGCTTCGGCGGGGGCAAATTTTTGGGCAATATCAGCAATGCGCTCATAGCGCCCTTGGCCCAAAAGCTGCGCAAGCTTACCTGGATGCGCCACATCATCATCGGCGGTGATAACCACAAAGGCTTGCGGCAAGGCGGCTAATAAACGCTCGGCCGCAATGGCCCGGGCTGTTTGCGCCCCCGTCAGGCGCTTTTGCCGCGCAATACTTTGCACATGGGTTACGCCCAAACTTGCCAAGAGCAGCACCAACAACAGCGCCACAAACAGCCACCACGGCAGGGCTTTTGGCCACAAACCAGGCAACAAATGTGCGGGCGCATAATTGGGCGGCAACCACACCAAGCTGGCCACAAGCCCGCTCACCAGCAGCGCCAGCAGCAGCGACACATAAAAAGTGCGATAAGGGCGAAGGCCAAGCATGGCTTAGCTTAGCGACATCGGCGGTTTTTTGCTAGTAACGATAGCGCTCGGGCTTATAGGGGCCTTCTGCATCCACACCGATATATTCGGCCTGTTTATCGCTCAAGACGGTCAGCTTCACGCCCAGTTTTTGCAAATGCAAGCGCGCCACTTTTTCGTCGAGGTGTTTCGGCAAAACATAAACCTGCTTCTCATATTTGCTGGCATTTTGCCATAATTCGAGCTGTGCCAGCACCTGATTGGTAAAGGACGCGCTCATGACAAAGCTGGGGTGACCTTGCGCGCAGCCAAGATTAACCAAGCGACCCTCAGCCAGCACCAGCAGGCGCTTACCATCGGGGAAAATCACTTCATCCACTTGGGGCTTCACATTTTCCCACTTATAATTGCGCAGCGCCTCAATCTGAATTTCGCTATCAAAATGGCCAATATTGGCCAAAATGGCGCGGTCTTTCATTTGGCGCATATGCTCAATGGTCACCACATCGACGTTACCAGTGGCGGTTACCACAATATCGGCCAGCGGCGCTGCCTCATCCATGGTGACCACTTGGTAGCCTTCCATCGCGGCTTGCAGCGCATTGATGGGGTCGATCTCAGTCACCAGCACGCGCGCGCCTTGACTGCGCATCGAAGCCGCACTGCCCTTGCCCACATCGCCATAGCCGCAAACAATGGCGGTTTTACCAGCCATCATCACACCGGTGGCGCGCTTAAGGCCATCAACCAAACTTTCACGGCAGCCATAAAGATTATCAAACTTCGATTTGGTCACGCTGTCATTGACGTTAATGGCGGGAATAAACAATTTGCCCACTTTGGCCATCTCATAGAGGCGATGCACGCCTGTGGTGGTTTCTTCCGAAACGCCTTTAACATCCTTAAGAATTTCAGGAAATTTTTCGTGCGCCAAAATGGTCATATCGCCGCCATCATCCAGCAGCAAATTAGGTGTCCAGCCATTGGGGCCAAACAAAGTTTGCTCAACGCACCACCAATATTCTTCTTCGCTTTCGCCTTTCCAGGCAAACACCGGAATGCCGGCTTTGGCAATGGCTGCGGCCGCATGATCTTGCGTTGAAAAAATATTGCAGCTGCTCCAGCGCACTTCGGCGCCAAGGTCGGTCAGTGTTTCAATCAGCACGGCGGTTTGAATGGTCATGTGCAAGCAACCAGAAATACGCGCACCCCGCAGCGGCTTTTTGCCGGCAAACTCGGCGCGCAGCGCCATAAGGCCGGGCATCTCGCTTTCGGCGATGCTGATTTCGCGGCGGCCCCAATCGGCCAAGGCGATGTCTTTTACTTTGTAGTCAGGATTGACAGATTTGACATTGGGGCTGGCCATGGTAATGCTCCGCGAGAGTTAAGCTATAGTGCGCGCCGAAAATAGCCTTTTACGATGGCCAAAGCAAGCGATTAGCGCCGCTAATACTAGAGTAATTCGGCTACTTTCTCGGCCAGCGCCAGCGAAACCGTAAGGCCGGGGCTTTCAATGCCAAATAAATTAATCAAGCCCACGACCCCATGCTGCGCTGAGCTTTGCAGCATAAAATCGCCCTCGCTGCTGCCGGTGCGGCTTAAACGTGGCCGAATGCCGGCATAATCAGGGCGCAGATTATGCGAGCGCACCTCTGGCCAATATTTTTCAACCGCTTGATAAAAGCTCTCGGCCAGATTTTCGGGCACGGCATAATCAATTTTTTCAACCCAATGCGCATCGGGGCCAAAACGCATTTGCCCGGCAAGATCGCGCAAATAATGTATGCCATGCCCTTGGCCGCTGCCTGCTGTGGGCGGGCTTGGATAAATCAAATGCGTAAAAGGCGCCGGCGCCGAGCAGGTAAAATAATGGCCTTTATTGAGCAACAAGGGCGGTATGTGCTCGGCCTTCATCTCGGCCACTAAAGATGCCACACGCTGCGCCCCAAGCCCCGCCGCATTGATAATATTTTTTGCCGCCAAAAAACTGGGTGATGCGCCGCCAATTTCAACCACAAAACCGTGCGCATTTTTGCTGATGCCAACCACCGGACTATGCGTAGCAATCAGCGCGCCATGATCGGTAGCCACAGCCTCTAACGCCCACATATATTCATGTTGGTCTATTATACCGCTGCTGGGCGAATAAATAGCGCCGACACATTTTAGCTGTGGCTCATGCGCTTGCGCCTCTGCCGCGCTGAGCCAAGTTAAATCAGTGAGGCCATTTTGCTGCCCGCGCTCGATTAGCGCTTGCAGCCGTGGCACATCATCATTGTGATGTGCCACCACCAACTTACCACAGCGCGCATGCGGCACATTATGGGTGCGCGCAAATTCGTAGAGCAAATCGCGGCCACGTACCGCAATGCTGGCCTTCAATGACCCTGGCCGATAATAAAGCCCCGCATGAATAACGCCACTATTGCGGCTGCTGGTGCCTTGACCGCATTGCGCCTCGGCCTCAAGCAGCGCTACCTCGCGCCCCAAGAGCGCCAAATGACGCGCCAGCGCCAGCCCCACCACGCCGCCGCCAATAATGATATTCTCGATGCTGTCCATAAATTAAATGCCCATTGCTTAAAAACTCATTGCTTAAAAACGCGGGCGATTATTGTGGCGCTGCTCGGCCAGCATTTTATCGATATGTCGGCCTTGATACATGACAATGCCAAGACCACGCCCCGTTTCAAGCGCGGCCATATCTTCAACCCGCGACATCACCACCCGCGCCTGACCAATTTCGGCAATTTTCTCGCGCAGACGCAGCAACGCATCGGTTTTAAGCTCCAGCATGCTTTCAGGGGTCCATTGCAGCTTGATTAAATCAAAACCCAATTGCGCCCGATTAAAATAATTGAGCGTTGTGTGCGTTAACCCATCGAGCAGCAAACGATAGCCACGCTCGCGCAGATAATCGCGCACAAACAAAAAACTGCCCATATCAGCAAAAATATCTGCCGCTTGCAGCTCGGCCACTAAGCGCCCGCGCAATTGCGTGGCCACCATCTCATCAAAGCGCTGAAAATCCGTGCCCAGCAAAGTTGCCACATTGAGGTTGAGGCTAAAGGGCCGATCAGGACGCAGCCCGCCTTTGAGCAAATGGGCAATCATGCGCCGATCAAGCAAATGAGTGAGATGATGAAACAGCCAGCGATTGCCCAAAAGATCAATGCCGGGAGTCATGTTTTTTTGCAACTCACCAATCGATACATAATATTCATCGAATAAAGGCTGTGGCGCATGGTCGGGCAAAACGGTGCAGGCGGTTTGCGTGCGCACCACCGTTTGCAAATCGGCATTGGTGAGCGCCTCTTCCAGCTTGGCCAAAATGGCGGGTGTCATTTGCTGCGCGCCCTTAACCCGAAACAGCGCCGTTTCGTCTTGTTCGGCGCTCAGGCGCTGTTGCTCTGACTGGTCGTAAAGCTCGCGCACCGTTTTTTGAAAAGCGGCAAAATCGATATCGAGCTGGTACCATGAACAAAATTGCGGATGCTGCTGGTCATTGTCGGCATAATGGGTGAGCGGGTCCTCGGTGAACAGCAAGCGCATGCGATTGACGATATCTTGCAAAACTGTCAGCCGCACGCCAGAGGCAATAAACACAATATCATCATTCGATAGCGTAAAGAGCTGCCCATCAAGCGCTTTAACTTGGTCGCGGAACGTGTTGGTGGCGATACGCATATATTGGGCGCGCCGATGCTGCGCTTGCAATTGCGACAAATGCAAATGCAGCACCACCCGACCGAAACGAATACGCTCTAAGCGGTCGAGCTGTTCAAGCAAAAGTATTTCTTGGGCATTGATACGCCCGAGACCGGCTGGCATGTAAGAACCTAAGAGAATCAAAACAGTAAGCTAAGCTTAACGGATTTTCGGTAAAAAAGAGATAAAAGAATTTCTCTAAACAGCGAGCCGCTCATGCCCAAACAAAAAAAGACGTCTCAGCCAGCACCAGCCTTGCCGCGCTGGCGCGCGCTTTTGCTGCTGCTGCTCACTTTGCTGCTGCTGGGCGGCGCCGTCTTTGGCACTATGCGCTTTCTCACCGACATGAAGCAGCAGCAATTGCGCCATGCCTATAACCAGCTTGAATCGGATAATAACAGCCAAAGCACCCTCACCCAGCAATGGCTGCAAAGCGAAATGCGCCAGCTTGATACGCTCAGCCAATTGCCATTTGTGCCCGCAGCCGCAACGCAGCAGGCTTGGCTTTCAGATACACCAGAAGCGGCCGATTTTCGTAAGGCCGCGCAAAACTGGCTGAGCACCGCTGGCCAAACCGAAATATTGGGTGGCGTGGCTGTGGCTTTTCCACAGCGCAATTATTTATTCACTGTGCCCGAGGGTTGGGTTTTGCCTGAAAGCCTCAATGCAGTGGCGGCGCGCGTGCTGCAAACCGGCAAGCCACAAGCCGATATTGTGCCTGACGGCAATCAGCAAAATGTTTTTGTGGCCATTGTGCCCTTATTTGAAAATAAAAAACCGGTAGGCGTATTGCTTGGCGTAAAACCTTTGCCACCCAGCTTAAAGCAGCTTTTTACCGCCCAGTCGCAAGATAACGCACTGCTGGGTTTGGTCAAAGCCAGCAATAATGGTGGCGCGCTGGTGCTGACCGGCAACACCGCACAGGCCGAGCAGCTGCTTGCACAAATAGGACAAAATGCCTTACAAGCAACCGCCCAGCCTATTATTGTCAGCAGTGGCAACGAAGGCTGGCTGTTACATAGCCGCAAAATTGAGGGCACGCCCTGGCTGACTATGGCCGCCATGCCAGAGGCACGCACCTTGGCCGACATCACCCCCGATTGGGAATGGCTGGCGCTGGCGGTTTTAGCCTTGCTGCTGGCGGGTGTGTCGATAACATTTTTAGGCGGTGCCATGACCCGCGCCAAAGTCACCGAGCAGCTGGTTTCGGTTAATCGTGAATTGGCACATGACGCTGATTATCATGGCAAGCTCTTGCGCACAGTGGCCGACAATCAAGCGCGGGCGGTTATCATTGTTGATAGCGGCGAGATTATTCGTTTTATCAATGCGCCCGCATTAAGGCTGGCTGGCAAAGAGGATGATGGCATTATTGGCCGCAGTGTCACTGAGGTCTTTGGCCAACGTACCGCCGAGCGCTGGCGCCCCGGCACGCGTGAAGCACGGCGCAGCCAGAGCCTGGTGATTATCCGCGATAATATCGGCAACCGCGTATTGCCACGGGTGGTGCAGGTGCATCATATCCCCCTGCCGCCCTTGCCCAAACTACCCGATGGCGTGCTGATTGCCGAAGATGATATCACCGCACTGATTAGCGAGCGCGAGCGCCGCGAAACGCAATTGCGCCAAGTGATTGATACTTTGCTGGCCGTGGTTGACCGGCGTGACCCGCATGCCGCGGGGCACTCAGAGCGGGTGGGGCGGCTCGCGCGCTTACTCGCCGAGAAATTACAAATGCCCGCCAACGAGGCCGAAACCTGCGAGCTATCGGGCCATCTTATGAATTTCGGCAAGTTGCTGGTGCCGCGTGCCATTCTGACCAAGGCCGACACCCTCACCGAAGAAGAATTAACGCAAGTGCGGCGCTCGATTTTATCATCGGCCGATATTTTATCGCTCATTACTTTTGAGCAGCCCATTGTGCCAACCCTAAAACAAGTGCTTGAGCATGTGGATGGCAGCGGCATTCCGGATGGGCGGCGCGGCGAAGATATTTTGCTCACCGCGCGCGTGGTGGCGGTGGCCAATGCTTTTGTGGCCATGGCCAGCCCCAGAGCGCACCGCGCTGGCTTGCCGCCAGCCGAGGCTTTGGCCAATCTTGAGCGCGCTGTTGGGCGCGTCTTTGATAAGCGCGTGGTGATGGCTTTAGCCGATTTGCTTGGCACATCGGGCCAGCAAGTGTGGCAGAACCTGCTACAGCAAGAGTAAAACCGGCACAAAATTAGCTTGTAGCGTACCAAGACAACCTGCTTTGCAAATCGCTGTGCACTGCGTTAAAGTAAGGCATGACCCAAACCAGTCACGCATCAAGCACAGCCATGCCGCCCGCCTCTCCTGCTGCCGCACACCCCGCAGCCGCACCAGCGCCGCGCCTTTATGGCAATTTTAATGGCATAGGTTTTTTTACCTTGCTGCAAAAAGAGATTTTGCGCTTCGCCACAGTGCATATTCAAACAATTTGGGCACCCATTGCCACAACTTTGCTGTTTCTCATGGTGTTTGCTTTGGCCTTGGGTGGTGAAGGCAAACAGATTGTTGGCGTAGCCTATATGTCTTTTTTAGCGCCGGGCCTTATCATGATGAGCATGGCGCAAAATGCTTTTGCCAATACCAGCTCCAGCCTGATTATTTCTAAAATTCAAGGCAACATCGTTGATGTGCTGATGCCGCCGCTCTCTTCGCTTGAGCTTACGGCCGCCTATGCGCTGGGTGGCATGGTGCGCGGCTTGGCCTTGGGCATCGCCAGCGTGCCGATTGTTGCTTTATTTGTGCCCTTTGGCCTCCATGATATTTTTTATGTGCTCTATCATGCCATGCTCGGTAGTTTGCTGATGGCGCTTTTGGGGCTGGTGGCGGGCATTATCAGCGATAAATTTGACCATCTGGCCGCTGTCACCAGTTTTATTGTTATGCCCGCCACTTTTTTATCGGGCACTTTTTTTGTGGCCGAGCAGCTGCCGCCCCAATGGCAATTTATTTGCCATCTTAACCCGTTTTTTTACATGGTTGATGGCTTTCGCTATGGCTTTATTGGCGTATCGGACGGCACGCTTACCACCGGCCTTATCGTCATGGCCGTGATATGCATAATATTATTTGCACTGTGCTGGCGTATGATTGCCACGGGCTACCGGCTTCGTCCCTAAACTGGCGCCCCTAAACTGGCGGCCATAAATTGCGTCACAGCCAAACGTAGGGGGTTATCGGCCAGCTTTTTCCCTGTTATATTATAGTAATTAAGGAGAAAGCCATGCCCGCGACCTATCCCCCACACCCGCTAGAGCCGCATCTTATGCCATTTTACGACCGCGCCGATGTGCCTTTTGTGCGCGGCGAAGGCTGTTGGCTTTGGGCTGAAGATGGTCGCAAATATTTAGATTTTGCCTCGGGCTTTGCCGTTAATGCTTTGGGGCATTGTCACCCAAAGCTGGTGGCCGCGCTCAAAAATCAGGCCGAAAAATTATGGCATGTGTCTAATCTTTATCGCTCACCCCAGCAAGAGCGCGTTGCCAAAAAATTATGCGACATCACTTTTGCCGAGCGGGTGTTTTTTCAAAATAGCGGCGTTGAAGCCTGGGAGCTGGGCGTAAAAATTTGCCGCAACTACCAATATAGCATGGGCCGCCCCGAGCGCTTTCGTATCATTACTTTTGAGGGCGCCTTTCATGGTCGCACATTGGCGGCCATTGCCGCCGCTAAAAGCGAAAAAATGGTCAAAGGCTTTGGCCCACAAACCGACGGCTTCGACCAAGTGCCTTTCGCCGATATGGCCGCGCTGCAAGCAGCCATTACGCCTGAAACAGCCGCCATTCATTGCGAGCCCATTCAAGGCGAGGGCGGCATTCGCCCTTTCAGCCACGAGCAATTGCGCTTTATGCGGCAACTCTGTGACCAGCATAATTTGCTGTTATTTTTTGATGAGGTGCAAACCGGCATGGGCCGCACTGGCAAGCTGTTTGCCTATGAGCATGCCGAAATTATGCCCGATGTGCTGTGCAGCGCCAAAGGCTTAGGCAGTGGCTTTCCGGTGGGGGCGTGTTTGGCCACGGCCAACGCCGCGCAAGGCATGGGCATGGGCATGCATGGCAGCACTTATGGCGGCAATCCGCTGGCTTTGGCCGTAATTGAAGCCGTGCTTGAAGAAATGAGCCAGCCACAATTTTTTACGCATGTGCGCGCGCGCGGCCAACAATTGCAGCAAGGCTTTGATGATTTGGTCAAAAACTATCCGCAGCTTTTCGCCGAGCGTCGCGGCCTTGGTCTGATGCAAGGTTTGCGCCTGCAAAATAGCTTAGATAGCGGCCAGCTCATTGCCGATTTGCGCCATGAGGGGCTGCTGACGGTGGCGGGTGGCGAAAATGTGGTGCGCCTTTTGCCGCCACTGATTATCAGCGAGGCTGAAATGGCGCAGGCGCTCAGCATCGTCAACAAAGTTGCGGGCGTGCTCGCAACCAAGCTTGCGGCTTAGGCAAATCAAGAAAGTTAAATTATGAGCATTAAGCTTGCCGCCCCGCCCGATAATTTGGTGCAAACTTTCCAGCTTGAAAGCTCGCATCTGCGTGGGCGCTCGGTGCGCTTAGGCTCGGTTATCAACGAAATTATCGAGCGGCATAATTACCCGCAAACTATTGCGCAATTATTGGCCGAGGCCGCAGCGCTTACCGCCTGCCTTGCCACCATGCTTAAATTTGAGGGCATTTTTACTTTGCAAACCAAAGGCAATGGCCCCCTCACCATGCTGGTGTGCGATATCACCAGCAAAGGTGGCATTCGGGCTTTTGCACAATTTGATGCCGAGCGTTTAGCCATGCTGGGCAAGGCCCCCAGCCACAAGGCGCTTTTGGGGCAGGGTTATTTGGCTTTTACGCTTGATCAAGGCGAGCACACCGACCGCTATCAAGGCATTGTGCCGCTTGAAGGGCTTAGTTTGGCACAATCGGTGCAGCATTATTTTGTGCAATCCGAGCAAATCAATACCAGCTTTGCTTGTGCCGCCAGCAAAAGCGCCGAGGGCTGGCGCTGTGGCGCTATCATGCTGCAACATGTGCCGCAAGAAGGCGGGCACCAAACCGCGCCAGAAATACGCGCCGAGCCCAGCGAAGATTGGTCACGCGCCAATATTTTGCTGCAAAGCGTAGCGGCCGATGAGCTGGTTTCTGCCGAGCTCTCGGCCAATGATTTGCTTTATCGCCTCTTTCATGAAGAGGGTGTGCGGGTTTTTCCGCCTCTCGCGCTTTGGGCGGAATGCCGCTGCAGCCGCGAGCGTGTGGCTAATATTGTGCGCACCCTGCCCCGCCAAGAAATAAATGACATGCTGGAAGAAGGCGAGCTGCGCATGACCTGCGAATTTTGCAGCCGCACCTATAGTTTTAATCATGACGCGCTCAATGATATTTATGCCGAGGCCGAAAACGAAAGCGCTGCCGCCAGCACCACGCAATAAGCACCAAGCACAAACAGGAGACCCCCCAGATGCTAAAAAATATACTCAGCGCAGCAACCTTGCTCTTTTTAGTGGCTTGCAGCACCGGCCCACAAGCGCCCACAGCGCCGCCCTTAGCGCAATATGGCGCGCCCTTGCAACTAACTGTGGCCAATATAGAAATGCGCCAAGAGTATCAGCCACGCATGACCGCGCCCTCGGTTGATCACCTGATGTCGCCCAGCCCTACCGAAGCCCTCAATGATTGGGCCAAGGCGCGCTTAGTGGCGCGTGGCACAGCAGGTTTTGTGGCTTTTACCATTAAAGACGCCAGCATTATCAGCCGCATTTTGCCGCGCGATACCGGCCTGCGCTCGGCCTTTACCCGCCAACAAGCCGAAGAGCTGGTGGCCAATGTTGAGGTTGAAATCAGCGCCAATAATCGCGATACCGGCTTTAGTGGCTTTACCACAGTGCGGGTCAGCCGCTTGCTCACTATCCCTGAGGGGCTCACGCAAGACCAGCGCAGCGCCTATGACCGTGTGTTGATTGGCCAGATTATGACCGAGTTCAACCGCGAAGCCGAAGCGGGCATTCGTCAGCATTTAGCGCCAGTTTTGAACCGCTAAGAGCTTTGAATCGCTAGAAAGCTAAATAGGTAAAAAAGCCACCCAGAAATGGGGCTAGCTTTTGCCAATAAAGCTGAGAAACTCGCTGCGTGTTGCAGCATCGGTGCGAAAAGTGCCCAGCAGCATGGACGTGACCATGCTCACACCGGTTTTATGCACGCCGCGGCAAGAAATGCACTGATGCACGGCCTCAACCACAACGCCGACACCTTGCGGCTGTAGCACCTCATCAATACAATGGGCAATTTCGGCGGTGAATTTCTCTTGAATTTGCAGGCGCTTGGCAAAACCATCCACCACCCGCGCCAATTTGCTGATGCCCACCACCCGACCATTGGGCACATAAGCCACATGCACCTTGCCCATAATGGCCGCTAAATGATGCTCGCAAAAAGATTCAAACGGCACATCGCGCAGCAGCACCATTTCTTCATAGCCGCCCACTTCGGTAAAAGTGCGCTCTAAATACTCGGCCGGATTAATGGCGTAGCCAGCAAAATACTCATCGAAAGCGCGCACCACGCGGGCGGGTGTTTCTTGCAGCCCTTCGCGCTTGGGGTTATCGCCAGTATAGGCCAACAGCGTGCGCACGGCGGATTCGGCCTCGGCGCGGGTGGGGCGCAGCAAGGCCGGCAACTCAGATTTTTTGTGCTTTACGGGCACTTTAGCCGCCGGAACTTTAGCCATAGGTAATTTATCCTAATATATAATTTATGCTAATTTAAGCGGCGCGAGGCATAAGGGCTATCCAGCGAAAAAGCCGGAATAGCAATGGTAAACACACTGCCAGCATCGCCTTGCATTTCATATTGGCCACTCATAATGCCTGAGGGCGCAGCCAGCGGCGTGCCGCTGGTATATTCAAACACCATGCCGGGTTGCAATACGGGCTGCTGGCCAATCACGCCCGCGCCGCGCACCTCTTGCACATGGCCAAAGGCATCGGTGATGCGCCAATAGCGTGCGCGTAATTGCACGGTTTCATTACTTTGATTTTCGATGCGCACATGATAGGCCCAAACATAATGGTGCTCAGTGGGGTTACTTTGCCCCTCAAGATAAATCGGCTGCACCGACACGCAAATGCCATGCGTGGTTTGCGAATAAAGCCCGCTCTCGCTGGCGCCTTGGCTGATGGCGGGGTGGGTTTCTTTGGGGTGAGTAATTTTTGAGCTGGTCACGCTATCTATCGTCTTTTAAGTCAGTTAAAGAGAATCTTTATATAGGCGCATTTACGCCCTTTTGCCACAGCCAGAAAATATGCTAATGCTTAGATGTTGGTTTTGGGTGATTGCGGGTGTAGTTCAGAGGTAGAACGTCAGCTTCCCATGCTGAATGTCGAGGGTTCAATTCCCTTCGCCCGCTCCAAAAGCCCTTCCACGCATAACCGTCTGAAATATAAAGACAAAAAACAATTTCAATAAGCGTCGCCCTCAACCGAAGCGAGCAAATCTACGCAGTGGGCATCGGTTTGCGTCACATAATGAAATGCTTGCACGGGTAGGCCTTGCGGGTTTCGTTGGGATCGACGACGGCAAAAGCCGACTCTAAGTGGCAGCATCCGCATTCGGCATCACAAGCTCATAACTGGTGCTGCGGCCACCGGCTGCACCGCGAACAAGCACGCCCTTGCGCACCAGGTCATCAATGTCACGCGATGCTGTGTCTTGGGAGCACTTTGCCAGCTTCGCCCATTTCGATGAAGTGAGCTTGCCTTCAAATCCATCAAGCAAGCGATTGAGCACAAGCCGCTGTCGATTATTGAGCGGGCGATCTTTGATTGCATCCCAAAAATGCGCTTTCGCCATAACAAAACTCAATGTGCTGTCGGCCTTGTCGAAGGCACGATTCAAGCAATCGAGAAACCATTGCAGCCATGCGGTAATGTCGAGGTCGCCCCGCTGTGTGACTTCCAGCATGTCGTAATAGCGATTCCGTTCTGTCCTGATCTGCGATGACATGCTGTAAAATCGCTGCGCGCTCTGTTCTGAGCGCGCAAGAACGAGATCGGCGATCGCGCGCGCGATGCGCCCATTTCCGTCTTCAAAAGGGTGAATCGTGACAAACCACAGATGGGCGATGCCTGCGGCGATGACAGGATCAGTGTCTTTGTCGCTTTCAAGCCATGACAGAAACTTTTGCATCTCGTGGCTGAGGCGCGGCGCGGACGGCGCTTCATAGTGAACTTTCTCTCGACCGATTGGCCCTGAGACAACTTGCATCGGCCCCGATGTATCGTCGCGCCAATTGCCGACGATGATCTTGGTCATGCCACTGCGTCCGGTCGGGAACAACGCGGCGTGCCATGCGAACAAGCGATCTTCGGTGAGCGGCTGATGGTAGTTTTGTGTCGCATCGAGCATCATCTCGACCACGCCCTCAACATTGCGCTCGGCTGGTACTAATCCGGCGACATCCATGCCGAGGCGTCGCGCGATGGATGAACGAACCTGATCTGCGTCAAGTCGCTCGCCCTCGATTTCGCTGGTTTTGAGAACGTCCTCAGTCAGAGTGTGGAGAACGGCTTCCCAGCGTAGCTTGAAACCCAATGCCTCCATGCGACCGATTAAACGCCCTTGCCGATGCCGGACATGGGCAAGGCTCGCGGCCAGGGTTTGATCCTGCCACCTGAATGAAGGCCAATCATCGCGCTCATGGAGATAGGTCATAAATTCCGCATTTCTTGCGGAGATTATAGCCCCGATTCTCCGCAAAAGGCAAGCTTATTCTCCGCTAAAAATGCGGAGAATAAGGCACTCAACCTCCGCAAAGCCAAGCTGCGTGCACATAAGCGAGAGCTGAAATCGAGATTCCGATCACTTATAGGTGATCAAACACACAGCACATAATCACACAAAAGTGATTCCCGCGCTGGAAAGAGCGCGAGCTGGCGCGATGCTGCGGCTCGCGGCAAGGCATCCTGACAGAGGGGGCGATCCGTCAGCATGCCGTGGTTGGCGCTTAGCGCTTTGGCGATTGCGGGCCGGAGCCGGGCTTCAGTTTGAAATGCCAACTTCCCTTACTGCGAGAACGCAGGCGAGCGCGGGCGGCTTCGGCCTGTTTGGCAAGGCGCTTTTTGCGGTCGTGGCGGTCTTGCTCTTCGCGGGTGGGCAAGTGCCAGAGCGCGGCGCTCCGCGCCCAATCGGCTAACCACTGCCAGTCCGTCACCGTGGGGGGCATGCCGCCTTCGCCGCTGTCTCCGGCCTTACCGTCGAGATTTCCTCATAGGTGCGCAGCGGCGCAAGCCGTCGATCAAGGTTTTTACGAGCCAAAGTGGTTTGGTCGGGGCTCATCCTGTCATATACGCCCCACTCAACATGACAATATATATGAGCAAACCAAGTTGTTTTGCCTATTTATAAATGTGCAAAATATCCATAAATGCTCATTAATGGGTGAGCAAAGTGCCACCTTCTCAGGATTCGTTAATAGATATAGTCTCGTATAGTAAAAACGAACAAAAGGCTGGCCCCAGATGACCAAATCCGAAATGCAAGACGCAGTGAGTAAAGTTCCCACTATCACTCTTGGATTTTGGCTCATCAAGATACTAGCAACGACACTCGGTGAAACGGGTGGGGACACCGTCAGCATGAGTATGAATTTAGGTTATCTCGTGGGGACTGGAATATTTTCAAGCCTTCTCGTTGTGCTCGTGCTTTTACAAATTAACGCAGATCGCTTCAAACCATTATTGTATTGGGCAACAATCATTGCCTCGACGACTGCTGGCACAACTATGGCGGATTTTGCAACGCGCTCCATGGGCATAGGCTATACGGGTGATCAATCTTGCTTTTCGCCTGCGTGATCGGCTCACTCATCGCATGGCATTTTTCGCTTGGTAAAATTTCGTCAGACACAATCGTCACGCCAAAGGCTGAAGCGTTCTATTGGATCACCATCACATTTTCACAAACGCTTGGCACGGCCTTAGGTGATTGGGTGGCTGATACGGGCGGCCTTGGTTACATCGGCGCAGCAGGCATATTTGCGCTGCTGCTCGTTGCTGTGGCGGCGGCATATTATTGGACATCGATCAATCGCGTCATTCTATTCTGGGCTGCATTCATTCTCACTCGCCCACTCGGCGCAGCGGTTGGCGATTTTCTTGACAAGCCGCTCGATCACGGTGGCCTTGATCTGAGCCGTCCTCTTGCATCGCTTGTGTTGACGGTTGGAATCATCGTACTAATCATGATTCTGCCGCATCGTGCCGGTCATCATCCAAAAGCAAGCGGCTAAATTTTCAAAGACAATCAGACAAAACACTCGCTCCAAATGCCTGTGCCCACACAGCCATTAAAAAAACAACGATAAAAAACGGTTTTTTTGGCCCGCGCCTTTTAAACTGCGCCAGTTTTGCGCAGCTTATGTGCAGAAAGTTTGCAGCAGCCTACTTTACCGTGCCTTCGCTGCCAATCACCACCCAGCGGCCATCTTGCTGAGTGATGGCCTGCACTGTGCCAACGCCTTCCAGCACATCGCCAATTTGTACACGGCGCAGCTGGCTTGGCTGATTAGCGGGCGCAACAAAAGCCGTGCTGCGCGTGACTGAACGCAAGCTCCACTCAACCTTGGCGGGCGGCTTGCGGCTTGAGGTGCGCTGCGTATCGCGGCCCACGGGTGTGGCCTTGGCCATGGCGCGGTCATGTATTTTTTGCTCGGCTTGGGTAAATTCGCGCACCGGTTTTAATGCAGGCTTAGCGGCGGGCTGGGCAGCGGACTGGGCTGTTTTTTGCTGTGTATTTACTGCCCCATCATCAGCCTTCGGCGTGACGGTTTCCAGCGCAGCTTTAGGCTCGTTGCTTGCCTGTGTTTTTACATCAGTGGCGGCGTTTGCGGGCGCATCAGCCTGTTGCTCTAATGTGCGGATTTGTGTGCGCACGGCCGAAAGCTCTTGCGAAAGGCGCGTCACTTGCGGCGCGACATCTGGTGCGTCTTGTTTATCGCTGGTGATTTGCGTGAGCTGCTTTTGCAAATCGGTGTTTTGGTCTTGCAGCACTTTATTTTGTGATTGCAGCGCATTGAGTTGGTCGAGCGCTTCCGTGAGGCGTTTTTCTAAACGACCCACTTGCGTGCTGCGGTCATTCAGCTTGCCTTCAAGCTCGGCAAAGCGGCCTTCTAAAGCCTCATTGGCAAGAGCACCAGCCGCAGCAGCGGGCGCAACAGCTGCGGCTGCTGTGGGTGCGGGCGCTGTGGGTGCGGGTGCCGCTTCAGCAGGTGCAGCAACAGGTGCTGCTGCTTGTTTTGCAGCCTGCTCTGCTGCAGCAATAGCGGCCATGTTAGGCGCCACAATATCTGCGGGCGCTTCTGCGGCCTGCGTTTGGCCAGATTGATTTTCAGATTGTTGAGTTTCTGTAGCCTGATTTTCTTTTGGCTGAGTTTCTGTAGCCTGCGTTTCTTTTGGCTGAGTTTCTGTATTGGGCGCTTCTGTGCTTTTTGTATCGGCCGGCACGAAAGGCGCAGAGGGTGCCACCGCCAGCGCCGCATCATTCGTGGCCTTTGGTAGCTCGCCCGCCGCACTGGGCAAGGACGAAAAATTAGCATCAAGCGTTGGCGCGTCTGCCGGCGGGGCCTCGGCAGCGCTTTCGGCCGATGGGGCGCGCAAGGCCTGCAAATCGGTGAGCGAGGCGGCCGAATTGCTATCGCCCACAGCCAATGGTGCTTCAGGAATATTAAGCGGTTGCGCCTGTTTTATGGCAGCCTCGGGCACAGTGCCAACCACTTGCGCCAAGCTTGGATCTTCGGGCACAGCGCCGCCCATCATCGGCTGCACTACATTAAACCATATCAGCGAGCCACCAACGATGGCCACCACACCAAAGCCGGCGGGCATAATAAATCTGGACCAGCTTTTTGCGGGTGGTGCGTCGGCATCGGCGGCATCATCGATATATTCATCGACCTCATCGGCGGGGTCGGCAAGTTCGTGGTCGGCGAGGCCCTGTTCTACATCGCGTGCCCAGCTATCTTGCTCGGAGAGGTTTTCTTCGCCATTACCGGTCACCGGCTCTTGCGGCGCGGCATCATCGGCATAGTCTTGGCGCTGCTCGAAATCATCCTGATAATCGTCTGTTGGTTTGTTGGTCATAACATTCCTTTGACTGCGCAAAATTTATTATAACATCCAGAAATATCCGGAGCATCCGGCCAGAAAGAACATCGCTAAAAAACCTATTGTGCCAAATTATCGAAGCGCGTCGCCCCCGTAAATTCAGGATTAAGCGGTGCCGGTGCACCACGCGATAACGGCCCGCTGGCGCTGCCCGTGCCCTGCCCGCTGAGTGGGCGCACAATTTGCACTTGCGTGCCTTCTGATTTTTGTTCAACCGAGGCAAGAAAAAACATGCCAAAGGGCGTGCCAACAGCGACGCGCACCAAAGGTTTAATCGAGCGCGCCTCTTCATTGACAATATCGCTGACCGTGCGCGCGGCTTCGCCCAGACCTTCACCAATAGCTTCCCGCGTTGAGGCTTTTTCTTTAGATTCAATCACGCTATTGCCAACAACTGTGGTCTCGCTGGCGCGGTCGGCATAGGTGGTGCCAAAGCCCTCAACAAAGGCCGCGGCGGCCGGAATGACCACACGGCTAAAATAACGGCCATCATATTCTGTGACCAAACCACCCAAGGTTGTGTCATTATCCAGTGCCAATGTATTAACCGGATAATCAACGCCACGATAATTGATATTGGTAAAGCGCAAAATTAACTGCTTGTTGCTCACTTCAAAAGCGCCAATCGCGCGCGCGCCCTTAAAGGGCCCGGCCATAATTTGCGCCATAATGGGCCCTGGTACATCCGAGTTAGCCTCGGTGAGCAGTTGCGCATAGCTGACAGTGCCCGCGGGCACCACCACTTTTTGCGTTACATTGGCAAGGGCACTTTTGCCATCGGCGCCAGTTGTGCCAGCGGCCACATTAGTGCCATCGGCCAAAACCTCTTCACGTGGTAAAATGCCGCTAGGATTGCCATTGGCTGTCACAGTTTGAATTTTAGTATCGGTTGGCTCCCACGCCCGAATAAGCTGCTGCATTTGTGCGGCCATCGATTGTGCTAAGGCATTTTGGTCTTGCTGGGCCTGCTGCTGCTGCAATTGCATTTGTTGCTGTTGCTGCTGGTTGCGTTGCTGGGCCGCTTGCTCGGCGCGCAGACGCTCGGTTTCTAAACGAAACTCGGCCATGGGGTCGGCGGGGGCTTCGGGCACATTATTATTAAAATCAAGGCCGGTGCGTTGAGCGGCCATAGGTGTGGGCAAGGCGCTTTCACCCAACTGCTTGGCTTCCTCGGCGCGTTGCTGGTCGGCGGTGCGTACGGCTTGCGCAAAAGCGGGGGTTAATTCACCACCCGGCGCATCGGTGACATTAGAGCCAACACCCATTTGTGAGGGCGGCTTATCGCTGCCACCCAAAAAGCTCATGGCGGTAAATAACAACACGCCGCCCGCAAAAATAACCAGCATGATTTTAAAGATGGGGCTAGAGCGCCAAGCATTACCAAGATTGCCCGAAAGCTTGCCTTGTGGCGGTTCGTTAAAGCCGGCATCATCACCGGGCGGTGGGTCGAAATCATCAAGCTCGGGGTTACGACCGGTCATGGCGCATCTCCTTCATAGAGGCGGGCCCGCAGCATTTGCCCTTGGTCAGACAAAAGTAAAACGGGCGTGCGATCAATTTCATAAACGGTGGTGCCATCGGCTGAAGAGACGCTGGCATTCCAAGAGGGGGACAGCATGGTCAGTGGCGTGCGCACAAAAACGCGCTCATCAATTTGCCACGCCATGGTGCGCGTATCGGTGCCACTCACCCGTAAGCGCTTGGCTGTAGCTGGCGGTGCGTTATCCAACAGAGTCATAATAATATCATCGCCCGCGACAATATTAGGCCGGCCAATCAGTGGCGTTTTAGCATTCGGCCCGTTTTTAGGAATGCGCGCATCATAGCGGAAATGCACCACATTGCCGCCCGCGGCTAACTTAAAGGTAATGGGCGTTGACAGGTCTTTCATGCGCATCGACAAATTGCCAAAGCCAAAGCGCGCCATGGGTGTGATACGAATAATATGACTGCCCGAACCCGGCGCCGGCACATCAAAATTACCGCCCACGCCAATATCTTCAATGGGCCAAGGCTGCCCTGTGGCATCCAGCATGGTGATGGTGGTAACATAGCCCGCGCCAACATCAATTGTGGGTGGGTCAACACCCGGATCAAGCGACAAGGTGGTTACTTTGACTTCGCCGCGTGGTTGCCCCACCGATGGTGGCAAGGCCGATTGTTGTGCCGCCTCATAGCGACCCATAAACTCCATAATTTGCTCGGGCGATAAGGGCAAAGTTTGCTGCGTTGCTTGCTCAAAGGCGCGACCACGCGTTTTTTCTTTTTGTTTGCCTTCGCGCTCGGCGACAATCGCCTCAAGATCGACTGCGCCCATCGCTTCAGGCGAGACGGGCGCTATGCTTGTGCCCGCACTATTGGGGTCTGTCGCTGTGGCGCTGGCATCGGCTGGGGCGCCAAACTCATCGGGTGTGGGCGGCGGCAAAGGGTTGGCGCGCACAAGAGATGGCGCAACAGCCAGCACCGTCACCAGCAAAGATAGCAATGCCGCACCACGAAAAGTCATATGCACCCGCATGTTATGCCTCTTAATTCCATCGGCGACTATAGCCTAAGATTCTGTAGGACGGTAGGCCGATTTTACCTCGGCCCGAAGGCGTGAACAGCCCACTACCCGCCACCAGAGCGGGCAATCCATTGATCGATACCAAGGCCGGTTGGATTTTCAAGGGTTGAAACGCGCACGACCTTAATTTGCAGGAAATAGCGCTGTGAATCAGTGCGCGAACCCGATTGGAAGGTCACCAGAAACGGCATTTCCAGATACCAGGTATAGACATTATTCTCTAAACCCTGACGCACCACAACGGCCGCTGCTTGCGGAGCTGCGGTCACAACTTGCTGGCGGGTTTGCACGGCCTCAACCACGCGGGCATCACCCAAGGCTTTGACAAAACTGTTCCAGCCTTCATTGGTAAAATGACGCGATGCGGTTTGCAGCCGCGTGCGGTAATCATGAAAGCCAAAGGTCATAACCTCGGTGACTGCGGCCGAGGCCCAAGACACCACCTGCGCATCATTGGCCAAGGGCTGATTGAGCGGCACCAGCTGAATAATTTGCCCCTCTTGCGTCGTGGCAAAATAACGTTCAATCGGCTTATTAAAGACAACAAGGCCGGCCACAAGGGCAATCAGCGCAATATTACCTAAGCCCAAAATCAGCACCATTTTTTGCAAGGTGCGGTAGCCATCGCGGTAAAAGAAATTGCGGCTCACCACAAAAGCCAGCGCATCGGGCTTGTTCACCATATTGCCTTGTACAGGCAAATTGCGATTATTCTCGGCCTTTTGCTTGGGCGGCGCTGTTGGCACAGATTGTGGTGAATCTTGATCGGGGGGCATGAGCCTATGCCTTAAACGGGGAAATCAAGTTCGGGCAAACGGGCGGCCGCCGCATATTCGGCGCCATCTTTGCAGGCGGGACAAATGCGGTTATGCGCGCCTTGCGACATAAACTTGTTAAGGCACATCAAGCACACACGCGGCGCTTGCCCTGGGCGGGCGGCGGCAGATAACTCGGCCTGATCGAGTATTTTTGCGGGTTTTTTCACCGGTTGCGGCGAGCCATCGGGCATACGCGGGCGCGCCTTACGGCCCGGCGCAAAACGACGCGGCAAACCCAGCCTTGCGGCACGGGTCATAATGGCTGCAACTGAGCGCTGCAAAACCTTGGAAATAGCTTCGGGCGTATCGCCACGCCCCCAAAGATCGCGCAAGACTAAATCTTGCTCGGCCCAAGAGGCTTTATTATCGGTGGGGGCAGAATCAGTATCCGCAACAATGGCTTCAGCCTCGCCGCTGGCAATTTCTGTGATGATATCATCCCAACTGTGCATATATAAGCCTCAGCAGCAAAGCCGGCCAATAACCGGACTATCTTTAGAAATAACGCACAAAGCCTTAGCGCAAGGTTAATAGCTCATTTCGCTTTTTAATGAAAGTATAATCTTTCGCAAATATTGATAATGCGGAATGTTATTTTATTTCAATAATTTGCGCCGAGCCCCCCTCTAGGCGAATTTCAGCAAAGGGCACAAAGCGCCCGCCGGCCTGCCGACAGTCACTTTGCGTATAAAATTCAAAAGCAGCATCGGCCACACATAAGGGCACAAAAGCCGTGGGCAAATCGGCAAGCAAAGCCGTGCCGCCAATGCTCTCGGCATATATATAAATGCGCGGCACTTTGGGGTCGGCAAAATCACGGCAGGCACCAGGCGCTAAAAGCCACCAGCCGCGGCTTTGCCAATTTTGCTGAAAATCAGCAACAGCCAAGCTGAGCGGCCAGGCCTGCCGATTGCACAGCTGATAGGCCAAAGCCGAATGGGCCGAGAACATCAGCAGCACAAACAACATGCCCGCCGGTAAAAGCCCCGCCATTAGAAATTTTGCGGGCCATTTTGCATCGGCTTGCCCATTTTGCATCTGCATGTATGTCATCCAAAAGATACCTTAACCCAAGCGCAGTAAAATATCGATAAACGAGCAAAAGCGATATCAGCCGAGATAGGGCAAGCCATGCTGAACAAACTACAAAAGCAATTACTGTTTTTATGCGTGCTGCTGTTGTTGGGCTCACTTGCCGGCGCGAGTATGGTTATATACCGCCACAATGACACTTTAAAAAAAGCCAGCAATGAACAAACACAAGTGATACTCGCTGAAGCCGCCTTAGCCCTCAGCCGCAGCGAAAATGGCTTTTTACAAAACAGCCCCATTATCGCCGAGACTGAATGGCAGCAAAGCAAAAAACTACTCGACAGTTTAAGCGGCACCAACACCGCGCAAGCCCTGTGGCAAAACCCGCTCATTGCCGAGCTGTTGCAGCAATTACAAAGCCTGCCAGCAAAACCGACCGATAGGACAGATGTCCTTAATGCAGCACAAATGCTGAACCGCATTGTGCTGCTCGATCGGCAAAGCATTTTCGATGATGAGGAAAAACGCCGCGCGCTCGATAAATTATCGTGGCAGGTCTTGCCTATGGCTTTATTGGGCATCTTTATTGGCTGCTGCGGCTTATTGTTAATCCTTATGGCGGGCTACCGCATGTTGCGCGAACTGAAAGAAGCCGCCATTGCCTTAGCCGAAGAGAATGCCGGCGCCCACGCTGATATGGCGCAATCGCTCGATTGTGTGGCGGAGGGCTTTGCCTATTTTGACGCCGATGACCGCTTAATTTTTTGCAACCAAACTTATAAAAACATCAAGCTCGACCCCGAAGGACAGGTGGTAAAAAGCGGCGCCCGCGCCGAGGATATTTTTAAACATCATTTGCGCCGCCTGCATAGCAACGCCGATGCCGAGCAGCTTAAATCATTATTGGCCGAGCGCATGCTGCGGCACAATAACCCAGGGCAAAATTACGAATTAGCCCTGCCGGACAATCGCATTTTACGCATGAGCGAATATCGCGCCCCCAATGGTGGCACGGTGGCATTGCATCGCGATATCACCGAAGATAAAAACCGTGAAAATTTATTTGCCCGCCTCGCGGCCGAAAATAGTCAGCTCGCGGCCGCCGTGCGCGCCAGTGGTTTAGGCATGAGCATCAGCGATGCGCGCCAACCCGACAACCCGATTATTTACGTTAACCCCGCATTTTTACAAATTAGTGGCTATAGCGAAGCCGAGATCATTGGCCGTAATTGCCGCTTCATGCAAGGCCCCCTCACCGATACGTTGGAAACAGCGCGCATTCGCACCGCTATTGCCGCACGGCAAACCGTCACAAGTGAGCTGCTCAATTATCGCGCCAATGGCAGCCCCTTTTGGGCGCAAATCACTATTAGTCCGGTGTTTGATAAAAATGGGCAGCTGATAAATTATGTTGGCACCAGCCGTGATATCACCAGCATTCGCGCCACACAATTAGAGCTTCATGCCGCCAAAGAGCAAGCCGAAAGCGCCGTTAAAGCCAAATCCGGATTTTTGGCGGTGATGAGCCACGAAATACGCACGCCGCTCAATGGCATTTTGGGTACGCTCAGCTTGCTGGGCGACACCGCGCAATCGCCCGAGCAAGAGCGTCTCACGGCACTGGCCGTCGATGCGGGCGAAACATTGCTGGCGCTGCTCAACGACCTGCTCGATTGGTCGAAGATTGAAGCGGGCAAATTTAGCCTAGAAACAGTCGATTATCGGCCAACGCAATTAGTGGAAGAAGCCTTAGAGCTTTACCAGCGTCAAGCCCGCGAGAAAGGCCTGCGCCTGCTCGCCACTGTGGCGCCATCGGTGCCAGAGCGCCTGCATGGCGATAGTATTCGTTTACGGCAAGTGCTGCTTAATCTGGTGTCAAACGCCATTAAATTTACCGATCATGGCAGTGTTGAAATTCAAATCAGCCGCACGCGTGCGCCAACAGGCGAAATGCTGCATTGTGCTGTGCGCGATACCGGTATTGGCATCAGCCAGCAAAGCCAAGCCGAGCTGTTTCAGGATTTTAGTCAGGTGGATAATTCTTATAAAAGGCGCTTTAGTGGCTCGGGGCTGGGGCTGGCCATCTGCCGCAAGCTCATAGAAATGATGGGCGGCACCATTGGCGTTGACAGCACCGCCGGCGCGGGCAGTGTGTTTTGGTTTATGCTCCCCCTGCAACCCGCAAAACAGCCAGAAAGCCCCAAAGCTAAAAAACTGCGCCGCCTTGCGCCCGAGCATGGCACGCTGCCACCCGGACAAACCGGCCGTATTTTGCTAGCCGAAGACCACCCCACCAACCAAATTATCACTAGCACTTATTTGCGCCAGGCGGGCTATAGTGTCGATATCGCCGCTAACGGCCTTGATGCCGTGCATGCGGTGCAATCGGCCCGCTATGATGTGGTGCTTATGGATATTTCTATGCCCGAGCTTGATGGCATTGGTGCGACCATGCAAATAAGGGCGCTTGCGCATGACAATGCCAATATCCCCATTATTGCCATGACTGCGCACGCTATGGCCGATGAACGGCAACGTTTCTATGAAGCCGGCATGAATGATTGGCTGGGCAAGCCCTGCCGTCGTGATGAGCTTATCGCTAAAATCGATCATTGGCTCACCAAGCCGCTGATTGAGGCCACAACCCCGCTCGACACAGAAGGCCACACAGAAGGCGAGGCGCGCTATAACAATATTTGTGATGCCAAAACCTTGCAGCAAGTAGCCGATGATGCCGGCATTAAAATATTACAACGGCTGGTCGATGTGTTTATCGATGATTTAAAACAGCGCATGGCCGTTTTGCATCAAGGCCAGCTTAACCCGCATACGGCAACAGAGACTATTCGCGCCCAAGCCCATGCGCTGACCAGCAGTGCCGCAACCTTCGGCTTGCATCGCTTTGCCGCCCTCATGCGTGAATTGGAATATGCCTGTCAAGCTGAGCCCACCGCCATACCCGCTTTATTACAGCGCTGCCAAGGCGAGGCCGCCGAGGCTGCGGCAGCACTGCTGATCTGCATGCAAGAGCTTGAGCAAGCGGCCAGCTAAAAAATCAATTTTTTAAACTGCCCTTAAAGATAGGGAAAGCCTTATGGGTGATGGCCGAATCAGCCTAATTTATCGGCATGACCGCTCTTCGCCATTGGCCCACAGCCTTAATAATTTTATCCTCCTTTGCGCTGGCCGCAAGCTTAGGCGAAGGCTGGCGCAGCACCCGCGCTTTGGCATTAGCCAGCAGCAGCCCTGCGGCGCTGACGGCACCCACAGGTTTGCGGCAAGCGGCCTTAAGCGAGTTATCGGGCAGCTTAGGTTTTAATGGCTATTGGCGCGAGCTTGAAAAAGCCTTACTCAGCGACACCCCCGCACAGCTTTTGCCCACGCTTGAAAGCAAGCTTGATGCGGCCGATTCCGCCCTTTTGCAACTATCGGGCCTGCCTAATCAAACGGGTGATGCGGCTGCACGGCGCGACATTGAAGAAGCCCTTGCCAGCCTGCGGCGGCTTAATCAAACCTTGGCCAATAATCGGCTGAGCACTACCGATATGCGTTTAGCCGCACAAGCGGCGTTAAGCTCTATTCAAAATGCCGCGCAGCAGCTGCGACAAAATGCCGCACAAAACACCCAACAAGAATGGCAAGCGCAGCTTTATCGCCTCACCGCTTTGCTGCTGGGTGCTGCCGCAAGCTTGGTGGTGCTGCTGCTCACCATTGCTGTTTTATGGCGGCGGCAATGGCTGAAACCCATGGACGAACTGGCCATGGCCGCACAAATTTTAGCCAAGGGCGATTTACGCGCCACACTGCCACACCGTGAACGCGCCGATGCCGTGGGCGCTTTAGCCCGCGCCATGGACCATGCGCGGGCGCATTTAGCCAACCAGCCCGACCTGCTTATTGAAAATGGCGAGCAGCAATTAGCGGTGCGCTTTGATAACACCGCCCGCAGCAGTTTTGATGCACTGACGCGTGAGTTGGCCAGCACTTCGGCCCAATTGCGCGATGTGCAGCAAAGCATCAGCAGCATTACGCAAAATACCGAGCAGCAACTGGCCGATATGCTCAGCACTACACGCACGCTAACAGGGCAAATCGGCACAGAAGCCGCCGCCACGCAAGAGCAGCTGGTGCAAGCCGGTGCTGCACTTAAAGAAGCAGGACAAGCGCTCACACAAACACACAACTTGGTGCGCGATGAAGTGGGCAGTTTTATGCCCGAGCTTAAAAAGCGGGTCGAGTCGGTGACTGAGCTTGCCAGCCTTACCGGGCGCGAAGTGGGGCAAGCTTTGCAAAGCCTGATGGCCAGCGAAAAACAATTTAAGCAAGCCGCCACGCGCAGCGACACTGTCGTCACACACTTTGCCAACACGGCGCAAGAGCTGCCCGAAACTTTGCAGGCGGCCACAAATATTTTGCGCGCCGCTGGCAAAGTGATGCACGATAACGCCGAATCTTTGCGGGTTGATCTGACGCGCGCCGTCGCCACGGTGGATAGCGCCAATAACAGCCTCACCAGTACGCTTGAAGAAACAGCCCCCCGCCTTGCCAATATGGTGGAGCAAGCAGAGAACGTGCTGGCCAGCTCTGAAAATGCCGCCAATGGTTTATTGGCCGCCATTACCAGCGTGCAAAATAACGGCGAATTACTGGCCAGTCAGGTGGGCACCACCAATGCGCGCCTCAATGAGTTTGGCAGCAGCCTTGCGCAGGCCCAGCAATCCTTTGTCGGTGCCGCACAATTACTCAGCGAGCAAGGCGGCGCTGTGGTGCATATGCTGGAAAGCATAACCCACACTAAAGACCGCCTCTCCGATCAGCTCACCGCGCAAACCGCAAAAGCGCAAGTGTTGCTCGAACGCATGGCGCAAGGCGGCGATCAGGTGCTGCAAGAAGCGCAAAAACTCAATGCGCAAACAACCGAGCTTGCCCGCCAGCATCAGCAAGCCATGCAAAACGAAAGCATCAGCCTTGCCGAGCGCGAAGACCACATCGAGCAGCTTTCAAGCGCCACGCAAACACTGGCCGATAAAACCACCAAAGCCGCGGCCGAAATTGCACAAATTCATGCGCTGCTCATTCAGTTTGAGGCCTTGGCGCCACGCCTTGCAGCACTCGCCGCCATCCCCATGCCGGCCGAGCTGCCCAGCGAGAGCGCTATTACCAGCCTTAAAGATAAAATTGGCGATAGTATTAACGCACAAGATGTAACCAGCGTGCGCATTATGGCCACCATGCAAGGCATTCGTGACCAGCTCATGCAGCAATTGGCCGACACCACCAGCGAAGCCGAGCGCACCGCCATGTTGCTGGCCGACCGCGCCCATGAATTATCGGCAAAACTCAACGACCTACCCAGCTTTGCCGCCCTGCCCGACCCCACGCCAGCACTGCAAGAGCTGCAAGATAAAATTGCCCAGCTCACCCAAAAAATAGAACAGCAGAAAATAGAGCAGCAAAAAACGGGGCCAACTGCCACAATTCAATCTAGGAATAATATCCCAACAGGCAGCAATGCTGAAAATGCCACGCTGTCTTCTACGGCGCGCTCGGTTTTGCAAAAATTACGCGGCAGCAGCGAAAGCAAAGAAGCCTCAACCCGCAACAGTATCGAGCATCTGCAATTATTAGTGCAAAAGCTGGCACAGCAAACCGCACAGATGGCCGCACAGCATCAAACGGCCGATGCGCAGGAAATAGGCCGCGAAGCCGGCACACTGATTGCAGCCGTGATGGAATCAATCGCGCAGCTTAATAATGTGGCCGAAAATATCACCGAGCTTGCCGATAAGGTCAGCGCTTAGGCACAACACAAAACACCAGCCGCCGCCCCTATCTGCCCGTTTTTAGGCTAAAAGCCGATAAATCTGGCCATTCAGTCATTTTTAGCAAGATGCTGGCATAATAAGCCATGCGCTTTTGGGCTTATGCATCACTGTTTGCCTTATCGCTGGCTTTATTCTTGCCGGCTAAAACCGCTATGGCCGAAAGCGAAGCCGCCGCAACAGAGAGCATCAGTAGCGATGTGGTGGGGCCACAGCCTGAAAAATGGCAATCGCTCAATGCAATGATGGGCTTAAAATCGCGGGCGGCCGAGGCACGCAGCCGTATCCCAAGCGAAGTGGCCAAAGTGCTGGCGCCTGAAGCGCCGCCCTTGCCCGATGTAAAAATTCGGCCAACTTTTATGCCCATTCGGCCAAACATCAAATTTGAGCAAGCGCAGAAAAAACCAGAGCCACCGCCCGAGCTTGCGGCTTTACCACCACCACCGCCCAAGCCAAAACCAAAACAACGCGCCGAGCAAAACCTCAATGAAGATTTGCTGACCTTAGAAAAACTGCGGCAAGCCATTCAAGCGGTGGGGGCTGAAAAAGCCTTCGAGCAAATGACGCCGCAAGGGGGCGTTGGGCTAGATGATATCCCCACCCCACCCGAAAATAGCAACAACAAACAAAAACAAACGCCGCGCAATAATAGCTAGCGTTAGCGCATCTCACCTTATGCCTATTTAACAGCAAGAAACCGCCTAAAGACACGCTGAGAGAGGCCGACTAAAGCGACGAGCATAAAAAACCGCCAAAGGGCGTAGATACAAAAAATCGCCTAAAGGCGCAGATACAAAAAATCGCCTAAAGCGAGCATAAAAAAACCGCCTAAAGCGGGCATAAAAAAACCGCCTAAAGGCGGGCGGTGAGCGGCAGGAAGGCCAAACGAGGCCAAACCCAATTAAACCAAATAAGCACCCGTGCGTGTGTCACCGATTTTTAGCGCAAGGCCTGAACCAGATTTATCGTCCTTTTTATCTACCGGCGCACCTGTTGCAGTCAGGCCAGCGCGCAGATAAGCCAAGGCGGCCTCTGACGGCACTTGCAAAGTAATCTCGCCGGTTTCACCATTGCGAAACTCCATCACGACCTTGCCGACGATAGGGTCGGTGGTGATGCGCGGGCTGAGTGCTGGCGGTGTATTGAGCGAAGCCACAGTTTTGCTATTGGCCGGCACATCATCCAGCGCAGGTGAAGACGGCTGGCGCTCCACATACGATTTGATTGATATGGCGTTGGCACTTTCTAGCATCTGTGTCGGGCTATGCCCTTGCTCCCCTTTTTGTCCACAGAGCTAATAGGGTTTTAGCCTTAAGCTCTTTAGACGGTTTACACCTTTACTATCATGAGTAATATTACATAAGTCACGCAAGAATTCAATAAAAAAATAATTCATATATTTGCGTGCACCAATAAGCCGTGCAAATTCCTGTGCAAATTCCCCGGCAAATTCTAAGTAGATAAGCCGCTAAACCCGTATCTTTACTTTAACCTCTTAGTAATAAAGCCCAAGCGATAGGCAAAATTTGCCGAGCTGTTTTACAACAGCTTGCCGAGTAAGCTCGGCACTTCCTGCCGCTATTTTACCCATTGCTTGCGCTATGCCGGTCAACCATTTGATTTACAACAATAAAATTAACTGAGGCATGGCTGTTAAATTGGCATGTTTTTAGCATATAGCCCCAACGCATCAATCGGTGCCGCTCTGGGGGGATGTCTTCCCAAAGTGTATAACAAGGGGTGAAGGAGTCGCCCCGGCTTTTGAAAGGATTTCTACAATGGCTATTAGTGACGTCTCCCTTACCTCGTCGGCACGGGCGAACCTGGTCTCGATTCAAGATACCAACCGGCTCTTGAACCAAACCCAGTCGCGTCTTGCCACGGGCAAAAAGGTTAACTCAGCGCTTGATAATGCTACTTCGTTCTTCCAGTCGCAAAACTTCTTAAACCGTGCATCTGACTTTGCCCGCGTTAAAGACAGTTTGAGCAACGCGTTGGAAACGGTGAAAGCAACCAGCAGTGCGTTGGCCTCTATCACCAAAGTTGTTGAACAGCTTCAGGGTATTGCAAACTCAGCCTTGGCCGCCAGTGGTGACACCACCACCCGTCGTGCTAACGCTACGAGTTTTAACGCTCTGCGCTCGCAAATCGACAACCTCGTTGATGACGCAACCTTTAACGGTACTAACTTGCTTGACAGTTCAAGCAACTCGTTGCTCGTTAACTTTAACGAAAGCGCAGCCAACGAATTGACCGTGCAAGGTGTTAACGCAAACGTAGCAGGTCTCGGCGTTACCGCCGCGGCTGGTAACTTTGCTACCGACGCCAACATCACAGCCGCTCTTGGCGAGCTGTCGACGGCGCTGTCAACCTTGCGTAGTAATGCTTCAAGCTTCGGTAACAATGCGACACTGATTCAAACCCGTGTTGCGTTCACCACCAGCTTGATTAACTCTCTGCAATCGGCGTCAGACAATCTGGTGCTCGCAGATACCAACGAAGAAGGTGCTAACCTGCAGGCTCTCCAGGCCAGATCGCAGCTTGGTATCGTGTCGTTAGGGATCTCCGGTCAGCAGGCTCAGGCCGTGTTGCGGTTGTTCTAAACACTGGTATGGCGGAGGGCGGGCAACCGCTCTCCGCTTTTTCTTTTTTCGCACCATAAAAGATGGTGCTTTTGGCGAAGGAGTCGCAAAATGCCGCTTAAAATCCGCGTTAAACCTGAAGCAAAAATTTTTGCCGGTGGGGCTGTGCTTAAAAATGTTGGCACGCGCGCTGCCGATTTATTGGTGCTGTCCGACGGCCCCGTGCTGCGCGACAGCTACATGATGAACCCCGAGCATAAAGACGATAGCGACGCTGCCAGCGTTTATTTTCTGTTGCAGGTGATTTACCTGTTTAAGGGCAAGGGTCAACCGCTGGATACGCTGGTGATTGATACCCTCTCTAGTTTTGCGCGCCTGCACCCGCACTTAGCCACCAAAGTGCAGGAAATTGTTGGCCACCTGCAAGAAGGGCAGCCCTTTAAGGCCTTAAAAATTGGCCATGATCTGATGGCCAGCCAAACTGGCCAAGCCGGTGCCGCAGCACCCCTCACCGACACTCCCGCAATTCCCGTCTGAGCAAAAGGAAGATACCCATGACGCAAAACCCCTATGGCTCACAAACCAGCGCCTACGCCCAAACCAATGCTACGGGCGAAAATTTGCGCGATACCGAAGCGCGCGCCCTCATCAATTGCGCCCGCCGCCTCGAGCAAGCCCAGCAAGCGAGCACGTCCTACCGCGATTATTGCGCGGCGCTTAAACGCAACCAAGAGCTTTGGACGATTTTTCAGGCCGCTATATCAGATGGCACTAGCGGCCTGCCGCATGAATTGCGGCAGATTTTGTATAATCTGTCGATTTTTGTTGATAAACAAACCGTCAAAGCCATTGGCGATCATAACCCGCAATATCTCGATAGCCTGATTAACATCAATCGTAATATTGCCGCGGGCCTCAATCAAAAACCACCCGCCGAAAATAAAGCACCACAAGCTGCTGAAAAATCGGCCATCGCTACGCAGGCGCCACCCAGCCTTAGTGGTGGCAGCCTCAGTGTTTAGGTTATAGCTTGGTAGGGTTTCGCTCAGCATTGTTTTGCCAAGTGCTATAGGCATCAAGGCAAAAATCTGTCAGCGCTGCGCCAATGCCCGCATCGGTATAAAGCTTGGGTCTGGCCGCCATCAGCTTTTGTCGCCACTGTTGGCGCAAGCTGGCATCGCGGCCTAAGGCTGCGGCCTTGGCCACATAATCGGCCTCGTTCTGCGCAATGGTCTCTGGCAAATCAAGCCATTGCGCAATGGCTAAGCTGTGCCGTGCGCGCATAAAGGCCCCTGGCAAAGTTATAAAAGGCATACCCGCTTCAATCGCTTCAAGCGTGGTATTGGCGCCCGACCAACCGGGTGAATCTAAAAACACATCGGCCACACAATTAAGCGCAAAAAAATCGGCGCGGTTGAGCTGCGACAAAAATTGGCAATAATCATCGGCACGTAAGCCCGTTGCGGCAAACACCGCCGCAAGCCGTGCTTTAAAAATTGGGTAGCCCTCGGCCTCGGCACTGTGCTGAATAAACACAAAATGCGCCTGCGGCACAAGGCGGGCAATGGCGGGCCACAGCGCATCATATTCGGGCATATATTTGGCCAAGCTCTGCACACATAAAAACAGCACTTTATCAGCGGGCAAGTTAAGCGCGGCCCTTTTGGCCATAACCGGGTCATGGAACAGCTCGGGCACAATCGACAATGCCGGCAGTAGGATTAATTTCTCACGGTAATGGCTTTGCGCATTTTCAGGCTCCATCAGCGCACTCGATAAATAATAATCAATGGTGGACAGGCCCGAGGTAATCGGGTGGCCCCATGTTGTGGCCTGAACCGGCGCCAAACGCTGTGCAGCTAGAAGCTGCGTTATCATGTTAAGGCCGATATTGGGGTAAATAATAATATCGGGTTGCAGCTGCTGCAGTTGCGCCAAGGCCGCATTGAGGTTTTTGGGGATATGATAAAAATGGTCAACCCGGCTTTTAATAATATCGGTCAAAGCATCGGTTTTATGGCCCACATGCAGCGCGATAATTTCAATGCGCTGGCGGTCTAGGTGGGTGAGCCAGCTGCGCCGCAATTTCCAATTACTATGCGCATAAAAAGCCTCCGAGACAAAACAAAGCCGCAGCTTTTTATGGGTGCGCACGGCGGGCATGGTAAGCGGCGCTGGCGCAAAAAGCCGTGCTGCCAGCGCCTCGTAAATATCGCCCACTAAACATTGTGCCGCCGTTACATCGGCGCCGCTATAAGCTAAAAACAGCGCATTTTGCAATTCGGGCAAATGTGCGGCCTGCGCAAAAGCCGCATCATCAAGCTGGTTTATGAGTTTTAGCAAAAGTTGCGCTTGCGCCATAAAATCGGCCAAGCTGGCCTCGCGCTGTGCTGGCGTGGCATAACCGGGGCGCAATGTGGCAAAGCAACGCAGCCACCGCGCCATTAAAAAATCGGGCGCGATGTGCAAAATATCATCGAGCATGGCTAATGCCGCATCGCGCTCAAGCTTGGCCAGAAGCTCGGTTGCGGCAAAGCAATAGGCTTGCAAAAACTCCTGCCGCAAGAGAGGCGCCATTGGGTGCGCGGCAGCGCTGGCCAAAAAAGGCGGCACGGCTGGCCAATTTTTTATGGTGAGCGCACTGCGGGCGGCATTTAGCTGTACATCTGGCTCTTGCGGCAAAAGCTTTGCTGCTTGGGCAAAGGCCTCGGCCGCTTTTACGCCATCAGCCTCGCCATAAACAATGCCCAGATTATTCCAAGCGGCACCAAAGAGCGGATCTTGCGCCAGCACCTGCTGCAAAATTTGCACAGCCGCATCGCGCTGACCTTGTGCATGCAGCACCACCGCCAGCAAATGCTGGGCATCGAGCGCTTCTGGCGCACTGGCCGGAATTTGCTGGTAAAGCGCGGCCGCGGCCGACAACTGACCCGCTTTGTGCAGCTGCATAGCCTGCTGCAGCAAAAGGGAGGCCGCCATAATTACACGTCCAAATTCGTGACCTTCAGCGCATTCTCGGTGATAAAATCGCGCCGCGGCTCAACCACATCGCCCATCAGGGTGCTGAAAACTGTCTCGGCCTCAACGGCATCACGCAAGCGCACCTGCAACAAGCTGCGATTAACCGGATTAAGCGTGGTTTCCCACAACTGCTCGGGGTTCATCTCGCCTAAGCCTTTATAGCGCTGAATGCTGAGCCCTTGGCGGCCACGCTCAAGCACGGCCTCAATCAAACCCAACGGCCCATATAAAATGCGCTGAAGATTGGCTTTATGCATCAGCTGCAAGGGCGCGGTGTAAAGTTTTTGCAAGGACGCTTGCTCGGCCTCTAATTTACGCGCATCGCTACTGCGCAAACTATCGGCATCGAGCACAAAGCGATGCTGCACACCATTATGCAGGCGCACCAGCTCATAGCCGCCATTCACCAGCCGCCCTTGCCATTGGCCTTGCATGCTGGGCAAAGCCGCTAAGCGCTGCGCCACTTGTGCGGCCATGGCCTCGCTTTGCTGAGCCATGCTCATGGCGCCCGCAATAACCGCTTGCTCCAACACACGCGCATCACCCACTTTGCGCGTTAAACTGGCAAAAGGCTGCCGCAACGCCCGCGCTTGCGCCAAGGCTTGCGCAAAATCGGTGGCAGGCAGGGTGGCACCCGCTTGCAGCATCGATAAATCATCGCCGCCCAATTCGCACAAATAATCTTCCATCAGGCGATCGTCTTTGATGTAACGCTCACGCGCCGTGCCTTTTTTAAGCCGATAAAGCGGCGGCTGGGCAATGTATAAATAGCCGCGCTCAATCAGTTGCGGCATTTGCCGATAAAAGAAGGTAAGCAGCAAGGTACGAATATGGCTACCATCGACATCGGCGTCGGTCATGATAACAATTTTATGATAGCGCGCTTTATCAGGATTAAATTCCTCGCGGCCGATGCTGGTGCCCAAAGCCGCAATCAGCGTACCAATTTCAGCACTGCCCAGCATTTTATCGAAGCGGGCCCGCTCAACATTTAAAATTTTACCGCGCAACGGCAAAATCGCCTGAAACTTACGATCGCGCCCCTGCTTGGCGCTGCCGCCGGCTGAGTCACCCTCAACAATAAACAGCTCAGAGCGGGCGGGGTCACGCTCTTGGCAATCGGCCAGCTTGCCGGGCAGTGAGGCCATATCCAGCGCGCCTTTGCGCCGTGTCAGCTCGCGCGCTTTGCGGGCGGCCTCACGGGCGGCTGCGGCCTCGACCACTTTGCCAATAATTTTTTTGGCTTCGCTGGGGTGCTCTTCAAACCATTCTTCCAGTTTTTCAGAGACCACGGCCTCCACCACCGGCCTTACCTCAGAGCTGACCAGCTTATCTTTGGTTTGGCTTGAAAATTTAGGGTCGGGCACTTTGACTGATAACACGCAGGTTAAACCCTCGCGCATATCATCGCCCGTAAGCGCGATTTTTTCTTTTTTAAGAATGCCGCTTTCTTCCGCGTATTTGTTGATGGTGCGGGTGAGTGCTGCCCTGAAACCGGCCAAATGTGTGCCGCCATCACGCTGCGGGATATTATTGGTAAAGCACAGCATGTGCTCATGATAGCTATCGGTCCACTCCATTGAAAACTCAACGCCCATATTGCTGGCATCTTTGCGGCAATAAACCGGTGGGCTATGCAATGCATTTTTAGAACGATCGAGGAAGGCGACAAACTCTTTAAGGCCACCCTCATAAAACAGCCGCAGCGTTTTTGGCTCGGGGCCGCGCGCATCGGTGAGCATAATATTGACGCCGCTATTTAAAAAAGCCAACTCACGCAGGCGATGCTCTAGGGTTGAAAAATCAAACTCAGTTTTGGTGAAGGTTTCAGTGCTGGGCAGAAAGGTGACTTCAGTGCCTTTTTTATTGCCTTGCGCGCCGACAATTTTAAGCGGCGCTTCTGCCTCACCATGACGGAAGCGAATGGCCCATTCATGCCCCTGACGCCAAATGCGCAAATCTAACACGCTGGAAAGCGCATTGACGACCGACACACCAACGCCGTGCAAACCGCCCGACACTTTGTATGAGTTTTGATTAAACTTGCCGCCCGCATGCAAGCGCGTCATCACCACTTCGGCGGCCGACACACCCTCTTCACTGTGCATATCAACCGGAATGCCACGGCCATTATCACGCACCGTGCATGAGCCATCAGGGTTGAGCACAACCTCTATGGCATCGCAATGGCCGGCCAAAGATTCATCGATGGCATTATCGACCACCTCATAGACCATATGATGCAAGCCCGTGCCGTCATCAGTGTCACCAATATACATGCCGGGGCGCTTACGCACAGCATCGAGGCCGCGCAGCACGGTGATGGAATCGGCGCCATAATCGGCGGTCACCGTTGTTGAATTTTCGGGCGGGACTTCAGGCAGATTTTCTGCAAGATTTTCGGCGATATTTGTCATGGCTTAGTTATAGCAAAGTTACGCCAATTAAGCAGGAAAAATCGTCATTTTGGTCATTTTTTTATGCTTATTTTTGCGGCGGTTTTTGGCCCATTTTTGCCCCATAATTTGGGGGTAAATTTAGGTGGCTTATTCGTTCGGAAAAAGCCGCCCCTCGGCCACCGCCACAAAGCTGGCCGCACCCGAAAATGGCAAAAATTGTTCCTTATCCGTGCCCGTTAGCCAGATCTGTGTCTGTAAGGCGAGCAGAGCGTCTGCCAAGGCCTCGCGGCGCAGCCCGTCTAAATGCGCCATGGCCTCATCCAGCAGCAAAATCGGCGGCAAGCCCCGTTTTTGCTGCACCAAACGCGCTTGCGCCAACAGCAATGACAGCATCATGGCTTTAAGCTGCCCCGATGACGCATGCTGTGCGGCAATATGCTGCGGCAACAGCTCGGCCAAAAATTCGGTCTTATGGGGGCCCGTTTGCGTGTGCGTGCTTTGTGCGTCAAGGGCGCGTTGCTGCTGCCATTCTTGGCGCAACCACTCTTCGGCGGCTAAAGCGGGCATGTGCTGCAAGGCTTTATCGAGCGCACATAATAACGACAGCCCCACGGCCGGAAAATACACCCCGCCTAATAAGGTGGCCTCTTGCAAAAGCTGCAAAAACTCTTGCCGGGCCGCTGCTATGGCCACGGCATTTTCGGCCATGACTTGCTCTAGCGCGCTCAGCCATTGCGGGTCGGGGCGCATTTGCGCCAGCAAAGCCTGGCGCTCACGCTGGGCTTTTTCGTAACGATGCAGCCGGCCATGATGCGCTGGCGCAAAGCCCGCCACCAGCCGATCTAAAAAGCGCCGGCGCGTGCCTGCACTCTCGGCCAGCAGCCTATCCATATCAGGGGTCAACCACGAAAAGGCCACAAGCTCGGCCAAAGCATCGCCACTGGCGGCGGCACCATTGACGCGGTAAAGCCGTTTCTCGCCATTTTCACTGCCCGTGCCCAGCATTTCTGTGCCGGTTGGCAATAGCAACTCGGCCGCAATAGCAAAATCGGGGGCAAAACTGGCGGCAAAATCGGCGCTGGCACTATTATGGGTGCGGCATTCTTCGAGCCGCGCTCGATGCAGGCCACGCCCCGGGGCCAATAAACTGAGCGCCTCTAAAATATTGGTTTTGCCCGCGCCATTGGCGCCATAAAGCACAATGGGTTGCGCTGCGCACTCGAGCCGTGCTTGTGCATAATTGCGAAAATGCGTCAGCGTCAGCCGCGTTATCGCCGGACAAAAACCCTGCGCGCGCGCGGGCAGAGGCACAGCACTGACGCCCAAACGCGCACCTATACGCGCATGGGCATCAGCACATAAAGCGCGCTTTGATCGCCACTATCTTCAATGATGGTGGCCGTACCCGCATCGGCCAACGAAAAACGCAATTTCTCACCGCTAATTTGCTGGGTGATATCCAACAGATAGCGGGCGTTAAAGCCAATCTCCATAGGATTATTGTCGTAGTCGGCTTCAATCTCTTCATTGGCGCTGCCCACATCCGAGCTATTGGCCGAGAGCTGCACATGCCCTTTTGACAAAACCAGTTTTATGGCGCGTGAACGCTCGGTGGCGAGCGTGGCCACGCGGTCAACCGCATGCGCAAAGCGGCGCGGATCGACTTCCATAATTTTTTCGTTACCTTGCGGAATCACCCGCTCATAATCAGGGAAGGTGCCGTCAATCAGCTTGCTGGTCAGCACCACACTGCCAAAATCAAAGCGGATTTGGTGGCTGGATAGCTCAATCGCGACATCGCCATCGGCTTCGTCTAGCAATTTACGCACTTCGCCCACGGTTTTACGCGGCACAATCACGCCGGGCATATCGACCAAATCTTTCGGGGCGGGTAACTCGACCCGCGCTAAACGGTGACCGTCGGTGGCCACACCGCGCAGCACTTTAATGTCTTTGCCCGATTTGGTTTTTGGTGTGGTGGTATGAAAATAAATGCCGTTCAGATGATAGCGGTTTTCTTCGGTTGAAATGGCAAAACGGGTGCGGTCAATCATGCGCTTTAGATCGGCACTTGGCATGGTAAAGCGCGTGGCCAGCTTGCCCTCGGGCATGGCGGGGAAATCTTCAACCGGCAGGCACGCCAGTTTAAATGTGGCATGACCCGCCCGCACGGTAATGGTGCGGCCATCATCACTGGCCGACATCTCAACTTCGCTGCCATCGGGCAATTTGCGCACAATATCGTAAAGAGTATGAGCCTGCACCGTCAGTGCCCCTGGCTTGGCCACACGCGCGTCAACCGTTTCACGAATTTCTAAATCCATGTCGGTGGCCAAAAAGGTGACCTGACCCTTTTCGGCGCGCAATAAGACATTAGCCAAAATGGGGATGGTATTGCGCCGCTCAACAACACTTTGATCATGCGCCAAAGTTTTAAGCAATAAAGAGCGATCGAGGGATATTTTCATGATGATGTCCTGGGCGGTTTCCTGAAAAAGGCGAGCAACTATTGATGCGCCACACTCTAGCAAAAACCGCGGCTTTGGCCAAGGCTTGGCTGTAAAACACCTTGGCCGTAAATTCCATGCTGCAAGTAAAAGAAACCATCGCCAAAGGCGGTCATTTTGTTATGATATTGCAATGAGCAAAGATGTGCGGATGTTTTCTGGCTTTTCGGGCGCAAAAATAAGCATAAACAGCGAGCTTGAACGCTGTGTTGGCTTAGCGCAAAGGCTGCAATCTCAGCCTGTGGCACAACAAGGCCGCCATAAAACGCGCCTTGCGGCTGAATTGGCGCTGCGGCTGCAGCGGCTGGCGCACCACCCGCAAACATGGCCGGTATTTTTACAATACGCTCACTGGCGCAACACTCGGGGGAAGCATACGCCACGTAAAAACAGCCCAGAACTAAACAGTGCCATAAACGAGCTTATGCCAATTTTAGCCGAGCGCGGCGGCGACAAAATGCGGCCACGCGCCTTTCATCGCTGGCTGACACGCCTAAACAACACCGACAAAGCTGCCTTAGCCATGGCGGTGATGGGCAGCAACAACCCGCTTAAACATGCGGCACTGAAAAACCTTGCCGCTTATTTGCCGCCCAGCCTTGATTTTTGGCAAAGCCTGCTTGCGACCTTTGATAAAAAACCCAGCAGCCTTGCACTGCATATACAAATGCACAGTGTGGCGCTGGCAAGCCAGCAGCGCAAATTGCCCCATAAAAATGCCCAGCGCAGCCAAGAGCAGCTTCGGGCTGAAATTAAGCGGTTAGAGTGGCTATTGCTACATCAAGCCCCGCTCAACGACGCGCAAAGCAAACTGCGCAATGCGCTTTATGCCCATATGCCCACTGCACCCATGCTGGCACAACAATGGCATGAGCAGCTGGGCGCAGAGTTTGAAAAACGCATGGCCGATATGGCCGATTTTATTGTTGAATGCGGGCAAAATTGGCCCAGCTATAACGACCAGCAAAAACAATATCGCCTGCATTTTATTTTGGCCGAACTGGCCGAAACCGCCAAAGTACCCGCGCCAGAATTGCGCTTAAGCATGTTTAAAGGCGTAAATAGCGGGTTATGGGGTAATTTTATTGGGCAGGTGGTGCATAGTCCTGCGCACCCACGCGGCGTGTTGCGCGCCACTATCACACTTAATTGCGGCAATGATTATTTTTGGCAAAGCTTTGCGCATGTCAGCCGCATTTTATCGCATGAATTTGGCCATTACCTAGAATATCTGCTTGAATGCACCAATAAAGAACTCAGCCGCACACATGGGCCAGCGCTAGAGCGGCATGTGGGCGAGCAATGGCCAAGGCAAGACCAAACGCCCGAGCAAAAATTACTGGCGCGGCTGTTTTTCTTGAATGGGCAATATGTAACAGGCGGCGATTATATTCCTGCCTCGGTTGATGCACAAACCTACCCGCTGCAACCCAAAGAGCGCCATGCGGTCGCGCTTGAAAAACGCTTGGGTGGCATTATTGCTGCGCATTTGCCGCCAGCGTTGCAGCCCGCCTAAAGCTTTAAAGCTATAGGCTTTCAACTAATTGTCGTGCCACGGTAAAATTAGGGGCCGCCAGCAAGGCAGCATCGCCATCAAAGAGGCCCATAGATTCGATAATTTGCTGTGGCTGCGCTTGCAAGCCACACAAAATAACGCGCACGGCTTTTTTGCGACACCGCGCCACAAACTCGCTTAAGGCCACAGCGCCGCTGGCATCCATCAACGGCACATCGCGCAATTGCAAAATCAAACTATGCGGCTTTTGATCATCTAACCTATCGAGCATATCGGCTAAGCGCGGCGTCACCCCAAAGAAAAACGGCCCGCGAATTTGCAACGCCACCACGCCTGCTGGCAAAGCAATTGCTGGTGGCGGCTCGGGTAGAGGCTCATGCGCATGGGGTGCAAATACCGCTTTATGTGTCACCATCTCAACCACGCCGGCCATGCGATGCATAAACAAAAACGCCGCCAAAACCACACCCACTTCAATAGCAACAGTCAGATCAGCCAACACTGTCAGCGCAAAAGTAAGCAACAAAACGATGCGGTCGCCCATAGGCGCGCTCAGCAAATGGCGGAAACGCTCAATCTCGCTCATATGATAAGCCACCACCAGCAAAATCGCCGCTAAGGCCGCTAAGGGGATATAGCTCATGAGCGGCGCCAGCAACCACATAAAGAGCAGCAGCAATATGGCATGTAACATGCCGGCGACGGGCGTGCGCGCCCCTGCCCTGATGTTGGTCGCAGTGCGGGCAATAGCACCTGTGGCCGGTAAGCCGCCAACAAGGGCCGAGGCACAATTGGCCACGCCTTGCGCCACAAGCTCGCAGTTTGATTTATGCCGCCCACCCGTCATGCCATCGGCCACAACGGCTGATAACAGCGCCTCAACCCCCGCTAAAAACGCAATGGTGAATGCTGCCGGCAATAGCTCGAGCAAGCGCGCCATGCTGATGGCCGGAAAATCTGGCAGCGTAAAATGTGTCGGCACGCCACCAAAGCGCGAGCCGATGGTGGGTGTGGCCAGCCCCGAAAAATGCACCAAGAGTGCAGCAGCCACCACCGCAATCAGATAGGCCGGCAATTTTGGCGCATGATGGCGCAAAATAAAAATTGTGGCAGTGGCCGCAACCGCCAACATCACGCTGACATAGTTTACATTAAGCCATTGTGCGGCAATGGCCGGAAATTTGTGCAAAAAGTCGGCCGGCAGTGGCTCGGGCAGGCCCAAAATATCGCGCAATTGTGAGGTCGCGATAATCACCGCAATGCCAGCGGTAAACCCCGTCACCACGGGCGATGGGATATATTTTATATAAGTGCCAAGGCCAAAAGCACCGGCCAAAAGCAAAATAATGCCCGCCATCATGGTGGCCAGCACCAAACCATCATAACCATGTTGGGCAATCACCGCAAAAACCACCACCACAAAAGCACCCGTAGGCCCACCAATTTGCACGCGGCTGCCACCTAAAAACGAAATGAGAAAACCCGCTATAATCGCCGTGATTAAGCCTTTTTCAGGAGTAGCACCGCTGGCAATTGCTAAGGCCATGGCCAAAGGCAGCGCCACAATGGCCACAGTCAGCCCCGCCCAAAAATCGGCGCGGAAATCGGCCAATTTATAGCCTTGCTGTATGCTGTTAAAAAATTGCGGCAAATAGGCCGATAATTTTAACCGTGACAAAACTGCGCGTGCCATAACCAGCCTGAAGAAAAAGTGAGCAGATGCAAGAGTATAAAACCGATTCTGCGACATGCCGCATCGTTAATTAAGACTCTGTTTAATGGGCTGATGAATACTAACCCTATGCCGCGTAACATTTGGACCTTCGCCTTAAATGGCAATATCGCCTCGATGCGGCAAGTGCAGGGGCTGGCCGAAATTCTGGCCACAAACCTTGCAGCGGGCGCAACTGTCAGAAACTTTCAGCCGCTTGCAGCTTATGACAGGCCACAATCTGGCTGCGACCTGAGCTTGGTGAGATATGCCGGTGCCGCGCCTGATTTATCGTCAAGCGCAAAACTAAATTTATCGCCTTCGGCAGAGCTAAATTTATCGCCTTCGGCAATGCCAGACCTCATCATCGGTTGCGGGCCAGAGATTGCCGGCCTGACGCTGGCCATACAACAAGCCTATGCGCCCAACAGTAAAATTATTCATATTCAAAACCCCGACTCTGCGGCACGCCGCGGCGGGCCGTCTTACGCACAGCTTTTTGATTTAATTTTGAAACAGCCGCACGAGACTCTTACGGGCGATAATGTCCTGCAAACCGATTTGGCCTTGCATAATATTAATCGGCACAGGCTCGATAGGCTATTGCGGCACAGCCGCCATGCACCAACCATGCAAAGCCCTTTTACTTTGGTATTATTAGGCGGCGATGACCCGCACATGACGCTGAGCCACGATGATTTTGCGCAACTCGGCCACGATCTTGGCCAATATGCCGCGCAACAAAACCGGCATTTGATTGTGCTCTCCAGTCGGCGCACCAGCCCTCAACAAAAAGCGGCTTTTGCCTTGGCCGCACAAAACTATGCGCAAATAGATTTCGACCCACAACAGGCCAATTATTTAAGCCTGCTGGCACGCGCCGATGATATTTTGGTGACAGCCGATAGCCTGAGTATGGTCAGCGAGGCGCTGGCAGCAGCGCGCCCAACAAGCTTGCTGACTTTGCGCGGCAAACTTAACGCGCATCCGCTCTTTGCCCATTTTAGCGGGCTGGTTGCACAAAATGAGTTGGGCATTTTTGCAGAAAGACCATTACCAGCCGCAGCGGCACATAAAGCATTCACCCATAGTGGCCTTGCACAAAAAATTATTGCCCGCCTTCAATTATAGAAACTGGCCTTAACTTGTATCTTAGCTGGCCAGCAATCTTTTCAGCAGCTGCACATCATCGGAGAAGCCGCTATCTTCGCCCATCAGCTCTTCCACTTTGCGCACTGCATGCAGCACGGTTGTGTGGTCGCGCCCGCCAAATTTGCGGCCAATTTCCGGCAAGGAGCGCGGCGTCAGGTTTTTGGCCAAATACATGGCCACCTGCCGAGGACGTGCCAAAGGCCGCGCGCGCTTGGCCGAATGCATATCGGCCAGCTTAATATTATAATGCTCGGCCACACGTTTTTGAATTTCATCAATGGTGACACGGCGATCATGGGCACGCAGCACATCCACCAACAGCTCTTGCGCGCCTTCAAGCGTCACTTCGCGGCCCACCAGCTCACTATGGGCCACAATGCGGTTCAGTGCGCCCTCTAGCTCACGCACATTTGAGCAAATTTTATGCGCCAAAAACTGAAAAACTTTTTCAGGTAATTGCACCTTCATTTGCTCGGCCTTGGCATGCAAAATGCCTAAGCGCAATTCGTAAGTGGTGGGGTGAATATCGGCGCACAAGCCCCAGCCCAAGCGCGAGCGCAGGCGCTCTTCCATGCCGGTGAGATCATGCGGCGATTTATCGGCCGAAATGACCACCTGCCGGTTTTTATCGACCAGCGCGTTAAAGGTATGAAAAAATTCCTCTTGGGTGCTTTCTTTATCGCCGCATAAAAACTGCACATCATCAATCATCAGCACATCGACATTGCGGAACTGCTCTTTGAAGGCCATGGTGTCCTTGTAGCGCAGCGCCCGAATAAACTGATACATAAACTTTTCGGCCGAAAGGTAAATGACCTTACGCTGTGGCTGGGTCTTGCGAATATGCCACGCAATCGCATGCATGAGGTGCGTTTTGCCAAGGCCAACCCCACCATAAAGAAAGAGCGGGTTAAGCGTGACTGTGGCGGTTTCAGCCACACGGCGTGCGGCGGCATAGGCCAGCTCGTTGGGCTTGCCCACCACAAAATTTTCGAAAGTGAGGCGTGTGTCCAGCGATGATAGCGCATCAAGCTTTTCATCAAGGCTACCGGCAAAGCCAGCATTATCGCCCTGCACCACGCGCAAATTATGTACGCCAGAAACTTGCGCCCCGGAAGACTGAACGGAAGACTGTCCTGAAGACTGTCCTGAAGAATGCGGCTGATATGGCGTGCGCGTCACCGCCCCTGCCGATAAAGAAACGGGAGCAGCCACTGTCACCGGCGCTGCCGCATCCGCTGTTAGCGCAAAGCGCACTTGCTGCACCAAAGGCCATTCACGCACCAAACTATTGCGAATGGGCTCACCATAGTGGCTTTCAACCCAATCACGCATAAATTTGCTGGGCAGCAGCAAAGTTGCCACCCCATTGACAAACGAGCCCGCATTGACCGGCTCAAGCCAGCGACGCCAGGCGGTTTCACCTAAAGAAAGGCGCAGTTTTTGCGTGGCCAATTGCCAGGCTGCGGCCAGCTCGGCGCTCTCTTCGTTGTTATTCAGTTGCGACCAGTGAGCCTGCTGCAGCGCGGCCGAACTCATGCTCGGCGCAGAATTCTGCCCGTGCTGCTCTGAGTTGAGGCTTGTATCTGCGGGCTTAAGCTGGTTTATGTGCATCTATCATTCTTTCTTTTATTTAGCTTTCTTCTGTTTAGGGCCGCAAACAGAAGGTGTAAAAACCATTATAAATCAATGCATTAAAGGCAAATCTTTACGATTTATTAACCAGAATGGGCCGAAAAAGCCCCTACAGCCAAAACACGATTTGCAAAAAGCTTTTGCTTTGCCAACCATATTTTACTGCCGTTATTGACACAGCAAGGCGGTGCCAATCTGGTAAACCGTTTGAAGACTGCCCCCCACCAGTGCGAACATTTTGACTGTTTAAGTGCAAAATGCCCCCAGCCATGGGAAACAAGGAAGATGCAGCAATTTTTGTATTAAGCGCCAAACCAAAATAAGCAACGCGCCCAACACCAAAGCACCACCACATCGGCGAGTATCTAGCCTCGTTCATAGCCTCACTGCAAGAGGCAAAAATAGCAAATTTAAAAAAAGCAAAAATACTGCGATTTTCATTTAAGCGCTTTTTTTAGCTAGACATTTTAACAGCCGCTTTTTGGCTCTGCGCAACATGGCGCAATTGCTTGGGTGCAAGCGTTTAAATGCCGAAAGCATAAAAAAAATGAGCGAAAGCCCATAAAAAAAAATTGACAGTAAAAATGGCAAAACCAGCCCAAGGTTAAGCGCGCAAAAGCACAATTAAGACAATTTTTACACAGCGGAACGATACTGTAATTTAGATTAATCAGGGAAAGCACTAACTTGCCCAATAAAATAAGTGCCCTATTTTTTGCGCTGCTGTTTATGGCTGGTCTTTCAGCAAATGTTGCGCATGCCCAAAACACCACCCGACAATGCCCGCCTGGCATAATTGCCCCTTACTGCGAGCAAGATACACCACCACCTGAAGACACCAAAAATAACAACACAGCCAATCAAAATGCTGGCAACAAAAACGCTGGCACGCAAGGCCCCACAAATAAAGACCCCGCAAAGAAAGACCCCGGCCGCCCCAAAAACCCCCGCGATATTGATGCGCGCGGGCGCAATTGTCATCGCGATTCAGGGCAAATGTCTGCGGATGATTGGACGATGTGCAGCCAGCGCACTGTCGATACCAGTATTTGCAACACCGCTGAAAAACCCGAATGGTGTAATGGCAAAAAAGCCGCCAACAATATGGTGTTTGATGGTACCGGCGGCAATGAAGAAATATCTATTGGCGGGCTTGATCCACAAACCAGCAATGTACGCGTCGATCGCTATGGCTTGTGCCGCTTTATCGATAATACAGGCACGGACATCACCACACAAAAGCTCTTTGTGCCGATGAATACCGCGCATGAAATGGCTAAATTTATTGCACATAAACCAAATTACATCAGCGCTGATTATTGCCTGAAACAAAGCCAGGATAGCTTTACCATGGGGCAAGATGGCAATGCGTCCCTCGATGATTTTCTAACCGATGATGGTGAGCTTTCGCCATTGCTAACTGTGCCCAACAGTCAATCGGTTTTGACTATTCCCAACAGCAGCGATGGCGGCTGGCTGGTTGGCACCGTGCCTGTGGCCCGCGTCAGCCAAAATTTATTTAACAATAGCAGCAGCGGCAGTTTAAGCGCTGCCCAGCAAGCGGCCATTGGCAGCAGTGCCGGCATCAGTGGTGGTGTGACCAGCAATGGCATGCCCTATACGGTTAACAGCTATGACCATGTGCGCACCCGCAGCGAGCAAATTTCAGCGCCCGCGCCACTCAGCCATTTCAAAGAGCCCGATGGCACATTAGTGGCCAGCAAAAATATTATTGTCACCAAAATTGACCGGATCAGCAAAGTTTACACCAGTAAAGCCACCGGCCAAGATACTGCCGACAACCCGCTTGATGACGCCTTTGAGTGGCAGCTTGATGGCAATGCGCAAGTCAGCGGCGGCGCTGCCACGGGCAGCCTTACGGCTATATCGCGCAATATCAATTGCCCGATCTGTCGCAGCGGCTCTTTTGGCCAGCAGCGCGCCGATTTAGATTGTCAGAGCAACCCAAATTATTGCGTGTGGGGCGCATGGGTGACTGAAACAGACAGCGCCTGCTCAGCTATACCCAGTTGCAATGGACCTGATGGCCGCACCATCGATTGCGGCGAAAACGCAATTTACTACACCACACCCAGCACCAACTGGCCTGATGCGCCTTGCAATGCGGTATCGCGCACCTGCGATGACACGCGCAATTTTGATCTTAATCTGGGCGTTTATACTTCATCGCTATCGTTGGGTGGTAATCCTGCGGCGATTTACCCCACTTGCGTCGATAACCCCCTCCAAGGCACCTGTGGCACGGCCAATGGTACAAGCCTTGCCGCACTTGCAGCCGATGCCGGCAATTTGTGCGCGGGCGCGCCCAATACTGTCATCAATTTTACCGTCACCGACACGGGCTGGAGCTGGGTGTGCCGTGGCGGCTCGCATAACATCAGTCATTTTCCGGCACAAACCGATAGCGCCACTTGCAGCGCCACGCGCACCGCCGACCCACCCACTTGCCTTGGCAATGGCGAGATTGTCGAGCCCGCCACCCAAGGCAGCTGCTTCCCGATTGTCTATTCCGAAGATTTTCGCTGCTGTTCGGGCGAAAGTTATGTTCAAGGTGGCACGCAATGCGCCCGCATTTGTGGGGGGCCGCCAGCACCACCCGATGCTTGCCTTGCCGATGGTCAAAATCTTCTTCTTGCTGATGGTCTAACGGTAGAAACTGGCAGATGCGGCATAACTGAGGCTCGCCTCGATGAGCGCTGCTGCAGTGGCGCAAGCCATGTGCCGGGTAATATTGGCGAACAATGCCCACGTGTTTGTGGCCACCCCAATACGCCACCAAGCTGCACGCCCGCGGCTGATGGTCAGCCACCGGCAACACCCTGCGGTTGCGCCAACGGTGACGCCGATGGTAACGGCACTTGCGGCGACCAAAGCAAAAAATGGTGCTACAT
>JAIXQD010000032.1 GCA_027485855.1 Rickettsiales bacterium | reverse complement strand
TTGTGAAGGTGTTACATCCATAGCCCAGAAACGGCAAGAGATTCACGCATGAACATAGTGATTATTGGCGCAGGTGTGGTGGGGGTGACGCAGGCTTATGTGCTGGCGGCGCGTGGCCACCGTGTGACGCTGATTGAGCGCCAGCCTGACGTGGCGGCGGAAACGTCCTTCGCGAATGGGGCGCAACTTAGCTATTGTTACCACGAACCGATTGCCTCGCCTTACAATGTGAAAACAGCGCCAAAATGGCTGGCTGACCCTGATGGTCCGCTGGTGCTGAAAGACGCGCCACGCAGCTTTGAATTTTTGCGCTGGGGAATCAGTTATCTATTGGCTAGCCGCGCCAATCAAAGCGAGCAAGCGGGCAAGGCGCTCTTGAGTTTGGGGTTATATAGCCGCAAAATTATGGAATCCTTGCGCAGCTATAGCGGTGTGGCGTTCGACTTTCATCCCGAAGGGATTTTGCAATTACATACCGACGCAAAATTACTGGAAAAAGAAGCGGCGCATGTGGCAGCGCTCAAGAAATTTGGGCTGACGCAAGAGGTGCTGGATAAAGCAGGGTGCCTGCGTGTGGAACCCGCGCTTGAGCATGCTAAAAAAGATTTCGTGGGTGGCATTTTCTCGCCGCTGGATGCCAGCGGAGACCCGCTGCTTTTTACACAAGGGTTGGCTGCGGCTGCACGCAAAGAATATGGCGTGGATATTCGCCTGAATGCGTCCGTTGCGCGATTGCTGATGAAGAAAAAAACGGTGCAAGGGGTTGCGCTTGAAACAGGCGAGGAAATCGTGGCGGATGCGGTGATTATCGCGGCGGGGTCGTTCAGCACGCAACTCCTATCGACGGCGGGTTTGCGCCTGCCAGTGCAACCGATGAAAGGCTATAGTATTACGTTTGATGTGGGCGCGGAAGCCCCGCGTGTGAGCATTACGGATGTGGGCAAGCGCCTTGTGCATACGCGCCTTGGTAACCGCATGCGCGTGGCGGGCTTTGCCGAATTTGCAGGCTGGAATGCCGACGTAATACCTGCACGGATTGTACAGATTCAGCATGCGGCAAGTGGTTTGTTTGATTATGCGAATATCGCACATGCCGAAAGCTGGGCCTGCTTGCGCGCCGCCACGCCAGACGGTTTGCCCGTGCTCGGCGCCACGCCAAAAGAAGGTCTGTATCTCAATACCGGCCACGGTATGCTTGGTTGGACGCAAGCGGCAGGTTGTGCACAAGCTCTGGCGGACGTGATCGAAGGCCAAAAATCGGAAATTTCTCTCAACGCATTTGCCTATGATAGATTGGTCTAAACTATGCAAACACTTCGCACGCGCACCCTTGACATGATGTTGCCAAATGCGCAGGAAGCAACACTTTCCTATCGTGTGGCGGGGGACGAGAAAAACCCTGCCGTATTATGCATTCACGGCCTTACGCGCAATGGCAGGGATTTCGACCGACTAGCGCTGGCGATGGCCGAAGCTGGGTTTTTTGTGCTTGCGCCTGACATGCCAGGGCGGGGTGGTTCCAGCAATTTGCCAGTCGAATTATACCATCACGGCACACATATTTTTTGCATTCAGGCGTTACTTGCTCATCATCATATTACTCATGTTCACTGGGTCGGAACCTCCATGGGTGGTTTGATTGCGATGCTGATTAATGCGCTCAACCCCGCGCTTATCAAAAGTTTGGTGATGAATGATGTGGGCATGCGGATGCCGCGTGGTGCCTTGCAGCAGATTGTGGATTATGCGGGCGCTCCTGTGATTTCGGCCTCGTTTGAAGAAGCCTTTGCACGCTTGCAAAAAGCCTATAGCGGCTTTGGAATTGAAGGCGAAGACCAATGGGCGGAATTTGCAGAACATAGCCTGTATGAAGGTGCGGATGGCCAGTGGCATTTTTCTTATGATGCCGGCGTGGTTCAGCCGCTGGCGCAATGGCTTTTGCAAACCGAAGATGCGTTTTTTGACCTCACGCCAGCATGGCAGCAACTGACCGCGCCGCAGCTTTTATTGCGCGGCGAACGCAGCGAGGTGCTGACGGAGGAAGACGCCCAGTGGATGGAAAGCCAAGGAAAACCAGTGGAACGGCTGACGTTTTCTGGCTGTGGCCATGCCCCTGCGCTCATGTCGGAGGTGCAGATTGCGCCCATCGTTGCGTGGTTGAAAAAGCAGCAGGCTTTGCTACAATAAATGCATAGAAAAACAGGGTAAACCATATGCAACTTCCTGATAATTTTGCGGCGAATTTACAAGAGCGCGCCATGCGTGCGAAAAATACCCGTGCGACAGATGTGGCGATTGCCCCCGCAAAACCAGAAGTGGTGCGCGGCGTTTCCAATACCAAAGCACGCCCCACGCGCAATCTACTGCCCAATATGGACGAGCTAAGTGACTGGATTGAAAAAGCCACGCACGCGCTTTCTCGCGGGGTGGTGTGGGAGCGTGGCTCCATTTTAAATGTATTAGTATAAAGGAATATATCTCATGGTTTCGATTGGTGCATTTAATTGGGAAGACCCGCTGAATCTTGATGGTCAGCTGACCGAAGAAGAACGCATGGTGCGCG
>JAIXQD010000029.1 GCA_027485855.1 Rickettsiales bacterium | reverse complement strand
CGTGCTGAAGGCTGGCTTGGTTTCCAATCTCGCAACTGGCTACTGGTGACTGACGACTGAATCAAGTGCCGCTTCCAACATCTTCAGATATTCTTCATGCGGCACTTCCAGCACGCCAAATTGTAGCAAATGTTCATTCACATATTGCGTATCTAGCAGCACATATCCCTGCGAGCGCAGATGCTCCACCAGCGCTATCAGAGACACTTTACTGGCATTGGTGCGGGTACTGAACATACTTTCGCCAAAGAACGCCGCGCCAATCGAAACACCATAAAGCCCACCCACCAGCGCCTCGCCTTCCCAGCATTCGACCGAGTGCGCATGGCCAAGCTGATGCAAAGCGTGATAGGCCCCGATAATCTCGTCATTGATCCATGTGCCTGCACCATCCCCACGCGGGGTGTCAGCGCAGGCTTTCACCACCTGTGCAAAGGCCGTGTCAAATCGCACCTCATAGGGGCATTTTTTTATGAATTTCTTGAGCGATGACGGCACATGAAACCGCGCATCCAGCGGCAGCACGCCGCGCATTTCAGGAAAAAACCATTCAATGGTTTTGGCGTCCCTCGCCCGCGCCATCGGGAAAAACCCTTTCGCATAAGCCGCCAGTAATAGTTCAGGAGTGAGTGTGGTCATGTTAGCCATTGTCATTCCCGCGAAGGCGGGAATCCAGAATAAAGAGAGCCTTGCGCTGGATTCCAGATCAGCGCTCGACTGCGTCTCACTTGTCTGGAATGACGCATCAGCCAATCAACGCCACCATTTTTTCCAGCGCAATGCCATAGCCTGCAACGCCTTGCCCCACCACTTCGTCTTTGGCCACCAGCGCCACATAAGAATGATGGCGGAACGGCTCGCGTTTTTTGATGTCAGTAATATGCAGCTCAATCACAGGTTTTTCTGCGGCCAGCAATGCGTCCAGCAGCGCCACCGACGTGTGGGTGTATCCCGCCGCATTGATGATGATGCCTGCGGCCTTCTGGCGCGCTTCCTGCACCCAATCAATAAGCACCCCTTCATGGTTCGTTTGCCTAAATTCAATATGCACGCCAAGGGCGGCGGCTTTTTCCTCGCATTGCTCTTCTACCTCGGCCAACGTGGTTGTGCCGTATTTTTCAGGCTCACGCAGGCCCAGCAAGTTCAAATTCGGCCCATTCAGAATAAAAATGCATTTTTCCATGCGCTCCCCCCTTGGTTTTGCGGCAGATTTGTTTATATCTGTGCACAGCTTTACCATAAACGATACTGATGTGCCTCATGCAAATTACACTGAACGGCCAACCCCACCCACTTTCTGCGCCCTGCACGGTTGCCGTGCTGATGGACGCACTTGGCCTAGACGTACGCAAAGTGGCCGTGGAGCGCAACCGCACCATTGTGCCGCGCACGCAGCATGAAACCACCACGCTGATGGATGGTGACGAAATCGAAATTGTACAATTTATTGGCGGGGGCTGAGATGCTGCAAGATAAACCATTGGTGGTGGCAGGAAAAACCTTTGGCTCACGCTTGCTTGTGGGAACTGGCAAATACAAAGATTTTGCTGAAACGCGCGATGCGATAGATGCGTCTGGTGCCGAAATCGTAACGGTGGCGGTGCGCCGCATTGACCTTGGCAGCAAAGACAAAGGCAGTTTGCAAGACTACCTCGACCCTGCGCGCTACACCTACCTGCCCAACACGGCGGGGTGCTACACAGCAGATGACGCGGTGCGCACGCTGCGCCTTGCGCGCGAAATGGGCGGCTGGAATTTGGTGAAGCTAGAAGTGTTGAGTGACCCACGCACGCTTTACCCCGATGTAGTCGCGACCTTGGAGGCTGCCAAAGCATTGGTGGATGATGGGTTTGACGTGATGGTCTATACGAATGATGACCCTGTGGTGGCCAAGAAACTCGAAGAGATTGGTTGCTGCGCGATCATGCCGCTGGCCGCCCCCATTGGCTCTGGCCTTGGCGTACAAAACCCGCTGAATATTCGCTTGATTGTGGAGCAATCCAATGTGCCAGTGTTGGTGGATGCGGGCGTGGGCACCGCGTCCGACGCCGCGTTTGCGATGGAACTTGGATGTGACGGCGTATTGATGAACACCGCCATTGCCGCCGCACAAAACCCGATTCACATGGCTATCGCCATGAAACATGCCATCATCGCAGGGCGCGCCGCTTACCTTGCAGGCCGCATGCCGAAAAAAGAATTTGGCGCCGCCAGCACCCCGCTGGAAGGCAAGATTGCGTCATAAAAAAAGGGAGCCACACTGGCTCCCTTTTTTACTGAATGATTTAATATCCATTATTTGGGTTAAACCATTCATCTTGGCTGGAGTTTTCATCCTCACTACCCCGCGGGATAGATTTGGCCATGAAAACAATCCCAGCTGCCATCGCAATGGCAACAAGCAGCCAGAAATAGCCGCTGTAGGGCACGCCCCACTTCGAAGCAGCAAATGCCACTGCGAAACATAGCACTGCAAACCCAGCGTTTTTCCAGAAGGTGCGTTCATTATTCATCATCACCTCCTTCCTCTTCTTCTAAGGTGCCATCTTCATCCGAGACATCTTCATCTCTTTCATCGCTTACAGCGAAAATGGCATTGAATAGAAATACTACGGCAGCGACGATTAATACTGCCGCTACACCCCACATAAAAACAGTTGGCAACCATTTGGCTACCCATGTTTTTATCGAGGTATAAAAAAATACTACCCCACCAAATAACATGGTGAGGATGATGCCCACGCAGAAGTCTTCTTGTCTGCTACTGAGCTTTCTTTGTTTGCTCATATTTTTAAAATTTTAAGTGAAGCAAATAAAAATACCACTAAAGATTCTAGCAAAATTTCATGACAGTTTGATGACAGTTTATGCGTTTTACTCCGTGGCGGCCTGCTGCTCCATAACAACCTCAACAAAACAGCTAAAACTCCTGATTTGCTTTCGTGCTATACGAGAAGTGAAAAGTTAAGAAAAGATTTGCGCTAGGGCATAGCGAGAAAGCAGAAGATGCGAGAACCGTAGCGAAGTGTAGATAAACTACATGAGCAGCGGAAGCGCAGCATCTTCAATTTCGCAGCACGCCATAGTAGCAAAGATTAAGAACGATACGAGCCGTTGATGCGAATATACCCATCCGTAAAATCGCAGGTATAGGCCGTGTAAGTACCACTACCGCCAATGCCCACATCCACCGCAATGGTAATATGCTGGCCGGCCATGTGGGTAGTGATTTGTTCTTCGCGGTAATCCGGGTGCACCGCACCTTCGGCTGCCACCAGCACGCCGCCAATCGTTACCGTCAGCGCATCACGGTCGGCGCGTTGGCCGGCTTTACCCACCGCCATCACAATGCGGCCCCAATTCGCGTCTTGCCCCGCGATTGCGGTTTTCACCAGCGGTGAATTGGCAATGCTCATTGCGATAATTTTAGCAGCTGCATCGCTTTCTGCACCACTCACGGTGATTTCTACAAATTTGCTCGCACCCTCGCCGTCTTT
>JAIXQD010000013.1 GCA_027485855.1 Rickettsiales bacterium | reverse complement strand
TATGAAAACGGCAAACCAATGAAGTGCCCAACACCACAGTAAAGTGTTTTAAGCAAAGCTCACTTTTTATCTTACGGAGGCCACCATGACTGCAAATACCACACAATATTATGGCCGAGCCCGTTATCTTAATATGCTTGCTGAAGATGCCAAAGTTATGGGCAGTGAGAGAAAATATGCCGACCTTTGCGCCCAACGCGACAAAGTTGTCGCCGATGATTTAAAAGCGGGTAATTCGCTGATATTTAGAATCTTGCCATATTTAAACGTTGTCGTTATTGGCGGGCTTCTGGCCGTTGCAGCAGCAGCCATTAATTCTGTGCCCGAAAAACAATATGATGCTGATGGCCGTCAAATCATCCACATTGAGAATTATAATGGCGCGGGCATTGACCTCTGCCGCACCAACGTTTACTCGGTTTATGAAAACGGCAAACCAATGAAGTGCCCAACACCACAGTAAAGTGTTTTAAGCAAAGCTCACTTTTTATCTTACGGAGGCCACCATGACTGCAAACGCCACGCAATATTATGGCAAAGCCCGCTATTTCGATACAGCCGCTGAAGTGGCTCGCCAAATGGGCAACCCCCAAAGAGCGGCAGAGCTTGTTGCCGAGCGTGATAGGTTGGTTGCCGAAGATGTAAGGGACAGTAAAAAACTATTTTATAGAATCTTGCCTTTTTTGCAGGTGGTAGGTATCAGTGGTTTACTTGCAGGCGCTGCTTGGGCCTTTAATTCGGTGCCTGAAACACAATTTGCGCCAGATGGTCGGATGATTGTTCATCTTGAAGAACATAGAAGCGTAGGCGTTGATCCTTGCAATAGCGCCGTGTTTGCACTATACGAAAATGGTAAACCTTATAAGTGCCCAACACCAGCGCCTTAGCCATGTATTGAGTAACGCGTATATAATTTAGTCGGTAAAATTTTAGGAGGCGCAAATGACCACAGCAAGAAACACCTATTACGGCAGAGCCCGCTATTACGATATGGCCGCAAAAGAGGCCCGCGCCATGGGTGAAACTGGTGTTGCCGCTGAACTTTGCAAACAACGTGACAAAGTTGATGCCGAATATGCCAAGGCAGGCAAATCGCCTCTATACAGAGCATACCAATTCGGATGCGTGGCCCTATTTGGTGGGATGGCCTACTTAACTGTGTTGGCATTTAATTCAGTACCCGAAAAACAATATGAACCCGATGGTCGCCAAATCATCCATCTTGAAAATTATTATGGCATGGGTGTTGATCCTTGCACCAGCACGGTTTTCTCGGTTTATCAAAATGGCAAACCGGTCAAGTGCCCAACACCACAATAAACCATAAGCGCCAATAAGCTCTATTTAGTAAGCTTATCTTAAACACAGCCGCCCTATAAACGCTGTATCCATCCGTGCATAAACGGGTACGATTCATTGTTATTTGGGCAAACAGATTCAGGTTATCTTATGCACGCACAGCTGGGTCTCGATTTTGGCACCACAAATACCGTGGCCGCCTTACGGCAAGGCGAGCGCACCCAGTTTTTGCACATCAACACACCGGCGGCGCTGGCCGCAACCATCGATGACATTTATCGCTCAATATTATTTTTTGATGAGACCGAAGACAAACACGGGCAAAAATTACAAAGTTGGGCGGGGCCTGCGGCGCTTGCCGAATATTTAAACTATGGCGCCAGTGGCCGGCTGCTGCAATCGCTTAAAAGCCATCTGGCCAGCCCACATTTTACCCACACACAAATTTTTGGGCAAAGCTTTAGCTTAGAAAATCTGGTGGCACGGTTTATCCGGCATTTGCGCGCCGATTTTGCCGCGGCGGGCTTTACGCTGCCCGACAATATTCATTTAGTCGCTGGCCGGCCGGTGCGATTTGTTGGGCAAGAGGCCAGCGCCGAACTGGCCATTCATCGCCTTGGGCAGGCCTATACACAAGCGGGTTTCTCAAAAATACATTTTACCGAAGAGCCTGTAGCCGCGGCCTATGCTTTTGCCACGCGCCTCAGCCAATCGCGCACCATTCTTATTGCTGATTTAGGCGGTGGCACGTCTGACTTTTCGGTGTTGCGCGTGGTGCGCCCGGGCCCACAGCCCGAAATTAAGGTACTGGCCATGAGCGGCGTTGGCCTTGCCGGCGACGATGTCGATGCGCTGTTGATAAAGCATTTAATTGCGCCACAATTTGGACAGGAAAAAATTCTTAAAAATGGCTTGCCGCCACCACGCTGGCTTTATGATAATTTATCGCGCTGGCATTATTTATCATTTTTGCGCACACCAAAAAATATGCAGCTGTTGACGCAGCTTATTGAGCAAGCCCCCGACCCCCTGCCCTTTATGCGCTTTCATACGCTGGTGGCCCAAAATGGCGGCTTTGCCTTGGCGCAAGCCATACAAAATTGTAAGCGCGATTTGTCGGCCGCACAGCAAGCCGAGCTGGTTTTTACTTTTGCCGATTTTACGATTAAAGCCACGCTCGATAGAGGCACCTTTGAAAGCTGGCTTACGCCGCTGCAAAGCGCGCTCACCTTGGCCACAAATCAGGCGCTGGCTGATGCCGGCCTTGTCAATGCCGATATCGACCATGTTTTTATGACCGGTGGCACCAGCTATATCCCTGCCATTAGGCAAAGCTTTGCCACACGTTTTGGCGCCGACCGCCTGGCTCATGGCCAAGAGCTCACCAGCGTTGCCGCTGGCCTTGCACTTGTTGAAAATTAACGGCACGCCAAACTAAACCCTGCAAAGCATGGCCATAGACAAGCCCAAAAAGCTGGTGCTAGGCTTGTTCTTACGATACCTTACGGCTCCCCTGCCCCTAACACACAGGCCCCATGAACCAACAAAACAAAATCACCGCCTATATATGGCAGCATTATTTTGCAGGCTGGTTTACGCCAACACGCATGATTATGAGCGCATTATTTACTTCGGCACTCAGCTTGCTTTCTAGCTCAACACCAAAACTTGAGCCACTGACGCCACACACTGCCAAAATTATCACCACCCGCTCAACAGAGCCCTTTAACGCACTGGCCTGCCCCGTTGAATTACAACAAGCTGCGGCGCAAATCCCTTTTACGCTATATTTTGGTCATTTATATATTAACGTTGTGAACCCTCTCAATGGTGCGGTGTTGGCGCAACTGCATGGCTACCCCTATGATGACGTCAAACAGCAGGTGGTTGGCATTATGCAAGCGCCCGATAGGTTGATTGTCAGCATCTCACCCGCAGAGTTAATTGCAGCAAACAGTGGCAAAATTGTGCCGTTGGCCACCATGAGTCTTTCTGAATTTATTCCTAGATTATGGCTGGCAAATTATTTTGCCTATCTGCTCAATAACAGCCATACGCCTTACATAATGTTTGGCCTGCTTGATTCTGGACAAAACAGCAACTCTGCCCATCATAGCTTGCTGTACATTATGGGCCTACCCGACAGCAACTATACGGGCTACACCGTGCCTGGCTTTACCCGCCTGCTCCTCACCCCCAGCATGCTGGCCGAAATTGCCCAGCAAGCAACAGAGGCGGGTTATATCCCGCACCACGCCCAATTATTAGCCACATTACGCAATGCCCCTGATGTGTATGAGGCCGATAGCCGTTGCGCCAATCTTAACAGCATTAAAGATTACGGCTTGTTTAATACGCTAGATCATGGCTGGCCAGGAACGCCAATAATACCCGCAAAACCGCCAGTGGCGATTAACTTTCAGCCTGTGGCAACGCCAAAAATACCATGACCATCTGGCTAATAATTGCAGCGTTTGTAACGGGGCTTATCTCAGGGGTTTTTGGTCTTTTGGGCGGCATGATTATGATGGGCTTGCTGCTCACATTTTTATCGGTGCCCAGTGCTATGCTGTTGCATGCAACCATGCAGCTATGCAGCAATACGTATCGCTGCTGGTTATGGCGGCATGATATTGTTTTTAGGGTTTTGCCTTGGTATCTCGGCGGCGTGATATTGGCAGGCGTGCTTTTGGCTGTGGTCAGCTTTATCCCCGATAAGCCCGTAGCATTTTTTCTCATGGGAATCTTGCCGCTTTTGTCGATGGGCTTGAAACACTGGTTGGTGCTGAGCATTTTGCGGCCTAGCCATGCCTTGCTGGGCGGCCTTGGTATAACTTTTGTGCAATTAACCACGGGCGTGGTCGGCCCGCTGCTCGATGTGCTTTATGTGCAAGCGCCCCTCACCCGCCAACAGATAATTGCCACCAAAGCTTTTACTCAGGCCAGCCAACATGTGTTGCGCCTTATCTATTATGGTGGGCTTACGGCGCTGCTCAGTGGTGGTGCCAGCTGGCCGAGCGAAATTGGCCCAGGCTTAGTTTTGGGCTGTATTGGTGCGGTTTTGGCCGGCACTTATAGCTCGACTTTTATTGTGCATAAACTATCCGACCAGCAATATCGACGCATTTTAACGGTGCTTATCACCATAGTTTCGCTTTATTGCCTTGGCCAATCGGCCTATTTAAGCTTTTGGTTAAATTAGCAATTTTCTGCTGGACATTAGCCCCGCCTTTGCCTATCAATACCAAGCCTTAAGATGCAGTTTTGTCTTATTGCGGCTTACAGCAGCCCGCCGGTGGCAGTGCCCCCGGCCTCGCTAGGCTCTCCGCCTTGCGCAGTAAGTACTGAAGTGGTTTATAGTTTTGTTATACTCGTTTAGGTATCGCGGGGTGGAGCAGCCCGGTAGCTCGCTAGGCTCATAACCTAGAGGTCGTCAGTTCAAATCTGGCCCCCGCAACCAATTTCATCAAAATAAACTTTGCTAAAGCCGCCCCAAGGGACACTGTGGTAAGCAGCGCATGTCTACCCAATAATCAGAAAACACCTGCGCATCGTCGTTTTCCTGCCCCAGCGAAGCATATTTGCGAAAACAGATCGTCTCTTACGAATTATCGAACGATGGACTATAATTATTTGTCGAATCTACTTCCAAAACTGGCAGAGTGCTGTCGGTATTGTGCCCATCGCCGCAGGCTTGCGCGTTGGTCTCCAGCGTATCTACCGTTTGGAATAAAGACACAAAAATTTGATAAAGAAGGCTGTACGTCATTATGTTAGAATTTCTTGATCCAATCTTGCTCGCTCGTATTCAGTTTGCGTTTACGGTCAGTTTCCACATTATTTTCCCGGCCTTCACCATTGGCCTTGCCAGCTTTTTGGCAGTGGTCGAATGGCGCTGGTTAAAAACGGGTCATGATGTTTACCGAGACATCTATAAATTTTGGGTCAAGATCTTCGCTGTCGCTTTCGGTATGGGTGTGGTGTCTGGCGTGGTCATGTCCTATCAGTTTGGCACCAACTGGTCGGTGTTCTCTGATAAGACGGCAAACGTGCTCGGCCCTCTTTTAGGGTTTGAGGTTTTAACTGCCTTTTTCCTTGAGGCCTCATTTTTAGGCATCATGTTGTTTGGCTGGGGGCGGGTCAGCAAAAACATGCATTTTGCGTCAACCTGTATTGTGGCGGGTGGAACACTGTTATCCGCCTTCTGGATTTTATCGGCCAATAGCTGGATGCAAACGCCGCAGGGTTTTGAAGTCATGGCCGATGGTCGCTTGATGCCGACAGACTGGCTTGAGATTATCTTCAACCCATCTTTCCCGTATCGTTTCTTGCATATGGTCACGGCAGCCTATCTGACCACAGCTTTTGTTGTGGGCGGTGTTGGCGCATTTTATCTTTGGAACAAGCGGCACATCCCGCAGGCACGCATTATGCTGGGTATGGCGGCCATCATGGCGGCACTGGTTGCGCCATCTCAGCTCTTAATCGGCCATGAGCACGGTAAAAATACAATGCAGCACCAACCTGCCAAAGTGGCGGCGATGGAAGGCAACTGGGATCACACCACTCATGCGCCCTTATATTTATTCGGCTGGCCTGACCAGAAAGCCGAAGAAACTAAATATGGCATTACTATTCCAGGTGGTGCCAGCTGGGTTTTAACGGGTGATGTGAATGGCGAAATTCCAAACCTTAAATCCTTTGCACCCGAGGATCGTCCGCCTGTGGCATGGGTGTTCTGGTCATTTCGTGTGATGGTTGGCCTTGGCCTGCTGATGATTTTGATTGGTGCGGTGAGCGCCGTTCAATATTTCCGAGGCAAGCTTTTTGAAAGCCGTTGGTTGTATGGCTGGTGGATGCTGATGATGCCCTCTGGCTTTGTGGCCCTTCTGGCAGGATGGTTCGTCACAGAAATTGGGCGCCAACCATGGACAGCCTATGGCATTATCCGCACAGCAGAATCCGTATCACCGGCGATTTTAGGGCCGCAGGTGGCATGGTCACTTCTGGCTTTTGTGGTCATGTACACCTTCGTATTCGGGGCGGGTAGTTATTATATCCTTAAACTTATTGGCAAGGGCATTCCCGCCGGTGAAGACAAAGAACAATATTACGGGCATGGCATTGAATCCTCAGTGATTGAAGCCTCCGCATCTCAAGGAGATAAAAATGTTTGATTTTTCAAATATCATTGATCTCCCCCTGATCTGGGGCGTCTTAATTGCCACGGCGATTTTTCTTTATGTGTTGCTTGATGGTTTTGATCTAGGGATTGGGATTATTTTCCCCTTCGCACCATCCGATAAATGCCGTGATCGGATGATGAATTCGATTGCGCCATTCTGGGACGGTAACGAGACCTGGCTTGTCTTGGGTGGTGGTGGTTTATTTGCCGCCTTCCCACTGGCTTATTCAATCTTGATGCCCGCATTTTACATGCCAGTGATTATGATGCTACTGGGCCTTATTTTGCGGGGCGTTGCCTTTGAATTCCGCTTCAAAGCGAGTGATAAATCGCGCCATATCTGGGATAAGGCGTTTCATTTTGGCTCATTGTCGGCCACGTTCTGCCAGGGCCTCATTCTTGGTGCGTTTGTGCAAGGCGTCGAAGTTGACGGGCGCAATTTTTCTGGCGGGCCCTTTGATTGGGCAACAGGCTTTAGCTTGATGACGGGAATTGCGGTTGTGTTTGGCTATGCACTGCTTGGTTCAACTTGGCTGGTCATGAAAACCGAGGACGTTACCATGGAATGGTCGCGGCGGGTGGCTTCCTATGTTTTGGGTTTTGTTGGTATTTTCATGGCTCTGGTTAGCATCGCTATGCCGCTGATGGATGACCAGATTCAAAACTTCTGGTTCAGCACCCCAAATATTTTCTTCCTGTTGCCAATACCGCTTATCACGGCAGGGCTGTTCGGATTAATCTGGTACGATCTGCATCATAAAAAGGCCGAATATCGTCCGTTCCTGGCTAGTATCGGCGTATTTCTGATGGGCTATATCGGGCTTGGGGTCAGTATTTTCCCGTGGCTTATTCCGTTCAAATACACCATTTGGGATGCCGCCGCATCTGGCCCTGGCTTATCCTTAATGTTGGTGGGCGTTGTACCGTTGCTGCCGCTTATTCTCGGCTACACAGCCTATTGCTATTATATTTTCCGCGGCAAAAGCAGCCATGAACACATGTATTAAAGCTGTTCAGGCTTGGCTCAATAAACACCCTAACGCCAAACAATGGGCGTGGTTCGTGGCGCTATGGCTTGGCGGGCTTATGACCGTCATGGCCGTGGCCTATCCAATTAAATGGATGATCAAGAGTATGAAATAAGTTCATAGGGCAATGTTGAAATAACTTACCATGAAGGGCAACAAAGATAATCATTGCGAAAGCCCGAACCGATGGTAAAGCAACACAACCAATTTCACTAAAACAAACTTTTCTCAAGCCGCCCCAAGGGACACTGTGGGCGTTTTTTGCGTTTGCAAAAGCGTCTATAAAGTCTGTTCTTTAGCGGGCCTTTCGTTTCCAAACCTCTGCCGCGCTTGGCTTACCCAATCAGCAAAAACATTAGCGCGAGCCCTTAACGACTAAAACATATATATGTTTCTTTATTGACACGTGACAATAGAGTCACTAATATAAAGACATGGATGATATTTTTCGCGCTCTTAATGATGCTCACCGTCGTAAGGTTCTGGATTTACTGCATGAACGTGACGGTCAGACCTCGTCTGAGATCGAAGCACAATTTCAGGACATCACCCGTTTCGGCGTAATGAAGCACCTGAAAATGCTTGAAGAAGTATCCTTAATTACCACCCGCAAAGAGGGGCGGTTTAAGTATCACTACTTAAATGCCGCCCCCCTTCAGGAGATTTCTGACCGTTGGATCTCCCGCTTTGCCGCGCCTTGGGTGCAATCAATGGCCGATGTTAAAAACCAACTTGAAAAGGAGAATAGTATGACAACTAAACCTAAGCATATTTATGTAACGGTTATAAAAACCACCCCTGAAAAACTCTGGGCGGCATTGACCGACGGTAAAATTACTCCTGCCTATTATTATGGCGGTACGTTTGAAGGCGAACTTAAAGCCGGCGCCGAATACCGTTATGTCTCGCCAGATGGTAGTAAATTTGTAAGCGGTAAAATAATCGAGGTGAATGCACCAAACAAACTTGTGGCTAGCTTCAAAGGTGAATGGATGCCGGGCATGGAAAAAGATGCACCAACGCGCGTCACCTACGAAATTCAGCAGCAAGGCGATTGCTGCCGCCTGACATTAACGCATGATGAGTTTGAAGGCGAAACCGCGACTTACCAAAATACTGGTGGCGGTTGGCCGGGCATTCTGTCGGGCCTCAAAACGCTGCTCGAGACTGGACAGCCACTTAACTACAACCCGATGGCAGCATAAGGGGAAAAGCATCAAACCCAGTGTGGCTTTATCCAGAAGCAAGCGGTTCACATTTGCGCAGCGACTAGATAATCGATGTGCAAAACATTGAAACGGCCACGAATAAGACAGCAAAAGTACCTACGCAAGGTTTTGTAGAAGCGCGGCCACACCGTGCCAACCCAACCATGCCGATGAATAAGTAAATACAAGGAGTAAAAACAAGGAGTAGAGTCTAAAGCTCTACTCCTTTTTTCCTTCACGCAATTTGCTCATGACGCACTGATGCCAAAGACATTGGTGATGCGGAGACTTACATCAGTGGAAAGCTGCAAGCATGGAGTCAGTTGCTGCCTCTGTTAGATTTTTCTATTTGTTAGATTTTTGATGGAGCGCAATACGGTTGCCCTCGCTATCTTCAAACTCGGCGACAAACCCTAATGGGCCATTCGACTTTACCGGATACAAAATTTTGCCCCCAGCCTTGACGGCCTTATCAAGTGTGTTCTGAATTTCATTTGTGCCAAAGTAGATAATTGAACCCTTGATAGATGGCACATAAACATCGCCCTTAGCTAAAGCGCCTGTTGCGCCCCCAGCCTTATCATCAAAGGGGAAAAGCGCCATTTGATAGCCATCAATTTCTTCAATTTCAAAATTAAACCCAAAAACAGCGCTATAAAAAGAAACCGCCCTGCTCATATCTGTAACAGGGATCTCAAAATAGACAACCGGGTTCATTTTTGTTTCTTCCGTTTTTGCATATGCGCCAAAATTAATCAGGCACAGTATAGCTATTGATGTCAAAAAAATTTTCATGCTCTGCTTATGGCAGTCAGATCTAAGATGAGAGGATTTATGCACGACCATAGCTTAGCCCCCCGCCCCCCACTCCAAAAAAACAACTTATTTAAGTTCAGCCAATTTTTTAATGGTCCGCAGCCATTCTTCTAGGGTCTGCTCTAGCATTTTTTGCATCATTTTTGGCACGAGCCTGACCAACCAACCGTCAAAAGACTCGGATGTTTCAAGCAGCGTGTCTTGCCCTTGCGCCGTCAAGGTCCAACTATGAATTGCCTGCGTGCCAAGTGTTTCTCCTGACCAGAGAATAAATGTTTTTTCTCTGACCTCTTGAATTGTTGAAACAATTCTCATGCCGCCACTCTTCCAGACAAATGATTGCCCCACGGCAAATGCGCCACGCATCTGGGCTTTGGCAACGTGCTTGTAACGCTCGGGCCATTTTTCAACCTCAACAATGAGTGCCCAAACAGAGTCGAGCGGCGCGTTAATTAAAATTGATTTTTGTGAGGATACGGGTGGGTTTTTATTCATCGCTGGCACGCCTTTTTTTGGCTTTAGATGTGTGGGCCGCGTTATTTCTATTTGCATCAAGCCAGCGACAAATTGGCCTTAACGCATATAGCGCTTTCTCAAAGTTTTTTGTGCCGATCTCGGAGGTCATTTTCTGCATTAACGGCGAAAAAGCATGGATAGCATCGATGCGGGCGGCTTCGCCCTTTGCTGTTATAGATACCAGCTTTTCGCGATGGTCAGACGGGTTGGCCTCGACCACCACAAATGATTTTTCTTTTAGTTTATTGACTGTTTCGCCCATACTAGGCTTTGAGACCTGAAAAATATGCGCCAAATCGATAATACTTGTTCTTGCTGTTTTCGTACGGCTGAAATGCGAAAGTAGTTTAAATTGCGACAAATTCATAGCGTGTGGCAGCACCTGTGAAAATGCATTGGCCGCAAGCGTATAGGTTACGCTCACCTCAACAAAGAGCTCAAAAATTTTTGCCATTTCTTCAGGGACAATTGTTTTATTTGCTGTCTTTTTCATGTTGCTAAGCTGTACCATTTCACTGTGCGTTGCAAGGACACCTCAAACGGTGTGGCGATATTGCCAAATGTTTTAACAAACTTATCATGATTAACACGAAATGGCATTGTAAATTGATAGAGCATTTCGATGGTTTCACGCGCCGGTGGAATAAAAAGCCCAGCAAGCATCAGGTGCATTTTCTTGAGCCGACGGAATTTTGGGCTGCGTCCGGCATATTTAAAGCCAAGTTCTAAAAACTGACCTGTTGAAAGCGTTGGGGCATTGGGCACATGCCACACCTCGCCCAGCGCTCGCTCATCCGTGCCCAAAATCGCCATGGCGCGGCCAAAATCCTCGACAAATGTATAATCGTGAGGCGTATTAAGATCACCAATAATTTCAGCGGCCTTGCCCGTCACTATGGCTTTAAATGTTCTGGCACCAACGGCCGAGCCATCAACATATGGCCCAAAAAAATCAGCGCCGCGCGCTATGGCCACCTGCACCACGCCTGCACGGTGTGCTGCCATCAAGCGGTCATGCATGGCCGCACGCACACGGCCCTTGCCTGTGTTGGGGTTGAGCGGCAAATCTTCGGTCATCGGGCCCGCTATCGCACCATAACCATACAGATTTTCAGCAACCACCAACCGCGCACCCGCATGAGTCGCAAGCGTAATGGCCGCGTCCTGCAAGGCTGGAAATTCTTGCGGCCAACGATGATAGGCGGGTTGCGCGCAAAAATATAATGCTGCGCATTGACCTATTTGTTTGGGCAGGTGAGTCTCTTTCAAAATATCCATGGCATAAGGTGCTGCACCAGCCTTCAGGTTTTTAACTACGCCTGCGCGATTGATAAGGGCGACATTATGCCCCAATTGCACTAAAGCATTGGCAGTGGCGCGGCCTAAAGGCCCACTACCAATGACAATATGAGTATCTTTCATGATTTTATAGCCTTGCCTGCATAGTGTTTTGGAGATGATAATGCCCACACAGCAATGCCGAACAAGGCAAACTGCCATGCCATGCCGCTGATGGTCAGAAGTGGACCAGGGTCGATTCCAAAAGCGTTTGGGATGTAGGCAAACAAACTGAGGCCTGTTAAAAACGTATATATTCCTAACCATTTTGCAGTTTTACCGCTATGTTGCATAAGTGCATAAGCAATTAGTAAGGTCCATACGCCACTGAATAGTGAAATACCTAACATTTCGCCAATATTGCCTGCATAAGCGTTGAGTATTTCATAGAGTAGAGTAATGCCAGACTGATCAGACCCAGGCGCAACATAGGCTTGCGCTAAACTTGGCATGGCGAATAACCAGCGCGTGATACCAATCGATTTGGCAATGGCCGACATAATCGCAAATGCCATGGTGAGGCTGGCTATTGCTCCACTCAAGCCAAGCCTTGCATTAAGCGCTGCAGTGGCAGGAACGAGCAGTAGCCCCACCATCAGGTAAAAACTATAGCCAATCATCACAGGGCCTGCCTGTTCAATGAGACGCGGTAACGCCACTGACGCCGCATCATCGAGGCTTGCCGGCCAATTTATGGCAGAGGACAAAATAAAAAACGCCGTCCACATGCACATAAATTGGGCGATAAGAAATGCTGCGGCGTACTTCCCCGCAAGGTTAGAAGGTGACATAGTTTTGCTTCCTTTAGATATGGGTTACTGGATATGGGTTAAAAGCTATACGAAATGCCGGCACCAACCATTATCTGTCCGGAACTGCCTTCATGATCAACAATCGGGCTATCCGCTGCATCACCGACAATTTGCTTATATGCAGCAATACCGGTAAGGCCCCAGCTTTGATTGAGGGCGTAATTGGCATTTAGCATCAGGCCCACATCTTTAATGCCGCCTTCAGCATTGTAAGCCGTAAGACCGCTGCGCGCCGCATTATCTGCATCAACTCCGAAATAGGTCTGGTTATAATCATCCGTGGCATATGTTGCCGAGGCTGACACGCCCAAACGGAAATCTTGGCTCGGTGTGAAGCTGTAACTTGGACCAAAAGCAAAAATTGTTCCATCGCTGACACTTGAGATATCTGTTGTTGCCTCAATTTCAAACGCCAACTCATCGGTTTTATCCATAACGCCATGAAATGGCACACGCACAAAAGCCCCAGCACTGGCGCCTGCATCTATTTCACGCATAAGTTTTACGCGTGCATTTTTAACATCATTATCACGCGCCATGGTGTAACTCAGCACCGGCCCAAACTCGATAGATGGCTCAGTTGAAACATTGGCGCGTAGGCCAAGGCCCTTTGTCTCAAGGTAATAATGTTGGTAATTTACGCGGGCCGCAATGAGCGGTACGGCCTGTAAATCATCCGAGCCTTCATAGTCTGGGGTCATCAATAAACCGGCCGCTACATAGCCACGGGCATTTGCTTTGTCCTGCGCCAAGGCCGGCGGCGATAACAGCATTGTTAAGGCAAAAAATGAAATTGTCAGTGCTTTAGCTTGGTTTGTGGTGGTCATGCTGTCCTCTTGGGTTGTGTGATTGACGATAATTAGTTAGCTACCTTACTAATATAGTAAGGCGACTTACTAAAGTCAAGGCAATAATTACTGGCGCCTGCTCATTTATGCCTTGGTCACTATTTTATGTCGGTTTCAATTTTACGGCCCAAAGCCAAGCGCAGTGCATTGGCAATGGCGGCAATATCAATCGCTTCTTGCAGCAGCGCCCCCATAACCGGAGTAATATAGCCAGCTGCGGCAAAACCCATGGCAATAACACTGAGCGCCATACCACCAATAACACTTTGCAGCATGATCCGCCGCATCGCGATGCTGATATGCAACAGCTCATCAACCTTAACGAGGGAGTTTTCTAAAATAACGGCACCGGCCGCTTCTGCCGTAACCGAGCTATGCTGCCCAAAGGCAATACCAACTGTGGCCGAGGCCAAAGCTGGCGCATCATTTATACCATCGCCCATAAACAAGGTAGGCGCATATTTTGTTTCTGAGCGCACCACGGCAACTTTTTGTTCGGGATTTTGTGAGGCGAGTGTTTCAGTAATGCCCAGCAGGCCAGCAAGGTAAGTCACTTCTGAATCACGATCTCCTGACACCAGCATAATTTTATTAAACTGATGTGCGGGGCCAAGATGGCCGATAAAAGATTTACCGTCTGCCCTTGGCGCATCACGAAAACGGAATGTCGCCGCATAAATATCATCCATCAGGATAATACATTCCAAACCTGCGGCTGTGGGCGGCAGTGTTGCGGCCATTTCAGGGCTTATTTGCAGCAGTTTTTTACGATGCGTGACCAAAATTTTATGCGCACCCACAATGCCAGTTAACCCCTGCCCTGCCTTTTCAGACACGCTTTTAGCATCAATAAGGGGCAGCTTTGCTTTTTGGGCCGCTTGCAAAACCGCACTGGCCAAAGGATGTTTAGAATAGCGCTCGAGGCTGGCGGCATATTGCAAAATTTTATTGTTGGTAATGCCGCTGGCTAAAATAATTTCTGTCAGCTCTGGCTTGCCGTAGGTGAGTGTGCCGGTTTTATCAAAAATGGCTGTGCGGCAGGTTGGCAAGCGCTCTAACACAACCGGATCACGGATAACAATGCCGCGCTTGGCGGCCATAGAGATTGCACTCATCAAGGTAATGGGAATTGCAATTAATAAGGGGCATGGTGTGGCCACAACTAAAACAGCCAGAAAGCGCATTGCATCGCCCGTGATAAACCACACAGCCAAAGCAAACAGCAGTGCCACGGGCGCAAAAATCGCGCCGATTTGGTCGCCTAAGCGGCGCATGGTTGGCCGCTTTTGCTCGGCCTCTTGCATCACCGTCATAATTTGGGCATAGCGCGAATCTTCGGCCAGTTTTTCGGCGCGGATAACCAAAACAGCCTCACCATTAATTGCGCCAGATAAAACGGCCACACCAGGAGCTTTGGCTATATGGTAAGGCTCACCGGTTAGATAAGACTCATCCATCGATCCGTGCCCCTCAACCACAACACCATCCACAGGGACAGTGTCATGCGGGAAAACCACCAGCAAATCACCAATAGCAATATCGGCCAGCGCAATGTCTTCAACAACATCTTTGCGCTGGCGATGCGCCACAGCAGGCATACGGTCGGCAAGGGCGCGCAACGCAGATGAAGCTTTACGCATGGCATAGGCTTCTAAAACCTGCCCGCCAATCAACATCAGAATAATAATAACCGCAGCCAAATACTCGCCCAGCCACACCCCCGCACTGAGGGCCAAAATAGCTAGCAAATCCGCGCCAAAATCACGGCGCAACAATTTAAGAAAAATTTGCGCCGCCAGTGGAATCCCGCACAGCGCAGCAACAATGACCAGCGGCACATCTGCTGCCGCAACACCAAAAAGCGCGGGGACGTTTTGCATCAGTAATAGAAAATGCAAAATAATAGCCATCACAGTGAGGCATAGCTGCAGCCATTGCCACTGCACGATTGAAAGAAAGCCAGCTGTCGATTTTATAACTTTAGTCGCTTGGTAAGGCATAGCTACCCCCTTACCCTTATATAGACCCTTTTTGTCGATAAGGCTTGCTAATGCTTTTTATTTAAATTGTGCGACTTTGCTAAAACATATTGCTTTATAACAAATAACGGCTGAGCAAATTGACGCAGATAAGGTTTAATAGCGCTATGACGGCAGCACCTCAGCTTTAGGCTTGCCGAAACGTGTGCGCAGCAGGGCCGATAGATTGCGGCACAGCACATAAAAAACCGGCGTGAATAGCAAACCAAAAAAGGTCACGCCAATCATGCCAAAAAACACCGCAACCCCCAACGCCTGACGCATTTCAGCCCCAGCACCGCTGGCAATAACCAGCGGCACCACGCCCAGAATAAAGGCGAAAGATGTCATAAGAATTGGGCGAAGCCTCAGTTTTGCGGCATCGACAGCGGCCTGCCATGGCGTTTCGCCCTGCTCCTCACGCTCTTTAGCAAATTCAACAATAAGAATGGCGTTTTTGCAGGCAAGGCCAATTAAAACCACTAAACCAATTTGCGTGAGAATGTTGTTATCCATACCCATTATCCATATGCCGCCCATAGCCGAGAGCAGACACATGGGCACAATCAGCACAATGGCTAAAGGCAGCATCCAGCTCTCATAAAGTGCGGCCAGCAGCAGAAAAACAAAAACAACAGCCAGTAAAAAAGCGATGCCGCCAGTGCTGCCAGCAACTTTTTGCTGGTATGAAAGTTCGGTCCATTCAAAATCAATGCCGGGGGGCAGAATTTTTTTGGCCAGTGCTTCCATCGTTGATAGCGCCTCGCCAGAACTGCGGCCCGGCAACAGGTTGCCTTGTAATTCGGCGGCTGTGTATAAATTATAGCGCGGCTGGCGGGCCGAGCCCGAGCGGTTCTCGAAAGTGGCCAGGGTGCCGAGTGGCACCATATTGCCATCATTACTGCGGACGCGGATACGGTCAATATCGGCTGGTGTCATGCGATAATCGCTATCAGCCTGAGCTGTCACACGATATGTGCGGCCAAGATAGCTAAAGTCATTAACATAGGATGAGCCAAGATAAATATTGAGCGCATCAAAAACCCGCTCCAGCGGCACGCCAAGACGTTCGGCTTTTTCTCGATCAACATCTAAAAACAGGCTCGGCGTTGCTGTCTCATAAAAGCTAAATACTTGCGTTACCACGCCCGACTGGTTAGCCGCACCCGCCAATGCCCACAATGAGCCATTCAGTGTATCAACACCAAGCTCGGCGCGATCCTGCAACATCATTTTAAAGCCACCGCCATTGCCAATGCCACTCACGGGTGGCGGCGGAATAACCACAATGAAAGCATCTTCAATTTGGCTAACGGCACCCCACATTTGGCCAGTGAGCGATGCAAAACTAATAGATTTTTTGGCGCGCTCTTCAAAACTGTCTAAAACCACAAAAATCGCGCCAGCATTGGTGGCATTGGTAAAAGTAGCGCCGTTAAATCCGGCAAAGGCCACAGTATTGGCTACACCCTCAATCGCCAGTAATTTTACCGCGGCCTGCTTTACCACATTATCAGTTCTTTCAAGCGATGCGCCCGGCGGCAACTGAATGCCAACAATCATATAGCCTTTATCTTGCGACGGAATAAAGCCTGTAGGCACGGCTTTAAATGCACCTGCCGTCAGCAGCATTAAGCCGGCATAAACCACCAGCATGATACCGCCCATGCGCACAATGCGCGTCACCAACAAGCCATAGCGCTGCGAAAAACGTTCCATGTAATGATTAAAATTATAAAAAACCCATGCCAGCGGCCCCGCCATAAAACGTGGCGCCTGCTCATAGTGCTTATGCTGTGTGGGTTTTAACAAAATCGCCGCAAGCGCCGGACTAAGCGTAAGCGAAATGGCCACCGAAAATGCCGTTGCCACCGCAACCACAATACCAAATTGCTGAAAGAATTGACCGGAAATACCGCCAATAAAAGTTGTGGGTAAAAACACCGCAATCAGCACAAGGCCAATAGCCACAAGCGCGCCGCCAACCTCATCCATGGTCTGGTGTGCGGCTTCAACAACACCAAGCCCCTTGGCCATCAGCCGTTCCATATTTTCAACAACAACAATGGCATCATCAACCACAATGCCAATTGCTAATACCAGGCCAAACAAAGTGAGATTGTTTAAAGAGAACCCCAGCAAGGACATCACCGCAAAAGTGCCAATCAGCGATAAAGGAATGGCCACAATAGGAATAATCGCCGCCCGCCAATTTTGCAGAAAAAGAATAATAACCAAAACAACCAAAAGAATGGCTTCTAAAATTGTGCTATAAACTGCCTTAATTGATTCAGCGATAAATATGGTTGGGTTATAGGCTATGTCATAGGCAATGCCCGCCGGAAATTTTTGCGACATCTCTTTCATGGCATTTTGCACGGCACTGGCGGTTTCCAACGCATTGCTGCCTGGCCGTTGGAATATTGGCAGCGCCACAGCTTTTTTGTCGCCAAGATATCCACGCGTGCCATAGCTATCGGCGCCAAGCTCAACCCTGCCGATATCGCGCACGCGCACCACACGCCCATCGGCGGTGGATTTTACCACGATCTCAGCAAATTCTTCGGGCCGCACCAACCGGCCTTGTGTTTGCACATTCAGTTCGAAGGCGCTTTGTTTTTCGGCCGGCTGTTGCCCGAGCGTGCCTGAAGCAACCTGAACATTTTTGGCGCGTAACGCACTCAGCACATCGCCTGCGGTCATGCCCAGCGACGCAATACGGTCGGGGTCAAGCCAGATGCGCATCGAATATTCGCTGGCACCAAACAAACGAATATCGCCGATACCGTCAATTCTCAGCAGCGTGTCGCGCAATTGCAGCGTGGCATAGTTGGCAATAAAAGTCTGATCGTAACTGGCATCCGGCGAATAAAGATTGATAACCATCATCAGATCAGGGGAGTTTTTGCGCGTTGTCACCCCTCTACGGCGCACTTCTTCAGGCAGGCGTGCTTCAGCAATGGCCACACGATTTTGTACCAGAACTTGCGCCGTGTCTAAATTAGTGCCTAATTTAAAAGTAATGGTCAGCGCCATCGAACCATCATTGGTCGATTGCGATGACATATAAAGCATGTTCTCTACACCATTGATTTCCTGCTCCAATGGTGTGGCAATGGTTTTTGCAACCGTATCCGCATTTGCACCTGGGTAATTGGCCGAGACCACAATTGTTGGGGGTGCCACTTCAGGATATTGCTCAACCGGCAGCGAAAAATAACTGATGCCGCCAATAATCAGCGTGATAATCCACAGCACGCTGGCAAAAATAGGCCGATTAATAAAAAAATGGGCTATTTTCATTTTTTGGCCTCATCCTGAGCGGCCGCGGGGGCCGCGGCTTGTTCTAGCGGCTTGGTGGTCACTTTTAGCCCCGGGCGAACTTTAGCAAGCCCCTGCCACACAATGCTATCTTCAGCACTTAGGCCAGAGCGAATAATGCGCCACTTATTTTCATAGAGTGGGCCCACTTCAACAGGCCGTGGCTCGATAACATTGTCTTTGTTGACCATAAAAACAATTTTCTGCGACTGATTGGTGGCAATGGCCTCATCAGGCACCAGCAATGCCTCATATTCACCACTGCCGGCTATGCGCAAACGCCCGAATAAACCCGGCAGCAACACACCATCTTTATTATCAAAAACCGCGCGGCCTTGGATACTGCCCGTGGCGCGGTCAACCTCGTTATCGACAAAATCCATAACCCCTTTATGCGCAAAATTCTTTTCGTCTTGCAGTTTTACTTCCACTGTTTTTGCATCAGTGCGCGAGGAAGCGCGTTTGCCCGCTTTATCTAAACGAATATATTTCAGCAGCGCCTGCTCGCTTGCTTCAAAATAAAAATGAATGGGATCAGTGGTCAGCACAGTCGTAAGTAAGGTCGCACTAATATCGCCGCCCGATATTAAATTGCCCTCATCCACCAAATTACGGCCAACACGCCCCGATACCGGCGATTTCACTTCGCTGAATTCAAGATTTAGCTTTGCTTCATCAAGCGCAGCCTTCGCCCCACGCGATTCCTGTATGCTGCGATCCATATCTTTTTGAGAAACGGCGCCAGAGGCTCTGAGGCCCTTGGTGCGGTCAAAATCTTTTACGGCAAGCTCATAGCTTGCTTCGGCACGCTCTAGGGCAATTTTTAAGGGACGCTGATCGATGACGAATAGCACATCACCTTTATTGACCATCTGCCCATCGACGAAGTTGATTTTTTCTAAATAGCCACTGACGCGCGAGCGTATTTCGGCACGTTCAGCGGGGCGAAAACGGCCGGTATATTCATCCCATTCGGTCAGGCGTTGCTTTTTGGGTGACGCGACCGTCACCACGGGCATGGCCATTTCAGCGTTTTGTGGTGCGTCGGCCTTACCGAAAAACCACCAGCCGGCGATTGCCAGCAAAAGAACAGGAATAATGAGCTTTAATTTAGACATGATTGCTCCGCTTTCTTAAGGCTACTAATAACATCAATCCGCCGGCTACGGCGAAATTTTTAAGAAACTCTTTGCGCGCCATAACCGCAGCAGAATCGAGTTGGTTCCAAAAATCGAAATAGATGAAAGTCACCACAATTGTGTAGCCCGCCAAAGCCAATGCTGCATAACAAAGGCCAAAACCCGTCACTAAAGCCACGCTACCCAAAAGCTCGGTTATCACAGCCGCACCAAGCGCCAAAGCAGGCAAAGGGATGGCTTTGTTTTGTAATTCAGCCATATAAAAATCCCAATGCAATAATTTATCGGCAAAGCTCTCGATAAACATCAGCGATATGATAATTCTGGCCGCAAAAATTATGCGTTGATTAAGGGCATCATTCATGTGTTGGGCTTTCTTGTGTATTGGCTTGTGTGCTGGCTTGTGAATTGGCCAGTGAGTTAGGTGGGGCAAGTTGCAAAATATAATCTGCCGAGACAAACCCCAAAGTCATGGCCACAACTAATAATGCGCCAACCAAATTGGGTGGCGAAGGCAGCGGGATATCAAACCAGCGGCAGCAAAAGCCGATAGTCAGCCCAAGCGCAATCCCGATAAGCAGCATCTCCATTAGTCTTGCTCCCTTTGGCTGTGCGGCTTACCCGTGGGACCACCACAAAGATGCTTTGTGGTCGAGCGGCGTTTGCAGATTTTATCGGCAATCATAAAGCCTATGGTCATGGCCAAAACCAATAAGGCCCCTTCAAGCACGGGCGGTGCTGGTGATGGTATGCCCGCATAACGACAAAATGCACCTATAACGAAGGCAAGCAGAACTCCAATCAGCGCTTTCATTTTGCGGGCTCGCTTTGCTGTGACATTTCTGAAAGGCTGAGCACCAGCAGCAACACAGCCGGAATCGCACTGGCAGCAAGCCCCAGCGCATGGGTGACAAAACCAGCACAAGCGCAGCCAAACGCGAAAGCAACAATCATCCAGCCTGTCATCGGTTTGGCGGTTGGTTTGCCCATCGGTTTTGCGGCTGGCGTTTTAACCTCAGGCGCTGGCAATTTAAACAGCTGTTCTGCTTTAGCCGCTGACCAGTTCATCACAGTGCCAGTCATTACGGTGGTCATTGGCCCCGCAACATAGCGGTGCAGAGAATTTTGCAAACCCATGGCAGCCACCAGCGCCAGCGCAAGGTAAGCCAGCGGAACTTTATCAGGAATGTAATAGGCACAGGCCGCCACCGCAGCAAACATCAGCGCCTGCAGCATTAACAGCAAGGCAAGACCGCCAAATTTTTTGCTACGTGTTGCACCAAAAAGAGCCGCGCCCAGCATCACGGCAATAACAAACACCGGAAAAGCAATCAGTTTAAGGTAATCATGCTCCGTGGGGCTGCTTGCCAGTGAGGCACCAAACACCACAAAATTGCCCGTAACATGTGCGGCAAACAGCCCGCCCACACTCATAAAGGTGACAGTGTCAATAAATCCGGCGATGGCAGTGAGGCTTAACAGGGTGCTGTGACGCATTCTATTCCTTAGCACTAGCTAAATAATCTGAAGTCAACATACCAGAAAACCCCCAATCATCTGCTTCAATTTCTTGGAGAACAATGTGGATATGTTCCGCCTTTTTTCCTAAAACGGTTACAAGGGTTTTCGTCATTTCTTCGACGATTTTCTTTTTCTGCTCGCGGCTTGCACCTTTGATGACTTGTACGTTGACATATGGCATGACAACTATCCTTTTATTAAGCAAAACACGCACAGCCAAGGGCACCCCAGAAAGTTTGCAAATCGGTGGTTGGCACAGTACTGCTATAGGCTTTGCCATGCGCATGGCCATGCACCGTGCACCCCTTGCTGCAACCACAAGCCGCGGCCATTGCCGTGTGCGACAATATGGCATCTGCATGTTGGTAGCCGCCAAATTTTTTAACGGGCGACCAATCGGGCGAGATGGGCAAAACAGGCGGCGCAAGGGAGGCAAAATCGGCATCGGCATAAACAATTTTACCGCCCACAATGGTGAGCACCGCACGAATATCTTTTAACTCATCTTCTGCAACGCTCATCATATCGCGGTCGAGTGCGGCAAGGTCGGCATATTGGCCCACTTTAATGGCGCCCTTTTTGCCATTCTCAGTCGAGAACCAAGCCGAACCTTCAGTGTAAAGCCTAAGCGCCATGTCACGCGTGAGACGGTTTTGCGGCGCATAAAGCCGCATGCCGCCCACCGTTTTGCCCGTGACCAGCCAATAAATGCCCACCCACGGATTATAGCTGGCCACACGTGTGGCATCGGTGCCCATGCCCACCGGCACGCCCGCTGCTAACATGTGCGCAACGGGCGGCGTTGCTTCGGCGGCTTTCTGGCCGTAGCGCGCAACAAATTCTTCGCCCTGATAAGCCATACGGTGCTGAATGGCAATGCCGCCGCCCAGTGCTTTAACGCGGTCAATATTGCGCTGGCTGATAGTCTCGGCGTGATCAATCAGCCAGTGCAGCCCATTGAACGGCACCTCGGCGTTTACGCGCTCAAACACATCAAGAAAGCGCGAGATGGATTCATCGTAAGTGCCATGAATGCGGAACGGCCAGCGGTTTTCGGCCAGATGCTTGGTGACGGCATAGAGCTCGTCTTCCAAGGTCGGTGATAAATCGGGGCGTGGTTCACGGAAATCTTCAAAGTCAGCGGCAGAAAAAACCAGCATCTCGCCGGCGCCATTATGGCGATACATGGCATCGCCTTGGCCGGGCTTGACCAGTTTTGTCCAGCCTTGAAAATCTTCCAGCTCTTTGCCTTTATTCTGAGTGAACAGATTATAGGCAATGCGCACGGTAAGCTTATTTTCTGTGGCTAGTTTTTGGATGGTTTGATAATCATCAGGGTAATTCTGAAAGCCACCGCCCGCATCAATCACCGAGGTAATGCCCAGACGGTTCAGCTCGCGCATATAATGCCGCGTCGATATAACTTGGTCGTCGGGGCTTAGCTTTGGGCCCTTAGCCAGTGTGGCGTAAAGAATGAGCGCATTGGGGCGCGCAATGAGCAGGCCCGTGGGGTTGCCGCTGGCATCACGCTGAATTTCACCCCCCGGTGGGTTGGGCGTATCTTTGGTGTAGCCCACAGCGCGCAGTGCTGCTTGGTTAAGAATGGCGCGATCATAAAGATGCAAAATAAACACCGGCGTTTCAGGGGCAATGGCGTTTATTTCGGCTAATGTCGGCAGGCGCTTTTCAGCAAATTGATGGTCGGTGAAACCGCCCACCACACGCACCCATTGCGGCGGCGGCGTAATGGCCACTTGCGCCTTAAGCATGTCTAGGGCTGTGGCAATGCTTTGCACCCCGTCCCAGCGCAGCTCCATAAGGTAATTAAGCCCACCGCGAATAAGATGCGTGTGTGAATCATTAAGCCCAGGAATAATGCGCTTGCCCTTAAGATCAATCACCTTGGTGCCGCTGCCGGCAAGCTTCATGATGTCGTCATCGCTGCCTACGCCAATGAATAAACCATCAGCCATAGCAACGGCGGTAGCATTGGGATTGGCCGCATCCAGCGTGGTGAACTTGCCACCACGCAGAATGATATCAGGCGTTTTATTGATTGATGCAAGGGCACTCATCGGCACTCCTCCGGCCATTAATCCGGCGCTCAGCAGTGCCGATGTTTTGATAAAATCTCTGCGCGTTATCTCGGCCATAAGAAAACGCTGAGATTTTGCCTCAGCTCCCTATTGCAGCCTTAGGCCGCTTTTTGCATAAGTTTCATAAAGCCGGGGTCAATATCGAGCTTACGGTGCACAAACTTCCAGCCTTGTGCGGTTTTAACCACCTTGCTGCGACGGTAAATGCCTGTGGCAATGATGGTAGGAATATTATCCACATCAAGCACCACCATATAAGAGGTGACATAGGCCGTGCTGGCATTTTCGCCTGCTTCAATCACCGGATTAGACAGCACATGGCGCTTACCAATGGCCATGCCACGATGCACATGCTCGTCTTCGAAAGCGCGCAAAGCATCTCTGTTGTCGAAATTGCCAAAGGGGCTTTCAAACATAATGGGCTGGTCATCGGCCCAGCAGGCCATAAAGCCATCGACATCTTTTTCATCGGTGCAAACATAATATTTGGCGCAAAGGTTAAGTATGTCTAAGGTATCTTGCGTGGTTATCATGGTTATTATTCCTTCCGAGTTATGATTATGCGGCTTTGGCAACAGGCTGGTTATTGGCCCGCAATGTTACCTCAATATTACCGCGTGTGGCCTTAGAATAGGGGCAAACCTGATGCGCGGCCTCAACCAGTTTTTGCGCCGTTAACGCATCCAAGCTGGGGATGGAGACATCAAGCGTAACGCTAATCGAAAAACCGCTTTCGCTTTGATTGAGGCTGACATCCGCCTTCACTTCTGCGTCGGCCACAGAGATTTTCTGCTGGCCTGCCACATATTCAAGCGCACTGCCAAAGCAGGCTGAATAGCCACAAGCAAACAGCTCTTCTGGGTTGGTGGCGCCCACCTTAGAAGTTGGCGCACCGGGTGTTGCCAATTCAAACGATAATTTACCATCGGCTGTTTGGCTATGACCATTACGACCGCCTTTAGCAGCGGCATGTGCTGTATAAAGTGTTTTCATCAGCTACTCCTGATTGTTAGATTTAGGCTGCGCTCTTACCTTCATGGCCACCAAACATGGTTTTGGCATAAATCAGGCCAAGACCATAGGCGCCACCAAACTTAATGGAGTTAGCCACAGTTTGGTTATAGGTTTCGGCGCGCGCCCAATCGCGTTGCAGCTCAAGAATATATTGCAAGCTGGTCATGGGGCGGCAACCGGCTTGAATCATGCGCTCGCACGCACGCTCATGCGCTTCGGTGGAGACATCGCCGCACGCATCAGCAATGAAATAAACCTCAAAGCCCTGATCAATGGCAGAAAGCGTTGGGCCAACAATGCATACGCTGGTCCATAAGCCGCAAATGACAATTTTTTCTTTGCCAAATTTGTTCACCTTGTCCGTGATGCGGCCATCTTCCCAGGTGTTCATGGTGGTGCGATCAATGATGTCCTCGTTTGGGAACACTTCTTTGATCTCATTAAAAATGGGGCCAGAGAAAGTTTTTTCAGCAACCGTGGTAAGAATGGTCGCCACATTAAACTCTTTTGCAGCCGATGCAACCAACCCGGCGTTATTGCGCAAATTCACCGCATCAATCGATTTGGTGGCAAAGGCCATTTGCGATTGATGGTCAATCATAATCAGCGTGTGGTTGGTGGGGTTGAGCAGTGTTTTACCGGGTGTTGGTGATGCTTTAGCCATTGTTTGTCTCCGTGGTTGATGATTAAGCAATAAACTTAGAAGCAATTTCTGCAACGCGCTTACCAAAACGCTTAGCCGTCTCGATATCGCCTGCGGGCGGCATAATATCGGGGCCCGACTTTGCGTTAGCCTGCGTCATAAGGCCCGAATAGCTGCCAACACGATTTACGTCATTAATGCTGGTGACATTTGTACCATCAAGCATAGGCCCTGGTTCTGCTTGACCAACCCAGATCATGCCGTGCTGCATAGAAAGCACATGAATTTGCTGTAAGGTGGCAAGCTTATCGCCGCTAAGCCCTGCCGAGTTGGTAAAACCAGCTGCGATTTTATTTTTCCACGCCAGTGAAAACCAGCGCTTAGAAGTGGTGTCAGCAAATTTTTTAAATTGCCAAGATGGCCCGCCCATATAGGTGGGTGTGCCCATGATGATAACATCAGAGCTATCAAGCGAGCTCCAGACCGCATCGGTTAAATTGCCGTCGGCATCAATCGCATGAAGCTGAACATTTGCGCCGGTCAATTTTGCGCCTTCGGCCACGGCATCGGCCACTTTTGCCGTATGTCCATAGCCGCTGTGATAAACGATAGAGATGGTTTTCGTCATGGGTAAGAGGTCCTTTGGTTAGTGAGGTTAAAGGCTATTTTAAAATCATCGGGGTGAGAATGGGCGCCATCAGCATTTCAAATTCAAGGTTTGTGGCGCTCACAATATTTTGCACAATTTTGCCGTTTTCAACGGTTGCCACATGCGTCTCATCAAACAAAATTATACGTTGTGTCGCGGGAAGGCCAAAAAAATCTTTCGCATGCTTTTGACGTGAGTGAAAGCGCGTTACCACACGCCGCCCATCAGCCGAGGCAAACTGATCGATAATTTTAAGCGGCTCTACCGCAGGAAAAGCATCAACAAAGCCGGCAATAATAGCTTTATATTCTTCCAGCCCGTCAATCGGGCCAGAAGGCTTAAGGCCCGTAATGCCCTGAATTTTTGCATGAGCCGTGGCATCTGCTGCCACCATGTCCCCTTTGCCCAAAAAATCCTGAACAAAGGTGGTAACAATAGCGATATTCATGCTGCGGCTTTCTTACCAATCGGCGCTTCAACCAGTGGCTTGAGATTTTCTTCGTACATAATGTATTGGATTGCCTTACCAGTATCACTCGCCCAATCTGTGGCAAGTTCAGCCATCAGTTGGTTGGTTGTCGTAATCGTCACGCCATGCTTTTCCATGCGACGCAGCGATGTTTCATCGGCCACTTGTGTGGGCGAGCCACCAGCATCAGCAACCACTTGCACCTCATAGCCATCTTCCACCGCGCTAATAGCGGGATAAACGATGCAAACATCGTTGGTCAGACCAGCCATAATCAGCTTCTTCTTGCCTGTCGCAACGACAGCATCTTTAAATGGCGCATACATCCAACAATCGACCACACCTGGGCGCTTAATGCGGTTGGCATAAGCATCTGGGGCAATCTTTTGAACATCTTCCAAAAGCAAACCCTGAAACTGATCTTCCTGACTGCTGGTTAAAATGAGCGGCATTTTGGCCGCAATCGCAGTTCTCGCCAATGCGCGGGTATTGGCAACGAGTAAATCATAATCGATGTTACGAGCCAGCTTGATCGTTCCTTGTTGGTGATCAATAAGAAGCATGGCGGCATTCTGGGTGGTGAACAGGTTTTTCATCGTGTTAATCTCCGTTGCCAAGTGCGAAGCCCATAGAGCTATATTTAACTGGTTTACATAAGAGGTTGCACTGAAGGGGTTATACTTAAACCGCATGATTATGGCCTTGAGACACAGACTCTGCAAGAAAGATAATCATTGAACAATATAAGCCTTATAGTATGTTTTATCACAAAATAAATACTGTATCTCCGTCTTATGTTAATACGTATTTGGTATAACCAAACTGGGCTTGCAACAAATGAAAAATGTTGAAATCAAACATTTGCGCTATGCCGTCGCAGTCGCAGAGGAGCTCAGCTTCTCCAAAGCCGCTCGGAAAATTCCAATTGCACAACCGCATCTCTCGCGCGAGCTAAAAAAACTGGAAGAAGATTTGGGTTATGCCTTGTTCGAACGCAATAATCGTAGCGTGCACCTCACTCAACAAGGCGCATCTTTTATCCGCAAGGCGCGCAAAGTGCTGGATGAAATGCATCGTGCCCTTATGCCGTCCAAACATGAGGGCAAGCCTATTGATATTATGTATAATGATTTTTCCTTGCCGCTCAATGTTTCAGACGAATTTGGCTGGCTCATCGGCGCAAATGAGGCATGGATTAAATACTGGAAAATCACTGATTTAGCGCAACCGCGCAAATTTAACATTCTTCAGGATGAACAAATCCCCGAAGATATTCGTTGTCATTTGCTCGACATATTTCGGCAGAAAAAATATACGCTGATTGAAGATCTATATTTTGATCCACAAAAATCAGATCAAAGTGGCGTTCCGCGTCACCTTGCCCTTATACTTTTTCCCATGCTGGATGAGCGTAAAAACTTCAAACACTTCGTCAATATTCATATTGATAAAACAGAAATTTTCCAAATTCGCACCGAGCTCACGCGCTTGCGCGATGAAAATGCCGACATGAAATCTACATTGCTAAAGCTACAGCGGCAAAAGAGAAAAAAATGAGCCTAATCGACATCACCATTCCATCACGCGAAAAGGACCTCGGTGATTTTGCTGTGCGCCGTATCTTGCCTTATGTCAAACGGCGTATGGTTGGCCCATTTATTTTTCTTGACCATATGGGGCCGGCCCATTTTGCCGCGGGGCACGGCATGGATGTGCGCCCGCACCCGCATATTGGCCTTGCCACCGTGACCTATTTATTTGCTGGCGAGATATTCCATCGCGACTCGCTTGGCACGTCTCAGGAAATTTTGCCGGGTGCGGTCAACTGGATGACAGCGGGGCGTGGCATCACACATTCCGAGCGCAGTAGCGAAAAAGAGCGGGCAATAGCACGCAGCATTCATGGGCTGCAAAGCTGGGTCGCGCTGCCAAAAGAATGCGAAGACATGCCGCCCGAGTTTCATCACCATGCAGCGCTCAGCCTGCCAGAATTCTCCTTTAAAAACGTCGATTTTAAGCTGATTTGCGGCCGTGCCTATGGCTATGAAGCGCCGGTTAAAACCTATAGCCCACTTTTTTATGTCGAGGTGAAAATGCCTGCGGATAGCAACTTTACCTTGCCGCCCGAATATCGCGAGCGCGCGCTTTACCTTATTTCAGGCAAGCTACGCATTGGCGATACAATCATCATCCCCATGAGCATGCCCGTTTTTGCGCAAGGTGAAACGATAAAGGTTGAAGCGTTAGAGCCAGCGCAGCTGATGCTGCTGGGTGGCGAGCCACTGGCAGAGCCGCGTTATATCGATTGGAATTTTGTCTCTAGCTCGCCTGAGCGTCTTGCGCAAGCCAAAGCCGATTGGCAAGCGCAGCGTTTCCCCACCATTGCGCATGACAATAAAGAATTTATTCCTTTGCCCGAGCAAAAAGCCTAAATCATGCAACATATCCGCAAAGTCATTTTGCTTTTTATGGCGCTGCTGTGTGTCAGCGCTTGTGCGGCTATTCCGTTGCATACGCCTGTGCCACAATCTGCTAGCACACAGGCAGCGGTTGCAGGCTTTCCACCTTCTATTCGTTTCTGGGCCGATGAAGCCCCGCCCACAGTGAGAAAAATGATCAAAGAGCGCATTGACGCTTATCGCGCGGCCAACCAGCATAATTTTGCCAAGCATCATGGCTATCCGGCGCTGCATTATCTGGCTATTTCGGGCGGGGCCTATGACGGCGCCTTTGGTGCGGGGCTGCTGGCTGGCTGGACAGAAACCGGCAAGCGCCCAGATTTTGCATTGGTAACAGGCATAAGCACGGGCGCACTCATTGCGCCTTTTGTTTTTCTGGGCCCCGCACATGACGCCACCGTGAAGCAGCTTTTTACCACCACCAATTCCAGCGGTATCTTTGAAGGCAGCGCCTGGAGTGTGCTGAGTGGCATCACGGGTGGCCTGGCCTTAACCGACAATGCGCCACTGGCAAAAAAGATTGAAACATCCATCACGCCGGCCATTATGGCAGATATTGCTGTTGAGCATGGCAAGGGTAAGCGCCTTTTTATTGGCACAACAAATATTGAAGCCCAGCGCGGCGTGATTTGGGATATTGGCGCTATTGCCAGTAGCAACAACCCCAAGGCGCTTGAACTTATTCATCAGATTATGCTGGCCTCGGCCTCGGTTCCAGGTGTTTTTTCGCCGGTATTTATTGATGTGCAGGTGGATGGAAAAAACTACAGCGAAATTCATGCCGATGGGGGCGTAACCTCGCAAGTCTTTGTCTATCCTTTAAAGTTGCAGCGCAGTGTCATAGATGAATTTGTGCGCCATAATTTAGAGCGCCATCTCTATATCATCCGCAACAGCAAAATCACGCCAGAGTATGAATCGCTAGAGCCGGGCTTATTTGCGCTTAGTCGCCGCTCTATGGAAACACTGATAAAATATCATGGTCTGGGCGATCTCTATCGTCTTTATGTTGGCACACAGCGCGATGGTATCGATTATAACCTTGCCTATATCCCCGATGATTTTACCGCCGAGTCTAAAGAGATTTTCGACCAAGATTATATGCGCAAACTCTTTGATGTGGGCTATGCTTTGGGCAAACAGCCAAACCCGTGGATGAAAAAGCCACCTGGAGTCGATTATTTGCCAGAAGACAAACAACAAACAAAGGAACAAAAATGACTGACAAAAGCACGCACGCGCATATCATCGAAACAGGCGAAAGCCCCTATGCCGTTGCCATTAAGGTTGGCGACCATAGCATAACTGGCGATGAGCCACAGTCTGCGGGTGGTGCTGGGCTTGGCCCCTCGCCCTATGACCTGCTCACGGCCGCATTAGGCGAATGCACCGCCATGACGCTGCGCTGGTACGCTTTGCAGCAGCAATGGCCGCTCGATAAAGTTGAAGTCACCCTCACCCATCATAAAGAAGGCAAGCAAGATATTTTTACCAAGCAGATTACCATTTATGGCGAAGCGCTATCTGATGAGCAGCGCAAAAAACTGCTTGAAATCGCCGCCAAATGCCCCGTGCAACGCACGCTGGAAGGCACGCCGCTTATTCGCACTTCGTCCTGATAAATCGCGAAAGCCGCTATAGCGCTTATTTCAATCGCCCTATCGAGTCCTAAAGAATCTGCTATGCTGGTGCATCAACAAAGCCGTTGGGGGCATGATGCGTATTGCAATTATTGGCGCGGGGTATGTGGGGCTGGTGAGCGCGGCTTGCTTTGCCGAATTTGGCTGGCGCGTGACTTGTATTGATAAATCGGCCGAAAAAATTGCCCGCCTTAAACAGGCCGATATTCCTATTTACGAGCCCGGCCTTGAAGATCTGGTGCAGCGCAATCTGGCTAATGGCAATTTAACCTTCAGCACAGATTTAGCCTTGGCGCTTGAAAATGTTGCAGCGGTTTTTATTGCGGTGGGCACGCCGTCGCGTCGGGGCGATGGCTATGCCGACCTCAGCTATGTGTTTGCCGCCGCCGAAGAAATTGCGGGGCAATTAAAGCACAGCACCATTATTGTGACTAAATCAACCGTGCCGGTTGGCACCGCGCAAAAAATCAGCATGCTCTTACAAGAAGTGCGCCCCGATTTGCCGCTGGCCGTGGCCTCTAACCCAGAATTTTTGCGCGAAGGCTCGGCCATTGCTGATTTTATGCGGCCCGATCGTGTGGTGATTGGCACCAACAGCGTTGAAGCCGAGCAAGTTTTGCGCGCGCTCTATCGCCCGCTTAATCTGAATGAAACGCCGCTGCTCATCACCACGCCCGAAAGCGCCGAGCTGATAAAATATTCGGCCAATGCTTTTTTAGCCATGAAAATCAGCTTCATTAATGAAATCGCCGATCTGTGCGAAAAACTTGATGCCGATGTGCAGGTGGTGGCTAAAGGACTGGGCCTAGATGGCCGCATTGGCCGCAAATTTTTGCATGCTGGCCCAGGCTATGGCGGCTCGTGCTTTCCAAAGGACACAGTGGCGCTGGCCTACACCGCGCAAGAATGCGGCGCCCCGCTGCGGCTTGTTGAAACCGCTATTGCGGTCAATGAGCGGCGCAAAAACAGCATGGCACAACGTATTATTGATGCCAGCGGTGGGCGTATCAGCGGCAAAAATGTGGCTATACTGGGCGTTACTTTTAAGCCCAACACCGATGATATGCGCGAGTCTGTCGCGCTTAATATTATCCCCGCGTTGCAGCAGGCAGGCGCACAGATACGCGCCTTCGACCCCGCCGGCATGGCTGAGGCCGCCAAGCTTTTACCCAATGTGCAATGGTGCCTTGATGCTTATGATGCGCTGGCGGGCGCCGATATGGCCGTGCTGCTCACCGAATGGAACGAGTTTCGGGCGCTGGATTTAGCCCGCGTTAAAGAAACCCTGCGCCAACCCATTTTTATGGATTTACGCAATGTTTATAAGCCTGCCGAAATGCAGCAGGCGGGCTTGCGCTATATCTCGGTTGGGCGCCGTCAGGTTTAATATCGCAGCGCAAAATACCTCTTGCTTGCAGCCTAGCCAAAAGCCGATTAACAATAGGCCTCCCACATCACGGAGACCGCCTCATGCTTACGCTCAGCCATTACGATATCACGCCCGAAGGCGGTTTTCTTAGCCCCTTCCCCATGCGCGCCACAACGCTGCCAGCAGCTTTTGCGCCTATCGTGCAAGCCGGCGCCAAACTACCCGGTTGGTTGATGGCTGATGCGGTGCGTTCGCAATGTGCCCTTCTGCCCGAAATTGATATGGCGCAATATTTGCCAAATTTGTCATCGGCGCAGCGTCGGTTATTGATGGTGCATTACTCATTTATTGTGCAGGCCTATGTTTGGGGCGGCGCTGCAGCAGCCACACATTTGCCGCGTAATCTTGCGGTGCCTTATTGCGCCTTGGCCGATGCTATGGGCATGTTTCCGTTATTGCCCTACTCGTCTTACACGCTTGATAATTGGGATAAGATTGATGCTGCGGGCGGCATTACTTTAAACAATATCGCAACCTTGCAAAACTTTTTAGGCGGCCAGGACGAAAACTGGTTTATTTTAGTGCATGTTGAAATTGAGGCTAAGGCGGGCGCTGCGTTAGCGGCCATACCGGCCTTGCTGCAAGCTGTGCTTGATAAAGATAGCAAGGCCGTCGCCATGGGCCTGAGTGCCATCTTGGCCGCATGGGAGAAAATAAACCCCATTTTCGACCGTATGCCCGAAAAATGTGACCCCTATATTTATTATAATCGCGTGCGCCCCTATATTCATGGCTGGAAGGGCAACCCCGCCTTACCGCAAGGCCTGATTTATGAGGGCGTGGCCAAATATAACGGCCAACCGCAGGCTTTTCGGGGGCAAACTGGCTCGCAAAGCTCTATCGTCCCCACCATGGATGCGCTGCTCGGCATCGGCCATGATAACGACCCCTTGCGCGAATATCTGGATGAATTGCATTTTTATCGCCCGCCTTTGCATCGTCAGTTCATCGATGATGTCAGCCGTGCAACGCAGCTACGCGCTTTTGTGGCCAATAGCAAAAACCGCAAACTGACCGAGCTTTACAATGCTATCGTTGATAAGGTGCAGGCGTTTCGCACAAGGCACCTTGAATATGCGGCCAACTATATCAACAAACAAGCCAAGGGCGCCGATGGCAATCCGGTTGAAATTGGCACAGGCGGCACGCCTTTCATGAAATATCTTAAAAAACACCGCGACGAAAGCGTCAGCCATTTGCTGCCGCTACCCGATGATGAGGCAGCCGCATAAATGCACAGCCTTAACATTGCCATGGTGATGGCCAATTACGCGCACCGCTTTGCCAGCTTCGATGATTGGTGCGTGCAACGGGCGGCGCAATGTGCCGCGCTTAAAGCGCAAGGGGCTGATATTGTCTTGCTGCCTGAATATGCGTCGGTCGAGTGGGTTGGCTACGCGCCGTTAGAAAAAATCACCCCCAGCGCCGTCAATTGGCAATTGGCCGAGGCAGAAAAAGCGCGGCATTTTTGGCTGCGCCTATCGCAGCAGCTTGATATCGCAATTTTAGCTGGCAGTGTTTTTAATCTGCAAGATGGCAAACTGACCAACCGCGCCCATTTTTTTAGCGCCGATGGCATGGTGCAACACCAAGATAAATTGTGCCTGACGCCGGGCGATCAATATGTGAAAGAACTGCAACGTGGCACAGCCCTAAAAATTTGCCATTGGCGCGGGTTAAAAATTGCCATATTAGTTTGCCTTGATTGCGAAGTGCCGGCCCTTGCCGCAGCTTTGGCCAAGGCCGAGCCTGACTTGCTGCTTATCCCCTCACAAACCAGCACTCTTGCGGGCTATCATCGCGTGTTTAACTGCGCGCAGACGCGGGCGATAGAATTATTTTGCCCCGTTGCTGTGGTGGGCGGTGTTGGCACACGTCGTTTTCGGCAAGAGCAGGAAGATAATGTATCGGGCGCAGCGTTGTTTTTACCCTGCGAGGCCGATTATGCCAGCCACGGCATATTGCAGCAAATCGGCCCATTTAATGCCTTAAACGAGGCCGCAGGACGGGTATTATTGGCACAAAATGTGCCGGTGATGGCGCTGCGTGAAAAAAGGCAAAATGGCCAAACCGAGGCTTGGTCGCGCCCAGACCAGCACCGCCAATTTTGCGTTAACCATTAAAAATCTGCAATTAGTTTCGCTTGCTTCGGCTATATTAGCCGCATGGAAAACACACATTTACTGACGCAGTTCGAGCAACAAGCCCTGCTGCAACAGCAGCAATCGCAGCTTTATAAAGCGCGCGTGGCGCAGCGTTATGGCTCGGTTGCGGCCTATTTAGACCAGCTCGACTATGGCTATCTGACAAGCGGCGCCGACCCCGCCTTTGACGAAGTCTATGCACTTTATGCCTCAGTCTTTGCCGCAGGCGAAGGGCCGCGCCCCAAAAGCCGCTTTTTACAAGTGCTGGGGCAAAATAATAATTTAGCTTTGCGCAAACAATGGGGCCACTCGATTTATGCCATTTCTTATGCGCGCGACCCACAGAGTGGCCAGATTATTGGCGGCTCTACCTACATTACTTTTGTGCCGCATCATCTGCTCGATGGAAAATTTAATGCCACACAAAATGGCAATTATTTATTTGTCACGCCTGAAGCCCGCGCTTTAGGCCTTGGTGGCCGCCTCGTGCAAGAGCGCGAAATTCATGCGCAGCATTTTTTAGCCAGCCAAGGTCATGCGCAAGATGCCAGGCTGCTGGTGTTTAATCAGCAAAACAACCCCTATCGCCTCAGCATGCACGAATATCTTGAAGATAATCTGGCCTCTGGCATGGATCAGTTTGACCGCATTCAATATTGGCAAAACCGTGGCTTTCGCCGGCTTGATTTTGACTATATCGAACTCGGCGCCAGCGATGGCGTGCCCAGCTGTCGCGATTATACACAAAATGTCAAAGCACCCGATTGCATCAGCCTTTCGGCCGAGGCCGTGCTGTTTCATGTTATTCGCCTCAATGCCATTTGCCGCAAAGACGGGCAAGACCCACGCCTTGATCGTGAGTTTGCCGCTATGTGCGAAAATCTTGAGCAGCAAGGCCGCATAAAATTGCTGGACGACCGACGCAGTTTGCCGCAAGCCAAAGCGCAAGTGACAAAGCTTTTAGCCGAAGCATCGCCGCAGCTTATTAGCACCGAGCCGGCCGCTCTGGCATCATTGCTTAGTTCGGCTGCGCGCCGCCAGCGTGTGCAACAGCTGCAACAACCGAAAGCGCCATAATCAAGCCGAATCAGGCTATCATGGCCTATGCTTGATTGCGGATTTCTAACGCTTGCCCCAAACGATAAGCCAGCCCTGCTCGACCCAGAGCTTGGGCAAAGATTGAGCTATGCGCAGCTTATCGCGCGTGCGCAAAAATATCAGGCCGATTTTAGCACACAACAAAAAGCGCTGGTGGCCATCAGCATTACCCATAAGCCCGAATCTATTGCGGCTTACCTAGGCGCGCTTGCGGCAAAACAAGCCGTGCTGTTGCTGCCGCCCGAATATTCGCCAGCGCAGGCTATGGCCCTCTGCCAGCTTTATCAGGCGCGGTTCTGGTGGCATGAGAATGGCGCAGAATGGGCTCTCCAACATTTTGCGCAACACCAGACACACATAAACAACGAGCTGGCCTTGCTGCTTTCAACTTCGGGCAGCACGGGCAGCGCCAAAATGGTGCGGCTGTCGTGGCAGAATGTGCAGCATAATATCGGCGCTATATGCAACGCGCTTGCCCTGAATGGCCAAAGCCACAGCGTGCTGCATCTGCCTTTGGCCTATGCCTTTGGCCTATCGATATTGCATACGCATTTAGCTGTTGGTAGCACATTGTTACTCTGGCGGCTGGGCTGGCTGCATGCTGATTTTTGGCCACAGCTAAGTGCCGCGCATTGCCAATGGCTGGCGGGCGTGCCGCACCATTATGATATGCTGGCAAGGCTGGGCTTGGCGCGGCTTAATAATCCGCAACTTCGCCATTTTATTCAAGCGGGCGGCAAATTATCGGCCAGCACATTGGCACAATTACAACCGCAATTAACGCAACAACAAGCGCAGTTTTTTATCATGTATGGCCAAACCGAGGCCGCCCCACGCATGAGCATTTTACCGCTACACCAATATCCAGATAAATCGGCCACAGTGGGGCAAGCCTTGGCAGGCGGGCAATTTAGCATAGAAGCCGAGCAAATTATTTATCATGGCGCCAATGTGATGCTGGGCTATGCCCATGCTGCGGCCGATTTAAGTTTGGGCGATGTGCAGCAAGGCCGCCTTGCCACGGGCGATAGCGGCGCGCTTGATGCGCAAGGGTTTCTAACCATTCACGGCCGCATCGGGCGGCAAGTAAAAATTTTTGGTGTTCGGGTAAACTTAGATGAGGTTGAGCAGCATTTTCAACCGCTACCCGTGGCTGCACTGTTACACCACGAGCAATTGCATATTTTTTGTGCCGAAAAACTCAGCCCGGCAAATTTTGGCCTGCCGGCAACCGCCGTGTTTTTTCATGAGCGCGCCCTGCCACGTTTAAGCAGCGGCAAAATTGACTACCAACAATTAGCAGCCAGCCTATGACCGATATTTTAGAAAATATTTTTGCCACACCGCATTATCAGCGTAGCCCTGAGGCCAAACAAGCGCTGCTTTTGCAAGAGCTGCTTGCGCTGACGCAGTTTCATATGCAGCATTGCCCGCCTTATGCCTTTTTGTGCGAAAAGATTTTTGGCAAACAGCCCGCGCCAGATTTAGCGGCGCTACCCTTTATACCTGCGCGCATGTTTAAAACACACAATCTTAAAAGCGTGGCCGATGCGCAAGTGCTCGTCACCATTGCCTCAAGCGGTACCAGCGGGCAAAGCCCCAGCCGTGTAGCGCTTGATGCGCAAACTATTCAGTTACAAAAGCAAGCCCTCACCTCGGTGTTGCAGCCCATTTTGGGGCCAGAGCGCCTGCCGCTGCTGATTTTAGATAGCGCGGCCACTTTGCAGCATGGCCACAATTTTAGCGCCCGTGCTGCCGGCATTTTGGGCATTTTGCCTTTTGGCCGCACGCCGGTTTTTGCGCTTAATGATAAGCTTGAGCTTGACCGCCCCGCGTTGGAGGCTTTTTTACTCGCGCATGGGCAAAAAAAGTTTTTAGTTTTTGGCTTCACCTTTATGGCTTATCAATATTTTTATAAAGCCATTGCGCCTTTGGGCTATGATTTAAGTCATGGGCTGTTGCTGCATAGTGGTGGTTGGAAATTTTTGCAGCAACAGGCCGTAAACAACGCGCAGTTCAGGCAAGATTTTGCGCATAGCTGCGGTCTTGCCCATATATATAACTTTTATGGCTTAACCGAGCAACTCGGCAGCCTCTTTTTAGAAATAGAGCCCGGCTTGCTTTATGCGCCAGATTTTGCCGAAGTGATTATCCGTGACCCTGCCAGCCTTGCGCCAATGCCAACCGGTGCTGCGGGGCTTATTCAAACTTTAAGCCTTATTCCGCGCAGCTATCCTGGGCATAGCTTGCTGACCGAAGATATGGGCGTGATAGAAAAAATAAATATGGGCCCCGCTGGCCCCATGGGCAAAGCGTTACGCATTCTTGGCCGCGCCCCACAAGCCGAAGTCCGCGGCTGCGGCGAAATTTCAGCAGGAGCACCAGCATGAGTCTGCAATTTATTTGGCCACAACAGGGCTCTCTTGCCGCCATAACCGCTGCCGATAATCTTGCCGCCTATGCTGCTGAAACACGCGCCGCCCTTGCGGATTTCTCGCAAATTTTGCTTAGCCATGATTATAGCCGCCAGCACCCGCAGCTGATGGCGCTCGGGTTTTTTCTGCGCCAAGCTCAAATACAAAATTGGCACAAGGATTATTTGGCCAGCAACACCACGCAGCAACAATTACAGCCAAGCGGTCTTGTGCTGCATTTTCCGCCCGCCAATGTTGAGGTGATGCTGGTTTACAGCTTGGCGTTATCGTGGCTTTTGGGTAATCGCAATATTGTGCGCGTGCCACAACGGCAAAGCCCCACACAACAATGGTTGTTGCAGCAGCTATGCGCCTTACTGGAGCGCCACCCACTTCTGGGTGCACGCACAATTTTGCTGAGTTATGGCCATGAGCACGAGATAACACAAAGCCTGACCGATTTATGCGATTTACGCGTTATTTTTGGCGGCGATGCTGCGGTGAAGGCCATTCGTGCGGCCAGCCTGCCTGCTTTAGCGCGTGAAATGGTTTTCCCCAATCGTTTTTCCATGGCGGCCATTAATGTAGATTTTTGGCAAAATGCCGATGCGCACACACAACAAAAAACTGCCGCCGATTTTTACAATGATTGCTACTGGTTTGATCAGCGCGGCTGTGCGTCACCGCGTTTGCTGTTATGGGTGGGAGCAGACGCCACTGCACAAAAAGCGCATCAGCAATTTTTGCTTTTGCTCGATAACACCGCCAAAGCGCATCATTGGCAGCTTGATGCGGGCAGTGCCACGCAAAAATCTGTGGCGCTGTTTTTGCAAACGCTGGCCTTGCAACCACACGCCATCGAACGGCCATCACCGCGCCTCACCAGTTTTTGGCTGGCTGATTTATCGAGCCTGCCGCAAATTCGGCAAGCTGATTTGGCCTATGGCTGTATAGCGGCTTTAAGCACAACAGCGCTTACCGATATTGCGCCCTATGCCACAAGGCGCGACCAAACCTTAGCTTTAGCGGGCTTCAGCAGCGCTGATATTTCTGCCTTAGCCACTACCTTGAATGGCCGAGGCTTTGACCGTTTAGTGCCGCTGGGGCAGGCGCTTAATTTTAGCCCGCTATGGGATGGGCATAATCTGCTCACCGATTTTGGCCGCTGGATTGCTTTATAAACTGGCTCTATAAACTGGGTTTACAGGCGCTGGTGCCTTGTTTAGTCTGGGCACATGAGTGATATTGAACAACGTTTAGCTAAACAAATGCGGCTGGCTTTGCGCCTTGCGCCCGATGCTGACATTGCCGCCTTGCGCTACAATGAGCACCCGCACTGGGATTCGGTGGCGCATATGGGCCTTGTCGCCGCGCTTGAGCAAGAGTTTGATATATTGCTCACCACCCAACAAATTCTTGACCTGAGCAGCACCAGCAAAGCGCGGGAGATTTTAGCCAGCCATGGCCATCGCTGATCTGCTTTCGCTCAAGGGGCGCGTGGCGCTGATAACGGGGGCCAGCCGCGGCATTGGCAAGGCCTGTGCGCATATTTTGGCCGAGGCCGGCTGCAAACTTTATCTCACCGCCCGCACTGATGTGGCCTTAGCCAAACTCGCGGGCGAATTGAAACATCTTTATGATGCCGATTGCGCCTATCAAGCCCATGATTTGCGCGAAGCTACCAGCCTTGAGCCGCTTTATCAGCATTTGTGGCAAAATTTTAAACGGCTGGATTTTTTGGTCAATAATGCCGGCGTGCTGCAAGATGCGCGGCTGGGCATGATTAGCACCAACCAGATAAACGAAACACTGGCCATCAATATTGCCGCGCCCTTGCAGCATATTCAGCTCTCGGCGCGCCTTATGGAGAAAAGCGCCACAGCTGCCAGCCCCGCTGGCATTATCAATATCGGCTCTATTATTGGCCAACGCGGCAATGTTGGGCAGGCACTTTATGCCGCCAGCAAAGCTGCCATTCATGGCATGACGCTGGCTGCCGCAAAAGAGCTTGCGGCAAAACATATTCGGGTGAATGCACTGGCCCCCGGCTTTATTGAAACAGACATGACTGCAAACCTGCCCGAGGCTGTTCGGCAAGAGCATTTGGCCCATATTGGTTTAGGCCGCGCTGGCACCGCAGCCGAAGTGGCGCATAGCGTGTTGTTTTTAGCAAGCCCACTCAGCCACTATATGACCGGGCAAATTATTGGCATTGATGGCGGCATGCTCATTTAAGATGAGCAGCTCAAGCCTGTGGGTGCCGCCGCTGCACACTCATAAAAATCAGCCGGCGCACTATTGGCAGCAAAAGGCGCCTGACAGGCCGCAAGCAAATTATCCAGCATCGCGGCATCGCCCGCACTCACTGCTGCAATTACTTTTTGTAGCAAAGCAAAGCGCGGCACAAAATGCGGGTTGTGTTGGCGCAGCAACTCCAGGCTTATGCTTTTATCTTGCTGCTGCAACCGCGCTTGATATTCTTGCCACCAGCTGGTGCTGGATAAAGCCCAATCTTTAGTGCTCAGCCATGCGGGCATGGGCAGCGCCGCTTGCGTATAATAAAGCGCTAAAAACCCATGGGTGAAATCGATATTCTCGGCTTGCAGCAATATTAAAAATTGCTGCACTAACTCTGCATCACCTTGCTGTATCTGGATTAAGCCAAGGCGCTGGGTCATGCGCTGCATAAAGCTTTGCTGATAGATGGGCCAATATTGGCCCAGCACTTCGCTAATGGCTTCATAGGGCAGCAAAGCACCAAAAGCATGGGCCAGCGCCTGCAAGTTCCAATAGCCAATGGCGGGCTGTTGTTTATAAGCATAGCGGCCATGTCGGTCGGTATGATTAAAAACCTGTGTCGGGGTATAGCGCTCCATAAAACCATAGGGGCCAAAATCAAGCGTGATACCCAGCACCGACATATTATCGGTATTCATCACCCCATGCACAAAGCCTGTGGCCTGCCATGCGGCCATCAATTGCGCGGTGCGTTGGGTGATAGCATAAAATAGCAGCACATATTTATGCGGCTCGGCTGCTAGCTCGGGGTAAAAATGCTCAAGCACATAATCGGCCAGAAGGCGGACATTTTCTGGCTGTTGCTGATAATGAAAATACTCAAAACTGCCAAAACGCACATGGCTAGGCGCTGTGCGAATAATGGTTGCCGCAGGCTCTGGTTGCTCACGCTGTACAATGTCGTTGGTACCAACCAAGCACAGCGCCCTTGTCGATGGCACGCGCAACGCCGTGAGATAATCGCCCACCACATATTCACGAATAGAAGAACGCAACACCGCCCGCCCATCACCCATGCGCGAATAAGGCGTTTTGCCGCCACCTTTCAGCACCAAATCACAGCGCTGATTATCGCTGTGCAGCACCTCGCCCAGCAACAAAGCGCGGCCATCGCCAAGCCTTGGCACAAAAGCACCAAATTGATGCCCCGCATAAACGGCCGCAACCGGCGCGCTGCCTTGCCATAATTTATAGCCGCCTAAATAATCGAGCTGTTGTTCCTCGGCGGTTAAACCTAGCACACGCGCCATAGAGTCATTGACATGCACAAAATGCGGTGATGCAGGCGGCGATGGCATAATGCGCGTGTAAAAATTTTCGGGCAAAGATGCAAAGCTATTGTCAAAATGCAAAGTCATGATTGCTTGCCTCCATTTGCGCCCCCTAATTTCCGCTGCTAATTTCCGCTGGCAATTTGCGCCTCCTAATTTCCGCTGGCAATTTGCGCCGATAGCGAGACGATATATTGCACCGCAACGGAAACGCGCCTTTATACTTGCCATAGCTGAGTATTCAGTCAACCATACTAGCGCTTGAGAGATTCGCATTTCTCAATTTCGATAACCACTATAGGAGTTGATATGTTGCACAGCAAGAAAACACTGGCGCTATTAGGCGCGCTGGTAGCAGGCTTAGCCATGCTGCCGAACCCAGCCTTAGCCGCAATTGATACAGGCGACACGGCTTGGATGCTCACCGCCAGCGCCATGGTGCTGCTGATGACCCCCGGCCTTGCATTTTTCTATGCGGGTATGGTGCGCGGTAAAAATGCTGTTTCAACACTTTATCAAAACTTTATAGCCTTGGCCGTTGTTGGTGTTTTATGGGTTGTGGTGGGCTTTAGTTTGGCCTTTAGCACCGGCTCGGCATGGCTTGGCGATTTCAGCCGCGTGATGCTGGCGGGCGTTGGGCAAGAGCCTGATGGCACAGCCACCATTCCGTACTTGCTGTTTGCCATGTATCAGATGATGTTTGCCATCATCACACCAGCCCTGATTACGGGTGCCTTCGCTGAGCGCGTGCGCTTTGGCGCATGGCTGGCCGTGCTGGCCTTGTGGAGCCTTGTGGTCTATGCGCCCGTGGCACATTGGGTTTGGGGCCCGGGTGGTTTCTTGCTTAGCAAGGGCGCGCTCGATTTTGCCGGTGGCATGGTTGTGCATATGACTGCGGGCTACTCGGCTCTGGTTGCGGCCATCTTGTTTGGCAAGCGTCGTGACTTTGGTCAAAGCGTGAAAAGCTATGATGTGGGTCTGGTTGCCTTGGGCACGGGCCTGTTGTGGTTTGGCTGGTTTGGCTTTAATGGCGGCTCGGCACTGGGTGCCAATGGTCTTGCCACACAAGCCTTCGCCAACACCTTTGTTGCTTCAGCCGTAGCCCTGTTGGGTTGGACGCTGATTGACACATTAAAGGACGGCAAACCCACTTTAATGGGCGCTTGCATTGGTGTGGTGGCAGGTTTAGTTGCCATTACGCCTGCGGCTGGCTTTGTCACTGTGTCATCGGCGGTTATCATCGGCGCCCTTGCTGGCGTGGTGTGTAACCTTGCCGCACGCATGATTAAAGGCAAGTTCGGCATTGATGATACGCTTGACGTGTTTGCCTGCCATGGTGTTGGTGGCACAATTGGCGTGTTCATGACCGGCCTTTTGGCAACCACCAGCGTGAATAGCGCCGGCGCCAATGGCTTGCTTTATGGCGGCGATACGCTGTTTAACGCCAACCTCACCGGCATTGTTTTGGTGGCTGTATATAGCGTGGTTGCAACCTTTATCATCATCAAGCTGGTTGGCGCCATTACGCCCATCCGCGTGACCGATGCTGAAGAAGCACAAGGCCTTGATGGCAGCCAGCATGGCGAACGCATCAATCATGGTGTGTAAGCTGTATTGGTAACCAGTACATAAAACAGAAAGCCGCCCTGACTAAAAATTAGGGCGGCTTTTTTATGTTCTGTTGTGGGCGCAGGCCGATATAATATTTAGCCCCAAATGAGGCGGGCAATCTTCCAGCCGCCAAACATTTTGCGCTCGAGCCGCACATTCAGCCGCTCGCCATTGTAATCGTCAAGGCGGTCAATGGCCTCGCCGTCACACAAAATGCGCAAATGCATGCCATAGGCCGAAGCTTTATTCGCCAGTAATTTAATACGAATATCATCGCTGGCATCAAGCCGCTCAATGGTAAAATCTTTGCTGGCGCCTTTAATTACATCGTGTTTCTTAGTGACTGTCACAGCATTGCCGACAAACTCTTGCCGCCATTGCTCGATAGGCGGGTCTATTCTGCGCGGCTGATAACCGAAACTATAGCGGTTCATAGCGGCTCCCAATAAGGTAAGTCGTTCATTCTAGAGAAAATATACAATAAAGGCCGCCAGCAATACCAACCTTGAAATAGTTTCATGGGCGGCAAAGTAAAAAATTATGGCCCACACATAAAAAAACCTGCGGCCAGCACCATAAAGCGGCCGCAGGTTTTGTTAATTTAATAGTGTGGCGTAACTTAACCGATATTTAAGCCGGTAATACGATATTTGCCATCATTCGCTTTCTTAACATGTGCATTAACGCGGTCTTCGCGATAATCCATTGTGCCAACAGTATTGGGCAGCCAGACGCTCAGCGCATAACCTTTTGCCTTAACCACGGCCTCTAATTGAGCAATGGTGGTGTCGTTCGGGGCAATTTCGCACTCAACATAGCCAAAGAGCTGGTCAAGTTCTTTGAATGCTTTGTCGGGCTCTTTCTCGGTGACTTCAACAACATTATTAAGGAACTGAGCTTTTAATTCAGCAATGATATTTGTCATAATTTTTCTCCTTAGCTTGGTGGTTTGGTTAAAGCGACTTCAGAACTAACCAATAGTTAAATTGGTGATACGATATTTGCCATCATTGGCCTTTTCAACATACGCATTAACGCGGTCGTCGCAAAAATCCATCGTACCAAAAGTATCGGGCAGCCAGAGACGTAATTCATAACCCTTGGCCTTAACCACGGCCGTCAAATTAGCAATCGTGCTGTCGTTATCTGCAACATTGCACTCAACAAAGTCAAAGGTCTTGCCAAGATGTTTAAATTCTCGGCTATACTTTCTCTCGGTGACTTCAACAATATTATCAAGAAACTGCGCTTTCAATTCATCAATGATATTCGACATAATTTTTCTCCTCGTTTGATAGTTTTGTTAAAAAAACTGCTGCACTAGCCAATTCTTAAATGAGCGATACGAAATTTACCGTCATCGCCTTTTCTAACAAAGGCATTAACGCGATCTGCGCAATAATCCTTTGCGGCAAAACTATTGGGCATCAAGACATGCAGCCTATAACCTTTTGCATTAACCGCAACCGCCAAGCTAGCAATCGTGCTATCGCTGCTGGCAATATTGTATTCAGTAAATTCAAAGGTCCTGCCAAGATGTTTAAATCCTGGCGTAAATTTTCTCTCGGTGACTTCAACAACATTATTGAGAAACTGAGCATTCAATTCATCAATGATATTCGACATTTTTTTCCTCGGGCGATAGCATTTAAAAAAACGCAGCACTAGCCAAGCGTGAGCTGGCTAATACGAAATTTGCCATCGTCGCCCTTATTGATTTTGATATTGATGCGCTTTAAATCGCGGTTGCCGTGGTTTACCGCAAAAGCAAGGTTGGTAAAGCGCAAGCTACAGCCATGTGCATCGGCTACTTCAGCCAGTTTTTGAATGGTGGGGTCGTTCACTGGAACCTCTTGCAGCAATTGACCACAGGCAGATGCTTTAGTGACTTCAACGACATTATTGAGAAAAGTTGTTTTTAGTTCGTCGATGAAGCTATTCATGTGGTGATCCTTTGACTGATATTGGAAGGGGGTACCATGCGTGTTAAAAACTGGTGGGCGCAGTAGGTCTCGAACCCCGCAGTCGAAGACTGCTTAAAAATACTCGTCGAAGACTGCAAAAATAAAATAGTAGGTTCGAAAAACACACCAAACCAACACACTTAAAAAAACTGGTGGGCGCAATAGGTCTCGAACCCCGCAGTCGAAGACTGCAAAACAATGTAGTAGGTTCAAAAAACACACCAAACCAAAATACCTAAAAACTGGTGGGCGCAGTAGGTCTCGAACCTACGACCCGCTGATTAAGAGTCAGCTGCTCTACCAACTGAGCTATGCGCCCGCACCCGTTTTTAAAAAACAACTCACTACCATGCATCAAACTATTCAAAATCGGGGCTGGCCCCGATGGGCAACTGAGCTATGCGCCCGCACCCGTTTTATAAAAACAACTCACCACCATGCATCAAACTATTCAATATCGGGGCTGACCCCGATGGGCAACTGAGCTATGCGCCCGCACCCGTTTTTTAAAAACAACACACTAAAAAACACACAGCACTTTGTAGCAAAGCCACACCATCTAGTCGACAACGAAATGTTTTGCGCTGCGGCGGCTGCGAAAGTAAATCTGGCGCGGCACAGCTTTAATTATTTGCGGGGTTGCGCTTTTGCGTCTCCAGCAAAATATCGCGCGCCAGTGGTGCGGCGATTTTGCCGCCGCTGCCGCCATGTTCAACAATAACCCTTAGCAAACATTGCCGATTGTATGTAAGGAACTGCGCTAATTTATAGCTTAATAATTTTTCCTTAGATAGCCCCTTGTAACTACTCTAGATAATCCCCAACTACTCTGAGTTGAAAACACAATATTAGAAATTTGCCTCGCAACTAGTTTAGCCATAATTGTTTGCCGACCTTAGACTTGATTTACTCTACTCCATCCGAAGGAAATCGATTTGCAAAATACTTCTGAAACATTCGATGGGGATAGACCTATTACCACCGCCGAAAATGATAGACTCGGCTTTCAACCAATGGCCGAGCATATAAGTAAGTCTATACTCGACTTTGCACCACCAGATGGGCTGGTAATCGGCATCGAGGGAGAATGGGGGTTCCGGTAAGTCTAGTCTTGTTAATCTAGTTGAAGAGCGGCTTAAGCAAAAGGCCACCATCATTCGCTTTTCCCCTTGGATGGTGAAGTCGCGCGAAGGCTTAATGCAAGAATTCCTCAAAGTGTTAGGGCAAGCGGTCAAAAAACTTGCAGATAAAGACTTTGAAGAGTCAATTAAAGACAAATGGTGGGGAAAAAGGTGGTGGAAAAAATTCAAGAACTTTTTTCGAAATCATTTAACCTCGGCATTTAAAACATTTGCAAATGCCTTGATAGAAGTGGGGGCTACTCATTCTGGATTTATAAGCAGCATATGTAAACTATTAAAGAAAATCGTGCCCGATGCCTCCCTAGAGGATAAGAAGAAAAAGCTTGCCGATGCATTGAGCGAACTTAAGCAGAAGATTGTGGTTATTGTCGATGACATGGACCGTTTGGAGCCCCATGAGGCCGGCGAAGTCGTGCGATTGGTGCGCGGCGTTGCCGACTTTCCGAATGTCATCTACCTACTGTGCTATGATAAAACCATTCTACTGAAAAGCTTAAAGACAGCATATGCTCTTGATGGTGACAAGGCATACCTCGACAAGATTGTTCAAATGCCCTTCTCATTGCCGATGCCAGAGAGCTTCACACTCAGAGAAATGTTCTGGACCGAGTTAGAGAAGACTTTTCCCACTGCCTTCACGCCGAATAATGACTCCGTAGAAGATGACAAGTTTGAACGTCTGCATATAGCAATAGAGCTGCGTGGAAGGTGGGCCCTAGAAACCCCGCGTGACATTGCCAGGATCATGAATGCGCTAAGACTATACGCCGGACCGATACTGGACAAGATTGACTTTGCCGACGCTGTTTGGCTTCAGCTTGTGCGACTAAAAAACCCCGCGCTGTACAAATGGGTAGAAGATTATGTGCGGGAAATAGCGGCCTGCTCGAGGGGCGCTTCGCTTAGCAAAGGAGAAATTGAGCGAGCGAGGAAGAGACTGAAGCAAACTCTAATCACCGAGCATGGGAATATGGCAGAGCTTATAGATGAGCTGCAATATTTCCTACCCGGCATTAACTATCCCTCCAAGGATAAAACTGAGGATTTTACAATTGTTATAAATGAGCGTGACGACAGGAACTGGCAAAGTCAGTATGTAAACGCGAGGCGACTAGCCAGCCCTCTGCACTACCGTCTGTACTTCGGCCTTGTCAAACCCAAAGGTGCAATGGATGACGCGGAGTTCCAATCCTTCTTGGCCATTTCAGAACAGAATATTGATGAAGCTAAGAAATTTTTTGAAAGCCATCTTGGGCTGGAGAAAGCCGCTGGCGGCATACGGGGGTCACCCATTCTTGAAAGGCTTGCAGACAGCACGCAAGTAATTCCACATCAGGGAATTAAAGGCATTTTATGTTGTCTGGCAGACTATATGGATATTGCGGCGCAACGCGAAGGCAGAAGTGATTGGAGAGGGTACCGTTCGTGGGAGCACGCAAGAAGCATATTCAAAAAACTTATAGACAAGCTGAATGATCCCGAACGCGCGGCCGCGATTGATGCAGTGTTCCGTCATGGCAATGCATACTCTTGGCTTTGCCACATGCTTTGTAAAAGATTAAGTGCAGCGGATATATCGCTTCTCAGTGTGGCAGAATATCAAAACGCGGTAGGCTTGACGCACAAAAGACTTATCAACCTTACTCAAGAAGACCTACTTCTTAGCCCTGACCTACCAGTTGTCTTATTCTTCTGGTCAAAAATTAACAGCAGTTGCGAAGATGAGGTCAAGAAAGCCGTAACAGACCTAACAAGATCAGATGCAGGATTGCTTAAGTTCCTAGACAAAATGCGGGATGATTTCTCAATCCTTCATCCTATTCGACGCAGGAATATCCAGCCCTTTGCCGACTTTGATGAAATGAAGAAACGGGTCGATGCTTTGGCCACAAATGGTCTTCAGCATAGCGCCTTCGCCGCCGAGATTCAGAAAGCAATGACACAAGATGAAAGCCGTATTCTCTCTGATGGCGATAAAGAATGGCGCGAATTAGTTCCCTAACCTACGATGCGCTAATTAAGAGTTAGTAACACAGCATTAAAGAAAGTAAATCTGGCGCGGCACAGCTTTAATTATTTGCGGGGTTACGCTTTTGCGTTTCGAGCAAAATATCGCGCGCCAGTGGTGCGGCGATTTTGCCGCCGCTGCCGCCATGCTCAACAATAACCGACACCACATAGCGCGGATTAGTCAGCGGCGCATAACCCACAAAGAGCGCATGGTCGCGCTGACGCCATTCGCGATCTTCATTGGCTATAATGCCGCTGGCACGCTCTTTCATGCTGATACGGCGCACCTGACTGGTGCCGGTTTTGCCGCCCATCTCAAAGCCCTTTTCTTTAATCCGATGCGCAAAAGCCGAGCCGCGCTTATCATTGGCCACATCATCCATGGCTGATTTTATTAAAGCTAAATGTGCGGATTTAAGGTTCATGCTGGGCGCCAGCTGGGTATCGGCCGCACGGTTAAGATGCGGCTGCACCGCCCGCCCACCATTAATTAAACGCGCCGTCATAATCGCCAATTGCAGCGGTGTTGCTAAAGTATAGCCCTGTCCAATGCTAGAGATTAGCGTTTCGCCTTGCAGCCATGGCTCGCCACGGGCGGCTTGCTTCCACGCCCTGCTAGGAATAAATCCCGAACGGGCATTAGGCAAATCAACGCTGGGTTTTTCGCCTAAGCCAAAACGCCGGCTCATTGCCATAATGCGGTCGATGCCCAGACGCCGCGACAAATCATAAAAATACACATCGCACGACATTTTAATGGCGTCATGCATGTCAACTTTGCCATGACCGCTATGTTTATGGCAGTGAAAACGATGATCGCCCAATTCGTAATAACCGGGACAATTCACTGTGGCCTTAGGGTCTAACAGCCCTGCATCCAGGCCCGCTAAAGCCACCAGCATTTTAAAGGTTGAACCCGGTGCATATTGCCCGCCAAGGGCTTTATTGACCATGGGGTGAGCAATGTTATTTTGCAATTCCTCCCATGCTGTGGGGCTAATGCCAAAAGTAAAAAGGTTGGGGTCAAAGCTGGGATAAGACACCGCCGCATAAAGCGCGCCATTAAAGGGGTCCATCACCACGGCGCTTGCGGCTTTCTCACGGCGCAGCAGGTTTTGAATATAATCCTGAAGGCCGATATCGAGTGTTAGGCGCAAATCGGGCCCCGCTTGCCCTGGCTCTTGGCCTAAGGTGCGCACCACGCGGCCATGCGCATTGACTTCAAGCTGGCGATAGCCGGCTGTGCCGCGCAAACTATTATCGTAAAAACGCTCAACACCCATTTTGCCAATACGCAAACCCGGAACGGCCAAGAGCGGGTCACCGGTTTGCTCGGCCTCACTCACCGCGCCCACATGCCCCACCATATGCGCTGTGGCTTCGGCATAAGGGTAGGTGCGCATCGTACCTGCTTCAATGCTGATACCCGGCATGGCAGCGCTATGAAGCTCAAGCAAAGCCACCTGCTCCCATGTCAGATTATCATGAATTAAAATGGGCTCAAACCCACGCTGGCGAGCAAGCTCACGCTCGATACGCGCCCGATGCTCGGGCGTAAGCGGCAATTGCTGCATAAAAGCTGCTATGGTGGCGTTGGGGTCGTCGGCTTGCTCGGGCACTAAAATCGCTTGAAAATTTTGCTCATTGCCGGCCAGCAATATGCCATTGCGATCAAAGATACGCCCGCGCGGCGGCGCTAAAAGCCGTGTTGAAATACGGTTATCTTCAGCCAAGGTTTGATATTTGCTGGCATCGGTAATTTGCAAATGCACCAAGCGCCCGCCCAACAGCAATAAACCAGCGGCCTGCAACCCACCCAACAACAGCGCTCTACGCGTCAATAGGCGGTCAAAGCTGCCCGATAAATCAGACATGGCCTATGCCGATACTTGTAAAAAACGACGCTGCAAGACAATAAACAACAACGCCAAGAGCGGAAAAATTGCCGCAGCCACCAAACTTTGCCACACAATAACCAGCAGCGAGGGCCACAAGCCTTGCTGCACGCCCATAATCAGCCACAAGGCCAAATGCACCAACAAGGCCGATAAGGCAAAAGCCCACCATAATTGCACAAAAGCGCCACCGGTAAAAAAGCGCCGCTGCCGCAGCCACACTTGCTGCAACAATAAAAACACCAAAGCCTGCGCGCCTAAGGGCAAGCCTTGCATGACATCGCCCAAAAGGCCGATGGTAAAAGCCGCCACGGGGCCAAATTTATCGGGCCGGTGAATCGACCAATAAAATACGCCCGCCAATAAGGGCGCCGTCAGTAATTGTGCAGATGTAACCGGCAACCAGCCCAAATTGACCCATGGCAACCATGACAGCAACAGCAATAAAGCCGTGCTCAGCCATGGCAAAAACTGCCGCAAGGTTTGCTGCAACAAAACCGGCACTGCGGGCACAATCATGAACGCCTCACCATCATGGGCGCGAGCCAGCCGATTTATTAGGAATATTTTCAGGAAGGTCAAAAACCTGATGATAATTTAACAACTGCACTATATCTTGCTTGGCCGCTTCATCGTAGAGGCGCACGCGCCACTCACCCGCACCGCTGCTGCTGTTGCCGCCAACAACAACGCCAACCGGCAAATCAGCTGGCAAAAAGCCATCCAGCGCGGCCGTCACAATAACATCGCCGGCTTTAATATCGCTCTCTTGTGGCAAAAAGCGTAAACTGGGCATAGCGCTGCCATCGCCACTTAAAATTGCTTTATCGCTGCTGCGCTGGAGCCTGACCGGTAAACGCGAGGCAGGGTCGGTGAGCAGCACAATACGCGCTGCAAATTGCCCTGTTGCCGCCACACGCCCCAACAAGCCCTGCCCGCCCATAACGGGCATGCCCTCGCGCACGCCATCCTGCGTGCCCGCGGCTAACACCACACTATGCGCATAAGGCGAAAATTGACTGGTAAGCAAACGCGCCGCAAAACGCTGTTGTGGTGCTGCGGGCAAATGCAGCGCCAGTAGTTTTTGCAATTGCTGGTTTTGATCGGTAAGTTGTAAAGCCTGCTGTTGCCATTGCAGCAAGGATTCATTTTGCGTGCGCAGCATTTCATTTTCGGCCAGCACTGATTGATAATTACGCAAGCCCTCGGCCATTTTATCGAGGCTGGCAGCAGGTTGCTGCACGGCTTGTAATATGGGCGAGACAACATCTAATATCTTCATGCGCCAGCGCTCGGAAACTTCAGTCGGGTTGAGCAACAGCAAGCCAAAAGACAAACCCACCAACAGCACATAAGACGAGCGCAGCAATAGCGCACGCAGATGCGACGTAAGCAAAATAACCTGTGAGGATGATTTTTGACGCATGGCCTTATGAACTGCAGAATCTAATTAGCCCTCATTATAGCAGGCTTTGCTGTTTGGGCACATGAATTTTAACATTTTTTTAAACATTTTGCCGCTATCGCCCATAAACAATATGGCGCAGTGGCAGGCTGCTTATTTTAGCGCAACACGCAAACAAACGCACCTATCGGCACGCCTAAACCAACGCGCTGGCTCGCACGCCAAACCCACACGCAATAGGGCTATTTAGGCCGCGCTGGCTAACAGGTTTTTAAGTGTGTCCAGCTCTTCAAGGGCGCGGCCGGTGCCAAGCGCCACGCAAGAAAGCGGGTCATCGGCCACAGAAACAGGCAAGCCCGTAGCTTGGCGCAAAACCAAATCAAGGTTTTTAAGCAAAGCGCCGCCACCCGTAAGCACAATACCTTTATCGACAATATCGGCTGCAAGCTCGGGCGCGGTATTTTCAAGGGCCACACGCACAGCCTCAACAATTTGTGTGACGGGCTCAGACAAGGCCTCGGCTACTTGGCGCTCGCTGATTAAAATCTCTTTGGGGACGCCATTGGTCAGATCGCGGCCTTTAATTTCCAGCAAACGGCCCTCGCCGCCATCTAAAGGCGGGCAGGCACAGCCAATTTCTTTTTTAATGCGCTCGGCCGAGCTTTCGCCCACCAGCAAATTATGATAGCGGCGAATGTAATTGATAACGGCCTCATCCATTTTATCGCCGCCCACACGCACTGAACGCGCATAAACAATGCCGCCAAGGCTGAGCACGGCAACTTCGGTTGTGCCGCCGCCAATATCAACCACCATCGAGCCAGATGGCTCGGTGACTGGCAAGCCCGCACCAATGGCCGCAGCCATGGGCTCTTCAATGAGGTAAACGCGGCGTGCGCCAGCGCTTTCAGCGGATTCTTGAATAGCTCTGCGCTCTACGGGGGTTGAACCTGATGGCACGCAAATCACAATTTGCGGGCTGGCAAAACTGCGCCGATTATGCACCTTACGAATAAAGTGCTTGATCATTTCTTCGGCCACTTCGAAATCGGCAATCACGCCATCGCGCAGCGGACGAATGGCGCGAATACCATCGGGCGTGCGACCCAGCATAAGCTTCGCTTCATCGCCCACGGCCAAAACCTGCTTTTTACCGGTGGCTTTTGAGGTGCCAATGGCCACAACCGATGGCTCATTCAGCACAATGCCGCGCCCCTTAACATAAACCAAAGTGTTAGCTGTGCCTAAATCAATACCCATATCAGCCGATAACAGGCCTAACATTTTTTGAAACATGGCGATTCCTTCGGGGCGAGTATATGCGAACGATGCTGTAAATATGACAATCCTTTTAGACCCGAACTAAGTCGTAAGTCAATCACTCCGATTGGTTAACGCTGCCTTTAATTGCCGCCGCTGACTTGTTTTTAGAATTATCGTTAAAACCATGCTACAAGCACAGGCTCTAGCAAACTATTATTGACAATAGCGCTCAGTTCTTGCTAATAAACGCGCACGCGAAAAGATCACTCAAAGCCGCATACTGCGCCTTTGATAGCTTTTATTGTTTTTAATCAGGGGTTTACCCCCCTACCGGAGAGTGTAATGTTTGCGATAATTGGCATGGGCGGCAAGCAATATAAAGTAGCCGCAGGCGACCTCATTAAAGTTGAAAAAGTTGCGGGCGAAGCCGGCAGCACCATCAACATCGATAACGTGTTGCTTATCAGCGATGCAGGCAAAACCAAAGCGGGCACACCCACAGTGGCCGGCGCCGTGGTTACGGCAGAAATTATCGCCGAAGCACAAGCCGATAAAGTCATCATTTTCAAAAAGCGCCGCCGCAAAAATTCGCGCCGCAAAACGGGTCATCGTCAATGGTTCACGGTGCTTAAAATCACCGGCATTGCCGCCTAAAATAATCGCTGCATTATAAATTTAGAATTATAGTTAAGGGGAGCACACAACATGGCACATAAAAAAGCAGGCGGTTCGTCCCGCAATGGTCGCGATAGCGCTGGTCGTCGTTTAGGCGTCAAACGCTATGGTGGCGAGCAGGTTTTAGCTGGCAATATTCTGGTGCGCCAACGCGGCACTGAATATCACCCCGGCAAAAATGTTGGCATTGGCCGCGATCACACGCTGTTTGCGCTGGTCAATGGCGAAGTGCTGTTTAAAGGCGGCCCCAAAGACCGCACCTATATTACTATTGTACCTGCCGCCGCTGCTGCAGAGTAATGTAGGAATTAATACTTAGTGCAGAGCACGCAATCAGGCGGCATAAGCCGCCTTTTTGTTGGGCGACTTTAGGCGCCTGTTTATAAAGGACGTTATTGTGAAGTTTTTAGACGAAGCCAAAATCTATCTTAAAAGCGGCGATGGCGGCAAGGGTGCTGCCAGTTTTCGGCGCGAAAAATTTATAGAATATGGCGGCCCCAATGGTGGCAATGGTGGCCGTGGCGGCGATATTATTTTTGAAACACTGGCCGACCTTAACACCCTCATCGATTACCGTTATCAGCAGCATTTTAAGGCGGGCAATGGCGCTGCAGGCGCTGGCAGCAACAAAACCGGTGCCGATGGCAAAGATGTGATATTGCGCGTGCCAGTTGGCACAGTTGTTTTGGCCGACGATAAAGAAAATGTGCTGGCCGACCTTACCACCCCTGGGCAAAAACTGGTGCTGCTGCGTGGTGGCGATGGTGGCTTTGGCAATTCGCACTACAAATCATCCACCAATCAAGCGCCGCGCAAAGCCTTGCCGGGTTGGCCCGGGCAAGAAATGTGGGTATGGCTGCGCCTAAAACTGATTGCTGATGCTGGCATTATTGGCCTGCCCAATGCCGGTAAATCCAGCTTTTTGGCCAGCGCCACCTCGGCCAAGCCCAAAATTGCCGATTACCCCTTTACCACATTAGCGCCCAATTTAGGCGTGGTGCGTTTTGGTGGACAGCGTGATGCGGTTGAGTTTGTGCTGGCCGATATTCCGGGCTTGATTGAGGGCGCGCATGAGGGCCACGGCCTTGGCGACCGCTTTTTAGGCCATGTTGAGCGCACCCGTGTGCTGTTACACATGATTGACGGCACCGCCGACGATGTGGTGGCCAATTACAAAACCGTCAGACAAGAGCTCAAAGCCTATGGCGGCGGGCTTACGCGCAAAGCAGAATTGGTGGCGCTGAACAAAACCGATGCGCTCGATGCAAAAGATCTGGCCCAGAAAAAAGCCGCCCTCAGCAAGGCCAGCCGCAAACCTGTGCTGCTGTTATCAGCCGCAACGGGTAATGGTGTTCCTGAAATATTGCACGAACTTTATAAAAAAATTACCGCCAGCAAAGACAGCGACGCTGCCAAGGCAGAATAAGCCGGAAAACAGCAGCACATGGCTTTGTGCAAAGGGCCGCAGGCATAACACCCCGTTAAAAATTGCGACTTTTTTAGCAATTTAAGCTATAATTATGCATGGCTTTTGATTCGATAATCCACAAACGCTCGGTGCTGATTGGCGCTGCCATCGGCCTTTTTATGACCGGCGGCTTGAGCATAGCTTATTTTTACTTTGCCCCAGCATCGCCTGCCGCCTGCGCCCCTGTTGCCAGCGCCCCTGTTGCGAGCACCACCACAGAAACTGTGCCCGCTTTGCCGCTGGCGGCCAATAACGTCACGCTGCCCCAGCAAGCGCTGCCAGAAGTGCTGCAAAATGCCGTTGATAAAAGCCGCGAGGTTGCCCGCCCTGAACAGGATTATAATCCTGCCGAGGCTTACCCCAAAAACCCCGCCCGTGTTGGTGGCCCGGCCGATGGTAAAGCACGCAAACCCAATGCCACTGAAAGGCAACTGCGCGCACAAGCGGCTTATCATGTGCAAGTTCTGGCCATGAATGTGGCGCCCTATAATATGGGCGCCAATAGTGGGCAAATGTGCCGCGTGATGGGGCCGGCCGTGCGCATTTTTCGTAATGCAGTGCCCGTCATGATGCCCACACAAATGATTCAGTTTGATATCCCCTGCCAGTCTGGCAATGAGGCGCCGCCCGTTGGTGCCCCCGCCGTCAATGCCGCCAGCCTGCGCCGCACGCCCTATATCGAGGCTTATTTAAGCCAACCCAGTGGCAGCGAGTATAATCTTTATTCGGTCACTGGCTGGCAATTTAGAATTTTGCCGCGCTTTGCCACCGACAGCCCCTTGCTGCTGGCGCAATAGTGAAACAAGCATAATGCCCACCGCTTTCGACCCGCGCCCGTCGCAAGCAACGTTGTTTGCTGGGCGGCGCATTGGGCTTTTGGGCGGTAGCTTTAATCCGCCACATGCGGGGCATCGTGGCATTAGCCTTTTGGCACTGCGTCGCCTGCACCTCGATGAGGTCTGGTGGTTGGTTACCCCGCAAAACCCCCTTAAATACAAACAAAAAACCGCAGCGCTGACCACGCGCATGGCTTTATGTCGCGCTATAGCCCGTCACCCAAAATTGCGCATTTGCAGCATCGAGCAATATTTTGGCACCAGCCGCACCTATGATACCATTAAACAACTGCAACAGCATTTTCCGGCCACCCAATTTGTTTGGCTGATGGGCAGCGACAATGCCCAACAATTCAGACGCTGGTATCGTTGGCAGAATCTGCTCACACTTATCCCCATGGCTATTATTAGTCGCCCGCCGCGCGCGCAAGCTTTGCGCCGCACTATTTTTAGCACTCATACCGCCCAGCATTGGTGCTGGCTGCGGCAAAAATTTTATCAGCAATCCAGCACTGCCATCAGAAAGGGAACACATGCCTAAGACCCCACCAGCGAAAAGCACAAAAACCACCACAAAAAAACCAGCAAGCGTTAAGTCAGCTGTCAAAAAATTGGCTACAAAAAAGCTGCCCCTCAAAAAGCCAGTCGCTAAAAAGCCAGTTGCCAAAAAACCTGCCGCAAAAACTGTGGCCAAAAAACCTGCCGCAAAAAAAGCCGCCGCACCCGCACGTGATACGGCACTGCTTAACCTTGCCATTAAAGTGCTGGAAGATATGAAAGCACAAGAGATGCTGTGCATCGATCTTGCTGGCAAAAGCAGCATGGCCGATTGGTTGATTATTGCCTCGGGCACATCATCGCGGCAAGTCGTCAGCATGGCCGATGCGCTGCAAAACAAGCTGGCCGCACTTTTGCCCGCAAAGCCGCGCATTGAAGGCGCCAAGCAAGGCGATTGGACCATCGTGGATGCCGGCGATGTGGTAGTGCATTTATTTAGGCCCGAGGTGCGCAGCTTTTATAACCTGGAAAAAATCTGGGAAGATGAGAGCGAACCCACACAGCGGCGCACGGTGCTCAGCTAAGATGCGTTGGGTCTTGGCCAGCATTGGCAGAGCCAAGCGTGACGCCACAAATATTTTGGCCGATGAGTATCTGGCGCGGCTCAGCTGGCCGCTATCTGAAAAAACCGCGCCTGCCTCTAAGGCGGCTCAAGCCATTGCCCGCCAAAATGAGGAGGCCGTGCATTTGCTGGCAGCCACGGCCAAATGCGACAACCTCATTGTGCTAGATGAACGCGGCGCCAATTTTAGCAGTGCGGCCTTGGCGCAAAAACTGCAAACCATGGCCGATAAACGAGGCCCGCTCATGGGCTGCATTATTGGCGGCCCCGATGGCGTATCTGAGGCTGTGCGCAGCAAGGCAAATCTGCTATGGTCTTTTGGCCAACTCACCTGGCCGCATCGGCTGGTGCGCGTGATGCTGTTTGAGCAGCTTTACCGCGCCCAGCAAATTCTGGCCGGACACCCCTATCACCGCGAGGGCTAATGCGTCCTGTTGTTTTATGTATTCTTGATGGCTGGGGCTGGCGCACAGAACGCGCCGATAATGCTGTGCTGCTGGCCGAGCCAAAAAACTTTTTTCATCTTTGGCATCATTATCCGCACGGGTTTTTACACACTTCTGGCAACAATGTTGGCTTGCCAGAGGGGCAAATGGGCAATTCTGAAGTGGGCCACATGAATTTGGGCGCGGGCCGCATTGTTTATCAGGATTTGCCGCTGATTGATCGCGCTATCAGCCTTGGCACTTTAGCCAGCAATCCGGCTTTGCTGCATTTTATAGAGCAGCTTAAAGCCAGTGGCGGCAGCGCGCATTTAATGGGCCTGACCTCAAGCGGTGGCGTGCATGCTCATGCGCAGCACATGCTGGCTTTGGCCGAGATTTTAGCGGCTCATAAAATCACTGTTTACTGGCACGCTTTTTTAGATGGGCGCGACACGCCGCCCAAAGTCAGCGCCACAAGCCTGCCCGAGCTACAAGCAAAATTTGCGCATAATCCCTTTATAAAATTGGCCAGCCTGTGTGGCCGTTATTATGCGATGGATAGAGACCAGCGCTGGGAGCGCACACAAAAATGCTATGAGCTCTTATGCCATGGCACGGGCGCTGCGTTTAACAGCGCTGCCAGCGCCATAGAGGCCAGCTATGCGCAAGACATAACCGATGAGTTTGTGTTGCCAGTGCGCCTGCCCGATTTTGCCGCGATAAAAAACGGCGATGGCGTGCTCTTTGCCAATTTCAGGGCCGATCGCGCGCGGCAAATTTTATCGGCGCTGCTCGACCCCAATTTTACTGGCTTTAAGCGCACCCCGCCCAAACTCGCGGCGGCCTTAGGCATGGTTGAATATAGCCAAAGCCATAATGCCTGGATGCCGGCGCTTTTTCCGCCCAAAGACCTCCACGAAACTTTAGGCGAAGTTGTGGCGCAAGCGGGGCTTAAACAACTGCGCATCGCCGAGACTGAAAAATACCCGCATGTGACCTTCTTTTTTAATGGCGGGCGCGAAGCGGTATTTACCGGCGAAGATCGTATCATGGTGCCCTCGCCCAAAGTGGCCACCTATGATTTACAGCCAGAAATGTCGGCACAAGCGCTGACTGATGCTGTGGTCAACGCCATCAACAGCCAGCAATATGGGCTGATTATTTTAAATTACGCCAACCCCGATATGGTCGGGCATACGGGCAGCCTTGAGGCCGCTATTAAAGCCGTGGCCACCGTTGATGAATGTTTAGGCCGCGTTGTGCAAGCGGTGCAGCAACAACAAGGCGCAATTTTTATTACCGCCGATCATGGCAATTGCGAGCTGATGCGTGACCCGCAAACGGGCGGTGCACACACGGCACATACGCTTAATCCAGTTCCGGCAATTATTGTGGGCGCCGCGCAAGCTACAAGCCATTTAGCTGAAGGCGTTTTGGCCGATGTTGCCCCCACACTTTTAGCGCTCATGGGGTTGCCGCAACCCGCCAGCATGAGCGGCCAAAATCTGCTGCGCACAACGCCTGAATGATGGACTGCATGACGGGGCGTATGATGGGCAGCATGATTAGGTATATTTTCTTATTTATGTTTGCTTTGGTTATGCCCGCCTTGGCCACCAATCAAGACAGCAAGCTTAAACAGCTAGAGCAACAGCTGCTAGAGCAGCAAAATCAAGAGCAAACGCTGTCGGCCCAAGAACAGCAAGAGCAAGCGGCCTACCAAAAACTTCAGCAAAGCCTCATTGCCAGCGCGCAACGCGAAAGCACCATCAGCCAAAAAGAGCAGGCCCTGCAAGCCAGCCTCAGCCAGCTTGCCCAAACGCTGGCCGAGCAACGGCGCGCTTTTAACGACCAGCAAGGTGAATTGGCCGAGCTTTTAGTGGCGCTGTCGCGCCTCGCCCGCCTGCCGCCCGAGGCCATGCTGCTGCAAAACCGCGCGCCTATTGATATGGTCAGGGGGGCGCAATTGCTGCGCGCACAAATGCCGGCACTTATTGAGCGCGCCAATGCCTATGCAGAAATGATTGCCGCACTCAACGCCAATGAGCAGCAACAGATCGCCGAGCAAGAGCAGCTTATCGCAACGCGTCAGGAATTATTGCAACAGCGGGGTGAAATTGCCGATTTGCTGGCCATACGCAAAGCCCGACTTGAAAAAACCAAAACGCAACGGCAACTTTTGGCCGAAAACATCGCCACCATCACCCGCAATGCTAAAGATATGCGCGGTCTTGTTGATAAATTAGCGCAGTTAGCAACGCCGCTGCCAGAGGCCACCGATGGCTTTACCCTGCCCGCCAACGGCAAAGTGAAGCTTGCTTTTGGTGCGGCCGATGATGTCGGCAATCATAGCCCGGGCATTACCATGGCTTTGCCCGCCAATAGCCTGTTGCGTGCACCCGCAGCAGGCCGCGTGATGTTTGCCGGTTTATTTAAAGGCTATGGTCAAATCTTGATTATCGAGCATAGAGGGGGTTATCATAGCCTCTTGGCGGGCTTTGGCACGATTGATGCTGAAGTTGGCCAAAATGTTGCCGGCGGCGAGCCTTTGGGCAAAGCGCGGCAAAATAGCACGATGGTAGATATTTATTTTGAACTAAGACAAAACGGTGAACCCGTTAATCCGTTGACCACAAAAGGAAAGAATACCTAATGTCGTTTCTCTCGCTGCGCCTCCTGCATCGTCCGCTCTTGCTGGCGGCAACTTTGCTGTGTTTCACCCAAACCACAGCCAACGCCCAAGCGCAAAACCAAAATAGCAGCGAGACCATGCGGCAATTATCGCTGTTCAGCGATGTGCTCGAGCGCGTGCGTGCCGACTATGTCGATGAAGTGACCGACGAAAAGCTCATGGAAACGGCCATTAATGGCATGCTCACCTCGCTCGATCCGCACTCTTCTTATTTAAACAAAAAAGATTTTCAAGATATGCAGGTGCAAACCAAGGGCGAGTTTGGCGGCCTTGGCATTGAAGTCACCATGGAAGATAACATTATCAAAGTTGTCTCCCCCATCGATGACACGCCCGCCTTTAAAGCCGGCCTGCAACCCAACGATCTCATCACCCACATCGATGAAAATCCCGTCACAGAAATGACTCTGTCTGAAGCGGTTGAAAAAATGCGCGGCACGCCGGGCACTAAAATTAAACTGACTATTCGTCGTGGTGGCCTTATGGGCGAACCCTTCGATGTCACGCTCACCCGCGCGATTATTAAAATCGAATCGGTGCGCTCACGCGCCGAGGGCGATGTTGGCTATATCCGCATCACCACCTTTAACGAGCTGACCCAACCCGGCCTAAACAAAGCCATTGAAAGCCTGCAAAAAGAGCTGGGCAGCAAACTGGTCGGTTATGTGCTTGATTTGCGCAATAATCCGGGCGGCCTGCTTGATCAGGCGGTTTCGGTTAGCTCAACCTTTATTGCCCGCGGCGAAGTGGTATCCACGCGCGGCCGTCACAGCGAAGATAACCAAATCTTTACTGCCAGCGGCGAGGAGAAAATTGGCGGCAAGCCCTTAGTGGTGCTTATCAATGGTGGCTCGGCCTCGGCCTCAGAGATTGTGGCGGGGGCACTGCAAGACCACCGCCGCGCTATTTTGCTGGGCACAAAATCCTTTGGCAAAGGCTCGGTGCAAACTATTATTCCGTTGCAAGGGGCGGGCGCCATGCGGCTTACCACCGCACGCTATTATACCCCATCGGGCCGCTCTATTCAGGCCGAGGGTATTGAGCCCGATATTGTGGTTGAGCAAGCCAAGGTTGAATCAGCCGATGCCGAGCATCTGCGCCGCGAAGCCGATTTGAAAGGCGCTTTGAAAAATCCGCAAAATGGCGACAAAAAGCCTGATGACAAAAAAACTGACGAGAAAAAAGCCGATGATAAGCTAAGCAAAAAGGACGACAAAACCAGCGATAGCAAAGTCGGCGATGCCAAAGCCAGCGATGACAAAACTAAAGATGACAAGGCCAAAAAAGCTGATGCGGATAAAAAACCTATCGACTATCAGCTGGCCCGCGCCCTCGATTTGGTGCGTGGCGTTGCCTTATTCGAACAGCGCGCCAAACCACGTTAGGCGATTTTAATGGCCTTACGCCCCCCTCGCTTGAAGCTGCCTTCGCTAGACTTTTCTGGGCTGGCCAAGGTCGGGGGGGTATGGCCAGCGCTATCGGCTGTGCCAAAAAAATTATTGGCAGCACTGCTTAAAATCATATCGACCAAGCTGTTTAAAATTATATTTTTTATCACTCTCGTGCTGGCCATGCTTTTGGGTGCTTGGCTGCTATGGCCACACCAGCCAGCACAAGTGCGTATCGCTATTGGCAGCTCCAGCATTGCCGCGCCAGCGCCAGCAACCAAAACCAACGATGCTGCACCAGCCGCACCAGCTACACCAGCCAATACCCCCAGCCCCGAAAGCAGCACAGCTGATACTACCCCCGTTGTGCCAAATGTCGGCCATTCCAGCAATGCGCCTATTCCACCGCTCAATAGTCCGGCACAGCTTACGCCAGCGCCTCAGCCTGCCCTTTTGGAAGAAATGGGCCAAGGCCGCAGCCTGCCGCAAATCGGCAAAGATGGACAAAAGCCGTGGCGCGTTTATGCCCGTCCGTTTGATGCCAACATCACCGCACCCAAAATTGCGCTGATTGTGGGCGGTCTTGGCCTCTCTCGCCTTACTACTGAAAACACCCTTGATATTATGCCCGCAGAAGTGACTCTGGCTTTTGATGCCTACACCAACGCGCTGCCTGATTGGTTTAATCGCGCCCGCAGCGAAGGCCATGAAGTGTTGCTCAGTGTGCCCGCAGAGCCGATGGATTATCCGCGCTCAGACCCAGGCCCGCATATGCTGCTGGCGCGTGGTAATATTCAGGCCAATTACGAGCGCATGCGCTGGTTGCTCAGCCGTGGCGCGGGCTATGTTGGCTTGCTCAATGATAGCGGCACACGCTTTGTCACCAATCGCGATGGGCTGAATATTGTTTTTGACGAGCTCACCCAACGCGGGCTTTTATGGGTTGATGCCACGGGCAGCCGCACAACCTTATCGGCCACGATTGCCAATAGTCTGGCCCTGCCGCATGCTGTGGCCGGCACAATTATCGATGCCTCGCTGGCCGAGACCGATATTTTGCAAGCCCTGCAACAGCTTGAAATTGCCGCCCACCAAAATGGTTTTGCCGTTGGCTATACGCATAGCTACCCGCTCATACTCAGCCATTTACAACGCTGGTTGCCCAGTTTAGCCGCAAAGGGTATTGCCTTGGTGCCGGTCAGTGCCATTGCCCAATCTATGCCAGAACCCAATATAACTGAGACTGATATAGCTGAGCCAGCTATAACCGTTCCAAAAATTGAAACACCACAAGCAGAAACACCACCAGCAGAAACACCGCCAACAGGGCCCACTCAAGCGGCACCTGAAAATCAACAGCCGCCAAAAAGTGAGCCGCAAAATAATGAGACAAAATAATGAGTAAAGGTGAGCGGCAAACAATTTTGGCTGCCGATGACCAAACCCGCCCCTATCGGCGCGGTGTCGGCTTAGTTGTTTTTAATAAGGCCGGTTTGGTGCTGGCGGCCGAGCGCGCCGACAACAGGGGCCATTGGCAATTTCCGCAAGGCGGCATGGATAAGGGCGAAACCATAAAAGAAGCCGCACTGCGCGAACTCGCAGAAGAGATCGGCACCAAGCACGCAAAAATTATTGGCGAATATCCGCACATTACTTATTACGATTTCCCCGATTATGCGCAGGCGCGCGGTGGTGGTGCGCTTTATGGCGGCAAATATCGCGGGCAAGCGCATCATTGGTTGGCGCTGCTATTTACCGGCCAGGATGCAGATATCCGCCTTGATGCCAACGAAGAAATCGAGTTTGCCGATTGGCAATGGTGCGAGCTCGCCACCATGCCCGAGCGCATCATTGCCTGGAAACGCGATATTTACACCGAAGTTTGCAGCGCCTTTGCCCCTATAGCAGCCGCACTTAAAGCGGGTAAAGAAACCCGCTAGCCCGAAACCTGCATAAACTTAAGCGATGTTGCCGATATTGCTATCGTCCTCTGCATCATGCTCGTGCATTTTTTGCGGCTGATTGCCTTGTTGCGGCACAACACCCGTTGGAGCACCTACTGGGGCACCTACTGGGCGGGTCATGGCTGGCCGCGCCACCATTTTAGCCAAATCTTGTAGCTCAATAAAATTATCGGCCTGACGGCGCAACTCATCGGCCACCATGGGTGGGTTGGTGCGCATGGTGCTCACCACACTCACGCGCCGACCGCGCCGCTGCAAGGCGCGGCTGAGGCTGCAAAAATCGCCATCGCCACTAAACAGCACAAAATGATCAATGCTATCGACCATTTCCATGGCATCAACGGCCAATTCAATATCCATATTGCCTTTAATTTTGCGCCGCCCCGTGGCATCGATAAATTCTTTAACCGGCTTCGTCACCATGCTGTAGCCATTATAATCAAGCCAATCAACCAGAGGCCGAATAGGAGAATAATCCTCGCCCTCGGTCAGCGCCGTATAATAGAAAGCCCGCACCAGCCGCCCCTTGCTGCCAAACAGCTCCAGCAACTTGCGGTAATCAATGTCAAAACCCAGCGCCTTTGAGGCCGCATATAAATTGGCGCCGTCTATAAACATCGCCATGCGTTCTTCTTTATAAAAAATCATTTGGGGGCATCCTTACAAAGTTTTTAAGTAAAATCTTTAGGTAAAATTACAGCCATTATCACCCTTACACTAACCAGCCGCTTTATTTGCAACAAGCGAAAAGGGCTAATCTTTCGCGATTGATATCGTTTTGGCAATAATATTACCGCCCAACGACCGCTAAAACAGCCTGTTTGGGCCCAGCAGCCATGCTGTTGGCTTGCTTTAGCAAAGCGGTTAATGCTAAAACATGACGTCAACATAAGAGAGGTTTTCTAATGGCACGCGTCACCGTGGAAGATTGCATTGAGCAAGTCCCCAACCGTTTTGAGCTGGTTCTGCTGTCGGCGCATCGCGCCCGTGAAATTGCTGGCGGCGCGCCTTTGCATGTTGACCGCGATCGCGATAAAAACCCCGTTGTTGCACTGCGTGAAATCGCTGAGCACCGCCTCAATCTAGAAGATTTGGGCAATTCACTGATTAAGGGCATGCAAAAACGCGTCGAGCCCGACCAGCCCGAAGATGATTTGTCTGAAATCATGGCGCAAGAGCACAAATGGGTGGCCGAGCAAGCCAGCGCCAGCGAAGCCGAGGAAGCCGGCTTCAGCACTGACGTCGATGAAGACGAAGATGAAGAGCTAATCCCTGAAGAAGGCGAAGATCTTATCTAACACCAGCTTGTTAGGGGCGCGGCCTTGAGCGACACGCAAAACCCTGCTGCCCCAGCCGCACCTGCTGCACCCGACATTGGGCCAGAATCTGCTGCGCCCATAGCCACGCAAAAACCGCGCATCATTCGCCAGTTTGAGCTGGTCGATCGCGTGCGCGCCTACGACCCCAATATCGACGAAGACAAGCTCAACCGCGCCTATGTCTTTTCCATGAAAGCTCATGGCAGTCAGCTGCGCGCGTCGGGCGATCCTTATTTTTCGCACCCGCTTGAGGTGGCCGGCATCCTCACCGATATGAAGCTTGATACGGCCACAATCTGCACGGCCCTGTTGCACGATACAGTCGAAGATACGCTGGCCACACTTGAAGACATTGAAAAACTTTTTGGCGGCGAGATTGCGCGGCTGGTTGATGGTGTGACTAAACTCTCGCGCATTGAATATCAAAGCGAGCAATCCAAACAGGCCGAAAATTTCCGCAAATTGCTGTTGGCCATGTCTGAGGATATTCGCGTGCTGCTGGTCAAGCTCGCCGACCGCCTGCACAATATGCGCACCTTGCATTATGTGCCCAAGCCCGAAAAACGCCGCCGCATTGCCCGTGAAACCATCGAGATTTATGCACAATTGGCCGAGCGCATTGGTATTCGCGCCTTTCAAGAAGAGATGGAAGATATCGCTTTTGGCGAACTTTTCCCTGATGCGCGGCAAAGTATTTTGGCGCGGCTTGAATTTTTGCGTAATGAGGGCGGCGGCGATTTAACCGGCGGCGTCGTTAGCGAACTGCAAGAGGTGTTACAGCAATCGGGCTTGCGCCCCGATATTCAAGGGCGCGAAAAAACCGCCTACTCCATCTGGAAAAAGATGCAGCGCAAGAATGTCACCTTCGAGCAATTATCCGACATTATGGCCTTTCGTATTGTGGTAGATAGTGTCGAGCAGTGCTATCAAGCGCTCGGTGTGTTACATAGCCGCTATCCGATGGTGCCGGGCCGGTTTAAAGATTATATCTCAACCCCCAAGCCCAATGGCTATCAAAGTTTGCACACGGGCCTGCTTGGCCCCAACAAACAGCGCGTTGAAATTCAGATCCGCACCCGCGCCATGCACGAAGTCTCCGAGCTCGGCGTTGCCGCCCATTGGAGCTACAAAGCGGGTGACGCCAAACCCACGGCCGACAGCAAGCAATATCGCTGGTTGCGCGAATTGCTCGATATTTTAGAAAATGCCCAGCGCCCCGAAGAGTTCCTTGATTATACGCGGCTTGAGCTCTTTCAAGAGCAGGTGTTTTGCTTTACGCCCAAGGGCGATGTGGTGGCCTTGCCGCGTGGCGCCTGTCCGGTTGATTTTGCCTATGCGGTGCATAGTGGCGTCGGCGATAAATGCGTGGGCGCTAAGGTCAATAGCCGCATGGTGCCACTGCGCACTGTGCTGCAAAATGGCGATCAGGTCGAGATTATCACCAGCAAAACGCAAACACCCAGCCCCGCATGGGAACGCTTTGTGGTGTCGGCCAAGGCGCGCTCGGCCATTCGCAAATATATCCGCAGTCAGCAACGCTCCGAGCATATGGTGGTCGGCAAAGCCATGCTGCAGAAAATATTCCTAGAAGCCAATATGCCCTTTGAGGAAAAACTCATCGAGCCGCATGTGCGGCAATTTCAAGCACAAAGCCTTGATGATTTATATGCTAATCTGGGCGCCAGCTTGCATAGCCCGCGCGAAGTGTTAACCGCCGTTTACCCGCAAGCCAAAAACAAACCCGCCGCCCCCACCACCACGCCTGCCAGTGGCAAAGCGCTGTTGGGTAAGGCCATGCCACGCCCTGGTGAGGCCGGCAAGCCCCTCACGCTGCGCGGGCTCATTCCCGGCATGGCCGTGCATTATGCGCGCTGCTGTCACCCGCTGCCGGGTGATCGCATTGTCGGCATTGTGACCACCGGCAAGGGCGTGACCGTGCACACGGTCGATTGCGAAACACTCAATAGCTTTGTGCACATGCCCGAGCGCTGGGTTGATGTAGCCTGGGAAGACGAGACCGATATCCAAGACAACACCATCGGGCGTATTGTAATGGTGGTCGGTAATCAACCGGGTAGTTTGGGCATGCTCTCAACCGTTATCGGTAAGCAAGGCGGCAATATCAGCAACCTTAAAATTACCGACCGCAACGAAGATTTCTATGAAATCGTCGTTGATATTCAGGTTAAAAACCTGCCGCACCTCACCAATATCATTGCGGCCTTGCGCGCTACGCCCGCTATCAACAGCGTTGAGCGCGCCCGAGGCCGTTAGCACATGGTGCGCCCATTATGATCATCGGTATTGGCAGCGACCTATGCGACATTCGCCGCATCGCGCAAAGCTATCAGCGCTGGGGGCAGCGTTTTCTTGATAAAATATTCACCGAGGCCGAGGCGGCCAAAGCGCTGCGTCGTCGTGACGTGGCCGGCACTTTAGCCAAACGTTTTGCCGCTAAAGAAGCCTGCGCCAAAGCCCTCGGCACCGGCCTGAGCCACGGGGTTTTTTGGCGCGATATGGAGGTGGTTAATCTGCCTTCTGGCGCGCCAACCATGCGCCTCAGCGCTGGCGCACAGGCGCAATTGCTGCGACTGCTGCCGCCACAGCATAGCGCCGTTATCCATGTGTCGCTCACCGATGAAGCGCCCTACGCGCAAGCCTTTGTGATTATCGAGGCGCGGATTGAGACGTGCAGCGCCGACATAAATAGACTATAATTGCACAAATGATTTAAGCTAAAGAGTCACCATGAAAGAAACCATCAAAACAATTTTATTTGCGGCGCTCATTGCGGTGTTTATCCGCACGCTGATTTATGAGCCGTTTAATATCCCCTCGGGCTCGATGCTGCCTAATCTGTTGGTGGGCGATTATCTGTTTGTCAATAAATTCACCTATGGCTATTCCACTCACTCGGCCACTTACGGCCTTGTGCCGTTTGAAGGGCGTATTGGCGGCAGCCTGCCTGAGCGCGGCGATGTAGTGGTGTTTAAATTACCGCGCGATAACCGCACCGATTATATTAAGCGCCTCATTGGTTTGCCCGGTGATCGCATCCAAGTGCGCAGCGGCATTTTATTTATCAATGATACGCCCGTGCGCCGCGAATATCTTGAAACCACCGCGCTTGAAGAAGGGCGACGTCTGGTTAATGCCAAACTTTATCGTGAGTATCTACCCGGTGGTCGCACCCACACCATTGTTGAAGAGAGCGATGCTGGCGAGCTTGACAACACGCCCGAATTTGCCGTGCCACCCGGTCATTACTTTTTTATGGGCGATAATCGCGATAACTCTATGGATAGCCGCACAAGGCTGGTGGGTTTTGTGCCGCTTGAAAATATGCAAGGGCCGGCTACGCGCTTATTTTTATCGGTCGATGATACCTATCCCTTGTGGCAATTCTGGCAGTGGCCATGGAGCATCCGCTTCGATAGAATTTTAATGCGGGTTGAGTAACGCATGAGCCTGCCAGATAGTCTTAACTATCAGTTTCAGAAGCAAGCCTTGCTGCAAGCAGCGCTCACCCATGCCAGTGCGCTTGGTAAAAGCAAGCCGCAGATACCCGCCAAGCACCCCGAAGCCAAGCGGCCCGAAGCCGAACGATTAGAGTTTTTGGGCGATCGGGTGCTCAGCCTCGCCATCGCCGAAGAGCTGTTTCAACATTACCCGCACGAGGCCGAAGGGCAGCTCGCCAAACGGCATGCTTTGTTGGTCAGCCGCAGCAGCTTAGCCGAGCTTGCCCGCAAAATATCGCTCGCAGATTATATTCTTATCGGTAAAAACGAAGTGCCCGAGTTGCGACAAAACGAAAATCTTTTGGCCGATACCCTCGAAGCATTATTTGCCGCCATTTATCTCGATGGTGGCTGGCCAGCGGCAAAACAAAGCATTATGCATTTATTTGCCCCGCTTTTGGCCGATAGCATAAAACCACCGGCCGACCCCAAAACCCAATTGCAGGAATGGGCGCAAGCGCGCGGCCTGCCCCTGCCGCGCTATAGCCTTGTTGAGCGCAGCGGCCCTGCGCACGCCCCGCAATTTATCATTGAAGCGCGGGTCGAGCTGGGTGCTGAAGGCCACAAAAAGGCTATCGGCCAAGGCACCTCAAAACAACTGGCCGAAAAAATGGCCGCGCAAAACCTATGGACCCACCTACATGACTGAAAACAGCCCCCCCAATCAAACCCCCACCCCCCCCCCCAGCCAAACACATTGCGGCTTTATCGCCATTATTGGTAAGCCAAATGCCGGTAAATCAACCCTGCTGAATCGTTTGCTGGGGCAGAAGCTGGCCATTGTCAGCGCCAAGCCGCAAACCACACGCACGCGCATGCTGGCCGTGCATATGGTGGGCCAAACACAAATGGTGCTGCTGGATACGCCCGGCCTCTTTGCGCCACGAAAAAAACTGGACGAAGCCATGGTGCGCGCCGCCGCTAAAGCTGCGGGTGACGCCGATTGCATTTTGTGGCTGATTGCCGCCGATGACCCACCCGATGACGCCAGAGTTGCCGAAACTTTGGCGCTGTTTCCACAGCAAACGCCCATTATTGTGGCGCTCAATAAAATTGATTTACTGCCCCCAGCGCAGCTTTTGCCCTTGGCCGCACGCTTTGGCGCCCTGCCGCAAGTCGCGCAACTACTGATGATTTCAGCCAGTAGCGGTAGTGGCGTTGCCGACCTTGAGCAAGCCATGGCCAAAGCCCTGCCGGCGGGCCCGTGGCATTACCCGCCCGAGCAAATCACCGACCTTCCCGAAAAACTTTTGGCGGCCGAGCTGACGCGTGAGCAGGTGTTTTTGCAGCTCGAGCAAGAACTGCCTTATGCCACCACTGTTGAAACCGAGCAATGGGAAGAAAAGCCTAATGGCAATTTGCGCTTGGGGCAACTGATTACCGTGCAGCGCGATGGCCAAAAAGCCATTATTATTGGCAAAGGCGGCAGCCGCCTTAAAGCCATTGGCAGTGCGGCCCGTGCCGAAATTGCCAAAGCCCTTGGCCGTAAAAAAGTAGAGCTGTTTTTAACGGTGCGCGTGCGTGCCGATTGGGCCGAAAAAAGCGATTATTATAAAATGTGGGGGCTGGATTAAACTTGCGGTGCTTAAAGCAAATGCCGTGTCACTAACCTTGCGATTATCACCACAGCATGGCCACAACCTTAGCCACCCACCTAGGCGGCCCACTTAAGCGGCTTTGGCGCCAGCTTGTTTAACACCGGCCTCTTTGGGTGCACCATCATTGGCCGATTTAATTTTGCGCTGCATGGCCCACCAGGCTAATTTTTGCACGCCGCGCTGCAACCAGCTATGCGGGGTCAGACCACAAGCCTTAAACACCATCGCCACCACCCGCTCCATATGATGGGCGCGATAATAGCTAAATGCGCCCCGCGTATAAGCCGCACTATAAAACTCACGGTTATAGGGTGGCGGGTTTAGCGCGGGCGTATTGGCGGCATAATAAGCATAGGCCAATTCGTCATCTTCGCTTTCTTGAATGCGGCCAAGGCCAATTTTAAGACGTGCCAAGGTGCTGAGTTTATCAATGGTCAGATAACGCTTGAGATGCGTATAAAAAAGTTTGTAATGGCGCAACTCATCGGCGGCGATATGATAGCAAATAGCTTTAAACACTGGCTCATCGCTGGCTTCACGCAAGGCGGTGTAGTAGCTACTGGTGCCGGTTTCAACAATGCAGCGGGCAATCAGCTCGCCGGCGCGTGAACCGCGTGTCGAGCCATCCGTCGAAAGCGGCAATTGATAGCCGGCCTTAAAGCGCGCCACGGCGGCTTTAAAATCCCAACTAGGGTCGGCCCGCATGGCCCATTGCCCTAAGGCCTCGCCATGTTGCACTTCTTCAATGGCCCAAGCCTCGGCCGCTTGTTTAAGCTCGGCATCATCCGGAAAAACTTGGCATAAATAAGCCGCATAATCATGGCCGTTAAACTCAACTAAAGCCGCGGCTTTAGCAACTTTGATTATATCTGGCGATATTTTGCTGGCATCAAACTCAGCCCAAGGCAAATCGGCAATTTGCCAATGTTGTTTATTTTGGCTCATTTTAGGCAGCGGCCAATATGGCTAATTTGGTTTGCACAAGGCTCAGCTGCTCGGTAAGAGCGCTGGCTTGCTCGGTATCCGCCGTTGATAGTGCATCTTGCAAGCGGCGCGCCTCGGTTTGCAGCGCCTCGTTATTGAGCTCGGCCAGCGGCACAGCGTCTTGTGCTAAAACAGTGCAGCGGCTATCGGTAATTTCGGCAAAGCCACCGGCGGTAAATAAACGCTCGCTTACGGCTGCGCCATCATAAATATCTATCACGCCGGCGCGGAGGCTTACGATCAGCGGTGCATGGCCCGGTAAAACACCTAAATCGCCCTCAGCACCAGGGATAGTCACCATGCTGACAGCGCGGCTGGCCAACAAACGCTCTGGGCTTACCAGCTCAAATTGCACATGCTCGGACATTGTTACCCCCTATAAATAACTTAAAGCAAATTACTTTAGGCCTAAAAGTTTTTTAACACCAGTACCCCAGCTTAACTGCCGCTTGGGGCGGATAAACACCAAAGGCCGCCCCGCTTTTAACTGCGGCCACAAGCGATCTAGGCTGGTATATAAAAAAGCTGTTGTTTGGCCTTGCGCATCAAGCTTGCGGTAATAAACCGAGCCCCGGCGCACGCCAGAGCGGCCAAAAAACACCGTCACCCGCTCGGCCTCACCATTGGCCAAAGGCCGCTGGTAAATATGGGTAATCTGCACATCAAACTTACCAATTTTTTGCGGCTGCAACACATAGCCTGCCTGCTGCAAAGCTTGATAGAGCTTGTCATAATTGGCAGGCTCGGCACAGATGGCATCAGCCGGGCTTATTTTGACCTGATTGGGCTTAGCTGGCTTATCCGACATTTTAATGAGCCTGTCCTAAATTAAGCTGCCTCGGCCGCCATTTTTTTGGCTTTGGCCAGCACTTCATCGATAGTGCCTACCATATAGAAGGCCGCTTCGGGCAGATGGTCGTAATCGCCATCACAAATGCCCTTAAAGCCTTTAATGGTATCAGCCAAGCTGACGAACACACCAGGTGTGCCGGTGAAAATCTCGGCCACGTGGAAAGGCTGCGATAAGAAGCGCTGAATTTTACGGGCGCGTGACACAGTCAGCTTATCTTCTTCCGATAATTCATCCATGCCTAAAATGGCAATAATATCTTGCAGCGATTTATAGGTCTGCAAAATTTTCTGCACTTTACGGGCGACATCGTAATGCTCATCGCCCACCACGCGCGGATCAAGAATGCGGCTGGTAGAATCGAGCGGGTCAACCGCGGGATAAATTCCTAGCTCGGCAATCTGGCGGTTGAGCACGGTGGTTGCATCAAGGTGGCTAAAGGATGTCGCGGGCGCGGGGTCGGTTAAGTCGTCGGCTGGCACGTAAATGGCCTGCACCGAGGTAATCGAGCCCTTTTTGGTTGAGGTAATGCGCTCTTGCAAGGTGCCCATGTCGGTGGCCAATGTTGGCTGATAACCGACCGCCGAAGGAATACGGCCCAACAGCGCCGACACTTCCGAACCCGCCTGCGTAAAGCGGAAAATATTATCAACGAAGAACAGCACATCTTGCCCTTCTTCATCGCGGAAATATTCGGCAATGGAGAGGCCGGTTAAACCCACGCGCGCACGCGCACCAGGTGGCTCATTCATCTGGCCATAAACCAAGGCCACTTTCGAGCCTGGGCCATCGGTTTTGATAATGCCGGATTCCATAAACTCATGGTAAAGGTCGTTACCTTCACGCGTGCGCTCACCCACGCCAGCAAACACCGAATAACCACCATGCTTTTTGGCAACGTTGTTAATCAGCTCTTGGATGAGCACGGTTTTACCAACGCCCGCACCACCAAACAGACCGATTTTACCGCCCTTCACATAGGGTGCTAAAAGATCGATAACTTTAATGCCGGTGCTGAGAATTTCAGCCTCGGTTGATTGCTCGGAGAAATCTGGCGCCTTGCGGTGAATCTCGTAATGTTTTTTGGCATTGACCGGGCCGCGCTCATCGATAGGCTCACCGACAACATTGAGAATGCGACCCAAGGTTGCTTCACCCACGGGCACTTTAATGGCGCTGCCGGTATCGGTTACTTTTTGGCCGCGCACCAAACCATCGGTGGTATCCATGGCGATGCAGCGCACCGAATTTTCGCCCAAATGTTGCGCCACTTCTAAAACCAGAACCTTGCCCTCATTCTCGGTATGAAGCGCGTTTAAAATGGCGGGCAAACCGGCCTCAAATTGTACGTCCACAACCGCGCCCATAATTTGCGTAATGCGACCAATATTCTGTGCCATAAAATGCTCCCTTGAGGTGTGCGCTGAATTGCCCTGTTTTTAGCAAAAGCGCGTGCGAAAAGCACCTGTTAAAAGCAATTTTTAGCCATAAAAATGTAGTTATAAAAAGGGGCGATTAAGGCGCGGGTGGTTTTGCCGATAAAAAGCCCAAATCGGGCCTTGGCCGCTGACGCTGCGCATCAAAAATTGCGTCCTCACGGGCGCTGAGATAATCGTTAAGACGCTCGCGCAAATAATCTGGGTCGAGTTGGGGCAAAATCACATCCCAACGCTGCTGCAATGGCTGCAATAAATGCCGCGCATAAGGCAAATCGGCGAGTTGCGTAATATCTTGCCGCGATTGGACCCTGGCATAGGCATCTTCATATTCAATCAGCGCCGCCGAAAGGCGCATCAATTCTGGCTCGATGGCATCGATTAAATCGCGGCCCGTATAGCCCAAAGCCACCGAAGCATTATAAATGGCAAAAGCCTCACGCTCAAAAAAAGCAACATCCTCCGCATAATCCCGCAGGACTGCTTTTTTAGGATGACGCCAAAAGAAACGCGGGTTTGACATAAATATATCTCTGCGTTGGGGCGGAAATTAGTGTAACTCGGAAGGAAGCCAAGCATATATCGACTTGGCAACAAAATGCAAGATAAAGGAGCAATAGCCACTTAAAATTTCAATAAAACATCGAAGCAAGTAATGTAACTAAAAAACGAATGATGTAGCACCTAAAAAATAATTAGGGCCAAAAATTTGGGCAGCAAAAATGGACGACAAAATTAGATAAGCAAAAACGTTAAACCGCTTCAGCACCCGAGACAATTTCAATCATCTCTTTGGTGATATAGGCCTGACGTGTGCGGTTATAAACCAAAGTCAGTTTGTTGATCATATCGCCAGAGTTGCGCGTGGCATTATCCATGGCGGTCATGCGTGCGCCATGCTCTGAGGCCAAGCTCTCGAGCAAAGCGCGGTAAAGCTGCACGCCAAGATTGCGTGGCAAAAGCTCGGTTAAAATGGTTGCCTCATCGGGCTCAAACTCGTAGGCGGCCTTGACGCTATCGGCATTTTCGGCGGTTTCGGGCACGGCAAACGGCACCAGCTGCTGTGTTGTCACAATCTGGCTGATGGCTGATTTGAACTTATTATAGATAACTTTGGCCACATCAAATTGAGATTCATCGAACAGCGTCAAAACTTGCTGCGCAATTTTCTCGGCATCGGCGTAGCTGAGTTTTTTACGGCCCACATCTTCTGTGCTGCCAATAATGTGGCTGGCAAAATCACGGCGCAGCAGTTGCGCGCCCTTGCGGCCCACACACAAAACCTTAACCTGCTTGCCGGCATTTTTAAGTGCTAAAATTTGTTTACGCGCCTCACGCACAATACTGCCATTAAAAGCGCCACAAAGGCCACGATCAGAGGTAATAACAATCAGCAAATGCACATGATCTGCACCCGTGCCGGACATTAATTTGGGCGCATCGCCCTCACCCTTAAGGCTGGCAGCCAGCGAGCCCAACATCCGCTCCATCCGCTCAGCATAGGGGCGTGCGGCCATAGCTTGCTCTTGCGCGCGGCGCAATTTGCTGGCGGCCACCATTTTCATGGCGCTGGTAATTTTGCGCGTGCTTTTAACGCTGGCGATGCGGTTTTTAAGGTCTTTTAAGCTGGGCATCGGACAATTTTCCTAATTTAGAAGTCGCGCTTGGCCGTGCGCGGAAATTGCAGCACCGCAAAACGGCGATCATCGCGCGGCAACACTTCAACACTCTCAATGCCGCGCATCACCTGCAAAACTTTAGCAATGCTCTTAATGCGGCGGTCGTAAATATCGTTTTGTACATATACGGCAAACCAGCAGGCTGGCTCGGGCGCTTTGCTCATGGGGTTCAGCGCCACCAGATTGGCCGAGAAACCGTCAATCACCTCATAAAGGGCGTTGTTCTCGGGCGAGGGCACATTATGCACGCGTTCGCACAACAGCTTATAATCGAGCTTTAACAAGATAGCTTTTGTGGTCAGGCCGTGGCTCATAATGTTCTCTCCCTTTAGAGGTTAAACAAAAAACTACACAAAAACTTTGGCGTAATTTTCAATAAACGCCCGCAATTTTGTCTCAGTTTCTGGCTTAATTTGCTGGTCATTGCGAATGGCCGTTAAAATATCGGCGCCACTGCTGCGCAAATCGGCCAACAGGCCATGCTCAAAGCGGCCAATGTCATCAACCTTAATTTTATCAAGATAGCCCTTAACACCGGCAAAAATGCTAATAACCTGCTCGACGACATCGATCGGCTGATATTGCGGCTGTTTTAAAAGCTCAGTGAGGCGCGCACCACGGGCCAACAGCTTTTGTGTTGAAGCATCAAGGTCGGATGCGAACTGCGCAAAAGCAGCCATTTCACGATATTGGGCCAACTCAAGCTTGATTGAACCGGCCACCTGTTTCATGGCTTTGATTTGTGCGGCCGAACCCACACGCGACACCGACAAACCAACGTTAATCGCCGGACGAATGCCCTTATAGAACAAACCCGTCTCAAGGAAAATTTGTCCATCGGTAATCGAAATCACGTTAGTAGGAATATAAGCCGAAACGTCACCCGCTTGCGTTTCAATCACGGGCAAGGCCGTCAGTGAGCCACTGCCGCTTTTCTCGCTCATTTTGGCCGCACGCTCAAGGAGACGTGAGTGGATATAAAACACGTCGCCCGGATAGGCTTCACGGCCTGGTGGGCGGCGCAGCAGCAGCGACATTTGCCGATAAGCCACGGCTTGCTTCGATAAATCGTCATAAACGATAACCGCATGCATGCCATTATCGCGGAAAAACTCACCCATAGCGCAACCAGCATAGGGCGCCAAAAACTGCAAGGGCGCGGGCTCGGACGCGGTGGCGGCCACAATAATCGAATATTCAAGCGCGCCGGCATTTTCGAGGGTTTTCACAATTTGCGCCACGGTCGAACGCTTCTGGCCGATAGCGACATAAATGCAATAAAGCTTTTTGCTTTCATCGGTGCCAGCATTGGCCGCTTTTTGATTAATAAAAGTATCAAGCGCAATGGCGGTTTTGCCGGTTTGGCGGTCGCCGATAATCAGCTCACGCTGGCCACGGCCCACCGGCACCAAGCTATCAATAGCCTTAAGGCCGGTTTGCATCGGCTCATGCACCGAACGACGCGGAATAATACCGGGTGCCTTCACCTCAACGCGCTGGCGAGTGACATTTTGCAGCGGGCCCTTGCCGTCAATCGGGTTGCCCAAAGCATCCACCACGCGGCCCAGCAAGCCTTTACCCACGGGCACTTCAACAATGGTGCCGGTGCGCTTAACCAGATCGCCCTCTTTGATGTCGCGGTCGTCGCCAAAGATAACCACACCCACATTATCGGCCTCAAGGTTAAGCGCCATGCCTTTAATGCCACCGGGGAATTCAACCATCTCACCGGCTTGCACTTTATCAAGGCCATGCACGCGCGCCACGCCGTCGCCCACCGACAGCACCTGACCAATTTCGCTCACTTGGGTGAGCGCGTCAAAATTTGCAATTTGCTGCTTAAGGATGTTTGAAATTTCAGCGGCGCGCAGTTCCATAAGTATGTCTCCCAGTAAGACTTAGTTTGATGTTTTAAGTTGCTGCGCTAAACGCTGCATCCGCGCCTGCACAGTGTGATCGTATAAAGTGGCCCCCACTTGCACCGACAGGCCACCGATAAGCTCAGGCTCAACGCTCAGCTCAAGCGCGATTTTGCTGCCCAGTTTTTGGCGCAAACTTTCAACCAGTTTATTTTGCTGCGCCTCGGTCAGCGCCACAGCACTGCACACTTTAGCATGGAGCAAACCTTGCTGCCGCGCCAAAGAGTCCATAAAAGCGCTGATTATTTGCGGCAAAGCGCCCGCACGGCGATTTTGTGCCAGCACACCTAAAAAATTGCGCGTAAGTGTTTGCATTTGCGCCTGTTCGGCAAGCTTGCGCAACACGGCAACCAGTTCAGCGCGGGTGACACGCAGATTAGACAACACCGCCAACAGCTGCGCATCGCCCTTAATCATGCTGTTTAGGGTGCGCAAATCTTGCGCAACCGGCTCAAGCAGCCCTTGCTCTTGTGCCAAGGCCATAAAAGCTGCGGCATAGCGCTCGGGCATGGTGGTTGCACCATGCTTAACATGGCGATTTTCTGTTTGCTGCATTTCTACTGCTGCCACGCAAGTCACCCCTGCACAATGATTGAAGATTAATTATTTTCAGGCATTCGTCTAACATATGGGCAATGCTTGCGCAATCACCTTTCTGCTATGTTTATCGCTACTTATGAATAAAATCGGCCAAAAGCCCCGCGCTTGCACTAAAATAACCAGCCGCGCGCATGAAAGTAAAAAAACACCCCAAAGCCAGCCCAAAATAAGCTAGAAATATGGGGATAGATTTTTAAATTTTTTGCTTTAACGGGGCCAAAATGTTTACACCAGACCAGCTTAAAACTCTGCAAACCGGCTTTATAAGCATTCTTGAGGCCTTCCCCAAGGGGCAGGACGAGTTTATGGGCATGGCTTGGCTTGAGCAGCTCGATGGTTTTTTAACGCAAATTCCGGGTAAAGATGGCGCCGCTCAACTCAGCCGCTCGGCCTTTCTGCAGGATTTAGCGCAATTTAACAGCTATGATTTTGACCGCGACAGCGGCAAAAAAGCCAAATTTTATGACATTCTCTCGGCCATGGATAGCAACAAGCCCGAATTCACCCAGCAATGGGACGAATTACAGGCCATCATGGCCAGCGCCCCCAGCCTTGCCGATATGGCCAAGCTGACTCATATCGCCGATTTTATTGGCCAGCCGCGCCCCAATACCGCCATTAAGCGTGATGAAGTTATACAAGCCGCAAAAGGCCGCGAAGCGCAAGACCTCTTAGAGCAACAGATTTTGGGTAATGTTGATGCCGCCGCACAAAGAAACAGCTTAAGCGCCTCGATTGATGCCATTCGTAGAAGCGTGCAAAGCAAGCCGGTTGAAGCGCCTATCACCGATGGCGGCGTGGGTGATCAAGTGCGCGCGGCCCAAGATAAGCAAATGGCCGAACTGCGGGATTTTTTAAATAGTGCGCCAGATATTGGAGCTGATATTGGCCCTGATATTGGCACAAAGCCACCCGAAGCCACAAAACCAACAACACCTATTACAGCGCCCATCAAAGAGGCCCCCACAAAAGAACCTGTGGCTGAAACGCCAGCACAAAAACCAGCAGCGCCCGTAACAGCCCCTGTTGCAACGAAACCTGTTGCAACAAAACCTGTTGCAACACCCGCTCCTGCACCTATTTCGGCACCAATTACAGCACCACAGCGCCCCGCTTCTGCGCCTGTTGCCGTTGGCACCATTGCCACACTCAACAGCACCGACCGCCGTGCCGATATGTTTGCCGCCGCACAAAGCTTAGATGCAAAAAAAGATATTACGGGCGAGCTGGACACGGCGCAGGCTTTTTTCCGCCATTTGCGCGCTTATAGCCAAGGCCAGCATGATGGCGTGCTGCAAATTATTATCGATACCACCAAAGACCAAAATTTGCGTGGAGCCATGCAAGATGGGTTAACCCTGCGTCTTGGCCGTGACGGCACTATCGATTTTGTTATTAAAGCACGCCAGCGCGGCCTGACACTTACCAGCCTTGCCGAAAAAGTAGATACGCTGGTTAAAAGCAAAACCATCACACCCGCTATTGCTGCTAAAGCTGCGCCACAACCATAGATATAGGAATTTAATCATGAGCAACCGCCCCGCTTACTCGCCGCTTGAGCTTCGCCAACGTCACGAAAAAATCTATTCGCTCTTTACCCGCTTTGATGATGAGCCGGCAGGCTCGGTCATTGCTGGCTTTCGTAAATACTTAAAGCAAGATGATTTAAGCTGGGCCGAATTTGCAAACTCGCTCGATGCCGCTTGGCTTTTGGCACAACACACAGCGCAACAACAAGCCATTCGTGAAACACTTTTGGCTATTGCCACCGACCCTGACGCTTCGCAACAAAAACTGCGCGGCTTATTGGGCGAGCGCAAAATTTCAACCCTGCTTGATGATAGCCATTATGCCGATGCGCTGGGCCTGCCACGCCCGCCAAGGCTGAACGATAACGACAAAGCGCTGATGAACCGCAAACGCGCCAAAGGCAAAATGGTGGCCGAAACCTCAATGTTTGATGGGGTTTATCGCCTGCGTCAAGGCGCCGAACATGCCAGCCTTGGCACTGTAGCCGACGGCATAGAGCAAAAAACTGGCGTCAAACTGCCCGATGGCTTAAAGGCCGCTGCTGGCAAAATCCATTTTGGCAAAATCATTGGCGGCATAGAAAAAGCCACAGGCTTAGCTTTGCCCGGATCGCCACAAAATATAAAAAAAAAGCCCGACACCCCTAAGCCGTAACTCTTAGGTTTTAAAGCCCCTCATAAGAAATTACCTATAAAAAGTTATGGGGATCAATATCAATCTGGAGCTTAAAGGCACGCGGCACGGTGATATCTTTAAGCCATTCACGCAAATAAGCCTGTAGGCGATTATTCCTAGATGTTTTAAGCAATAAGCGAAAGCGATAGTGCGAGCGCAACTGCGCCAAGGCCGCAGGCGCAGGGCCCAAAAGCTGCATATGGTCTTGTCTTGGGGCTTGCTTTGCCAAATAGCGGGCAAATTGCTCAGTGCCCACAGCATCGGCACCAGATATAATAATAGACGCAAGACGCGTAAAAGGAGGCATGCCAAAACTTTGCCGCTCGGCAAGTTCGCTTGCATAAAAATCGGCGCGCTGTTGGTGCTGTATGGCCTGTAGCACCGCATGTTCAGGGTTTAGGGTTTGCACCAAAACGCGCCCGGGCTGCTCGGCTCTGCCGGCCCTGCCGCCCACTTGTTGCAGCAATTGATAGGTGCGCTCGGCCGCACGCAAATCGCCGCCGCCCAAGCCCAAATCGGCATCTATCACGGCCACCAAAGTTAAGCTGGGGAAATTATGCCCCTTAGCCAAAATCTGCGTGCCCACCACAATATCAACCTTGCCGGCGGCTAAATCTTCTATCACTTGTTGTACAGCTTTAATGCCACCCGCCATATCGGATGACACGGCGGCAATGCGCGCGGCTGGCCAAAGTTTTTTTGCTTCTTCAAACACACGCTCAATACCGGGGCCACAGGCCACCAAACTATCTTCGCTGGCGCAAGCAGGGCAGGCCTTAAGGCTTGGTTGCTGATAACCACAATGATGACAATGCAATTTTGGTGGTGCTTTATGCTCGACCAGCCATGCGCTGCATTGCGGGCATTTTAACCGATGCCCACACGTGCGGCATAAGGTGAGTGGCGCATAGCCGCGGCGGTTTAAAAATAATAAAGCCTGCTGTTGCTGCGCCAAAACCTCGCTTATGGCTGTGCGCACCATGGGGCTAAGCCATGCTTGCTTGGGCGGTGGGTTTTGCCGTAAATCAATCAATTGCAATTGCGGCAAAACCGCACGGCCATAGCGTTGCGGCAAAACAAAATGCCGATAGCGTTTTTGCTGCACATTATAAATGGTTTCTACTGCGGGCGTGGCCGATACCAGCACAATAGGTATTTTTTCATAGTGGCCACGCGCCACCGCCATATCGCGCGCATGATAGAGCACGCCCTCCTCTTGCTTATAGGCGGGTTCATGCTCTTCATCGACCACAATTAAACCCAGCTGCTGATAAGGCAAAAACAAGGCCGAGCGCGCACCAACCACCAGCCGCGCTTGCCCGCTGACAATATGCTGCCACGTGGTGCGGCGTTGTGCGGGCGTAAGGTCGGCATGCCACGCATAGGCCGCCACACCTAATTGTGTGGCAAGCCTGCCTAATAATTGCGCGGTTAAAGCAATTTCAGGCACCAGCAGCAGCACCTGCTGGCCCTTGGCCAAAATCTGCTCGATGGCTTTGGCATAAACTTCGGTTTTGCCGCTGCCGGTGACGCCCTCTAGCAAACTGACTTGCGCTGGCAGCAAGGCTTGCTGCAATTGCTGCCACACCGCTTGCTGACCGTCCGATAAAATGGCTGCCGATTTAGTTTTTGGCGGTTGTGGCGGCGGCGGCGTGCGTTTGGTTTGTTTAACCGCTAAAGCCAAAGCGCCAGCGCCCCCCAAGGCCATGCGCAACACCATGCCGGGCGGCGATAAAGTATAGTCAGCAACAAAATCTAAAAACGCTCTAAAGCCCGCTTGCCACAGCGGCCATGGCAGCGGCTCTGTCACGGGCTTGAGCTTTTCGGGCGGCACTTGCCCAGTGGCAGCCCCCCACACCACGCCCACCAGCTTTTGCCGCCCAAAACCCGCTTGCACCATTTGCCCCGTGGCAAAATTTTCGGGGTTGCGATAGTCAAAAACCCCGCCCACGGGGGTGGGCAGCAATAAGGCGCAATCGTCACTGGTCAAAGCCTGGCTCATCGCCTATTCTGTTGCCCTAAAAGGAGCGTTCGTCCAATGAAATTTTTTGTCGATACCGCCGATCTTGCCGAAATCAAAGAGCTAGCCGCCAGCGGCCTGCTCGATGGCGTCACCACCAACCCCAGCCTCATTGCCAAAAGCGGCCAGAATTTTCTGACGCTTATTCAGCAAATTTGTGCTGTAGTGCAGGGCCCCGTGAGTGCCGAAGTGGCCGCGACCGACTATGAAACTATGCTGGCCGAAGGCCGCAAATTGGCGGGCTTGGCCAAAAACGTTACTGTTAAAGTGCCGCTTACGCCAGCGGGCCTGCGCGTGTGTAAAGAGCTTTCCAGCCAGGGCACGCAGGTTAATGTCACCTTGTGCTTTTCGGCCGTGCAGGCGCTTTTAGCGGCAAAGGCGGGGGCGACTTTTGTCTCGCCCTTTATTGGCAGGCTAGATGATATTGGCCAAAATGGCATGGCGCTGATTGCCGAAATTATGCAGATTTATCGGCAATATCCGCAGTTTAAAACCGAGGTGCTGGCAGCGTCTATTCGTCACCCGCAACATGTGCTGGAGGCCGCCAAGCTTGGTGCGCATGTTATTACAGCGCCACCCGCCACCTTAAAGCAGCTGTTTAATCACCCGCTCACCGATAAGGGTCTGGCGCAATTTGTGGCTGATTGGCAGAAAACCGGCCAAAGTATTTTATAGTTCATGCTGCAAATTTCGGATGAGTGCTTCGCCGCTTTTACCCAATGGCAAAAGCACTTAACCGCGCGTGATTTATCGGCCCTCACGCTTAAAAGCTATACCCATGCCGTAGGGCAAATGCTGAACTTTATGGCCAAGCATTATGGCAAGCCTATAACGCTAAGCATGCTTGAAAAAATCAGCCTGGCCGATTGGCGCGCTTGGCTCAGCGCTGTCAGCGAAACCCTAAAAGAACAGCGCAGCAAAGCCCGCACCCTGTCGGCGGTACGTAATTTTATGATGTATTTGCACACAAATCAGGGGCAAAAGCTCAACCCCAAATTAGAACTGTTGCGGCCACGCTTTGCGCAGCGTCGCTTACCCAAAGCCCTTGCCGCCGACGAGGTTAGCGCCTTGCTGCAGGCCACAGCCGAGCAAGAGCCCGACTGGACGGGCCAGCGCGATTGGGCGCTATTTACCTTGCTTTATGGCGCGGGCTTGCGCATTGCCGAGGCACTCAGCCTGCCACGAAGTGCCGCCACGCAAGAGCAGCTGATAATAAAGGGCAAGGGCGATAAAGAGCGCATGGTGCAGCTTTTACCCATTGTGCAAAAAACTTTGCAAACATATTTAGCCGCTTGCCCATGGCAGGGTGCTAGCCATGCGCCGCTATTTTTAGGCGCGCGTGGTGAAAGGCTGGCAGCATCGTTGGCGCGCCTGCGCATAAAAGCGGTGCGCAATGCGCTGGGCCTGCCCGCGCACACAACGCCACATGCGCTGCGCCATAGCTTTGCCACACATTTGCTGCGCAGTGGTGCCGATTTACGCACCATTCAAGAGCTGCTCGGCCATAGCAGCCTCTCGGCCACGCAGATTTATACCAAAGTAGAGCCAAGCCAGCTGGCCAGCACAATTTTAGCCGCTCATCCAAGAGGTAAGGTAAAATGAGGGCAAAAGTTAAATAACCCCGTTAATTTTGTTGACGAAACAAATGGGGGCTTGCTAATTTGCCCCCAGTAAGAGGCCAACCCAAACAAGAGGCCAGCATGGATATCAATAACAACCCCTATTACCAAGATCACTATTTTGGCAAAACCAGCGATGGGTTGATTATTCTGAAGCGCCCGGCCGATATGCTGTTGATAAACGCCAACAGCCCCGAGCGCAAAAGCTACATTGAGGCCAAAAAACAATTAGACGCACTCCATGAAGGTTATTATAGCAGCGACGCCTATAACATGAGCAACGGCGAATTTAGGCAAGGCACTGGCGGCACAATCGGTCTTATTGGTGGGATATGTCTTTTGGTACTTACTATAGGGTCTTTGGGCGCAGCCCCAGCGCTTGTAAGTGCAGCCTTGGCATTGGGCTTTTTTGGTGTGGTGGGCCTTAGCGCCTTAATAATCAGATCTGGTCTCAAGCAAGAAAATAAGCGCTATGCTGCTAAGGCCGAATATTATAAATCACGCGATGGTCTCGAAAAAATCATCAATGCCGAGAAAGCCCGTCTGGCAACCGAGCTTTACCTAAAAAAACACCCTGATTTAGCCGCCGCCACAGTGGCTATGCCCGCACAGACCATTGCACCCAACCATGCACAAATTCGTACCCAGCCGCGCGCCGCTCGCATAAATCACGGCATGCCGCAGCCATAATAGCGAGGCACTATGGACCTTAACGACAGCCCCTATCTTCAGGACAGATTTTTTGGCACCAATAGTCACGGGCTGATTATTTTTAAAAATGTTGAGCATATGCTGAAAATTGATTTAAACAGCGATGGTCGCAAAGCCTATATCAAAGCCCAGCAAGAACTCGATGAGCTGAATAGAAACTATTACAAGAGCAGCGTCCATAAGATGCCGGATGGCGAGGGGCGCATAAAGTCTGGTTTGACTTTAGGCGTATTTGTTGGCTTTTTCGTGTTCATGTTGACTGTAATGAGTGTGGGCACCGTACCACTCATGGTCACCGCTGGCTTGGCAGCCGGTCTTTTCGGCGTCATTGGTCTTGCCACATTATTAGTGAAGTCTGGCCAAAAACAAGCAGCAAAGCGCAATGCCGCTGAGGTCGAATATTTTAAGCCACGCGCCGCTCTAGAAAAAATCATCAATGCCGAAAAAGCCCGTTTGGCAAACGAGCTTTACGCCAAAAAACACCCTGATTTAGCCGCCGCTACAGTGGCAACGCCTGCACAGGCTATTGCACCCAGCCATGCACAAATTCGTACCCAGCCGCGCGCCGCACGCATTAATCACGGCATGCCGCAGCCATAATAATGGGCCTAATTGACGCGGCTTAAAACCCGTCTGCGCCAATACACATACAGCGCAAAGCCCCAATCACCGGCCATCAGCAAAAACGGATAGAGCATGGTTTTTAACGCCAAGGGCTCGACGGCAAACAGCGCAAAAAAGTAACGCAAGCCCGACCAAAAATAACTGAGCGGCGGCTCACCCCATGGGTCGCGCCAGCTTTTACGAATGGTGGGGTAATAAGTGAGTGCATCAATAACCACCAATAACGCAAAAGTATAATAGGGGTTGTCGGTGGCCAGCCACAGCGGTATGGCGGCGAGCGCCAGTAAAAAAGCCACCCAGTCGCTGCGGGTGATATTTTTTTCGCCAATAAACAGCGCCAACAGCGAGATAAACAAACAAGTGCTGCTCACCACCCACAACACCCAAACCGATGGCCCACCACCAATATTTTGCTGTGTGTAAGCGCCAATACCCACCACCAGCGACCAGTTAAACCACGTCATCACATGCGGGCGCGCCTCTTTTTTATAAATCGCCCAAAAATAAGTGACATAGCGAATAAGCGAAACGGCAATGCCCGTCAGCGCAAACAGCTCGGCCCGCGTAAACGCGTCCAGCCCCAGCATGTGCAAAAATTGCATCAGACTTAAATATGCACAGCGCGGCCCGCCACTGCGAGTGCTGCCTCTTTCACCGCCTCGTTCAGTGTGGGGTGCGCATGACAGGTGCGCGCCACATCTTCGGCGCTGGCGCCAAACTCTATGGCCATGCCCATTTCGGCAATGAGGGTGCCGGCTTGCGCCCCTAAAATATGCACACCCAAAACGCGGTCGGTGGTGGCATCGGCCAATATTTTGACAAAGCCTTCGGTTTCGGCCATGGCGCGGGCGCGGCCATTAGCACTAAAGGGAAATTTTCCTACTTTATAATTAATGCCCGCGGCTTTAAGCTGCTCTTCGGTTTTGCCAACACTGGCCGCTTCCGGCGCGGTGTACACCACGCCCGGAATGGCATCGTAATTGATATGGGGCTTTTGTCCGGCAATCATCTCGGCACAGACACTGCCCTCTTCCTCGGCTTTGTGCGCCAGCATGGGGCCGGCAATCACGTCACCAATGGCGTAAATACCGGCAATGTTGGTGGCAAAGTGATTATCAACAATAACACGACCCTTATCATCAAGCTTCACGCCGGCCTCGGCTAACCCCAGCCCATCGGTGAAGGGCTTGCGGCCAACGGCCACCAGCACCACATCAAACGCCACACTTTCGGCCTTACCACCCGCAGCGGGCTCAAGCATCAGTGTCACATTATTTTTGCCCGCCTCGGCTTTGGCCACTTTGGTTGATAGCTTAAACTCAATGCCTTGTTTGGCCATAATGCGCTGCATGTTTTTGCTGACTTCGCCATCCATGCCCGGCAAAATGCGATCGAGATATTCAATCACCGTAACCTTAGCGCCCAAACGCTGCCAGACACTGCCCATCTCAAGGCCGATATAACCGCCGCCAATGACCGCCATGGTTTTGGGCACTTCCGGCAGGGTCAGCGCACCGGTTGATGAAACAATGCGCTGTTCATTGATGGTGATGCCCGCAAGCCCCGCCACGCTCGAGCCTGTCGCAATAATAATATGCTTGGCCGCCACTTGCTGCGCTTGGCCTTTATCGTCGGTGACGCTTACCACACCGGCCTTCACAATTTTGCCGCGCCCGCGCAGCCACTGCACATTATTTTTTTTAAATAAAAATTCGATGCCCTTGGTGTTATCGGCCACAACCTTATCTTTGTGGGCCATCATCGCTTTAAGATTAAGGCCAACCTTGCCCACTTCCACACCATGCACCGCTAAATGGCCCATAGCCTCGCTATATTTTTCCGAGCTGGTGAGCAAAGCCTTGCTGGGGATACAGCCCACATTAAGGCAGGTGCCGCCCAAAGTGGCCCTGCTTTCAACGCACGCCACTTTAAGCCCTAATTGCGCCGCCCGAATAGCCGCAACATAGCCCCCTGGGCCCGCACCAATCACCACAACATCGAAAGAATCAGCCATAGCAAGTCTCCTTTACGCAGCATCATGACGCAGCTTCAGTAACTTGCAAGAAATTTGCACACGATAAATCGACAGATTAGCTTTTTTGTTGTTGACGCAGTGGCGCACAAAAGCTAAAAACTCTGGCACTGGTTGCGTGTTTCACTTCTATCTCAAGTAGGAGCGTAAATGTCCCAAGGTGCCAGACCGCCTGAAAAGGCCATTCCTGATCAGCTCGAAATCGAGCGCAAATTTCATGCGAGCACGCAGCTCATTCAACAATTCTGGGACAATCGGGCCGCCATCATGGCGGCCTTTGTCGTTCATAAGCAGTTTGAAACCCGCACGGTCACCAGCTATTTCGATACCACTGACCACCAGCTGCATGCCCGCGATGTCTCGCTGCGGGGGCGCGGTGGCAATGCCTATTATAAGCCAGAAATCAGCGTCAAGCTGCGCGATGCCAATCTCGGCCCCGATACCCGCATTGAGCATGAGTTTAAAAGCCCCGATGGCCGCATGGCCTTGGCGCATATCAACCAGCAAAGCGTGCGCGATTACATGGCCGGCCTTTCCGACCATGACCTTGTTGAGGTTTTCACCACCGATTGCAACCGCAAACTGATGCAGTTTGTTGTGACCATCAATGGCAAGCAAGGCGTGGTTGAATTGGCGCTTGACCAATGCAGCTATATTTTGCGTGCGCCCAAAGCCCGCGGCAGTTTGGTGTTTGGCGATAATGCACAAATTACCGGCATCACCCTCGATATGGTGCCCGAAATTGAAATTGAGTTTAAACAAAACTCGGCGCTGACCGACCCCAGCTTTACCGTGGCCGAGGCCAATGCCGCCATCGATGTGGTGCAAAATGCGCTAGTGGCCAACATGGGCCCGCTTACTAAAAAAACTGAAGATAAAGCACAAGTGGGCTATTTGCTGATAACCGGCAAAAGAGCGGCGAATGATAATGGTTTATCAAAGCCCGCTATAAACGCGCTGCCCAAACCTGCCGCGCCACAGCCGTAATATTGGTTAATTTGGCCAGTTAATCTGCCTTCTTTTGGGGCGCAACTATTGTTGCCGTTGAGCGCCTCTAGGCCATTTTGCTATACTAAGTCTATGATAAGAACCAAATCGCGCCCAAAATCGCTTATCTATAGCGAGATGAAACGCTGGAATAATAATGACACCCTGCACTATGAGGCAAATTGCTATGGCTTTGCCTTAAATCTGGCGCCACAAACCATAAGACAACAAATCCCGAGTAGTTTCAGAATTAATACCCAGCCAGGCTGTATTTCGGGCGTGCTGAATAAATTTTTACCGGCCAATGGCGATATTTTAGAACCTGCTGCTCATGTGCCCGGCATGATGCCCCGCCTTTTCAAAGAAAATCTCCTGCTGCAAGTGGTGGCCGATGGGCTCATCCCCTGCGAAGGGCAGCCGGTAATTGCTGAGGGCTATGAGCTGGTGGCTTTATTTATGCGCCAAGACCAAACCGATTATCACTGGCTAAGGCATATCGATCAAGGCTGTTGGCTGCATAAAATGGGCGGTGCGCCTGTAACGGCTGAAGATGAAAAAGGCAAACCCATCCATGTTTTGAGCGGCGCAAATTTAGGGAGTTACACCGATTTTGTCGGCTATTTTCATGTGCCGCAAAGCTATAGCAAAAAAGACGGGGTCAAAATTGGCCCACAACAGCTCACGCTCAGCTGCCAAACATGGCTGGCCGAACAGCTGCATGATTTGGCTGCCATTGCGCGTATCACCGATAACAAAGCCGCACTCGAGCGCATTGAGGGGCTGACGGACTATTTATCGCTGCCCGCACATCAACCCGACCCACTAGCACCACAAAAAGACTATACCGCGCTGGCCGCAGCCCGTGTCAAAGCCAGCAGGCCCGCGCACTTAGACATGTCTTATATGGGCCGCTAACTCAACTAAACCTCAAGCAACAGGCGTTCGGGGCTTTCAAGGCACTCTTTGACGCGCACCAAAAAGGTCACGGCCTCACGCCCATCAATGATGCGATGGTCATAGCTGAGCGCCACATACATCATCGGGCGCACCACAACCGCACCATTAACAACAACAGGCCGCTCTTGAATTTTATGCATGCCCAAAATGCCCGATTGCGGCGGGTTAAGAATGGGCGTGCTCATCAGCGAGCCATAAATGCCGCCATTGGTAATGGTGAAGGTGCCGCCGGTCATTTCATCAAGGCTGAGCTTGCCATCTTTGGCTTTTACTGCCAGCTCGCCAATGCGTTTTTCAATGGCCGCAAAGCCCAGCTCATCGGCGGCGCGCACCACCGGCACCACCAAGCCTTGCGGCGTGCCAACGGCAACGCCAATATCGTAGTAATTTTTGTAAATAATCTCATCGCCAGCAATTTCGGCATTCACGGCGGGCAATTCTTTCAGTGCGGCAATACAGGCTTTTACAAAAAAGCTCATAAAGCCCATTTTGACGCCATGCTTTTTCTCGAAGGCATCTTTATGTTGGGTGCGCAAAGCCATCACCGCGCTCATATCCACCTCGTTAAAAGTGGTGAGCATGGCAGCCGTATTTTGCGCTTCTTTCAAGCGCTCGGCGATACGCTGACGAAGGCGCGTCATTTTTACGCGCTCTTCACGGGCGGCATTGGCACGCGGGCCTGCTGGCACAGCGGCGAGCTTAGCGGCGGCTGCCGCTTTAGCCGGTTGCGCTATAGCTGCTTGCACATCTTCTTTCAGCACACGGCCGCCTTTGCCACTACCGGCCACAGCTGCTAATGAGACGCCTTGCTCATCGGCTAATTTACGCGCCGATGGCATAGCTATAGCAGCGGGGGCTATAGCAGCTGGGGCCACAGCAGCGGGGGCTACAGCTGCAACAGCCTTCACGGCTGGCTCGGCTTTGCTGACGACGCCTGCGCCCTCGGCAATGAGGCCCAAGACCGCGCCCACCTCAACCGTAGCGCCTTTGGCCACAGTAATTTCACCCAAAACACCGGCGGTGGGTGCTGGCACTTCAACCGTCACCTTATCGGTTTCAAGCTCAACCAGCGGTTCATCGGCTTTAATGGCGTCACCCACATTTTTGAGCCATTTAGCCACGGTGGCTTCTTTGACCGATTCACCCAAGGCCGGCACAATAATTTTGCTGCTCATAATTTCTCTCCTGTTAGACGCCAAGCGCAGCAGCAACCAAGGCCGCTTGCTCGGTATTGTGACGCTTTAACGAACCCGTAGCGGGCGAGGCTGCATCCTCGCGCCCCGCATAAATTGGCCGCGCTTTGATGCCGGCCTTATGCATAGTTTCTTCTAAGCGGCGATCAATGAAGTGCCAAGAGCCCATATTGCGCGGCTCTTCTTGGCACCAAACAACCGTGGCTTTGTTATATTTTTTAAGCTCGGCCACCAGCTCAGTTTCGGCAAAGGGGTAAAGCTGCTCGACCCTGATTAACGCCACATCTTTAATTTTTTGCTGCATGCGCGCCTCAAGCAGGTCATAGTAAACCTTGCCGCTGCACAACACCACACGCTTGGCCTTGCCGGCGGCCACGCTGTCATCGCCGATAACACGCTGAAAACTGGTTTTAGGACCAAAATCCGCTAAGGCCGATACGCATAATTTATGGCGCAACAGACTTTTGGGAGTCATCAGAATCAGCGGCTTTCTGAAATTGCGCTTCATCTGCCGCCGCAAAATATGGAAATAATTGGCGGGCGTGGTGCAATTTGCCACAATCCAGTTATCTTCGGCCGAGTTTTGTAAAAAGCGCTCAAGCCGTGCACTCGAGTGCTCGGGCCCCTGCCCTTCATAGCCATGCGGCAGCAACATAACGAGGCCCGACATGCGCAGCCACTTGCTTTCGCTGCTGCAAATAAACTGGTCAATCATCACTTGCGCGCCATTGGCAAAATCGCCAAACTGCGCCTCCCACAAGACTAAAGCATGCGGCTCGGCCAAACTATAGCCATATTCAAAGCCCAACACCGCCGCTTCTGAAAGCGGGCTATCCAGCACTTCAAAGCGCGACTGCCCCTCTTGCAGGTGATTGAGTGGTAGGTATTTATTCTCACTGGTTTGGTCATAGAGCACCGCATGACGCTGCGAGAAAGTGCCGCGCCCGCAATCTTGCCCTGAGAGCCGCACCGGCACGCCCTCGCACACAAGGCTGCCAAACGCCAATGCCTCAGCCGTGGCCCAATCGAAGCCTTGGCCAGATTTAAACATTTCTTTTTTCTGTTCCAACTGGCGGGCAATTTTGCTGTTAATGTCAAACCCATCGGGCACGGTGGTGAGGCCCTCGCCCAGTTTTTTGAGCGTGGCCAGCTCAACGCCTGTTTCGCCATTACCGACATCGCCATGCACCGCTGTGAGACCCTGCCAGCGCCCCTCTAGCCAATTGGCTTTGTTGGGCTTGTAGCTGGTGGCTACTTTATGGTCGTCCTCAAGGCGCTGCATAAACTCATCCCACATGCTTTGCGCTTCATCCACCGACAACACATTGCTGGCAATCAGCTGCTGCGCATAAAGCTCACGCGTGCTGGTTTGTGCTTTAATGGTGCGATACATAATGGGCTGCGTAAATGCCGGCTCGTCGCTTTCATTATGACCATGACGACGATAGCAATAAATATCGAGCACAATATCTTTGTTAAAACGCTGGCGATAATCAATGGCCAAGCTGGCGCAATGCACCACAGCTTCAGGGTCGTCACCATTCACGTGGAAAATGGGCGCCTGAATCATTTTGGCCACATCGGTGCAGTAAGGGCCAAAGCGCGAATTGCGTGGATTAGTGGTAAAGCCGATTTGGTTATTAATCACCACATGCACCGTACCACCACTGGCATAGCCTTTCAGCTCGGACAGCGCCAAAGTTTCAGCCACTAGCCCTTGTCCGGCAAAGGCGGCATCGCCATGCAGCAACAGGCCCATCACTTTATCTTGTGCCTCCTCGGGCATATTGCCAGCGCCCGCTTGCTGCTGCTGCTTGGCGCGCACGCGCCCCACCACCAGCGGATTAACCGCCTCTAAATGCGAAGGGTTGGGGTTCATGGTGACATGCAGCGTTTTATCATTGATGTTACGATCGGTGGAGGTGCCGAGGTGATATTTCACATCGCCCGAGCCTTGCACGCTATCGGGGTAAGCTGAGCTACCCTGAAACTCGGAGAAAATCGCCACATAAGATTTACCCAAAACATTGGTAAGCATATTGAGGCGGCCGCGATGCGCCATACCGACCACAACTTCGCGCACGCCTAAATCGACGGCACGACGCAGCATGGCTTCAATGGCCGCAATGGTGCTTTCGCCACCCTCAAGACCAAAACGCTTCGAGCCCGTGTATTTTGTTTGTAAAAACCGCTCAAAGCCTTCGGCACGAATAAGATCGGATAAAATGAGTTTGCGCTCGGCTGTGCTATAGGGCGTGCGATTAGCGCTGGCTTCAAAGCGTTCTTGCAACCAAGATTTTTGCTCGGGGTCCTGAATATGCATAAACTCAATGCCAATTTTGCCGCAATAGGTCGATTGCAGCAGCCCCATAATTTCGCGCATGGTGGCGGTTTGCCGCCCCAACACTAAACCCAGATAAATCGGCCGATCAAAATCGCTGGCGCCAAAGCCATAATTTTTGGGGTCAAGCTCGGGGTGGTAGCCAGGGTTTTCTAACCCGAGTGGGTCGAGGCGCGCCAACAAATGGCCGCGTACCCGATAGGCCCGAATCAGCATCAGCGCCCGCAGCGAGTCTTCAATGGCTCTGGGGTTAACCGATACATGCTGGCGTGCCTGCTCGCCACTATCGCTGACTATAATCCTATTACCGCCCGTATGCGCCCAGCTGGCGCCTTGCTTTTCGGCCAAAAGCTCGCCCACCTCATCGCCAAGGTCGGTAAAAACTTCCTGCCATGAGGGATCAACGCTGGCAGGATCGGCCAGATATAAACTATAAAGCTCGTGCAGAAATTCGGCATTCATCCCAGTGAGGGCAGACAGTGCAGCTTGCGTCATAGAGGCATCCTTTTAAACGAGCAGTTTTCGCCATAGATTATGGGGCGAAGTAGTTAAATTTTCTCCTTGTTGCATAGCAAAATAAGCGCAGAATTGAAAGTAATTCTGAAAGTAATTTCAGGGTCGCAATAAACTCAGCCATAAGCTCGGAAAGTGATTTTTATGCTTGACCCCTTACAGGCTAAATTTGCTACAAGTGGAGTTGGTTATTTCGTAACAACAATTATCAATAAGGAGTTTTCCTCATGAGCAATCCTCGCGGTCCAAACGGTTCGGGCAATATCATCATTTCGTTGGTTGTCACTTTAGCTATGCTTTATCTCACCAACCCACAAGCCAAAGAGACCATGGATAAATTGGCCAAAAAAGCCAAAGAAGGCCTCGATGAAGCCATGGGCGAAGCCAAAAAAGCCGTGGGCGAAGCGCAAAGCAAAACTCCCGCCGCCACCAACACGGGCGATAAAGCTAACAAAGGCGCAGACAACAACGCCGATGCTGGCAAAGATTTCGACTTCAGCCACTTAAAAGCACAAGGCAGCGAAAAACCCACCGATGATGGTGACAAAGCCGCCAGCAAAGAAAAACCACAAGGCAAGCCCAAGCGCGCCACGCCGGCCAAAAAAGACGCCGGCAACGATTTGGACATTTAATTATGTCCAATCAAAATGGCCCCTCACCCTTAGTGTTGCTTGCCAGCGCCGTTGTGACCTTAATTGGTATGGCGCCGGCTTTTATCAACATTATGGTGCGTCGTGCGCAAGAAGCTAAAAGCAAAAAGCCCGATGTTAAAGCGCCCGAGGTTAAACCAACTGCCCCAGCGCTAAAAGTTGCTCAAGATATTGAGCAACAATTGCCGCAAGGCCGTCCGCGCAATCAGCCAAGCACGATTGCGGCAGATGTGCGCCTTGGTCGTGAGATAGCCTCTGACAATCAAGCACCGAAAGCTGAAGCGCCAAAAGCCAAAAAGCCAGTGGGTAAAAAGCCAGTGGGTAAAAAGTCAGTGGGCAAAAAAGCCGGAAAGCCAGAAACACCACAGCCCTAAAGCTTCGGTATTAGGCTTAGTCAAATATTAAACGCCGCAGCCTTAAAACTGCGGCGTTTTTATATTGTGCAATGCGCTATTCCGGCCTATCAAGGGGCTGCACCGCAAGCAGCAACTAATAGGAGCAGACTCCATGCGTCTTATTGCCGGAAATGCCAACCCGCCCCTAGCGCAAGCCATTGCCACGCATTTAGCTTTGCCGCTGGCCTCAGCCACCATTCGCCGCTTTGCCGATAAAGAAATTTTTGTTGAGATAAACGAAAATGTGCGCGGCGAGGATGTGTTTATCATTCAGCCCACCTGTGCCCCCACCAACGATAATTTAATGGAATTGCTGATAACCATCGATGCGCTGCGTCGGGGCTCGGCGCGGCGCATTACTGCCGTCATGCCCTATTTCGGCTATGCCCGCCAAGACCGCAAAACCGGCGCCCGCACGCCGATTTCGGCAAAATTAGTGGCTAACTTGTTAACGGTCGCTGGCATTAATCGCGTGCTCACGGTCGATTTACATGCAGGGCAAATTCAGGGCTTTTTTGACCTTCCGGTCGATAATTTATATGCCGAACCGGTGCTCAGCCGGCACATCAAAGAAAACATTCAATCGCCTGATATTGTTGTGGTTTCGCCCGATGTGGGCGGTGTTGCCCGCGCCCGCAGCATGGCCAAAAGGCTTAATGTTGAATTGGCCATTATCGACAAAAGGCGCGAGCGGGCGGGCGTGTCGGAGGTTATGAATATCATTGGCGAGGTCGCTGGCCGGCACTGTATTTTAATTGATGATATGGTCGATTCAGCCGGCACTTTGTGCAACGCCGCTGTTGCATTACAAGGGGCAGGTGCGCTATCTATTCACGCTTATGCATCGCACGGGGTATTGTCCGGGCAGGCGCTTGAGCGGGTTCGGGCGGCACCATTAGCAAGCTTAGTGGTGACCGACACTATCCCCCTGAGCGCAGATGCACAGGCCACGCCCAACATTAAAGTGCTGAGCGTAGCGCCACTTTTGGCTGAAGCGATTTATCGCATCAGCTCGGAGCGGTCAGTGTCGAGTTTGTTTGACTGATTTTTTCAACCGGGCCCGCACCCCTGGAGGCGGTGACCCAAACCAATGGAGAGTAACATGCGTGAAACTGTGACAATTCAGGCCACGGCGCGCGCGCGGGCAGGTAAGGGGGCAGCCCGCCAGAGCCGTGTGACCGGTCAAATACCAGCAGTGATTTATGGCGATAATAAAAGCCCCGCCACAATCACGATCGAAGAAAAAAACTTTGTACGCGTTTTGCAAGGCGGCAGCGTTTTTAGTACGGTGATGGAAATTGAACTTGAGGGCGCCAAGCACCGCGTGCTGCCGCGTGATGTTCAGTTTGACCCCGTCAAAGATCGCCCCATCCATGCCGACTTCTTACGCGTTGGCGCCAAAACGCAAGTGCGCGTTGATGTGCCGATTGAATATGCCAATAGCGACAAAGCGCCCGGCATTAAGCGTGGCGGCGTGCTGAACGTGGTGCACTTCACCTTGCCGGTGCTGTGCTTAGCCGAGAGCATCCCCGAGAAACTCACGGTTGATCTGACCGGCCTGAGCATTGGCGATTCCGTGCATCTTAAAAACATTACTCTGCCCAATGGTGTCAAATCGGCCCTAACCAGCCGTGATGATACTTTGGCCACCATTGCAGCGCCGTCTGCGGTGCGTTCGGAAGCGAAGGAAGCAGCTGCTGCTGCGGCCGCTGCTGCTGCGAGCGCAACCGAGGCTGCGGATGGTGCAGCGGCTGCTCCGGCGGCGGGTGCTGCTGCGGCTCCGGCGGCGGGCGCTGCTAAAGCTGCGGGCGCTGCCAAAGCGGCTGCTCCGGCTGCTGCTAAAAAGTAAGTTTAGCATCTAACCTAGGGGCATAAGCTGGTGTTTAGGCTTATTGTGGGTCTTGGTAACCCGGGCACACGTTACGCCAGCACACGGCATAATATCGGTTTCATGGCGGCGGAGAGCATTCTCCGCCGTTATGATTTTCCGCCCACAAAAAACAAATATCATGGCCACTATGCCGAAGGCCGTATTGCTGGCCAAAAAATTGGCCTGCTGCTGCCACAAACATTTATGAATGACAGCGGCAAAGCCGTGTTGGCCGCCCTCACCGACCTTGGCCTTAAGCCCGCCGAGATTTTAGTCATCTATGACGAGTTAGACCTAAGCTGCGGCAAAATACGCCTCAAGCAAGCGGGTGGGGCCGCGGGGCATAATGGCATTCGCAGTATCGATAGCCATATTGGCGCTAATTATTGGCGCTTGCGCCTTGGTATTGGTCACCCAGGTGATAAAGCACAAGTGCATAGCTATGTTTTACAGCCCTTTGCTGCCGATGATAAACCCTGGCTGGAAAAATTATTGCCGGCGCTGGCCGAGCATGCGCCGCTATTGTGGCAGGCCAATGGCGGGGCGAGCTTCATGAGCAAAGTGGCCCTGACAGTTACGCCTGCGGTTACGCCGGCTGTTACCCCTGTCGCGACATCAGAAAAAATTGAATCCAAAGTTACACCAAAAATTACATCATCTTAAGAGAGGGAGTTATTCCTATGGGTTTTGCATGTGGTATTGTGGGCTTGCCCAATGTTGGCAAATCAACCTTGTTTAATGCGCTGACGGCAACGCAAGCTGCACAAGCGGCCAACTACCCGTTTTGCACCATCGAGCCTAATGTTGGCAAAGTCGCGGTGCCTGACCCGCGCATTGAGAAACTCGCCGCCCTTGCGCAATCGATTAAAACAGTGCCAACGCAGTTGGGCTTTACCGATATTGCTGGCCTTGTGCGTGGCGCCAGTAAGGGCGAAGGCTTGGGCAACCAGTTTTTAGGCCATATCCGCGAGGTCGATGCCATTTGTCATGTGCTGCGCTGCTTTGAGGATGACGACATCACCCATGTTGAAGGCAAAATAGACCCGCTGCGTGATGCCGAAACCGTTGAAACCGAGCTGCTGCTCGCCGATTTGGATAGCGCCGAAAAACGACTCATCAATGTTGCCAAAAAAGCCAAGGCCGGCGATGCCGACAGCAAAATTCAGCAAAGCGTGTTAGAGCCGGTTTTGGCGCTGTTGCAACAAGGCAGCCCTGCCCGCCTGTTTAAACCCACCGATGAGCAAAAACCCGCCTTTAAGCAGCTGATGCTGCTTTCGGCCAAACCCGTGGTGTATATTTGCAATGTGGAAGAAAATGCTGCGGCCAACGGCAACAGCCAAAGCCAGCGCGTGCAGGACATGGCCAAAAAACTGGGCGCCGAAAGCGTGATTATTTCTGCCGCCATTGAAGCCGAAGTCGCACAACTGCCTGACGCCGATAAGGCCGAATATTTAGCCAGCATGGGCCTGAGCGAGCCAGGGCTTAACCGCGTTATTCGGGCAGGTTATGCATTGCTTGACCTCATTACCTTTTTTACCGTGGGCCCCAAAGAAACCCATGCTTGGACTGTGCGCCGTGGTGCCAAAGCGCCCGAAGCCGCAGGCGCAATCCATACCGATTTTGAAAAGGGCTTTATTCGGGCCGAAACCATCGCCTATGCCGATTTTGCCGCGCTGGGCAGCGAAGCCGCCTGCCGCGAGCAGGGCAAATTACGCGTCGAGGGCAAAGAGTACATTGTGCAGGACGGGGATATTCTGCACTTCAGATTTAATGTGTAGATTTAGCGTGTAGGTTTTGGCGCTAGCCTAAGGCTGGCGCCATAGAGCGCTGCGCTGTTTGTGGCCGCAATGGTGTGGCAGGAGCTGGCGCAAGGTCAGGCGCAAGTTGGGGCGCAAGATCAGGCGATGTATCAACAATAGGTAAAAAATCCTTTTTCCGCCAGCGGCGCTCATTGGCGCCATAATCGATTGATATCTCGCCACCAACCTTGGGCAGCGGCGTTAGCCCTAACTGCGCGTAATGTTGAGCAAACAAATCTTTAACCTCCTGCCAGCCTTGCTTGCGCGCTTGTTGTAGCGCTTCGGCTGATAACAGCGGCAAGGGCTGCAATGTTTGCAGGGCCGCTTTAATAGCCGGCCTTGGTGTGGCCAATTGTTTTAAAATGGCCTTGGGGATGCTCGTTAAATTATCGCCCTGCTCGGCCAGCGCATCTAATTGCATTATCAATGTTGTCAACGGCTCGCGCCGTTCATATTGGCTGCGCAGACTATGAGCTTGGTAATATTTGCGGGCCATATCATCCAGCGTTGGGTTATTTGTAAAAAACAGCAAATCATCAAACTCACTGCTTGCTTTCATCAAGCCAAAATCTATGGGCGTAAATGTGCAACTTTCCTCATCATAAAAACAATTGCTACCATGCAAATCATTATGCTGCAAAACCGGCTTGTAATGCTCGGCTTTTAATTGCCATAAGGCTTGCGCTGTTTCAAGCAAGCCTAACTCTTGCAGCTTTTGCCCAAATTTGCTTTGTGATTTTTTTGCAATTTTATCGCACTCGTTTTCATATTGTTTAAGCTGTGCGGGTTCTGCTGCAAAGGCTGTTACATCAAGCCGCTCAAGCTCAAGCATAAAATTATAACCCATAATCATAATTTGGAACATGACATCTTGCTGCGCCTTACGCGTCCACTCTGATGCTAAAAGCCCAGGCGCCTTCGACATGGCAAAGGTTTTGTTTTGGAAAAACTCACGCCAAATTTGTGGCGCCGCATCGTTGTTTGGGTCAAAATAAAAGAGCGGCTTAATTAAATTCGCCGACTTAACCCGTGGCTCGCCGACAAAGCCACGATCGTGACCATTGAGGTAACAAAGCCAAGCCCATTCTCGGTCAATGCCCTCATTGCTGTATGGGTTTTTTGAGGTTTTAACAACGATGTCATCGCCAATATAGGCCGTGCCCCAGCTGCCGCTTTTTGAATAGACGCTCGCAGCAGAAGGAGTATCTTGCTGGCTGTCTTCAGGCCTATAGCCATTCAAAATATCATTAAGCATAGAGTAATTATGCCGTTCTTGCGGTTAGCAATTGCTGAATAATGGCAATAATTTTATTAGATTTGTTTATTTGGCTTATCTAAGCCATTGGCACGCCATCATCAATTCGGGCCGCTCTGGCATGTGTGGCAACTCTTGGCCGCACAGATGCTGCCGCCACTTTTTCTGCTGGCATAGCAATAGGCTGTGCTGCGGGCACATCTGCCACGGCTGCCGCTTTTGCTTGTGCGCGGGCGTTTAGGTTGGCGGCCTCGCTCTCGGCGAGTTTTCTTTTAAGTTCGGCATTTTCGGCAGAAAGGCTTTGCTCTTGTAATTTTTGTTGTTTATTTGCGGCAGATACTTGCTTTTGGTCGGCCACCAAATCGCGGAAATATTGTGTACCCGCATAAAGTTTTTTAGCACTCCAGCCAGCAAAACTAACTGCAGCAAAAGGCAATTTTGCCAAACCCAAAGGGGTAAAAGTAATGCCATCTTTCCATAAGCCACGCATAAACGCGCCCATGCGGCTGGTTTGACTGAGCTTATCATTGTTTGAGTATTCACTGTTATAGCGACTATTAAAGCGCATAAATTTTGGTACAAAGCGTTCATCGTCGGTTACGATAGAAACAAGCATACCTACACATAACGCAAGCCCAGAACCCATAAGCAACATTAATGACGCCATTAAAGCCGGTAAAACGCCTATGGTAAAAGAACCTACAATAAGCGGCGCCATAAAACCCGCAACGGCACCAAATACAGCACCATTATTATGGTCTTTTTCTAATTGACGTGCGCGCTCATACGAATTCATGCTGCTGCCTATATGCTATGACTTATCATTTTAAGAATAGCAGATAGAATTACTTTCAGCAGTAAATTGTGCAATTAAGGTGAGAGGCCCTGAATAACGCGTCTTAATAAAGGCCGAGCTTTTACAGTAGTTTCTTGGTCTGAACTTGGCGGCACCACGTCAATTCTCTCGCAAACGAGTTCTTTTAAGGCTGCAAAGCCCTGATCGGCCGCCTCGTTAATTTGTTGCGGCGTAAGACAGGGCTTAAATTCGTCAATTCTTGTAGGCAAAGCCGATATATCTTTTAAGCAAGATATCAGCTGCTTATACTCGGCCCGCTCCACTAACGATGAAACGTCATCTTTTTCAAAAACCATGTCACTCAAACTAAAGCCAACAAGATGCTCTGGCTTGGCGACACCAAAGCTCAAATGATTATGCGATTGCTCTCTATAATATTGTCTGGCTAATTCATAAATCGCCTTATGCTTGCTTATGCGCAGACCATAAAAACGCTCAAGATCTGTGGTCACATCCATCATGCCAAAATCAATTGGCGTAAAAGTGCGTGTTTTAGCATCATAAAGTGCGTTATAGGCATGTAAATCACGATGCCGTAAACAGGGTCGTGCGCGAAGTGCATGTGCTGTGAGAAGCTGTTGTGCGGGCTCTAGCAAGCCCTGATCTTGCAAATGTTTGCCAATAAGCGAGTTTGGCAAAAGCAATGAAGCTAATTTGCGCCCGGAATAGTCTTCGCGCATGGCACTGCTGGCCAAGCTTGTTACGTCAAGCCGCTCGAGCTCTAAAATAAAATTAAAAGCATGCAAATATGCTGCCAGCGCCTCAGTATCTGATAGCTTAGCCACAACATCTTCAAAAACTCGTCCCGGCGCCCGCGACATAACAAAAGTTTTGTTGCGATAAAAATCGCGCATAGCGGGTGATAGATTTTCGCCATCTTCATAGCCGATGGGCTTAACCAAATTACAGCTGGTTATACGTGCGGGCCGTGGCGGGCCATAAGCTGATTTGCCATAGCCATTTAAAAAACATAGCCAGCGCCACTCATTATCGAGCTCGGCTTGATAACCATCTTTAGCGGTTTTTATAACCTCTGCTTTGCCGATAAAGGTTTTACCCATGGCGCCGCCAGATTTTTTATATTTCCAACGCACCGTTATATGTCGGCGGGGGTCAAGCAAGAGTGAAACGCTGCGGCTCTCGGTAGCCGGCCAAGACGTGCCCCTGCCCAACATTGCCAGTATTTTTGGCCATAAGCTAAAGCGGTTTTTTTGCGCCGGCATCATTATTGCAGACTAACAACAACAAATTAACAAAGTGGGAATTAAAAATAACCTGTTAAATTAAAGCGTTAGCAGCC
>JAIXQD010000014.1 GCA_027485855.1 Rickettsiales bacterium | reverse complement strand
GTGCGAAGAGAGAAAAAGTCTTTCATGACCATAGGTTTAGCCGCAAAATTCTGAGAGTTCAAGCGCCAGAATGGCTTGCATTTAGGCGGGTAAATGGCTAAAACTTGCGCTCTTATAACCTATCAAACCAAGTTGAATCCTTTATGTCTGCTTCTGCGTCTGCTAAATCTGCTCTACTTTCTTCCGCTGCCTATCCAAGCGTGGAGGCCAACCCCGACTTTGCGAAATTGGAAGAGCAGGCGCTGGCGCATTGGAAAAAAGAGGGGACGTTTGAAGCGTCGATTACGCAGCGCCCCGCGACGATGGACGGCGCGAATAACGAATTTATTTTCTATGATGGCCCTCCATTTGCCAACGGCTTGCCGCATTATGGCCATTTGCTGACGGGCTATGTGAAAGACATGTTTGCGCGCTACCAAACCATGAAAGGCAAGCGTGTGGAGCGCCGCTTTGGTTGGGATTGCCACGGCCTACCCGCGGAAATGGGTGCGGAAAAAGAACTCGGCATTTCTGGTCGCCAGCAAATTACTAATTTCGGTATCGGCAAATTCAATGCCCATTGCCAAACGTCCGTCATGAAATATGCCCATGAATGGGAACATTACGTCACGCGCCAAGCCCGCTGGGTGGACTTTGCGAATGACTACAAAACCATGAATAAAGACTACATGGAATCGGTGTTGTGGGCGTTCAAACAGCTTTATGAAAAAGGCCTGATTTTTGAATCGCACCGCGTGATGCCATATTCATGGGCGGCAGAAACCCCGCTTTCGAATTTTGAGACCAAGCTGGATAACTCCTACCGTGACCGCACCGACAAGGCGATTACGGTGGCGTTTGAGTTGGATGAAGCTCCGCAAATGCTTTTGGATGCTTTGGGGGATATATATCACCCAGATAATTTGTCTGGTGGAGAAAAGCACTCTGGCAATCCATTCGAAAAATATTTTATATTAGCTTGGACAACCACACCATGGACACTGCCGAGTAATTTGGCGTTGGCAACTAATCCTAAGTTAATTTATCGCGCATTTTATAAGGACAACAATGTATATATTGCTTCAAAAGAGTATGTTTTGAAGAATGAGGTAGAGCTAAAAAAGGCAGGATACGAAGTTGTTTTTCCAGTATGTAAGAAATTTGGAGATACTACAGAATCAAAAGGAAGCTTAGTTTATGTAAGTGGATCAAAACTTTTTAATTTCACCTACAAACCACTTTTCCCATATTTTGCGGATAAAAAATCCGAAGGCGCATTCCGTATTTTGGATGGCTCTTCTTTCATCGAAGAAGGTTCGGGCACAGGCGTGGTGCATATGGCGCCTGGCTTTGGTGAGGACGATCAACGCGTGTGCAAAGAAAACGGCATCGACGTGGTGGTGCCAGTGGACGAATCTGGGCGATACACCTCCGAGATTTTTGATTTGCCAGCCGCTGTCAGCGAAGTTCAAGGCGCGATTCTTTCTACTCAGCGTTTGTACCTAAAGCCCTTTGCTGCGGCCGATTATGAAAAATACAAAGCACTGCAATCGGATGAGAAAGTTGCTGCCACCACCTCGGACGGCTTATTGCCAGAAGAAAAAATTCGCGCTGAATTTGAACGTTTCTTGAGCGACCAAACCGCCAAAGGCTTCACGCAATGGGCGGTGCATCGCCGCGAAGATGATGCTTTCATTGGCCGCGCCGGTTTGGATAATCGTGACTATGACCAATTCAACACCAGCGGAAAACCTTGCGTAGAACTCCGCTACGCCTTCCTCAGCGATTTTTGGGGCAAGGGCTATGCAACGGAAGTTTCTGTGGCACTGCTCGATTGGGCGGTGGCAAACACCAAGGCAGAAATCATCATCGCGGGTTGTAACCCAACCTATGATGCGGCGGTTAAAGTTCTCAAAAAACTTGGCTTTGAGTCACATCAGCATGTGCCATTCCGCAACCAGATTGTGTGGTATCATACGCTAACACCTGCGGATTGGCAAAAAACACGCGCCTCACTCATCACGCCGCCGCTTTCGCTACAAGGCTTGAATGTGATTGCGCAAATTCAAGGCCAGACGGATGATGAGCCGTATAAAGCCGATCAAGTCGCCAAATATGGTTTGGCGAATTTGCGTATCATCAACTGGCTGAAACTCACTGGCAAGTTGGTGGCGCAAGATGACTATAAACACAACTACCCGCATTGCTGGCGCACGGACACGCCGCTGATTTATCGCGCGTTGCCAAGCTGGTATGTGAAGGTGACCGCGATTCGTGACCGCGCGGTGGAACTCAACCAGCAAATCAACTGGATTCCCGAGCATATCAAAGATGGCCAAATGGGGCATATGCTGGCCACCGCACCGGATTGGAGCATCTCGCGCAATCGTTTTTGGGGCACGCCGATTCCTGTATGGCGCGCGCCTTCCGGCAAAATTAAAGTGTTTGGCAGTATTGCAGAAATCGAAGCGGCGAGCGGCCAAAAAATTACCGACCTCCACCGTCCATATATCGACGAAATTGTGGTGCATGATGGCGGCGAAGAATATCGCCGTGTGACGGACGTGTTTGATTGCTGGTTTGAGTCTGGCTCGATGCCATTTGCGCAAGTGCATTACCCGTTTGAAAATAAGGAATGGTTTGAAACGCATTTCCCTGCCGATTTTATTACGGAATATGTGGGCCAAACCCGCGGTTGGTTTAATACGCTGATTATTTTGGCGACGGCGTTGTTTGACAAACCGCCGTTCAAAAACTGCATCTGCCACGGTGTAGTATTAGACGCAGAAACCGGCCTAAAATATTCCAAACGCCTGAAGAATTACAAAGACCCGCTGGAAGTGATTGACCAGTTTGGCGCGGACGCGCTGCGCTGGCTGATGATCTCCAGCCCCGTGATGCGCGGCCAAGATTTGATGGTGGATCCGGATGGAAAATTCATCCGCGATGCGGTGCGTTTGCATATTAAGCCTATCTGGAATGCCTATAATTTCTTCACGCTTTATGCGAATGCGGACGGCGTGAAAGCCAAGGAAATTACCACCGCTACGGCGCTTCTTGATCAATATATATTAGCAAAATTGAAATCAGCGGTGGAAGCGATTGAATCAGCGCTGGATGCTTATGACACGATGACGGCGTGCAATGCCGTGGATGGCTTTTTTGATGTGCTGAACAATTGGTATATCCGCCGTACGCGTGAGCGTTTCTGGGCGAGCACGGAAGGCGGCGTGACGGAAGACAAACAAGCCGCTTACGACACGCTTTATACCGCACTCAGCGTGATGACACGCGCGGCTGCGCCGCTGCTACCGCTAGTCACCGACGAAATTTATCGCGGCCTAACCGGCGGTGATTCCGTGCACCTCGCAACCTTCCCAGATGTTAGTGGGATAAAACTAGAACTTGCACAAGCTAATATAATGCATGCAATGGATATAACGCGTTCCATTTGCAGTGCTGGGTTATTTATTCGCAG
>JAIXQD010000034.1 GCA_027485855.1 Rickettsiales bacterium | reverse complement strand
ATGCGCGCACAAAAATGACCGGTGAAAAAGCTGTACGTGCGATTATGCCGAATGCGACCATTCTGCGTCCAAGTGTGGTGTTTGGTGCGGAAGATAACTTCTTTAATCAATTTGCAGCACTGGCCACTTTCTTGCCGTTTTTGCCACTGATTGGTGGCGGCAAAACCAAGTTTCAACCGGTCTATGTGGAAGATGTGGCGGAAGCTGCGCTGCGTGCGGTGCATGACAAACAAACCGAAGGCAAAACCTATTCGCTCGGTGGGCCAGAAGTGGTAAGCTTTGAGCAGATTCTGAGATTTATTACGCACACGATTAAACGCGATAAGTTCTTGCTGCCGCTGCCATTTTCATTGGCAAAAATCTTTGCATTTTTTGCAGAATGTTTGCCGACTCCTGTGCTGACACGTGACCAAGTGGAGTTGCTAAAATCTGATAATGTGGTGCCAGAAGGTGCGGCAGGCTTTGCGGAATTGGGTATTGTGCCGCAATCTTTCCGTGTGATTGTGCCGCCGTACCTGGCGCGTTTTTCGCCTTATTTGCAGCAAGAGAAAGCAGCGTAAATTATGGCTCGTTTGCTTTATCATACGCCGCTTTCGCCGTTTTGCCGTTTGGCACGCGCGGCGCTGCACGAAAAAGAATTGGAATTTACGCTGACCGAAGAAAATATTTGGGAGCAGCGCATGGAGTTTTTTGCGCTTAACCCAGCAGGGGAAGTCCCCGTATTGCTTGAGGAAAATGGCACGGTGGTGTCGGGCATTTATGCACTCAGCGAATATTTGGATGAGGCTTACGAAAACCGCCCGCTACTTGGTAAAAATGCGATGGAGCGTGCTGAAGTACGCCGCTTGATTGACTGGTTCAATAATAAATTTGACCAAGAGGTGACGCAGCTGGTGTTGTTTGAAAAAATCTTCAAACAACTTTCGCCCGAAGGCCGCGCGCGCGGCACCAATTCCGAAGCGATTCGCATGGGCAAACGCAACATTCTTTATCATTTAGATTATATTGGCTACCTCACCGAGTCACGCTGTTGGCTGGCGGGAGAAGAGCTGACCATGGCGGATTTGGCTGCTGCCGCGCATTTGTCTTCGCTCGATTATTTGGGCGATGTGCCGTGGAATCACAATGCTGCGGCAAAAGAATGGTATGCACTGGTGAAATCACGCCCATCTTTCCGCGCGATTCTGGCCGACCGAGTGCGTGGCCGTGTGCCGCCTCCTTATTATGATAATCCTGATTTTTAAGCTGCAAAGGAACGACTGCGATGGCGATTGAAATTTATACCACCCCGATTTGCCCCTATTGCGTGAAAGCCAAAGATTTGTTGAAGAAAAAGGGCGCCATATGGCAAGAAATTGACGTGTCCGTGAGTGCGGATGTGCGCGACGCGATGATTGAAAAAGCGGGTGGGCGACGCACCGTGCCACAAATTTTTATTCACGGAACCCATGTGGGTGGGTGTGACGATTTATATGCATTGGAGCGCGCCGGAAAATTAGATGCGCTGTTAAACGCCGCCTAAATATATATTAGGAAAACCTTATGCTTTCACGCATCACCACCGTGGCATTTCAAGGCGTTGAGACCACCACTGTGGATGTGCAGGTGCAGCTTTCCCCCGGCTTGCCGAGTTTTACGATTGTGGGGCTCGCGGACAAGGCGGTATCGGAAGCGCGTGAGCGGGTGCGTGCAGCGCTCTTTACACTAGGGCTTTCACTGCCGCCCAAAAAAATTGTGGTGAATCTTGCACCCGCCGACCTTGCCAAAGAAGGCAGCCATTTTGACGTGCCGATTGCGCTGGCGATTTTGCAGAGCATGGGCGTGGTGGGGAGTGATGCTTTTGAGGGTTATGATGCGCTGGGAGAATTGGCGCTAGACGGCACGTTGCAACCGATTACGGGCGTGTTGCCCGCTGCACTTCATGCGAGTGCGAATGGGCGCGGGTTGATTTGCCCCGAGCCTTGTGGCGCTGAGGCGCGTTGGGCAGGGGATATCTCGATTTTGGCTGCATCAAATTTACTTTCGCTGATTCAACATGCGAAAGGTGAGGCGGTGTTGAGCGCGCCAGAAATTGCGGTGAGCAAATCGCTGCCGCCGAAGGTGGACATGGCGCAGGTGCGTGGTCAACCCGTGGCGCGGCGTGCGCTGGAAGTGGCGGCTGCCGGCGCGCATAATCTGCTGATGAGTGGCCCCCCAGGGGTGGGGAAATCATTGCTCGCATCATGTTTGCCGGGAATTTTACCGCCGCTTTCCGCACAAGAAATGCTGGAGGTGAGCATCATTCATTCGGTGGCGGGGATGTTGCCCGAAGGTGGGCTTTCCACGCAGCGGCCATTCCGTGACCCGCATCATTCTGCATCCATGGCGGCGATGGTGGGCGGAGGAAAACGCGCCGTGCCGGGGGAAATTTCGCTCGCGCATCGTGGGGTATTATTCCTCGATGAATTGCCAGAATTTCCGCGCGCGGTGCTGGAAAGTTTGCGCCAGCCCATGGAAACAGGCCTAGTGAGTGTGGCGCGTGTGGCGGCGCATGTGACATACCCTGCGCGGTTTCAACTGATTGCCGCGATGAACCCTTGCCGCTGCGGTTATTTGGGTGATGCCGCGCGCGCGTGCAATAAAGCTCCACGTTGCGGCGAGGATTATCAGGGGAAAATTTCTGGCCCGCTGCTTGACCGCATGGATTTGCATCTCAATATTCCATCGCTTGATACGGCTAGTATGCTCAAAATTGAAGCGGGCGAGAGCTCGGCGATGGTGGTGGCGCGGGTGGTGAATGCGCGCAACATGCAGCAAGAGCGCGCCAAAGCACAAGGTGAGAACACGCTGACTAACGCTGAAATGCGCGGGGATGATTTGGAGAAGCGCTGTGGATTGAATGCAGATGCTAGCGCGCTGATGGCGCAAGCACTGGAGAAATTTCAGCTATCCATGCGCGCCTATACACGCACATTGCGCGTGGCACGCACCATTGCCGATTTAGCGGGAAGTGACGCGGTAGGCAAAGCGCATATTGCAGAAGCACTGGGCTACCGTGCGTCCATGAAAGAGTAGAGGGCTTACTCACCCCAATATCTTGCATTGATTTTGTGTCGGAATACTATATATTGTGGCGAACCTGAACGAAAAGGAGTGCGCATGGCAAGCTCAAACCCTTGGTTTTCAACCGCCCTTGCGCCTGCGCCGCTGCGCCCCAAGCACCCTTTTATTTCCTATGACCGTTTGCTCAAAGACCTTGATGATGCCTACCGCGATGTGCGGGTTTTGCAGCGCGAGGTGAATGAATTTATGAACGACTACTGGCGTCGCGTGGCGCCGTGGTT
>JAIXQD010000006.1 GCA_027485855.1 Rickettsiales bacterium | reverse complement strand
CCCAGCACAGGGTTGCCCGCATGCACCCCAAAGCGTGCCGCATCAATCAATGATTGCGGGTGCTCAATGCGAAAACCAATCGAGAAAGGTTTGGCTTCCACATACACGCCGTTATCATACAGCATCTGAAATGTATCGCGCGAGCTATGACCAATGGCCAGCACCACATGGCGCGTGGCAATGGTTTCACCGCTCGCAAGTTTCACGCCGCACACTTCGCGTGTGCCATCCACACTTGTGTGAATGTCGAGGTCTGTCACGCGGGATTCAAAGCGATATTCACCGCCCAATGATTCAATTTCATGGCGGATATTTTCGACCATTTTGACGAGACGAAATGTGCCAATATGCGGATGCGCAGCGGTGAGAATTTCTTCTGGCGCTTCGGCTTTCACAAATTCATGTAAAACTTTGCGCCCCAAATAGCGCGGGTCTTTAATCTGGCTGTATAATTTTCCATCCGAAAAAGTGCCCGCACCGCCTTCACCAAATTGCACATTTGATTCTGGCTGCAACACAGATTTACGCCACAACCCCCATGTGTCTTTGGTGCGCTCTCTAACGATTTTTCCGCGCTCCAGAATAATGGGTTTAAAACCCATTTGTGCGAGCACCAGTGCGGCCAACAACCCACACGGGCCAGCGCCAATCACCACGGGGCGTTCATGCATATTTTCTGGGCGGCGCGCCACAAAACGGTACGCCATATCAGGCGCAGGAGCCACATGTTTGTCTTTGCTTAAACGCTTGAGCACACTGGCTTCATTCTTCACTTCAACATCCAGCGTATAGACCAAAAAGATGGCCACTTTTTTGCGCGCGTCATGCGCCCGACGAAACACAGTGCAGGACAATAAATCTTGTTTGCCAATGCCAAGTTTTGCAATGGCCGCATCCGTCAAAGCTTCGGGTGGATGGTCGAGCGATAATTTAATTTCAGTCAGACGAATCATAAAATATCAGGTGCTTTTGTTGTGTATCAGGAAAAAATCTTTTGAATGGTGGCGGCGTCTAACACGCGGTAATCGCCTGCCTTCATGTCTTCAGGAATCGCAAGACCACCCACCGTTTCGCGGTGCAGTGCCGCCACATGGTTACCCACGGCTGCAAACATGCGGCGCACTTGGTGGTAGCGTCCTTCATGCAAAATCAGGCGTGCGGTGGTATCGGAAAGCACTTCCATCTCCACGGGTAAAAGCGGTTTTTTTTCGCTTTCCAGCATCAAGGTGCCGCTGGCGAATATCTCCGCCTCATCGCCGCGTAATGGTCGCTCTAGCGTGGCGTAATAGCGTTTCGCCACTTTCTGACTCGGCGAGATGACTTTGTGCAGTAAAGCGCCGTCATCCGTCAGCAGCAAAAGGCCTGACGTTTCTTTGTCTAATCGGCCAATCGTTGAAAGCTGTGGCTCGCGCAATTTCCAGCGGGCTGGCAAAAAGTCATAGACCAATGCGCCTGCATCTTTGTGTGAGCAGGTGGCACCCAGCGGTTTATAAAGCAATACTACCATGCCGGGCAGCGGGTCGATGGGTTGATGATCCACATGCAAGCGCGTCGGCACATCCGCACTCAACTCAATATGCATGTCTGCTTTTGCCACCGGCGCACCATCTAGCGTAATGCGTTCATTCGCCACTAAAGCAGCCACTTCTTTGCGGGAGCCATAGCCCATATTCGCAAGCAATCGGTCAAGGCGTATAGTCTTCATCTTATTTCTCGGCAAAAATAATTTTGAATCCGCTAGCTTCCGCCACGCGCTCAACTTTACGAAACAGCGTTTTTAGTGGCGCTTCATACGGCAAATGGCGGTTCGCGGTCATCCAGCATTGCCCACCATCTTTCAGCAAGCTAGCGGCTTGTTTAATAAAATATTGGCCAAGGCTTTGGTCTTCCACGCCCGTGTCATGAAAAGGTGGGTTCATCACCACAAAATCAAGCGGTTGCAGATTTGGCAATGTGTGGCGAATATCCGCCCAGATAAAACTGGCGCGTGGGTCGGTGATATTTTGTTTGGCAGCGTGAATCGCACGACGGTCAATGTCGAGCAGGGCAATGCTTTGCACGGCGTCTGATGCAAGTGCTTTGCGGCTGAGCACACCAATGCCGCAGCCTAAATCACCGCCATGGCCTTGAAAGCTTGGCACATGTTCTAATAGCAAGGCGCTGCCCACATCCACCTTGTCCCATCCAAATACTCCGGCTTGCGTCCATAGGCCATGGGCGGGGTGTTGTTGTGGTGCGCCTGCGGCTAAGGCTTCTTCAATTGCCATTAAGTCCGCAGGGCGTTTGGTATGGCAAATGCGGTGGTGGCTGCGCGATTCATCATACACATCGCACCCTAGCGCGCGTAATTCTTTGGCCATGCGTGTGCCGCCTTTGTCATTCGGGGCCATAGCAACCAATGGCGCTCCCACTGCCAGCGCACGCAGTGCCAACGCAAACACATAGCGGCGCTCAATGGTGGAAGGCGGCGCATAGAGCGTAGCACTTTGCAGGCTTTCTGGTGCGCAATTTTCCAGCGCAGGGCTTTGGGGCACTAACGGTGAAACCTGTACTGCTTCAGTAGTCGTTGTGTGCAGCGCAAGCGGTACGTCACCCCAGACAATATGAGAAAAAGAATGAGTCATGCCTTTTCACTAGCAGATTTACAAAAAATCCCAACCAGCGAATGTAATATTTCTTTGTCACATGACAGATGAATAAAAATAATTGCAGAAAATACAAAAATTACAACAGCATAGCTTGTTTTCTTGGGTCGCCTAAATTTTGCACGTGATATTGTTAAAACGAAGCCGAAAGGGGCCGTTTTTTGGTTTATCTAGTCTACTTATAATTTTGCGATTTTTTAAAGATCAAAGCTCATCTGGTTCACTTCTTCTTTCTTTATTTGTTTTTTACGTAAAGGCGGACGATTTCGGCTACCTAGCTTTTGATTGACTAATCTTGATTCCTCTCTGAATCCTTCTTGTTTCCAGCGCTTTGAGATTTCCATACGAGCGTG
>JAIXQD010000018.1 GCA_027485855.1 Rickettsiales bacterium | reverse complement strand
TTACGGTGCGCTTCAAACTTGAACGCGACCCAGATGCCGCCGCTGCCGACGTGCGTGACCGCGTGGGGCGTGTGCGCCAAGCATTGCCAGAAGAAATCGACGAGCCGATTGTGGCCAAAGTGGAAGCGGATGCGCAACCGATTATCTGGCTCGCGCTCAGTTCCGACCAACATTCCGCCATGGAAACCAGTGAAAAAGCGGATCTGGTGGTCAAAGATAAACTCCAAACCATTCCGGGCGTGGCCAGCGTGCGCATCTTTGGTGAGCGCCGTTTTTCCATGCGTATCTGGTTGAATCGCGAACGTTTGGCCGCGTATAATCTCACCACGCTGGATGTCGAAAATGCCCTGCGTGCACAGAATGTGGAAATCCCTTCGGGTCGTATTGAATCCGTGCAACGGGAATTTACCGTACTCACCCAAACCGACCTCAACACCCCAGAACAATTCAACGAAATCATCATCAAACAAACCGACCAAAATTATCTGGTGCGGATGAGCGACGTGGCGCGTGTAGAGCTTGCCCCACAAGAAGAGCGTCAGATTACTCGCTTTAATAACAGACAATCCATCGCGCTCGGTGTGATTAAACAATCCACCGCCAACCCGCTGCAAATCTCAAACGCCATCCGCAATGCCTTGCCAGAATTCGACACATTATTGCCAAACGGTATGAAGCTGCAAGTAGCGTATGACTCTTCCGTTTTCATCGACCAGTCGCTGAAATCCGTGTTCAAAACCATTGCCGAAGCGGTGTTGCTGGTGGTGTTGGTGATCTATTTATTCCTGCGCAATTTCCGCGCCACCACCATTCCACTCGTCACCATTCCTATCTCGCTCATCGGCACGCTCGCCATCATGTATTGGCTCAATTTCTCCATCAATACCCTCACGCTATTATCCATGGTGATCGCGGTCGGGCTAGTGGTGGACGACGCGATTGTGGTACTTGAAAACACCTATCGTCATATTGAAAATGGCATGGATTCCCTGCATGCCGCCGTGAAATCTGCGCGAGAAATCAGCTTTGCCGTATTAGCAATGACCATGACCTTGGTCGCGGTATTCGCTCCCATCGCCTTCACCCCGGGGCGTACCGGCAAGCTCTTTGTGGAATTTGCGCTCACACTCGCCGCTGCTGTCGCGGTATCAGGCATCACCGCACTCACGCTCACGCCCATGATGTGCTCGCGCATGTTAAAGCACGAAGAATCGCGTCCCAATCACTGGAAAGGGAAAGTAGAGCGCTTCCTCAATCGCATGGAAGCTGGCTACCGCCGCATGCTCAGCAACGTCATTGCCGCACGCCGCTGGGTGTTTGCCAGCGCTGGCTTGCTCGTCATCCTCATGGCGGGTTTGTTCCTCTCCAGCCCATCCGAACTTGCCCCTGCAGAAGATCGTGGCGTGGTTTTTGCCGTCACCATCGCCCCCGAAGGTTCCACCGTGCAATATTCCGACGGCTACGCCAAACAGGTGGAAAAAATTCTACAATCCCAGCCTGAAGCGGCATGGAATTTCATGGCGATTGGCTTCCCGCAAATCACCCAGAGCTTTGGTGTGCTTGGCCTGAAACCATGGAATGAGCGCGATGTGAAAAGCATGGATATTGTGGGTAAAGTAAGCCCGCAACTGTTCGGCATTCCAGGCGTGCTGGCTTTTGGCATCAACCCGCCTTCGCTTGGTCAGCGTGGCACTAGTCGCCCCGTTGAATTCGTGATTCAAACCACCGGCACCTACGAAGAATTGAACGCCATCAATGACAAAGTCATGGCCAAATTACGCACGAACCCTGTCTTTATTATGCCCGACAGCGATTTGAAATTGAACAAGCCCGAAGTGCGCGTGCAAGTAAACCGCGACAAACTCGCAAGCCTTGGCATTCAAGTGAGCGAGGTCGGACGTACACTGGAAACTATGCTCGGTGGGCGCGAGGTCACACGCTTCAAACGCAGCGGCCAGCAATATGACGTCGTGGTGAAAATCGAAGACAAAGACCGCACCAGCCCCAATGATTTGAGCAACATCTATGTGCGCTCCAAATCTGGCCAGATGGTGCCGCTTTCCAACGTGGTCTCGTTTGAAGAAAGTGTCGCGCCACGCGAATTGAACCGCTTCAATAAACTCCGCGCCGCCACCATTCAGGCCAACCTCGTGCCGGGATATCCTCTTGGCCTTGCGCTGGAGTTTATGGAAAAAACCATGAAAGAAGTCGCGCCCGAAGCCAACTTTGATTACGGCGGCGTCTCACGCGAATATAAAGAATCCAGCGGCGGTATGGGCTTGCTCTTTGGCCTTGCGCTTGGGTTTATTTTCCTTGTGCTCGCTGGGCAGTTTGAAAGCTTCCGCGATCCAGCAGTGATTCTGGTCAGCGTGCCACTCGCACTCACGGGGGCGTTGGTGGCCATGCGTTTCGCGGGTGGCTCGCTAAACGTCTATAGCCAGATTGGTTTGGTGGCACTCATCGGCCTCATCAGCAAACACGGGATTTTGATGGTGGAATTTGCCAACCAACTTCAAGAGCGCGGCACGGCCATGTTGGACGCGATTATTGAAGCCTCCACCTTGCGCCTTCGCCCGATTCTGATGACGACCGCCGCCACTATTCTTGGTGCGTTGCCACTCGCAATTGCTACGGGTGCAGGCGCGGAAAGTCGTCAGGCCATTGGCTGGATTATCGTGGGCGGGATGAGCTTTGGAACACTCATGACATTATTTGTGGTGCCATGTTTCTACCTGCTCATTTCCAAGCCGCGCCACTTGGTGCAGATTGACGAAAGCAAGTTGCAGGCATAGGCTTAACCTATGGAATTTTTCTTGCTCCCTTGGTGGGCGTGGTGCCTATGCACCAGCGTTCTTTCTGCCAGCTGTTTGTGGGTTAATGGGCATTAC